>NZ_NIPW01000040.1 GCF_002196855.1 Haematobacter genomosp. 1 | reverse complement strand
GGGCAATTTTTCGAGGTGCCCATAGATACTTTCTGGTGAGACAGGCCCTCTGATCACCCGCGCTCAGAGGGGGGCCTATTGTCCTGCTCTCTGCTGCGCATCAGGCGGAGCGCATCGGCGAGCCACAGGCGGGCGAGGCCGTGATAGAGCGGCTCCGGCGTCAGGATCCGGGCCACCCCGTAGCCGATGAGCGCCGTGGCCATGACGGGCAGGATGTCGTCATGATTGCCGGTCATCTCGAAGACGATGACGAAGGCGGTCATCGGCGCCTGAACCACTCCGGCGAAATAGCCCGCCATGCCAAGCACCGCCGCCATGCCGCCCGGCGTGCCGATCAAGGCCCCGATCACGCTGCCCAGCCCTGCGCCAACGGAAAGGGAGGGCGCGAAGAGGCCGCCGGGAATCCCCGAGACGGTGGAGGCCAGCGTGGCTGCGAACTTTGCCAGAAAAAACTCGGGTCCCAGCGTCTCGCCCCCGATCGCTGCGCGGGCGTGGTCATAGCTTGTGCCGAAGGCCGCCCCGTGCGTGGCGATGCCCGCCACCGCCACGACCAGCCCGGCGATCCCTGCGACCGCCACGATCCGCCGCGCAGGTGATCCGGGATTCCAGCGCCGGATCCGCCGCGTGAGCCAGAGTGCTCCGGCAGAGAACCCGGCCCCCAGAACGCCGCCCGCCACGCCCGTGGCAAGGATCAGCGGCAATCCCTCCGCCAGCGCCAGCGTGCCCTGCGAGGCCCCGAAATAAGTGTAATGCCCCTCTATCGCCAGGGAGGCCAGGCCGGCGATCACGACGGTGGACAGCACAAGGCCATTCGTGCGGGCATGATAGCTCCGCCCCATTTCCTCGATGGCGAAGACGATCCCGGCAAGGGGGGTGTTGAAGGCCGCGGCGATCCCCGCCGCCGATCCGGCCAGGATCAGCCCCCGCGCCTGAGTCATGCCACCGAGCCGGGCGGAAAGCAGCATGATCGCCGCGCCGATCTGCACCGTCGGCCCCTCCCTCCCGATGGAGGCGCCGCAAAGCAGGCCGGCCACGGTCAGCAGGATTTTCCCCACCGCCGTTCGGATCGAGAGATAGATGAGCCGCCCCCGCCCTTTCAGCTCTCGCGCCGCGATGGTCTGTGGGATGCCGCTGCCCTGCGAGCCGGGGAAATAGCGCCAGGCGATGAGGGCGCAGGCGATGAACCCCGCAGGGGTCAGCAGGATCGTGGCCCAGAGCCGCCACGGCGGGCCGGAGATCATCCTGCCGAACAGATGTTGCGCGGTATCGGCGGCATGGGCAAAGGCCACGCTGACCAGCCCCGTGACAAGCGCGCCGATCCAGAAGACGAGCCTTGCCCGCCAGCGGGCCGGGGAAACGAGCAGCGCCTGCGACCGGCGGAGAGCCCCCCGGCGCAGCCGCGCCCGGACCGGGCGGGAGGGAGCACCGCCCTCCTCCGGCCTTCCCGCAGGGCCCGACCGCAGATCCTGCCCCAGATCCTGCTCAGGCTCCTGCCGCGCATCCGGCTCCACATCCGGCTCCCCATCCGCCCGGAACATGGCAGAGGGGGGAGAGGTGCCGCTTTCCCCGCCTCCGGCATTTGCGGTGGAAGCGGGTCCGGCTTCGGCCGGTTCCTGAAGCGGGTGCGTGGCGGGGGGCCTCTTGTAGGGCATGACACCTCCGGGATTTCCTTTCCCGCCTGCACCCGTTCGGCGCTGGACGCAAGCTTCCTGCCCGTCCTGCGGCTGTCCAGCCACCCCCTCCGGCCGATCTTTACTGACAGCCCATCGTTCCCCCAAAGGGAAGGATGGCCATTTCCCGCTTTTTCGCCGTTTTTAGGGGTGGCTTTTGCACCCATTGCGATATGTCTACAAGTTCGGGGCATTCCGTGCCGGGACGGATACGGAAAGGACCCCTGCAGGAACGGCTTTCCAGAGGGAGGTTCCATGTCACTCGTTCAGACGCTTTTAACCACGGTATTGTCCGGTCCTGTCGTGGACCGCATCGCCGGGTTGATCGGGGTCGATCCTGCCAAGGCGCGGCAGGCGATCACGGCGGCAGCCCCTGCCTTGCTGGCGGGTCTCGTCAGCGCAGCCACCAATCCGCAGGGCAGCAAGGCGCTTGTTTCTGCGCTTACCGGGCTCGGCAAGCAGGAGGGGGATCCGCTGGCTGACGACCTGACCGCCACCGGGGCGGGCGTGACCGGCGTGGGGGGGATACTTTCCTCCCTCTTCGGGGAGGGGACGCTCAAGACGCTGTCCTCCAAGGTAGGGGATTACGCCGGTCTTTCGCAGGAGAAGTCGGCCCCGCTGATGGGGGCGGTGGGCAGCCTCCTGCTCGGCTCGCTCGGCAAGGCCGTGGCGGCGCCGGGGGCTACGCCCGCGGGTATCCTCGATCAGCTCATCGCCGGAAAGGATGAGATCGCCAAGGCCCTGCCTTCCGGCCTGGCCCAGAGCCTCGGCGCGGCGGGCGGGTTGCTCGGCGGGCTGGGCGGGGCTGCCGCCTCTGCGGCGACCACGGCTTCGACTGCCGCGGCGAGCGGCGTGGAATCCGTGACGGCCAAGGCCGCAGCCGCCAAGACGGCCGTGGAAACACCGCCTGCCGCCACAGCGAAACCCGCGGCCACTCCCAAGAAAGAGACACCGCCGGCCCAGAAAAGCCCTTCGAAACTGCCGCTGATACTGGGGGTCGTGGTACTGGCCCTGCTGGCCGCATGGGCCCTCGGCGCCTTCCGCTCGCCGCCCCCGGCTCCGCCCGCTCCCCCGCCTGCGGCAGCCCCGGCGCCGACATCTACGCCGCCCGCGACCTCAACGGCCCCCGAACCAACAACTCCCGCACCAACCCCGGCACCGACCACCACCCCGGCTCCGTCCGGCGGGCCGACGGATGTGATCACAGGGGCTATCGACCGGCTGCGCAGCACGCTTGACACCGTGACGGACCGCGCCAGTGCCGAAGCGGCGCTTCCCGCCCTGCAAGGGGTGAGCGACAGTCTCGGTTCCGTTGCCTCGATGGTGAGCGCCCTGCCAGATACCGCGAGGACTGCGATCAACGGGGTCATCAACAGTGCCCTGCCTGCCCTGCAATCCACACAGGAACGGCTCTTCGGCAATAGCGAGATCGCCGAGGTGATCCGCCCGGTGCTCACCGATGTGATGAGCCGCCTGCGCGGGCTGGTCGAGTAACAGGTCGACTGATCTTGCGGGAGGCACCACGAGCCTCCCGCAATTTGGCAATCCGGGTCACCCCTGTCCGGGGAGCGGCTCCTTCCTGCATGGGTCGGAAAATCCCCGTAGAGGTCGCCGCCCTGCTCCTGTTGCGGGGCCAAGAGACAGGGGCCAAGGGACAGGGGACGACCCCACCCTTCCCCTTCGGCGCCAGCCCACCCGCCGTTTGCTGAGCCGATCCACACCTTCAGCCCGCTTCCGATGAACATGGCGTCGTCGCCAGCGCCCCTGGTTCGCTCAGCGCCGTGGCGGCGTCCTGAAACACCGCCCCTGGCAATGGCACGACCGCGACTTCGGCAGAGCGCCTCCACCCCCCCCGGCAGCGGCGGCGGCCCCATTGCCAATGCATTGCGGCATGTGGAACCGCTGCGCCAGGACAGAAGGGCCCATGCCGGCGCCTTCTGAAAGTCCGACCCACGGAAAGGCTGGCATTTCAGGCGACAGGCCGGAATGGGGCGATCACGCTCCGCCCGATCAGCGGCGCCGGGCCACGCGTCGCAGCCCTTCTGGCAGGTGACGTCGACCTGACCGAAGCCCCGCCGGTGCAGGAAGGCGACCTTGGGCAGCCAGCGCAGGGGCTGTGGCAAAGGGGCCGCGCGGCAGCTCGCTATCCGCATGGCCTCCGGCGGACGACCGGGCCTCATGCTGCTGGAGGAGCAGGCCCTTGGCGTCTCGGTGAATAAGTTTCGGTGGAAATGGTAGAAATGATGGCGATGACGGGGATCGACCCGCTCCCGCGACAGCCTTGCATGCTCATCATATAGGGCAGCCTTGCTGGCAAAGGGCCGTGAAAGGCAGAGAGCCAGACTACAGGTCAGGGAAGCATCATGACCCGCAGGATCCGCAACAGGACGGGATTCCAACGCGGATTTCCCTGCCGCCCTCCCCTTCTGAGGCCATTCAGGCCCTGCCCTGTTCCCCCTTCTGGAGACCTGCTGCCGGCCGTGACCGGGCGAGAAGGCTTCTCAGAACTCCCGGCAGCCGCTCCTGCAACTCGCCGAAACTATGGGCGGAGAGCCTGAGACCGGCGATATCGCCGGAGGTGGCCGTCCAGACTCCGGCGGCATCGTTCCAGCGGGTACTGACGGTAATCTTCGGCTGTGGCATTCCAGTCCTCTCGATCATCTTCTGTTCCTCAATCTCCGCACCCCCTGCCGGGTTCCCGCGTCTTTTGCGTCTGCGGCGATGGGGCGCGGCGCCTGATTGCTGTGATGTGGTTGCCGGGGTGGCCCGTCTGCGACAGGCCCGCAGTACTCAGGCCCGGAGCAATCGGCGCTGGACACCCGGCCCGGAGCATCCGGCCTAAACACCTGACCCCGAACACCCTGGACACTTGGCCCGGATTTGGTCGCCTTCGTGCCCATTTAGCGCGCACCGCCCGCCAAAGAGGCACAGGAAGAAGACAAATATCTTACCTTGTGTGACAAAGCGACACATGACACTCCCTTCGTTATGTGCCGAAGGCCCTTTGGCGGGCGCATCGGTTGCCTAGGGCAGGTGCGCCGATTATGGGGGCCTCATTGTAACAAGGGAGTGAGGATGACCCAGCAATCCCAACAGGCCGCCGAGCCGAAGTGGAGCATCGTCGGGCCTGGGCTCGTCGTGGCCGCGACCGGCGTCGGGGCGGCCGACCTTATCGCCACCACTGTCGCAGGCAGCAAATACGGCTATGCCCTGCTGTGGTCGGTGATCGCAGGCTGCATCATGAAGGTGATCCTGGTGGAGGGCGCTGGTCGCTATACCCTCGCCACGGGCAACACGATCTTCGAAGGCTGGTCGAGCCTTGGCAAATGGACCAGCTGGTATTTCGGTCCCTATATCGTCATCTGGGGCTTCGTCTATGGCGCGGCCGCCATGGCGGGCACGGGACTTGCGCTCTATTCGCTGTTCCCCTTCTTCAGCGTCGCCGTCTGGGGCATCATCTCGGGGCTGCTGGGCATGGCGCTCGTCTGGTCGGGCAAATACGACCTGTTCGAGAAGGTGCTGACCGTGATGGTCATCCTGATGTTCATCTCGATGGTCGCCGCCGCCGCCTTTACCGTACCGAACCTCGGAGAGATCGTGCGGGGGCTCGTCCCTCATATCCCCGAAGGCGCGATGATCAACGTGCTCTCCGTCGCGGGCGGCGTGGGCGGCACGATCACGCTTGCCGCCTATGGCTACTGGTTGCGGGAAAAGGGCTGGGGCACGCCGCGCTACATGAAGGTCATGCAGATCGACAACGGCGTCGCCTATCTGGTGACCGGCATCTTCGTCGTGGCGACGCTGATCGTGGGCGCGGAGCTGCTTTACTCGGCCAATATCGCCATCGGTGGTGGCGATCAGGGGATGGTGGACCTCGCCACCGTGCTGGGCGAACGCTATGGCACCTGGATGAGCAAGCTGTTCCTGATCGGCTTCTGGTCGGCGGCCATGTCCTCTCTCGTCGGCGTGTGGAACGGGGTGAGCCTGATGTTCGCGGACTTCCTCGGCCATGTGCAGGGCAAGCCGCATAACGACCCCGACCGGCTCGCGGGCGGACGGTATTACAAGTTCTACATCGTCTGGCTGACGATCCCGCCCATGGTGATGCTGTTCCTGGGCCAGCCGGTCTATCTGATCCTGGCCTATGGGGTGCTCGGCGCGCTGTTCATGCCCTTCATGTCGGTGACGCTGCTGTGGATCCTGAATACCGACCGCGTGCCGAAGCAATGGCGCAACGGGCTGTTCATCAACATCATGCTGCTGCTCTGCACGCTGGCCTTCGCCGCTCTCGCGGTGGATCAGCTCCGCGGCGCGATCATGCGGGTGTTCTGAGCTGCCCTGAAAACCGGAAAAGCCCCGCCTTCGCGCGGGGCTTTTTCATTTGGGGCTTCTCCTTTCAGGCAGAGGTCGGGCATGGTCGGCCCCCGGCATGAGGGAAACCATGGCCCAGAACATCTACGACACCCCCGATTTCTTTGCCGGCTACAGCCAGCTTCCGCGCCAGGTTCTGGGGCTGGCAGGCGCGCCGGAATGGGACGCCATCCGCGCCCTGCTGCCGGATGTGAGGGGCGCGCGCGTGGCTGATCTGGGCTGTGGCTTCGGCTGGGCCTCCCGCTGGTTCCGGGCCGGGGGCGCCGCCTCGGTTCTGGGGTATGATCTGTCGGAGAACATGATTGCACAGGCGCGGGCCAGGACCGATGATCCGGCCATAGAGTACCGCATCGCTGATCTGGAAGGGCTCACCCTGCCCGCGAGTGCCTTCGATCTGGTCTACAGCGCGCTCACCTTCCATTACATCGTCGACTTCTCCCGGCTGGCCGACATGATCCATCGGGCGCTGGTGCCGGGGGGCAGCCTGGTCTTCACCATCGAACATCCGGTCTACATGGCCGCGGCGCATCCCCGCTGGACGGAGGATGAGGACGGCCGCCCGACCTGGCCCGTCAACGGCTATGCCGATGAGGGGGAGCGGCGCACCGACTGGTTCGCACCCGGAGTGGTCAAGCAGCACCGTAAGCTCGCCACGACGCTCAACACGCTGATCGCGGGCGGTTTCGATCTGCTGCGGCTGGACGAATTCGCCCCGACCAGGGCACAGGTCACCGCCATGCCGGAACTTGCGGTGGAGCGGGAGCGGCCGATGATCCTGCTCGTCGCCGCCCGGAAGCGCTGAGATATCGGGATCGGCACTGTAGGGGCCTTCAGGCGCCGTCAGGGCGCGGGCATGGACCATTGACGGATTTCCGTTTTCTTCCAGCCATACTTTCTGTGATCACAGTAAGGGAGATGCGGCAAAGTCAATCGTGACTATCGGAAAATGTATGTGCGTTAGTGCACATATCATGTGTGATTACGGTACTTATCTACTTTTATGTTTGAGCCTATATCAGTGCCGTAGCCGATGGAAAGATCGGTGGACCGCAAGAGTGAAACTGCAAGACGGTCCAAACGAAGGATGAAAGAGATGTTTGCCAAATCCATGCTCGCCGTTGCTCTTCTGGGTCTTGCCGCTCCCGTCATGGCGCAGGGCGTCAATCCCGGCAAAGCCCAGCTTGCCCAGCAACTCGGTGTGAACCCCACGGAATTCAGCCTGAACGAGCTGGTCCAGCTCGACAATGCGAAACGCAACAATGACCATGAGCGGATCAACCTGATCCTCAGCCATGATGCGATGGTCACCCGCGGTGCCAACACCCCTACCGCGCTGATCGTACCGGATTACGTTGACGACTGATCCCCCGGATCACTGCACCACTCGCACAGGGCACGCCATTCGCGTGCCCTTTTGCTTTGCCGCCTGTGTGCCGATCCCGGGCAAACAGGCACGCGACGGGGGCTTTTCCGCCATCGCCGCCCGATGCGGCTTTCCGGGATATTTCTGGCGTTCCGCTCATCTTTCGGTGCTGCGGAACGCCGCAAGCCCACCCCCAGCCTCATCAAAGAGGATAAGGGCCTGACCGGTGGGATCTATCTGCCAGCGCCGCGCCGCTTCGAGCGCCTGGAAAAGCGCCATTTCCTGCCCCATCGCGATGGGCGGACAGGCCATCATCGTGCTGGCGACGCGGCCGAAATCGATCCGCTCCCCCTCTATCCTCGCCTTGCCGGTGATCATGTTACAGCCGCCAGAGCCGGACAACGTGCCATCTGCTGCAATCTCGATCACCGACTGGACGCCCGCCTCCGCCGGCTGACCCATGAGGCTTTCGAGCCGCCAGAGGCCCGCGGGGCTTGCGGCGGGGGTGGCGACGCGTTCCACCACGATTTCGGCCTGCCCTTCCGGGTGCTCGAAGGCCGGATGATGGGCTGTGGTGATGAAAAGCAGCTGCCCCCCTGCCGTGATGCGGGCCTGCAACGCATAGCTGTGGTTCGGCACGATGGCGGCCGCGTCATAATCCAGAGCGAAGGGAAACGGCGCGGCATGGTCGGACTGCAGCGTGGTTTCGCCAAGAACCGTCGCCGGCGCATCGGCGCGGGAGACATCGACGAGCTTCACCTCCACTTCGGCTCCGGGCGGCAGGGCCATACGCTCCCGATAGGTGACGGTTCCACGCAGGGTCTCGGCGGAAAGGGGACTGGTGGAAAGGGAACCGGTCAAGACAGCCGCGGCCAGCATGGCGCAGGCAGGGAAGCGGGAACGGATCATCTGCGGCCTCTTCATGTAAGGGCATGGACCGGCAGTGTAGCAGGGGCAAGGCCACTCTGTGGAGCAGTCAGCCGCTCCCTGACATTCTTTCGCCCGCGCCCCCCTGTGATCACATGTTCAGAGCGGCGGGCCGCAGGGCATCGGGGGGCCATGCCTTCAGGAAGCGGTGAGTGGCATGGCAACGGCGCGCGGCAATGACGGCTGATGTCGACAGGTGATGCATCTGCATTCCACGGCCGAGGCTGTCCTTGGCCATTTGGAGAAATGGTTGTCGCCTGTTCCGCTCGTGGCAGCCAGCAGGCCTGCCGCCCTTCAGGCCAATGCCCGATGGCTGGCGACCTCCTGCCGCTGCATGGACCAGGAGAGGCAACCACAGAACCGCTGGGCGATGGAGGCTTCACCCGCCGCCACCGTGATCTGTAACAACACGCCTCTTTACTGGGATATCGGATACTGTAGGCGCAGAATTTTGCGATTCCGCGCCCCACATGAAACGACCAAACTGTCCTTAATTATTACCGATAAGTTGCGCTTATCGAATGAGATGCAATAATGACAACGCGGCGTCTGAGAACCACCCGCAATGATCGCATGAACCGCCGAAATGGGCGGCTATCCGGGATTTATCGTGTTCTGAAAGTCCTCCGTCCCGCCATCCCTACGGGCCGCGATGACCCCGGCGGGTGCAGGGCGCAAGAATGATGCCGAAACGGGTTGCCTTCTTACCGGTGCTGCGCTGGCTGGCCGCTTCTGTGGTTCACGGCGGAGGCGCATAAAATTCTGACCCCCGCACATCGTTCTGAGCGACAGGGCCGTGGTGTTTTCCCATCCAGATGTTCTCGACGGGGCCAATTGGCCGCCACACGGCTGTCCGGGAACGGGGCGGCGGGTGCCTGAGTCCCCCCCCTGCGCCCGATCGACAGCACGGGATGGTTCTGTTCGGCCACGCCTCACTTGCCGGTCCACGGCTTGAACTGTCGTGACAGAAAATCGTTGGCGACAGCCAGATCTCCACTCCTGGCATGCAGGGACCGTTTCCTCCGCTGCGGGCTTCCTGCTGCCCCGCTCACAGATAGCCACCGCCATTGAGCAACGCCTTCTTCCACGGGGGGATCCTCATCGGATGCACGCCGTATTCGGCCGCCAGCTCCGACACAGGGCGCTCGCCTTTCACGGATCCCAGCGCCATCGCGCCTCCGTCACTGTTTCGGGGGGGAGCTCAGCCCGCGCTCGGCGGGAATGGTCTCCTCTCGGAAGACCCCGGGGCCGATGGCCTATCGGGAACCGGATCGTCCCATCTCGCGTGACCTGCGGCGTGTATTCCCACAATGGGTTGAAGGGAAACACCGATGTCTGGGAGGGCAACCGCGACTACTTTACGAGTAACATCGTCCCTGGCCCAATGCTGCGTGCATAAGGAATCTGAGCATGGCACTATTTCGGTATCGGCCTCGGGCGGCAGGGCTCGCGGGCAGCAGGCTCACTTCCTCGCCCCTCTGATCACGAGATCGGGCTACGGCTTGCGTGCGCTACACGAGGAACCCGTTAGGTATACGACAGTGGGAGCAGTTATGTCGGGCATGCTGGACCATGACCCATACCCTTCGATCCGGGACGGCGTGCCGAATTTCGCTATGGACGGCTGGGTCTATGGGCTGCGCGGGGACGAGATCGAGGCGCTGGAACGCGCCGTGACCTTCTCTGGCCCGGCTCACGCCACCTTGGAGGGGATGGCGGTCGAGTTCCGCCTTGTCGGTACGGGAGGCGAGGCGGTCACCGGCTGGGTAAGCGCAGGCAGGATCACCGGTGGGGCATGGAGCGTCAGGCGGTCGATCCCGGCCACGAAGCATTGGTGCTGGCGGGAGGTCCGCCTGACAGCCAGCCCGGAGATCGTGGCGCGGAGCGTCGGGCGCTGCGCTGTCGGGTTCAAGCATCTGCTGGTTGGCCCGTCCTCGCTGGCGCGCGGAACCCAATGCCCCAATCCGAGCGTCTACGGCGCGGCGTTCACCATGCCTCCCCTGCCGGACATCGGAAAAGTTGCCTACTGCACCTTCTGGGAAGGGAAATCCACATTGGCCGGAGGGTCTGATGAAGCTCCTGCCCGGTACGGAATTACAGGGTCGGGGACGCCCCCCGTCAGCACGACCAATCCCGACAGCTTCCAGAACTGCGGCCAGATGCTCCTTGCCCAACAGCTTGCCAGCATGGTTCCGGGCATCCACGCCATCGTCAACGCCTCGGAGGCGGGGCGAGGCGTCTGGGGCGGGTCGAGGAACCTCCTCCGAATGCAAGCCGAGATTGACCAGCTTCAGACGATGATCGACCTGGCGGGAAACGACATCACGGTCCTGCTGTTCAACGAAGCCGTCAACGCGGGCAGTGCCACACAGACGCTGGCATCCGTCCTCCGAGGGGGGGCGCCCGGCCAACTCATGCACTTCGACCAGATCATTCAACCGGGCTATAGGCTGGTAAATGCGCCCGCGCGTGGCCAACAGGCGGTCAATTCAAAACCTGCCAAAGACCAATATATCCAGTCAGCCATCCAATTCGCCGCTGAAGGGGGCGTGACGGGTGTCCTCGCTCTTACGCGCATGGATTTGCGCGACACCGCAGGCTTGGTCGGAAACCTTACAGCGCATCCGAGGCAGGACGTTACGAATGGCGCTGTCTTGCAGGCCCCGATAACGGGCATGGCGCTGGCAAGCGCTCTCGGACGCGGCCCGGGCATTCCTCATTTCGGACAAGCCAGATTTGGTAATGCGCGTCGAACGGAGATCATCGTGCCTGTCGTCGCGGCGAACCGCGGGAATATATCGGCCCTCAATCCGAAGAACATCTCGGGATTCATGTGGACAGACGTGGCCGCCGGGACGACGAGTTCGTATCTCTTGGCAAGCCTGTCGGATGGGGAGATCACGATTGTTCACCCCGAAGGAAAGGCATTCCCGGTCAGCACCAAACTACGCATCACTCCGAGCCTCTATCACAGCGCCGGGGGCTACTTCCAGCAATGGCCGGGAAATGGGCAGCCGGGAGCGACTGCGATGAACGACGCCGGAGATCAAACCGTTTTCGAGGGGATCGTGTGGGAGGCATATCCGAAGGGGTTGTTCGAATACGGCCTCCCGGTGATAGGGCAGGTCAGCAAGGATGGTCTATATCTGCCGGTCTACGAGAAAACGGTGCTGCCCTACGCCCCCTGACGCGCCTTGCGCCTGCGCCCGACTGCCCAAAGCGCAGCCGTCCCTGCCAGAAGCAGCGGGGCGGCAGCGGGAAGGGGGACGGGGGCGGGGGGCATTTCCCACGAGTTATCTGGAAAGGTGAAGTAATCTGTGCGAAAATAGACGGCATCAACTGCGGGGTATCCGTGCCAGTCAGTCAAGAGATTATAATCGGGGGAAATTAACTCAGCGGTTACGCCAAAGCTCCCCCCTTGCAGAATGGCATCGACTCCCAGAGTATTGTATCCGTGTTCCCAAAATCCCCACAATGAAATCGACAGATCTTCGTCGAATTTTATATCGAACTGTATATGGGCTACTCCCCATGGAGGCTCACTTCCATTAAAGGACTTGAGAACAGTCCCTACAGGTAGACCGTATTCTGCGGGGGATGAATACCATACCCCCGGCACGATGTTATCGGTAATTACTTCCATGGATACGGAGAAATCGGGAACGTTCGGCATTACAACCTTAATTTTACCATCGCCGATTCTATTGTTGGTGCCGCTCTCAAAATACCAGGCATGCGATATGCTGTATTCGTAACGCGCCACAGCCGTATACGTCACAATCGCTGCCTCAGCCTGCCCTACTGTCAGGCAAGCCGCAGCCGCCAGAGCAAACGCTCTCATCCCAAATCCTCCGATTAACCAATCGGCCTCACGGTGCCGTGAGGCCGACGATTCGAGCAAGGGTAAAGATTAAGATGTATCAGTCTGCAGGGATGACGGATGCCTCAAGGCGGATCAGCGCCTTCGTCGCGCCCAGCAGGGGTGAAGAGCGTGGGGTTTCTGATCGGAGACAGCGCCTTGTAAAGGCCTCCCGGCTCAGGCCTGCATCTCGGCGCCCGCGACATGCCACGGGCGCGATCCCCGGTTGGGGCAGCAACACCAGCGGGGAACCCAAACCACCGATCACACGGGGCAGGATCCAGGGGCATTATCGGACCGGACCTCGGAGGAAGCCGATCCCTGGAGATCGGCCTGAATATTATAACGAATATCGTTAAATATCGTACTGAACGAAGATCCTTCGGGCACCAACGCAGACCCTCGGTTCGTCCAAATTCAAGCCACAGGCTTGCGCAGCGCCTCCCAGAGCATCTTGAGTTCGACCTCCGAGAGCAGCCGGTGGAGGCTGCGCTTGATCGACTTCGCCGGCACGGTCAGCAAGTGACAAAACTCCTCCGTGGACACCACAGCCTGGGCGCTATCACCCAGCATGCAATGCAGACGCTTTCCTTAATGTTCGCCCGATGCCCGCTGTGCATCCGCACCGCCATCAGCAGCTCGCAGCCGACATCGGGTGCGCGGTGGAGATGAATGCCACGAAGAACACAACTCGGTAAGGTTATGCTTGCTTGAATCTCTTCGCACCCGCAGAATCCTGAAGTCCTCGTGTGCAGGAGAGAAAAATGCAGCCGGCCGTGTCCCGCATCTCTTCCATCGACCTATTTCGCTATCTCACCGTTAGCTTCGCGCTTTTTTCTCACACACTTCTCTTCTTGAAGTCGGACGCCCTCTCGGGTGGCGATGTGATACTGGGGCTGAAATCGATCACCCGCACCGCAACGCCTGCCCTGATGATCCTGTTCGGGGTCATGGCAGAGATTGTCTACCTGAGACGCTACCGAAGCGATCCGGACAGGGCAGCGCAGGGCATGATTTCGCGCGCGATCATCTGCTACATCTGCTATGTTGCGCTGGTCGTTCTCGCCTTGGTCTTCGGCCATGTGAGAGGAGGACAGGCTATACGGGCGACGCTGCTGGTGGCGCCCTCACCTTATGCCAATATCTTCAAAATCTATACCTTTCTGCTGCCGATTACACTCCTGCTTGTCCAACTCCGGGCGCGCACGGGCCTCCTAGGGCCTTGGGTGGTTGTCGCAGGCATCTGGCTGCTAGACTGGATTGTGCTGGACCACTTGCCCGCTCCTCCCGTTTTCGCCCACTTCGCGGGCTTCCTGTTCGGCATCGGAACCTCATGGGGACCGAGTATCCTGCACAGTCTAACACTCGTCGTGATGGGCATGACCCTGGGTGCCGCTTTCTTCAGCCCTTCCCGGCTGACAGAGAAGGCCGAGATGCATGCGGCCCGCCTCTGGCTCGGCATGGCCACTGGCCTGAGCCTGCTGCTGTTAGGCACGAAACTCGGCTGGTTCGGGTTGCATGGCGTTCTGCTGCGGATCGCGGACATCACGCAATGGCGGGGGGATAATGACATCGGCTATTACGCCTATGGCCTGCTCTCCGCCCTCGGGCTTCTGTTCCTCGCCCGATCAATCTGCATTATCGCTCCCCAGTGGGTCGTCACGCCGCTGGCCCGGATCGGCGGTGCGACGCTGGCCTATTTCTTCATTGGGAATGCGCTTCTCCTGATTCTGCCATCGCTCGACTGGCTACCCTTCTGGGGCAAGGCATCGTTCACGGTGGCTTTCCTTGTGTTCTGCGGAGGCGCCACCCTGATCTGGGACCAGCTAAGGAAGGCATTCCCGGTCCTACAGACGCCGGTTCGTGTCGCACAGCAGATGACCGGCCTATTGCTCGGACACAGAAAAAGCCGCACCCTGTCCAATCCCTAGCGGATGCCCTCTTCGACAGATAGCTGTGGTCAGAGCGCGATCCGGCCCAGCAGGCCAATATCGAACCGCCCTGCGTCGGTGAAATCATGCGCGGGGCGTTCCTCACCCTCGGCGCTGACGAAGCGCGCCTCGCAGTCCATCCTGTAGCCTGTACGGGCGTGGACAGTCTGCCGGATATGGGCAATCAGGGCCAGAACCTCGTCCGATGTAGCGCCGCCCCGGTTGACGATGAAATTCGCATGGAGCGGCGAGACCTGAGCCCCGCCCAAGGCAATGCCCTTCAGTCCCGCCTCCTCTATGGCCTTGCCGGGCGGGCCGACCACCGCATACATCGCGGGGTTCGACAGGAAGGTAGAGCCGCAATTGGGCAGGTTCTTCGGGAATTTCCGCCGGCGGGAGGCAAGGATGTCGATCATCTCGCGCCGGATCGCCGCCGGATCTCCCGGTTCCAGTTCCAACTCCACTTCGGTGATGGCACAGCCACGGCCCTGCAACGCCGAATGGCGATAGGAAAAAGCCATCTCTTCCTGCGTGAGACTGCGGATATCTCCCTCCGGCGTCACCACGGTGACGCGGCGGACATGAGCGCCGACGCCCTTGCGCTGGCTCCCGCCGTTCATCAGCACGAGCCCGCCGATCGTTCCAGGAATGCCTGCCACATGCTCAAGCCCCGTGAGCCCGCGCCGTGCCAGTTCCAAGGCCAAGCGTGGCACCCAGAGGCCACCGCCGCAGATGACTCGCGTCCCCTCGATGTGCAGCGCGGACATGGCCCGCCCGATCCTGAGCACGAGGCCGCGGTAGCCGTGGCTGTCCATCAACATGTTGGAGCCGTCGCCCAGAATGAAGACCGGTACGCCATGCGCTCGCGCCAACCGCAGACAGGCCGCCACCTCCGTGCTGCTTTCCGCCTCCACCAGCAGATCAGCCGGCCCGCCGATCCGCCAGCGAACCTCTTGGGCCAGCGGCCGCCCTTCGGCGATACGGGTCACTCCCGCCTGACGCAGTGCCACGAGAAGGGCCGCGATAGGTGCGGAGACATTTGCCCGCAGCAAAGCTGCCTCAGGCGGCATGCCGATCCTCACGCACCTCTATACGGCCACCGATGGTGCGCAGCTTGCCCTCCAGGTCGTTGTACCCCCGAAGCGCCATGTGGACATTGTTGATGATCGACCGCCCGTCGGCACAGAGCGCAGCCATCACGACAGCCATGGAACCGCGCAGATCGGTGGAATCCGCCACCCCCGGCTTGAAGCGCGCCGACCCGTTGATGGTGATCTTGCCCCGTTCCGCCGTCAGGTGGTCGCCCTGAACGAGCTTTGCCAGTTCACCCACGAAAGCAATGCGCTCCGGGTAGCGGTAGTCATAGACCCGAGAAGTGCCCGCCGCCGCCAGCGCAAGGATGACGTAGAAGGACTGCATGTCCGAAATCACACCCGGATGCGCCCCACAGGCCAACTCAAACGGCTGGACAGAACCGGAGGTCAGGCATCCCGGCGTCACATGCACCGAACGGGAGTTGCGGAAGAAGTCGATACCCGCCTGCTGCAGATGCAGAAGCGGCACTTCCATGCTCCCGAAAGGCACGTTATGCACGGTGAGTTCGCCGCCTGAGAGGATGCCGTAGACGATCCAGGTCAGCGCCTCGATCCGGTCGCTCATCACCGACATATGAGTGCCACCGAGCGGCTGGCCCCGCCCCTCCACCACGATGTGGCTGGAGCCGAAGACCTCTATGTTCGCGCCCATGCGGCGCAGGAAGGCGATCAGGTCCTCGACCTCCGGGGTGATGTAGGCGTTGTATATCTCGCTCCGCCCCTTGGCGATGGCAGTGCAGATCAGCGCCGTCTCCGTGCCGCCGACGGTGGAGATGCTGAAACGGATTTCTCCGCCCTGAAAGCCTTGGGGGGCTGTGATCTCGATATGGTCGTCCTTTTCCGTCACCTCGGCGCCAAGCGCCTTCCATACCATGATGTGCTGGTCATAGCCGCGCCCGCCGGCCGAGCCGCCGCCGATAGGGCAGCCGCCGGGATAAGGGATGCGCGCGATGCCGGAGCGGAGTACCTGCGCCGCCGAGAGCAGATAGGTCGTGCGGATCGGCACATCGTAGTCGTTGCGGGTTAGCAACCGGGACTTGAGCGCCTGCGCGCTGATGGAGGCCTGCTCCGTCTCGCGGTCCAGCGTGATCTCGGCCCCGAGCTTGCGGCAGAAGTTTACCTTGTGACCGACATCGACCAGTTCTGTGGGAAAGTTGCGCAGCGTGACGGGCTCATCGCTGAGCAGAGCCGCCGAGAGAAGCCGCGTTGCAGAATTCTTCGCTCCACTCACCCGGACATGGCCGCGCGGGACGATCCCGCCGTCAATGATTGCGTACATCCGCTTTCACCTAATGATGCTTGAAAACATACTGTGAGGCTCCACAGGCCTTGTCTCGACCGTAAACCAGTTTCTTCTTCCTGCCAATCGCTGCAGTGCAAAAGATACCGCTAACGATTCTATCGGCATATCTCTTTTTTCTAACAAAACATGATGGCAACCTCCAGACCCGCCGATTCATCTCAAAGTTAATCTCTGCATTGCAGCTCGGCCACTTGAACCCCGGGATCCATTTGATACTGTTGAGAGGCAGTGGCCTTCCTGCAGGGTTCTTGCGAACCGGATTGGATGAGAATGACTCCTTCCCACCCCCGATCTCCGAAAGTTTCAGTCGTCTGCGCCTGGTACAACAGGGCGGATTTCGTGCGCGATACGGTAGACAGCCTGCTGGCCCAGGATTTCGATGATTACGAGATCGTGCTGGTCAATGACGGCAGTCCCGATCCCCGTGTGCGAGAGATCCTCGACAGCTACGATACTCCGCGCCTCCGGGTGATCCATCAGGCGAACGCAGGCTTCGTGAGCGCGATCCGCAAGGCCATCGACAGCTCAGGCGGCGAATACATCGCTGTCATGGGAGCCGGCGATGCTTCCCTGCCTGCGCGGCTGCGCAAGCAGGCTGAATTCCTCGACACCCACCCCGATCATATCGGCGTCGCCTGCGGTCTGCGGGAGGCGGAGGTAGATCGCGACTGGAAGATCGTCAAGGTCCGCGACCTTGGCCTCAAGGCGCGGCCCGAAATCACGCATGAGCAGGTTCTGGGGCGCATCCACTCCCCCTTCACCCATGGCGAGGTGATGTACCGGCGCTCCGCCTACGAGGCGGTGGGCGGATACCGGCCGTTCTTCCGTTTCACCCAGGATCTGGACCTGTGGTGCCGGATGTCGCGCTACGGGGGCAAATATGCCGTGATCCCGGATGTGCTTTACGAACGCCGGCTTTTCGCCGGCGACGGCATCGCCACCGACATGCAGAAACATGTCGCCCAGATCACCCTGGCCTTCATGGCGCTGCAATGCGCCCGTGAATGGGACCGGCAGGGGTTCGATTCCATCGATGTCTTTGGCCTGCAGGCCGGCCTCTTCCGGGAGCCGAGCGCCCATCTGGCCAGCTATCTGGCCAGGATCGCGGTGAAATATCTCAAGGCCGGGCTGGTGGAGGAGGCACGGTTCTTTGCCCGCCTCTCGCTTCAGGAGCGCCGGACGTCTGCGGGAAGGATCGCCCGCGGCATGATCGCCCTTCAGGGCGGGCGCTATTCCGGCCGGATCGTCCAGACGGCCTTCCGGTTCCGCAAGATCCAGGATCCGCGCCAGATGCGCCCCATTCCCGCGCTGAGGCCGCAGCCCTAGCTTCGGCGGCCGGGCCCTTCGCGGGATCCGGCCGCCGAGGGCCGGATCACCCCCCCAGGCTCTCCCTGCGCCCGGCATCCTGGCCGGCGGGATGGAAATCCACGAACTTGCGCCCCATGAGGTGCCAGTCCCGGCGCATCTCCTCGTAGAGAGCGGCATCGATGGGCTCGGGATTTGGCTTTCCGGAGATCCATTTCATCGCCGTGGGCGTCGGCCCGTCTGTCTCGAAGCCGAGATGGGCGAAGAGCGTCTGGAAGAACAGCTCGTCGCTGCAGAAGACCAGGCGGAAGGCGTTGAGATACCAAGGATTGGCGTCAAGGAAGGCCACCATCGCCTCGGCAACCGGCCGTTCGATTAGCCACCATTGCCAGCCGGCATGGGGGCGTATGCCGCGCAGCAGTTTCGCCACATTCCTGCGCGGCAGGAGCCGGTCCACCGCCCGCGTGACCCAGATCCCCCGGGGCCCCAGGTCGAAGAAGAAGCGCTTCTCGAGCCGGGTCATCGTCCGGTCGGGGAAAGGCATCTCGCGGACATCCATGAAGTTGCCGCCCTGCCCGCCATTCGCACGCGCCGCCGCCGCGATTCTCGCACGGATCTCTGCGTCGGAGCGCAGGGGGTAATCCTGCCCGCTCATCAGATAGAGATGGGTGACGGCGGGATCAGCCAGCGCCGCCCGCAGGAGCCGGAGCGAGGCCTCGACCTGGGAAAAGCCCCCCCCAATAGACCTTGACGCGATCCTCAACGAAGGTCGCACGCTCGAAGAACAGCCGGAAGGGCGCGATGTCGGATTTGCGGTCGACATGGACGTAGCGGACCCAGAGCTCCCCGGACAGCCGGTCGAGCAGCTTTTCCAGCAGGTCGGGCCGGTGATGTGCCTGGACGAGGGCAGCGATCTTCATCAATGCACTCCTGTCATGAAGGATCCGGTTCAGATCCCGTAATACTCCCGGTACCATTCCACGAAGCGGGCCACGCCGTCGCGGATGTCGGTGCGGGGGAGGGGATGGCCCAGCAGCGCCTCGATCAGCCGCGCATCGGCCCAGGTGGCGGGCACGTCGCCGGGCTGCATGGGCAGGAAGTTCTTGGCCGCTTCGCGCCCGGTGGCGGCCTCGATGGCGGAGACGAAATCCATCAGCGGCACGGGCGCGCCATTGCCGATATTGACCACCCGCCAGGGCGCCACCGGGGAGAGGCTGTCGAATTCTCCCACCGGCTCCTGCCCGGGCGCCACGTCGATCAGCCCCGCGATCCCCTCCACCAGATCGGCGACATAGGTGAAGTCGCGCCGCATGTCGCCGTGGTTGTAGATGTCGATGGGCTTGCCTTGCAGCACGGCCTTGGTGAACTTGAACAGCGCCATGTCCGGCCGGCCCCAGGGCCCGTAGACGGTAAAGAAGCGGAACATCGTCGTGGGCAGGCCGTAGAGATGGGCATAGGAATGCGCCATCGATTCCGTGGCCTTCTTCGTCGCGGCGTAGAAGGACATCTGGTGGTCGGCCCTGTCCGTCTCCGCATAGGGCATCCGGGTATTGGCGCCATAGGCAGAGGAGGTGGAGGCCAGCAGCAGATGTGCGGGCGGCACCGCCCGCGCCGCCTCCAGCACCTCGAAGGTGCCGATGAGGTTCGCCTCCACATAGGACCGCGGCGCGTCGATGGAATAGCGCACCCCCGCCTGGGCTGCGAGGTGGATCACCGCATCGGGGCGGAACTCCTCCATCAGGCCGCGCACCAGCCCCTGATCCTCCACGCGGCCGATCACCGCGCGGAAGCCGGGATGTGCGCCCAGCATGGCGTGGCGCTTCTCCTTCAGCGAGACCTCGTAGTAGTCGCTCATCGCGTCGAGGCCGAGGACCTGCCAGCCATCGGAGAGCAGCCTTTCGGCCAGATGGTAGCCGATGAACCCGGCCGAGCCGGTGATGAAAGCCCTCTGCCCCGCCATCTTCTCCGTCCCCTCAGCGCCCGACGCCGGCATAGGCGGCAAACCCCGCCTCCAGCACGCCGGTCTCGTCATAGACGTTGCGCAGGTCGGCCATCCTCGCCACGGCCATCGTCTCCGCCAGCCGGGGCAGGTCGAGGGCGCGGAACTCGTTCCATTCGGTCAGCAGGACGACGCAATCGGCGCCCTTCGCCGCCTCATAGGGATCCTCGCTCCAGGCGACGCCGGGCAGGAGCTTCTCCCCCTCGCGTTTCCCTTGCGGATCGACGACGGAGACCTGCGCCCCCGCGCCCACCAGCGCCGGCACGATGGTGAGCGAGGGCGCGTCGCGCATGTCGTCGGTGTTGGGCTTGAAGGTCACGCCGAGGACGGCGACCTTCTTGCCGTTGACCGAGCCGTCGCAGAGGTCGACGACCTTGTCCACCATGCGCCGCTTGATCGCGTCGTTCACCGCAATGACCGTCTCCACGATCTGCATCGGCACGGCATGGTCCTGCCCGATGCGGGCCAGCGCCGAGGTATCCTTGGGGAAGCACGACCCGCCGTAGCCCGGCCCCGCATGCAGGAACTTGTTGCCGATCCGCCCGTCGAGGCCGATGCCCTTCGAGACCTGCTTCACATCCGCGCCGACCTTTTCGCACAGCCGCGCGATCTCGTTGATGAAGGTGATCTTGGTGGCGAGGAAGGCGTTGGCCGCGTATTTGATCATCTCCGCCGTTTCCAGATCCGTGTAGAGGATCGGGAAGTCGCGCAGGAAGAGCGGGCGATAGATCGCGCCCATCACTTCCTTCGCGCGCTCGGAGGTGACACCCACCACCACGCGGTCGGGGCGCATGAAATCGTCGATCGCAGCACCTTCGCGCAGGAATTCGGGGTTGGAGGCCACGTCGAAGTCTGCGGCCGGATTGGCGTCCCGGATCTCTGCGGCCACCTTGGCATTGGTCCCGACGGGCACGGTGGATTTCGTCACGATCACCGCATAGCCGGTCAGCGCCTCGGCCACCTCGCGCGCGGCGGCGAAGACATAGGTCAGGTCCGCATGCCCGTCCCCCCGCCGCGTCGGCGTGCCGACCGCGATGAAGACGGCATCCGCACCCTCCACCGCCTCCTTCAGATCGCCGGTGAAGGACAGCCGTCCGGCCTGCACGTTCTTGGCCATGAGCTGATCGAGGCCAGGCTCGTAGATCGGCACCTCGCCCCGCTTCAGCATCTCGATCTTGCGGGGGTCCTTGTCCACGCAGACCACGTCATGTCCGAAGTCGGAAAAGCACACGCCGGAGACGAGGCCCACATAGCCCGTGCCAATCATCGCTATCTTCATGGGGAGGTTGCCTTTTGATGCTTGTTCAAGGGGGTGTTCAGAAAAGGAGGGGTGTTCGGGAAGGTTAAAGCGACAATCATCTGCCCGCACAACTGCGAAACGTTCCGCCTCATGCAGAACTCCCCTCTCGCTGCCGGCGGGCGGCGCGCGCGAGCTCGAAGAAGACATAGCCGCTGGAGAACAGGTAGAAAAACACCATTATCATGCTGTAGCTGGCCACATAGACCTCTGCCTCCGCCCCGGTGCGCCGGCAGGCCCAGTAAAGAACCAGCAACAGGGCCACGCGCAATCCGTTGATGATCAGATAGGCCGCCAGATTGCCCATGATGTTGAACACCTGCATGAGCGGCGTCGAAGTGACCTGGAACAGCATGTAGAGCGCGAGCCATGAGGCGAAATATCCCGCCTGCGCCCAGTTCGCCCCGAAGACCAGGGAGAAAAGGGACGGTCCCCAGAAGGTCACGACGAGCGTGGGCAGGATACCCACCAGAAACAGCCGCTTCTGGATGATCTTGCTCAGATCGAAGATGCGGCCCGCCTGACGCCGGCCGAGCTTGGCGATCTCGCCGTAATAGGCATTGCCGAGGGTCTGGGAGATGATCACGATCGGCAGCGCCATGACCTGCATGGCAAGGCCGAACTGCCCCGTCGTCGCGGGATCGTAGAGCGAAGCCGAAAAGATGAGGGGCGCCTGCATGGCGAAGGCCAACAGGAAATGCGAGGGCAGCCGGTAGATCGGAAAGCTGCGGAAGCGCCAGGCGAAGTAGCGCATGCGCCGCCAGGAAACCATGCGGAAGCTCTTGCGAAAATCCGGCAGGAAGGCGCGCAGCATCCGCCCCGACCCTCCCCCGCTTGCAAGAACCCCGCCGAGCAGCAGGCCGATCGGCCCGGCAGCGGCAAGGCCGAACCCGATCTTGGCGAGGCTGCTGGTGATGGACTGGCTGATCTGGGACTGCGAGATCACCCGGTAGTTCCGCCGCCTGACGCCCCAGGACAACAGCATCTCATAGGTTACCGAGGCGATCAGGCCCACGGGGACCAGCCACCACCAGGGCGCCAGATCCTCCATGGACATGCGGGCGAAAAGCCGCTCTCCCCAGAAGAACAGCACAAGCGTCACGACCGCGATTATCGTGAGGGCGCAGGTCAGGGAAAGCACGAAAAGGTTCATTGCCGCGCCGTCGCTGCGCTGCTGGGCGATCGGCGTGCCATAGCGCAGCGTCAGCAGCGGCGCGATCATCCCGGTAAAGGCGAGCATGAGCGCCGCGATGCCGAAATCATGGGAACTGTAGAGCCGGGTCACGATCGGATAGCTGGCAAAGCCGATGACCCGGGCCGCCATCCCGCCGATCGCCAGAATGCTCATGCCCCGGAACACGGCGCCCGCGGGCCCGCCGAACAGGGCTGATTTCAGTTTCTGCCGCATGGGTGCTCCGCGGGAAGGAAGGGGGGATTGCATGCCAACGGGCGTTCCACTCTGGTCGGGTTGCCGCCCTGCGGCGGGATCGGAGGTCATCGTTCCGCTGTCACTCGCCACTCCGCCATCATCCCTGTCACCCGATACCGAGATCCCGCGCCAGACGCAGGTATCCCTCCCCCAGCCGGTCGGGAGGCAGTTTCAGCAGCTGATCGAGCGCGCGGAGCGCGTCGCGCGTTCCCTTGAGTTCCGCCCGCGCCTCTGCCGAACGGATCCGCGGCAAAAGCCCCATCATCCGCAACCGGGCATAGGAATAGGTGCGCGCACGGATATCGGCGACCTGCGCCGGAGCCAGCCTGCCCGAGCCGAACTGCTTGGCGAAGATGAGGCCACGGTTCAGGATGCTCATCGCGGCGTGATGATACGGATCCGGCCGCCCGGCGGGGGCACGATGGTGATAGACCCGCGCCCGCCTTGCCGCCACGAGCGCACCGAACCGCATGGCCTGAAAGCTCGCGTCGATATCCTCGAACAGGCCGTAGCCCGCGAAAGCCTCCTCGAACCCGGAGGGGCGGATCGCCGCGGTGCGGAAGGACATGAGATAGCCGGTCATCCAGCCGACCTTCACCGCATCCTCCTCCTCCAGCCAGTCGGGAGCGGGCACGAGATCGGCAAGCGCATTGCCCATCGCGGGGAAAGGATTGCGGTCGGCGATGCCCCGTTCGAGCCGGTGCCGGAGCCGCTTCATCCGTGCCTCGCTCCGATGGGCATCGCTGATCTGGTAGCTGCGCCCCAGATCGATGCCGGGGGGCGGCTCGGGCGCATCGACGCAGCGCACGCCGGCGATCATCTCCTCCCCGTCCCGCTCATAGATGCGCAGGAGCGCCTCCGTCGTGCCCGGATGACAGAGGGAATCGTCGTCGGGGAAGAACACGACCGGGGCCGTCACTTCCGTCAGGCCGAGGTTGCGCTGCCGCGTCAGCCCCTTGGCCGACCGCATGAGGCGCAGCGGCACGTCGGACTGCGGGCGCAGCCGTTCGACCAGATCAGCAACGGGCGCCGCATCGTCCGAGCTGTCGACCACGATGATCCTTGAGGGCCGGCGGGACTGCCCGATCAGCAGGGGAAGGCAGAGTTCAAGCGCATCCGGGCGGTTTCGGGTAGCCACGACAACGTCGAAATCCATAAGTCTGGCAGCCCTTGCGCTAGTTCGTCCCCGCATCGGAAGGCCCCGATACATTCTTCAATATAAACGGAAGTTCGGGAAACACAAAGTGGGTTCTGCATTGCAGCATCGGAGGGCCGGCCTGCAGGCAGGGCTGTGCTTCGGGGCACTCCCCTCCGTGAGGAAAGCCCCTGCCCGCGCGGCCTCCCCCTCCCTCCCCGGCTCCCGCGGGTTGCCGGGGCCCGAAACGGCGCGATGAGGCGCAAGCGATCAGGAAAAGATTTCCGCCCGGAGACGGGTGAGCAGGTTCTGACGGGAGAGGGACTCCTCCGCCTTCATGGGGGCGAGGTCCGGCTCCGACAGAAGGGCTTGCAGATCCTCGCGCGTCTCGGCGATGTGGATGCCGGGGATGCGGTTCATCTGGGAAACCGTCGCGAGCTGGTGATCGTTGCGGTGTTCGCCGAAGGCCACGCGCCGCGCCATCAGGACAAGGGGTTTCTCCGCCTTCAGCCCCGACAGGATCGTGCCGATCCCCGCATGGCCCACGATGACGCGCGCCGCGTCGAAATGCTGCTTGAACTCACGCGGGGCCAGGAAATCGACGCTTTCAAAGTTGGCAGGTTTCACGCGGGCATTGCCGATCTGTCCGAAGATGGCCTCCTGGAGGCTGGGCGCGACCTCGTCCATCGCCTTCACCAGACGATCGAACGGCAATTGGGTGCCAAGGGTCAGAAAGATCATATGACGCTTCCCCAGTAGGCCGGCTGGTTCTCCTTTTGCGCCAGATGTTCCCATTGTGTCAGGGTCACGTGGCAGAATTTTCGGGCCAGCTTGCCGCTCAACGACAGCTTCTCGGAATTGGCGATGCTGTCGATCCAGATGGTCTTCGCCCCGAAGACCCGGCCCCAGAGCAGGCAAAGAAGCCCGGGAGCGGCGCCGGTGGACAGAATCACATCCGGTTTCAGCCGGCTGACCAGAACGAAGGTCTCCCCCAGACCGCGCAGCATCTTCAGCGGTTCGTTCTGGTTGTAATCCCGGAGCGAAAGAAAGGCGGGCAGATCGTAATGCTCCGCCTGGCGGGCGTCGGTGCAGGCAAAGGTGACGCTCCCCCCCTCGAAGGCGGGGGCGATCTGCATGAGCTGCTCCCAGTGCCCTCCCGTTGATGCCACGGCCAGAATTTTGGGGCTGTGGGATGAGCCACTCTTCTTCATCATGGGGAGTTCTCGGCTGACAGGGTCACCCGCATGAAACCGGAAGTTCGCTCCGCGTGCAAGCGGTTGCAGGGGCTTTGGCGGCGCGTTCTTCGGCTTGGGCGGGAGAGAGGCTGCCCGGTCACAGGCCGGCGGGGGAAGCTGGGAATGTCATAGAAGATCGACAGGATGTAGATCGCTAGGCCGGGGGTCTGCAGGGTCGGGAGCGCCAGGTCGGGTACAGGTCGGGGATCGCGCTCCAGGCGTTGGCCGGCCGGTGCTGGTCGGGAAACGCTGGCCGGAAGACGCTGGCCGGGAGGCCGGGCCGGGGATGGAGGCAGGAAGAATTCCGCATCCGCCTGATACCGCAGCGGCCATGCGGGGCGGACAGGCCAACGGCTGGCCTCACATCTTCAGGGGCTGCTGGTTCAGATGCTGCTGGCGCGCGCAGTCCGGCGCGCAGGACATGTCTCCGTGCGGAGCGCTCATCCGACCCTGTTTCGCGCGCGAAACATCCGAAAGGAAAGACCGCCCGAAGGCGGCCTTTCCCGGCAAGGATAATCCGGTATCAGGCGGCTTTGGCGTCCGACCGGCGGGTGCGGGGGACGATACCCGCCGCGCCAAGGCCGGCCAGCAGCAGAAAACCGGCGGCCGGAAGCGGCACCGAGGACGGGGGCACCGCCTCGGATATCAGGGTGAGCGTCACGCCCACCGGGCTGGCCACGCCGTCAAAGAAGGTGACGTAGAAATCTTCCGATGTCGTGAAGCTGGGCAGCGTCCCGCCGGCGGTGGCAAGCGGCGCACGCCCGAAGAAGGTGCCGAAGGTGCTCCAGGTATAGGCTTGACCGCCGTTGATGGAGAAGGTCACGTCGAGCAGATCGGTGAAATCGCCCGATCCGGCCAGACTGAAGTCGAAGGTCATCGGGCTGTCCACGATGACGTTGAAGACCACCGTGCCGCCCGGAGAGAGCACGTCGGTGGCCGAAGTCAGCTCGCCTGCAACCGGTGTTATGGTGACCGCCGGAGCCGCGACGGGGAGTGCTGCAAGAAACGCAGCCGCGAGAAGATGTTTCATGTTGATCCTTATTGTTTGGGGTCGTCAGACCGCTTTGGGGGAGCGGAAAAACATTAATTCAACTTTTAGTAGCAAGACCAAGGTAACAAACTGAAAGAATTACAACAATAGGGTTAATACCGGATCTCAAATGCATCTTAAGGGTGCATTCCGTCAACAATTTAACAACCTTAAGGCGATCTTATGTAACAAAGACAACCTTTTCGTTTCTTGCCCCCCGCAGATGCCTCGGAAACTCGCCTGACTGTTTTCCGATCCGCAAAGAACCGCCCCCCGGAATCCGGCGGATTGTTTACGGTGAGAGAGGCGCGCCCCGCCTGCCCTGCCCTCCACAGACCCGGTCCGCGTGAAGCTACGATTCGGGAATGTTTCGCGCGCGAAACATCGGGTCAGCCCTTCTCTGCCGCCCGCGCCCGGACATAGCCGAGGAAGGCCTTCCGGGCGGAGGCCAGCCGCGGCCGCCCGGTCGCGGCCCAGTAGCGCCGCCAGTCCGCCTCCAGCGCATAGATATCCCAGCCGGGGGCCAGCGCCCGCGCCTCCTCGATCGCCTCGGGCGTGAGCTGCGGCGCGCCGAGCGGCGTGCGCGCCCGCTCCACCACCTCGCGCGGCGTGACGCGGAGCACATCGCCCGCCTCCTCCGCCAGCGTGTAATCGGGCAGGGTATCGGCGGCGATCATGTCGCGGATCATCTTGCGGAACACCCGGCGGGGAGAGGCGGAACCGGATTTCTTGTGCAGCACCTCGATCGACACCCGCCATTCCGGCTGCCGCCCGCAGTGCTTGCGCGCCAGCTCATAGACCCGCCGCTCCAGCGGCTTCCTGAGCCGGAAGTAGTCCCGCGAAAGCGTCAGGACCGATTTCGACAGCACGGCCCGGTAGAGCCAGTCCGACAGGGTGACGGAGACGGAGATCATCCGCCCGCCCCGGCTATGCCGCACGATCTGCCAGGCCTCGATCATGCCGAAGCCGGTGGTCGTCTCGGTTTCTCCGGTCACCATGTTGGTGGTGATGCGGGTGCCCGCCAGCCGCTCGAAGGCCTCGCGGAGCCGCTGGTAGCCGTCGCCCGACGCCTCCCGCCCCGTGGCCGCCATCAGGTCGGCCGCCTTGAGCCGGAGGCTCCGCGACACCGGGCGACCGGCGTTGATCGCGGCCATGAGCTGGCTCACGCAGAAGATCAGGATGTCCTTGTCGTGGATCGTGGCGAGGCCGCGGACGGAGGGGGTCACCGTGATCTCCACCCCGTTATGGGCATAGGCGAGGATGCGCAGGTCCGGCCGGGTGGAGAGCGAGAACATCGGATGCTCCATGCTCCCCAGATCGTCCTTGGGCAGCGCATCGAAGATATCCGCCACGAAGAAGCCGCCCCGCGGCAGTTCGGCCGGAAGGCTCGCAGCGGGTGCAGTTCCGGGCACAGTTTTGGGCACCGGCAGCCCCTCCGCCCGCGGGGGTTTTCGGCGGCGGGAACCGGCGGCCGTCATGCCCCCCGCCCCCGGCTGCCGCCCGGTTCCGCAGCCTGTGCCGCGCCTGTCTTCCGCATCTGCCCGACCCTCTCCGGTCCCCTCTGACGGGGTGACTCGTTTCGTGGTTTCAATGACACCCTAGAAAGCGCGCGTCCTTCCGTCCAGCGCCGCGGGGGAGGGCGATGCAGATCCTGCGGCCCGCCGAGCGTGGGATCGGAATCGGAGCGACGTGGTTTCCGAGTCGGAGAAACGGGGTTTCGGATTCACTCCTGCGCCTGCGAGCCACCGCTCACCCCGTGAAATCAGGGCTTTGCGGAGAGGGCGTGATCCCGTAACTGTGAAATAACTCCATACCTAACACCGACCCCCGCTGAAGCCGTGACAAGCGCGCCACAAATGAACGAAAAATTGCGCGCGCCCCTCCTTCGGAACCCCTTTATTTGCTGAGAAAAAATGGGCTGTGTTCGCTTTTATGTTTCATGTACCGCGTTTTGTGATATGTCTTAAAAAAAGCGATACATTGGTGGATAACCGCCGCGCGAAAGGGGCAGGTGCAGACCTGCCGGAGGGATGCAGATGAGCACGGGACCGGAGGCCGATCCTCCCTATTTCAACATCTCGCCCGATGCGGCGCTGGCGGAACTGGGCGCCCCGGTGACCAGCCGCGGCTTTGCCGAAATCGCCGCCGCCTGTGCCCGCGGGCGGGAGGATCTGGTGGGCCGGGGGCTCGATGCGCAGGGGCAGAAACGGCTCCGGCTCTTCTCCACCTGGGAGATCACCAGATACCTGATCCCCGTCGCGCCCCAGCATTTCCGCCGGGTACTGCGCCAGAACCCCGAGCTGCCGCAGGGCGCCTCGGAGACGGAGGGTGGCGCCAAGTGGTTCACGCTGGACGAGGTGCTCAGGCTGCGCGCCCATTTCGCCGCCGAAGGCTCCCGCGCGAAGGAATATCAGCCCTACCGGCCGAAGGGTCAGCCCGCCAAGATCGTCGCGGTCGCGAACTTCAAGGGCGGGGTCGGCAAGACCTCCACCGCCGCACATCTGGCCATGTCGGCGGCGCTCGACGGCTACCGGGTGCTGGTGGTCGATCTGGACAGCCAAGGGTCGATGACCTCGATCTTCGGCGGTCAGGTGGCGGATGAATGGGGCACGGTCTTTCCGCTGCTCGCCCGCCACTATGCCCGCCACCTGCGCGTCTCGAATGCCGGGCGGATCGACCGGGGGGAGGCGCCGATCCCGATCGACGACACGCTGAACGACGCGCTGAAGGTCACGGCGGAAGAGCTGATCCGCCCGACCCACTGGCCGAACATCGACCTGATCGGCGCGCAGCTCAACCTCTACTGGGCGGAGTTCCAGATCCCCGTCTGGCGCATGGCCGCGCGCGGCTGGAAGCTCTGGGACGCGCTCTCCGAAAGCCTCGCCGAAGACGGGGTGCTGGAGAAATACGATCTCGTCTTTCTCGATACGCCCCCCGCGCTCGGCTACCTGACGATCAACGGGCTGTCGGCGGCGGATATCCTGCTCGTCCCGATGGGGGCCTCCTTCCTGGAGTTCGATTCCACGGGGCGGTTCTTCGACATGCTGCATTCCACCTTCGCCTCCATCGAGGAGGGGGAGAATGTGGCGGCCCGCGCGCTGGGGCGGCCGGAGCTTTCCTTCGAATGGGATGCGGTGCGCGCATTGGTCACCCGTTACGACGGCGCGCAGCAGGCGGAGCTGGCGGGGCTGATGCAGGCCTATCTGGGCCGTACCCTCTCCCCCTCCCGCCAGGGGTTCACCGCGCTGATCGGCCAGGCGGGGGAGCAGGTCGCCGGCATCTACGAGGCCGATTACCGCGACTTCAACCGCGACACCTATATCCGCGGGCGGGAGACATTCGACGCGACCTATGCGGTGTTCAAGAAGCTGCTGCTGGGCTGCTGGCGGCGGGATGAACTGGCGTCGCGGGAGGCGGCCGAGTGATGTTTCGCGCGCGAAACATCTCGGGTCGTCCAGAGCTTTTGCAGGGGCTTTTACAGGGGCTTTTGCAGACCAAGGCAAGCGGCGTGATCCCGGAGCTGGCCCGCCCCGATGCGGCCCGGATGGCGGCCCATGGTGGCTTGCTGCCGGATGTCGCGGCGGCCGGGTGGGGCAAACCCCGGTGCCGGCAGAAGCCGACCAGGGCCGGCGGGGATGTCCTCATGTCCTGCCGTCCCGCCAGCTGGCCCGCCAGCAGGGCCTGTCCCGCTTGGTCTGCCCCGCGTGGTCTGCCTGCCCTGGTGGCCCAACCAAATCCTGATGTTTCGCGCGCGAAACATTCCTGACCCGGAGGAGTCTCATGGCCCGCAAGCGCCTCACCCTGCCCTTCGCCGCCGAGCCTGACCCGGCCGATATGCCGGAGGGCCCGCTGGAGACGAAATCCATGCCCTTCGGCCCGGCCTCCCGGGCTGTTTCGCCCGTCCCGCCCGCCGCCCCCGCGCCGCGCCCGCCCCCCATCTCCCGCATCGCAGCGGAGACGGCGGCCACCGCCGCGCTGGAGGCGCTGGCGGGAGAGGTGGCGGAGGCCCGCGCCACGGGACGGATGGTGGAGGCGCTGCCTCTCGACACCATCGACACCGGCCATCTGGTGCGCGACCGGGTGAGTTTCGATGGCGAGGATTTCGACGCGCTGGTGGAAAGCCTGCGCCTCCATGGCCAGCGCGCCCCGGTGGAGGTGATCGACCTCGGCCAAGGCTTCCGCTCAGATCTGCACCTCAGTTCTGCAGACGGCGAGACCCGGGGCAGGGTGATGGGACAAGGCGATGCCGCGCGCGATGCCGCTCCCGAAACTGGGCGCCGCTACGGCCTGATCTCCGGCTGGCGGCGGCTCTCCGCGCTCCGGCGGCTCCATGCGGAAACGGGGGAGGCGCGGTTCGCAACCGTGCTGGCGCTGCTGCGGACACCCGAAAGCTCGGGCGCCGCCTATGTCGCCATGGTGGAGGAGAACGAGATCCGCGCGGGCCTGAGCTATTACGAGCGGGCCCGCATCGCCGCCAAGGCGGTGGAGGCGGGCGCCTTCGCCGATCGGGGAGAAGCGCTCCGCAGCCTTTACGCCACGGCGAGCCGGGCCAAGCGGTCGAAGATCGGCTCCTTCCTCAACCTCTACGACGCGCTGGATGGCAGTCTCCGCTTCCCGGCAGCAATCGGTGAGCGGCTGGGGCTGCAACTGGCGCAACGGCTGGCGGAGGAGCCGGAGGCGGGGGCGGCTCTGGCCCGCCTTCTGAGCAGCGGGGAGAGCGCGGATCCGGCCATGGAACTGGCCACTCTTGCCCGGTGGGCCGAAGCACCGCGATCCGCCCTCCGGCAGAAGACCGCCGCACAGGAGATCCTGCCCGGCATTGCCATGACGGGTGGCGCAAGGCGCATCGTCCTCAGCGGCCCGGCAGTGACCCCGGCGCTCCGCGACCGGCTCGCGGAATGGCTGCGTCTGCAGGGCTGACGTTTCGCGCGCGAAACACGGGGGAGCTCGTGTTCGCCTTCGGGGCCAGGCGAAACACGTGGGGAGGCCGAGCGTGTCGCCTGAGGGAGCTGAATGTTTCGCGCGCGAAACATGGCCGGAGAGGGAAGCGGCCCCGAATAGCGGTGACGGATCGGGTGAAACAGGATGGTCCTCCACATCTGCCCTTCCGGCCGCTCCCCCGGGGGTGCCGGCAGCAGACAGGCGCGCGGCCCCTGCGCAGGGCCAGAGCTCTGGACGGGATCGGAAAGTGATTTGCATTGCCGTCCCAAGGCGTCAGTCTCAGACGGACGGGCCTGCCGCTCCCCGCCGGGCCGCCAGATGCGGACGCTGACGCCATGATCCTCCCTGCCTTCCCCTGCCGCCGGGCGACGATCCATGCCCTTTCCCGGGCGAGGCACCGCTCGCCGCCGGGAAAACGGGGCGCCTCGGCCCTCCGCCTGCTTCCGGCGACCTTGCTATGCGCCCTGCTGGCCACCGCCTTCGTCGCGCTGCCGGTGACGCGTCCCGCGGCCGCCTCCCCCCCTTCCGGGCAGGTCGTGACGCCGGAGCCGACGGAGACCTTCACCGTCAGCTCGTCCGACGGGACGGTCCGGATATCGGGTCTGATGCCGGAAGGATCGCAGATCGGCTATACGTCGGACCCGCAGCGCCAGGCCGTCATCGTGCCGCCTGCGGGCGGTATCGTGCGCATCGTGTCGCGCAGCCCTGCGACGACGACCGATGCCTATGGCCGGACGATCCACGGCGCCACGCTCAATCCGGGGCCGGAGCGCCGCGGATATGATCAGCGGGCCAAGTCCCAGGACGGCCGTATCAACGCCATGCATCAGCCCGAGGCGGTGGCGCAGTTCCCGCTCGAGATGCGGCGGGGGGACATCCTGGTGGCGGCCCGGTCGCATATCCGCCGCGCCGGAGACTCGGGCACGTCGCTGGTGGACGAATATTTCGGCCTGATGATCGGCGACACGCTGCCCGGGCCCAACGACTTCGCGCCCCCCGTGAACCGGGCGGCGGTGGCGCCCATCGTTCTGGAGCGGGTGGATGTGGATCACATCCTGCGCGTCCTTCCGCGCCGCTCCGCCGCCGGCACCCGCCCGCCGCGCGACCTTGAGGCTTATCTGGCGCGGGCGGAGATGTTTCAGGCCTCGCTCGGCACGAACACCATTCCGGGAAACGGCGCGGAGCAGGGCGGTTACCGGGAATACATGCCCTATGGCACGGGGGTGATGGACAGCAACTACGGGCGGGAGGTCGCGGCGATGCAGGCCGCGATCCTGCCCCTCCTGTGGACCGATGCCGGCAGCCCCGAGCAGGTCAGGCGCGCGGTGAAGGCGGTGATTTCATGGGGCATTCAGGTCCGCGGTCTCGATCTCGGCCCGAACGGGGGGCTGTGGTCCTTCATGTTCCCCATGGTCTATCTCGAGCAGCACTGGGCGGGGGCGGATCTCTCAGGGTTCATCATCGGGGACCGGGGGCAAAGCTCCCCCGCGGGCGGCAACATCCTCGGCCAGTATTACGTGGAGACGGAAGAAAGCCTCGCGCGGTACCGCACCCCGCATGAAAGCCTCGACCTGCCGTTGATCACCCGCATCCGCACCGTTGTCAGCGTGGCAGGGCCGAAGGTCACCATCTCCAACAGCGAGACGGAACGGCCGAACAGCAACATGAGCAAGGGGGGGCTGGCGGGCCTGCTGCTGAAATCCGTCGACGGTGCCAAAAGCGCCCGTATCTCCCAGCCGCGGGGGGGCAATGTGAGGGGGGATATCACCCTGACCCTCATGGGAGGCAACCCGTTCCGTCCCGGGGATCGGGTCTTCATGTCGGAGGACGGGACGCTGAAACCCGGCGATCCGAACTGGGCGATCCGCTGGGGCACCGATACGCGCAGCGCGCGTCAGGCGGACAATCCCTCACCCTTTGCGGATTACCGGGTGATCGCGACGGGGCTGGAATTCGTGATGGCGGCGCAGGCGCTGGGGATCGTCCAGCCGTCCTGGAAGGCGAGCCTTGTGGAATATGCCCGCCGCACCGTTCCCCCCACGGGGCGGGAGTTCGGCGACTATCCCTCTGCGCAATGGCCCTATCCGCATATCTCCGAGGACGAGGTGACCGGGCACAACAATCCCCGCGACACATGGGGCCTGCGCCTGTGGCGCAAGCATTGGCCGGAGCTGGCCAAAATCCCGCAGAGACCCGCTTCGGCGCCGTGAACGGGTTCTGCGGGGCAGGGTCGTGATGGGCTGAGGGCCGATTGCCCGCCAAGGTCAGCGCCAGCGTCCCTCGCCATCCGGGGTGACATCGAGTTGGCTCGGGGCACGCAACGCGCCGATCCGCGCCCCGAAATGCTCCATCAGGCCCTTTGGCGCGCGGAACAGCCAGGGGGCAAAGCGATCCGTGATCCGGCGCAGCGCAATGGCCAGAGCGACACAGGCGAGCGTCACCGCCGGTACGGCCCAGAGGGCGCTGTGGGAATAGCCCTTGGCCATCTTCAGAAACGGGCCCACCATTGCGAAATGCAGCACGAAGATCTCAAGCGACCGGCTCCCGACGAAGGTGAAAGCGTGCTGCACGGCGACAAGGTGTTCGGAAATCAGGATCGACGCCGAAAGGATCAGCATCACGCCCGACAAGGACAGAAGGAAGACGAGGTCCAACCGGGAGGCGAGCAGAGCGGCCATCAACGCGGCCGCCAGAGCGAACCACGGCCAGCGGCACAGCGCGGACACCATCTGTCGACCATACCAGACCGCGAAGAAGAAGAATGCTCCGTATCTGACAACGCTGCGCTGGTGGGTGGACAGGCTGCCCCAGAAATCCTGCGGCAGATCGTGGTACACAAGCAGCGACAGGGTGAGAGACAGCGCGAGGGCCAGCGTCTTGTGCCTGCGCAACAGATAGGAAAGGAGCCGGTAGATGATCAGCCCCCAGAGGAACCAAAGGTGGATCTCCGGCCTGTACCAGGATGTGAGGATATAGCTTGTCGGGCGGCCCTGAACCACGGTGTAGATCACCGTCCACAGCCCGCATATCCACAGCAGGTCCAGAAGCTTCCGGTTGAAGAAGTCTTTCCATGGACCGGACAGGGAATGGGCAACGACGACGCCGGACACGAAGAAGAACAGCGGCATCCGCATGGAGAGCAGCGGCGCGTTCACGGCAAAATAAACCGGATGAGGCGTGAACCCGACCGATGAGGACACCATCAGAACATGCCAGAACACCACGAGAATGACAGAAATGCCCTTGGCGGTATCCAGAGCATGAAGACGCATGCCGCTGTGTGCGGCTGGCTTTCCAGTCACAGCGTTTATCCCTTTATTTGAGGTGGTGCTTTTCCGGCGCGGCTAGCGGAGCCATTTCCCGATCTGGGGAAGCTGCATGACCAGCGCCGCACCCAGGCTCAGCAGGCAGATCATGATGCCGCCGGCGAAAGTATGGGTGGCAATGCCGAGAATGGCGCCGGCCACGCTCAGCATCAGGATATGCACAAGATAGATATCCATCGAGAGCTGTCCCAGTTTGCGCGTCCAGCCGAATTCCGGCGTCCGCACCATCAGCGACAGCACCATGATCGGGGGCGCAAGGATCAACTGCTGCGTGCCATCCATCCCCGCGGCCCGCAACACAAGCCCGAACAGGCAGATGATGGCTGTCACGAAAATCAGGATCCAGCCGGAGTTCCGCACGGCGAAAAGCAGCATTCCGACGCCCACGGAAGGCAGGTACAGCACCGACAGCCGGAGGATCAGGGGCAGCTCCTGCCATGACCAGACCTCCAGGCAGGCGATGGTGGCCAGGGCAAAGAGCACCAGCCAGAACAGGAGCGGCCGCCAGCTGGAAATCTGGAATGTCGTCTTTTGTGCCAGAAGGATAAGGACAGCGCTGACGGCCAGTGCCCAGGGCAGGAACCACAATTGCCCGAAGCTTCCGACCGGCGGGTGCCACGCCTGAAGCTCTTCGATGAGGCTGCCGCCCGTCATTACGGATTGTGCGACCTTTGCAAGGATCTGCAGGACACCCCAGATGAGGAATGGGTAGAGCAGTCGCCGGCCCCGCATCGCGATGCCGCGCCCACCGGTTCCTTGCGTCGCTGCAGCCCATTCAGAGTGAACCAGATCATCGCGAGGATGAAGAACCCGACAGCCCCCTGTCCGATGACGTTCAGCGGCGCGCGGGCATGGAACTGAACGATGACCAGCGCCGCGAGAAAGCGGATATAATCGACGGTGGGATTATAGCCGAGAGATATGCGGGGACCACGGCCTTCAAAAACGACCGGAGCTTGGGCAGTGTTCGGTGTGGTCATTATTCTTGCCTCTATTTTGCTCCTATGGGAGCGCGGGTTCAAATTCGATGTCCACGCCGGGAAACTGGGTATCATGCAACTGTATAAATGTTGCAGAAGCAAGCCTGTTGCCGGGTGGTTTAATAAGGCAATTCTGTAAGTTTATCAGAGAAATGTCCAACATTTTCTGACGATATATCCGATGTTTTTCGACATCAGGGCGGCTGTATTAATTGCTGTATAATTTTGCAGGACAGGGTGCGATCTGCCAAAGCGTTCGGCAGCAGCAGAATTTTCATATGAAGATGACATGAAAGGCGTGGGGTGCGCGGGAGTGGCGGGGGGTGAATGATCGATTCAGGACAGATATCCGTCACGTGAGCAGGACTTCTCCGAATGATATTAGATGCATCTTGATGGACCGGAATTGGCAACAGTCCCGGAGAATTAGCCACCCGGTTCACACGAAAGAAACACAGCGGGCGTGTTCATGGCAGAGCGGGCGGAAAGATGGAGCTCATGATGAAGGTTCCCTGCTTTTCCATTTGGTCTCCGCCATGATCTTGATGGGCCATGAGCTCGATCGACCGCGATCGGGCCGCTCCTTGATCGGGCGAGGCCGCAGACTTCGCAAACAGCAGGCAGGGCTGCCTGCCTTGCCGTCCGGCCCGGACGATTGCCGCCTGTCGCCGGCAAATCGTATTCCCGTCCGATGCTTCCCGCCCGATGCGGTTTGCGAAACGGCGGCCCGCGCTGTCATGCGGAAGGGCCGCCGCTCCACCGTCAGGCCGGCCCGACAAGGCGGCCGTCTGGGCCGGCCCTGCACGGGGCGGTTCGAAGAGTCCCGTCAGGTGAAACCCGAACTCTGCATATCGATGGATTTTCCGGCGTGATCCTCGGCCGGAAGCGTCCTAGAGTCGCATGACATAAGGGGCCGGCGATCATGCGCATCCTTCATCTGTCCGCGGATTATCCCGACCCGATCAACCCCCGGAAGCCGCGCGCCATCGCCAATCTCGTGGCGCTTGGCGGCGCGGCAGAGACCTTCGTGATCTCGCTCAACCGTGGGGGAGGGCTGGCGCGCCTCGCTATTCGGGACTTCGCCGATGCGGCGGGCGGGGATCAGCGGGCGGTGATCTACCGGGGCTGGCCGAAGGGGATCGGCCTGCGGCGGGATCTCCTCGCTCTGGCCGACCGGCTGGTCGCCGATTGCGGGGCGCGGGGGCTCAGGCCGGATGTCATTCATGCGCACAAGCTGACGGTGGAGGGGATCGTCGGCTGGCGGATGGCGCAGCGCTGGGGCGTGCCCTTCGTGCTGTCGGTGCAGGGCAATACCGATCTGCGGATCCTGCGGGCGAAACCCCTGCTCCGCCCGCTCCTGCGCCGGGTCTGGCAGGAGGCGGCCATCGCCTTCCCCTATGCGCCCTGGGCGGCGGAGGGGGTCGTGGCGCATCTCGGGCCGAGACCGGCCCCCACCGTTCTGCTCCCCTGTCCGGGGCCGGCGGATGCGCTGATCGCCCCCGTCCTGCGGGGGCCGCGACTGGTCACGGCGTTTCAACTGGCCGATCACCGGCGCAAGAACCTTTCGCGGCTGGTGGCGGCGGCGGCCCTTGCGGCGCGGGATATGCCCGGCCTCACGCTGGATATCCTGGGCGACGGGCCGCAGGAGGTGCGCCGGTCGCTCGCTCGGATGATCGCGGCCCGCGCGCCGGGTGTGGCGCGGCTCGCCGGACCGGTGCCGAACGGGGCGGTTCAGCAGGAGTTCAACGCCGCCGCGGCCTTCGTGCTCGTCTCGCGGGCCGAAAGCTTCGGGATGGTGTTTGCCGAGTCGCTGCTGGCCGGTACGCCCTGCCTCTATCCGCGCGGTCAGGCGATCGGGGGATATTTCCGTGAGGGCGATTTCACCCTGTCCGCCGATCCCCGGGATACCCGCGCCATCGCGGCGGCCATGCTGCGGATGGTGCGGGAGCAGGGGGAGATGAAGGCCCGCCTTGCAGATGCGCAAGGCAGCGGAGCGCTCGATTTCCTCCGCCAGGAAGACATCGGCGCCCGCTATCGCGGGGGGCTGGCCGATGCGCTGCAGAATCAATCGACAGAGGTGAGGCAATATCTTACCTTATAGATAGTTAATTGTTCAAAAACATAATTTTCCTCTGGAGAGGCCATGCGCGTTCTGATCACCGGCGGGGTGGGACTGATCGGCTCTCACCTGACACGACGGCTCCTGGACGAGGGGCACGAAATCCTCGTGCTCGACGATTTCACCTTCAGCTATTCGGCGGATCTCTCTCCGCGCATACAGACCGATATCGCCTATCGGACCAGTGTGCTGATGAAGGGCGCGCGGATCGAACGCTGCTCGACGATGGAGAAATCGCGCCTGCGCGCCCTGCTGACCGGCTTCGGCCCGGACTGCGTCGTCCATCTGGCGGCCATCCCGCTCGTCACCGTCGTCTCGCGGCAGGTGGAGGCGGCCGCCCGCTCCCTCTCGGAGGGCATGATAAACCTGCTGGAGGTGTTGCGCGAAGCTTCCGGGGTGCGGCGGTTCGTCTATGCCTCCTCCTCCATGGTCTATGGCGACTTCCAGCAGGATCCGATGCCGGAGGAGGGTCCCTGCAATCCCGTGAACGTCTATGGCGGGCTGAAGCTCGCGGGGGAGGTGCTCGCGCGCTCCTATCTGAAGCCCACGGGGATGGAGACGGTGATCGTGCGCCCCTCCGCGGTCTATGGCCCGACCGATCAGCATCGCCGGGTGGTGCAGAAATTCTGCGAGGCGGCGCTGCAGGGCGGGTCGGTCATGCTCAGCGCGAAGGACCACACGATGGACTTCACCTATGTCGATGACATTGCCGAGGGGTTCCGGCTGGCCGCGACCCATCCGGCCGCAGCGGGGGAGACCTTCAACATGACCTATGGCCAGGCCAGGCGCCTGATCGACCTTGTGGACGTGATCCGCAGCTTCCACCCGGCTCTTGCCCTCGGTTCGGATACTCTCGACGATCACGACCGGCCGACGCGGGGCACGCTCTCCATCGCGAAGGCCAGGCGGCTTCTGGGCTATGCGCCGCGCTATCCGCTGGAGGCGGGCATCCCGGCCTATCTCGCGCATCTTGCGGGGCGCGACTGGCGGATGGCGGCGGAATGACGGTGCAATCCCGCCCGACGGCATCCGAAACAGCCAGCGGCACGCCCGAACCGGTGCCCTTCTTCGGTATCGCGCGCGAGAATACCGCGCTGGAGGCCGAGCTGCTGCCCGAGATCTCGCGCATCCTGCGGGCGGGAGAGATGGTCAACAATGCCGATGTGCGCGCCTTCGAGGCAGGGGTGGCGGAGACGGCGGGGCGGGCCCATGCCATCGCGACCACCTCGGGCACGGATGCGCTGGCCTTCGCGCTGATGGCGCTCGGCATCGGGCCGGGGGACGAGGTGATCGTGCCGGATTTCACCTTCATCGCCTCCGCCTCGGCGATCCTGCGCACCGGGGCGCGGCCGGTCTTCGCCGATATCGGAATGGGGGAGGCGGAGCGGGAGGAGGCGCCCTGCACCCTCGACCTCTCCGATGCCGAGCGGCGGCTGACGCCGGCCACGCGGGCCATGGTCTGGGTCGGCCTGTTCGGCGGTATGGGCGACCCCGCTCCGGTGGAGGATTTCGCCCGCCGCCACGGGCTTTTGCTAGTTGAGGATGCCTCGCAGAACTTCGGCGCCGCCTGGCGGAACCGCCCTGCCGGGGGGATGGGGGATATCTCCAGCTTCAGCTTCGACCGGTTCAAGGTGCTCTCCGCGCTCGGCACCGGAGGGGCTGTCGTCACCGATGACGGGGAGGTCGCAGCGCGGCTCCGCGCGTTGCGCTATCACGGGATGCACGAGGGGCAATCCCGCATGCTCGGCTTCAATTCGCAGATGCCCGCCATCACCGCCGCGGCGCTGAACGTCAAGCTCGGCCACCATGCGCGGTGGGTCGCGGAGCGGACGGCCATTGCCGCGGCCTATGACGCGGGGCTTGCCGGCCTGCCGGTCACGCGGCTGTCCTGGCCGCGGGACTGCCACCATGTCTGGCACAAATACGTGCTGCTCGCCCCCGACCCGGATGCGCTGGCCGGTCACCTTGCCGCCCGCGGCATCGCCACCCGCCGCCATTATGCCCGCCCGCTCCACCGCGAGCCGGTCTTTGCCGCCTTTGCCGATGGGGCCGGTTATCCCGCGGCGGAGCGGCTGGCCGATGAGGTGCTGTCCCTGCCGATGCATGCCCAGCTCACCGGGGAGGAGGTCGCGCGGGTGATCGACGCGGTGACCGGCTTTTATGCCTGACACCGGTATATCTGACACCGGTATCCCTGAGGCCGGGCCGGATCGGGGGCAGGACGCCGAAGCGGCCCGCCCCTGGGCCGGGGCAGAATTCGGCGCAGAATGCGGCGCCGAATCCGGCGCAGAAGCGGGGCCGATCCACGACGCGCTGATGATCGGCACCGGCCCGCCGATGCTGTTCCAGGCGATCGTGCTTGCCGAAGCCGGGCAGCGGGTGATCCTCGTCGATGCCGCATCGCGCCCGGGCGGGTCGTGGCACCTGCCCGAGGTGCTGGGCTACCGCTCGGTCGAGGTCGGTGTGCATCTGATGGAGAACCGCGCCCATATCCACCGGGTGATCGAGAACCTGCTGCCGGAGGAGGAGATCCTCCGCGACACGCCGGATTTCGGCCTCTGGCGCGGGCGGCGCATTCCGATGCGGCTCACGCGGGTGCTGCTTCACGGGCTGGTGGCGGGGAAGTCCGCGCTCCGGGGAAAGCCGGAGAAGGCGGGCCATGCGTTCGCCAATGCCGGGCTGGCGCTGCGCCATCTCGGCCTGCCGATCCTTTATCCCCGGGGGGGATACAGCGCGGTCATGGCGGCGGCCCTGGCGCGGCTGGAGGCAGCGGGCGCGAGGGTGGTGCAGGACTGCCGGATCAAACGGATCCGTATCGGCCCGGCGGGCGTGCTGGCCGAAACCGCACGAGGCCCGGTCCGGGCGCGGAGGCTCGTCATGTCATCGCGCGCCCATGCGCCGATCGCGGGGATGGAGCCGCTCTGGCAGGATTGCCTGCGCCTCCGCACCTTCAGCGCCGTCCTGCATCTGGAGGGGCCGCCCCCCGGTTTCGCGGGTTACGTGGAGGTGATCGGGCACGGGGTGGTGAAGCGCGCCCGGAACGTCACCGCCTTTGCCGTGCCGGCCGTCGCGGCGGGCCGGTCGCTGGTCACGGTCCAGTTCCGCGATGATCCCCGGATCGCCGATCCCGCCACGCTGGGCGAGGAGGCGCGCGACTGGCTGGCGCGGCTCGGGCTTCTGGCGGCGAAAAGCCGGGTCATCGGCACGCACCGGGATGATTTCGATCTGGCGACCCTGCCCGCACGGGCGCTGGCCGCGATCGAGGCACGTCACCCGGACCGGGTCACCGTGCTCAGGACGGTCGATCTCGGGGATCAGGGCTATGCCGTGGCGCCTGCTCCCGCCCGCCTGCCGGTTGCCCGCGCGCTTCCCTGAGGGCCCGTCCTCCGCGCCACAGCGCGAACCCCGTCATCACCCCCGCGAAGTTCATGATCAGGTCGTCCACGTCGAACAGCCGGTAGGGGCAGGGATAGAGGCCCCAGTTGCCGGTGATCTGGGTGAGTTCGATCCCCAGGGTGAGCGTGGCGGCAAATCCCGCCGCCAGCAGCCACCGCCCCGTCACGCCCGCGAGAGCGAGGCCGATCACCATGCAGACCAGATAGTTCATGATCGTGGAGGCCACGGTGAGATTGGTCACCCAGGCGGAAAACGGCGCGCCGTTTTCGATCAGCCGGGTGAAAGCGGGCAGGAAGTGAAAGGGCTGAAACTGGGTATGCACCTCGTCCGGCACACAGGTGAATGTCGCCCGGTCGGGAAAGGGATAGAGGGCGAGGGTGATCATGAACAGCGTCGAGAGCAGCAAAAGCAGCCCGCTCCCGCCGATCCGCCGTCCCACGATCCGCAGCCCCAGAGCCGCGCCTGCGGTCATCAGGGTCGCATAGACAAGGGCCATTGCCAGATAGGTGGCGATCTGGAGGGAGGTCATGGTTTCTTGGCTTTCCGGTCTGTCTGAGGGCCCAGGGTCTTTGGGTTTGGGTCTTTCGGGAGTGGACCTTTTGAGGGCGGACCTTTTGGGGAAGGCAGGCGCGCCGCCCAGCATATCGCCGCGCGCCGCCGCCGTCAGCGGGCGCGCGCGCGACTATCGGTCACGACATGTCCCCTGCGGCGTTGCCGCGGAAGACCTGCCCGACCGCCCGTCAGACAGCCTGATGTTGCACCCCTCCGCCAGCGGGGACGCATCCCGCGTCCCGCTCCTCAGAGCACGACTGCCGCCGTGCCGGAACCTGGGGCCTGCAGTCGGAGCCGCCCTGTTTCGCGCGCGAAACGTCAGGCCGTGGAGCCGCCGTCCACCGTGATGACGGTGCCGGAGACCTTGCCGCCGTCGGGGCCGAGCAGATACATCACCGCGCCCGCCGCATCGTCCGGATCGGGCAGGCCGAGCGGCGCGCGGCGCTTGATCGAGTCCATCTTGTCCGACGGAATGCCGAGGCTCATCTCCGTGACCATGTAGCCCGGCGCCACGCAGTTGACCGTGATCCCCCGCTTGCCGAGTTCGCGCGAGAGCGAGCGGGTGAACCCCTCCAGCCCCGCCTTGGTCGCCGCATAGGCGGCCAGCCCGTTGAACCCGGTGGAGGCGATGATCGAGGAGATCGAGATGATCCGCCCCGCCCGCGCCGAGAGCATGGAGCGGGAGGCGTATTTCGCGAAGACGATGGCGGAGGTGAGGTTCACGTCGATCATGTACTGGATGTCGGTCAGGTGCTGGGTGGCGAGCACCCCGTCCTTGCCGATGCCGGCATTGTTGACCACGCCCCAGATCGGCCCGTGCCGGTCCACCGTCTCGCGGATGAAGGGGGGGATCGCGTCCAGATTGCTCACGTCGAACGGGTGGAACTCCACCTTGTCCGCGCCGTATTCGGCGATCAGCGCCTCATAGGCCGGGGTCAGCTTCCGCGACAGGCCGACGAGCCGGTAGGACGGATCCGCCGCCACCCGGCGGGCGATGGCAAGGCCCAGGCCTTGCGAGACACCGGTGACGATGACGGTCTTCAGGTTCGGCGGGGTCGTCATGGGGGATCAGGCCTTTGCTTGGGAACGGACGATCTTGCCGGCGGCATTCGTCTCCAGATGATCGGCGAAACGCCACATGGCGGGCACGGCCTCCCGTTCGAGATGGGCCTGTGCATGGGCCATGAGCTCCCGCTTCAGCGCCGCGCGGTCGGCGGCGGGGTCGGCGGGGACGATGGTGGCGACGAGCAGGTTGCCGGTGATCGGGCTGGATTTCGCCGTGACCTGGGCAAGGCTCACCCGCGGATCGGCGGTCAGCACCGCCTCCACCCGTTCGGGATAGACCTTCACGCCGCCGACATTCACCACACCGCTGTCGCGGCCGAGGAAATGCACCCGCGCGCCCTCCGTATCGGGGCGGATCTCCACCTGGTCGCCGGTGCGGACATAGCCCTCCGCATCCATGTCGAGCTGGTTGTCCCCCAGATAGCGGGTCCGGTGCGCCTCGGGGGGGCGGAGCCAGAGCATCCCCTCCTCCACCCGCATGGCAAGGCCGGCGGGGGCCTCGGCGGAGAGGTAGCTTTCGGGGAAGCCCGCCCGGCCGTCGTTCACGGCAAAGCCCACGCCGATCTCGGTCGAGGCATAGATATGGGTGACGCGGGCCTTGGGGAACCGCGCGCGGATCGCATCCAGCACCGGCTGTTCGGCGATCTCGCCGCCCAGCGTGATCTGGCGGAGGGGCAGCCCCTCCACCCCCGGCGCCATGAGCAGCCGCCGCCAGAGCGTCGGTGTGGCGGAGAGATGGGTGACACCTGCCGCCGCCATCTCCGCGACCTGCTCCCCAAGGGCGGCGTCGCGGTCGATCGCGGCCAGCGTGCCGTGGCCGGTCATCGCCTGCAGCCCCACCTGCATCCCGGCAAAGCGGGTCATGTCGTAGAGCAGCCCCCAGACCGGCAGAGCCTCCGGCCGCGTTCCCCGAACGGACCGGGTGAGCGAGGCCACGCTATGGGTGACGATCTTCGGCACGCCGGTCGTACCCGAAGTGGTCATGAGCCAGGTTGTGGCGACGGGCGCTGTGGCGCCTGCCGGGCCACGCACCGCCTCCGGGGTGAGGGTGGGGAGGGCGCCTCCGCTCCGGCCGGGAGCCGCGCCGGCCGGAGCCGATTGCGGGTGGCCGGACTGTGTAGGGTCGGACTGTGTAGGGTCGGATTTTGGGGGTTCAGACTGTGTAGGGTCGAACTGTGTAGAGCCGGACTGTGGGGGTTCAGACTGCGGGGAGCCAGACTGCGGAGAGCCAGATTGCGGGGAGCCAGATTGCGGGGAGCCGGACTGTAAGGCGGAAGCCGCGGCAGTCGCGGTTGCGTTGACCGCTGATGCCGCTTCGGCGCTTGCCGCTCCGGGTGAGGGGGCAGCGGCTTCTGCGCTCGCCCTGCTCCCCTGCGCCGTTTCGGACGCCTCGGCGGCGGTTGTCCCGACGGTCAGCCCAAGAGTTGGCCCAGTGGTCACCCCCGTGGATGGCCCCGTGGTCGCCGCAGCGGCTGGTCTGGCGCCGCCGCCCGATACGGCGTCTTCCGGTGCGGCGTCTTCCAATGCGGAGGGAGCGGGCCGTGCTGCGAGAAGCTCCTCCCGGTCGGTAACGATATGGGTGATCCCCGCCACCCCCGCCAACGCCTCGACCACTTCGGGCGAGAAGCTGTAGGAGGCGAGCAGCAGCGCCTCCACCCCCCCGTCCAGCGCGACGAGCGTGCGCGCCAGCGCCCCTGTGTCGTGGATGGAAAGCAGAACGCGGGCCGAGGGCGGAAGCCCTTTCGGCCCCTCCGCCAGCGCCTCGGCGACGGTGATGTCGCGCGCGTTTTCCCGGATCAGCACATCCGTTCCCGGACGTGCCGCCAGCCGTTCCCTGAGTGTGGCCATTACTGCCCCGGCAAACCGTTCAGAAATCATGCAGCCGGCAATCCGCCAGCCTGCCCGCCCGCTCAGACGGCGGGGCGGTACTTGTCGTAGAAGGCCACGAATTCCCCGAAGGTGCGGGGATAATAGGCATCCTCCGCGATGGTGAACGGGTCGTAGCCCAGCTCTTCCTCCAGGGTGGAGACGAAGATGGCGAAGCCCAGGCTGTCCAGCCCGCTTTCCAGCAGGACCGTATCGTCGTTCAGCTCCGGCGCGGGCTGGCCCGGCACTTCCACGTCCCAGACGTCATTGAAGACCTTGCGGATGGCGGAATTCAGGTCGGCATCCTTGTCCAAGATGGCGTTCATGTTGTTCTCCTTGGGAAGCCGGGGGAGGTCCGGCCGGTTGATAGATCAGTGGGCGACGGGGCTGTCGTTGCCCTTGTCGAGACGGATGCCCCATTTGCTGGTGACGATGTTCTGTTCCACGACCTTGCCCGGATTGCCCATCACGACGCTGTTCGGCGGCACATCGCGGACAACCACGGTGTTGGGAGAGATGATGCAGCCATCCCCCACCTTCACTCCGGCAAGAATGATAGCGTTGAAGCCCAGAAAGCAATTGCTGCCCACGTAAGTGTCCTTCCACGTGCGGGTGACGAAGTCATGGGTCAGAATTGCTGCACCGCCCGTAATCGCGGTGTAATCCCCGATATGCACACCCTTCGGGTTGGTCCGGTCCAGCCGCGCACCGCGCGAGATGCGGACATGCTCTCCCAGATCCATGCCATAGAGGTGGCGGTATTTGAATTCGGTGATTTTGACGAGGATCTTGAAGAGGCGGGTTCTGATTTGACTGAAACCTGACACGGGGGCGGCACTCTCAAAAAACAATGACTTGAGTCTGCCTAAACTTGGCAAAGTATACAAGGCACCTCTCCGCCTGAGAGGGTTGTATAGGCGGCAACGAGCCGTTTCCGGGGGGCGGAATGCCCGGAAAATTGTCTCGCATTCCATCCTTCCGGTTGCATTCCGCAGCGGGCAGCCTGCCGCGGTTTCCCTCCGGTGGGTCCCGGGGCATATCTGCCCCGTCCCCCTTCGCTGCGCCGATTCTGTTGCTGCAGTGCGGCATTAGCAGGCTTTTCGTGACGGGAGGAGAGAGAGACATCCCGTTCGCCGTGCTGTCTCTCCTGACTTGCCGGGCCGCTTCGAGCAGGCCGTTGCCGCAACGGGGGGAGGAGCGTACGCCCTGCCAACGCCTTGCTTACCCCGGAAGAGGTAGCTTGCCCGCTCATTGCACCGGATCCCGGTTTTCCGGGGTCCGCATCTGGGCAGGAGATGGAAATGGGACGGCAGCGGAAGCGAATCGCCCCCTGGCCGGGGATCACCCCGGCAGGCGGATATCCGAGGAAAACCACCCCGCGGCACGGGAAGCGGAGGCTCGGAACGGCATGATCCATATCGGAACCTCCCTTACCCGCCTGATCGGTGCCGGTCGCGGCGGCAGAAGCGTCACTCCCCCCGCAGAGCCGGAATTCTACCCGGACGTGCCGCCCGTTCCGCTGGCGGCGGCGGGAGGCTCGCTGAAATTCCCCGAAGGCAACTGGAACATGCATGCCGGGCGGGCGGGCCTGACCGGATGGAAGGGCCTGCTCCATCAGGGCTGGAGTGAGGTCTTTACCGGCTCCGGCACGCCCTCCGCGCTCTTCGCCATGGTGCGCCTGCCGGTGGACAAGCGGGACGGGCCTTATACAAAGGCGATCCTGGGGCGCGAGGGCAGCGGCGGAAACCGCATCCGGCTTGCCTATGGCAATCCGAACAACTCCTCCTCCGCCTCCCGCAACCGCTTTCAGGGCTATCAGTACGGCGCGGGGGGCGCGAGCGTGAACCTGCGCAGCGCTCCCTGGACGGAGGATGCGGCGCTGGTCGTCTTCTGGCATGACGGGACGGACCGGTGGGGGGTGGACTGGTACTCGCTCCTCGATGGGACGCACCATGCGGGGGAGGTCTCCAGCCTCACCGGGGTGAACCCCTCCGGTGCGGCGCTGTCGGGCTTTACCGTCGGGGGCGCGCAGAACATGACGGCCTTCGCCACGGATACGAACCCGCTTGTCGAGGAGTTGTGGGATGGTGAAATTGCGCTCGTCGGCTATCTGAACGGCACGGTCGCCCCGGCGGAATGGGCCGCACTGGCCCGCGGCGCCCGTCCGCAGGATGTGCTGCCGGTCCCGGCCGTCCGCTGGATACGGGAGCTCGACGGCACGGCGGCCAGCCTTGCCGCCCCTGCCTGGGCCACAGCAGACCGGACCCGGCCCGCGGTGCCCGTCGCCGATGCCTCCCCCTCTGCCGGGGGGACGATGCTCCTTCCCGGATCGACGCTCCGCCCACAGTCGGCCACGCGCTTCGTCACCTTCGATCAGAGGTCGGCGGGCATGGTCTTCGGGCTGAAGCCGGGGGAGACCCTGGCATCGGTGCCCTTTGCGGGACGCGCCTCCGGGCCGGTGGAGATCCGCGTGTTCGAGGCGGAGACCGGCAGGATCGTCCGCGACTGGGTGCCGATGCCCCTTCCGGCGGCCCCGGAGAACGGCATCTGGAGCGGGCGGGTATCGCTGCCGGAAAGCGCGAACGGCTGGCTTTTCGCCGATGCGCGGCTGGTGGGCGCCCCCGAGGTGGTGGCCCATGCGCGCAGCGAATTCGGCGTGGGCTACAAGTTCATGATCATGGGGCAGAGCCAGACGGCGATGCCCATGGTGAACATGACGACACGGCTCGCGCTGGAACCGGGGGCGGCGATGAGCGGCTCTGTCGCGACGCTGGTCAATCTCGGCCTGCGGCGGATCCTCGGCGCGGAGGCGCGGCGTCCGGTGATGGGGCGGATCGGCACGGGCGTGGGATATGCGCCGAGCGATGGTTTCGTGACCTTCCTGAACCAGTTCCGCCGGTTGAAGCCGAAGACCCCGGTCATGATCCTCAACGAGGCGGTCTCCGGCACTTCCATGCGCGCGCTTCTGGCGGGAGAGGTCGATACGGCCACCGACCGGCAATGGGCCGACATCACCGACAAGCTGGACCTCTGGGGACGGGATGTGACGGCGGTGCTGTGGAACTGGCTGATGAACGAGGGTGCGATGAACGGCAGCAATGTCGTGCCGCTCATGTCGGCGATGTTCCTGCCCGGTCACGCAGGCGACATGGCCCATTCGCTGGTGCGGGATCTGGAGCCGGGCTGGACGCTCGGCGTGCTGGGCGGCGACCGGGAAAGCCGGATCATCGGGCGGGAGGGGATGCGCGCGGCCCGCACCGCCTTTGCCCATGACAACGGTTTCACGCTGGGGCCGGTCGTTTCCGATTACCGGATCGAGAATGCGGGCGGCCCGCATCCGGGCAAGCAGTTCACCAATCCCGGCATCCTGGGCTATACGCCCCCCGAAACCTTCGATCACGGCATCCCCCGCTTCATGCAGCGCATGGGGGTGATGGCGCTCCAGACGATCGGCGGGCTTTCCGATGTGGAAGTGCATCCCTGCTACGCCAATCCCCGGTTCAGCGCCGATCGGAGGAAGATCCTCATCGACGTGGTGGCGGTGACCGGGGGCCGGATCTACAGCCCCGCGCCCACTGCGCTCAGATCGTGGTATGTGAAGGAGGAAGGCGATCTTTCCTTCGTCAGTACGGGGGAGAAAGGCGCCCAGGCCGTGCTCAATACCTCTGTCAGCCCGCCGCAGGTGGAGATCACCCGCGCCTCCGGGACCTGGGCGCCGGGCGTTGTCGTTCAGCGCATGGACGATGGTGAGAAGCGGGCCGACAACGATGGCGCGGCCGAGGATACGATCCATGCGGGCGGCCTCTATGAGGCCTGGGCGCAGGATCCGCTGGGATTCGGCTTCCCCGTGGTGGGCATGCGGGATGAAAGCGGTCTCTGGCGCAATCTGTTTGAAAGTATTGTTTCCTAAAGGAATACAATAACCGGGATGCTCCGAGGTAATCCTGATGCGCGTGCAGAAAGACGAAACCCGCCGGCTTGGCGATCTTTCGCCCATGTGAGGAAGGGATTCGGTGTCTGAGAGCGCGCCGCCCGCTCAGGCAGCCCTTTGGCTGATTCCCGGAAATCCGCCCGCCGTCTTGCAGCGGGCGGATTTCAGCCGCCGTCCTGGGCCAAAGCAGGACTTTCCAGGTGCTTTCCGGGCGCTCCTGCCGATGCCGCGCCGAATCCGGTGTTCCTTCCCGCCTGTCTCCATGAAGACAGGCAATCTTAATCTTTCTCCCGTACGGAGAATCACGCGCCTTAATGCAAGTCTCGGGCGAAACTGGCGAAATATCCCGAATGCCCGCTTTGGCAGTGGGACAGCCCGATGAAAAGGGTTCCACAAGATGGAAAGCAATGCGCGAGAAAACGCTTACCGAGTGACCGTTTCGCGAAATATTGCCCAATCTTCCGCAGATGAGCCATTCTGCATTGCAGAACATGTCTCGCTTATTATTTTTGTTGTGGAAATAAAACCGTAAGTTGTTCACCATGGTTTGATACAACCATAGGTAGAGCTGCGGGAGCATGCGGAGACGATATGGCGATCAAACTTGTAGATTCGGTTGATGATTTGCTTTCGGCTCTTCGTGTCGTGAAGGGCGGAGATACGATCCTTCTGGAAGATGGAGATTATGGATATCTCTACCTTTCCAGTGGCTTGAAAGGGCAGCTTCCGGAGTATGACAGTACCGTCACAATTGCGGCGCTCAATCCGGGAAAAGCGACCTTCTCCAAGATGGATGTGCGCGGAGCCAGCAATCTGGCTTTCGAGGGCCTTGATGTCTCCAACTCACTGCAGATCTGGTATAATTCCAGCAATGTAGCGGTCAGAAATTCCACCATCACCAACCTGACCGTTCGCGACACACAAGGCGCGGACATTTCCGGCAATACGATTGGGGGGGGGAGCTTCGGCCTTGTCCTGCAGGCGGCTTCCGATGTGTCTGTCCGGGGCAACTATATTCATGATGTGACCACCGATCTGGTTCGGATCGTCGGAAACAGCCATGACGTCGTGGTCGAGAACAACCTTATCTCCGATACGGTCGCCCGCCCGCCGACCCACCCCGATCTCATCCAGATGTTCGGCCTGAACGGGGCGACGCCGCATGACATCACGATCCGCGGCAATATCCTGCACGACGATCTCTCCACAGGATCGGTGAGACCTCAGGGCATCTTCATGAACGGCCCGATGGGGGCCACGGGGTTCCAGGATATCCTGATCGAACAGAACCTTATCTGGACGCAGCATATCAACACGATCTATATCAACGGGGCGGACGGGAATTTCGTCATCCGTGACAATTCCATGATCGCCACGCAGTGGAGCAACGGCGCCAATATCCGTCTCGCCGGCTGGAACAACGAAGGCATCAGCGTCACCGGCAACGTCTCCCGTGCCATCGGGGACGAGGGGAACGGGACGACGGCCTGGAACAACTACAATTTCGGGACCGGCAAGTGGTTCAACGCCACCGGCGATCAGACCGACATCTTCCAGAGCCCGCAGTATATCGGCTGGAAGAGCTTCCTGCCTGTCGCCGGATCGGCCATTGATTTTGGCAGCGGCTACGGCGCTCAGGGAAGGCTGAAGGAACTGCTGGCGGGCGTGGACAACGACTTCGGCGTGACACGTCTGGTAATGGAGGAAACGGATAACCTCAGCCTCAAGGGGCACAGCAAATCCTGGTTCCGCTTCGCCGACGGCGGCACGCTCGACCTCGACGAGGCGACGGTTTCGCTGACCTTCTCGGCCAATTCCGCCTCTGGAGCGCGCACCATCCTGTCAAAGGATTCCGCCGGTCTCGATCATGGTTTCTCGGCGACGGTGAACAGCGGAACGCTCACCCTCCGCTTTGAGGATGACAGCGGGATCAAGACCATCGTCCATGACGGGATTGCCGCGAAAACCGATTACAATCTCGTCATGTCCTTTGACGATGGCAAGGCGACAGCCTGGCTGAACGGCCGATCCATCGGGCAGGTGGAGACCGGGATGGACTGGTCCAAGAACGGCTCCGATCTGATCCTCGGCGCCGATGGAGGGCTTTCAAAATACGGGCCGAGGTCGTTCTTTTCAGGCACCGTCGGAGATCTGCGCATCTATGACCAGGGAATGACGTACAGTCAGCTTTCGGCCCATGTCGATGCGCGGGAAAGCTATCTCGCGGCGGTGGAGGCGGCCAAGGACACCTCGCATACGGTATTTTATCACGGCGGGATCACCGACTTCAAAAACACGGTGAGGGATGCCATCGTCACCGAGACGGATGACAAGTTCTCCACGACGGAAGGAACAGTGGCGCTGAACTTCCGTCCCGAACTGGTCAATGGCGGAAGGGGCCTCGTCTCACGGGATTCCACCGGGCTGGGGGATGGATTCCACATCGCCATCAGCAACGGCAGCCTCGTCGTCAAATTCGAGGATGACGACGGCACGCAAGCGCTCCGGTACGAAGGCATCGAACGCTACAAGGATTATTCCGTCGTGGCGAGCTTTGGAAATGGTGTCGCGGATGTGTGGGTGAACAACACGCATCTCGGCCAGGTCGAGACCAATATGGACTGGACCGACAATTCCGACAGCCTCATTCTGGGAGCATTGAACTCCAACAGTGCGGCCGGGACGACCTCTGCGATGCACGGGGCATATTTCGGCGCGCTCAACGGGGTTCTGGTCGTGGACGAAAGCATGACGCCACAGGAGCTGGCGGCCTATATCGACGCCCATCCCCTCATTCTCGTCTGAAGCGGTTCCCCCATGATGCAGCGGTATTCTGGGGGATCATTTCAGGGGACGAACCAAGCAATGCCTGTTCCCAGGGGAATGGGGCCGATGCGGTTGCCGCAAGTGATATATTCGCATTCCTTCCGGCAGATAAGGCCGGCGGGTTTGACGGGTCTGCGGTTTTAAAGCGGCAGAACCCGGTCCTGACAGTATCGGAACGATAGGCGTCAGAGATCGATCAGTATCCTGCCCCGCAATTCGGGCGGACAGCCCCGTCCACAGACCGAATTCTCAGGCCGATATGCACTGGCGTCCGGGCCCATCATGAGGCCCCCTATGACAAAGGCGATGAGCAGCCAGATGGTGGCTATCTTGTCCTGTCGCTCGAATTTGGTGAGCGAGGTGATGAACACAATCACAAGCCCTGCAAGCAGAAGTGAAACGACCGCCATCATTTTCCGATCACCTTTGCCAAGACAGCTTCCCGAAGCCCCGGTTGCCGTAATACCGGTGCCCCGTGAGGGGCGCCCGTCCGCGCCATCGTTCGTGCCTGACCTCGGCCCCTGCGGGGGCCGGAGCCTCTGTCGTGCTGCGCGGATACCGCTCTGTTTCCGCTGAATTTCACGTCCTGCACGCCATCCTTGCGGTCCTGAGGAGTCCGGCCCAGTCCGGTCCAGTCCCGCCCGAAAACCGCCGGACGGCTGTCGGGCAGGTCGGGGGACAGGCCCGGCTTCTATCTATCATGAGAGCGCCTTTTGCGCCAGCAGGCAATACCTGACCGCACCTGCCAAAGAAGGATCCGGGGTGGGATAGGCCGGCCTCATTCGCGCGGCCTGGAAATCGCCGGTCGAAGCCACGCTGCAGGGCAGGCATGGCCGTGAACTGCCGAAGAAGGCGGCGCTTTTCCCATGGGGTGTTGTCGGGACAGCCTGTATCCGCCACCTGTAGTTGTGGCGATTGATCTTGTGCGGCAGCCTGATATTCAGAAAGAGGCCGGACATCCAGACCGGCAGGATGAAGGAACCGACCCAGTGCCGGCAGACAACAGCTCCTCTTCTTCCCAGGGTGCCCACAAGAAGCGCACCTCGAAACCGAAGCGCCTTCTGCGCCTCATCCTGAGCACCTTCGATCCGCGCGCCTGGGTGCATATGCTGAAGGTGGTCAATTACTACAACTACACCCATGTCACGCCCATGCGGACCCTGCGGGGGCGGATCGGCCCGCGTCCCGAGATCGCGCCGAACGCCTCCATTGCCAATCCCGAGAACATCACCGCCGGAAAGGTGCTGCATCTCGGCTCCGGCACCTTTCTCTGGGCCGGCCCCTCGGAGAAGGGGCGTGTGGTCATCGGAGACGACGTGACCTTCGGCCCGCGGGTCATGCTGACGGCCGCGAACTACCGTTTCAACGATGGCCAGCCCGTGCGGTCCAATGCCATGGACGAAAAGGAGATTTTCATAGGCGATGATGCCTGGATCGGCGCCTATGCGATCATCCTGCCGGGCGCCCGGATCGGCAAGGGTGCGGTGGTGGGGGCAGGTTCCGTTGTCACCGGCGACATCCCCGACTGGGCCATTGCGGTCGGTGCGCCGGCCAAGGTCGTGGGTCAGCGCCGGATCGCCGCCGTCAGGCCGCCTGCGTGACTTACGGGTCGGTGTGCTTCAGGGGGCGTCCTTCAAGGGGCGTGGCGCGGGGTTGTGTGACGCGGGCCAGCATGCCTTCGGGGGCCCGTCATCACAGGGTCTGCTGGACGCTTTCCCCCGCCTTGCCATTATGGCCGCGCTACCGCATGACTGTGCGACCTTCGCCTCGAAAAGCCGGCCCCTCGCAATACTGACCGCTAGGACGCAATGACCTGGCCAAGTCGTATTCCGGCCCGGCCCCTCTTCCTGCCGCTTGCCTTTCCGGCTGGCCTCATTCCGATCAAGGGTTTCTGCATGATCACTCCCGTCCTGCTCTGTGGTGGTTCCGGCACGCGTCTGTGGCCCTTGTCGCGCAAGTCGTTCCCCAAGCAGTTCGCCCCCCTGATCGGGGAGACATCGCTCTTTCAGGCTTCGGTGACCCGTCTTTCGGGAACGGAGTTCACGCCCCCCGTGGTGGTCACGGGATCCGACTTCCGCTTCATCGTCACCGAGCAGATGGATGCGATCGGCGTGAAGCCGCGCGCCATCCTGATCGAACCGGCGGCGCGCAACACCGCCCCCGCCATTCTGGCCGCCGCGCTCTGGCTGGCCAGAACCGACCCCGATCAGCCGATGCTGGTGGCCCCCTCGGACCATGTGATCCCGGATGCGAAGGCCTTCACCGCCGCCGTGGCCCGCGGGATGGAGCCGGCGCGGGCGGGGCAGCTCGTCACCTTTGGGATCCGGCCCACCCATGCCGAGACGGGTTACGGCTGGCTCGAACTGGCCGAAAGTTCAGCCGAGGCGCCCGTGGCGCTCTCCCGCTTCGTCGAGAAGCCGGGCCGCGAACGGGCAGAGGAAATGCTGGCCGCGGGCAACTTCCTGTGGAACGCGGGCATCTTCCTGTTCACCCCCGCCACGCTGATCGCGGCTTTCGAGGCCCATGCCCCCGCCGTGCTCGCCCCGGTGCGCGCGGCACTTGAGGGCGCGAAGACCGACCTTGCCTTCCTGCGGCTGGGACCGGAAGATTTCGGCGACGCGCCCGACATCTCCATCGACTATGCGGTGATGGAGAAGGCGCAGAACCTGACCGTGGTGCCCTTTGCGGCCGGCTGGTCGGATCTGGGCGGCTGGGACGCGGTCTGGCGCGAGATGGGGCCGGATGCGGCGGGCGTCGCTACCGGGGGCGACGCGCTCGCCATCGACTGCGAGAACACGCTGCTGCGGTCCGAGACGCAGGGGCTCGAACTGGTGGGCATCGGGCTCAAGGACACGATCGTCGTCTCCATGCAGGACGCGGTGCTGGTCGCCGACCGCTCCCGCGCGCAGGAGGTCAAGCAGGCCGTGGCCGCGCTGAAGAAAAAGGGCGCCAAGCAGGCCGAGAGCTTCCCGCGCGACCACCGCCCCTGGGGCTGGTTCGAGACGCTGGTTCTGGGCGACCGCTTCCAGGTGAAGCGGATCGTGGTCCATCCCGGCGCGGCGCTTTCGCTGCAGAGCCATTTCCACCGCTCCGAACACTGGATCGTCGTCTCCGGCACGGCACAGGTGACGGTCGACAACGAGGTGAAGCTGGTGACGGAGAACCAGTCGGTCTACATCCCGCTGGGCGCAGTGCACCGGATGGAGAACCCCGGCAAGGTGCCGATGGTACTGATCGAGGTGCAGACCGGCTCCTATCTCGGCGAGGACGACATCATCCGCTACGACGATGTCTATGCCCGCGGTCAGGGCGCCAAGGGCTGAACCGGCAGGGGGCGCCGATAAGCGGACGGCCCCCGACTGTGCTGGCCTCCTCCCTGCTGCGACGCGGCCATGAGAAACATGCCCCGGAAGCGCACCGGGGAAGCGTGCCGGGGGATGCCTGCGCTGCCTGAGGCAGGCGGCGGTTCTGCACCGTGATCGGCCCTTGGGCGACCGGCACAACGCCACGGGCCTGTCGCCGGAGCCTCCGGCCCGGGATGCGTCAGAGCCTGGTTCGCCGGAGCCCGGATGCGTCGGAGATTGCGTCAGCGCCCCGGCTGGCATCAGGGGGCTGCGAGACGCATCTCGAACAGCGGACGCCAGCGGCCCTTGCCGTCCTTCATGCCGACCACGGGAAATCCGAAGCCGAACGGATCCTGTGACCAGCTTTCATAGATGCCGCCTGCGTGGATCGCATCTTCGGCCGCGCCATCCTTGTCGGGGCGCTTCTCGCCGTCGTCCATGCGGCGGACGAGCGTGCCGACGGGCCAGAGCCCGGTGGCCCGTGTGATCCTGACCTGCGGGGGGGTGACGGAGGTGTCGAGTTCGGCGATCGCCCCCAGCGCGATGGTGGGAACGAAGGCCGCGTCCTTCCCTGGCTCCTTCACATACCAGGAGCGGAGCGCAGTAGGCGCGGGGCTGTAGATCCGGCCCCCGTTCACCGCCACCACATCGATGAGGATATGTCTCCGGTCCCTGGTCAGGCGGGCATTGGCGTAATGGGGGTGCACGGCGGTATCCGGGATCTCGCCAATCGTCTGGAGCGCCATCACCGCCAGCCGCTGCATGAAGCGGGCGCTGCCATGGTCGAATGTCTCCGGCGGGCCGTAACGGCCCTGTTCGGGAGTGTCGAACTGCGCCGGAGGATGCGCCCCGCCGCTGTCGCCGATCCGGTAGTCCGAAACGACCGGCCCCAGCGTGAAGCCATGCTGCTGGGCAAAGGCCGCGCGGGCCGCGCGCATCCCCTCCCGCCCGTTGACGCGGCTTTCCCGGTCGCTGGCCAGCACGCCGAGCGTCCAGCCCGGCTCCAGCTCGGCCGTCAGCGAATGGGCCATGTCGCCTGCGTGACCGGGCAGGAACATCGCCGACATGAGCGGCGCCACGTTCTTGCCGTTCATCGCGCCCTCGTTCATCAGCCAGTTCCACAGCACCGCCGTCACATCCCGTCCCCAGAGATCCAGCTTGTCGGTGATGTCGGCCCATTGCCGGTCGGCCCGGGTGGTTTCCCCTCCGAGCAGCCGTGCCATGGAGGTGCCGCCCACGGCCTCGTCGATCAGCATGAAAGGGGTGCCGGGTTTCAGGCGGCGGAACTGGTTCAGGAAGGCGACGACCCCGTCGCCCCCCGCCTGCGGGCCGGCCCCGATCCGGCCCATGACGGGCCGGCGCGCCGCATCGCCCAGCTCCTCCCGCGCTCCCAGCGCAAGGAGCCGGGCCACGGAGCCTGACATGGGCGCGTCGGGGGTGAGCCGCCGGGTCGTGTTGTCGAGCGGATAGGACGTCTGGCTCTGTCCCATGACGAGGAACTTGTAGCCCACGCCGAATTCGCTGCGTGCATGGGCGATCACCCCGGGCGCTTCCGCCAGCCGCGCATCGGCAAAGAGCCAGCCGGCCTCGCTTTCGGGAAGCGGCAGGCTCCCCGACCAGCGGTTGCCCTGCAGCGGTCCCATCGGGGTCCAGTCCTGCACCACCTTGCCCGTGGCCGCCTCGATGACGCGAAGCTCCACCGGGCCGGAGGCCTCGCCCGAGAAGGGCACGTCTCTCGCGCGCTCTCCCCGGTGCAGGCCGAAGACCATCCCCGCCGATTTCTGCTCAAGGGTGACATATTCCGTCTCCGACTGGCGGCGGAGGGTCGAGCCGGGAGTCGTCCCTTCGGGAGCGGCGGCGGTTTCCGCCACGCTGGCGGTGGGCGCCGTGCCCTCTCCCGGAGCGGGGGAGAGGCTGCCGGGTGTTCCGTCGAATTCCCGCAGGAAGGTGAGGTCCGCGGCGGGCAGCACGGCCCGGAACGGCGCGCCGCGGGCGATGCGCGACCAGTCCTCCGGGGGGGGAAGCGGCCCGGTGACGATACCGACGGCGCCGATTTCCCCGTCCCACAAAGGGTCACGCCCCGGATTGGCCGGCCCCCCGAAAGCGGTGAGGCTGCCCCAGCCGCCGATGTTGAAAGGCGCGATCTCCCCGCTGTCCGTGACCCCGGTATCCGTGAGGGGTGGCCCGGGATGGCGGTCGCCGGTCCGGGGGGAATACCAGTCGATCTGCCATGTGCCCGCCCCGTCGTGCCAGAAGACGACAAGGGCCGCCTCCTCGTCCCAGAGGGCGCTTGCCAGGTCCACGGCGCTGCCCCGCCCTCCCATCTGGGAGGCGGTGAAACGGTTGCGGAGTTCGGGGACGGAATGTCCGGGATTGCCCAGGCCCAGCCGGAACCGGTTCCCGCCCTTGCCCGCATGGCCCATGATCCCCTTCGTCAGCCGTCCGTCGCGCTTGTCGAGCGGCAGGCGCAGAAGGGCGAAGATCGCCTGCGGACGCCCCGATCCGGCCAGGGCGATGCCCTGCCCGGGCTGAAGCAGCAGGCCGCGCCCCGCCCGGTCGGATGTCCAGTTTCCTTCCGGGAAGCGGACCGATCCGCCGGGAGCGCCGGGATCGACGGCCGGAACCGGCGGATAGGGGGAGGCGGCGGAGAGCGAAGCCCCCCCGGCAAGGCCCATGAGCAGCGCGAGTGCAAGACACCGGCGGAAGCGGCGCAGAAAGGCGGAAGGCGTCATGAAGGCGGAGGGTGTCATGAAAACAGGCTCCTTTCCCGGCCTTTATGACGCAGCCTCACTCGCTTTCAAGGCGAATGAGGATGAGTGTTTCGCCTATCGCGAGATCGTGCGACGTCAGAGCAGCAGATGCGCCTCCGCGCCCAGCACATCGGCGAGTTCTGCGGGAGAAAGGCCGCGGTCATAGACGGCGAAGCCGGAGATCGCGCCGTCGAAGGCCCATCGCAGCGCATCCTGAGTTCCGGCGGTGCTGCGGGAATTGTCGGCCCCGACGATCAGGGCCTCGGAGTTCTGCTGCCAGTCGATGCCGGTCTGCACCTGACCGATGAGCGCATTGTCGAGCCAGACCTGCCCGATGCCGCCGCCGAAGGCGATCTGCAGGGCGTGGCCGGTTCCGGCCTCTATGCCTTCGTGGCGGATCATGGCGGTGGTGCGGCCATCCTCGAAGGCGATGTGCAGGGTGCCGCCGCTGATCCAGGCGCCAAGGCCGTGGCCGGTGCCTTCGGCATCCTTGGAGAAGAGCGCGCGATTGCCGTCGACGCGGTCGGCGCTGAAGCCGAAGGCGATGGTCGCCTCTGGCAGGGCGAGGGCGGGGTCATGCGCAATGGCCGTGACCGGGTCCAGCCGCTGGGCCAGCTTCTCCGGCAGCACGAGGTTGCCCGACAGATCGAGATCGCGCAGCCCCGCAAGCCGGAGGGCGGGGCCGGCGCCGGAGCCGGGGGAGACGGGGATTTCTGCGCCCAGCACATCGGCGAGTTCTGCGGGGGAGAGGCCGCGGTCATAGACGGCGAAGTCGGAGATCGCGCCGTCGAAGGCCCATCGCAGCGCATCCTGGGTTCCGGCGGTGCTGCGGGAATTGTCGGCCCCGACGATCAGGGCCTCGGAGTTGTGCTGCCAGTCGATGCCGGTCTGCACCTGACCGATGAGCGCATTGTCGAGCCAGACCTGCCCGATGCCGCCGCCGAAGGCGATCTGCAGGGCGTGGCCGGTCCCGGCCTCTATGCCCTCGTGTCGGATCATGGCGGTGGTGCGGCCATCCTCGAAGGCGATGTGCAGGGTGCCGCCGCTGATCCAGGCGCCAAGGCCGTGGCCGGTGCCTTCGGCATCCTTGGAGAAGAGCGCGCGGTTGCCGTCGACGCGGTCGGCGCTGAAGCCGAAGGCGATGGTCGCCTCTGGCAGGGCGAGGGCGGGGTCATGCGCAATGGCCGTGACCGGGTCCAGCCGCTGGGCCAGCTTCTCCGGCAGCACGAGGTTGCCCGACAGGTCGAGATCGCGCAGCCCCGCAAGCCGGAGGGCTGCCAGCAGCTCCCCCGGAAGGTCCCCCGGAAGGTCCCAGGGCGGGGACGTGATCCCTTCCCCGGCCAGAAGTTCCGCCAGCTTGTCGAGCGCACCGAAACCGGCGGCGGGCCCGTCGGGATCGCGCAGAAGGAAATCCCGCCAGTCGCCGCCCGCCCCCTGAAAAAGCTCCGCGGCGGCCTTGTAGCCCTTGTAGAGATAGTTCTCCCCGATGGTGGAGGATTTGGTTTCGTCCAGGATGGAACTGGCGAGGTTGCCCTCCACCGTCACACCGGAATTGTCGAAGCCATTCTTGAGGGTCAGGCGGATCACGCCGCCCTTGAAGACCTCCGGCCCGGCGATGAGGGAGTTGTTCAGAATGAAGACGTTCTCCTGCCCGCCGTCGATATAGATCGTGTTCGGGCTGCGGACGGAGACGAGGTTGTCCTCGATCAGGATGTTGCGGAACCCGGTCTCCTGCGGGCCGGACAGGAAGATGCCCTGCGCGATGATCAGGCCGGTCGCCGGATCGTCGTAAAGGTAGTTGCCCCGGATGATGATGTCATGCGGGGTCATGCCGTCATAGCCGTAGATCTGGATGAGGTCGGGGTGGATGTCGGGCGTGGCCGCCACGGTATCCCACAGGACGTTGTTCTCGATCAGGCCGTTGTAGCTGTTGCGGCTGATCTGGATCAGGTCGGCGCCCGCGCGTTCAAAGACATTGTCCGTGATGGTGAAGTCCGACACGGAGAAGAGGTTGAGGGTGTATTTGCCTTCCGAGACATGGTTGCCGGTGATCGTGGCGCCCGCCACGTCGCGGAAGTAGAGCGCGTGCCCCACGCTGTTCGGGTCGTGTCTCGGAAGTGGTGGAAATTTGAAGGCGGCGTAATCTCCGGGTGAACTGACACCCAGCCA
>NZ_NIPW01000039.1 GCF_002196855.1 Haematobacter genomosp. 1 | reverse complement strand
GTGCGGTGCGGTGCGGTGCGGAAAGCCGCTGCATGCCCTCTGCCGATGGTCCAGAGCAATCTTTCCCCCGGCGGCGCGATGGGGCATCCGGGCCCCTGTCTTGCAGGGGTTCGCCGGGCGACCGCGCCATCCGTTCGCGCGCCTGAATTACCGGCCCTCTGGTCTTTGCGCGCAGCAGTGCCGGGCAGTAGTCCCTGAGCACAGACCTTCCGTCATAGCTGTGTTGCCCTGCAGCGGCCGTGTGGCGACAGGGCGCAAGCCGCATCGGCGAAACCGGTCCCGCGCGGTCAGGCCCCCCATTCCCCCCGCCATGGCCGGTGATGCTTGACGGGCCGGTGCATTGCGCCAGAGTCGGAGCATCCCTCCCCCCAGGGGCCGCGCGGAGCGACAATGGAAACCCCGATAGAAGTCACCTTTCATTCCCGCATCGAAGAAATCGGCGCGGACACATGGGACGCCTGCGCCGCGCCGGAGACCGCGAGCGGCGGCCGTCCGTTCGACCCGTTCACTACCTACCGCTTCCTCGCCGCGCTGGAGGAGTCGCGATCCGTCGGCGGCAGCAGCGGCTGGATGCCCCGCCACGCGGTCGTCCGCCATGCGGGAGAAGCCGTCGCGGTTGCCCCGCTCTACGTGAAATCCCACAGCCGGGGCGAATACATCTTCGATTTCGCCTGGGCGGAGGCATGGGAGCGGGCGGGCGGGCGCTATTATCCGAAGCTCCAGATCGCCGTGCCCTTTACCCCCGCGACCGGGCGGCGGCTCCTGACCCGTCCGGGCTTTGAGGAACTCGGCCGTGCGGGACTTCTGGCCGGGGCCACGCAACTGGCGGAGGCGAACCAGCTTTCGTCCCTGCACATCACCTTCTGCACGGCGGAGGAAGCGGAGGCGGGCGCGGCGATGGGGCTTCTTCATCGCGTCACCCAGCAATTCCACTGGGAGAACCCGGGCTATGCGGATTTCGACGCCTTCCTTGCCGAACTTGCCTCCCGCAAGCGCAAGACGATCCGCAAGGAACGCGCGGCGGCGCAGGGTTTCGGTGGAGAGATCGTCGCCCTCACCGGCGATGCCATCGAGCGCGCGCACTGGGACGCCTTCTGGCGCTTCTATCAGGACACCGGCGCACGCAAATGGGGCAGCCCCTATCTGACCCGCGCCTTCTTCGACCGGCTCCATGAAACGATGCGGCAGGATATCCTGCTGGTCATGGCCCGTCGGCGCGGAAGCTGGATCGCGGGGGCGCTGAATTTCATCGGACGCGACACGCTCTATGGCCGCTACTGGGGCGCGCTGGAGGAGCATCCCTTCCTGCATTTCGAGGCGTGCTATTATCAGGCGATGGACTTCGCCATCGACAATCGACTGGCACGGGTGGAGGCCGGGGCACAGGGGGAGCACAAGCTCGCCCGCGGCTATCTGCCGACCCAGACCCATTCCCTGCACTGGATCCGGGACGAGGGCTTCCGCCGCGCCGTGGAGCAGTTCCTGACCGCGGAGCGGGAGGCCGTGTCGGAGGAAATGGAGGTGCTGACGAGCTACGGTCCCTTCCGCCACCACCCGGAGGCAGAGCAGCAGTAACCTATCGGGAGCGGACGCGGGTTGAGGCGGGTCATGCCGTCGCCGCCCGCCTCTCCGGCCTGCTGCACGACAGGCCGACGGCCACAGGCGGTTGAGCGGTCCGAGACGCAATGCCGACGCGCCCCCGCGCCCCTCCACTATCGCAAAGCTCACGGCCCTTATTCCCCGGCAGCGAGCTCGGGATCGTCTGTCGAATAACGCCTCGCCCCATCCACATCCGTCTGGCACATAATCGCGCGGCGGGTCGCGCTCCCGCGCCATGGACGGACGAAGCGCCCGATCTCAGCTCATGCCCCCGATCGACCAGAGGACGACCCGGACCTGACCCGTGTGCCAGCCTCGCCCGTTGCAGCATATGCGCCCGCAGCGGCATCGATGCAGTTCCATCGACCGGACCCCGCGCAGGTGTCATAGCTCACATGAACGCGCGCGCCGGGGACGGCCGGCCCTGAGCAGGTTGACCCCTCCCGCCGTAGCGCCCCTCCCTCCGTAGCACATGAACGCGCGGCGGCGCCGGGGCGGCTCATGGCCGTGCGTTCAAGTGATAGCTCACGCTCCCTCTCGTCATCGCCTGCCCGCGTTGCGCCGGGCGCAGGCTCTCATTATGGTTCGCTTCAATCATGGCGGAGGGTTGCATGACGAGGATCGTGGTGGTTGGCGCGGGGCAGGCCGGAGCATCGCTGGTGGCGAAGCTGCGGAGCCTTGGCTTTGCCGGAACGATCACCCTGATCGGCGAGGAACCCGTGCCGCCCTACCAGCGCCCGCCCCTGTCCAAGAAATACCTGCTGGGCGAGATGGAGGAGGAGCGGCTCTACCTCCGTCCGGCGCAGTTCTATGTGGACAACGACATCGCCCTGCGGCTTGAAACCCGCGTCACCGCCATCGACGCGACGCGGCGGATCGTGACGGCGGGCGGCGAAGCAATCCCCTACGATCACCTCGTGCTGGCAACCGGCGGGCGGGCCCGAGCGCTCTCCCCCGCCGTGGCGGGCCATCGCGACGGCATCCACCTCGTGCGGACGCTCGCGGATGTGGACCGGATGGCACCGGAGTTCACCGCAGGGCGCAAGGCGCTGGTCTTGGGGGGCGGCTATATCGGGCTGGAAGCGGCGGCGGTGGCTGCGCTCCGGGGGCTGGAAGTCACGCTGCTCTCGGCCAATGGGCGCATCCTGCGCCGGGTCGCATCGGAAGCGACGGCGGATTATTTCCGCACCCTTCACCAGCGCCACGGCGTCAGCATCCGCGAAGGCGTGGGCATTGCCGAGCTTCTGGGAACCCAGCGCGTGAACGGGGCCGTCCTCACCGACGGCAGCCGGGTGGAGGCGGATTTCCTTATCGCGGGCATCGGGCTGGATGCGGCGACGGAACTGGCGCAGTCGGCGGGGCTGACGCTCGACAACGGCATCGCGGTGGACGATTTCGGCCGCACCTCCGATCCGGCGATCTGGGCAGCGGGGGATTGCGCCTCCTTCCCGCTCGCGGGGGGCCGGATCAGGCTGGAAAGTGTCCAGAACGCCATAGATCAGGCGGAGCGCGTGGCGGAAAACATGCTTGGCGCGGCGAAACCCTACGTGCCGGTGCCGTGGTTTTGGTCGGACCAGTATGATGTGAAGCTCCAGATCGCCGGACTGTCCTCCGGCCACGATCAGGTGGTCGTGCGGGGCGCGGGGGAGACGGCGCAGTCCCACTGGTACTGGCGGCGCGGGCAGTTCATCGCGGTCGATGCGATGAATGACGCGCGGGGCTACATGGTGGGCAAGCGTCTGCTGGAAGCGGGCCGGAGCCCCGACCCGGCGGTGATCGCCGACCCGTCCGCCGATCTGAAGGCGTTGTTACGCTGATGCGGATCATCGGCGGCAGATTTCGCGGCACCCAGCTTGCCGATGTGGGCGAAGGCGATGCGGCGGCCCACCTGCGCCCCACGACCGACCGGGTGCGGGAGGCGATCTTCAACCTCCTTCAGAACGGCGGCTATGGCGATCCGGTGGCGGGCGCGCGCGTGCTCGACCTGTTTGCCGGAACCGGCGCGCTGGGGCTGGAAGCCCTGTCGCGCGGGGCGGCGAAGGTCACCTTTGTCGAGGATGGCGTGAAGGGGCGCGCGCTGATCCGCAGCAATGTGGAAAAGCTGCGGGCGCAGGGGGCCATCGACCTCTACCGGCGCGACGCGACGCGGATGGGGCCGAACCGGGGGGAGCCTTACGGGCTTGTGTTCCTCGACCCGCCCTATGGGATGCATTTCGGGGAGCAGGCGCTCTCCTCCTGCCGGGAGGGGGGCTGGATCGCGGCGGACGCCCTGATCGTCTGGGAGGAAAGCACCCCCCCTGCACCGCCGGAGGGGTTCGAGCAACTTGACCAGCGGCGCTATGGCGACACGATCGTCACGATCCTGCGCGCCCTTCCCGAAGGCTGAGGGCCCCGCATCAGGAGACGAGCTTCAGCCCGATCACCCCTGCCCCGATCATGCCGATGCAGGCGAGCTGCCCGGCGCTCAATGCCTCTCCATAGATGAGATAGCCGGTCAGGGTGGTGCCGATGATGCCGATGCCGCACCAGACGGCGTAGGACAGGCCGATCGGCAGCGTCCGCGCCGCAAGGGCAAGAAAGGCAACGCTCATCGCCATGGCGAGGAGCAGGAGCACTGTCGGCCCCAGCCGAGTGAAGCCGTGCGTATGTTTCAAAAGCCCTGCCCAGACGATTTCCGAGGCACCTGCAAGAAACAGATAGAGCCAAGCCATGGCCATTCTCCGTGGTCATGACAGGGTCGTCCCCGTCCGGTGTGCATGGAATGCCGGGCCGTCCCGACAGACGGAGATCTAGACATTCCCCCGGCGGGGTCAAGTGCAGGCCGCCGAAGATCGGCCTCCCCGTAGGGATCTGACGCCGGAGAAGGTCGTGCGGACTGCCCCAGAGCTACGACCGCCGAGGCACGCGCCGTCGATGCTCTCCTTCCCGCGCTTCTGTCCCCGTGATTCTGGGCCCGCTCTTCTGTCCCCATGATTCGCCTCCCCCATCGCATGGCTGGGGCATGGCGGGAGCTGTGCACGGACCAATTGGCCGATGCCCTGACCAGACCGGTCAGGCGAGGGGAACAAGTCCTCCCACCGCCCTGTCGCCGGGACTTTCGCTTTGGCTCAGCCCTGCGGCCACGCCCTCTCTGTCGGCCGGGCTGCGGTTCTGGCTCATCTTGCGCTTGCCCTCCAGCGTGGCGATGGGCAGGCGGAGACCGACGATCCCGCGAAGCTGGGCGCGGATGAACGACTCCGGCGCGTCGGAAACCGCCCAGGGCGCGGCGCGGCCGGCCTCATGCGAGTCGGTCAGCCGGGTCACGACATCCAGCAGCCTGTCGGCATCTTCGAAGAACTCCACCGGCCCGCGCGCATGAACGGTGAGGTAGTTCCACGTCGGCACGACCTTGCCCGTTTCCTGCTTGGTCGCATACCAGCCGGGGCTGACATAGGCGTCGGGGCCGGAGAAGATAGCGAGTGTCTCGCCCACCGCCGCAGCCCGCCAATGGGGATTGGCCCGTGCGACATGGCCGTAGAGCGTGCCGAGCGGCCCCTCCTCCGGGTCGAGCCAGAGGGGAAGCGGCGTGCACTCAACCCCTGCCGCCGTGGCCGTGACCAGATTGGCGAAGGGCGCGGCCCGCATCAGGGCGCAAAGGGCGTCGCGGTCATCGTCACGAAAGGCGGGCGGCGTGTACATGGGCGTTTTCTCCTTCGACACCGGGATAGCGCGGATGGCGCCGCGCGTCACCTGGCCGAAGCGGGTCATCCCCGCCCTCCGCCGCAAGGCGGTAACAGGTTGCTGAAAAAGTTCAGAACTGCCGTGCCTATACTCTGAAAATCGGGAATCAGACCAGAATGACCCGGAAACGTGTGGATTTCCGGCAGGGTTTCACCAGATTGCAGACGATCTCTGCTCCAACGCAGACCTGAAAGCCTTTTCCCAGCAGCCTGTTAACCCCCGCGCGACTGCCGGATCTCAGTCCAGACTGCCGGGAGAGGCGGGCAGCGTCAGGCTGCCATCGTCGTTCAGCGGCCAGAACGGGTTATGGGCCAGTTCCCAGACATGCCCGTCGGGATCGGCGAAATATCCCGAATGGCCGCCCCAATCGGTGGCAACGGGGCGTTTGAGCGGCGTGGCCCCCGCCTCCACCGCATCGGCAAAGGCCGCCTCCACCTCCTCCACCGTGGCGAAGTTCTGGGCGAGCGTGATCGCCCCGGTGCCGAGCGGCGACTGCGGGCGGCCCTGATCCGCGGCAAGGTCCGCAAGCCCGAACAGCGCCAGCGCCTGCCCGTGAAGCTGATAGAAGGCGACGCCCTCCTGCTCCTCCACCGGCTTCCAGCCCAGCCGGCCGTAAAAGCCCTTGCTCCGCCCCAGATCGGCGACGCCGAGCGTCACGAGGGTAATCCGTTCTGGGATCATGGCATGCTCCTGTGCTGGACGGAGGAGCGGCCCTCCGCCTCCTCCACTGCGTAGAAGCTGGCCCGGCCGGCAAGACTTTCAAACAGCACCGGATCCGTGCCGGTAAGGAAGGCCTGCGCCGCGAGCGCCACGATCTCCTCCGCGAGCGCGGCGCGGCGCTCCGGGTCCAGATGCGCGGCGGCCTCGTCCAGCAGCAGCAGCGGCGGGTGGCCGGTATCCTCCGCGAGCGCCCGGGCATTGGCGAGGATCAGCGACAGCAGGAGCGCCTTCTGCTCCCCGGTGGAGCAGAGCGCGGCCGCCATGCCCTTCTCCCGCCAGACGGCCTCTATATCGGCGCGATGCGGCCCGGTCAGCGTGCGCCCCGCCGCCATGTCGCGCCGTCGGCCCTCCGCGAACTGCCGGGCGAGCGCCACCGCATCGGCTTCCGGCGCACCCTCCGGCTGGGTGAGCATGAGATCCGCAGCGGGAAAGCGCGTCTCCGCCCCCGCCTGCGCGGCAGCGATCCGGGTGAGCGCGGTGATCCGGTTGGCGGTGATCCGGGCCCCCGTCTCCGCCATCTGCGCTTCCAGCGCGTCGTACCAGTAGGGGTCTTGGATCCCGTCGCGAAGCAGGCGGTTCCGCTCCCGCATCGCCTTGTCATAGGCCAGCGATGCCTCCGCATGGTCCGGCTCAAAGCTCATGGCGACCCGGTCGAAGAACCGTCGGCGCCCCTCGGCCCCCTCCGACCACAGCCGATCCATCGCGGGCGTCAGCCAGAGCACCGTCATCAGCCTTGCCAGCGCCACCTGCGGCGCCGCCTTGCCGTCGATCCTCACCTGGCGCGTACCGCCGGCCTCCGCCCAGGTCTCCACCTCATGCGGCAGATCGCCCTGCACGCCGGCGACGACCTTCCAGCCGAGCCGTTCCGGCTGCCGGGCAAGTTCCTCCGGCCCCGCACGGCGCAACCCGCGGCCCGGAGACAGCAGCGACAGCGCTTCCAGCAGGTTGGTCTTGCCCGAGCCGTTGGCCCCCCAGATGGCAACCGGCCGGCCATCGAAGGCCAGCCGGGTCAGCGCATGCGAACGGAAATGCGACAGCAGAAGGCCGGTGACCCATGCCATGGGGCGCTGGCTGCGGCCCTAGACCCGCATCGGCATGACGACATAGACCGCCGACATGTCGCCGCCCTCGCGCATCAGCGTCGGATCGCCGGAGGAGTTGAACAGGAACACCGCATTCTCCCGGTCCACCTGGCTTGCGATCTCCAGCAGGTATTTGGCGTTGAAGCCGATCTCCAGCCGCTCATCGCCATAGGCCACGGCCAGTTCTTCCTCCGCCGCGCCCGCATCCGGCGCATTGACGGAGAGGACGAGCCGATCCTCGTCGATGCTGAGCTTCACGGCGCGGGAGCGTTCGGAGGAAATCGTCGCGACCCTATCCACCGCCTTGGCAAATTCGGCCGCGTCCACTTCCAGCTTCCGCGTATTGCCGAGCGGGATGACGCGGGTGTAATCCGGGAAGGTGCCATCGATGACCTTGGAGGTCAGCGTGATCGTCGGCGTGGCAAAGCGCACCTTGGTTTCGGAGACGGAGACGGCGATCTCCATCTCATCCTCGTCCAGCAGCTTGCGAAGCTCGCCCACCGTCTTGCGGGGAACGATCACGCCGGGCATGTTCTCCGCCCCGACAGGCAGGGGCGCGTCGATCCGCGCAAGGCGGTGCCCGTCCGTCGCCACACAGCGCAGCACCGGACCCTCCTCCGAGGTTGCCGTGTGCATATAGACGCCGTTCAGATAATAGCGCGTCTCCTCCGTCGAGATCGCGAATTTCGACTTGTCGAACAACCGGCGAAGGACGGCGGCGGGGGCCTTGAAGGAGGAGACATATTCCGACGACGCCATCATCGGAAAATCCTCCTTCGGCAGCGTGGCCAGCGTGAAGGTCGATTTCCCGGCCTGCACCGTCAGCCGCCCCGCGGTCGGATCGTCGGTCAGCGTGACCAGCGCGCCATCGGGCAGCTTGCGCACGATCTCATGCAGCGTGACCGCGGAAACGGTCGTCGTACCCGCGCGGGAGACTTCGGCAGGCGCGCAATCCAGCACCTCTATGTCGAGGTCGGTCGCGCGGAAGCTCACCCGGTCTCCCTCCGCCTCGATCAGCACATTGGCGAGAATCGGGATCGTGTTGCGCCGCTCCACGACCGATTGCGCCTGTCCGACCGCCTTGAGCAGCGCGCCGCGTTCGATGCTGATCTTCATTATCCTGCTCCGTCTGCTGCCGGCGCTGAAGTCACCGGCGCCGGGGCGCCGACCTTAGCCCATGGGAGGCGGCAGACAAGGGGGGGAAAGGCCCCGCAGGCGCGAAAAACGCGGTCAGTTCTGGAGCAGGCGGCGGAGCAGGTCCACATCCTCGGAAAGCTGGCGGTCGATCATCACCAGTTCCTCGATCTTGCGGATACCATGCATGATCGTCGTGTGATCCCGTCCGCCGAAGCGGCGGCCGATCTCCGGCAGCGAGCGGGAGGTGAGCTGCTTGGACAGGAACATCGCCACCTGCCGCGGGCGCGCGATGGTGCGGACGCGCTTGGCCGCGATCATGTCGGCCAGGCGGATGTTGTAATATTCCGCCACCTTGCGCTGGATTTCCTCCACCGTGATCTTGCGGTCGTTGGCGCGAAGGATGTCGGCGAGGCAGTCCTGCGTCAGGTCGAGCGTGATCTCCTTGCCGACAAGGCTCGCAAAGGCGAAGAGCCGCGTCAGCGCGCCTTCCAGAACGCGGACGTTCGTCGTGATCCGGTGGGCGAGAAACTCCAGCACGCCGGGCGCGAGCTGTACATTGCCGTAGCGGCCCTGATAAATCTCCGTCTTCTGCTGGAGGATGCCGAGCCGCAACTCGTAATCCGTCGGGTGGACATCGACGACCAGCCCGCATTGCAGGCGCGACTTGATCCGCTCTTCCAGATCCTTGATCTCTCCCGGCGCACGGTCGGCGGAGATCACGATCTGCTTGTTCTGATCGATCAGCGCGTTGAACGTGTGGAAGAATTCCTCCTGCGTGGAATCCTTGCCCGCGATGAACTGCACGTCATCGACCATCAGGACGTCAACGGAACGGAACATCTCCTTGAAGTCCATGACCTGCTTTTCACGCAGCGCCTGGATGAAGCGGTACATGAACTGCTCGGCGGAGAGGTAGAGAACCTTCAGCTCCGGCCGCTTGGTCTGCAACTCCCAGGCGATGGCATGCATGAGGTGGGTCTTGCCCAGCCCCACACCCCCGTAAAGGAACAGCGGGTTGAAAGAGGCAGGCCCGCCTTCGGCCACGCGCCGCGCGGCGGCATGGGCAAGCTCGTTCGGCTTGCCGACGACGAAGCTGTCGAAGGTGAAGCGCACATCCAGCGGTGCGCCGGGAAGTTCGCCATCCTCGCCCGCCCGCTGCGCCGGGGAGACGGGTTGAGCGGCAGGTGCGGAGGAGTAGGCCGGCTGAGGCTGAGGCTCTGGCGGGCGCGACATCTGCTGGGGAACCGCCCTCTGCCCCGCGGGCGACGACTCCCCCTGCATCGGTTGAACGGGCGGCGCGGGACGGCGCGGGGCCACGCGAAACTCGACCCGCGACACGGCCCCCCCGGCAAGGGTGATCTGCTGGCGGATCTGGTCGGCATAATTGCGCGATACCCAGTCCCCCAGAAAGGACGTGGGCACGTGGAACAGCGCGACGCCGTCCTCCACCCCCTCGAATTCCAAAGGCGCAATCCAGGTCACGAAGTTGTTGTGCCCTACCGACTGGCGGAGGTTATCGCGGACACGTCCCCAGGTATCGTTCGTCATCATCTCTCCGGCGCGTTTCATCCCGTCCTCGGTCACTCGTCCCGACCGCGAGTCGCGGTACGCCCAACATACAGTCCCGCGAAAAACACCTTCCGGGCCGCCCCCCACGATGGAAGGACGGTCCGGCCCCGACGGGCTGCACCAGCAGGCTCCAGTATCGGACAGGCCGGCAACAGAATACCGCCGCACCGAATGGCACGGTCAGGCGTTTTTTCTGCCACCGAACGGAAACCGGTGTCGCGCCCGTTCCAATCGGAACCCCAAGCGGCAGCAGGGGCCCGACGGTACACGAACTGGGTTTCCTCAGGTCCCCCCAGGACGATGTGAATCGCACAGCCAAGCTAGCAAGCGGTGCTCACCGGCTGCAACAGAACTTCGACCTTGACTCGGTCTTTGTCGCAGCGAATCCCGACAGTCTCGTAACAGCGCCGCAAAAACGCCACACTCGCTGCGCAAAAAGAAGAGGGGCGCGCCGCAGCACACCCCTCAACTTATTGAAATTCATATATAATCAGGCGTTCTCGGCCACTGCGAGGCCTTTGACCCGCGAGGCAAGACGCGACATCTTGCGGGCAGCGGTGTTCTTGTGCACCACCCCTTTGCTCACCCCACGCGCCAGCTCCGGCTGGGCAAGACGAAGGGCTTCCGCGGCGGCGGTCTGATCGCCGGAAGCGATGGCTTCCTCGACCTTGCGCAGGTAGGTGCGGATCCGCGAGCGGCGGGCCTTGTTCACCGCATAGCGGGCTTCGTTCTGACGGGCGCGTTTCTTGGACTGGGGCGTATTGGCCATTGGGTCTCTATCCTATCGATCTGTCGTTTGATCGCGCAAAGACCCAATCTCCGCCGAAGCGGAACGGAATCATGCCTAAGCGGGCCCACGCGCATGTGGAGGCCGCCTATAAGCGAGTCGGCCTCCGAAGGGAAGGGTGAATCAGCGGTCGCGGAACTGCGGCTGCCGCTTTTCAAGGAAAGCGGCCATGCCTTCCTTCTGATCCTCGGTGGAAAACAGCGCGTGGAACACCCGCCGTTCGAACAGCACGCCCTCGGCCAGCGTCGTCTCATAAGCCCGGTTGACGGTCTCCTTGACCGCCATCGTGGTGATGAGCGACTTCTCCGCGATCTTGCGGGCCGTGGCCATCGCCTCGTCCACCAGGCTCTTGGCCGGCACGACGCGGGAGACGAGGCCCGCACGCTCCGCCTCCGCCGCATCCATGAAGCGGCCCGTCAGGTGCATGTCCATGGACTTGGACTTGCCCACGAAGCGCGTCAGGCGCTGTGTCCCGCCGATCCCCGCGATGACGCCGAGGTTGATCTCGGGCTGACCGAACTTCGCCGTCTCCGCCGCGATGATGAAATCGCACATCATGGCCAGTTCGCAGCCCCCCCCCAGCGCATAGCCGGACACAGCCGCGATGATCGGTTTGCGGCAGTTGCAGAACCGCTCCGTCTCCGGGGTGAAGAAGTTCTCCGTATACATCTGCACGAAGGTCTTTTCCGACATCTCCTTGATGTCGGCCCCGGCGGCAAAGGCCTTTTCCGAGCCGGTGATGACGATACAACGGACGCGCTCGTCCTTGTCGGCCGCCGTCACGGCCTCCGCCAGTTCGCCAAGCAGTTTCGAGTTCAGCGCGTTCAGCGCCTCCGGCCGGTTGAGCCGGATCAGCTCCACCCCGTCCTCGATCTCGACGATCAGCGTTTCATAGGCCATGCGCCACTCCCAATCCTGATGCTGGCGAGATACCTACCAGCCTGCCCCGACGGATCAAGGGTTCTCAGCGCTGGCAGACCGGACAGAAGAAAGACGAGCGGCCCGATTGCACGACCCGCCGCACCGTGCCGACGCAGCCGGGGCGGAGACAGGGCAGCCCTTCCCGCCCGTACACGCGGAAGGAATGCTGGAAATAGCCAAGCTCCCCGTCCGCCTGCCGATAGTCGCGCAGACTCGACCCCCCCGCCTCGATCGCGCGGGCCAGCACGTCGCGGATCGCGGGGACAAGTGTGACGATCTCCGCCTCGGTCATGTCGCGCACGCGCCGCTCGGGCGAAATCCGGGCATCGTGGAGCGCCTCGCAGACGTATATGTTGCCCAGGCCCGCCACGATGCGCTGATCGAGCAGCGCCGCCTTCACCGGCATCGCCCGGCCCCGCAGACGCTCCGCCAGGTAGGTTTCGCTGAAATCGTTGCCGAACGGTTCCGGTCCCAGCCCCGCGAGCAGCGGGTGCGCAGCAAGATCGGCGGTCGGCCACAGGTCCATCATGCCGAACCGCCGCGCGTCGTTGAAGGTGACGCGCGCGCCGTCTTCCATGGTCAGGACGACGTGATCGTGCTTCTCCGCCGCGGGAAGTGCATGGTGAAACACTCCGACCTCCGCTTGCGCGATCAGCATCCGGCCCGACATGCCGAGATGGATCAGCAGCGTCTCCCCCCCGTCCAGATCGGCGAGGATGTATTTCGACCGTCGCCGCAGCGCCTCCACGCGCCGCCCGGTCAGTCGCTCCGCCATCTGTTCGGGCAGCGGCCAGCGCAGATCGGGGCGGTTGACCTCCGCCCGGAGGATGCGCCGCCCCTCCATCACCGGCAGCAATCCGCGGCGAACCGTCTCTACTTCCGGCAGTTCGGGCACTTTCGGCTTCCTCTCCAAGTCGGGGGCGTTATATCGGGCGGGCAGCCCGCGACAATGCACCCGGAGGGAAGCATGGCCCAGAACGACAGCACAACCCATTTCGGCTTCCGCACCGTGGCGGAGGAGGAGAAGGCCGGTCTGGTCCACGGCGTGTTCACCCGCGTCGCCTCCCGTTACGATGTGATGAACGACCTGATGTCGGGCGGCGTCCACCGGCTGTGGAAGAACGCGATGATGGACTGGCTCGCGCCCCGGCCCGGTCAGCGGCTGCTGGACGTGGCAGGGGGGACGGGCGACATCTCCTTCCGCTTCCTGTCCCGCGCGCGCGGCACGGAGGCCGTTGTGCTCGACATGACGGAATCCATGCTGGTGGAGGGGCGCAAGCGGGCGGAGGCCGCCTCCCTCTCCGACCGGCTGGACTGGGTGACGGGCGATGCGATGGCGCTGCCGCTGAAGGACGCGTCCTTCGACGTTTACACCATCTCCTTCGGCATCCGTAACGTGACGCGCATTCAGGACGCGCTTTCCGAAGCCTACCGCGTGCTGAAGCCCGGCGGGCGGCTCATGGTGCTGGAGTTCAGCCAGATCCCGAACGAGGGGCTGCAATGGCTCTATGACCGATACTCCTTCAACGTGATCCCCGTGATGGGGCAGATCGTGGCGAACGACCGCGACAGCTATCAGTATCTGGTCGAGTCGATCCGCAAGTTCCCCGATCAGGAGACATTCGCCGGAATGATCCGCGACGCGGGGTTCGAGAACGTCAAGTACCGCAACCTGTCCATGGGAATCGCCGCCCTTCATTCGGGGTGGAAGCTCTAGGTGCGGGGGCCGCACAACATCTGGCGCCTGATTCAGACGGGCGCCACGCTGCAACGCGCGGGCGCCATGGGCATCGTGCTGAACGCAATGGATGCGCCGCCGCGGCTCCGGCTGCTGGCGCGGGTGGTGGGCTGGCCGCTGGCGTGGCTGGGCGCGGAGGGGGATCCCTCGCTGCCGCCCGCAGCGCGCGCGCTGAATGCGCTGGGGCCGGCCTATGTGAAATTCGGCCAGATCCTCTCCACCCGCCCCGATGTGGTCGGCCCGGAAGTGGCGGAGCAGCTTCGCGTCCTGCAGGACAGCCTGCCCCCCTTCTCCACCGATATCGCCAAGGTGACGGTGGCGGAGGAACTGGGCGCGCCGGTGGAGGAGCTGTTCTCCGAATTTTCCGACCCCGTCGCGGCAGCCTCCATCGCGCAGGTTCACCATGCCCGGCGCGCGGATACGGGGGAGGAGGTCGCGGTCAAGGTCACCCGCCCCGGTATCGAACGCGCCTTCCGCCGCGACATCGACGCCTTCTATTTCGCGGCCAGCGTGATCGAGACGCTGTCCCCCGCCTCCCGCCGCCTCCGGCCGTCAGACGTGGTGCGGCATTTCGACGGCGTGGTGACCGGCGAACTGGACCTGCGCTCGGAAGCCGCCTCCGCCGACGAATTCGCGGCGAATACCGGGGGCGATGCGGGCTTCAGGGTTCCCAAGGTGTTCTGGGGCTTCTCCGCGCGCCGGGTAATGACGCTGGGCTGGGCGGACGGCATTCCGCTGGGCGACATCGCCGCCATCGACGCGGCGGGCATCGACCGCAGGGAACTGGGCGAGCGGGTCATCCAGCTTTTCCTGCGCCACGCCCTCCGCGACGGGCTGTTCCACGGCGACATGCATCAGGGGAACCTGAAGGTCGCATTGGACGGCACGCTCATCGCCTATGACTTCGGCATCATGGGGCGGATCGACGAATATACCCGGCGCGTCTATGCGGAGATCCTGTACGGCTTCATCCGGCGCGACTACCGTCGCGTGGCGGAAGTGCATTTCGAGGCAGGCTATGTTCCCCATGACCGTTCGGTGGACGATTTCGCCCGTGCGCTTCGCGCGGTGGGAGAGCCGATCTTCGGAATGGATGCCTCGCGCATCTCCATGGGGCGGCTGCTCGCCTACCTGTTCGACGTGACGGAGCGGTTCGGGATGCAGACACGGACGGAACTCATCCTTCTGCAACGCACCATGGTGGTGACGGAAGGCGTGGCACGCTCGCTCGACCCCAATATCAACATGTGGCAGGCCGCGAAGCCGGTGGTGGAGGACTATATCCGCCAGAACCTCGGCCCGCGGGCCGTGGCGCATGACCTTGCCCGGACGGCGCGGGTGATGGCCCGCTTCGGCCCCCGGCTTCCCGGACTGGTGGAGGACGCGCTGATCCGCCAGTCAGACCCGCCTCCGCCGCAGCCGAAGCCCCAGCGCGTGCATCCGGTGCTGATCGCGCTCTCCGGTGCGGTCATTGCCCTTGCGGGCGTCGCCCTTGGCGCCATGCTCTAGGCGCAACGCACCGGGACCGAGGAGGAACGGACCATGACAACCGACAGCAAGGCCCTGATCGTCATCGACGTCCAGAACGATTTCTGCCCCGGCGGCGCGCTGGCCGTGACCGATGGCGATGCGATCGTCCCGCGGGTCAACCGCCTGCTGCGGGATTACGGCACTACGGTGCTGACGCAGGACTGGCACCCGGCCGATCATACATCCTTTGCGAGCACTCACGCAGGCAAGACACCCTATGAGACGGTGGACCTCGTCTATGGGCCGCAGGTTCTGTGGCCCGACCATTGCGTGCAGGGCAGCGAAGGGGCGCGCTTCCACCCGGATCTGGAGACGGACCGTGCCGACCTGATCCTGCGCAAGGGCTTCCGGCGGGAAATCGACAGCTACTCCGCCTTCTTCGAGAACGACCGTATCACGCCCACGGGGCTGGAGGGCTATCTCAGAAGCCGGGGTGTCTCGTCCATCACACTGGTGGGGCTGGCGACCGACTTCTGCGTGGCCTATTCGGCGATCGACGGTGCCTCGCTGGGGTTCGAGGTGACGGTTCTGAACGGGGCTTGCCGGGGGATCGACCTCGACGGGTCGCTGGCCCGCGCCATCGACGAGATGCGCGACAAGGGCGTGATACTGGAGGAGTGCCATGGCCGACATCGCGACGCGGGTCTATAATCACAAGTGGAAGATCGACCCGATCGTGCGGTCCCTGATCGACACGGACTTCTACAAGCTGCTGATGTGCCAGTCGGTGTTCCGCAACAACCCGGATGCGCGCGTCACTTTCAGCCTCATCAACCGCTCCAAGGACGTGCGTCTGGCGGACCTGATCGACGAGGGTGAACTGCGCGAGCAGCTCGACCATATCCGCTCGCTCTCGCTCAGCCGGGGGGAGTCCACCTGGCTGCGCGGCAACACCTTCTACGGCAAGCGCCAGATGTTCCGCCCCGACTTCATGGAATGGTTCGAGAACCTTCGACTGCCGCCCTATGAGCTTGAAAAACGGGACGGTCAGTATGAACTGACCTTCGAAGGCGCGTGGCCGGAGGTGATGCTGTGGGAGATCCCGGCGCTCGCCGTGCTGATGGAACTGCGCTCCCGCGCGGTGCTGGAGACGATGGGCCGCTTCGAACTTCAGGTGCTCTACGCCCGCGCGATGACCAAGATCTGGGAAAAGATCGAGCGGCTTCGCGGTGTGCCAAGCCTTCGCATCGCGGATTTCGGCACACGGCGGCGGCATTCCTTCCTCTGGCAGGACTGGTGCGTGCAGGCGATGAGGGAGGGCCTTGGCCAGACCTTCACCGGCACCTCCAACTGCCTGATCGCGATGCGGCGCGAGGTGGAGGCGATCGGGACGAACGCCCATGAACTTCCCATGGTCTATGCCGCGCTGGCCCGCGATGACGCCGAACTGGCGCAAGCGCCCTACAAGGTGCTGGCGGACTGGCATGAGGAGCATGACGGTAATCTGCGCATCATCCTGCCCGATACTTTCGGCACGAGGGGCTTTCTCGACCATGCGCCGGACTGGCTGGCAAGCTGGACCGGCATCCGCATCGATTCGGGCGATCCCGCGGAGGGGGCTGAAACCGCCATCGCCTGGTGGAAGTCGAGGGGCGAAGACCCGCGCCAGAAGCTGGTGATCTTCTCTGACGGGCTGGATGTGGACAAGATTCTGGAGCTTCATGCCCAGTTCGCGGGCCGGGTGAAGGTTAGCTTCGGCTGGGGCACTCTGCTCACCAATGATTTCCGTGGTCTGGTGCCCGGCGATGCGCTTGCGCCCTTCAGCCTCGTTTGCAAGGCTGTCTCCGCCAATGGCTATCCGACGGTAAAATTGTCGGACAACCCGAACAAGGCCATGGGGCCCGAAGACGAGATCGCGCGCTACAAGCGGGTGTTCGGCGTTGGCGCACAGACCCCGCTGGAAGTGATCGTGTGAACGTCAGACAAGGCTCGCGAGCCGCGTGAGAGCATAAATAAGCCCCGCAAAGGCGGCGCAGAGCGGGACGGTAACGATCCAGGCCGCGAGGATCGTCAGCACGTGAGACCGGCGGACCAGCCGCCGCCTCCGGGCGACCTCCGGCGGCGCTGCGGCCGCATCGCGCGGCGGACCGGCCCGGCGCGCCTGCCATTCCCGGTAAAATCCGACGCCGAAGACACCGCCCACGGCGATATGGGTGGAACTGACCGGAAGCCCCGCGGCGGAGGCCATGAGCACCGTCATCGCCGTGGAAAGCGCCACGCACCACGACCTGACGGGATTGAGACGGGTGATCTCGCTTCCCACAATGCGGATGAGACGGGCACCGAAGAGCACGAGCCCCACGGACAGCCCCGCCGCGCCGAGCAGGATCGTCCAGGCCGGACCACCCGCATGCGCCCGCCCCTGCCCCAACGCCTCCACGATCGCCACCAGCGGACCGATGGCGTTCGACACATCGTTGGAGCCATGTGCAAAACACAGCAGGAGCGATGCCATGACGAGCGAGGGGCCAAACAACCGTCGCAGCGACCGGCGCCGGTTCTCCAGCCCGATGGCCGCTCTCCTGACCACAGGCCGGGCGATGAGCCAGGCGAGGCCCCCCAGGACAAGGGAGATCCCCGGCAAAAACACCGCTGGCACGGAGAGCGCAGGCAGCGCACGAACGAAGACGTAAACACCGAACACGGCGACCATCACGCCGATCAGCACCGGCAGCCAGCGTTGCGCTGCGGCGATCTTGTCCTCCCGGTCGGCGATGAGCGCATTCACCAGCGCGAGAAACCCGGCAGAAAGCCCCCCGCCCAGCAGCGGTGACAGCACCCAGCCTCCGGCGATCACGCCGATCTGCGGCCAGTTGACGGCCCCCGGTCCCACCGCGCTGACCCCGGCACCCGCAACGGCACCGACGATGGCATGGGTAGTGGAGACCGGGGCGCGAAGCCATCCCGCGAGGTTGATCCAGAGAGAGGCCGCCGCCAATGCCGCGATCATCACGGGGATGATCTGCCGGGGATCGGACAGCCCTTCCAACGGGATGAGCCTGCCGGAGATCGTCGCCACCACTTCACGACCAGAGATCAGTGCGCCCGCGGCCTCTGCAACGGCCGCGGCGAACAGCGCAGCGCCAAGGCCGATCGCCCGCGCACCGACCGCCGGCCCCATGGTATTGCCGATATCGTTGGCCCCGATGTTGAGCGCCATGTAACCGGCCAGCACCGCCGCGACGGCCAGAACGGCGATGTCCGACCGCCCTCCCACAGCGACGGCGGCCCCCCCGGCCAGCAGCACGAAAACCAGAGCGATCGCGCCTGCGACCAGGGGACGGGAAACATAGGCGGAGGCCACCTCCAGACGACCGAGGCGCTTCAGATCACGGTCGAGCGTGCGCCAGCGATTCGGCGGCTCCGGCGGGCCGTAAGGTCCGGTCATGCATCCTCCCCCGAGACGCCCGTCAGACCGTCGCGATCAGCCTTTTGAGATCGGGCTCCCCCAACAGGGACATTGCCTCCTCCCGCGTGGCCCAGCGACGGTCACGCCTGCGCTTTTCCGGGTAGCTGTCGGCAAGTTCCGTCACTTCGATCGGGAAGACCCGCACTTCGCAGCGCACAGGCAGGCCCGTGCCGGTCAGCTTGTCATAGACATAGCTGCCGATCGGCTGCTCGCTCAAGGCCCCGCGGACGCCGGCCTCCTCCCACGCCTCGATGGAAGCGGCCTCCGCCAGAGAGCGGCCCTTCATCGGCCAGCCCTTCGGCACGATCCAGCGCCGGGTGTTGAGGGTATTGACCAGAAGAAATTCCCGCCTCCCCGCCTGCTCACGCCAGCAAAGCGCGCCCACCTGCAATTCGGCGGGACGGGAAAGACCGGGGCCGATGGCCCCCTTCAACGCATCGATTAGACCGAAGGGACGCATGGGTTTCTTCTTTTTCTGCTCGATCCCGATACTGAAAGCTCGGCGCGGTTAGGGAAAGCTCCACTTTCTCAAGTAAGGCGAAACAAAGATAACAACAGGCATTCGCCCATAATATGGGCTGTTGTGCGCAGGGATGCCAGATGCTCAATCTTCGGCATCGGGGCTGTTGCGGAGCGACTTCACGGTGCTGCGGTGCGCCTTGCCCTCCAGACGCCGCCGCTGACTGCCGAGTGTCGGGCGCGTGGCGATCCGGCGCTTGCGGGGCACCAGGGCCGCGCGAATCAGTTCCGCCAGACGCTCCCGCGCGATTTCCCGGTTGCGCGCCTGGCTCCGCGTCTCCTCCGCCCGGATGAGCACGGCGCCATCCGCCGTCCAGCGCCGCCCCGCAAGCCTGCGGAGCCGCGCCTTCACCTCCGGCGAAAGATGCGGACTGCGCTCCGCCTCGAAGCGGAGATCGACGGCGGTGGAGACCTTGTTGACATTCTGCCCGCCCGGGCCGGAGGCACGGGAGAAGGTCTCGGTCATCTCCCAGTCGGCGAGGACGATATGATCGGTGATGCGAAGCATTTTTCGATAAACTGACAGGGGCCACCCGAAAAGGGCGGCCCCAGCGAGATCTACGGAGATGGGCCAGTTAGGACCGAACCCAATCAGGGATTACAACCTGAAGGGTTGCCTTCAGATCACGGCCCCCCTGACTGTCCCGACACCTCTCTCCAATATCACTCTAGACACTGGACCACCTCCTTTCGCTGTTGCCGTTGAAGATCAACGTGGCACAGCCGGAAAATTTGTCCACAGAAATCATGCAGTCCCTGCAGCGTAGCGGCGGACGATTGCCCGAAAAGGCATCAGTACGATCAAAGAAAGGGCAATTTTTACAAGCCAATCGGCGAAACCGAGCGAAACCCACAACGGAACCATCGGGCCAACCCCCAGAAGCGGCAGGATTTCGCTGGCCCAGCTCACGTCGTTGGAGGGTTCGATCGCGACGAACCAACCCGAAAAGGCGATGGAGAAGAACAGCAGCGTGTCCAGCGAAGAGGCGAGCAGGGAGGAGACGAACGGTGGCCGCCACCATGCCTGATGCCGCATCCGGTCAAAGATCTTTGCATCCAGAAGTTGTCCGCACAGAAAGGCCACCGCAGAACCGATGGCCACGCGGAGCGTGACGAGCGGGCCGAACTCCCCGGGGATTTGCGTGCCGATGAAGGAACAGAGAATGCCCGTCACCAGCCCCCAGAACACGACCTTGCGGGCGGCGGTCAGCCCCTGAAGCCGGTTGACCACTTCGTTGACGAAAAACGCCAGCGGATAGGTGAAGGCGCCCCAGGTCAGCCACTGGCCGAACAGGAACTGAACGAGGATATTGGAGGCCACGACGACGGTGGCCATGGCAATGATGCCAGGAAGCAGCGAGGAGCGCATGTCGGGTTTCCGTTTTGGCAAGGTAGCGGAGACTTGGCCCGCAACCTTGCGGACGCCTGCCCTTACTCCCTTGAGGCGTGGCGATCAAGCGCCTCGCGCGAGCGGTATTCCACGATGTCCGTATGCAGCAGCAACGGCAGGAAGTTGTCGTCGGAAATCATCGTGAAGACGAGATAGCCCTCTCCGTCCTCCCAGACCGACAGCCCCTCCAGATTGCCGTATTGGCGGAACGGCGTCTGCAACAGCACCTGTTCGTCCCCGGCGGAGATGTCGGTGATGGCGAAGGACCGGATGCGGGAGCGGAAACCGGAAAGCCGCCCGAAGCCGCGCTCCAGCAGGTAGAGCCGCCCGTCCGGGCCGAAATCGGCCCCGACGGCCAGCCATTCCGGGTCGTGGCGGAGCGTGTAAGGGATGGTCCACTTGCCGTCCTTGAAGCGATAGACGGGGAGTTCGCTGTCACTCTGCGGATTTTCCGGGAAGGTGTAGAGCGCGCCCTTCCCGTCCATCGCCAGCCCCTCGAAGCTCTGGTTGCGGATGAGCTTCTCGCTCCCCGGAACCGGCGGCAACGGCACAAGCTCCTGCCCCGGCGTGGGGGAGCCATAGACCCGGTGGCGGGTTTCCTCCGATATCCACAAAGCACCATCCGGGCTAAGCGCCAGCCCCTCCGCATCCAGCTCCGCGGGCTTGCCGCCCTTCAGGGTGAGCGGCTTCGCCGGGCCGGAGGCGATGGCGGTGATCCGCCCCCTCTCGTCCCGCACGAACCGCCCCTCCACGAGCGAGGACCGGTCGGAGAGCGCGTAAAACCCCAGTCCGTCGTCCTTCACCTCGATGGCGGAGAAGCCGCCGAAAGCCGGATCCTCCACCCGCCAGCGGAAGCTGCCGACAAAATCCAACCGGCTGGTGACCGATTCAGCCAGCACGGAAGGAGCGATGAGAAGCGCTGCGATCAGCGCGATGCCAGAACGTTTGAGCATTGGGCGGGGAGGTCTGCCATTGTGAAATCACGGGGACCGCGCGGACGCGAGGCGGGCTTTTCGCCCGGTTTGGGCTTTGGCGGGTTCAGGTAGTCCGTCACCCACCATGCCAACGTCTCGTCGCAGCCGCTCCCCCCCTTGGACAGCTCGTCGACCGTTGGCGTCTGCGTCACGCAGGCGCGCGACCCACGCGGGCATTTCAGCCGCACGTGGAAATGCGTGTTGTGTCCGGCGATGGGCCGGATCTTCTGGAGCCATGCCGCATCCGACCGTTTCGCGGTGCGGCACATCTCGATCTTCACCGCCGCCGCGACAAAGACCCGGTCCACCCGCGGGTCGGACGCCGCCGCGCGCAGCAGCGCCGCATGGGCGGGCGTGAAATTCCCGTTCACCCGCTTCTGATCCTCCGTGCGGACGGAAATCGAACTGATCTTCTCCCGCTCCGTCTGGCTCAGCGTCAGGCGGGAGGGCGGCAGCATCCAGATGTCGGCATCCAGACCGATCTGATGCGAGGCGTGACCAGAGGTCATAGGCCCGCCCCTTGGCTGGCTGATGTCGCCGATATAGAGGCCGGCCCAGCCCACCTGCGTCGCCGCGGCAGACAACTCCTGCAAGAAGCGGATCATCTCCGGCTGGCCCCAGTAGCGGTTCCGGGAAAGCCGCATCGCCTGCCATGTCGGCCCGGTTTCCGGCAGCGGCACCAGCCCCGCCGCACAACCCTTGGCATAGCTGCCGATCGGCGTCGGCACCTGCGCGGAAGGGCGCGCCGCAGCCCCGAAAAACTGGTAAGCTTTCTGTTCCGCAACGGCAGGCGAAGCCGCAAGGGCCGCCAGCACGCAAAACACCAAGGCTCTGATCGTGGATTTCAAACCGTCTGCTCACCTTCGGGATCGACCCAGAGTAGCAGCAGAAATCCCATCAGGAAAAGCACGATAACGGGAAGGATGCCGATCTGCTGGCTTCCGCTCATCGCCGTGACGATTCCGATGGCAAGCGGCGCAATAAACGCCGTTGCCTTGCCGGTGAGCGCGTAAAGCCCGAAGGCTTCGGTCATCCGCCCCGTCTCCGCCTGCCGGACCATCATGGTGCGACTGGCCGATTGCAGCGCGCCGCCCGCCGCACCGATGATGCAGCCGACAAGGAAGAAGGCCATGTCCGGCACGGAAGACCCCGGCCCCACGCTCAGGCCCAGCACGCTTTTCCGCGAAATGCTCATCACCGCCATCCCGACCACGATCAGCAGGAGGAGAGCAACCACGATCACAGGCTTTGGCCCGTAACGGCTGTCCGCAAGCCCACCGGCCCATGCAAAGACCGCACCGAAGATCGCGGCGAGGATGCCGAAAATCCCCACGAACTGCACCGGCCAGCCCAGCACGCCCACCGCATAGACCCCGCCGAAGACGTAAAAGCCGTTCAGCGCGTCGCGGTAGAACATGGAGGACAGCAGGAAGGCCAGCATGCCCCGGCGCTCCGGCAAGCGGCGAAGCGTGCGGCGCAGATCGCCCACCGCCTCTGTCAACGTCCCGCTGAAACCCGGGCCCGGAGCGCGCGTCGGCTCCCGCACCCAGAGGAAGAACGGCACCATGAAGATCACATACCACAGCGCCGTGAAGGGGCCGACGAAGCGCGTCCCCTCCCGCATCACGGGATCCAGCCCAAGGGCGGGCGGAAGGCCGATGAGGGTTCTGCCCTCCTCACCCTCCGCGAAGAAGGCGAGCATCAGGATCAGCGCGAAAACCCCGCCGACATAGCCGAATGCCCAGCCCGAGCCGGAGAGCCGCCCGATCTGCTCCCGCGTACCGAGGTCGGGCAGCATGGCATTGGTAAAGATCGTGGCCAGCTCCATCCCGATCAGACCGAGGCCAAAGGACATCAGCACGAAGGTCAGATGCGGGGCCCCCGGCGCCGCGAACCACAGGCCCGCCGCTCCCAGCACATAAAGGACCGAGAACGCCGCGACCCAGCCGATCCGCCGCCCGCCCCTGTCAGCAACCGCACCGAGCACGGGCGCCAGCAGCGCGATGACCACCCCGGCCAAGCCCACGCCGAACCCCCAGACCGCCTGCGCCTGCGTTCCGTCACCCAGCAGCGACGCGATATAGGGTGCGAAGATGAAGGTCAGCAGCAGCGTCGCGTAGGGCTGGCTTGCCCAGTCGAAGAAGAACCAGCCCCAGATGCGCCGCTTGGCCGCCGCATCGTCTGTGATTTTCGGCAAATTCCGCTCCCGTCGCCCGATGGTCCGCTCGAAAGGAACGAGCCCGCGGCATTAGACCCGGCCCCCGCAGGATCGCAAGGCCGGAGACCTTGCAGGGCAGTCCGAGAAGATGCGGGGGCGCGGTGCTTTCGGCGCGGACACCGGACATCAGACCCGGAGCGGCTACCATGCCGACCGGGCGGTCATGGGCATTTCGCCACGTCCGAGGGCAAAACCCGCCGGTCAGCCTTTGGCAGGCTACCGAAAAGTCGGCCCCCTGCCCGGGCTTGCGCTGAACGCCGGAAAATCGGCCCGGCCCCGAGCCAACTCGCGGTTTGCGGTGGTCTTCAACGGTGTGGGGAGATCGCCGCCCCAGGGCAACCCCGGAATGCTTTTCCAGCAGGCTGCGAAATCAGCCGGTCGGACGAGCGGCCGGGCAGTGCCTATGACAGATGAGGGGCAAACGGCCGGACAAAGGATCGGGCAGACGACCATTGCAATCGTGATGAGGATGCCTTGCGCCGCCGCGGCCTCCAGCCGAGCGATAAAACGGGCAGCCGCCTCATTCGTGAACGCAGGGGCACGGACGACACCCTCAAAAGGAGCCGGAAAGGCGATGGGATTACAGGAGGGACTACAGGACGGGACTCCAGAACACTGGGCCGGCCTGTCAGGCCCCCCTTTCTGCGATCAGGGCAGCCACCGCGGGACTGGCCGCTTCCGGCGAAACCGCCCGCTCACCTCTCCGAAGGGCGGGGCGGCAAGCGCCGCTGGCAGGAGAGATCAGATCTGCGGCGGCCAAGGCCGCGTGGCATCCGCCTTGCCCCAGGCCAGCACCCAGTCGGGCAGCGGCGGCGGTGCGGGCCAGCCGGTTTCAGCGATGAACGACGCGGGCGGGAGCAGCTTGCCGCCCCCCAGCAGCGCGCCACGGATCAGCACGCCGCTGGTGCAGTCGCCCTCGCGCCACATGCTCTGCTCGATGTAGAAGAACCGCTCGTCCCAGCCGAGGAACCTGCTCCGCATCTCCACCTTCTGGAATACGGTCACGCGGCGACGGTAGCGCGTCGTGCTGCCCGCAACGGTGATCCCCCAGCGGTTCCGGCGCAGCACGTCGAGCATTCCCGTCCGCTGCGCCAGCGATATGCGCCCGATATCGTAAAGCGTCAGCGTCCGCCCGTTGTTCAGCTCCCGCCACGGGTCCATGTCCCAGGGCATGAGCCGCAGGTCGCAGACATGCGTGTCATAGGGAGCAAGCCGGGGCTGGCGGCGGGCGCGGAGCAGTTCGCAGGTGAAGCGGCGGAGCGGATACATGGCGCAGGCTTGCCCGGGGCAGGTCGTCGCGGTCAAGCGAAACGTCGCGGAAGCGGTTGCGCGCAGGGGGCTGGCGCTTTACCTCTGGTCTCTCACGCCACAACCCGGTTTCCCGATGGTTTCGCTTCTCCAGATCCTGCTCCTGATCCTCGACATCGTCTGGTTCATCGTCATCGCTCACGTGATCATGAGCTGGCTCATCAATTTTCAGGTGCTGAACCTGCGCCAGCCGCTGGTCGCCTCCATCTGGGACGGGTTGAACCGGTTGCTGGAGCCCGTCTATTCGCGGGTGCGCTCCATCCTGCCCGCGATGGGCGGGCTCGATCTCGCGCCGCTGGTGGTGCTGGTGGCGATCTATGCGCTCAGGATCATCCTGCTGAACAACGCCTCCGCCTTCTACTGAGATGACCGGACCCGCGCCCTCACCGGAGGCGGTTCTCGCCTCCGTCTTCGGATTCCCGAGCTTCCGCCCCGGGCAGGCGGAGATCGTGGCGGCGGTGCTGGCCGGGCGCAACACGCTCGCCATCATGCCGACGGGCGGGGGCAAATCGCTCTGCTTTCAGCTTCCCGCGCTCTGCCGGGAGGGGGTGACGGTCGTCATCTCGCCGCTCATCGCGCTGATGAGGGATCAGGTCCGCGCGCTCCGGGCCGCGGGGGTAGAGGCGGGCGCGCTCACCTCCGGCAATACGGAGGAGGAGACGGAGGAGGTCTTTGCCGCGCTGGACGAGGGACGGCTGAAGCTGCTCTACATGGCGCCGGAACGGCTGGCCTCCAGCAATACCTTCGCGCTGCTCCAGCGGATCGGCACCCGGCTCATCGCGGTGGACGAGGCGCATTGCGTGAGCCAGTGGGGCCACGATTTCCGCCCCGATTACCTGCGGATCGGAGAGTTGCGGCGCAGGCTCGGCGTGCCGCTCGCCGCCTTCACCGCGACGGCGGATGAGGAGACGCGGGAGGAGATCGTCACCCGCCTGTTCGACGGCGAGCGCCCGGAGACATTCCTGCGGGGCTTCGACCGTCCGAACATCCATCTCGCCTTCCAGCCCAAGGACCAGCCGCGCCGCCAGATCCTCGCCTTTGCCGAGGCACGGCGGGGCCTGTCGGGGATCGTCTATTGCGGCACACGCGCCAAGACGGAAACTCTGGCCGCCGCGCTGCGCGAGGCGGGCCACCCCGCCTACCACTACCACGGCGGGATGGAGGCGGAGGACCGGCGCGAGGTGGAGACGCGCTTTCAGCAGGAGGACGGGCTGATCGTCGTGGCGACGGTCGCCTTCGGCATGGGGATCGACAAGCCCGACATCCGCTGGGTCGCCCATGCCGACCTGCCCAAGTCCGTTGAGGGGTACTATCAGGAGATCGGGCGCGCGGGCCGCGACGGCGCCCCGGCAGAGACGCTGACCCTTTTCGGACAGGACGACATCCGCTTCCGCCGCACGCAGATCGACGAGGGCGTCGCCCCGGATGACCGCAAGGCCGCCGATCATGCCCGGCTGAACGCGCTTCTCGGGCTGGCGGAGGCGCTCGGCTGCCGCCGGCAGGTGCTGCTCGGTTATTTCGGTGAGGACGCGGAACCCTGCGGCAACTGCGACCTGTGCGAAACCCCGCCCGAGGTGTTCGACGGCACGGAGCCGGTCCGCAAGGCCCTCTCCGCCATCCTGCGCACCGGTGAGTGGTTCGGCGTGGGCCATCTGACCGACATCCTGACAGGCCGCGCCACCCCCAAGGTCAGGGAGCGCGGGCATGACGCCCTGCCGACCTTCGGCGTCGGGCGGGAGTTCGACACGGCGGGCTGGGGGGCGGTCTTTCGCCAGATGATGGGCCGGGATCTGGTGCGCCCCGATCCGTCCCGCCATGGTGCGCTGCGCCTGACGGAGATCGCCCGCCCCGTGCTGCGGGGAGAGGCACCGGTGATGCTCCGCCGCGACCTTCTGCGCCGCGCAAGGCCGCAGAGCGTGGCCAAGGCGCTGGTCGCGGAGGAGGACGCGCCGCTCCTCTCCGCACTCAAGGCCAAGCGGCGGGCACTGGCGGAGGCGCAGGGCGTGCCTGCCTATGTCGTCTTCACGGACAAGACGCTGATCGAGATGGTCGAACGCCGTCCCCGCACGCTGGATCAGATGGCGGGCGTGAGCGGGGTCGGCGCGAAGAAGCTCGAAAGCTATGGCCCTGCCTTTCTGGCCGTGCTGAACGATGAACGCGCGGAGCCGGTGCATCCCCAGCGGCGCAGGCTGGCCGGAACCGGGGCGGCGGATGTCTTCGACCGGCTGGCGGAGGTGCAACGCACGCTTGGCCGGGGCGAGGACGGGACGGAGAAGCCGCTCAGCCTGACCGCCAGCGCACTCCGCCGCATAGCGGAGGCGCGGCCCCGCACGCTCCGCGATCTGGATGCGGTGGGTCATCTCGGCCCGCAGAAGCTCGACCGGTTCGGAGCGGCCTTCCTGGAAATACTGGAAGAGAGCGGAGCGGGTTGAACTCCCCGGCGGGGAACCCCATGCTCTCTCTTCTGCGTTACTCCAACCGCAGAAGGAGACCTCCCAATGTCCGAACCGAAGCTGTTCACCCCGATCAAGGTCGGGGATATCACCCTGCCGAACCGCATCGCGATGGCCCCCCTCACCCGCAACCGCGCGCTGCCCGAAGGCGATATCCCACGCGAGATGAACGCGGAGTACTATGCCCAGCGCGCCACCGCCGGCCTCATCATCAGCGAGGGCACGCAGATCTCGCCGCAGGGCAAGGGCTATGCCTTCACCCCCGGCATCTACAGCGCCGCGCAGGTGGAGGGCTGGAAGCGCGTGACCGAAGCCGTCCATGCGAAGGGCGGCCACATCGCCGCGCAGCTCTGGCATGTCGGGCGCGTGTCCATTCCTGCCCTGCAACCCGACGGCCAGGATCCGGTCGGACCTTCCGACATTCCCTCCGGCTCGCGCACCTTTGACGGGCAGGGCTTCGTGCCGACGAGCACGCCCCGCCCCCTGCGGACCGATGAAATCCCCGGCATCGTGGCCGATTACGTGAAGGCCGCCCGCAACGCCCGCGCCGCGGGCTTCGACATGGTCGAGATCCATGCCGCGAACGGCTACCTGATCGACCAGTTCCTCCGGGATGCCGTCAATACCCGCACCGACGCCTATGGCGGCAGCGCGGAGAATCGTGTGCGCCTCCTCGACGAAGTTGTCGGGGCCGTGGTGGCGGAGATCGGTGCGGGCCGGGTCGGCGTCCGGCTCAGCCCCTGGGCCAAGGCGAACAACGCCCCGCTCGACAGCGATGTGCCGGGCACCTACGGGCTGGCGGTGGATGCGCTGAACCGTCACGGCGTCGCCTTCCTGCATGTGGTCGAAGGCATGACCGGCGGCGCCCGGGACGATGCGCCCGCCGCTCAGGTCACGGCGCTGCGCGAACGGTTCAGCGGCGTCTATATGGCCAACAACGGGTATGACCGGCAGACGGCGATCGACGCCGTGGACAGCGGTCGCGCGGATATGGTGAGCTTCGGCAAGCTCTTCATCGCGAACCCGGACCTGGTCGAACGGTTGAAGAGCGATGCCCCTCTGAACGTCGGCGATCAGAAGACGTTCTACGGCGGCGGTCGTGAGGGCTATACCGACTACCCGTTCCTCGAAACCACCGGAGTCGCCTGACCTCAGATGGCAAGGAGGGCGCGTGTCAGCGCGCTCTCCGGCTTCTCCAACGCGTCGAGCACGTTGAAATGGTGCCTGTCCGGGACCACGTGATTGGCCGTGCCGATGCCAAATCCCGTCCATATGTTCGACAGCAGCGCGGACTGGCGCAGAAACTCCGACCGTTCCGCCCCTCCTACCCATGTGGCAAGGGTGAACCGCCCCCGCGGCGCGAGCAGCGCGGGACTTTCCGCCGCCGCCTCCGCCGCATCCAGGCGCAGCGTCGCATTCATCTGCGTCGCAAGCAGCGGTCGCAGGTCATGCAGCCCTGAGATGGACAGGACGGAAGAGACCCGTCCGGCAACCGCCTCCGGCAGGGGCGATCCTTCGGACATCAGCCGGGTAACGGCATGGCCGCCTGCGGAATGGCCCGACAGATGGATCGGTCCCTCCACCAGCGCCGCCGCATGGGAGATCGCTTCCGCCACCTGACGGGAGATGGCAGAGACGCTGACCTCGGGGCAGAGAACGTATCCGGGCATCGCCACCGCATAGCCCCGCGCCACGGCTCCTTCCGCCAGATGCGACCAGAAGGAGGGGTCGAGGCTCATCCAGTAGCCACCATGCACGAAAACGGTCAGACCGCGCGGCGTCCCCTCCGGAAGGAACAGGTCGTAGCGGTTGCGCTGATGCGGGCCATAGGCCTCCTTTCGGAGGGTGAACCGCTCGCCCGCCTTTTCACGCCAGGATGCCGCCCGCTCGGCCCAGAGCGCAGGATAACGGTCGCCGCCCGCGATGTATTTCGTATTGGCATAGGCATCCGTGAAATCGGCGATGCGGTGATGGATCATGGCGGCTTCCTCCCGGCGATTGCCGCGACACCCTGCCTCCTGCAGCAGGAAGGGTCCAGAGCCTCCCGTTGCAAGGGAAGGGCCGATCCCCTTATCCTTCGGGACAGACCGGAGGAGAATGATGACCGATTTCAGCCAGACCCGCGCCGCCTTCGACCTGCCGGAGGGCGTGATCTACCTTGACGGCAACTCCCTCGGCCCCCTGCCCCGCAGCGCGGCGGAGAGGGTCGCGCGGATGATGACGCAGGAGTGGGGACGCCTGCTGATCCGCGGCTGGAACGAGGCGGGCTGGTATGTCCAGCCCCGCCGCGTGGGTGACCGGATCGCCCCGCTGATCGGCGCGGAGCCGGGCAGCGTCGTGATGGGCGACACTCTTTCCGTAAAGGTGTTTCAGGCCCTCTCCGCCGCCGTGGAGATGCGCCCGGAGCGGCGGGTCATCCTCTCCGACAGCGGCAACTTCCCCTCGGACCTCTATGTGGCGCAGGAGCTTGTCGCGGCGCTGGACCGGGGGGCGGATCGCGGGGTGGATCGGGGGGTGGATCGGGAGCCGGATCTGGGACTGGAGCTTCGCATCGTCGCGCCGGAGGAGGTGGAGGCAGCGATAGACGACAGCATCGCCGTGACCCTGCTGACGGAGGTGGATTACCGCACCGGGCGGCTTCATGACATGGCGGCGCTGACGGCCAGAGCCCATGCGGCAGGCGCGCTCACCATCTGGGATCTGGCGCATTCGGCGGGTGCCCTTCCCGTCCGTCTGGCAGAGGCCGGGGCGGATTTCGCCGTGGGCTGCACCTACAAATACCTCAATGGCGGCCCCGGCGCGCCCGCGTTCATCTATGTGGACCCACGCCATGCCGATGCGGCGCGCCCGGCACTGGCGGGATGGATGGGGCATGCCGCGCCCTTTGCCTTCGACCCGCACTGGACACCTGCCTCCGGTATAGAGCGGATGCGTGTCGGCACACCTCCCGTTCTGGCTCTGACCGCGCTGGAAGCGGCGCTGGACATCTGGGAAGGTGTCTCGCTCGACGCGTTGCGGCAGGAGTCGATCCGGCTCTCGGAAGCTTTCATCGCGGCGGTTGCAGCGCGCCTGCCCGGCCTGCCCCTTGCCTCGCCGAGGGAGCCGGAGCGCCGGGGAAGCCAGGTCTCCTTCCGCCACCCCGACGCCTATGCCATCGTTCAGGCTCTCATCGCGCGAGGGGTGATCGGCGACTTCCGCGCGCCGGACATCATGCGCTTCGGCTTCACGCCGCTTTACCTGACGCTGGTGGAGACGGAGAAAGCGGCGGACCTGCTGGCGGACGTGGTGCTGACGGAGGCGTGGAACCAGCCGGAGTACCGCATCAGGGCGCAGGTGACGTAGTCAGTCTTCCGCGCCTTTTGGGTCCAGCGCCCGCTCCGCCCGCTCCAGCGCCGCGCGCCTCATCTCCGCTTCCGCCTTTTCCGCCTGATGGCGGTAGAGAACGGCCCGGCCAAGCAGCATCAGCGTGACAGGCGTGGTGATCATGATGAAGATGGCGATCAGCAATTCGTGGATGATCGGCCGGCCGGTCACCACGGTGGAGACGATCATCGAGCAGATCGCGATGCCGGCGACACCCCAGCTTGTCCCCAGCGTCGGGGCGTGGAGGCGCTCGAAGAACGTGGGAATACGCGCCAGCCCGAAGGAGCCGATCAGCGCCAGCGTCGCGCCGATCACCAGAAAGACCGCGGCCGGAATGGCTGCCCAGAGCGGGAGGTCGATCGCCGGGTTCATTCGATCACCTCGCCGCGCATCAGGAACTTCGCGAGCGCCACTGTCGCCACGAAACCGAGCATCCCGATGACCAGCGCCGCCTCGAAGAAGAACACGTTGCCGGAGCGGATGCCGACGGTCAGCAGGAACAGCATCCCGTTCACATAGAGCGTATCGAGTCCGAGAATCCTGTCCTGCGCCCGCGGACCGCCCAGAATGCGCCATGTGGCGAAGCACATGGCAAGCACCAGGGCCACCTGCGCATAGAGAACGGCCGCTGTCATGATCGTATGGCTCATTCGAACACCTCCATCAGCATCGCCTCATAGCGGTTCTTTACCACGCGCCTCCAGTATCCCTCCTCCTCCTCGTCGAAGACATGGAGAAGAAGCCGCCCATCCTGCGTCCGGTATTCCACCCAGGCCGTACCGGGCGTCGCGGTGATGGTGATGGCGAGAAGGGCCAGCGCCGTCGGATCACGCATCTCCAGCGGGATCTCCACCAGGCGCGGGTTGCGCTTCTTGTTGGACACGATGGCCCAGGCAACGCTCCAGTTCGACTTGATGATGTCCCAGCCCAGGATGGCGAACATCTTCGGGATCACGCTCCAGCGCCGGATACGGGGCTTCGAGGGTTGCAGGCGCACCATCACCTGACTGGCCACCAGCGCCACGGCCATCCCGAGGATCAGATTGCCCAGCGAGAACCGCGTGAGGATCAGCCACATGAGCGTCAGCATCAGTGCGAGCAGCGGATAGGGAATGTAGCGGCGGATCATTGCGTCACCCCCCCGGCGGAAGCGCGGCCATTGCCGGTTTCAGAGAGCGGGATGCCCGTGGAAGGCTTTTCCGCCGTCACCGCATGAATGTAGATCCCGGGATTTTCCAGCATCGCCCCGGTCTGGCCCAGATACCGCATGACAGGCCGCGCCTCCACCGTCAGCAGCAGGGCGAAACCGATCAGCATCACGATGGGCACCAGCTCCGCCACGCGGATGCGGGGAGCGATCTCCTCCATCGGCGCCCAGAAGGTGTGGATGCCGATACGGACCAGCACCACGAGCGTTGCGAAGCCCGACAGGATCAGGAGCGCGATATACGCCCAAACAAGGGGGGGCACCGGCTGCGACGCCGGTCCGGCCAGCGCTCCGGTGATCAGCCCCACCTTGCCCAGAAAGCCGGCGAGCGGCGGCATCCCGGCAAGGATCAGTGTGATCACCGCAAACGAAAGGGCGAGGATGGTGTGAGTGGCGGTCAGGAACAGCCCGCCTTCCGCCTGATCGGGCTCATCCTCCGGGTCCTGATCTCCGAAACCATAGGCATCCGCCGTGACGGCCAGAATCGTGGCGATGGCGCCCTGCTCCCGTTCCATGAGTTCGGAAATGAGGAAAAGCGCGCTCGCCGCGAGAGTGGAGGCCATCATGTAGTAAAGCGCGGAGGCGTACATCTGCGGCCCGGAGAACACGCCAAGCCCGACAGCCGACAGGATCGTGCCGGCCGAGATCAGCACGCTGAAGCTCGCAACCCGCGGCAGGCCCTGCGCCGCCATGAGGCCGATCATCCCGTAGAACATCGTCGCAAGCCCCCCGAGCAGAACGGCATAGGCGCCGAAGCCCGCGGCCACCGTCGCATCCGCCCCGAAAAGCAGTGTGGACAGCCGCAGGATCACGTAAAGACCGACCTTGGTCATCACCGCGAACATGGCGCCCACCGGTGCCGCCGCCGACATATAGGCCCCCGGCAGCCAGAAGGAGAGCGGCCACATGCCCGCCTTCACCGCGAAGACCACCCCCAGGATCGCCCCCGCCGCGAGGACGAGCGGCCGGTCCTCGACCGGAAGGACGGACAGTTTCAGCGCCAGATCGGCCATGTTGAGCGTGCCGGTCACGCCGTAGATCAGGCTCACCCCCACCAGGAAGAACAGCGACGCGACAAGGTTGACCGCAATGTAATGCAGCCCCGACCGGACCCGCGCGCGCCCCGAACCGTGCAGAAGCAGGCCGTAGGAGGCCGCCAGCAGCACCTCGAAGAACACGAACAGGTTGAACAGGTCGCCCGTCAGGAAGGCGCCGTTCAGGCCCATCAGCAGGAACTGGAACAGGCTGTGGAAATGCTGGCCCTGCCTGTCCCATCCGGCTGAGGCGAACAGCAGGGCGGGAAGCGCGAGGCAGGCGGTGAGCAGCAGCATAAGCGCCGAAAGCCGGTCCAGCACCAGAACGATCGTGAAGGGCGGCGGCCAGTTGCCGAGCAGATAGACGCCGACGTCGTTGCCGCCCGTGTTGTTGGAGCCCTCGCTCTGCGCCAGAAGCATGCCCGCGACGATCAGCAGCGAGACGGTGGAGATGAGGCTGATGACGAGCCGCGCCGCGCGGGCGCGATCGTCGTAGAACAGCATCAGCGCGCCCGCGACGAAGGGAATCAGGATCGGCGCGATGATCAGGTGGTCGGGAAGCGTGCCGTTCATCAGTCGCGCTCCTGCCCGTCCACATGGTCCGTGCCGGTGAACCCGCGGGACGCCATGAGAACCACAAGGAACAGCGCCGTCGTGGCGAAGCTGATGACGATGGCCGTCAGCACCAGCGCCTGCGGAACCGGATCGGTATAGAGCGACGGGTCAACGGTGCCGCTTTTCTGCAGGATCGCCGGGGCGCCGGGCCGCAGCCCGCCCATGGAGAAGATGAACAGGTTCACCCCATAGGACAGCAGGCACAGCCCGATGATCACCTGATAGGTCCGGGGCCGCAGGATCAGCCAGATCCCCGATGCGCAGAGCACCCCGATGGCGAGGGAGAGAACGATTTCCATCAGGCGGCCTCTTTCGGGTCTTTGTCTTCCGGCTCGCGCTGCTTGCGGCTTGAGCGGATGGACTGGTGGGCGATGGCGATGAGTATCAGCAGCGTCGCGCCGACGACGACAGAGAACACGCCGAGGTCGAAAAGCAGCGCCGTGGCCGCCGGCACATCGCCGATCCAGGGTACGTGCACGTAGCGGGCATGCGCCGTCAGGAACGGATAGCCGAAGAGCCAGGCCCCCACCCCCGTCGCCACCGCGATCAGCATGCCGGTCGCGATCCAGCGGACGGGAAGCACGGTGAGCTGATCTTCCACCCAGCGCGCATTGGCGGCCAGATACTGGAGCAGGAAGCCGATCGCCATGACGACACCGCCCGCAAACCCGCCACCCGGCAGGTCATGCCCGCGCAGGAACAGGTAGATCGACAGCACGATGATCGGCGGGAACATCCAGTGCATGATGACGGAGGGCACATAGAGATAGTCGCGGATCGTCTGCTCCTCCTCCCGCTCCTCGCTGTCACGGTCGATGCGGGACTGGAAGCGCTGCTGCTCCGGCAGTTCGACGCTTTCCTGCGACGGACGGAAGCGGCGGAGCAGCGCAAAGACCGTCAGCCCCACGACACCCAGCACGGTGATCTCCCCGAAGGTATCGAAGGCCCGGAAGTCCACGAGAATGACGTTGACCACATTGGTGCCGCCGCCTTCGGAATAGGCGTGCTCAAGGAACCAGTCGGCGATGGGTCGATCTGTTCCGGCCGTCATGATCGTGTAGGCGATGGCCGCGATACCAGCACCGCAGATCACCGCCAGCGCGAAGTCCCGCCAGCGGCGTGCACGGTCCGTCACGCTTACATCGACACGGATGTCCTGCTGGCGCTTCGGCAGCCAGCGGAGACCGAGGAGCAGGAGCACCGTTGTCACGATCTCCACCACCAGCTGCGTCACGGCCAGATCGGGCGCGGCGAGCCAGGCGAAGGTCATGCAGGTCACCACCCCCGCGCCGCCAAGCAGGACAAGCGCTGCGAATCGGTGATACTTCGCCTGATGAGCCGCAGCGATGGCGCAGGCGCCGCCCACGACCCAGATCATCGCGAAGGCGAGGCTCGGCGGCTCTGCCGGCAGTTGCGGCGCGAACTGGAACCTGCGCCAGAGCGTCAGCCCGACCAGCCCCAGCGCGATCCCCACCAGCCAGCGAAGCTGCGGCTGGAGCCGTTCCGTCCCGATATAGCGGATGACGATGCGCGGCCATTTCCAGGTGAGCGCGAGCACGGCCCGGTCGAACATGTCCTCTCCCGACAGGCGATGGAAGAAGGGAGCGCCCTCCGGCCCCTCGGGCAGCCTGCGGGCGAGAACCGCATAGATCGCGACACCGACGACGATGGCCAGAATGCTCATCACCAGCGGCAGATTGAAACCGTGCCACAGCGAGAGGCTGTAATAGGGCAGATCGCGCCCCAGCACCGATACGGCGGCGGAATAGAGATAGGGGCCGATGGTCGCGGCCGGGAAGATGCCGACCACGACACAGATCAGCACCAGAAGCTCCACCGGCCGCCGCATGAGTGCGGGAGGCTCGTGCGGCACTTTCGGAAGGTCGATCGGCGCGGGTCCGAAGAACACCGCATGGATGAACCGCAGCGAATAGGCGACGGCAAAGGCACCGGCGAGCGTGGCGATATAGGGCATCGCATAGTCCAGCACCGAGCCGTTGTGCCATTCGGCAGCCTCGGCGAAGAACATCTCCTTGGACAGGAAGCCGTTCAGCAAGGGGACGCCCGCCATAGCCGCGGCGGCCACGATGGCCAGCGTCCCGGTAATGGGCATGAGCTTGTAGAGCCCCGACAGGCGGCGCATGTCGCGCGTGCCCGTCTCATGGTCGATGATGCCCGCAGCCATGAAGAGCGATGCCTTGAACACCGCGTGGTTGCCGATGTGAAAGATCGCCGCAACAATGGCGAGCGGGCTTCCGATCCCCGCCAGCGCGGTGATCAGTCCGAGATGGCTGATGGTGGAATAGGCCAGAAGACCCTTCAGATCATGCCGGAAGAGCGCCGTGACCGCACCGATCAGCAGCGTGATCATGCCCACGCCGCCGACGATCCAGAACCACTCCGGCGTGCCGCCCAGAACGGGCGAGAACCGGATGAGCAGGAAGACGCCCGCCTTCACCATCGTCGCGGAGTGCAGGTAGGAGGACACCGGCGTGGGTGCCGCCATCGCATTCGGCAGCCAGAAATGGAACGGGAACTGCGCCGATTTGGTAAAGGCGCCGATCAGGACAAGGATCAGCACCACCCGGTAGAGCGGATGGGCCCGCACCAGATCGCCGGAGGCAAGAACCCAGTCCAGATCGTAGGAGCCGACGATATGGCCAAGGATCAGCACCCCGACCAGCAGGCACAGACCACCACCACCCGTGACGATGAGTGCCATCCGCGCCCCGTCCCGTGCCGTCGCATTGTGATACCAGAACCCGATGAGCAGGAAGGAGAAGACGCTGGTAAGCTCCCAGAACACCACCAGCATGATGAGGTTGCCCGACACCAGCATCCCCGTCATCGCGCCCGTGAAGGCAAGGAGATAGCTGAAGAACCGCGGCACCGGATCCTTGGTCGTCAGGTAGTAGCGGGCATAGATGACGACCAGCAGCCCGATCCCGAACACCAGAAGCAGCATGAACCAGGCGAACCCGTCCAGCCGGAGCGTGAAATCCAGGCCGAGCTCCGGCAGCCAGCGGATGCGGTTTCTGAGAATCACCCCGTCCAGCACATAGGGTCTGAGCACGTAGAGGATCACAACCCCCAGCGCATTCACCGCAGCAGACACCCATGTCACGGCATCCCTTGCCCGCGGACTGAGCGTGAGCACCGCGAGACTGCCGATAAAAGGTAAGCAGACGAGAAGGAGCAGGAGGTTCTGTTCTATTTTGGTCTCTCCTTTTCAATCACGTCATCCCGGCCGGGACCGACCGTATAGAGGGTCTGCTTCGCCTTCGCGGTAAAATGTCCACGTCGGCGTCATGTTGGCTGGATGTTGAGCCATCCATACGGAAACTTGGCGCGGCCCGCAAACACGTCACGCCCAAATTTGCGGCTAAATTACAGATTTCCAGCCTGTTGCGACAGTCAGACGCGGGCGATCCGGCGGCCTGCGAAAAACATCGGCAGCGAGATGGCCAGCAGCAACAGCCCGAGCGGCATTGCGAAAACGAATCCGAACCTGCCGAACCCTACCGCGCCCGCGATTCCGCCCGCCAGAAACGCGCCGAGAATCCGCAGCAGCATCCGCAGGTTCACCCCGTTCACCCGGACGCCGCTCCCGGGCGCGATCAGGCGATAGGCGGCGCGGCCCGCCTCGATCCCCACATCGGTGATCATCCCCGTCGCATGGGTGGTGCGGATGCGGGCGCCGGAGATCTTGGTGATCGTCGCGTTCTGCAGGCCCATGACAAAGCAGAGCATCAGCATCGCCGCCAGAAGACCCGGCTCCCCCGCTTCCCGCGCGGCGCCGCTGCCGAAGGTGGCGAAAAGCAGAAGGAGGACACCCTCTACCGTCAGCGGCAGGGCATATTGCCGCCGCCGCTGGCGGTGCCGCTCCCGCGCCCAGTTGATGAGCACGGCACTCGTCGCCGCGCCCAGCATGAAGCAGAGGATGGCCCCGAGGCTTATGCCGAGCATCCTGAGGTTCATCAGCACCAGGCCATCGGCGACCTGCGACAGGTAACCCGTCATATGCGAGGTATATTGCCCGACGGCAAAGAACCCGCCCGCATTGGCGCATCCCGCGATGCCGGCCAGAAAGGTGGCGAGCGCCAGATCCGCCCCCCGCGAACGCCGGTGGCTTACCAGAGCGCGTGCCGCCTCCACCGGATGGCGAAGGTGGCGGTTTCGCAACGGTCGTGTGCCCATCATCCGACCCCGGTTATCTCTCTCCCGCCGACGATAGGCAGGGCGGGCCGCGGTGAACAGACCCCTTTAGAACCGGCGAAGGCGCGCGTGGCGGTTCACGTCCTTGTAGAGCAGATAGCGGAACGGACGGTCGCCCGCCGCATAACAGGCCTGCGGGCAGAAGGCGCGGAGCCACATGAAGTCCCCCGGCTCCACCTCCACCCAGTCGGTGTTCAGCTTGTAAACCGCCTGCCCTTCCAGCACGTAGAGGCCGTGCTCCATGACATGCGTCTCCTCGAACGGGATCCGCGCGCCGGGGCGCAGTGTCACGATGTTCACATGCATGTCGTGACGGATGTCGGAGGGCGGCACGAACCGCGTGGTGCCCCAGCGTTCGCCCGTGTCGGGCATCCAGTTGACCTCGATTTCCCGCTCGTTGGTCACGAAGGCTTCGGGACTGTCCACGCCGGGGGCCGTTTCGTAGAGCTTTCGCACCCAGTGGAAGCGCGCGGGCCCGTGCCCCGGATTGCGCAACGTCCACTTCAGCCCCGGCGGCAGATAGGCATAGCCGCCCGCCGACATCGCATGGGTCATCCCGCCGTAGGTGAGCGCGAGTTCCCCCTCCACGATGAAGATCACCCCTTCCGCACCCGCGTCCGGCTCCGGCGCGTCGGAGCCGCCGCCCGGCCTCACTTCCATGATGTATTGCGAGAAGGTCTCCGAGAACCCGCTCATGGGCCGCGCGATCATCCAGCCGCGCGTCTTGTCCCAGCCGGGAAAGAGGCTGGTCACGATATCGCTCATTACCCCCTTGGGGATGAAACAATAGGCCTCGGTGAAGATGGCCCGCCCCGTCATCAGCCTGTCCTGCGGGGGCAGCCCGCCCATCCCGGCGTAATATCCACTCACGGCAGCATGTCCTTCAATCGGAGTTCGGCGATCCGCTCCACCTGCCGGCAGGCGGTCTCGATCTCGGTCGGGGTGTGATTCTCGATCCGCGCCTCGAAGGCGGCGAGGATCTGGTCTTTCGTGTGGTCGCGCACCGCGATGATGAAGGGGAAGGCGTGCTTCTCCACATAGGCGGTGTTGAGCCGGGTGAAGCGCTCCCGCTCCTCGTCGGTCAGCGCGTCGAGCCCGGCGGAGGCTTGCTCCGCCGTCGATTCGGCCGTCAGCCGCCTGGCGGCTGCCAGCTTGCCCGCCAGATCGGGGTGAGCGCGCAACACTCCCAGACGCTCCGCCTCCGTCGCCCTGCGGAAGATGCGGGTCAGCGCGGAATGCATCCCGATCGCACAATCATGCTCCGGCCCGAGTTCAAGCTCCCAGGCGCGTTGGGCGATCCAGGGAGAATGCTCATAGACGCTGCCGAACCGGGCCACGAAAGCGTCCTGCGGCAAAAGCGTCGGGCGGTCGCGGCGGGTCGGCGCGGGATGGGTGCGGTGCCAGTGTTCCGCGATATCCACGCGGCGGGCGAACCAGACCCCCTCCTTCTGCCGCGCATATTGCAGGAACTTCTTCAGCCCGGCGAGCTTGCCCGGACGCCCGATCAGACGGCAGTGCAGCCCGACGGAGAACATCTTGGGCGCACCCTCAACCCCCTCCTCATAGAGCGTGTCGAACGTGTCCTTCAGATAGGTGTAGAACTGCTCCCCGGTGATATAGCCGGGCGCGGTGGCGAAGCGCATGTCGTTCGCCTCCAGCGTATAGGGGATGACGAGCTGCTCATGCCCCTCCACATCAAGCCAATAGGGCAGATCGTCGTCATAGGTATCGGAGACATAGTCGAAGCGCCGCGTTTCGGCCGTCAGCCGCACGGTATTGGCGGAGGACCGGCCCGTGTACCAGCCGCGTGGAGCCTCTCCCGTCACCTCGGTATGCAGCCGGATCGCCTCGGCGATCTGGCGGCGCTCCTCATCCTCCGGCATGTCCTTGTGCTCGACCCATTTCAGCCCGTGGGAGGCGATCTCCCAGCCTGCCTCCTGCATGGCGCGCACTTGCACCGGGCTCCGGGCAAGCGCCGTCGCCACCCCATAGATCGTCACGGGAATGTCCATGGCCGTGAACAGCCGGTGCAGCCGCCAGAACCCGGCCCGCGCCCCGTATTCATAGATCGATTCCATGTTCCAGTGCCGCTGGCCCGGCCACATCGCCGCGCCCGCGATGTCGGACAGGAACGCCTCGGAGGCCGCGTCGCCATGCAGGACGGAGTTCTCGCCCCCCTCCTCATAGTTCAGGACGATCTGCACGGCGACCTTCGCGCCGCCCGGCCATTTCGGATCGGGCGGGTTGGCTCCGTAGCCCAGCATGTTGCGCGGATAACGGTTCATTTTCATTCCCTCTTCTCGGTCGTTTCTACTCCGGGGCGCGGCATCGGATTATCAGAAAATCGCGAAAGCACCTGTTCGGGCGAAAGACGGTCGCTTTCCATGGCGATCGCAGGCATGAAATGCCGAATGCAGATGAGGAGGCAAGAGATGGCGGCGGGATATCTGACCACCCATGTTCTGGATACCGCGCAAGGCGTGCCCGCGGCGGGGATGACCGTGGTTCTCTACCGGCTGGCGGATGGCGGGCGGCAGGAATTGCGGCGGCTGGTCACCAATGCGGACGGACGCACCGACGGGGCGATCCTGCCTACCGAGACCTTCGTCACCGGGGATTACGAGCTGGAATTCCATGTCGGCCCCTACCTGCGTGCGCAGGGAACGGAGCCGCGCTTTCTCGACATCGTGCCGATCCGCTTCCGCATGGCGGAAGACAGCCATTACCACGTGCCCCTGCTGGTCTCCCCCTACAGCTACTCCACCTATCGGGGGAGCTGACGCGGGCCCGTCCCCGCTGCGCGGTGCACTGCCGGGCCCGCTGGTCGCGGAGATCGCCGAAGTAACATGATGCGGCCGCATCAGGCTCAGGCTCAGGCTCAGGCTCAGGCTCAGGCTCAGGCTCAGGCTCAGGCTCAGGCTCAGGCTCAGGCTCAGGCTCAGGCTCAGGCTCAGGCTCAGGCTCAGGCTCAGGCTCAGGCTCAGGCTCAGGCTCAGGCTCAGGCTCAGGCTCAGGCTCAGGCTCAGGCTCAGGCTCAGGCTCAGAGTGGGCTTTGTCGCGGCCTGCGCCAGCGATAATGTTCGTCAAAAGAACGGATTCCGCGCTTTTTCGCAAATCCTGACCCTCAGGCCGTAACTGAACCTCTCCGTTCACTCGCAGCTTTGCTTTGCTTTGCTTTGCTTTGCGTTGCTTTGAAACAAGGTCGGGGCGCTCACGCGAATTCACCAGTCGCATTTTGCAGACCTTTTGCCCGATCCGAGCATGGGATCCGGGCAAAACTCTTCGCGGCAGCGGCGCATATTCCGCTGGCCCTTCCGACCTCATACGCCGGACAATCTGTCCCGCACCCAAGGCCACCCGGCATCTGAGGCAGAGCCCTGCAAGAGCATGACCGCGAGAAAAGTCGGGCGGAAAAATGAAAACGCCCGGAGCAGGCTCCGGGCGTTTTCGCATTCTGGAGTGTCGATCAGGCGAGCGTGCGCTCGACTTCCTCGCGCTCGAAAATCTCGATGATATCGCCAGGGCGGATATCTTCGTAATTCTCGAAGGCCATGCCGCATTCCTGACCGGAAATGACTTCCTTGACCTCGTCCTTGAAGCGCTTGAGCGTCTTGAGCGTACCTTCGTGGATGACCACGTTGTCACGCAGAAGCCGCACACCGGCGGAACGCCGCGCCACACCTTCGGTAACGAGACAGCCCGCGACCTTGCCGACGTTGGAGACCTTGAAGACCTCCCGGATCTCGGCATAGCCGATGAAGTGTTCGCGCACTTCGGCCTTGAGGAGACCGGAGGCAGCGGCTTTCACGTCATCGACCAGATCGTAGATCACCGAATAGTAGCGGATCTCCACACCCTTCTGGTTCGCCGAAGCCCGTGCGGGGGCATTCGCCCGCACGTTGAAGCCGATGACCGGCGCGCCGGAGGCTTCCGCCAGACCGATGTCGCTTTCGGTGATCGCGCCGACGCCCGAATGCAGCACCCGAACGCGGACTTCGTCGTTGCCGACCTTCTCCAGCGCCTGGGTGATCGCCTCGGCAGAACCCTGCACGTCGGACTTCACCACCACCGGCAGCTCCGCGACGTTCTTGTCGGCCTTGGCCTTCGCCATAAGCTGTTCAAGGGTCGTCGCCGCACCTGCCGCCGCGCGTTTGTCCTTCGCCGCCTGCTCACGGTAATCCGCGATCTCGCGGGCCTGCGCCTCGGTCTCCACGACGTTCAGCACGTCGCCGGCCTCGGGCGTGCCGTTCAGACCCAGCACCTCGACCGGAACCGACGGACCAGCTTCGTCCACCCGCTCGCCCTTGTCGTTGATGAGCGCGCGGACCTTGCCCCACTGCTCACCCACAACGAAGATATCGCCGCGTTTCAAAGTGCCGTTCTGCACCAGAACCGTCGCGACCGGACCCCGGCCCACGTCGAGCTTGGCCTCGATCACCGCCCCCATGGCAGACCGATTCGGGTTTGCCCTGAGGTCGAGAATCTCCGCCTGAAGCGCGATGTTCTCCAGCAGGGTATCAAGCCCCTGGCCGGTCACGGCGGACACTTCGACGTCGAGTACGTCGCCACCCATCTCCTCCACGACAACTTCGTGCTGGAGCAGGTCCGTGCGGACCTTGTTCGGGTTGGCGGAGGGTTTGTCGATCTTGTTGATCGCCACGATCATCGGCACACCGGCGGCCTTGGCGTGGTTGAGCGCCTCCACCGTCTGCGGCATCACCGCGTCATCGGCAGCCACCACCAGCACGACGATGTCCGTCACCTGCGCGCCACGGGCCCGCATGGAGGTGAAGGCCGCGTGGCCGGGCGTGTCGAGGAAGGTCAGGAGCGCACCCGATTCCGTCCGCACCTGATAGGCGCCGATGTGCTGGGTGATCCCGCCCGCCTCGCCCGAGACGACGGAAGTCTTGCGGAGAGCATCGAGCAGCGAGGTCTTGCCGTGGTCGACGTGGCCCATGATGGTCACGATCGGGGGGCGGGCCTCCAGATCCTCGGCCTTGTCCTCGACCGTATAGATCACCTGCTCCACGTCGGCGTCGGAGACGCGCACCGCATTGTGGCCGAATTCCTCGATGATGAGTTCCGCGGTATCGGCGTCGAGCGTCTGGTTCATACTGACCATCATGCCCATCTTCATCAGCGCCTTAACCACGTCCGCGGCCCGTTCGGCCATGCGGTTGGCAAGCTCCTGCACCACGATCGTCTCGGGAAGCTGCACGTCACGCGCCTGCTTCTCGCCCGTGTTGCGGCCCATCGTCTTCTGACGCGCCTTTTCCTGCTTGCGCTTCATCGCGGCAAGCGACCGCTGCCGGCCGCCCGCATCAGACAGGGCTTCCGTCAGGGTAAGCTTGCCCGAACGCCGGCCGTCGCCGCCCTTGTTGCGGGATGTCCTGTCGCTCTCGCGCTCACGGTCGCGGTCGGTCTTGCGGGGCCCGGGGGCCGCCTTGGACGTGCCGCGCTGGGTCGGCGGCTCTTCGGCCGGCTTGGGCTGCTGGGCCGCGGCGGAAGCGGCAGGCTTGCGGGCCTCGCGCTCTTTCTCGCGGCGGGCCTTTTCCTCGGCCTCGGCCTTGGCGCGTGCTTCTTCCTCGGCCTTCAGACGGAGGGCTTCTTCCCGCGCGCGCTCCTCGCGCTCCTTGGCCTCGATCTCGTCGCGGCGCCGCTGGCGCTCTTCCTCGCGCTCCCGCTCTTCGCGTTGGCGCTGCTCGGCCTCATCGGCCTCGCGGGCCTTGGCGGCCTGCACGGCACGGAGCCGGCGCTCCATCTCCGCGTCGGTGATCCCGGCGGGACGCTTGGACGGGTCGCCCAGATGCGGCGAGCCGCCGGCCTTGGCCGAACCTGCACCCGGCTTGGGAACCACCACGCGTTTGCGTTTGGTTTCGACGACGACATTCTTCGTCCGGCCGTGGCTGAAGCTCTGCTTCACCTGACCCGGACGCGAACCGCCACCACCCAGCCCGAGGGGCTTTTTACCGTCTGTTTCGCTCATGCGTCTTTCGTATCCTTCCCGACGGCCCGGCCGCCGATCTGCCCGCGCAATCCGGCGAGCTTTGCGGCTTCCTCTACAACACGGGTTGCGAGTCCGCCAGCCGCAAGCGCGCCGTGTATCGCATGTTCCCGCCCGAAAGCCAAACCCAATTCCGATGCCGTCAGGCACCCAATGAACGTATTCGTTCCACCCGGCGGGTGGAGCTTCGTCTTGCCCCGTTCAGACCCGTCGGAGGCCTGTATCAGGACGGCGGCCCGGTCTTTGTCGAGCCAGTCTTTCACCTTCTCGAACCCCGCTACCGCCTCTCCCGCCTTGCGGGCCAGCGATACGAGATCCACGACACGCCGCGCCACCATCCCCTCCACCTCGTCGGCGAGGTCCGGGGGAACGGTGACGGCGCGGCGGGCGGCGCGGGAAAAGAGGCCCTTGCGGGCCGCCTTGTCCACCGCCGCCCTGTCGGCCGCGACCCATATGCCGCGACCGGGCAGCTTGCCCGTAACGTCGGGGAATATCCGGTCTTCCGGCCCCACGACGAAACGGATCAGCCCCTGCCGGGGCTGAACCTCTCCGGTGACGATGCAGCGCCGCTCGGGCTCTTCGCGCACCTTTTCACGACCTCCACGCGTCAACCGCAACCCGGACGCCGATCAGACGTCCGCCTCCTCTTCCGCTTCTTCCTCGACCTCGTCGGCGGCCTTTTCAAGCTCCGACGGATCAACCCAGCCCAGAAGGACACGCGCGGTCATGACGAGCCGCTGCGCCTCTTCGAGGCTCATGTCGAACTTCTCGAGCAGGCCCTGATCCTTCACACGCTCGCCATTGACCGTTGTCCAGCCGCCGGCAAGTTCCCAGTCGGCGCAGGTCGCGAAATCCTCGAGCGTCTTGACGCCATCCTTCGCCAGCGTCTCCACCATCTGGGGAGTGAGGCCCTCGAATTCAATCAGGCTGTCCTCGGCACCGAGCGTACGGGCATTTTCCAGCGCCTTGCGGCTGACTTCCTCGAGCTGATCGCGGGCACGGGCCTGAAGCTCCTCCGCGGTCGATTCGTCGAAGCCGTCGATGGACAGAAGCTCCTCCAGATCGACATAGGCCACCTCTTCGAGGTTGGTGAAGCCCTCTGCGACCAGAAGCTGCGCCAACGTCTCGTCCACGTCCAGCGCCTCCATGAAGAGGCCCGTCCGCTGGGCGAACTCCGCCTGACGGCGCTGGCTCTCCTCCGCCTCGGTCATGATGTCGATATCGAGCGCGGTGAGCTGGCTGGCCAGACGCACGTTCTGCCCCCGCCGCCCGATGGCGAGCGAAAGCTGCTCGTCCGGCACCACGACCTCGATCCGGCCACCGTCCTCGTCGATCACGACTTTCGACACTTCCGCCGGTTGCAGCGCGTTCACGAGGAACGTCGCCTGATCCTGATTCCACGGGATGATGTCGATCTTCTCACCCTGAAGCTCGTTCACCACCGCCTGCACGCGGGAGCCGCGCATACCCACGCACGCCCCCACCGGGTCGATGGAGTTGTCATAGGAGATCACGGCGATCTTCGCGCGGGAGCCGGGATCGCGGGCGACGGCCTTGATCTCGATGATGCCGTCATAGATCTCCGGCACTTCCATCTTGAACAGTTCGGCCATGAACTGCGGATCGGTACGGGACAGGAAGATTTGCGGGCCGCGGGCCTCGCGGCGCACGTCCTTCACGTAGCAGCGGATACGGTCGCCGATGCGGTAGGACTCACGGCCGATCTTCTCGTTCCGGCGCAGGATGCCTTCGCCCCGGCCGATATCCACGATGACGTTGCCATATTCCTCGCGCTTGACCTGACCGTTGATGATCGTGCCCTTGCGGTCCTTGAATTCCTCGTACTGGCGATCACGCTCGGCCTCGCGGACCTTCTGCAGGATGACCTGCTTGGCCGATTGCGCGGCGATCCGGCCAAGGTCCACCGGGGGAACCTCGTCCACGATCTCATCGCCGATCTGCGGGTCGGCGAGATACTGCTTCGCCTGCTTGACGGTCAGTTGCGCCTGATAGTTCTCGACTTCCTCGTCCGGTGTGACGGTGCGCACACGGGTAAAGGTCGCGCGACCGGTCTTGCGGTCGATCTTCACGCGAATGTCCATCTCGGCGCCGTAGCGCGACTTCGCGGCGCGGGCGAGGCTTTCCTCCATCGCCTCGATGACGAGGCCGGGGTCGATCATCTTCTCGCGCGCCACCGCTTCGGCGGTCTGCAGCAGTTCGAGCTGGTTGGCAGAGGTGATTGCCATGTCAGGCCTCCTCGTTGTCGGTATCGGTGTCGGGTTCGTCTTCGATGTCGTCGTAGCGGCTTTCGTCGATCACGCCCGCGTCCTTGCGCTGGCGGAGCATCTCCGCGATCAGTTCGTCGGTCAGGATCAGCTTGGCGTCGGAGAGCCAGTCGAACTGCAACCCGATGGTCACGTCCTCGCCCGGCTCCTCCAGTTCGATCAGGATCTCATCGCCTTCGGTGCCCCGCAGCAGGCCCTTGAAGCGGCGCCGCCCGTCGATCAGCTCCGTCGTCTCCACGCGGGCCTCATAGCCTTCCCACATGTCAAAATCCTTCAGCCGCGTCAGCGGCCGGTCGATACCGGGGGAAGAAACCTCCAGCGTGTAGGGGTCCTCCAGCGGATCCTCCACGTCCAGTACGGCGGACACGGCGGTGGAGATCCTGGCGCAGTCCTCCACCTCGATGCCGCCCTCCGGGCGGTCGGCCATGATCTGAAGGGTGCGCGTCTTGCCGCCCATGAGACGGATTCGCACAAGCTCGAAGCCCAGACCCTCAATGGTCGGCGCCACGATCTCGGCCAAGCGCCGGTCGATGGCTGTCTTTGCGATAAGGTCGGTCACGGGGATGCTCCCAGGCGGCAGGCGGAAAAGAAAAAACGGGCGCGCGGCCCGTCGAATGTCTCCGGTGGGTCCGGGGGTGGAGGCCGGACGCCGCTGCTTGCAGGCGATATAGGCTTTTCGCCGGGGGAAAGCAAGGGCCGCGGCGCCAGTGGAAAAGGGGCGGGAGCGCTCCCGCCTGTTCAGAGCGGCAAAGCCGCCCTTGCCGGTTAGGCCCGGCGCCGCATTCCGCGGCGCGGTCGTGCAAGGGGGAGCCCCTTCGCGTCAGGGCGCGGACAGAAGCGCCACAAGCCGCCGCCGCGCCTCCGGCAGCGGGCGGCCCACCAGCTCCTCCGCCAGCCAGCGCTCCATGAAATGACCCGTGGTCAGAAGCCCCGCCGCCAGACCGGCGGCATCCGCCGGACCGGCAACCAATGCCTCGGGCCGCGGGAGCAGGCGATCCGCCCATTCCCCCGCTGCCGCGCGTGTCACCGCCCGCCCCGTCCGCGGGCTGACATAGGCAAGCCCCTCCGACTCCCCCGTCACCGCACAGCGCCCCAGATCGAGGCCGAAGCCCATCTCCGCCAGCAGCGTCACCTCCCACCGAAGATAGTCCGCTTCCCAGCCGGTCCCGGAGAGCCGGTCGAACAGCGTCTCCGTCGCGGCATAGAGGGCCGGATGCGGCTCCCGCTCGGGCAGGGCATAGACAAGCAGCGCGGAGACCGAGGCGAGCGCCGCAAGCGCCGCACGGTCCCCGAACAGCGCGCCGGCCCGCTCCCGCAGAGGTTCCACCGCAAAACTGCCAAGATGCTGGTCGAGTCGTGCCCGCCAGTGCAGCACAAGCTGCGCCCCGGGTTGCAGCACCGGCGCCATCCGGCGAGAGCCGCCGCCATGCACGACTCCTGCATGCAGCCCGCGTCCGGCGGTCAGCACCTGAATGATGGCGGCGCTTTCGCCATGGGGGCGAATCGCGAGGAGGATGCCCTCGTCCTGCCAATCCATCACGCCTGCCCCCGGTGCGGCCGGTCCGGGTATTGCTCCTCCGGCTCCGGCTTTCCCCCGTCTGGCTTTCCCCCGTCTGGCTTTCCGGGATCCGGCTTTTCTGGATCCGGCGCGCAAGTCCCGCCCAGCACGCGGTGCACAAAGGCGGCGCGCTCGGCGATGGAGGCGCGGGGAAGCTCGACCAGCCGGTAGCCGGCTTCGGTATAGGTGTGTCTCATGGCCTCGGCAGTCGCGCGGGCCTCGGCGGCGTCCTGCCGCCTTTCGCTGTCGGGGCCGAAGATCTCCGGCCAGTAGGGGGCGAGAAACACCGGATCATCGTAACGGAACCGTTCCATCGCGCGCTGAACATGGGAAGGAACCGGACGGCCGATGGTTCGCAGATAGCCTGCGACATCCGGCACGCCGCGATCGAAGATCACCGGACCGGAAAGGTCGTTCGCTGCCGCATGGGAGCGGATTTCCCACGCCAGCATGGTCTCTGCGAATAGCGCCGGATCGCGCCAGGGAAGGGCCGGTCCGTCGATCGCCTGCCCCGCCCGGATGAGCGCGCGTCCGGCCTCCGGCATGACGGCCAACCCCTCGTCCGCGAGTGCCATGATGAGAGATGTCTTGCCCGATCCCGGACCCCCGGTGATGACAATGCGTCGCGGCATGAGCCCCTCCCTTGCCGATCAGCCCAGCCCCGCTTCGCCCAGCAGCGTCCGGCCCTGACGATCCTCTATCTCGATGACCCAGAGGTCGGGGTCGTAGCGGCGCTGGCGGGCGATGGCGGCATCCACCTCCGGCTCCGGTCCTTCGGCCAGCACCTCCCAGCGGCGTGTGTCCGCCATGGGGTCCCAGATCCGGTGAGCGGCCCGGGCGGTTCCGTCAAGCAACGCCACCTTCACCAGCACGGCACCGGCAGTCGGATCACCCTTCGCCGTCACATAGGCCGGGATGTCGTTCAGCCCCAGCCTGCGCAGATAGGCGGAAACCCAGAAATCGGCGGTAAGCCGCGCTTCAGGCATCGCCGTCGCGGAAGTCGAGACCCATTTCGCTGTAGCGCTCGCGCTCCTCCAACCAGTTCTCGCGCACGCGGACCTGAAGGAAAAGATGCGCCGGACGCCCGAGGAATTCCGTGATATCGACCCGCGCGGCCTGCCCAATGGCCTTCACCGTCTCGCCCTTGTGGCCCAGCACGATGCCCTTGTGACCGTCGCGGGCGACATAGATCACCTGGTCGATACGGACGGAGCCATCCGGCCGCTCCTCCCACTTCTCCGTTTCCACGGTGAGATTGTAGGGAAGTTCCTCATGCAGGCGGAGGGTGAGCTTTTCCCGCGTGATCTCGGCCGCGATCATGCGCATCGGCAGGTCGGCGATCTGGTCCTCCGGGTAGAGCCACGGCCCCTCCGGCACCTCACCCGCCAGCCATTCGCGCAGGTCTTTAACGCCGTAACCCTTCTCGGCGGAAATCATGAAGGTCCGCGCGAACGGATAGGCTTCGTTCATCTGGGCGGACAGCGCGAGCAGCACCTCCGCCTTCACGCGGTCGATCTTGTTGATGGCGAGTGCCACGGGCCGGTTCTGCACCCGCTCCTTCAGCGCGTCGATGATGGCGCGGGTGCCGTCGGTCAGGCCGCGGTGCGCCTCGATCAGCAGGACCACGACATCGGCATCGGCAGCCCCGCCCCAGGCGGCGGCGACCATCGCCCTGTCCAGCCTCCGCCGCGGACGGAACAGCCCCGGCGTATCGACGAAGACGAGTTGCGACTGCCCCTCCATCACGATGCCGCGGATGCGGGCGCGCGTCGTCTGGACCTTGTGGGTGACGATGGAGACCTTGGCCCCCACCATACGGTTCATGAGCGTCGACTTGCCGGCATTCGGCTCGCCGATCAGAGCGACGAAACCAGCGCGGGTCGTCTCGGTCATGCGATTTCTCCTGAAAAGCCCGGAATCGGGCCGGAATGGAAGGGACAGCTCCTATCCCAAGGTCGGCAGCGCGCCCAGATGTTTCAAGCGTGGTGGCGGATTTACCGTGCCGCAAGGGGGGATTTGCCCGATATGCGGTAACTCCCCCGGGGCAGATCAAGCGGGGCGGGTCAACCGGGGCGGTCAGCCCTCGCCAGCTTCCAGCCGGTCGAGAAGCATGCGCGCCGCAGCTTGCTCGGCCTGCCGCTTGGCCCCCGCCTTCGCGGTTTCCGTCTCCCCGTTGTCAAGCTGCACCTCGATGGTGAAGACGGGCGCATGATCGGGGCCGGAGCGGCCCTTCTCCACGTAGCGGGGCGGCGACAGGCCCCGCGCCTGCGCCCATTCCTGAAGCTGGGTCTTGGCATCGCGGGCATCGGCATCGACGCGGTCGATCCGGTCCCCCCAAAGCGAGAGCACGATGGAGCGCGTCGCCTCCAGCCCGGCATCGAGATAGAGCGCGGCGATCACCGCCTCCATCGCATCGCCAAGCAGCGCCTCCTTGCGCCGCCCGCCGGACATCATCTCCGACCGGCCGAGCTTCAGCACGTCGCCCAGCCCGATCTGGCGGGCCACATCGGCGCAGGTCTCCTTGCGGACCAGTGCATTGAAGCGCGGCGCCACCTGCCCCTCGCTCGCCCCCGAATCGGCGGACAGCAACGCATCCGCGATGATGAGGCCCAGCACCCGGTCTCCCAGAAACTCCAACCGCTGGTTGTCGGGCCGCGTGGCCGAACCGATGGAGGCATGGGTCAGCGCGCGCACCAGAAGCGCCGGGTCATCGAAGTCATGCCCCAGCCTGCCGGAGAATGCCTGAAGTTCCTGCGAGACTTTCACTCGATCGCCTTGAAGAACCTGTCGGACCGCCAAGTCCAGAAATACAGCATGGAGCGCCCGGCGGAGGAGAACATCACCCGGTCGGCCCGGCCGATCAGGTTCTCGAAGGGCACCATGCCGACGCCGCCCACCGCCTGCGAGAAGCGGCTGTCCTGGCTGTTGTCACGGTTGTCGCCCATGAAGAAGAAATGCCCCTCCGGCACCGTGAACAGCGGCGTGTTGTCCGCATAGCTCATGTCGATGTCGAGGATGTCATGCGTCCGCCCCTCGGGCAGGGTCTCGGTCAGGCGATGCTTGATGCAGGTGCCGCCCTCGCCCACGGGCGCATTGGCGCAGCGCGGGTAGCTGCCCATCGGGCCCTGCGGCTCGTAGGTTTCGGAGAAATCGCCCGCGGGCACCTGCGGCACTTCCTGACCGTTGATGAACAGAACGCCGTTCCTGACCTGCACGGTGTCGCCGGGCAGCCCGATCAGCCGCTTGATGAAGTCGGACCCATCGACCGGATGGCGGAACACCACCACATCGCCCCGTTCGGGCATGGTGGCGAAAAGCCGGCCCGAGATCGGGCAGAGGCCGAAGGGGCAGGAATACTGGGAATAGCCATAGGCCATCTTGTTCACGAACAGGAAGTCGCCGACCAGCAGCGTATCCTTCATCGATTCGGACGGGATCCAGAAGGGCTGAAAGAACAGCGTGCGGAACACGCCTGCGATCAGCAGCGCCCAGAAGATGGTCTTGATCGTCTCGACGATGCCGCCGCTTTTCGCCGTTGCCTTGCTCGCCATTCTGTCCGTCCTGCCGTTTTCGAGCCCGTTCATGCGGGCGGGGAGTGGGGGAAGTCAAGTTGCCTTGCCGGAGTCGGCGGCAAGCGGCCGGGCCTCGATCACCACGAAGGCCTGAGCCCAGGGATGATCGTCGGTCAGCGTCACATGGATGATAGCCTCATGCCCGGCGGGCGTCATGCGGTTGAGACGCTCCGCCGCCCAACCCGTGAGCCTCATCACCGGCTGTCCGGTTTCCAGATTGGAGACCGACATGTCCTTCCACGCGATGCCCATGCGCAGGCCGGTGCCGAGCGCCTTGGAACAGGCCTCCTTCGCGGCCCAGCGTTTGGCGTAGGTGCCCGCGCTGTCGGCCCGCCGGTCGGCCTTCCGCTGCTCCACCTCGGTAAAGACTCGGTTGCGGAAGCGGTCGCCGAAACGCTCCAGCGTGGCCGCGATCCGCTCGATATTAGCCAGATCCGTGCCGATGCCGAGGATCACATCACCGCTCCGCCGAAGGCCGCGATGCGGGCCGCGTCCATCCGCTGGCGCATCCCCTCGATGGCGGGGCCGAGACCGGTGAAAATCGCCTCTCCAATGAGGAAGTGGCCGATATTCAGCTCCATCACCTCCGGGAAGGCCGCGACCGGCGCCACCGTCTCGAACGAAAGCCCGTGCCCGGCATGGACCTCCAGCCCCAGACCATGCGCCCGCGCGGCCCCTTCGCGGAGCGACGCCAGTTCCGCGTCCCGCTCCGCCAGGCGGCCCTCCGCATGGAAGTCGCAATAGGCCCCGGTGTGCAGCTCCACCACGGCCGCACCCACGGCGGCCGCCGCTTCGATCTGTCGCGCCTCATGGCCGATGAACAGCGACACGCGGATGCCGGCCTCCGCCAGCCCGCCCACGTAATCGGTCAGCCGCGCCGCGTCGCCCGCCACGTCCAGACCGCCCTCCGTCGTCCGCTCCTCCCGCCGCTCGGGCACGAGGCAGCAGGCATGGGGACGAAGGCGGAGCGCGATGGCCCGCATCTCCTCCGTCGCGGCCATTTCAAAGTTCAGCGGCACGCCCAGGTCGCGGGCCAGGCGCTCCATGTCGGCATCGCGGATATGGCGGCGATCCTCGCGCAGATGGGCGGTGATGCCGTCCGCACCCGCCTCCTCCGCCAGCTTCGCCGCGCGGACCGGATCGGGCCAGTCGCCGCCACGCGCGTTCCTGACCGTCGCGACGTGGTCGATATTGACCCCGAGGCGGAGCTTTCCGAGCGGTCTGGTGGCGGGCATTTGGGGCTTCCTTCGTGGGGGCCTACGCGGGGCTTCGTGGCGGAAAGATGATTTGCGGGCGACCCTAGCGGTTTGACGCGTCCTCGTCAGCCGTCTCACTGTATTTTGCCCGCGCCCGCTGCAACCGCTCCTCCATCCTGCGAAGGCGCGCGCGGTGATAGGTCCGCAGCAGCGGCAGCAGAAGCACATAGGCCGCGACCCCAGCGGCTATTCCGGTAAGCATCCCGCCCACCAGATAGGGCAGGAAGATGTCCTGCCAGAACCGCGAGAGAAAGCCCCAGTGCATCTCTCCCTGCCCGAACAGCGCGCGGATGTTGCGCCAAAGCTCACCGGAGGCCTGGGAGAACTCTACGGGAAGCCGGTAGATCGGCACATGCGCGTCATGCGGCGTGAACAGATACCCCACCTCGAGCGAGGCGGTGGCGATCAGCGGGAAGGTCAGCGGATTGCCGAGGAAAGTCGCGATGAGCGCTGCCGGAATATTGCCGCGGATCGCCCAGGCGATCAGGGCCGCGCCAAGGAAATGCAGCCCGAAAAACGGTGTGAAGGAGATGAACACCCCCGCCGCAATTCCCCGCGCCACCCGGCCCGGATCGTCCGGCAGCCGGCGCAGGCGGTGCCAGACATAGCTCGATGCCCTGAGCCAGCCGCCGGAGGGATAGAGGAACTCCCGCACGGAGCGCCAGCGTGACCGGGGAGTGCGGCGCCTGAACACTGGAGCCTCCCGCCGCGCTTCAGGGCTTGCGGTTTGGATCGCGGACCCGGTCGAGCTGGGTCAGCTCACTCTCCGCCTCGAGCGCCGTCATCAGCTTGTGCAGATGCTCGGCATCCCGCAGATCTGCCTCCACCGCGATGGTGTGATAGTCGGGCTTGCGGTCGAGGAAGTGGAGATCGACGATATTCGCCTTCTGCTCGCCAAAGACGGTGCAGATGCGGCCCAGAACGCCCACCCCGTTCAGGATGGTCAGGCGGAAGGAGACGGTGTGGATCGGAGGATGCCGTCCGGGTGTCCAGTGCAGATCGACCCATCGTTCCGGCTGGCTCTCGAACTCCGCCAGCACAGGGCAGTCGATGCCGTGGGCCACGACACCCTTGCCGCGATAGGTGATGCCGACGATCCGCTCCCCCGGCACCGGCTGACAGCACATGGCGCGACGGAAGGGCTGATCGGGCGCCAGGCCCAGCACCGGCCGCTGCACGTCCACCTCGTCCGCCCGCTCCGCGACCAGCTCGGGATAGAGCGTCTCCACCACGTGGCGGGCGGCGATCTCGGCAGAACCCACGCGCGCCAGCAGCTCATCCGCATCCGGCAGGCCGAGCATCCGCGCGACGGTGCGCAGCGCCTTGTCCGTCGGCTTCCGGCCAAGCTGCTCGAAGGCCACGCGGATCAGCTCCTGCCCCAGACGGATGAACCGGCCACGGTCCTCCTCGCGGAGCGAGCGGCGGATCGCGGCCTTGGCGCGGCCGGTCTTGACGATGTCGATCCAGGTGGTCTGCGGGCGCTGACCTTCGGCGGTAATGATCTCCACCGACTGACCGTTCTTCAGCCTTGTCCAGAGCGGCACGCGGATGCCGTCCACCTTGGCCGAAACGGTGGAATTGCCGATCCGCGTGTGGATGGCATAGGCAAAGTCCAGAGGCGTCGCGCCGCGGGGAAGCTGGATGACCTCTCCCTTCGGGGTGAAGCAGAACACCTGATCGGAATACATCTCGAGCTTCACATGCTCGAGGAACTCGTCGTAATCCTCCGAATCGTAGCGTTCGGTGAGGGTGGCGAGCCATTTCGTCGGATCGACGGCGAACGGGTTCTGCGAACGGACCCCGTCGCGATAGGACCAGTGGGCGGCGACCCCGGCCTCCGCCACCTCATGCATCTGGCGGGTGCGGATCTGCACCTCCACACGCTTGCCGTCGCGCGCAGCGACTGTGGTGTGGATGGAGCGGTAGCCGTTCAGTTTCGGCTGGCTGATGTAGTCCTTGAAACGCTCCGGCACCGCGCGCCAGCGGGTATGGATCACGCCGAGGGTGCGGTAGCAGTCCGGCTCCGTCCGCGTAATGATGCGGAAGCCGTAGATATCCGACAGGCGGGAGAAGGAAAGCTGCTTCTCCGTCATCTTGCGCCAGATGGAATAGGGCTTCTTGGCCCGGCCATAGACATCGGCCTCCACTCCCGCCTTCTCCAGCTCGATGCGGATGTCGGCGGTGATGCGATGCACCACATCCCCCGTCTCCCGCTGGAGGGTCAGGAACCGGCGGATGATGGAATTGCGGGCCTCCGGGTTCAGCACGCGGAAGGCCAGATCCTCCAGCTCCTCCCGCATCCACTGCATCCCCATGCGGCCGGCGAGCGGGGCGAAGATGTCCATCGTCTCGCGCGCCTTCTGCACCTGCTTCTCGGGGCGCATGGACTTGATCGTCCGCATGTTGTGGAGGCGGTCGGCCAGCTTGACGAGGATCACGCGCAGATCCTTCGACATGGCCATGAGCAGCTTGCGGAAGTTCTCCGCCTGCTTCGATTCGACGGAGGACAGCTGAAGGTTGGTGAGCTTCGTCACGCCCTCGACCAGCTCGGCGATATCGCGGCCGAAAAGCTGTTCGAGCTCCTCGAAGGTGGCGCGTGTATCCTCCAGCGTGTCGTGGAGCAGCGCGGTCACGATCGTCGCATCATCCAGCCGCTGTTCTGTCAGAATGGCGGCGACGGCGACGGGATGGGTGAAGTATTCCTCGCCCGACTGGCGATACTGGCCCCGATGCATCTCCCGCCCGAAACCGTAGGCGAGCCGGATGAGATCGGCGTTGCACCGGGGATTGTAGTTGCGCACCAGCGCGATGAGGTCTTCGACGTCGATCATCGCCTGGCGCGTCGTTCTTGTATCGGAGAGTGCGTCGTTGAGGGCGACCGTCTCAGTGTTCCCCTTGGGCTTCCATGAGGGCGCGGAGCATCCGCTCCTCGCTCATGTCGTCCTGCGCCGGACGGTCGAGTTCCGCCCCCATGAGGAGCGCCATCTCGTCGTCCTCGGGCTCATCGACCTCGATCTGGGTCTGGTTCGAGGCGATCAGCCGCTCACGCAGATCATCGGCGGACTGGGTTTCCTCCGCCACTTCGCGGAGCGCGACGACGGGGTTCTTGTCGTTGTCCCGATCGACCGTCAGCACGCTGCCCGACGCGATTTCACGCGCCCGGTGCGCCGCGAGCAAAACGAGCTCGAAGCGGTTCGGAACCTTGTCGACGCAATCTTCTACCGTCACGCGGGCCATGGCTGCTCCAATCGGGTAAACCTGTGGAAGCGCCTATCTATGCCCTGCGATCCGGCTTGACAACCCGTGAAACGCACCAACCCGCCGCACGGACCTCTAGGTCTGGCGGGTGGCTGTCGCGGAAACCTTCACGACAGCGCGAGACGCACGCCTTGTTACTCCCCTATGTCCGCCAAGGAAAGAGCAGTCGGATCAAAGCCGCCACTCCTCCGGCGGCGCGGCGAGCGGCACGACCCCCCGCCGTTCGGCTTCGGGCAGGCTTGCCAGCATCTCGGCGACCGAAAGGCCGGTGACGGGATGGCGCCAGTCGCCAGCGACATCGGCCATCGGCACAAGGACGAAGGCTCGATCCTGCAAGCGGGGATGCGGCAGAACAAGGGTGTCCGGCGCCTCCTGCTGCTGGCGCGCCGGGGAAAGCTCTCGCCATCGCCGCCACGTGGCCTCCTCCGGCAATACCGCACCCCCTATCGCCACGAGATCAAGATCGGCCGTCCGCGCGCCCCAGCGGACAGACCGCTCCCGACCGAGCGCGCTCTCCACCATATGAAGTCGGGACAAGACCTCAGCCGGCAACAAATCGCCAACGTCGACAGCGATCACGGCATTGACAAAATCAGGGCCGGAACCCGCCGGAAAGGCAGGCGTTCTGTAAAGGAAGCTGAGAGAGGTCGGAACGACCTCCTTCAGACGCAGAAGTTTCAAGGCAGTCGAAAGTATCATCGCCGGAGCGGTATTCCGCGACGTTAGGTTACTTCCAAGGGCAACAAAGGCTTGGGTCATCGAGCTATCAACTTTTAGGGCGCGCGGACAACTGGGGCTTGCGATTGTGGGACGATTATTCCAGATTCCCATACTTGGCAGGTCGTTCTGTTTTTCTTCCGCCTCACTCCCGGAAAAGTGATTCTCGGCTCGGCCTGCATTCGAAAGGGGATTAAATGTTTTACAAGGACGAAAGGCTGGCGCTCTTTATAGACGGCTCCAACCTTTATGCCGCTGCCAAGGCCTTGGGCTTTGACATCGACTACAAATTGCTGCGGCAGGAATTCATGCGTCGCGGCAAGCTCCTGCGGGCCTTCTATTATACCGCCCTGCTGGAGAATGACGAATACTCGCCTATCCGTCCGCTGGTTGACTGGCTGCACTACAACGGCTTCGCAATGGTGACCAAGCCCGCGAAAGAATACACCGACAGCCAGGGTCGTCGCAAGGTCAAGGGCAACATGGATATCGAACTGACCGTCGATGCCATGGAACTCGCGCCCCGTGTCGATCATATCGTGCTCTTCTCCGGTGACGGTGACTTCAAGCCGCTGGTCGAAAGCCTTCAGCGGCAAGGCGTGCGTGTCTCCGTCGTTTCAACCATCCGGTCGCAGCCACCCATGATCGCCGACGAACTGCGTCGCCAGGCCGACAACTTCATCGAACTGGACGAACTGCGTGACGTGATCGGACGCCCCCCGCGCGAGCCTCGCGACGTGCGGGAAGACAACGAAGCGACAACCCCGGTCTGATATATGTGATCCCCGCTGGCGCATCACGCCGCCTGCGGGGATCTTGCGCGCCCGACTGGATCCCCCGACTGGATCCGGGGCGTCTAACAGGTTAGATATGGCCTTCGCCTTTACAGACGGGCCAGATATGACGCGACCTTCTCTCCACCTCTATCTCGCCGCCCCGCGTGGCTTCTGTGCCGGCGTGGACCGGGCCATCCGCATCGTGGAAATGGCCATCGAGAAATGGGGGGCTCCCGTCTATGTCCGCCATGAGATCGTCCACAACAAATACGTGGTGGACGAACTTCGCGCCAAGGGCGCCGTTTTCGTGGAGGAGCTGGACGACTGTCCCGACGACCGCCCCGTCGTCTTTTCCGCGCATGGGGTGCCGAAGGCCGTCCCTGCGGAAGCCGAGCGGCGTAATCTCATCCATGTCGATGCCACCTGCCCCTTGGTGACGAAGGTCCATAACGAGGCCGCACGCCACAACAGCGTCGGGCGGCAGCTCATCATGGTGGGCCATGCCGGGCACCCGGAGACGCTGGGCACCATGGGCCAGCTCCCCGAAGGCGAGGTCATCCTCGTGGAGACGGAGGCGGATGTGGCGCGGATCGCCGTCCGCGACCCCTCCCAGCTCGCCGTCATCACCCAGACCACGCTCTCCGTCGATGATACCGCGGGCATCGTCGCGGCCCTCCGCCGCCGCTTCCCCGAAATCATGATCCCCGCGCATGAGGACATCTGCTACGCCACCACCAACCGTCAGGCGGCGGTGAAGGCGATTGCGCCGAAGATCGCCGCGCTCTTCGTGCTGGGATCGCCCAATTCGTCGAACTCCCGGCGGCTGGTGGAAGTCGGGCGCGCGGCGGGCTGCGACTATGCCCAGCTTGTGCAGCGGGCCGCCGATATCGACTGGCGGGCGCTCGGAACACCCGCTGCCATCGGCGTGACCGCGGGCGCCTCCGCGCCTGAGGTTCTGGTGGAGGAGGTGCTCGACGCCTTCCGCGCCCGGTTCGACGTGACCGTCGATATCGTGGAGACCGCCGTCGAGGACATCGAGTTCAAGGTGCCCCGCGTGCTCCGCATCCCGGCGTGAGGGGCTTGCGGGCCGCACGTGCTGCCGCTACCTCGTCCCGATGACCGACCTCTTTGCCTATACCGACGGAGCCTGCTCCGGCAATCCCGGCCCGGGTGGCTGGGGCGTCCTGATGATCGCCCGCGACGGAGAGGCCGTGCTGAAGGAACGCACGCTTTCCGGCGGCGAGGCGCTGACCACCAACAACCGCATGGAGCTGATGGCCGCGATCTCCGCGCTTGAGGCCCTCTCCCGCCCGTCCAGCATCACGGTGGTGACCGATTCGGCCTATGTGAAGAACGGCGTGTCCGAATGGATCCACGGCTGGAAACGGAACGGCTGGAAGACCTCCACCAACAAGCCGGTGAAAAACAGCGACCTGTGGCAGCGGCTGGATGCTGCACGCAGCCCGCACAAGGTGACGTGGCAGTGGATCAAGGGCCATGCCGGCCATGCGGAGAACGAGCGCGCCGATGAACTCGCGCGGCATGCCATGGCCCCCTACAAGCCGGGCAAGAGCTGAACATGGGTTCCGGGGCGTGGCTGGACGCGGCTTCGGTGTTCGTCTTCGCGCTCACCGGGGCACTGGCGGCGAGCCGGGCGCAGCTTGACCCGATCGGCTTTCTGTTCCTTGCCTGCCTGACTGCGGTGGGCGGCGGCACGGTGCGGGATGTGCTGCTGCAACGGGATCCGGTGTTCTGGATCGGCCGCCCCGGGATGCTGCTTGTTGCCGCTGTGGCGGCCACTCTGGTGTTCTTCCTGGCGCCCAGGCTGGAAAGCCGTGCCCGCGCGATCCTGTGGTGCGATGCCGTGGCCCTTGCCATCGCCGTGCCCGCGGGCGTGAACATCGCGGCGGGCATGGGCCAGCCCTGGTCCATCTGCATCATCATGGGGGTCATCACCGGCTGTCTTGGCGGGCTGATGCGGGATGTGGTGAGCAATGAAGTGCCGCTGGTTCTCCGGCAGGGGGAACTCTATGTCACCGCGGCGGCGGGAGGGGCGCTCGCCGTCTCCCTCGCCCTGAACCTGTCGGAAAGCGGGCCGACAGCGGCGCTGATCGGCGGGATCGTCACCTTCGGCCTGCGCGCCGGAAGCCTGCTCTTCGGCTGGCGCCTGCCAAGCTACAAGCCGCGCCCGCCCCGTCGGTAGCGCCGCCCGCCGGTTTCAGCCGAGCACGTCGGGCAGACGGAACCCGCGCAGCAGATCCTCCGGCACCATCGGGCGCTTTCCCTCCCGCTGGGCCAGCGTGATTTCCACCGCGCCCGCCCCACATGCCACCGTGAACGTCCCGATGACCTGCCCCGGCGCGCCTGTGCCCGCCACGGGCCGCGAGCGGAGAAGCTTCAGCCGTTCCGTCTCCGCAAGGCACCATGCACCGGGAAAGGGGGAGAGCCCGCGGATCAGCCGGTCGACCTCCTCCGCGGGGCGGGTCCAGTCGATCCGCGCCTCGGCCTTGTCGATCTTCGCGGCATAGGTGACGCCATCCTCCGCCTGCGGGACGGGGCTCAGCGCGTCCAGCCGGTCCAGCGCCTCGACAATGGCCGCTGCCCCGAGGGCAGAGAGCCGGTCGTGCAGCTCCCCCGTCGTCTCTTCCGCCGCGATGGGGGTTGTCCGGCGAAGCAGCACCGGCCCGGTGTCCAGCCCCTCCTCCATCCTCATGATGCAGACCCCCGTTTCCGCATCGCCGGCAAGGATGGCACGGTGGATCGGCGCGGCCCCCCGCCAGCGCGGCAGAAGCGAGGCATGGATATTGAGACACCCCTGCGCCGGCGCATCAAGAACAGGTTTGGGCAGAATGAGGCCATAGGCCACCACCACGGCGATCTCCGCCTGCAACGCCGCGAACTCGGCCTGCGCCTCGGGGGTCCGCAAGCTCCGGGGATGACGCACCGTCAGCCCCAGCGTCTCCGCCCGCGACTGGACGGGGCTTGGCCGTTCACGCTTGCCCCGGCCCGCCGGGCGTGGCGGCTGGCAATAGACGGCCGCGACCTCATGGCCCGCGGCCACGAGCGCATCCAGCACGGGGACGGAGAAATCCGGCGTTCCCATGAAGATCAGTCGCATGTCACGTGTCCTTGTTCCAATGCCAGGCCGCTTCGCCCTGCCGCGGCGGCGGCCACCGACGGCAGGTGCCTCGCCCTCTCAGGCGCGCCGGGTGAGTTTTTCCGCCTTCGCCAGCAGCATCCGCCGCTTCAGGGGAGACAGCCGGTCGAAATACATGCGCCCGTCGAGATGGTCGATCTGATGCTGCACGGAGGTGGCCCACAGACCGACGAAATCCCTCTGCTCAAGCTCCCCCTGCTCGTTCAGGAACCGGACGGTCACGGCACGGGGCCGCTCGATAGGGGCAAAGACACCGGGCAGGTTGGGGCTGGCTTCCTCATGCATCCGCAACTGCCCCGAGGCATGCAGTATCTCCGGGTTCGCCAGGCGCACGGCCTGCCCCCGCGCCTCCGAGCAATCCACCACCGCCAGCCGCTGCATCACGCCGACCTGCGGCCCCGCCAGCCCGTAACCCGGCATGGCGTCCATGGTTTCGATCATGTCGTTCCAGATGGTCCGCGTCTCCTCCGTCACTTCCGTGACGGGTGCTGCCGGGGTGCGGAGCCTGCGGTCAGGCCAGGGCAGAAAGGGGCGGATCATGCGGAAGTCTCCAGCAGGCGGAGCGCCGGGGCGATCATCGCCCGTGCCTCCTCACCGATAAGGTCGATGCAGAGCTGCCCATCGAGATGATCCTGCTCATGCTGCACGCAGGCGGCGGCAAAGCCCCGGTAGCTTTCCTCCCGCATTCCGCCGCACAATGTCTGCCAGCGCAGCCTGACCTCTGCCGGACGCGCGACCGCCACCACGATACCGGGAAGCGACAGGCAGCCCTCGTCGCAGAGCGCGGTCTCCGGCGCAGACCAGACGATCTCCGGGTTCAGCATGATGACGGGATTGGCAGGGCCGGTCTTCCATTCCGCATCCATCACGAAAACGCGGTGCATCGCGCCGATCTGGGTCGCGGCGAGACCGCGGCCGGGGGCGGCGTACATCGTGTCGAGCAGATCGGCGGCCAGATCGCGGATTTCCGCGGTGATCTCCTCCACCGGCGCGGCGACGCGGCGGAGCGCCGGGTCCGGCCAGCAAAGGATGCGGCGGCGGCTCATGCCCGCGCCCGCTCCCGCTTCAGCTTTTCCATTTTCCGGGTGATCATCTGCCGGCGCAGCGGTTTGAGATAGTCGATGAACAGCCTGCCATCGAGATGGTCGATCTCGTGCTGGACGCAGGTGGCCCAAAGCCCCGCGAAACGCTCCTGCTGAACCAGCCCCTCCCGGTCGAGCCAGCGCACCTCCACCTCGGCGGGGCGCTCCACTTCGGCATACTGGTCGGGAATGGAGAGGCAGCCTTCCTCATAGACGCTGCGATCCTCTGAACTCCAGAGGATTTCGGGGTTGAACATGGCGATGGGGCGCGGCTCGCTCTCCGCCTCCTTCACGCAGTCCAGCACGATCAGCCGCTTCGATATGCCGATCTGCGGCGCGGCGAGACCGATGCCCGGCGCGTCATACATCGTGGCGAGCATGTCATCCGCAAGCTCTGCCAGTTCGGGCGTGATGTCCGTCACCGGTTCCGCAACCTTGCGGAGCCTCGGATCGGGGTGAATGAGGATCAGTCTGCGTGCCATGATCGGGATTTAGGCGATGACCGCCCGCTGTGCAACGGGATTGCCGCGCCGTCAGGCCCGCCCGGTGACGAAAGGCACGGCATCGAGAAGCGACCGCCCGCCGTCAAGGGTCAGCACCTCCCCCGTCATGAAGGACGCCGCTTCGGAGGCCAGGAACTGCACGGCCTCCACGACCTCGCGCGCGCCGGCGATCCGGCCCGCCGGTGTACGGGAGATGACCTCGTCACGGTAGGCCGGCGTCTCGCGGATGGCGCTTTGCAGGGTTTCCGTCATCACGCTGCCAAGGGCGAGCGCATTGACCCTGATCCGTTTCGGCGCGAGCGCCAGCGCCAGAGAGCGCGTCACCTGCTCCACGCCGGAGGCGGCGATGGAGGCCGCCAGCATTTCCGGCCGCGTGCGGCGGGCGGCGATAGAGGAGAGGGTGATGATCGACCCCGCCTCCCCCTCGGCCAGCGCATCTGCCTCCGCCTGCGCGATCATGCGGCGGGCGACCTGCTGGGAAAGCCGGAGCGCCGGAAGCACGTTCGTCTGCCACAGTTCCTCAACCCCGTCGCAGTCCGGGTCCAGCACGTCTTCCGATGGCTGCATGAAGAACCCGGCGTTCACCAGGATGTCCACCCGCTCGAACGCGTCATAGGTTGCGGAAATGAGGTTGGTCACCGCCAGCTTGCGCCGCGTATCCGCCACGAAGAAACGCAGCGGGCCGCTGTCGGCATCGACCTCGTTGCCCACGCGCGACAGAAGCCGCTGCTCATCGGCCTCTGCGAACATGACATTCGCGCCGCGTTCCACGAAGTGACGGGCGATGGCGAGGCCCAGCCCCGTGGCGGTTCCGGTGACGATGGCCGTCTTTCCCGCGATGGAAAAGCTCATCTCGCGGGCCGTCGGCGCTGGACGGCCGCGCCTGACCGACCGGGAGCGGGGCGTGTGGCGACTGCCGCGCGGCTCGCACGGAAAATCTTGAAGGCTCCGGTGCCGGCAACCTCCTCCACCTCGCGAAAGGCGTCGCGAAGGGTCGCCTCATAGGGGAGGTGCCGGTTCGCCACCATCCAGAACGCTCCCGACGGGGTCAGCATCCGCGCGGCCGCCCGGATGAACGCGGCGCCAAGCGCCGGATCGGCGGCCCGGCCGGTGTGGAACGGCGGGTTGGACAGGATGAAGTCATAGCGGTGCGCCGGTTGATAGCGTGTCGCGTCGGCCCAGACGAAGGCGGCGCGGGGATCGCTCACGTTCCGGCGCGCACAGTCCAGCGCCGCATGCTCCGCTTCGATCAGATCGAGCTGACTGACGCCGGGCCGCGTCAGAACCGCCTTTGCCAGATAGCCCCAGCCTGCCCCCAGATCGGCGCCCACCCCGACAAGCTTCTCCGGCAGGCTCGCCGCCAGCAGCGCCGACCCCGGATCCGGCCCATCGGCAGAGAACATCCCCGGCAGCGTCACCGATCCGTCTGCAAGCACGGTAGGCCGCGCCTGCCAGTCGGCAAAGACGGAAACCTCCGGCGCGGCAAAGGCGAAGATCTTGCCATGCGCCTTGGAAATCACTTCTCCCACCGCCACGCGCGCACGGAGTTCGCGGAGAATGCCTTCCACACCGTCGGTCCGCGCCCCGTCGATGGCGACAGGCGCGCCCGCGGGCAGGCTGGCCACGGCGGCGGCGATGAGGGCGCGGCCCTCAACCCGGGACCGGGGCAGAACGACGACCGCCGCGCCATGCTGTCCCTCCGGTTCCGGGGTGACGGCATAACCGGCAGCGGCGAAGGCATCGTAATCGGGACGGAAGCCCTGCACGATCCGTACCCGCTCCTTCGGCAGCGCCGAAAGATCCGCGCCGGCGTGGGGCCGCAGCATGAGGATGGTGCCCGTTTCGGGCACGGCAAAGACGCCTGCCTCGATGGCGAGCGAAAGTCTGATGTCTGTCATTCTTCGGTGGAATGACGGAAGTTGCCCCGCGTCATTCCTTCTCCATGGTGCATTGCAGGGGGTGCTGGTGACGGCGGGCGAAATCCATCACCTGCGCGACCTTCGTCTCCGCGACCTCATGGCTGAACACGCCCACGACGGCGAGGCCTTTCTTGTGCACTGTCAGCATGATCTCGAAAGCCTGCGAATGGGACAGGCCGAAGAACCGCTCCAGCACATGCACGACGAATTCCATCGGCGTATAATCGTCGTTCAGCAGCATCACCTTGTAAAGCGGTGGCCGCTGCGTCTTGGGCTTGGTCTTGGTGATGACCGAGGCATCACTGTCAGGACTGTCCTTGCGCGAGGACATCGTGAAGGGAGCACGGATCATGGGCAGGCTCAACGGACTGTCTCCGAAGCGGAGGGAAGGATGAAGGGTGTCGGCAAAGATATAGCGCGAAAGGCCGCGGGAAAAAAGGGCACGCCATGTTGCAGGTGATCGGCTTCGACGCAGATGACACGCTCTGGCAGAACGAGACCTTCTTCCGGCTGACGCAGGATCGCTTCGCGGCGTTGCTTGCGGACTACGTGGCGCAGGAGGAACTGCATCGGCGCCTGATCGCGGCGGAGCGGCGCAACCTCGGCTCCTATGGCTTTGGCATCAAGGGTTTCGTGCTGTCGATGATCGAAACGGCCATCGAGGTGACGGAGGAGCGCGTCCCCGCCCGTGTGATCCGCGAGCTGATCGAAGCCGGTCAGGACATGCTCCGCCATCCCATCGACCTGCTGCCCCATGCGGAGGAGGTGGTGACGCAGCTCGCCGGGCGCTATCGGCTCGTGCTCATCACCAAGGGCGACCTGCTGGATCAGGAGCGAAAGCTCGCCCAGTCGGGGCTGGGGCCGCATTTCGACGCGGTCGAGATCGTCTCCGACAAGACGGCGGATATCTACCGCGCGCTCTTTGCCCGGCATGGCGCGCGGGAGGGCGAAGCGATGATGATCGGCAATTCGCTCCGCTCCGACGTGATTCCCGCGCTTGCTGCGGGGGGATGGGGCGTGCATGTGCCCCACGATCTGACGTGGGAGCTGGAACATAATGATGCGCCGGAGCAACAGTCGCGCTTCCGTGTGATTCCCCATCTCGGCGTATTGGAGGGCCTGATCGCCGAAATCACAGAGGCGTGACGGCAGGAAACCGCCTTCGGTGGGGGCGTATCGGCGGAACCGCCACGAAATATGGGGGGCGGTTAAGGAATTGGCGACAACTCACCGATAAACATAGGGTTTCCCAAAGGAGGAAGCCCATGTTACCGTCCCTCCATATCAACGAGACCTCGCGACGAACGACGGGGTCCGCGGCAGAACGAGGACGAGCAGTGATCCGTAAGCTGGGGCTTTCGGCCCGTCATGGGCTGTTCCTGGCGGGCATGGCCTGCCTAATGACGCTTCTCCCACTCATGGGACGCGCCGCGCCTTTCGCGGCCTATGTCATCGACGCCCGTTCGGGTGAGGTGCTTTACGAGCAGAACGCCACGACCCGGCTCCACCCGGCGTCGCTGACGAAGATGATGACACTCTACATCACCTTCCAGGCGATCGAACGGGGAGAGATATCGCTCGACACCCGCGCGACGGTCACCCGCAACGCGGCGGCGGAGCCGCCTTCGCGACTCGGCCTGAAACCCGGCCAGAAGATCGCGGTGCGCTATCTGATCCGCGCGGCGGCGCTGCGGTCCGCAAACGATGCGGCAACGACACTGGGCGAACTGATCGGCGGGAGCGAGACCGCCTTTGCCGAGCGGATGAACCGAACTGCCAAGCAGATCGGCATGACCAATACCACGTTCCAGAATGCCAACGGTCTGACCACGGCGGGACACATGTCCACCGCGCGTGACATGACCATTCTGGGGCGGCGGCTGTTCTACGATTTTCCGCAATATTACAATATCTTCTCTCGCCGTGCATCCGATGCCGGCATCGCGCAGGTGGCCAATACCAACCGCCGCTTCCTTGACGCCTACAAGGGCGCGGACGGAATCAAGACCGGCTTCACGAACGCCGCAGGCTTCAACCTGACCGCCTCGGCGGAGCGGGGAGGCAAGCGGATCATCGCCACGGTCTTTGGCGCGGCGTCTACGCCTGCGCGGAATGCCAAGATGGCGGAATTGCTGGACATCGGCTTCAAGAAGGCACCAACGCGTGCCCCGGTGAGCGAGGCGCTGATCGCACAGGCGGACCCGGAACCCGTTCCGGCACCCCTCTCCCGTGCCTCTGCCATGCCGAACATAGATGCCTCGCGCGCGATTCAGGTGGCCCTCGCGGCGCCGCAAGTCAGCGCAATGGCCCCCCCCTCCAGCACCCGCCCCGCCAAACGGCCCGAGCGTGCGCCCGATCCGGCGCTTATTGCCGCAATCCGGGAAAATATCTCGAGCGTGGTAGCAGAGGTTCACGATGCGCCGGAGCGGCGGGCCTCCGCTTCGCTTGTCATGGCATCGGTGGCGCCCGACGCCCGACCCGCCCTGCCCTTTGCCAGCGAGGGCGAGGATGAGGCTGCCATCGAGGAGGAGGGCGATTCCTCCATCGATACGGTTGCCGCCCCCGCCCCTGCAACTCCTGCGCGCGAGATGGTCCTGGCAGCGGCCATTCCCGCACCGCCCTCACGGCCCGTCCTCGCGGCGGCTGCGGTCCACAAGCAGCCGACGGCCAAGCCGCAAGCCGCGGCGCTGGCCCCTGCCCCTCCCGAAGGACCGGAAGTCGTCACGCGGCTTTCTACGTCCGGCGGTCGGTTCTGGGGTGTGAATCTCGGGCGCTTCAACTCCCGCTACGAGGCGGAGAAGGTTCTGCTGCGCACCGCGCTGAGCGAAATGGGGACGTTGAGCGATGGGCTGCGCAAGGTCGTTCAACGCCCGACCGGCTTTGACGCGACCTTCATGGGGCTGACCCAGGACACTGCCGATCTGGCGTGCCGCAGGCTGCAGGCACGCAATATCCAGTGCTTCACCGTCGGTCCTTCCTGACGGCCGCGCAAACTGGCCGCGACGTTCCTCCGTCTGCCAAAACGCCGCCCGTCTGACCGGGCGGCGTTTTGCGTCGGAACCCTATCCTCAAGGATTTAAACGCTGGAGCCACAAGTCGTGGAATGGCGCGGACAGCCCTCCATCGGAAGCTTCCCTTGAAGCGTCGGTGCAAAGGCGCAACCGCTTCACCCCAAGGTTTGCGCTGCATCCCATGCCGCGGGCAGGACGGCTCCCGGCGCGATTCGCTGGGGATGGGATCAGTCCGTCCGGTCGGGCGCGAAGGCATAGATCGCGCATCCCGCCACGATGCTGAGAGCCAGAAAGCTGAAGATGGCAGAATAGGCCGCCGCTTCGCCTGCCGGCCGGACAGCGGCGAAGATACGGCCCGAAAGCATCTGGAAAAGCCCCACCGCGCCCACGGAAAACAGGTTCAGCACGGCCACGCCCCGCCCCGTCAGATGCGGCGGAAAGAAGGCCCGGCCATGTGCCATCTGCAACCCGTAGCTCATGCCCAATAGCCCGGCGAGCAGCAGCAGGATCACGTCGCGGATCAGATGGGGACTGCTTTCCATGGCGAGCAGCGCGAAACAGGCCGCCGTGCCGAGCGCCCCGCCCAGCACCACCCATTTGCGCGTGCCGAGAATGCGGTCGAGCGGCCCGTAGGCAAACGTCCCCGCCGCCATCGCCATGGCCATTCCGCTGGTCACAAGCCCGATCCCGGCGGAGTCGAGATGATGGATCGCCTCCAGATAGGGACCGACCCAGAGCCCCCGTACCGCGGCGACCGGCGCATATCCCACGACCAGTATCGCCATCACCAGCCAGAGCGGACCGGGCCGCAGCACCCGGAGAAGCCCCTGTGAATCACCGGTCGCGGGCGCCAGTCGCGCGGGATCGCGCACGAAGATCAGCACCGCGACGGCGACCGCGACAGTGAGGACAGCCACCCCGGCCATCGTCGCCCGCCAGCCGAAGGCCGCCGTGGACCAGGCAAGCGGCAACGAGGCGCCGAGATCGCCCATCATGCCCAGACCGACCATGGCGCTGGCCATTGTCGCGAACAGGCGCGGCGGAAACTCTCGTGCGATGATGTAGTAGCCTGCCACCAGAATCGGCGCGCATCCCACCCCGATCAGCGCCATTCCGAGATCGAGTTCCCCGCTTCCCCGCGCATTCGCCACGATCAGCGCCCCGCCGCCGCCGCAGAGCCCGAGCAGAATGCCGGAGGTCAGCCGCGGCCCGACCCTGTCCAGCGCCCAGCCGATGGGAAGTTGGCAGGCGGCGAAGGCAAGGAACCAGAAGCCGGAGGCCCGCGCCAGCACCTCCGGCGTAGCCCCGATATCCTGTGCGAGCACGGGCGCCAGCACGGCCAGAAACGAGCGGTAGAACTGGCTGAGCAGATAGCCCGCCACGAGGCAGATCAGTCCCGGATGCATTGGTCCCTCCCGGCGCCTCTCCCCAGCGCCGCGCGCAACCGTGCCGCGCAGCCCCGAAAAGAGCAAGCCGCAGGCAAAGACGCGGTTCGCATGTGGTTGCGGGGTGACTATGTTAGGGCGTAACAGGAACGATCCGCCCCTTGCCCCAGATTTTACGGGAGGTCGCCATGACCCGTGCCGCAAAACCGCTCCGCTCCCCCGTCTTCGACGCGCTCACCGCCGCCGCACGGGAGCGTATCCTGATCCTCGACGGGGCGATGGGCACGCAAATTCAGGGGCTGGGCCTGTCGGAGGAGGATTTTCACGGCCACGGCGCCGGTTGCGGATGCGGCTGCCACAGCGTGAACGGCGAGAAGCCGCAGAAGGGCAACAACGACCTGCTGATCCTGACCCAGCCCAAGGCGATCGAGGAAATCCACTACCGCTACGCCAAGGCGGGCGCGGATATCGTGGAGACGAACACCTTCTCCTCCACCACAATCGCACAGGCCGATTACGGCATGGAGCATCTCGTCCGCGATCTGAACCGGGAGGGCGCGCGCATCGCCCGCCGCGCGATGGACCGGGCGACGGCGGAGGACGGGCGGCCTCGCTGGGTCGCGGGCGCGGTGGGGCCGACGAACCGCACCGCCTCCATCAGCCCGGATGTGAACGATCCGGGCTTCCGCGCCGTGACATTCGATGATCTGCGCATCGCCTATGGCGAGCAGATCCGGGGATTGGCGGAAGGCGGGGCCGACCTGATCCTGATCGAGACGATCTTTGACACGCTGAACGCCAAGGCGGCGATCTTTGCCTGCGAGGAGGTCTTTGCGGAAACCGGCCTCCGCCTGCCGGTGATGATCTCGGGCACGATCACCGACCTGTCCGGGCGCACGCTCTCCGGCCAGACGCCGACCGCGTTCTGGAACTCCGTCCGTCATGCGCGGCCCTTCACGGTGGGGCTGAACTGCGCGCTTGGCGCCCGCGCCATGCGGCCGCACCTGGCGGAACTGTCGGGCGTGGCCGAGACGTTCATCTGCGCCTATCCGAACGCGGGCCTGCCGAACGAGATGGGCGCCTATGACGAAACGCCCGACCAGATGGCCGCCCAGATCGCCGATTTCGCGCGCGACGGGCTCATCAACGTGGTGGGGGGCTGCTGCGGCTCGACGCCCGAGCATATCGCCGCCATCGCGGAGACAGTGGCGGCGGAGGCGCCCCGTGCCCTGCCGAATGTGCCGGTCAGGATGCGGCTTTCGGGGCTGGAGCCCTTCGTCCTGACCCCTGACATTCCCTTCGTGAACGTGGGGGAGCGGACGAATGTCACCGGGTCCGCGCGCTTCCGCAAGCTCATCACCAACGGCGATTACGCCGCCGCGCTGGACGTGGCCCGCGATCAGGTGGAGAACGGCGCCCAGATCATCGACATCAACATGGACGAGGGGCTCATCGACTCGCAGAAGGCGATGACCACCTACCTCAATCTCATCGCGGCGGAGCCGGACATCGCCCGCGTGCCGGTGATGATCGACAGCTCCAAATGGGAGGTGATCGAGGCCGGGCTGAAGTGCGTGCAGGGCAAGCCGGTGGTGAACTCCATCTCGCTGAAGGAAGGCGAGGAGGCTTTCCTGCACCACGCGCGTCTTTGCCGGGCCTATGGCGCGGCGGTGGTCGTGATGGCCTTCGACGAGACGGGGCAGGCGGATACCGAAACGCGGAAGGTAGAGATCTGCACCCGCGCCTACCGGATCCTCACCGAGGAAGTCGATTTCCCGCCGGAGGACATCATCTTCGACCCGAACATCTTCGCGGTGGCGACCGGCATCGAGGAGCATGACAACTACGGCGTCGATTTCATCGAGGCCACGCGCAAGATCCGGGCAACGCTGCCCCATGCCCATATCTCCGGGGGCGTGTCCAACCTCTCCTTCTCCTTCCGCGGCAACGAGCCGGTGCGGGAAGCGATGCATGCCGTGTTCCTCTACCACGCCATTCAGGCGGGGATGGACATGGGCATCGTCAATGCGGGCCAGCTCGCCGTCTATGACCAGATCGACCCGGACCTGCGCGAAGCCTGCGAGGACGTGGTGCTGAACCGTGTGCCGAAAGCCGGCGGCACGGCGACGGAGCGGATGCTGGAGATCGCCGAGCGCTTCCGCGGCACCGGCGCGAAGGAAGCGAAGGAGCGCGACCTCGGCTGGCGCGAATGGCCGGTGGAGAAGCGGCTGGAGCATGCGCTGGTCAACGGCATCACAGAATTCATCGACGCGGATACGGAGGAGGCGCGGCTGGCGGCCGACCGGCCGCTCCATGTCATCGAAGGGCCGCTGATGGCCGGGATGAACGTGGTGGGTGACCTGTTCGGCGCGGGCAAGATGTTCCTGCCGCAGGTGGTGAAATCCGCCCGCGTCATGAAACAGGCGGTGGCGGTCCTGTTGCCCTACATGGAGGCAGAGAAGGGCGAGGGGCGGCAAACCGCGGGCAAGGTTCTGATGGCCACGGTGAAGGGTGATGTCCACGACATCGGCAAGAACATCGTCGGTGTCGTGCTGGCCTGCAACAATTACGAGATCATCGACCTCGGCGTCATGGTTCCGGCGGAGAAGATCCTCGCGACCGCAAGGGAGAAGGGCGTGGATGTGATCGGTCTCTCCGGCCTCATCACACCGTCGCTGGACGAGATGGCGCATGTCGCCGCCGAGATGGAGCGGGACGGCTTCGACATCCCGCTGCTGATCGGGGGGGCCACCACGTCGCGCGTGCACACGGCGGTGAAAATCCACCCGAACTATACCGCTGGTCAGGCCGTCTATGTGACGGATGCCAGCCGCGCCGTTGGCGTAGTCTCCGGCCTGCTGTCCGACAACCGGGACGCCTATGTGGAAACGGTGCGTGCCGAATACCGCAATGTGGCCGAGGCCCATGCCCGGTCGGAGCGCGAGAAACAGCGCCTGCCGCTGGCCAAGGCGCGCGAGAATGCATTCCGCGCGGACTGGTCCGCCTACCAGCCGCCGAAGCCCAGCTTCCTTGGCACGCGGGTCTATGACCACTGGAGCCTTGAGGAACTGGCGCGCTACATCGACTGGACGCCCTTCTTCCAGACATGGGAGATGAAGGGCCGATTCCCCGCCATTCTGGAGGATGAGAAACAGGGCGTCGCCGCCCGCGCGCTCTGGGATGATGCACAGGCGATGCTGGCACGGATCATCGCAGTGAAATGGTTCTCCCCCAAGGCAGTGGTCGGCTTCTGGCCCGCGCAGGCCGTGGGTGACGACATCCGGCTGTTCACGGATGACGGGCGGAGCGCGGATCTGGCGACGTTCTTCACCCTTCGCCAGCAGACATGGAAGCGGGAGGGGCGGCCCAACACCGCGCTGGCCGATTTCGTTTCCCCCTCCACGCCCGACTATGTCGGCGGCTTCGTCGTCACCGCCGGGGTGGAGGAGCAGGAGATTGCCCATCGCTTCGAGCGGGCGAACGACGACTACTCCGCCATTCTCGTCAAGGCGCTGGCCGACCGCTTCGCCGAAGCCTTTGCCGAACGGATGCACGAACATGTCCGCAAGGAGTTGTGGGGTTATGCGCCCGATGAGACCTATGCGCCGACAGATCTGATCGGAGAGCCGTATCGCGGCATCCGCCCCGCCCCCGGCTATCCCGCCCAGCCCGATCATACGGAAAAGCTCACGCTGTTCCGCCTGCTGGATGCGGAGGCCCGGATTGGCGTCCGGCTGACGGAAAGCTACGCCATGTGGCCCGGCTCCTCCGTCTCCGGGCTTTATCTCGCCCATCCCGACGCGCACTATTTCGGCGTGGCGCGGGTGGAGGCGGATCAGGTGGCCGACTACGCCAGCCGGAAGGGAATTGATCTGGCGGAAGCGGAACGCTGGCTGGCCCCGATCCTCAACTACACGCCCGCGCGCCGCGCGGCTGCGGAATGATCAGTTGAGCCAGACGATGCCCAGGTTCAGCGCCGTCGCGTAGCTAAGCCAGAGCAGATAGATCACCATCATCCAGGCCGTTGGCGGGTCCGCCTGCCAGCGGTCGCGGATGAACACGGCGACGGCAAGCCACAGGGCCACCACCACCACTGCCGCAAGCACCGTCATTTGCGCCCCGAAGAAAATGGGCGTCCAGATGAAGGTCAGCGCGGGAATGATGATCCAGAGCCAGAAGGGCCGCTCTGTCCGCTCCCGAAGCCAGGTGCGAGCTCCCGCAACCGCGATCAGCAGATACATCACCCCCCAGACCGGGCCGAAGACGCTGTTCGGCGGCGTGAAGGAGGGTTTGACCAGCGACTCATACCAACCGCCCGGCTCCACCGTCATGCCCGTGCCGAAGCCGATGACCAGGACCACGATGATGAACATCGCATAGACTGCAATCCGGCCCATCCCGTCCTCACCGCATTCAACCCACATTTCCCAAGTAAG
>NZ_NIPW01000038.1 GCF_002196855.1 Haematobacter genomosp. 1 | reverse complement strand
AGCCGTCCGATGGCGGCGGCGGTATCGCCCATTCGGTTGGAGAAGCCCCATTCGTTGTCGTACCAGGAGAGGATGCGGCACAGCCGGCCCTCCATCACCTTGGTCTGGTCCATGTGAAAGACCGAGGACCGGGGGTCGTGGTTGAAGTCGGAGGACACGTTCGCCTCCTCCGTGAAGCCGAGGATGCCTGTCAGACGCCCCTCCGCCGCCTTGCGGATCGCCGCGTTGATCTCCTCCACCGTCGTGTCCCGCGCAGCCTCGAACACCAGGTCCACCACCGAGACGTTCGGCGTCGGAACCCGGATCGCAACCCCGTCCAGCTTCCCCTTCAGCTCCGGCAGCACAAGGCCCACCGCCTTCGCCGCCCCCGTCGAGGTCGGGATCATCGACAGCGCCGCGGCCCGCGCCCGGTAAAGGTCCTTGTGCATCGTATCCAGCGTCGGCTGATCCCCGGTATAGCTGTGGATCGTCGTCATGAAGCCCCGCGTGATGCCGACCGCGTCGTTCAGGACCTGCGCCACCGGGCTCAGGCAGTTCGTCGTGCACGAGCCGTTCGAGATCACCAGATCCTCCGGCCGGAGCACCTTGTCGTTCACCCCGAACACGATCGTCTTGTCCGCCCCCGCAGAGGGCGCCGACACCAGAACCCGCTTCGAGCCGTTCTCCAGATGGATCGCCGCCTTGTCCCGGTCGGTGAACAGCCCCGTGCATTCCAGCGCGACATCCACCCCCTGCCACGGCAGCTCAGCAGGGTTGCGCAGCGCCGTCACCTCGATCGGGCCCCGGCCGACGTCGATCGTCGAACCCTTCACCCGCACCTCGCCCGGAAACCGGCCGTGCACGCTGTCGAACCGAAGCAGATGCGCGTTCGTCTCAACCGGGCCAAGATCGTTGATCGCCACAATCTCGACATCTTTCCGGCCAGACTCCACTATCGCCCGCAATATGTTCCGCCCGATCCGGCCAAATCCGTTGATCGCTACCGTCGTCGTCATGCGCCTCTCCCCGATAGACCAAGCATGGTTAGCGCTAACATATCGGAAAGGCGGGCAGGAGTCATCCACCCTCCGCGCGCCTTTCCTGCCATACGCGGCTTGCGAAGCGGCCCGCCATCGGCCAGAACCGCTGGCAACAGGAGCGAGCAAGCGAGAGACCCCGTGCTGTCCGATATCGACATCGCCCGAGCGGCGGAAAAGCTGCCCCCCGCAGAGATCGGCGCGCGGATCGGCATCCCGCCGGAGGCGCTGATCCCCTACGGCCGCGACAAGGCCAAGCTGGATCCCGCCTATCTGAAGACCCTGGACGGCAGGCCGGAGGGGCGGCTGATCCTCGTCACCGCCGTCAACCCCACCCCCGCGGGCGAGGGCAAGACGACGACTACCGTCGGCCTGGGCGACGGGTTGCAGCGCATCGGCGAGAAGGCGGCGATCTGCCTGCGCGAGGCAAGCCTCGGTCCCTCCTTCGGCATGAAGGGCGGGGCGGCGGGCGGCGGCTATGCACAGGTGATCCCGATGGAGGACATGAACCTCCATTTCACCGGGGATTTCCATGCCATCGGAGCGGCGCACAACCTGCTGTCTGCGATGATCGACAACCACATCTACTGGGGCAACGCGCTGGGGATCGACCAGCGGCGCGTGGCATGGAAGCGTGTGGTGGACATGAACGACCGCGCGCTGCGCGAGGTGGTCCTGGGCCTTGGCGGTGCGCCGAATGGTTATCCGCGCGAAGGGGGCTTCGACATCACCGTGGCGTCCGAGGTGATGGCCTGCCTCTGTCTGGCGGAGGACTTGGCGGATCTGGAGGAGCGGCTTGCCCGTATCGTCATCGGCTTCCGCAGTGACAGGTCGCCGGTCTATTGCCGCGACCTGAAGGCCGACGGCGCGATGGCGGTGCTGCTCAAGGATGCGATGCAGCCCAACCTTGTCCAGACGCTAGAACATACGCCGGCCTTCGTGCATGGCGGGCCGTTCGCGAATATCGCGCATGGCTGCAACTCCGTCGCCGCGACGCGGGCGGCGCTCCGTCTCGCCGATTTCGTGGTGACGGAGGCCGGTTTCGGGGCCGATCTCGGGGCGGAGAAGTTCTTCGACATCAAGTGCCGCTCGGCGGGGCTGAAGCCGGATGCGGTAGTGATCGTGGCCACGGTCAGGGCCATCAAGTTCCACGGCGGCGTGGCGCGCGAGGATCTGGGGCGGGAAGATGTGGAGGCCGTGCGCCGTGGCGCGGCCAACCTCGTGCGGCATATCGAGAACGTGCGGAAGTTCGGCGTGCCTGCGGTGGTCGCCATCAATCATTTCTCCTCCGACACGCCGCAGGAGACGCAGGCGCTGATCGAGGCGGCGGGGCAAGCGGGGGCGGAGGCCTATCCCTGCACCCACTGGGCCGATGGCTCGGCAGGGCTTCTGCCGCTCGCCCGCCGGGTGGCGGAGATCGCGCGGTCCGGCGAGGCGCGGTTCAGGCCGCTCTACCCTGCCGACCTGCCGCTGGAGGAGAAGATCGCCACCGTGGCCCGCCAGATCTACGGCGCCGCCGACGTGAACCTGCCCGAGCAGGCCCGCAGCCAGCTCCGCCGCTGGGAGGAGGAGGGCTATGGCCACCTGCCGGTCTGCATGGCCAAGACGCAGTATTCCTTCTCCGCCGACCCCGCGCTCCGCGGCGCGCCGACCGGTTTCACCCTGCCGGTGACGGAAGTGCGGCTGTCGGCGGGGGCGGGTTTCATCGTCGTCCTTTGCGGCGAGATCCGCACGATGCCCGGGCTGCCGCGCCACCCTGCCGCCGAAACCATCCGGCTGGATGGCAAGGGCAACATTCAGGGGCTGTTCTGAAGCCGCTTTCGGCACCGGGCCCGATTGCAAGGCGGTATTCCAGCGGCTAAGAGGCGCCATCGCCCACAGCGCGGGAGACCGCCTTGAAACAGCCACAGGACTGCCGGTCGATGGTCGAACTCCGGTCCGCCATCGACACGCTGGACCGTGAGATCGTAGCCCTTCTGGTGCGCCGCGCGACCTATATCGACCGTGCCGCGCAGCTGAAACCGGCGGAAGGCCTGCCCGCCCGTATCGAGGCGCGGGTGGAGGAGGTCGTGGCCAATGTGCGCCGCGCGGGCACGGAGCTCGGTCTGGACCCCGACCTGACGGAGGCGCTCTGGCGGCGTCTCATCGACTGGTCCATCGCGCGCGAGGAGCAGGTGCTCGGCCCATCGGCCAATGCCTCGGCTAACCCACCGACCCGCCCATTGGCCAGCCCATCGGAAGGACAGACGGAATGACGGCAAAGATCATCGACGGCAAGGTTTTCGCCGCCGGCATCCGGGAACGTGTGGCGGTGGAGGCCGCGCGGATCAGGGCGGAGGCGGATATCATCCCCGGTCTCGCCGTGGTTCTGGTGGGAGAGGATCCGGCCAGTCAGGTCTATGTGAAGAACAAGGGTGTCCAGACCCGTGCCGCGGGGATGGAGAGCTTCGAGTATCGCCTGCCGTCCGAAACGCCGGAGGCCGAGCTTCTCGCCCTCATCGACCGGCTGAACGCCGATCCCGCGGTGCATGGCATTCTCGTCCAGCTTCCCTTGCCGCGCCATATGGACGAGGCGCGGGTTATCAACGCCCTCGACCCGGCGAAGGATGTGGACGGGTTTCACGTCATCAACGTGGGGCGTCTCGCCACCGGGCAGAAGGCGATGGTCCCCTGCACGCCGCTCGGCTGCCTGATGCTGCTCCGCGACCAGCTGGGCGATCTGGCGGGGCGCAGGGCGGTGGTCGTCGGGCGCTCCAACATCGTCGGCAAGCCGATGGCGCAGCTTCTGCTGCGGGAAAGCTGCACGGTCACCGTTGCCCACAGCCGGACGCACGACCTTCCCGCGCTCTGCCGCGAGGCGGAGATCCTCGTGGCGGCGGTGGGCCGTCCCGGGATGATCCGGGGCGACTGGATCCGTCCGGGGGCTGTCGTCATCGATGTGGGCATCAACCGCATCGACGCGGGCGAGGGCCGGACACGGCTGGCGGGCGACGTGGCCTTTGACGAGGCGGCGGAGGTCGCGGGCGCGATCACTCCTGTGCCGGGCGGCGTCGGGCCGATGACCATTGCCTGCCTTCTGGCCAATACGCTCACGGCCTGTGCACGGGCGAACGGGCTGGCAGAGCCGGAGGGGCTGACGCTCTGAGGCCCGACGCGTAGCTTCCAATGTGTAAGGCGGTATCACAGGAGCCATCTTGATCTGGCAGGCTGCTGAAAAAGTTCAGAATCCTCATGCCTGTGCTCTGGAAATCGGCAAACCGCCCCCGGAGCGCCTCAAAACAGGTGGATTTCCGGCTGGATTTCTTCTGATTGCGAACGATTTCAGCTCCAACGCAGAGCTGGAAACCTTTCTCAGCAGCCTGCGAGGGCGCTGGCCTCGTCGGGGAGGAAGGCGACCGATGGCGGGGATCAGGCCCCCGCGGGCGGATCGACCGGGATCATCGTCCCTTGCACGATGGCGATGGTGCGGGTTCGGCCCGCCTCCTCTGCCACCACTTCGCCGCGCACGACGATGAGCCGCCGTCCGGCACGTACGACCTCCCCCGTCGCGATCAGCCGGTCGCCGATGGCGGGGGAGAGCAGGTTGATCTTCATTTCCGCCGTCATCACTTCGGTGCCCGGAGGGATGAGCGTCAGCGCCGCATAACCCGCCGCCGTATCGACCAGCGTGAAGGTGGCGCCCGCATGACCTGCGCCGTGCTGCTGGCGGGTTTCTGGCAGGAGGGGGGCGGAGATGACGCAGCGACCCTCCGCCACCTCATCCAGCGTCGCCTTCAGCGTCGCGAGCATGGATTGCCGCGCGAAACTTGCCCGAATACGGCTCTCCAGCGGCTCTGTCGCGGTGTCCATCGGTCCCTCCCTCTTTCTGTCAGACAATTGCGGGTTTTTCCCGCCGGGGGAAGCGGAAGTTCAGCCAACCGCCGCCATGGGCACGGCGCGCGCCGAAGGTCCGGTGAGCACGGCGAGCGCCCCGGGTGCCATGAGGGAGGCAAGCACCGCGCTCTTGCAGCCAAGCCCGCCGGTGTAGCTGCCGAAGGCAGGCATGATGACCCGCGTGCCGTCGATCAGGAAGCAGGGGCGGGAGACGCTGGCGCCCCCCAAGCCCAGACGGGCCTTGGGGTGATAATGGCCGGAAACCTCGCCGCTGGCTTCTTCCGCGATGTGGCGGAAGACCAGCGGCCCGACCGTCACCGCCGCCACATGCGCGCCGCCAAGCGCCACGGGACCGGGGTCGTGGTTGCCCTCCACCCAGAGCCAGCGACGCCCCGCCATCAGGCGAAGAAGGCGCAGCCGCTCCTCCTCCCCGATCTCATCCGCCGCCGCGGCATCGTCGAAACTGTCGCCAAGCGCGATCATCGTGGCGGGCCGGAGCGCATCTACCAGCGTCTCCAGACGGAACAGCGTCTCGGCCACCTCATAGGGCGGCAGAAGCTGGCCCCCCCGCCGGGCCGCGCGCCGCGCCTTGCCGAAATGCAGGTCCGACACGGTGAGCACTCCCCGCTCCGGCCACCACAGCGCACCGGAGGAGAGGGCCGTCAGCCGCGCGCCCTGAAGCTGAAACGTGAAACCGTTCATGCTCCGTTCTTGACCTGCGCATTCGGGATTCGCAAGTCGGCGATTTGCAGGCCGGCGGGTTGCAGGTCGGCTAGCCCGGCTTCCTCCAACAACCTCTCCGCCCTGTCGGCGAGCAGACGCTCCCGCCCCGCGCCGTCGATCGGGACCCGGCCATGCTCCAGCATCAGCGGCGCGGAAAGCGGGGTCACCCTGTCGAGCCGCACAAGGTCGATCCGGTCGCCCACGCGGTCCAGCATCGTCTCGATCCGGCCGAAATCGACCAACCCGCGCATCGCCTCCTCCCGCGTGGCGCGGAGCATCAGGTGATCGGGGTCATAGCGGCGGAGCGTGTCGTAGAGGATGTCGGAGGAAAAGGTTGCCTGCCGTCCCGATTTCCGCTGCCCGGGCAGGTTGCGGGTGATCAGCCCGGCGATGGTGGCGACCGCGCGGAAGGACCGTTTCATCACAGCATTGCCCTGCAGCCAGCCCTCCAGCCCCTCCCGGAGCCGTGACCGGTCGAACAGCGGGGCGGCGTCGGTCATCGGCTCCAGCCCCCAGATCAGCGTGGCATAATCGGTGGCGACGAAGCCCAGCGGGCCAAGCCCCTCCTCCTCCATCCGGCGCGTGAGCAGAAGGCCGAGCGTCTGCTGCGCATTCCGCCCCGCGAAACCGTAGATGCAATGATGGATGCGCCCGTCATGGGGGAAGCATTCGATCAGCAGCCGGTCGCGTTCCGGCAGGCGGGAGATGTCGCGTTGCAGCGCCAGCCAATCCGCGGTGTGGCGCGGAAGGCCGGGCCAGTCGCGCCGGGCGAAGATGTCGAGGATCCGGTCGGTCAGCAGGGTGGAAGTGGCGAACTTGGTGCCGTCGTACACCGCGATCTTGGGATCGGCGCCGGGGCTGCGGCTCACCTCCACCGTCAGGTCGCGCAGACCTTCGTAGCGCACCACCTGACCTCCGATCAGGAAGGTGTCGCCGGGTGTCAGCGTGGCGGCGAAGGCCTCCTCCACCTCTCCCAGCGGCTGACCCTGCCCGCGGAACCGGACGCGCAGCTTGTCGGTGTCGATGATCGTGCCGAGGTTCATGCGGATGGTCTGCGCGCTCCGCGGATCGCGAAGCTGCCACAGGCCGTCCGGCCCCTGCCGGAGCCGCTGCCAGCGGTCATAGGCCCGGAGCGCATAGCCGCCCGTCGCGGTGAAATCCAGACAGGCGTCGAAATCGCCCCGCTTCAGCATTGCATAAGGCCCGGCGGTCACCACCTCGGCGTAAAGCCGGTCCGGATCGAAGGGTCCGGCGGCGGCGGTGGCCGCGATATGCTGGCAGAGCACGTCGAGCGGGCCGGGGCCGCGCGGCTCCCCGTCCAGCGCATGATCGCGCATCGCGTCCAGCGCGGCCTGACATTCCACCACCTCGAACCGGTTCGCGGGCACCAGCAGCGCCTTGGACGGGGCATTGTAGCGGTGATTGGCCCGCCCGATCCGTTGAACGAGGCGCTTGACGTTCTTGGGCGCACCCACCTGAATGACCAGATCGACATCGCCCCAGTCGATACCGAGATCAAGGCTTCCCGTGCAGACGATGGCGCGGAGCGCGCCCGCCGTCATCGCCGCCTCCACCCGCTCCCGCGCCTCCCGTGCGAGGCTGCCATGGTGGATGGCGATGGGAAGATCATCCCCGTTCGCCAGCCAAAGATCGCGGAAGAACAGTTCCGCCTGCGCCCGCGTGTTGTGGAAGATCAGGGTGGTGCGATGGCGCTTCACCTCCTCCAGGATCGCAGGAATGGCATAGCGCCCGCCGCCGCCTGCCCAGGGCGGCGGGACTTCGGTCGCGAGCATGGCGATGTCCGGGTCCGGGCCGGGATCGGCAGCAAGGATCCGGCAGGGCGCCGGATGGCGGGCGAGAAAGCGGCCGAGCGCGGGCGGGTCCTCCACCGTCGCCGACAGGCCCACGCGCCGGAGACCGGGCGCCAGCATCTCCAGCCGTGCGAGCGACAGCATGAGCTGATCCCCGCGCTTCGAGTCCGCAAGTGCATGGATCTCATCGACGATCACCCGCTTCAGCCCGGCGAAAACCCGTGGCGCATCCTCATAGGACAGCATGAGTGCCAGACTTTCGGGTGTGGTGAGCAGGATATGGGGCGGGTCGGCGCGCTGACGCTTGCGGCGGGTCTGGCTGGTGTCGCCGGTTCTGTCGTCCACGCGGATCGGCAGCGCCATCTCCTCGATCGGACGGAGAAGGTTGCGCCGGATGTCGGCCGTCAACGCCTTGAGCGGCGAGACATAGAGCGTGTGGAGACCGGGTTTCGGCGCAGCGGCAATGTCGATGAGCGACGGCAGGAACCCCGCCAGTGTCTTGCCTCCGCCCGTCGGTGCGACGAGCAGCAGCGCCGGTTCCGCCGCATGGTCCAGCATCGCCCGCTGATGCGGATGGACAGACCAGCCACGTGCGGAGAACCAGTCGTGAAACGGGGGGGGAAGGGTGCTCATCCCCCTTATCTAGGAGCGCGCCTGCCCGGCTTCGAGTGGTCCGCGTTGTGGTTTGAGGGGCCGGCTTTCCGTTCCGCGCAGGGGACTGCTCCGCAGCGTTGCGGCTGTGCTCCCCGTCACCGGCTCACCGTCAGAAGGCCGACTGTCCCGTTCGCGCGGTGGAAGTACTGCTCCCGCGCCGTCGGGCCGACCATTCCGCTTGCGCGGCAGAAGCGCGTGCCCGGGCCCCATGCTGACTATCCCGCTTGCGAGGCGCAACCTCCCGCCTCGCCGTGCCCCGACCGCTGACGGAACGATGCAGGGAAAGGATGGAGCGACGAAGCCGCAGACTACGCAAGGCCTGACCTGTCATCCCCCGGAAGGTCAACGCAAAGGCATTGCTTGCTACAATTCCCAAGCCAGGCTCTTGATGCGCGATGGTATTCACCCAGCGATCCAGAAACGTCTCATGCAATCAGGAGCGTCGCCGGGCAACTATCCTTGCCCGCACAGCGTGCAGGGGCTCAGCCGCGGGCCGGAATATCTTGCAGCAAGCCGCGGGCATCCGTATCTCGAGGGCGTCGATAACGACCGCCGGGCGACAGTTCTCACTCGCACCCGCGCTGGGCGTCAGCCGTGCGGCGGAATATCTCGCGGCAGACTGCAGATATCCGTATTCTCATCCGCAGCATTCTGGACCGCCGCCGGACGACGGTCCCTGATCCCACTCCATGCAAGAATTCAGCAGTGGGCCGGGATATCTCGCGGCATGCCGCCGGCATCCGTATCTCGAGCGGGTCAATAACGACTGCCGGGCACCGGTTCTTACTCGCACCCGCGCGGGGCGTCAGCCGTGCGGCAGGCCGAGAGGGCATCAGTATTCTTACACGCGATCAGGAGCGCAGCCGGGCGACAGTTCTTAGTCTCACGCCGCGCGGGACTTCAGCCTCGCGGCGGAGTATCGCGCGGCAGGCCGCGAGTATGCAGGCACATAAGGACCGCCGCCGGAAGACGGTCCCTGATCTCACTCTGTACAAGGGCTCAGCCGCCGGTCGGGATATCTCGGGGCAGACCGGGTGGCATCCGCATTCTCATGCGAATGGCTCAGTCCTCGGCGAAGACGTCGGCCCATTCGGGATGGCGCTGCCGGAAAGCGATGACGAACGGGCAGGTGGGGTAGATCTTCACCCCCTCCTCCCGCGCGTCGCTCACCAGCCGTTCCACCAGTGCTTTGCCGATGCCCTCGCCCCGAAAGGCGGGGGGCACGCCGGTATGGTCCGCGATGATGAGGCGGGGCGAGGCGATGGAATAGGTCAGTTCCGCCTCCGATCCGTCCTTTTGCACCACGTAGCGGCCCTTGCTGCCCAAGACTTCTCTTTCGATTTTTGCTTCAGTCAACGATCGTAGCCTCCGTTAGGGACCGAAGCTCTGCCTCGGTCACGCCATCCGCAAGCTCCACGATCTTCAGGCCGCCCGGCACCACGTCAAGCACTCCGAGGTTGGTGACGATGCGGTCCACCACCGCCTTGCCGGTGAGCGGGAGCGTGCACTCCTTCAGAACTTTCGACTCACCCGCTTTGTTCGCGTGATCCATCACGACGACCACACGTTTCACCCCGGCGACAAGATCCATCGCCCCGCCCATGCCCTTCACCAGCTTGCCCGGGATCATCCAGTTGGCCAGATCACCCGTCTCCGACACCTCCATCGCGCCGAGGATGGCCATGGCGATCTTGCCGCCCCGGATCATGGCGAAGCTCTGCGCGCTGTCGAAGAAAGCAGTCTGCGGAAGCGCCGTCACCGTCTGCTTGCCCGCGTTGATCAGATCGGGATCCTCCTCGCCCTCATAGGGGAAGGGACCGATGCCGAGCATGCCGTTTTCCGATTGCAGCGTGACGTTCACGCCCTCGGGGATGTAGTTCGCGACCAGCGTCGGAATGCCGATGCCAAGGTTCACATACCAGCCGTCCTGCAGATCCTGCGCGGCGCGCGCGGCCATGCGGTTGCGGTCCCAGCCCTTCTTCACCTCGCCGGCCATCAGACTTCCTCCCCTGCCGCGGCGGAGGCCGGGCGCGCGCGCGTGGTGCGCTGTTCGATGCGGTTTTCGTGATGGCCCTGGATCAGCCGGTGGATATAGACGCCCGGCAGGTGGATTTCGTCCGGGTCGAGAGAGCCGACGGGCACGATCTCCTCCACCTCGCAGACGCAGATCTTGCCGCAGGTCGCGGCGGGCGGGTTGAAGTTGCGGGCGGTCTTGCGGAAAACGACATTGCCGGTCTCGTCGGCCTTCCACGCCTTGACGATGGAGAGATCGGCGACCAGACCGCGTTCGAGGATATAGGTCTCCCCGTCGAACTCCTTGTGTTCCTTGCCGTCCGCGATGATCGTGCCGACGCCGGTCCTGGTGTAGAACCCCGGAATGCCCGCCCCGCCCGCGCGCATCCGCTCGGCCAGCGTGCCCTGCGGGTTGAACTCCACCTCGATCTCGTTCGACAGGTATTGCCGCATGAATTCCGCGTTCTCGCCCACGTAGGAGGAGATCATCTTGCGGATCTGCTTGGTCTGGAGCAGCAGGCCCAGCCCGAATTCATCCACCCCGCAGTTGTTGGAGGCGATGACCAGTTCCTTGGTGCCTGCGTCCCGGATCGCAGAAATGCAGAGTTCCGGGATGCCGCAGAGGCCGAAACCGCCCGCGGCGATCAGCATTCCGTCGAACAGAAGGCCGTCGAGAGCCTCCTCAGCGCTGCCGTAGATCTTCCCCATCCGGTCCTCCCGTCCGTTTCCCTCGCGGAAGTTGTGGCAACGGGGGCAGGGCATGTCAATGCGCCCGCAGCAAGGGCCGCCCCTCACTCGCTGGAGGCGGCTTTCTTTGCGGCAGTCTTTGCCGCCGGCTTTTTCGCGGCAGCCGTCTTCGCAGGCGCCGTTTCTGCGGTGGCCGTTTTTGCGGTGGCCTTTTTCGCCGGCGCTTTCTTTGCCGGAGCCTTCTTGGCTGCCGCTTTCTTCGGTGCCGCCTTCTTGCCCCCCTTGGTGGCCTTCGCGGCGATCAGGGGCAGCGCTTCCTCCAGCGTGACGGTCTCCGGCTGCACTTCCTTGGGCAGGGTCGCATTGACCTTGCCCCATTTGACGTAGGGGCCATACCGCCCCGCCATCACCTGCACGGGACCGCCGTCGGGATGCTCCCCGAGTTCCTTCAGCGGCGCCGCCTTGGCCGCGCCGCGTCCGCGGGAGGCTTTCTGGGCCAGCACCTCCACCGCGCGGTTCATGCCGATGGTGAATACCTCTTCCACATCCGGCAGGTTGGCATAGGTGGTGCCGTGTTTGACATAGGGCCCGAAGCGCCCGATGCCCGCCTCCACCAGCACGCCGTCCTCCGGGTGGTCACCGATGGGCCGGGGCAGTTCCAGAAGCTGCAGCGCCTTCTCAAGCGTCATTTCGCCCGGCGCCCAGCCCTTGGGAAGCGAGGCGCGGGGCGGCTTGGGCACATCCTCCGACGCCTCCCCCCGCTGCACATAGGGGCCGAAGCGGCCGGTGCGGATGGTGATGGGCAGGCCCGCCTCGTCATTGCCGAGGATGCGGCCATCGGCGGACAACGCCTCCTCATCCCCGCCGGGAGCGGAGAGGGGGCGCGTGTAGCGGCATTCGGGATAGTTTGAGCAGCCGATGAACGCGCTGCCGGAGCGGGCGGTCTTCAGGTGCAGATCGCCCTTGCCGCAGAGCGGGCAGAGCCGCGGATCGGAGCCGTCGGCCTTTGGCGGGTAGAGGTGCGGGGACAGAACCTCGTCGATCTTGTCGAGCACCTCGGAGATCCGCAGATCCGACGTGCCCTCCAGCGCGGCGGAGAAATCCTTCCAGAACCGCGCCAGCACATCCTTGTAGTCCCGCTCCCCGGCGGAGATGTCGTCGAGCTGCCCCTCCAGATCGGCCGTGAAGTCGTATTCGACATACCGGCGGAAGTAGTTGGTCAGAAAGGCGGTGACGAGCCGGCCCTTGTCCTCCGGGATCAGGCGGTTCTTCTCCTTGCGGACGTATTCCCGGTCCTGGATCGTCGTGACGATGGAGGCATAGGTGGAGGGCCGGCCGATCCCCAGCTCCTCCATCCGCTTGACGAGGGTGGCCTCCGTGTAGCGGGGGGGCGGCTGGGTGAAGTGCTGCTCGGGCTGGATGTCGCGCTTTTCCGCGCCCTCGCCCTGCATGATCTGCGGCAGCCGGGCGCCGTCCTCATCGCCATCGTCGTCGCGGCCTTCCTCGTAAACCCTGAGGAACCCGTCGAACAGCACGACCTGCCCTGTGGCGCGCAGGCCCACCTGCCCGTCGGCGGAGGTCACGTCCACGGTCGTCCGCTCCATCCGGGCGCTGGCCATCTGGCTGGCGATGGTCCGCTTCCAGATCAACTCATAAAGCCGCCGCTGGTCGGTGTCGGAGACGCCGAGCTTCTCCGCCGACACCGACATGTCGGTCGGGCGGATGCACTCATGCGCCTCCTGCGCGTTCTTGGCCTTGTTCTTGTAGAGCCGCGGGCTGTCCGGCACGTAGTCCTTGCCGAAGCGCCGGCCGATCTCCGCCCGTGCGGCAGAGACCGCCTCCGGGGCCATGTCGATCCCGTCGGTCCGCATATAGGTGATGTGGCCCGCCTCGTAGAGCCGCTGGGCCGCCGTCATCGTGGCCCGCGCGCCCATGCCGAACTTGCGCGACGCCTCCTGCTGGAGGGTGGAGGTCATGAAGGGAGGGGAGGGGTTGCGGCTTGCGGGCTTCGATTCGACACCCTGCACCGTCAGGTCGCGGGAGCGGATCGCCTGCACCGCGATCTCCGCCGCCTCTGCCGTCGGAATGTCGTAGCGGTCGAGCTTCTTGCCGCCCAGAACGGTCAGCCGCGCCTGATACTCCTGCCCCCGCGGCGTGACCAGCACGGCCGTCACGGACCAGTATTCGCGTGCGCGGAACGCCTCGATCTCCATCTCCCGCTCGACGATGAGCCGCAGGCAGACGGACTGCACCCGGCCTGCCGACTTGGCCCCCGGCAGCTTGCGCCAGAGCACGGGCGAGAGGTTGAACCCCACCAGATAGTCGAGCGCGCGGCGGGCGAGGTAGGCTTCCACCAGCTCCATATCCACGTCGCGGGGGGCCTCCATGGCCTTGGTGACGGCATCCTTGGTGATGGCGTTGAAGGTCACGCGGGAGACCTTCTTCTTGGCGATCGACTTGGACAGCGCTTCCTTCAGGTGCCAGGAGATGGCCTCCCCCTCCCGGTCGGGGTCGGTGGCGAGGATCAGCGTGTCGTCATCCTTCAGCGCGTCGGTGATCGCCTTGACATGCTTCTTGCTGTCGGAGGCAACCTCCCACTTCATGGAGAAATCGTGCTCGGGATCGACGGAGCCATCCTTCGGCGGCAGGTCGCGGACATGGCCATAGGAGGCCAGAACGGTGAAACCGGGGCCAAGGTATTTGTTGATGGTCTTGGCTTTGGCGGGCGATTCGACGACGACGACGGCCATTCATCCTCCTGCCGCGGCGCAGGTGTGAGTGTCGGCCGCGCGGCGGCTTACATGTGACGGGACGCCCCGCTTGTCAACCGGGGGGCGGCGGCAGGGCAGCCGTCCCCCGCGCGCAAATCAGCGCAGAACGCCATCGCCGTTTTTGTCGGCGGAGGCGAAGTCGGCCATGATCTGATCGGTGAACTCCTTCTTCGAGAGCCAGCCGTTCCGGTCCTTGTCCATGATCTGGAACTGGGAGGCAGACAGGATCTGGCCTGTCTCCGACGGTTCAAGCCGCCCGTTGCCGTTGGTGTCGAGCTGGGTGAAGGCCCGTTCGGCATAGGCCTGCATCTCGGCCCGGGTGACGGTGCCGTCGCCGTTGGAATCCATGAGCTGGAGGACGCGTTCGTCAATCACGCCCACGCCTTCGGATTGCGCGAGCACAGGCGTCGCAAGAAGCGTCGCGGCGCAGGCGAGGATCAGTTTGCGGTTCATTCTTGTCTCTCCCCTCAGCCACAGGTCAGCTGGTTACCGGCCTGACCGCCGAGCGCCGCACCGGTCGCGGTGATGATCGTCCGGCCCGACCCGCCGCCGAAGGCATTGCCGAGCGCGGCGCCCAACACGGCACCCGTCACGCTGCCCGCGATACATCCGGCCTCATGCTGACGATAGGCGCGCTCCTCCGGTGTCGTGGGGCCGCAGGCCGCGAGGGCCAATGCCGCAGCGCAGCACAGCAATCCGGTTCGTTTCAACATACGATCCTCCGTTGAGTTTCGACGCGTCCGGGCGCGTCTGCCATGCCCTCAAGGTGACGCAGGCATGGAACGAGTCAAATATGCAGGCGGCATATCGCGCGCCGCATCCCGGTCGCGCGCGGACGCTGTTTTCGTCAGCAATGCCGGGCGTCGCTCGAAACCGGGCGGCCGAAAGCGGTCGCGTGCTGGTCGCTGTCGGACCCGTGTGCGCCGGAGGCGGAGCAAGGTGGTGGCCGAGGTTGCTGCCCGCGGGCAAGGTGGAGGCGGTAGGCGCGCTCCGCCCCCGGTCGGACCCGTTTTGCAGGACGCGGAGACCATAAGCGCGCGGGAGGGGCCGGAAAAGCTCCGATACTGACGGTCTGATCGGACGGGCCAAGCCGCTCGGACGGGCCATGCCGCGCCCGGGCGGGGACGTGTGCCCGTGGCCCGAGCATCCCTGCTTGTTGACGGCCACGCCGTGCGCGGGCGGGGACGTGGAAACGCCGGAAAACGTGGCAGTGAGCCGGCCTGGCCGCACGGGTGGGAGGGGCTGCACTGCCGCCCGTCCTGCATGGCGGGCGTATCCTTCAGGAAAGGGATGTCCTGATCGAACAGCATCCCCGTCTCATTGCGCGTCATGCCCGGCTCAGCAGGCCACCCGGATGGCGGAGCACGCGGCCCTCCAGCTCAAGGGAGAGCAGGGCCGGGGCGCCCTCTCCCACGCTGATGCCGAGATCGCGGAGCACCTGATCCTCCGGCACGGGGCTGCGACTCAGCCGATCCAGAATCAGATGAGGAAGCGGAGCATTGTCCCGGGCAGGGGCGGACAAGTCCCCGGCCGGCCGGGGACTGCGCGCCCCAAGGTCCGGGCGGGCGCGACAAATTGGCGCATCCGGGAGCCGTGGCACCCCTTTGCCGTGGCACGGGAGTTGGCCGGGAAGCGCCGCGATCACATCCTCCACCCCCCGCACCAGAAGCGCCCCCTCCCGGATGAGCAGATTGCATCCGCCCGCGCGTTCATCCAGCGGATGACCGGGAACGGCCATCACCTCCCGCCCCTGATCCAGCGCGTTCCGCGCGGTGATGAGGCTGCCGGAACGGGGAGCCGCCTCCACCACCACCACGGCGTGACTGAGGCCGGAAACGATCCTGTTGCGCTGCGGGAAATGCCTTGCCAGCGGCTGCATTCCCGGCGGCTGCTCGCTCAGGCGCAGGCCGGAGGCTCCGATCCGGGCCGCGAGATCGGTGTTTTCCCGGGGATAGATCACGTCGATGCCGCCCGCCTGAACGGCGATCGTGCCGTGGGGAAGCGCCGCCTCATGCGCCGCAGTGTCGATGCCGCGGGCAAGGCCGGAGACGACCGGAAACCCGGCCTCAGCAAGCGCGCCCGCGAGCCGTCGCGCCATGCGGATACCGAGGCTTGATGCATTGCGCGCGCCGACCAGCGCCACCAGCGGCTTCGTCAGCAGGGAAATGTCGCCGAGCGCCCAGAGAAGCGGCGGTGCATCCGGGATTTCGGCCAGCAGGCGCGGGTAATCCGGCTCTCCCTCGAACAGCAGGCGCGCGCCAGCCGCGCGGCCCGCCGCGATTTCCGCCCGCGCGAGCGCCGCGCCGGCGGGACGGTAATCACGCGCGCCCGACGCCGCCGCAAGGGCGGGAAGCGCCTCCAGCGCCCGCAGCGCGGAGCCATGTTCCGCGAGGAGACGCCGAAAGGTCAAAACCCCCACCCGCGCCGACCGGATCAGCCTGAGCCGCGCGAACCGTTCTTCCTCCGCCAGCAGAGGGGCGGGGAGAGGGCTGGGCATATCCTTCATCGTCCGGCTCCATCCTGCACCACGGAGCCACTGTCGCCGAAGAACGTTAATAGCAGGTGAATCCGACGTCCGCCCTTGCAGGTGAGCAATCAGCAGCATGCATGCCGGTCATCCCGGCAGCAACGCGCCGGAGCCGGTAACGCAGGCCATTGTCCGTGCAACGGGGCCAATCCGACCCCGCCGCGGACTCAGAGCTTGCTGCCCCCGACCGTCAGCCCACCGATGAGCAGGGTCGGCTGACCCACGCCGACGGGCACCCACTGACCCGCCTTGCCGCAGTTGCCGATGCCGGGGTCCAGCTTCAGGTCATTGCCGACCGCCTGCACATGGCGGAGCGAGGTCGGTCCGTCGCCGATCAGCGTCGCGCCCTTCACCGGCGCGCCGACCTTGCCGTTCGTGACACGGTAGGCCTCGGTGCAGGAAAAGACGAACTTGCCGCTGGTGATATCGACCTGTCCGCCGCCGAAACCCACGGCCCAGATGCCGTCTTTCACGCGGGACACGATTTCCTCCGGGTCGTCCGGCCCGGCCAGCATGTAGGTGTTGGTCATGCGGGGCATCGGCGCATGGACGTAGCTTTCCCGGCGGCCGTTCCCGGTGGGTTCCACGCCCATCAGGCGGGCGTTCTGGCGGTCCTGCATATAGCCGACGAGAATGCCGTCCTCGATCAGCACGTTCTTGCGGGAGGGGGTGCCCTCATCGTCGATGGTGATGGAGCCGCGGCGGTCCGGGATGGTGCCGTCATCCAGAACCGTCACACCCGGCGCGGCGACACGCTCCCCCAGAAGGCCTGCGAAGGCGGAGGTCTTCTTGCGGTTGAAGTCGCCCTCCAGCCCGTGTCCCACCGCCTCGTGCAGCAAGATGCCGGGCCAGCCGGGGCCGAGCGCCACATCCATGATGCCCGCAGGCGCCGCCTCCGCGCCGAGGTTCACGGCGGCGATGCGAAGGGCTTCCCGCGCGGCGGCCTGCCAGTTCTCCGGCGCGATCAGCCCGAGCAACCCCGCCCGTCCGCCGCCCCCCGCAGAGCCGGATTCGCGCCGCCCGTTCTCCTCGATCATCACGGAGATGTAGATCCGGGTCATCGGCCGCACATCGGCCAGCCGGAGGCCATCGGGGCGGAGGATCTCCACTTCCTGATGGCTCGCGGCGAGGCTGGCGGAAACCTGCACCACACGCGGATCGAGCGCGCGGACCCAGTCGTCGATCTCCCGCAGCAGATCGACCTTGGCCGGGAAGGAGACGCCGTCGATCGGGTTCTCGTCCGTGTAGAGCCGCCGGTTGGTGCCGGGCGGCGGCGGGGCCATGACGCCGCCGCCGTCGCCCACGGCCAGCCGCGCCGTCTCCGCCATGCGGCGGAGCGCGGCCTCGCTGATCTCGGAGGAATGGGCATAGCCCGTCACATCGCCCTTCACGGCACGAAGGCCGAAGCCTTCGGACGCATCGTAACTCGCCGAGCGGATTCGCTGATCGTCGAGCACGAGCGCCTCCGACCGGCGCCGTTCCAGGAAAATCTCGCCATCCTCCGCACCCGAGAGCGTCTCGCGCAGCAGCGCCAGCGCCCGCCCCTCGTCGATCATCGTCTCGAAAGGACGGAAGGAATCGGACATGGTCATTGAAGAACCGTACTTTTGTTCAGGAAGCGCCGCACACGTTTTGCTTGTCGCGCATGACCTAATATGGTTTCAGGGGACAGGGAAACAATGGGAAACTGCCGCAAGGCGGTTCAGGCACGGCTGACTGCTTTCCGGGGAAGTGCCGCGCCATATGGGACGGAGAACATGCGCCTTTCGACCACGCTCACGGGATTAGCCACGACTGTCGCCGCATCCCTCGCCAGCTTTGCCGCCAGCGCACAGACCGCTGAAACCCCGCCCGATGGAATCGGGGGTCTTCCGGTCGTGGGCCATCCGGTCGACGGTGCGATCGGCTTCCAGCCCGCCGCGACGGAACTCGCCCGCGATATCCACTGGCTCGACGGTCTGCTGCTGTGGATCATCGTGCCGATCGTGCTGCTCGTCACCCTGCTTCTCGTGTGGTGCATCCTGCGCTACAACGAGAAACGCAACCCGAAGCCCGCGCGCTTCACGCACAATTCACCGCTCGAGATCACCTGGACAATCGTGCCGATCCTGATCCTCGTGGTGATCGGTTCCTTCTCGCTGCCGATCCTGTTCAAGCAACAGGAGATGCCGGAGGCCGATATCCGCATCAAGACGACCGGCTACCAGTGGTACTGGGGCTACGAATATCCCGATGAAGGCATCGCCTTCGACAGCATCATGCTGCCGCGGGAGGATCTGGCCGAGAACGGATATGCCGATTCGGACTACCTCCTCGCCGTGGATAACGCCCTGGTCGTTCCGGTGGGCGCGACGGTCGTGATGCAGGTGACGGCGGCGGACGTGATCCACTCCTGGACGATCCCGGCCTTCGGGGTGAAGCAGGACGGCGTGCCCGGTCGCCTCGCCGAGCTCTGGTTCAAGGCGGAGCGGGAGGGTATCTACTTCGGCCAGTGCTCGGAATTGTGCGGAATCAACCACGCCTACATGCCGATCACGGTGAAGGTCGTGAGCCCGCAGGTCTATGCCGACTGGCTGACCCGGGCGAAGGAAGAGTTCTCCGCCGATGCCGGCCCGCTCCCCTCGGAGCGGCTCGTGCGGCTGGCGCAGGCCGAATGAGGCAGGCTGCCGACAGCCGGTAACCGGCTGACGCAGGCCCACTGACAAAAAGCGCGCCGCCCCGGCGACGTGCGGAGAGAAGGCAGGCATGAGCGACACGTTCCATCAACACGCGGACATCCAGGGCGGAGAGGGCAGCTTCGGCGATTATCTCGCCCTGCTGAAGCCGCGGGTGATGTCGCTCGTGGTGTTCACCGCGCTGGTCGGACTGCTGGTGGCGCCCGTGCCGGTGCATCCGTTCATCGCCTTCACCTCCATCCTGTTCATCGCGCTCGGGGGCGGCGCTTCGGGCGCGCTCAACATGTGGTGGGACAGCGACATCGACGCGGTGATGAAGCGGACCGCCAACCGTCCGGTGCCCTCGGGCCGCGTGGCGCGCGGCGAGGCGCTCGGTGTGGGGCTCGCGCTTTCCGGCCTGTCGGTGATGATGCTGGGGCTGGCGGCCAACTGGCTGGCGGCGGGGCTGCTGGCCTTCACCATCTTCTTCTATGCGGTGATCTACACCATCTGGCTGAAGCGGACGACGCCGCAGAACATCGTCATCGGCGGGGCTGCGGGGGCGTTTCCCCCCATGATCGGCTGGGCCGTGGCGACGGGGGGCATATCGGTCGAAAGCGTGCTGATGTTCCTCATCGTGTTCATGTGGACGCCGCCGCATTTCTGGGCGCTCGCCCTTTTCATGAACAGCGACTACGACCGTGCGGGTGTGCCGATGCTGACCGTCACCCACGGGCGGAAATCGACGCGGGCGCATATCCTCGTCTATACGCTGCTGCTCGCGCCGGTGGCGATCGGGGCAGGTTTCACCTCCATCGGCGGGCCGGTCTATCTGGCGGCGGCGGTCGTGCTGAACCTCCTGTTCGTGCTGGGTGCGGTCGATCTGTGGCGGCGCAACGAACAGGTGGCGGAAGCCGATGGCTACCGCGCGGAGAAGCGGTTCTTCTCCTTCTCGCTCCTCTATCTCTTCCTGCATTTCAGCGCTTTCCTTGCGGAAGCCGCGCTGCGCTCCTTCGGCATGGGAGGCTGGTGACCATGGCGATCACCAAGGATCACGAACTTCACCGCAGACGCTTCGGACGCAATCTCGGTCTGGGCCTGAGCCTTGGCGCATTTGTCGTCATCGTGTTCGGACTGACCATCGTGAAGATCGAGAAGGGCGAGAGCATGGAGGGTTTCGACCATGGCTACCGCCCCTCCATGGTACAGGAACAGGACGGGGGAGCGAGGCAGTGAAGGGCCCGCAGAATGACGCCGCGCGGAGCCGTCGCATCGCCTTGCGGCTTGTCGGTGTCGTCGTCCTCATGGGGGCCCTCTCCTATGCGGCGGTTCCCTTCTACAACTGGTTCTGCCGGGTGACGGGCTTTGGCGGCACGACCAGTGTCGCCGCCACGGCACCGGACACGGTACTGGACCGGACCGTGCGGATCCGCTTCGACGCCTCGCTCGAACGCGGGATGCCGTGGCAGTTCAAGCCGATGGTCAACGAGATGGAAATCAAGATCGGCGAGAGCGGTCTTGCCTTCTACGAGGCCTACAACCCGACCGACAAACCCATAGCCGGGCAGGCGAGCTACAACGTCACGCCCTATGCGGCTGGCGGGTATTTCACCAAGATCGAGTGTTTCTGCTTCACCGAGCAGGTGCTCCAGCCGGGTGAAAGGGTACAGATGCCGGTCACCTTCTTCGTCGATCCGGCCATCGTGAACGATCGCGAGGGCAAGTACGCCCATACGATCACCCTGTCCTATACATTCCACGTCCTGGATCTGCCCAAGGCTGTCCAGCAGACGTCAACGAACTGAACGAAGGCGCAGCGAGGGAAGAGCAATGGCGCATGTCAAAAATCACGACTATCACGTCCTCCCGCCGTCGATCTGGCCGTTTCTGGCCGCCGTCTCCGGTTTCATCATGCTGTTCGGGGCGGTGCTCTGGATGCATGCTTCGGGGCCGTGGGTCTTTCTGATCGGGGCAGTCGGCGTCGCCTATGTGATGGTCGGCTGGTGGGGCGACGTGATCCGCGAAAGCCGCGCGGGGGATCATACGGCGGTGGTCGATATCGGCCTGCGCTACGGTATCATCCTGTTCATCATCTCCGAGGTGATGTTCTTTGCTGCCTGGTTCTGGAACTTCTTCGCCCACGCGCTTTTCCCGATGGGAGTGATCGAGGGCACCGAAATCATTCCGGGCACCTGGCCGCCGGCGGGCATCGAAACCTTCGATCCCTGGCACCTGCCGCTCATCAACACGCTGATCCTGCTGCTGTCAGGCTGCGCGGTCACCTGGGCGCACCATGCGCTGGTGCATGAGAACAACCGCAAGGACGTGGTGACGGGCCTGACCATCGCGGTCATCCTGGGCCTCATCTTCACCGTGTTCCAGGCCTATGAATACAGCCACGCGGCCTTCGGCTTCTCCGGCAATATCTATGGCGCCACGTTCTTCATGGCGACGGGCTTCCACGGGGCGCATGTCATCATCGGGACGATTTTCCTCTTCGTCTGCCTGCTGCGCGCCCGCAGGGGAGATTTCACCCAGACCAAGCATGTGGGCTTCGAGGCGGCGGCGTGGTATTGGCACTTTGTCGATGTGGTCTGGCTGTTCCTCTTCGCTTCCGTCTATATCTGGGGCGGCTGAGGATACATCCGCCGTTGAAAAATCAGAGCGCGGGCCGAAAGGCGCGCGCTTTTCCGTTGGAAAGGTTCTGCATGCGTCGCCTCTTCTGGCCTCTGATCCTCGGTCTGGTCGGCTGCGGCATTCTGGTGGCGCTCGGCATCTGGCAGCTCCAGCGTCTCGCCTGGAAGGAGGAGATGCTGGCACAGATCGATGCCGCCATCCTCGCCCCGCCGGTTCCCGTGCCGCTGGACCCCACCGCCGAAGGGGATCGCTACCTTCCCGTGAGGGCGGTGGGCAGGTTCACTGACAAGGAAATCCTCGTACTGTCCGCCCGGCAGGGAGAGGGGCCGGGCTACCGTGTCATCACCGCCTTCGTCACCGCGGACGGGCGGCGGATACTGGTCGATCGGGGCTTCCTGCCGGAGATGGAGCGCGGCATTCCGCGGCCGGGGGTGGAGGCGGCCATCACCGGCAACCTGCAATGGCCGCGCGACAGCGACAGCTACACCCCGCCGCCCGACGCCAAGACCGGCATCTGGTTCGCCCGCGATGTGCCCGCCATGGCCGCGCAACTCGAAACGGAGCCGCTGCTCGTCGTGCTCCGCACCACCACCGAAATGACCCCGGCTGCGGAGCCTGTGCCCGTGGGGGCGGAGGGCATTCCGAACAACCATCTGCAATACGCGGTCACCTGGTTTCTGCTCGCCGTCGTCTGGGCGGGGATGACAGGCTACCTGCTCTGGCGTATCACGCGGGAAAACCACCCAAAGCCTGCCCAGCGAAAGCCTGCCCGATGACCTATATCTCAACCCGCGGGGCCGCGCCGGTCCTGTCCTTCGAAGCCGCGATGCTGACCGGCCTTGCCCGCGACGGGGGGCTCTACGTTCCGCAGACGATCCCGCAGATGACGCCGGTGGAAATCGCCGATCTGGCCGGCCAGAGCTATGAGGAAGCGGCCTTCCGCGTGATGCGCCCCTTCATCGGCGACACCTTCACCGATGAGGAGTTCCGCGCCATCATCGCGCGGGCCTATACCGGGTTCGATCATGCCGCGCGGGCGCCGCTCGTGCAGCTTCAGCCCAACCATTTCCTGCTCGAGCTGTTCCACGGGCCGACACTGGCCTTCAAGGACTTCGCGATGCAGCTCATCGGCCAGCTCTTTCAGGCCGCGCTCTCGCGGTCGGGCGAGCGGGTGACGATCGTCGGCGCGACCTCGGGCGACACCGGCTCCGCCGCCATCGAAGCCTTCCGCGGCCTGCCGAATGTCGATGTGTTCATTCTGTTCCCGAAGGGCCGCGTCTCGGAAGTCCAGCGGCGTCAGATGACCACCCCGGCGGAGGAGAATGTCCATGCCCTCGCGCTGGAGGGCGATTTCGACGATTGCCAGGCGCGCCTGAAGGACATGTTCAACGATTTCGCCTTCCGTGATTCGGTACGGCTGGCCGGGGTGAACTCCATCAACTGGGCGCGGGTTCTGGCGCAGGTCGTCTATTACTTCACCTCCGCCGTGTCGCTGGGCGCGCCGCACCGGCTGGTGGATTTCACCGTGCCGACGGGGAATTTCGGTGACATCTTTGCGGGCTATATCGCCAAGCGCATGGGCCTGCCCATCGGGCAGCTGGTGATCGCCACCAACCAGAACGATATTCTGGACCGCGCGCTCCGCACTGGCAGCTACCGCATGGAAGGGGTGCATCCCTCCATCTCGCCCTCCATGGACATTCAGGTTTCCTCCAATTTCGAGCGCGCGCTGTTCGAGGCGGCGGGTCGGGATGCAAAGGCCGTCACCCTGATGATGGAGGAGTTGAAATCGGGCGCCGGCTTTACCATTTCGCAAGGCATCCTTGAGACATTGCGCTCCACCTTCGCATCGGGGCGCGCGTCGGAGGAGGAGACCTCCGCCACGATTCGCCGCGTGAGGGAAACCACGGGGGAGCTGATCTGTCCGCATACGGCCGTCGGCGTGAAGGTGGCGGAGGAGCATCTCTCCGGCCCCGTGCCGATGGTCACGCTGGCCACCGCGCATCCCGCAAAATTTCCCGACGCGGTGGAAGCCGCGACGGGCATACGTCCGGCGCTGCCGCCCCGCATGGCCGACCTGTTCGACCGGCCGGAGCGTGTGACGGACGTGCCGAACGATCTCGGGGCGCTCGAAGCCCTCATAAGGAAAAGGATCCGCTAATTGACCCGCATCACCACTCTCTCCAACGGCTTCCGCATCGTGACAGAGACCATGCCGGCGCTGAAATCCGCCTCGCTCGGTGTCTGGATCACCGCAGGCGGCCGGCATGAGCGGGTGGAGGAGAACGGGATCGCCCATTTCCTCGAACACATGGCGTTCAAGGGCACGAAGAAGCGGACTGCCGTGCAGATCGCGGAGGCGATCGAGGATGTGGGCGGCTACATCAATGCCTATACCAGCCGCGAGATGACCGCCTATTACGCCCGCGTCCTGGGCGAGGATGTGGAACTGGCCTTCGACGTCATTTCCGACATCGTGCTGAACCCGGTTTTCGACCAGCGGGAGATCGACGTGGAGCGCCACGTCATCCTGCAGGAGATCGGGCAGGCGCTGGATACGCCCGATGACATCATCTTCGACTGGCTTCAGGAAGCCGCCTTCGCGGACCAGCCGCTCGGGCGGTCCATTCTCGGCCCGGCGGAACGGGTGAGCAGCTTCGGCCAGTCGGAGCTTCGGCGATTCGTGGCAGAGCACTATGGGCCGGACGAGATGATCCTCGCGGCTGCCGGGGCCGTCGATCACGATGCCATCGTGAAACTGGCGGAAGCCACCTTCGGTCATCTGTCGCCGCTGCGCGCGCTGCGCCCCAGCGCCGCGCACTTTACCGGCGGGGAGCGGCGGGAGGTGAAGGAACTGGAGCAGCTTCACTTCACGCTGGGGTTCGAGGGGCCGGGCTACCGGCACCCGGATTTCCACACCGCGCAGGTCTATGCGACGGCGATGGGCGGGGGCATGTCCTCCCGCCTGTTCCAGAAGATCCGGGAGGAGAAGGGGCTGTGTTATTCCATCTTCACCCAGGCGGGCGCCTATGACGAAACCGGGCTTATGACCATCTATGCCGGCACCTCGGCGGAGGAGATCGGCGCGCTGACCGAGCTCACCATCGCGGAACTGCGCCGCGCCGCCGACGACATGTCGGAGGCGGAGGTGGCGCGGGCGCGGGCGCAGATGAAGGCGGGTCTGGTCATGGGGCTGGAAAGTGCTTCCGCCCGTGCGGAGCGGCTGGCGCGGCTGCTCGCCATCTTCGGGCGTGTGCCCGATCTGGATGAAGCGGTCGCCCAGGTCGAAGACGTGACCCGGGAGAAGGTGCGGGACTATGCCGGACGGCTGGTCACTGCGCCCTCCGCGATGGCGATCTACGGGCCTGACTCCGCCGCGCCCGAGCTTCAGCAACTGCGCATGGACCTTGCTGCCTGATGTTCGGACGGCGGCGCGTGCAGATCGACACGGCGCGGCTTGTGCTGCGCCTGCCGGTCCACAGCGACTTCCGTGCCTGGTCCGCGCTCCGGCGGGACAGCGCCGCCTTCCTTGTGCCGTGGGAACCCGCTTGGGCGCCAGACCATCTGGCGCGCAAGGCTTTCACCAACCGCGTCTATTGGTCCGCCCGCGCCCATGCCAATGGCACGGCGCTGCCGCTGTTCCTGATCCGGCGGGAGGACGGGGTGCTTGTCGGAGCGATCACGCTCGACAATATCCGCCGGGGGCCTGCGCAATGCGGGGTTCTTGGCTACTGGGTCGGCCAGCCTTTCGCCCGGCAGGGCTACATGCGCGAGGCGATCGACGGGGTCGTGACCCATGCCTTCACCGACCTGAACCTGAGCCGGATCGAGGCCGCCTGCCTGCCCGAAAATGCCGCCTCCCGCGGGGTGCTGGAAAAGGCGGGGTTCAAGTATGAGGGCGTTGCGCAGAGCTATCTGCAGATCAACGGGCGCTGGCGGAACCACGTTCTCTACGCCAATCTCCGTCACGACCGGCGCGGGCGCACCGATGCCGGATAGCCCGCTCGCGGAAATGTCAGGACGGAAATCCCGCATCTCGCCCTAGGCTTTTCCCGTTCCGGGAGATTGCCGATGCGCCTCGCCTCCGCCCTTGCAACGACACTCGCGCTGATGCCCGCCCTTGCAGGTGCGCAAGAGAGCGGCCGCACGCCCAGCCATTGCGTCGCGCTGGCCGGGGGCACGCCGCTGCTCCACAAGGCATCTTGGCGCGACCCCGTGCCGGAGGAGACGGTCCGGCTGAGCTTCGTGAACCACGCGACCTATCTTCTCCAGACCGCGCGGGGGCTGAACCTTGCGACGGATTACACCGGGCGGCTCGGCGTTGATCTGGTGCCGGATGTGGTGACGATGAACAATGCGCATTCCACGCATTTCACCTGGAACCCCGATCCGCGCATCCCCCATGTTCTGCCCGGGTGGGAGGAGGATGGCTCCGCCGCCGACCGCTATCTGGACCTTGGCGAGATCCTCATCCGCAACGTGCCGACCACGACGCGCGACTTTCGCGGCGGGGAACGGGATTTCGGCAACTCGATTTTCATCTTCGAGGCTGCGGGTCTGTGCATCGGCCATCTCGGGCACCTGCATCATGAGCCCACGCCGGAGCAATATGCGATGATCGGGCGGCTTGACGTGGTGATGGTGCCGGTGGATGGCGGCTTGACGCTGGACCATCCGACGCTGATCCGGGCCTTGCAGCGGTTCCGCTCGTCGATCGTGCTGCCGATGCACTGGTTCGGGGAGGGGACGCTGCAACGCTTTCTGGACGGAATGTCGGGCTCCTTCCGCACGTCCCGCCCCGGAACCAGCGAATTGGAGGTGTCGCTGCGGTCACTGCCCGCAGAGCCGACTGTGATCGTTCTGGAACCCCGCTGGCTGCAATAGGAAGTCGGGGCTTGTCCGGGAGGCCGGGGTGTGCTGTCTCCGCGCATGGAGGTGCCCCCCATGTTCAATTCCCCGCGGCTCAACCCCGCAGATGCCGATTTCCTGACCACGCTCGCATCCCGGCTGCCGCCCGACACGCTCCGGGCCCCCGAGCCCCGTGATCTCGAGGAGCCGCGCGGCCGCTGGCAGGGCCACGCCGGCGCGGTTGCCCGCCCGCGGTCCACGGAGGAGGTGGCGGAGATCGTGCGCGCCGCGGCGGAGGCCCTTGTGCCCATCGTGCCGCTTGGCGGCGGCACGGGGCTGGTCGGCGGGCAGGTCATGGCGGAGGGGCTGCCGCTCCTGCTGTCGCTCGACCGGATGACCGCCGTTCGAGGCGTCTGGCCGGAGGAAAACGCCTTGGCGGTGGAGGCGGGCGCTACCATCGAAGCCATCCACCATGCGGCGGAGGCTGCCGGGCGGCTTTTCCCCCTCGCCCTCGCCTCACAGGGGACGGCGCAGATCGGGGGCTGCCTTTCCACTAATGCGGGGGGCGTCAACGTGCTCCGCTACGGCACGGCAAGGGAGCTGTGCTTGGGGATAGAGGCGGTGCTGCCAGACGGCTCGATCATGCATGGGCTGAAACGGCTCAGGAAGGATAACACCGGCTACGACCTGCGGGGTCTGCTGATCGGGGCGGAGGGGACGCTCGGCATCATCACCGGCGCCATGCTGAAACTCTTTCCCCGTCCCGCCGCGACGGGCGCGGCGATGGTGGTCGTGCCCGGCCCGGCGGAGGCCCTGTCGCTGCTCGCGCTTGCGCGCGACCGGATCGGGGAGGGGGTCTCGGCCTTTGAACTGATCGGGCGCAACGGCTATGCGTTCATGGCGGAGACGATGCCGGACGTGCGCCTGCCGCTCCCGCTTCCCGACTGGTCGGTGCTGATCGACCTCGGCCTGTCCTCCGGCGATCCGGCGGCGGTGCTGGAAGACCTGCTGGCGGAGGCGATGGAGCGCGAGCTGGTGACGGACGGTGTCATCGCCGCGTCGGAGGCCCAGCGGCAGGCTTTCTGGGCCTTCCGCGAAAGCATCCCGGAAGCCAATCGACGGATCGGCGCGATCTCCAGCCACGATATTTCCGTCCCGCTGTCCCGGCTGGCCGATTTCATCGCGGCGGCGGAGGCGGCGCTCACTCCGGCCGGGGTGCGGATCAATTGTTTCGGCCACGTGGGCGACGGCAACCTGCACTTCAACCTGTTCCCGGCGGAGGGCCGTGACCGTGCCGACTATGCCGAGCAGGCGGCGGGCCTAGCGCGCCTCGTCTATGATCTGGTGGCGGAACGGGGCGGCGCGTTCAGTGCGGAACATGGTGTGGGTCGGGCGCGGACGGACGATGTCGCGCATTATGGCGACCCTGCCCGGATTGCGGCGATGGCGGCGATCAAAAGGGCGCTTGATCCTTCGGGCATCCTGAATCCGGGCGTGATGATCCCGCCCGCAGCCCTGCGCCACGCAGCGCCGGGTCAGTCGGAGTAGCGTTCCTCCGCCCAGGGATCGCCGCGCATGTGATAGCCATTCCGCTCCCAGAACCCGGCGCGGTCACGGCCGATGAATTCGATCCGGGTGAGCCACTTGGCGCTTTTCCAGAAGTAGAGATGCGGCACAACCAGCCGCATCGGGCCGCCGTGCTCCCGCGTCAGCGGCGCACCGTTCCAGTGGGTGGCAAGCACCGCATCCTCCGCGGCGAAATCGTCGAGCGGCAGGTTGGTGGTGTAGCCATCCGCGCTTTCCAGCAGCACGAAGCCCGCCTCCGCCATCGGTTCCGCGAGGGCGAGGAGATCGCGCGTCAGCACCCCTTTCCAGGGGTTGTCATAGCGCGACCATGTGGTGACGCAATGAATGTCGGTGGTCAGGTCATGCTGCGGCAGCGCCGTGAATGCCGCCCAGTCCAGCGTGGTGCGGTTCCGGGCAAAGCCGGTGATCTCCAGCCGCCAGCGGTCGAGGGGCACTTCCGGCTCCACGCCGAGGTCGAGCACCGGCCAGTCCTTCACCAGGTGCTGGCCGGGGGGAAGGCGTTCCCCCCGCGCAATACGCCCGGTCGCAACATGCCCGGTAAGAAAGCGCCCCTCCTCCGCCCATTTCCGCTTGGTGCGGGTCAGCTTGGTCTCATCGCTTTCGGACATGGCGCCTCCGGCTCAGCCGCCGAAGGCCAGTTGCCCCGCGCGGAATGCCAGCCAGAACAACACGGTGAAATACACCATGGTTCCGAACATCATCACATAGCCGCCGATGACCACCAGCCCGTCCCGCTGGATCATGCCGAGCGCCAGCAGCAGCACTGCGATCCCCGGCAGCGTGTTGGAGAACGGCACGAAACCAAAGGGCGCCATCAGCAGCAGGCCCGACCACGCGATGGCGAGACCGTTGATCCGCGTGATGAGACCCCCTTCCGTCATCGCCTGAAACCGCGGCCTGATGAAGCGGTTGATCCGCTCCACGAGGTTTACCCCCCGCTCCAGCGCGGGTTTGAGCTTCTCTGTCGCGATCTCGCGGTCCAGCACCTTCCGGGGAAGCCACGGCATCCGGTTCAGCGTGACCGCGATGGCAATGAGGATGATCGCCGCGCCGAAGACGGTGGACACGCCAGGGATCGACACCGGGATCAGGAAGGGCAGGGAGGCCACGGCGCAGATCAGCAGCAGCCCCTGTTCCCCCATATCCTCCATCAGCGCACGGAGCGTGATCGTCTTGCCCTGGATGCGCCCGATCGTCGTGCGCAGCGTCGTGCCGAGATCCTGAGGGGTGTCGCTGAACTGCATGCCGTGTTCCTTGATCTGCTGCGGGGATCTCCTGCCTGAGTGCAGACTGCCTGTCCTGCCCCGTTTTTGCAATGCGTCGCTGCAGCGCAGAACCGCGTGCATCGGTACTGGAAACCCGCTGTGACGGGCGCTACCCCTGTGACCATCCCTCATCACGCGAGACAGACCATGCCCAGACCCGTGACACTTCAGCTTTCGCCCCTCACCGGCCAGCCGCAGGAGGATCTTGCCGTCGTCGCCGAGCTGGTGCGCGATACCGGCGCCGAGATGCCGGAGGTGGAGGCAGTGGTGACCTTTGCCGCAAAGGGGGTGCCGGAGGAGGTGCTGGCACGGCTTCCCAATGTGAAGATGATCTCTGTCTTCGGCGTGGGCGCCGACAAGATCGATCTGGAGGAATGCAGGCGCCGCGGCATCATCGTCGCCACCACGCGGGGCACGCTGAACGACGACGTGGCCGATTGCGCGCTCATGCTCACCCTCGCGCTGCACCGGGAGCTTCTGCCGCAGGACCGCTTTGCCCGCGACGGCGGCTGGGCGCGGGAGGGCAAGGTCTGGCTCACCCATACCATGGCGGGCAAGAAGCTCGGCATCTTCGGGATGGGCGACATCGGGGTGGAGATCGCCCGGCGGGCAGAGGCCTTCCGCATGGAGGTGGGCTATCACAACCGCAGCAGGCGGGGCGCGCCGCAGCGTTACTTCGACACGCTGGCGGGGCTGGCTGACTGGTGCGACACGCTGGTGCTGGCCGCGCCGGGCACGGCGGAAACCTTCCACGTCGTCGATGCCGCGATGCTTGACAGGATCGGCCCGGACGGGTTCCTCGTGAACATCGCGCGGGGGCAACTGGTGGATGAGGCAGCTCTGGTCGCGGCGCTGGACGCGGGCCGGATCGCCGGGGCGGGCCTTGACGTGTTCGAGGATGAGCCGCGCCCGCATCCGGGCCTTGTCGCCTCCCCCCGCACCGTGCTCACCCCCCATGCCGCCAGCGCCACGATGGAGACGCGGACCCGCATGGCGGGCAAGGTCGTCTCGAACCTTGAGGATTATATCGCGGGCCGCCCCATGGATGCGCGTATCGTCTGATCGTCTGATCGTGTGATTGGTGGGCGCGGGTTTTGGCCCGCGCCATGTCCTGTGACATTGCGGGTCGGGTTTCGTGAACATATCATGAACAAATGACGCGACTCACCCTGAACGAAAAGCTCGCGATCCTGTCGGACGCGGCGAAATACGATGCCTCCTGTGCTTCCAGCGGGTCGGACCGGTCGGGCGGCGGGGGCATGGGCATCTGCCATGCCTATGCGCCGGACGGGCGGTGCATCTCTCTGTTGAAGGTGCTGCTGACCAATTTCTGTATCTATGACTGTGTCTATTGCGTGAATTGCGCCTCCTCCAACGTGCGGCGCGCACGGTTCACGGTCGAGGAGATCGTGGGCCTCACGCTCGATTTCTACCGGCGGAACTATGTCGAGGGGCTGTTCCTGTCCTCCGGCATCATCCGCTCCCCCGACGAGACGATGGCAGAGATGGTGAGGGTGGCGCGGGAGCTGCGCCAGACCCATGGTTTCCGCGGCTATATCCATCTGAAAACCATCCCCGACGCAGCGCCGGAGCTGGTGCGGCAGGCGGGATTGTTCGCGGACCGGGTGTCCATCAACATCGAACTGCCGCGGGAGGAGAGTCTCCGCCAGCTCGCCCCGGAAAAGGATGCCGCCAGCATCCGCCGCGCCATGGGGGCGGTGCGTCTGGAACGGGAGGCGGCGCGGGATGTGAGCCATCGCGGCACCTCCGCCCCGCGATTCGCCCCGGCCGGACAATCCACGCAGATGATCGTCGGCGCGGACGGAACCGATGACGCGGCCATTCTGGGGCAGGCCGCCCGGCTTTATTCCTCCTATGACCTGTCGCGGGTGTATTACTCCGCCTTCTCGCCGATCCCGGATGCCTCGTCGCGGCTGCCGCTCGTCCGTCCCCCGCTGATGCGGGAGCACCGGCTGTATCAGGCGGACTGGCTGCTGCGCTTTTACGGGTTCGGGGTGGAGGAGGTGACGCCGGAAACGGGAATGCTCGATCTTGCCTGCGATCCGAAGCTGGCCTGGGCGCTTGCCAATCAGGATCGTTTCCCGGTGGATGTGAACCGGGCGGAGCGGGAATTGCTGCTCCGCGTGCCGGGGTTCGGCGTCAAGACGGTGGACCGCATCCTGTCCAGCAGGCGGGAGCGGCGGCTGCGCTACGAGCATCTGCTCCGGCTTGGCGCGGCGATGCGGAAGGCCGCGCCCTTCGTCACGGCGGAAGGCTGGAGGCCCACGCGCCGCCCGGAGGCGCCTCTGCCCGCCCCCCGCCAGCTGGAGCTGTTCTGATGCGGCAAGTGGTGCTGCCCGCCCTCGGCACCTTCACCGTCTGGCGGGAGGCTGCGCGCGCGCTTGCGGGGGCAGGAATTCCGGCGGAAGAGGTGAGCTTTACCCGCGATGCCGCGCCGGGATTGCTGGGGCAGGAGCATCCGCTTCCACCGCCGCAACGGCAACTCCGCGTCCCGCGCGCGTTTCTCGATCTGGCGGAGGCGGTCTCCTGTCACCGGGACGGCACGGCGCATGACCGGCTTTATGCCCTGCTTCTCCGCCTTCAGGACGCGCCGGGGCTGCTGGGTGATCGTGCCGATCCGCTGGTGGACGGGGCGCGGCGCATGGAGAAGGCGGTCCGGCGCGACATCCACAAGATGCACGCGTTCCTCCGGTTCAGCGCCCTGCCGCCGGGGGAGGGCGGGCGTCTCCGTTTCGCCGCGTGGTTCGAGCCGCACAACTTCATCACCGAGCGGGCGGTGCCCTTCTTTGCCGAGCGGCACAGGGAGATGGATTTCCTGATCGCCACGCCGGAGACGACCGCGCTCTGGCAGGGGCAACGGCTGACATTCGGCCCCCCCTCGCCACGACCTGACCTGCCCGCCGATGGGGCGGAGGCGCTGTGGCACACCTATTTCGTCTCCATCTTCAACCCCGCGCGGCTGAAGGTGAAGGCGATGACCGCGGAAATGCCCCGCCGTTACTGGAAGAACCTGCCGGAGACATCGCTGATTCCCGGCATGATCGCCGATGCGCCCCGCCGTGCGGCACAGATGCGGGCCGCGCTGCCGACGATCCCCCCTGCCCACGCGGTCCGGCTCGCGGCGGCGCGCCGCCTGCCGCAGCCTGCCGCTTCTGGCGAACTGCCGCTGCCCGATACATCGGGCGGTCTGCCTCTCCCCGAAACTCCGGGCGAACTGCCGCCGCTGGCCGAGGCGCGGCGACAGGCGGCGGTCTGCACGCGCTGCGACCTGTGCCATCATGCGACGCAGACCGTCTTCGGCGAGGGACCGGCGGATGCCGAACTGATGATCGTGGGCGAGCAACCCGGCGATCAGGAGGATCTCGCGGGGCGCCCCTTCGTCGGCCCCGCGGGCCAGCTCTTTGACCGGGTGGCGGAGGAGGTCGGCCTGTCGCGGGAGCGGGCATGGATCACCAACGCGGTGAAGCACTTCAAATTCCTGCCGCGCGGCAAGCGGCGCCTGCACCAGCGCCCCAATGGCGGAGAGGTCATGGCCTGCCGGTGGTGGCTCGACATAGAGCGTGCCAGGCTCCGCCCGCGGCTGATTGTCGGGATGGGCACCACGGCGGCGGAAGCACTGACCGGAAACGGCAAGGGGCTGACGCAGCGGCGTGGAAAGCTTGAACGGGATACGACGGGCGCGCCGCTCCTGCTGACCTGGCACCCCTCCTATCTCCTGCGTGTGCCGGAGCCGGCGGCGCGGCTGGCGGCCGAGCGGGAATTCCGCAGCGATCTTGTCGCAGCGCTCGACTTCCTGCGGAACGCGGCGTGAGCGGGGGCATTCGCGCTTGTGTCCCGTGTCCGCACGCCCTATCCCTGACCGGCGATCCGGGCACGGGCCGAGCCCTCCGGCAAGCCATGTTCTTCAGGGAGAAGCCCGTGATCCGCCAGACCGCCAAGAGCGTAGCCGCCCTTGCCCTTCTTACGGCACTTGTCGCCGGCTGCGGCCCCGCCCCGATTCCCTCCGGTATTAGTGACCCGCATGAAGACGGCAACCGTCGTCGCCACTCCTTCAACGTCGGTGTGGACAAGGTGCTCTACCGCCCCGCGTCAGAGGTTTACGGCACGATCGTTCCGCCGCCGATCCGCGACGGTGTGGCCAACGTGTCCTCCAACCTCGGCCTGCCGAGCGAGGCGATCAACGGCGCGCTTCAGGGGCGCCCGCAGACATTTGCCCAGAACGGCCTGCGGTTCGTGGTGAACTCCACCATCGGTGTGCTCGGCCTTCTCGATCCGGCGACGTCGATGGGTCTGCCGCGGATCGAGACCGACTTCGGCGAGACGCTGCACGTCTGGGGCATGCGGGAGGGCAACTATGTCGAACTGCCGTTCCTCGGCCCGTCCACCAACCGCGACGTGGCCGGTATGGTCGTCGATGTGGTCAGCAACCCGCTCGGCCTTTTCGCGGAAAGCCCGGTGCCCGAGATCGCGACGGTGTCGCGTGTGGGGCGCCTGCTCGGAACACGATATGCTTACTCGGATTTCGTGGACTCCATCCTATATGACAGCGCCGACAGCTATGCGCAGGCCCGACTGCTTTACCTGCAGTCGCGGCGCGCCAAGCTGCGGGGAGACCAATCATCGGAGGCTGATGCCTATGACCCTTACGACGACCTCTACGGCACTTCGTCCCAGACGAGCGGCACGAACGACATCTATTCCGACACCTACGACCCCTATGCCGCTCTTGGCCGCTGAGGGGCCGTCGCGCCGGAGCGTGCTGACGATGATCGGTGCCGGTCTGCTGGTCGCCACGCTGCCCGCCGGCCGCGCCCTCGCGCTCACGACGGGAGAGGCCCGCGCGCTGATCGACCGGCTGGTGGCCGACATCAACCGCATCATTTCCTCCGGCATGCCGGAGCAGGCGATGTACAAGGAGTTCGAGCGCGTCTTTTCCCAGTATGCCGACGTGCCCACCATCGCGGCAAGCTGCCTCGGCCCGGCGGCGCGGCAGACGTCTGCCGCCCAGATGCGCGCCTATACCCAGGCTTTCCAGGGCTATATCGCGCGCAAATATGGCAAGCGCTTCCGCGACTTCATCGGCGGGCAGATCGAGGTGACGGGCTCCCGGCAGGTCAACAGCTTCTTCGAGGTGACCTCGGTTGCCCGCCTGCGCGGGCAGCAGCCGTTCGACGTGCGCTGGCAGGTGTCCGATCGCAGCGGGGCCAACAAGTTCTTCAACCTCATCATCGAGGGGGTGAACATGCTGGCGACGGAGCGGACGGAAATTCAGGCGATGCTCGACCAGAACGGCGGGGATGTCGCGCGTCTGACGGCGGCGCTGCAACGCGCGGGCTGAAGCCCGGCGTAAGACGATATATGCCAAAACCAAGGGCCGGGGGCGATGACCCCCGGCCTTTTGCGTTCTGCTCCGGCGGAGCGGAGGAGCGATGGCCTCATCGCATCAACAGGCTGCTGAACAAGCCTTGGAGTGTCAGGATCTGGGGCAATCCGCCCGGAACTGGCAGACATGCGTGGATTTCGGGCTGGATTTCCCGGATTGCAGGCGATTTCCGCTCCTGCTCCAACCCAGAGGGCTTCCTCAACCAAAGGTTGATTGCCCTTGGGCCGGATGGCGGGAGCAGCCCTTCAGTTGCCGAGAATCGACTGGAGGATGTTGCCGATGAAATCGTCCACCCGGTTGCCGGGCCGCTGCTGCTCCCGCCGTTCCTCGGCGACCTGCGGGGGCGGTTCCGGCGCGGGCACGATCATCGGAAGCTGGCGGGCGGGAAGCCCCTCGTGCACGCGGAGCATCACCTCGCGCCAGATTTCCGCCGGGAGTCCGCCGCCCGTCACGCCCGAAAGCGGACGGTTGTCGTCATAGCCCATCCAGACGCCCGCGACGTAATCCGCGGTGAAGCCGATGAACCACGCATCCCGCGCGGCGGAGGTGGTGCCCGTCTTGCCCGCGGCCTCCCGCCCCGGCAGGCGGGCGCGGGTGCCCGTGCCGCTCTCGATCACCTGGTTCATCATGTAGATCAGCTCCCGCGACGCCTGCTCCGAGATCACCCGGTTGCCGATCCCGCCGGTCTGCCCGATCAGCGGCGACGAATCGCCCCGGAGCGTGAGATCGACCAGGCCATACGGCGTCACGTGGCTTCCCCCGTTCAGCAGTCCGGCATAGGCGCCCGTCATCTCCAGCAGCGTGGCTTCGGACGTGCCGAGCGCCATGGCCGGACCGGCGGCGATGTCCGATCGGATGCCGAAGGCTTCCGCCGTGCGGCGCACGTTGTCCCGCCCCATGCCTTCGGAGATTTTCACCGCCGGGATGTTGAGCGACAGTTTCAACGCCTGGGTCAGCGTGACCCGCCCCTTGTATTCGCCGCGGGTATAGTTCTGCGGCGACCAGGGGCCGGAGCCGGGAACATTGATCGTCAGCGGCTCGTCCACCACGTAATCGTTGTAATGCGCCCCCTGATTGAGTGCGGTGGCATAGATGAACGGCTTGAAGGAGGAGCCGGTCTGGCGGAGCGCCTGCGTCGCCCGGTTGAACGCGCCGGAGACCTGGCTCTTGCGTCCGCCGACCATGGCCCGCACCGCCCCATCCGCCGACATGACGACGATGGCGGCCTGCGCCGTGGAGCCTTCCTTCACCTTTGTCCCGAACACGTCGGTCAGCGCCGATTCGGCCGCGCGTTGCAGCCGGGGATCAAGCGTGGTGCGGATGACCACGTCCTCCATCGTCTGCGTGGTCAGGAACGAGGGACCGGATTCCATCACCCAGTCGGCGAAGTAGCCGCCCGCCTGCTGGGCCGCGCTGTCGGAGAGGCGCGCGGGCTGCGCCTGCGCCTGCTGCGCCTGCTTGGCCGTCAGATAGCCCTGCTCCGCCATCAGCCCGATGATGACATTCGCCCGTTCCTGCGAGCGGGACAGGTTGTTGGTCGGTGCGTAATAGGACGGTGCCTTCAGCAGTCCGGCCAGCATCGCCGCCTCCGCCGGAGTGACCTCGGCGGCGGATTTGCCGAAATACCGCTGGGCGGCGGCCTCGAAGCCCCGCGTGCCCGCGCCGAGATAGGCGCGCGAGATGTAGATCGTGAGGATTTCGTCCTTGGTATACTTGGCCTCCATGGCCATGGAGTAGGGGACTTCCTTGATCTTCCGCACGAGGGAGGAGACGCGGCAGTCCGCCTCGTATTCCGCCTCGTTCTTCCATGTCTTCGGATCGTAGGGCACGCCGAGGCAGAGCAGTTTCGCGACCTGTTGCGTGATGGTGGAGCCGCCGTTGCCCTCGAACGGCCCGCGTCCGGCCTGTATGTTGATCGCTACCGCGGAAAGGATGCCGCGAGGAGAGATGCCGAAGTGGCTGTAGAACCGCTTGTCCTCCGTCGCGATCACCGCGTTGCGCAGGTTGGGCGAGATGTGCTCGGCGCTGATCTCCCCCCCGAAGGTTTCCCCCCGCCAGGCGAAGGGGCGGCCGTCCTTGTCCAGCATGGTGACGGAACCGCGGTTGCGGCCGTCCAGCAGGGCGGTGACATCGGGAAGCTGGGAATAGAAATAGAAGATTGCGCCGCCCAGAATCAGGGCGCCAACCATGCCGAGCCGCCAGGCAGCGCCCCAGACCACCCGAAGCGACAGCCGGAACAACCCGGAAAACAGCGCCACGAAGAAGCCGATCACTGGAATGCGGCGGAGGGCCGAGCCCCCGGTGCCGCGCCGCCGGCTGCTAGTCTTCCGCCGCGCCTTGGCAGGCGGTTTCGCGGGGGCGGCCTTGCGGGGCTGCGGTTTTCCGGCTGCTTTTCCGGTTGGGTATCGACGATCCGCCACCAGGGGGGGGCGGGTCCGGCCGTTATTGCTCATCCTCAGCTCGCCTGTCGCCGTCCTCGCGCCTGAGCTGGATGCCTGAAGCGGGCCGGTCTGATGATTTGATGCCGCAGCATAGCGCAATTTAAGCGGAAGGGGAGAGTCAGACGATCACAGTCGAGTTTTTAAACTGCCTTAATAATATGCGACCTGCCCCAAATGTGCAAAAATCAGGCATCTTGTCCTCACGCGAATGACGCTTTTGTGAGCTAATGCCTTGTCAGCACGGGGGCTTATGCGCCTGCTAGCGCCGTGGGCTCGCAAGAAGCCTCCCTTAACGGAAGGGTATGGACGTGAAACTCATCATCGCAGCAATCAAGCCGTTCAAGCTGGAGGAGGTGCGCGAAGCGCTCACGTCCATTGGCGTTCGCGGCATGATGGTGACCGAGATCAAGGGCTTCGGGTCGCAATCGGGTCATACCGAGATCTACCGGGGCGCCGAATATGCCGTGAACTTCGTCCCGAAGATCAAGCTGGAGATCGTCGTAAGCGACATGCTGGCCGATCAGGTGGTCGAGACTATTCAGAGAACCGCGCGAACCGACAAGATCGGCGACGGCAAGATCTTCGTTCTCGACGTGGCCCAGGCTGTCCGGGTGCGGACGGGCGAAATCAACGACGACGCGCTGTAACGCGGACGGGACAGAAAGGTATTCGCAAATGAAATCGAGGAACATTCTCTGGGGGGGAGCGGCGACCGCGCTGACGGCGCTCGCGCCGGTTCTCGCCTGGGCGCAGGATGCCACGGCACCCGCCGTAGAGACGGTGGTGGAGGCAGCCGGTCCGACGATGGACAAGGGCGACGTGGCGTGGATGCTCGTTTCGACCATCCTCGTGCTGTTCATGATCCTGCCCGGTCTCGCACTGTTCTACGGCGGTCTCGTGCGCACGAAGAACATGCTCTCCGTGCTCATGCAATGTACGCTCATCACCGCGATGGTGATCGTGGTCTGGGTCGTTTACGGCTATTCCATGGCCTTCGGCGGCTCCACCAGCCCCTACTGGGGCGGTCTGGCGAAGATGTTCCTGTCCGGCGTGAACATGGACAGCATGGCCGCGACCTTCTCGGATGACTATGTGATCCCGGAATACGTGTTCATCTGCTTCCAGATGACGTTCGCCTGCATCACGCCCGCGCTGATCATCGGCTCCTTCGCCGAGCGGATTAAGTTCTCCGCGCTCATGCTCTTCATCCTGCTCTGGGTCACGATCGTCTATTTCCCGATCGCCCATATGGTCTGGGATTCGGCGGGCATGATCTTCAACTGGGGCGCGCTCGACTTCGCGGGCGGCACGGTCGTGCACATCAACGCCGGTATCGCGGCTCTCGTCGGGGCGCTGGTGATCGGTCCGCGCATCGGCTACGGCAAGGACATGATGGCGCCGCATTCGATGACGCTCACCATGGTCGGCGCCTCCATCCTGTGGGTCGGCTGGTTCGGTTTCAACGCCGGCTCCAACCTCGAGGCGAACGGCGGCGCGGCGCTGGCGATGATCAACACCTTCACGGCAACGGCCGGGGCGATCCTTGCCTGGTGCATCGTCGAAGGGCTCGCCCGCGGCAAGGCGTCCATGCTGGGTGCGGCTTCCGGCCTGGTGGCGGGTCTGGTCGCCGTCACCCCGGCGGCGGGCATCATCGGCCCGATCGGCGCGATCGTTCTCGGTGCGGTCGCCTCCGTGATCTGCTACTTCTTCGTCGCGGTGGTGAAGATCAAGTTCGGCTATGACGACAGCCTTGATGTCTTCGGCATCCATGGCGTGGGCGGCATCGTGGGCGCCATCGGCACCGGCATCTTCGCCTCCTCCTCGCTCGGCGGTATCGGCTATGCGGAAGGAGTGACGATGGGGGCGCAGGTCTGGGTTCAGATCAAGGCGGTTCTCGTGACCATCGTGTGGTGCGGCGTGGCCTCCTTCATCCTCTTCAAGATCGTGGACATGATCGTCGGCCTGCGCGTCACGGCGGATGCGGAACGTCAGGGCCTCGACCTGACCTCGCACGGCGAAAGCGCGTACCACTACTGATCGGCATCTGCCGCGACATCATGCAGACGGGCGGGGGAAACCCCGCCCGTTCGGCTTTTGGCGGATCGGGCGCAGGCGGCCTTCGCCAAGCCCCTTGCCAGAGACACCCGCCTCGGGCTAGAGCGGGCCTGTCAGGATCGGGAGAACCGGTGAAATCCCGGTGCCGAAGGAGCAACCGCCCCGGTAAACTCTCAGGCGAACGGACCGTTCTGGCAAAAGACTCTGGAGAGAGGCGCAGCTGCGTCCGCCGAAGGGATAACGATCTCAGGCGCAAGGGACAGAGGGGGCACCTACGGGCGGGGGTAATCCGTTCCAGGGTGCCGGGTCTTTCCGGCGAGACGGGGAGACTGCGATGACCGGGCTGAAGCAAACGGTCCTTCACGATCTGCATCTGCGCCTCGGCGCAAAGATGGTGCCCTTCGCGGGCTACGACATGCCCGTGCAGTATCCTGCCGGCGTGATGAAGGAACACCTCCATACGCGCGAAGCCGCGGGCCTGTTCGACGTCAGCCACATGGGGCAGGTGATTCTGCGCGGTGACGGCGCGGCGGAGGCGCTGGAGACGCTGGTTCCCGTCGATATCCTCGGGCTGAAGGAAGGGCGCCAGCGCTACGCGCTTTTCACGAACGATGACGGCGGGATTCTGGACGATCTGATGGTAGCGAACCGGGGCGACCATCTGTTCGTCGTGGTGAACGCCGCCTGCAAGGACGACGATATCGCCCATATGCAGCGCGCCCTCCGTGGCCGCCTGACGGTGGAGCCGCTGACCGACCGCGCGCTGCTCGCCCTGCAGGGGCCGCAGGCGGAGGCCGCGCTCGCCCGGCTGGTCCCCGGTGTGACGGACATGCGCTTCATGGATGTCGCCACCCATGCGTGGGAGGGGGCGGATCTGTGGATCTCCCGCTCCGGCTATACGGGTGAGGACGGGTTCGAGATCTCCGTGCCGGAGGCGAAGGCCGTGGCACTGGCGGAGGCCCTCCTCGCCATGGAGGAGGTGCTGCCCATCGGTCTCGGTGCGCGCGACAGCCTGCGGCTGGAGGCGGGCCTGTGCCTTTACGGGCATGACATCGACACCACGACGACGCCCGTGGAGGGCGCGCTGGAATGGGCGACGCAAAAGGTGCGCCGCACGGGAGGCGCCCGCGCGGGCGGCTTCCCCGGCGCGCCGCGTATTCTGGGAGAGCTGGAAACCGGCGCCGCCCGGCGGCGCGTGGGCCTGCTGCCGGAGGGGCGCGCCCCCATGCGGGAGGGCACGGCCCTTTACGCCGTCGAAACGGGCGGTGATCCCGTGGGAGAAGTCACGTCGGGCGGTTTCGGGCCGAGTATCGCGCGACCGATGTCGATGGGCTATCTTCCCATGGAACTCTCCGCCTCCGGCACGACTGTCTGGGGCGAGGTGCGGGGGCGGCGTCTGGCCGCCACCGTCACCGACATGCCTTTCCGTCCCGCCACTTACAAACGCTAGCGAGGGAAAATGAGCGTCGCCAACGGAACGATCCGGTTTACGGAAGAACATGAATGGCTCCGCGTCGAGGGTGACCTCGTCGTGGTCGGAATCACGGACTATGCCGCCGAGCAGTTGGGCGACGTGGTCTTCGTGGAACTGCCGGAGCCCGGCACCATGGTCGCCCAGAGCGACGAGGTTGTGGTGATCGAGAGCGTGAAGGCCGCCTCCGACATCCTCGCCCCCCTAGAGGGCGAGATCGTGGAGGTGAACACCGTGCTGTCCGAGAATCCCGCCCTCGTCAACGACGACGCGCAGGGGGCGGCATGGTTCTTCAAGATGAAGCTCGATTCGATCGACCTGATCGAAGACTTCATGGATGAGGACGCCTACAAGGACTTCATCTCGTGACCGTCCTGCGGATCGTGCCGAATTTGCCTTCGGCGGATCCGCAGCGCCTTGCCGCCTTCTATCAGGCGGTGTTCGGGCTTCAGCCGGTGATGGATCACGGTTTCATCGTCACCCTTGCGGGGGACGCATCCACCACCCAGATGAGCCTCGCCTCCGAGGGCGGCAGCGGCACCCCGCTCCCCGCCCTCTCCATCGAGGTCGATGATCTCGACAGCGTGCTGGACCGTGCGACATCGCAGGGCGCAGCCATCGAATACGGTCCCATGGTCGAGCCATGGGGCGTCCGCCGGTTCTTTCTTCGCGATCCGGCGGGCAATCTCGTCAACGTTCTGAGCCATGCCTGACGCCCGGGAGTGGGAGCCATGACCTACAAGCGCACCGATTACGACCCCTACGACTTTGCCAACCGCCGCCATATCGGGCCTTCGCCCGCCGAGATGGAGGAGATGCTGGCCGCTGTCGGTGTCGCGTCGCTGGACGAGCTGATCGACCAGACGATACCCGCCTCCATCCGGCAGCCGGAGCCGCTCGACTGGGCGCCGCTGGCGGAGCACAAGCTGCTCCAGAAGCTCACCGATGTCGCCGCGAAGAACCGGGTGATGGTCAGCCTGATCGGGCAGGGCTACTACGGCACGGTGACGCCGCCCGCGATCCAGCGGAATATCCTCGAAAACCCGGCGTGGTACACCGCCTACACCCCCTACCAGCCGGAGATCGCGCAGGGGCGGCTGGAGGCGCTGCTGAATTTCCAGACGATGGTGTCGGACCTGACCGGGCTGCCGGTGGCCAATGCCTCGCTGCTCGACGAGGCAACTGCCGCCGCCGAAGCCATGACGATGGCCCAGCGGAGCGCGAAGTCCAAGGCCACGGCGTTCTTCGTCGATGAGAACCTGCACCCGCAGACCCTCGCGGTCATCGAGACGCGGGCCGCCCCCCTCGGTATCGAGATCGTCAGGGGCGCGCCGGAGACGCTGGATCCGGCATCGGTGTTCGGCGCGATCTTCCAGTATCCCGGCACCCATGGCGACGTGCGGGATTTCACCGACCTGATCGCCGCGCTGCACGGCGCCAAGGCGCTGGCGGTGGTGGCGACCGACCTGCTTGCGCTGACCATGCTGAAGGAGCCGGGGGCGATGGGAGCGGATATCGCCGTCGGCTCCGCCCAGCGGTTCGGCGTGCCGATGGGCTATGGCGGCCCGCATGCCGCGTTCATGTCCTGCCGGGACGAGTTCAAGCGCAACATGCCGGGCCGGATCGTCGGTGTCTCCGTCGATGCGCGCGGCAACCGGGCCTACCGGCTCGCGCTGCAGACGCGTGAGCAGCATATCCGGCGGGAGAAGGCGACCTCCAACGTCTGCACGGCGCAGGCGCTGCTGGCGGTGATGGCGTCTTTCTACGCGGTGTTCCACGGGCCGAAGGGCCTACGCGCCATTGCCGAACGCATCCACTTCCGCACCGTGCGGCTGGCCGCGGCGCTGAAGGCGGCGGGGCTTCCCGTGCGGCCCGAGGCGTTTTTCGACACGATCACCGTGGAGGTGGGCGTGGGGCAGGCCGGCATTCTGGCCGCAGCGGTTCAGCAGGGCATCAACCTGCGCAAGGTGGGCACCGACCGCGTCGGCATCTCCATGGACGAGATTGCGGATGAGGAGGTGCTGGGCCGGCTGCTGAAGGCCTTCGGGATCGAGGGCGAGGCGCCGGAGGCGGACAGCACCGGCTTCCCCGACGCGCTGATCCGGCAGTCCGACTATCTGACCCACCCGGTGTTCCAGATGAACCGGGCGGAATCCGAGATGATGCGCTACATGCGCCGTCTGTCGGACCGTGATCTGGCGCTGGACCGGGCGATGATCCCGCTTGGCTCCTGCACGATGAAGCTGAACGCGGCGGCCGAGATGATGCCGATCACCTGGCCCGCCTTCAACACGCTGCATCCCTTTGCACCGCTGGATCAGGCGCAGGGCTATGCGGAAGTGGTTGCCGACCTGTCGCAGAAACTCTGCACGATCACCGGCTATGACGCCTTCTCCATGCAGCCGAACTCCGGCGCGCAGGGGGAATATGCCGGGCTGCTGACCATCGCCGCCTATCACCGGTCGCGGGGGGAGGGGCATCGCAACATCTGCCTGATCCCGGTCTCCGCCCATGGCACCAACCCGGCCTCGGCGCAGATGGTGGGCATGAAGGTCGTGCCGGTGAAGGCAATGCCGGACGGCGACATCGACGTGGAGGATTTCCGCGCGAAAGCCGCCGCGGCGGGCGGGAACCTTGCCGCGGTCATGATCACCTACCCCTCCACCCACGGCGTTTTCGAGGAGACGGTGCGCGAGATCTGCGCCATCACCCATGAGCACGGCGGGCAGGTCTATATCGACGGCGCCAACATGAACGCGATGGTGGGCCTCGTGAAGCCGGGCGAGATCGGCGGCGACGTGAGCCACCTGAACCTGCACAAGACCTTTGCGATCCCGCATGGCGGCGGTGGACCGGGCATGGGGCCGATCGGCGTGAAGGCGCATCTCGCGCCCTTCCTGCCCACCGATCCGCAGACGGGAGAGGAGGGGGCAGTCTCCGCCGCGCCCTTCGGCTCGGCCTCCATCCTGCTCATCTCCTGGGCCTACTGCCTGCTGATGGGCGGGGCCGGGCTGACGCAGGCGACCCGCGTGGCGATCCTGAACGCCAACTACATCGCCGCGCGGCTGAAAGGGGCCTATGAGGTTCTCTACAAGGGGCGCGCGGGCCGGGTGGCGCATGAGTGCATCCTCGATACCCGCCCGTTCGCGGAAGCGGGCGTCACGGTGGACGACATTGCCAAGCGGCTGGTCGACAACGGCTTCCACGCCCCGACGATGTCGTTCCCGGTGCCCGGAACGCTCATGGTGGAGCCGACCGAATCGGAGACGCAGGCGGAGCTGGACCGGTTCATCGCTGCGCTGCTGGCCATCCGCGAGGAGATCGCCGCAGTGGAGCGTGGAGAGCTTCTGGCTTCCGAAAGCCCACTCCGCTTCGCGCCGCATACGGTGAATGACCTCGTGGCCGACTGGGATCGGAAATACGCGCGGGAGCAAGGCTGTTTCCCGCCCGGCTCCTTCCGCGAAGACAAATACTGGCCGCCCGTGGGACGGGTGGACAACGTCTGGGGCGACCGCAACCTGATCTGCATATGCCCGCCGATGGAGGCCTATGCCGAAGCGGCCGAATGACGGAGCCCGTTTGAAGGAGTCGGACTGACGGGGGCAGCGAGCCCCCGCCAGTCCGGCTGCCGCGGCGAACGTCGATCGGCGCGGAAAATCCGCAGCGCTCGCTTGACACTCTCTCTCACATGGTCCAAAAGCCCACCACGGTGAGGGGCAGTAGCTCAGTTGGGAGAGCGCGTCGTTCGCAATGACGAGGTCAGGGGTTCGATCCCCCTCTGCTCCACCAAAACTCTTATATAGTCGTTTGATAATGCTGGCATTTTTAGGCACCGCATTCGACGCATCCCACACCTTACCCCACATCGCGCGCGAGATGCTCTGACATTTCACGATACCGTGTGAGACTTCTGCCGGGGCCATAACTTAGTCCCGGCTGGCACGAAGCTCCGTAGACCGCAATTTCAATCAGACGAAAAAACCTGTGGTGCGAGAGGCACGGGTATGGCGCTGGGTATCGGTCGCCTGGGGGAGATTCCCAGCGCCCTCGCCAAGTGTAGCGTTCTGCGTCACGAAATACCTCCTTGCCCTCATCGACCCCTTGCCGCGCCTATGAGGGCCTCGAAGCAGTGCCCCGAAAGCGGAGAAGTCGCGGCTAGGATAGGAGTGGCGCTGACGGGGGAAGTATGCGGTCGCCTTGCTAGTCAAGCAAAGTTACCCATCTTGCCGTCAACCCCCCTATAATCAAGTAATAGTTGATTATGGAGCTTGATTCGAGGCTGTGATTCCGTAAGCTTGATCAAGAAAAGGCATATCCCTTTGTGAGGCTCTACATCTTGGATCGAACCGGAACCTACATACAACAGATTGAGGGATACCGGGCATTTATACCCAATAATCTTCCGCCATCCCCACCTGTCGTCTTCGACGATGAGCTTCGCACGCTGCTCTCCAAAGCGGATCGGGCGCTGGGTAGACTGGACGGGTCGATTGAAGCCCTGCCGAACTCCGAGCTTTTCGTGTTCATGTACGTACGGAAGGAGGCGGTCCTATCGTCCCAGATAGAGGGTACCCAAGCCTCTCTGAGTGATGTCTTGGAGGTTGAGGCGCAGATATTTGACCCCCTCCGGCCGGATGATACGGAAGAAATCCTGAATTACGTGGCCGCCATCAACTTCGGCCTAGAAAGGTTGGGCCAGCTACCGCTCTCACTTCGACTTATCCGCGAGATCCACACCCACCTGATGACAGGGGTGCGCGGGCAGCACGCGATGCCGGGCGAGTTTAGAAGGTCGCAAAACTGGATAGGACATGCGGGCGCGACTCTGAACAGTGCGACATTCATCCCACCGCCACCATCAGAGCTTCCGACCCTTCTCGGGGCTTTCGAAACCTACCTACACGCGTCTGATGATTTACCTCTTTTGATCCGCCTAGGGCTGATACACGCTCACTTCGAAACCTTGCACCCGTTTCTGGATGGCAACGGTCGGATGGGTCGCTTGCTCATCACGTTTTGCCTTTGTGAACGAGAAGCCCTAATCAAACCCGTCCTCTACCTGTCTCATTATCTCAAACGACATAGGGCGCAGTATTACGACCTTTTGCAGGCGGTACGGGATAAGGGTGCCTGGGAAGAATGGCTGAAGTTCTTCCTCGCTGGTGTGGCAGAAGTAGCGAACGAAGCAAGTGACACCGCGCGCAAGATTGTTCAGATGCGCGAGGCGCACCGCCAAACGCTGATCGACAACTTAGGTAAAGGCGCAGCTAACGGCCTCAAAATGTTGGAATCCATGTATAGACGGCCGATTTTCAACGTTGCAACGGTCCAGCAACTCCTTGGCCTTTCATCGCAGGCGGCGAATACGCTAACGGAAAAGCTGATGGACCTTGGCTTGGTCAATGAAATTACGGGGAACAAGCGAAACCGCATCTTTCGGTATGACCCATATGTGCTTTTGTTCAGCGACTAGAATAAATCATGTAATCCGACGGCCAACCACGCCGGGATTGCCCCCTGCAACCTTCAGATGGTCGACAGTACCGTGATACGCGCCCATCATCATGCGGCGGGTGCAAAAGGGGGACTCCGAAAGAGGCTCTTGGCCGTTCAAGAGGTGGGTTCTCGACCAAGATCCAACTCCGCGTCAACGGCGTTGGCCTCCCGATGAGGACCGAGATCACCTCCGGGCAAGATTCCGATTACACGGGCTATGATATGGTGATGGCCGACAACCTGCCGCAGCCAGCAGTTCTGGTCGCCGACAGGGGCTATGACTCTGATAAAATTCGGGAAGACATCGAGAGCCGCAACGCCCTGCCCATGATACCGATGCGAAAGAACCGAAGGGTGCGCAAGGCTGTCGACATGACCATCTACACCCTGCGCAACATGGTCGAGCGCTGCTTCAACAAACTGAAAAACAGCCGCCGGCTGGCAACCCGCTACGACAAAACCGCAGACAGTTTCCTCGGCTTCATCGACATCGCCTGCATCAGGCTCTGGCTCCGCCATTTGTCAACACGACCTAAACACCTAAGGTCAGGTCTCCCCGTGGTTAGCAAAAAATCCGGCATTTGGGTGAGATAATCAAACCTCGGGGACTTCAGTCGGAAAAGCGTTTCACCACGATGCGGCACCGACTTGCCAAGTATCGCCGAAGATCAACGATAGGGGATGGAAAATGCGCGTTGAAGGCGGAAAGTCCCTCTTTCCTCAAGAATCCGGATTATCAACCACGCATCCTATGCCGTGGCACCCGATATAATTACCTTGGGTATCGAAGTTCGGATTACCATCGGAATCGAATTGCGGGCGAGTGTCAATGGCATCGCCTCTGCCGCGATCCCGATCCCGATCCCGATCCGAGCGGCGGTAGGAGCGATCATCGACACCTGAGAGCTGCCGCTCCCTCTGCCGGTCCATGCGCATCATACACTCGGCAAATGCATTGGTTCCCTGAACAAATCCATAGGAATTGCACTGCGACCTGTCCGAATCTTTGTTTATCCTGTCGATTTCGTCCACGGCACCGCAGCCGTTCAATAGTCCCAGACAGACACCCAAGGGAATGAATTTCCAGGCAAGCATGCTGTTTCCTTTTTCTCGATCATGAAATTCATCAAATCGCAGGTGATATGAACGAAAATACAACACGTCGTTGCATACTTTCCTCCAGGTAACAGTCTCAATGCTGTATGTGCAGCTGGCGATACTTTATCTGAAGCAACTATGCCGATCTTCAATCACGTCAATGCGAAAAGCGGATTTCCCGGACTTTATCACGTATTCTGCGAACGCGAACCTTGAGTGGTACTTGGCCTCCCAGGTCATGGCGGGATCGAACCAGATCGTCAGAGAGCCTGGGCGCTTCAGCGCTTTGTTGTAGGCCGGCCAGTTCTTGGTCTTGTAGGTAGGGGGTGTCGGTCTGCTCATCACCTCCAGCTACCACGCTGGATTCTCACGGTGAATCCCTCGCAGGATTTGTGCAACAGAGTCAGCAGCCTGCCAAAGGTCAAATGGTTGCTCGGGGATCGCGGCTATGACGCGGACTGGTTCCGGGAAGTGTTGCAGGACAAGGGGATACGCGCCTGCATCCCCGGCCGAAATCAGCGCAGGACGCCAGTCAAGTATGACAAGCGCCGCTACAAGCGGCGCAACCGGATCGAGAGCATGTTCGGCAGGCTCAAGGAAAGGCGACCGGCCGCAATGGGCTGAGGCTGCGTCAAAACGCGGTTCCGGCACCGCACCGGGGATTTCAGTTTCCTACAATAGCACTTTTATCCGCATCTACTGTGCTGGTCGCGACCAGCAGTTCGGAAATTTCGCCGTCCAGCTTGATGACCCAGACTGACCAAGCCTGATTGCGGCTAATCCTACCACCTCGTCCAAGAAAACGGCGCATTTTGCCTGACGATCAGGGGGTAGGGATGACGGGGCTAGGTTTCATACGAAGCCTCGATTGCTGACCGGAGTCAGGTTACGGTTTGGAAGACAACCCCCAGGTCGAGCATGGCGATTTGCTCGGGGAATTTCAACGGCGATGTGGGTGACGGTGGAGCCTAGCCCTGCCGCCGTCTTTCCCTGGAACGGGCATTGTTGCACTTATCGGTGAGGCGGATTCACGTCGTGAATCCTGAGTGTTAGGTTCGGGCCATGCCGAAGCCTTCCTCTCCCCGCTATCGCACGACGAACTGGCCCGACTACAATGCTGCCCTGCGCCGCCG
>NZ_NIPW01000004.1 GCF_002196855.1 Haematobacter genomosp. 1 | reverse complement strand
GGTCAAAAATCGAGGTGCCCTCAACAGGGTCGAATTCAGCGATCAGGAGAGCGAAGCGTCGGCGGGCTGAATGGGCCGTTCAGGGCACGGTTTTCTCCGTAACGCCGGTCCGAGCCGCGCGACGCGGTTTTACCTGATCGCCCGGGTGGAGGCGGGACACTTTGGACCTTCATGGGGCAAGTCATCCCGAGAAATTATTGAATACAAAGGTGCCACCGCAGCTGACGTCAGACACTTACACCTTGATTTTCCTTAAAAATTTCTGATCTCGCTATCGCAACGTCCGCAGCGAACGCCCAATCCCAAGACGGGAATTTTTTGCTTTCTGGAAATGGTCGGGAAAGGGAGCGCTCCGCTTCTCCACCCTTTTGCTGAATTGTTTCATGCGCGCCCTCTGCGCAGAATTCCAGCGTGTTCGGTTTGTGGCTGGCCGCCCGCCGAAGCAAGGGAGGGTATTCCATGACTTATGAAAATGTAGAGATTCATCCGGCAGTGGACGGGGGCGTTCATCCGGGGAAAGCGGATTTTGCAGGGGGAACGCTGAAATGCCATTGCGCCAGCAACCCTGTCGAAGTGAAGGTTTCGCACCAGACTGCGCATAACCACGTCTGTGGCTGCACCAAATGCTGGAAGCCGGAAGGCGCGACCTTTGCTCAGATCGCGGTGGTCCCGCGGGATCATGTGCAGGTAACGCAGAATGGCGACAAGCTGAAGATCGTCAACGAACAGGCGGCGATTCAGCGTCACGCCTGCAAGGATTGCGGCGTGCACATGTATGGCCGGATCGAGTCGACCGACCACCCCTTCCACGGCCTGGACTTTGTTCATACCGAGCTGTCCGCCGAGGATGGCTGGGCTGCGCCCGAATTCGCCGCCTTCGTTTCTTCGGTGATCGAGTCCGGTGTCTCCCCTGACCGTATGGAGGGTATCCGGGGCCGGCTGCGCGAGCTGAAGCTGGAGCCCTACGATTGCCTCTCGCCGCCGCTTATGGATGCGATCGCCACCTTCGTGGCCAAGAAGAACGGGGTTCTGGCCGCGGCCTGATCCGCCGTGCCTGGGGTGCCGGTGCGAACGTTTGCGCCGGCGCCACCCGTGCGGGGCCTGAACGCCCGGCATAGCGAGATGGAGATTTCGATGCGCACCCGTGCTGCCGTCGCCCTGGAAGCCGGTAAACCGCTTGAGGTGATGGAAGTGAACCTCGAAGGCCCGAAAGCGGGTGAGGTTCTGGTGGAGATGAAGGCGACCGGCATCTGTCATACCGATGAGTTCACCTTGTCAGGGGCCGATCCCGAAGGCCTCTTTCCGGTCATTCTCGGTCATGAGGGGGCCGGGGTCGTGCTGGAGGTCGGGCCGGGGGTCACGACGCTGAAACCCGGCGATCACGTCATCCCGCTCTATACGCCGGAATGTCGGCAATGCCCCTCCTGTCTCAGCCGCAAGACGAACCTCTGCACGGCGATCCGCTCCACTCAAGGGCAGGGCGTGATGCCGGATGGAACGACCCGGTTCACCATGCCGGATGGCACGCCGATCCTGCACTACATGGGCTGTTCGACCTTCGCCAACCACACGGTCCTGCCGGAGATCGCACTGGCCAAGGTTCGGGATGACGCGCCGTTTGAAAAGATCTGCTACATCGGCTGTGGCGTCACCACGGGAGTGGGAGCGGTAATCAACACGGCGAAAGTGGAGATCGGCTCCAAGGCGGTGGTTTTCGGACTGGGCGGGATCGGCCTGAACGTCATTCAGGGCCTGAAGCTTGCCGGGGCCGACATGATCATCGGCGTGGATCTCAACGATGACAAGAAAAGCTGGGGCGAACGCTTCGGCATGACCCATTTCGTCAACCCGCGGAACATCGAAGGCTCTGTCGTCCAGCATATCGTGGACATGACCAAGACACCTTTCGATCAGATCGGGGGCGCGGACTATTCCTTCGACTGCACCGGCAACGTGAAGGTGATGCGCGACGCGCTGGAGTGCACGCATCGTGGGTGGGGTGTCTCGGTCGTGATCGGCGTGGCCCCAGCCGGGGCGGAGATTCAGACCCGGCCGTTTCAGCTGGTCACCGGCAGAGTGTGGAAAGGCTCCGCCTTCGGAGGCGCGAGGGGGCGCACCGATGTCCCGAGGATCGTGGACTGGTATATGGAAGGCAAGATTCAGATCGATCCGATGATCACCCATTACCTGACACTCGACGAGATCAACACCGGGTTTGATCTGATGCGCGAAGGCAAGTCGATACGCTCGGTCGTGATCTACTGAGGCCGTTCCACGGGCGGCGGGAGCGAGGGAACCTGCCTGTTGATAATACAAAAATCGCTCCGTCTGCGGATTGAATCACTCCTATTCCGCTGTCGGCTCGGTTATGGAGAAGCGGATGTGCTCCGGCAGGATAACCAGTCAGAACACAGGCGCGAACTCGCCAAACTCTGGCTAATGGAGGAGAATCCATGTTTCGTCTGACCAAGTCCGTTCCCGCATCGCTTGCTGCGATCGTTCTGGCGGTGAGCGCACTGCCTGCGCTTGCGGAGGGTGACCCTGCGAAGGGCGAGAAATCCTTCCGCAAATGCGCGATCTGCCATGCGGTTGAGGCGGGAGCGCCGAACAAGGCAGGTCCGAACCTGCACGACGTCGTCGGGCGCAAGACCGCCTCCCTGGAAGGGTTTACCTATTCCGACGCGATGAAGAAGCTGGGTGACGACGGCCACATCTGGACGCCGGAGGAGATCGACCACTTCATCACCGATCCGAAGGCAATGGTGCCGGGAACCAAGATGGCGTTCGCGGGCGTGAAAAAGCCCGAGGAGCGTGCGGATATCGTTGCCTATCTGCAGAGCCTCAACGCCAACTGATCCGCTGACCGGCGACCGAGCCTCTTGACGCGCCCCATCCGGCATGGCTTCCCCTTGTGGGAGGGCCGCCGGATGGTGGCGGTACAGGACGGGAGAGGACGCATGAAGGTTTTCATCAGCGCGGACATGGAAGGCACTGCCGGGATCACCGCTTGGGACGAACTGGAACGCGCTCACCCCGATTATGCTCAGTTTCAGGGCTATATGACGGCGGAGGTCGCTGCCGCCTGCGAAGGCGCGCGTGCCGCGGGCGCGACCGAGATCGTAGTGAAGGATGCGCACGAAAGCGCGCGTAACCTGATCCTTGACCGGCTGCCGGAGGGTGTCCGGGTCATCAGGGGATGGAGCGGCCACCCTGACTCCATGATGTTCGGTATCGACAGCAGTTTCGATGCCGCCATCTACACCGGGTATCATGCAAAGGCGGGAAGCGATACGAACCCGCTGGCGCATACGATGAACGGGCGGATCGGTCGGCTGCTCATCAACGGTGAGGTTGCCTCCGAATTCACGATGAATAGTCTTTGTGCCGCGCGTTATGGCGTGCCATCGGCCTTTCTGGCGGGGGATGCTGGCATCTGCGCCGATGCAGCGGGTCTCGTGCCCGGCATCGCGACGCTGACGACCGGGCAGGGCTATGGCAACGCGACGGTCTCCCTCGCCCCGATCGAGGCCGTGCGCCGCATTCGTGCAGGCGTGGAAAAGGTGCTCCGCGGTGATTTTCGCGCCGCCCTGCCTGCACTTGCTTCGGATTATGAGATGGTCATCGAATTCTCCACCCCCGGCGACGCCTATCGCGGAAGCTGGTATCCGGGTGTCGAGCAGACGGGGCCGCGCAGTATCCGCTTCATCGCCAAGGATTTCTTCGAGATTCAGCGCGCCTTCCGGTTTGTCGGCAGTGCGTGATTGATCGGGTTTGTCGCAAAACTGTTACAATCCTTGCAACCGCCATGGAATGCTGCAACTCTGAGGTTCTAACACGGACCTCTGCAGGCCCGGTGACCGGGGGGCTTGCGCCATGGTGCCAACGTCTGATCCAACTGTTCAACTCATCGACCTGATCGGTGCGGCCGCACTTTTGCTGCTGGGACTGCGGCTTATCAAGCTCGGTGTGCTTCGTGCTTTCGGGGCGACGTTGCGGCAGTGGATCGCGCGCGGCACCCGCAACCGGGTGGCAGCCGCATTCTGGGGGTTCCTTGCCACGCTGGGCTTGCAGTCCAGCACGGCGACGGCGGCGATGACGGGGTCTTTCGTCGCGCGCGACATTCTGGACCCGCGGATGGCGCAAGCGGTGATGCTGGGGGCGAATCTCGGCACCGCTGTCGTCGCGCTGATTCTCTCTCGCGATATTCACTGGCTGGGGAGCGCTTTGATCGCCGTGGGCGTGGTGCTCTCCACACCTTCGCGCACCGGCAGGGTGCAGGCCATCGGCAGGAGCCTGCTCGGTCTCGGCCTGATGCTGCTGGCGCTCCGGCTGCTGGGCGGGGTGACGGAGCCGCTCCGCCATTCCCCGACGCTCGCCGTGGTGATGGCCTCGCTCGACAATGCCCCGATCTTCGCCGTGCTGCTGGCTGCGGGACTTGCGGTCCTGGGTTCTTCCAGCCTTGCCGTGGTGTTCCTCATCATGGCGCTGGCGGGTGCCGGGACAATTTCACCGGCGCTGGTCGTGTGTCTCGTGGCGGGCGCCAATCTGGGGGGCGCGATCCCTGCCTATCTGGCTGTCGCAGGGGAAGGTGTGGCAGCGCGGCGTCTGGCATTATCCAATCTGCTGGTTCGCGCTGCGGGGGCGGCAGTCGCCACGCTTTTCGCGGGCGACATTGCCGCAGTGCTGGAACCCCATCTGTCGCAGGGCATGTTGGCGGTGGGTCTGCACGTGCTTTTCAACCTCACGTTGCTGATCGTGTTCCTGCCGCTCATTGCCCCGCTGGGGCGGCTGGTGGAACGGCTTCTCCCGCAGGGACCGGGGACAGAAGGCGCGCCCAGTTATCTCGACGACAGTCTTCTTGCCACACCGGGGCTGGCGCTTGCCGTGGCCGCGCGCGAGGCGCTCCGGCTCGGCGATCTGGTCGGTCAGATGCTCGACCGTTCCGAGCAATCCCTCCGCTCGGGGGATGAGATGGCGGTGCAGGAGGTCGCACGTCTGGAGCGGGAGGTGGACCGTCTGCATGAGGCGATCAAGCTCTACGTCTCCCGGCTCGGCCAACAGGAGATGGACGCGGTGGACAGCCATCGGGCGAGCGAGATCATCTCTTATGCCATCAACCTCGAGCATGTGGGCGACATTGTCGAAAGCGGGCTGGCGGAGATCGCCGCAAAGCGCATCCGAAAGCGCCTGACCCTCTCGCCCGAGGGGCTGGATGAACTTTCGCGCTTCTTCGCCCATACGCGAGAAAATCTGCGGCTTGCACAGGCGATCTTCCTGTCACGCGACACCGACCTTGCGCGTCAGCTTATCAATGGCAAGGTGATGGCGCGCAAGATCGAGGCGGGCTCCGCGGAACGCCATCTCGCGCGGCTTCGGGCCGGGCGGGTCGAAACGATCGAAACGAGCACGATCCACCTCGACCTGCTGCGCGATCTGAAGCGGGTGAATGCTCACCTTGCCTCCGTCGCCTATCCGATTCTAGAGGAAATCGGTGCTTTGGGTGAGAGCCGCCTGACGCCGGCCAGCAAGTCGGTCACGCCCGTTAACCAACTATAACTTATATAATTTTATAAGATTGATGATCCATTATACTGGCTTGGTGTAGAGTCGGTTAAAGGGTTTCATCATGTCGAAGATTTGCGGGTTCACGGCGCTGGCGATGCTGGTGTCGGGCCCTGTCGTGGCGGCGCCGTTGAACTTTCAGGACATCCTGCAACAGTTCAATCTGGTCGTGCTCGGTAACGCGACAAACAGCAGTGAGGTCGAGGGCCGGACTTATGTCGGCGGCAACCTCAGCGGAACATCGAACTACTGGATCGGCGGTTCCCATGACCCGCAGGCCCCGTCAGACTATGCGGCGCTGACCGTAGGGGGAACGCTGACCGGCACCGTGCAGGTGAACAATGGCGGCGCGGTGGTTGTCGGCGGCAATGCCACGGGGATCAATCTGAACGGAGGCGGGACTGCGCTTATCGGAGGTGTGGCGACTCAGGTCCAGGGCGGCGCCGTTACATCGGGTGCCTCGGGAAGTGCCGGCTTCTCCGACCTGTTTCCGGTCTCCATCGAACAGACGGTGAGCGAAGCCTCCCTGTCTTTCGGAAATCTTGGCGGCGACGCCGTTACCATTACCGGAAACACGGCATATTTCGGCAGCGGGATGGCTGGCCTGACCATCTATGAGATGACGCTGGCTCAGGTTTCCGCGTTGGGACAGGTGGATTTCTCCCGGCTGGGTGTGGGCGAGAGTATCCTGATAAACGTGACCGGCGCTGGAACGGGAAGTTTTCTTGCCAACCCGCTGGGCGGAACCGGGGCGGCGGAGCATGTGCTGTGGAATTTCGCGGGCGCGACGGACCTAACCATTCAGGGTATCGTGGGATCGGTGCTGGCGCCGCTGACCCATGTCATCGTCACCAACCCGGTGGAGGGAACGCTGATCGCGGGCAGCGCAACGCTCAACAGCGAAGTTCACCTCAGGCCGGCTCGGGGAAGCTATCTCCCCCCGGATCCACCTGCGCCCGTGCCCCTGCCGGCCGCTCTGCCGCTGCTGCTTGCGGACCTCGGCGCAATGGGTCTGGCGGCGAAGCGGCGTCACTGATGATTGTGAGGGTGGCTGCCCTGCGGCCATCCCGCTCAGGCGGAGCGACGGCCCCGGCGGCTGACCCGCCCGGCGCGGGAGGGCAGTTCGGCCATGATCTCCGCCCGTTCCTCGGCGCTCATGCGTGTCCACATGCCGATCTCCATGGTAGTGCGGAAGCATCCGGTGCAGATCCGCTCCTTCGGGTCGATCTGGCAGACCTTGACGCAGGGCGTTTCGATCCCCCGTTCAATCCGCATCCTTCCGCTCCTCCTTCATGTAGCGCATCCGGTCCAGCGCGCCTTGAAGGATATAGGCAGCCGCGACGTTGTCGATAAGCTCTCCGCGGCGCTTACGCGACGTGTCGGCCTCCAGAAGCGCCCGCTCCGCCGCGACGGTGGAGAGGCGCTCGTCCCAGAAACCGATGGGGAGGTCCGTCAAACGGGAAAGGTTGCGGGCGAAGGCGCGGGTTGACTGGGCGCGCGGGCCTTCGCTGCCGTCCATGTTCTTCGGCAGGCCAAGCAGGAAACCGCCCAGCGAGCGGCCCTTGGCAATGTCGAGAAGCCGTGCCGCGTCCGCGCTGAACTTGGACCGGCGGACGGTTTCCAGCGGCGTGGCGACGCCCATCAGGATGTCGGACACCGCGACCCCCACGGTCTTCTCTCCAAGGTCCAGCCCGGCGATGCCGCGAACGGGGGGGAGGGCAGCGGCAAAATCCGCGATGTCGTCATAGACCATGGCGCCTCACAATCCGGTTACGCCCGCCTTTTCCGCCGCATCGCGGATGGGGGCAAGGGCGGAGTCGCGCCCGGCAAACACTTCCTGCGCTTCGGCCCAGACGGCGGCGGCTTTCTGTCCCTCCCCCAGCACACCGAGCGAGGAGATCAGCCGTGCCCAATCCTCGGGCGGCCCGCCTTCGCGGGAGAGGCGATCGGAGAGGCGATCTACCATGCCGCGCACCATGGCGTCGCGATCCTGTGGGGTCATGTCGTCCGCCGCGGATATGTCCGCCGCGGAGGGGCCGGCGATGGGCGGCGCCGCTTCCGGGGGCAGGGTGTAGTCCACCCCGGCGAGCAGCGCGAGGCGCGGCAGGTCCTGCCGGATCGCCGGTATCCAGGGACTGCCGGGCGGGCTGGTTTCCAGCAGATCGCTCCACAGGCGGAAGGCGAGGTCCGGGCGGCCGGTCTGCGCCAGCATCAGGCCGCTGTAGAAACGCGCCGCCGGATTCTGCGGGTCGCGGCGCAAGGTTTCCGTCAGCGCGGCTTCGGCTTCCGATGACACCCCGCCGCCAGCGGCGAGGATCAGATAATCGGCAAGATCGGCATAGTCGGAGGCCGCCGCGTCACTCCCCTTGAGGGTGACGACCCGCGACTGGGCTGCGGCAGCGGAGGAGAACCGGCCAAGTGCCGCTTCGTTTCTGGCCAGAAGCTGCTGCCCCCGGAGGTCGTCGGGGTTGGCATGAACCGCGGCGCGGAGTTTCTCCATGAGATCAAGGAAGGCCGCGTCCTGCGCCCCGTCGAGCGTGAGGGGCGGGGCGGCGGCCTCCATCTGGGCCTGTGTCGGACGGTTGGCCTTCAGCTCCGCCGCCGCAGCATACCGCGAGGCAAGCGGCATGTCCGGGTAATCCGGTGCGCCGAGCTTCAGATAAAGCCCGAAGCCAGCCGCAAGGAGGAGGATCACCGCAAGCCCGGCGACCAGCGGTGCACCGCGCCCGGCGGGCTGCTCCGTCTCGCGGTCGGCCTCCAGCAGCCGCCGGGAGATCTCCGTGCGCAGGCGCCCCGCTTCCGCTGCGGGCAGGGTGCCGCGTTCGAGATCACGCTCCACCTCCCGCAGCTGGTCGCGATAGACGCGGACATTGGCGTGCTCTGTGTCTTCCTCCCGGCGGGAGCGGAGGGAGAGCAGCAGAACGACCGCTATGGCGAGCGTAAGGGTCGCCGCGGCGATCCAGAAAGGCATGGCTCCTCCGATCTCATGACCTGTTCCATTTAGGACCTCCTGACGGGGGGAGAAAGTCACAATAAGTCGCAGAGCCTGAAAGGCATGTCGTCGCCGAAGGGCCGATGTCGGAAATTTCCCGATTGTGCCGCTTTGCGGCGTGGCCGATAGTCCCGGACGGTGCACAAGCGCCCAAGGGGAAACCCCACCACAGGGAACCGACCGTTCGATGAAACGCTACTCCGTCTTCGCCCTCGCCAGGGAAGCGATGCGACACCAGAAAGGGTGGGAGCGCGCCTGGCGCTCGCCCCAGCCGAAACCGAGATATGACGTGGTGATCGTGGGCGCGGGGGGGCATGGTCTTGCCACCGCCTACTATCTGGGCCGGAATTTCGGCGTGCGGAATGTCGCGGTGATCGAGAAGGGCTGGCTCGGAGGCGGCAACTCCGGGCGGAACACCACGATCATCCGGTCCAACTACCTTCAGGATCCGTCCTCCGCCATCTTCGAGAAGGCGCGCAAGCTCTATGAGACGCTGAGCCAGGACCTGAACTACAACGTAATGTTCTCTCCCCGCGGCGTGATGATGCTGGCGCAGACCCCGCATGAGATGCGGGGTTACCTGCGGACCGTGCAGGCCAACCGTCTGCAGGGCGTGGAGACGGAATGGATCGGGCCGGAGCGGGTGAAATCGCTGGTGCCCATCATGAATATCGACGGGCCGCGCTATCCGGTTCTCGGCGCGCTCTGGCAGCCGCGGGGCGGAACCGCGCGGCATGACGCGGTGAACTGGGGCTATGCGCGCGCCTGTTCCGCCATGGGCATGGACATCATCCAGCAGTGCGAGGTGACGGCCATCCGCTCCGCCAACGGGCAGGTGACGGGGGTAGAGACGACGAAGGGCCGGATCGACTGCGGCAAGCTCGGCATCGTCGTGGCCGGGCATTCCGGTGTGCTGGCGGAGATGGCGGGCTTCCGCCTCCCCATCGAGTCGCTGGCCCTGCAGGCGCTGGTGTCGGAACCGATCAAGCCGGTGCTCGACACGGTCGTGATGGCCAATACGGTGCATGGCTACATCAGCCAGTCAGACAAGGGCGAACTTGTCATCGGCGGCGGCACGGACGGTTTCGTGAACTATGCGCAGCGCGGCTCCTTCCAGCACGTGGAGGAGACGGTCCGCGCGCTGATCGAGACCTTCCCGATCATCTCGCGCCTCAGAATGATGCGGCAATGGGCAGGGATCGTGGACATGACGGGCGACCGCTCGCCGATCCTGTCGGCCACGCCGCTCGGCAACTGCTTCGTCAACTGCGGCTGGGGCACGGGCGGGTTCAAGGCGATCCCCGGCTCAGGCTGGGCGATGGCGGAACTGATTCACAAGGGCGCGCCGGGGCCGCTGGCCGCCGAATTCGGGCTCGGCCGCTTCCGCGAGGGGCGGTTCATCGACGAAAGCGTCGCCGCTGGCGTCGCGCATTGAAAGACCGGCAATGCTGATCCTGACCTGCCCCTACTGCGGTCTCCGCGCGGAGGAGACCGAGCTTCACCCCGGCGGAGAGGCGCATCTGATGCGTCAGGGCCCCGGTTCCGACGATCCTGTCTTTGAGGACTACCTCTTCAACAGGCGGAACCCGAAGGGCGTGCATTTCGAGCGCTGGCGCCATGCCTACGGCTGCGGCAAGTGGTTCAACGCCGCGAGGGACACCGTGACGATGGAGGTGTTCGGCACCTATCCGGCGCAGGTGCCGACCCCTCCCGCCGATCTCATCGCGCATATCAGGGAGCGCCGCCCGGACTGGACTTCCCCCTTTGCGGAGGTGGAGGCATGAGCGCGCGTCTTGCTGCCGGCGGGCGGTTGATCGACCGGACGCGGCCCATGACCTTCACCTTCAACGGACGCGCGCTTACGGGGTATGCGGGCGATACGCTGGCCTCTGCGCTGCTTGCGAACGGGCAGGTGCTGGTGGGGCGGAGCTTCAAGTACCACCGGCCCCGCGGCTTTGTCGCCTCAGGCCCGGAGGAGCCGAACGGGCTGTTCGGCATCGGGCGCGGCGGGCGGTTCGAGCCGAACCAGCGCGGCACCACGGCGGAGCTTTTCGACGGGATGACCGCCGTCAGCCAGAACCACTGGCCGAGCCTCGCCTTCGATATCGGGGCGATCAACGGACGGCTGTCGAAGTTCTTTCCGGCGGGCTTCTACTACAAGACCTTCATGCATCCCCGCCGCGCGTGGGAGAAGCTGTTCGAGCCGGTGATCCGTCACAGCGCGGGCCTTGGCAAACCGCCCGCGGAGCCGGATGCGGATCGCTACGAACACGTTCACCGTCACGTGGATGTGGTGATCGCGGGCGGCGGCATCGCCGGGCTTCAGGCCGCGCTGGTCGCGGGGGAGGCGGGCGCGGACGTGCTTCTGCTGGAGCAGAGCGCCACCTGGGGCGGTCGCGCTCCGGTGGACGGAGAGGAGATCGAGGGCCGCCCCGCAGCCGAGTGGGTTGCTGCGACGCTGGCCCGGCTCTCCGCGCTGCCGAATGTGAGCCTGCGCCTCCGCACGATGGCGGCGGGGCTTTACGATCACGGCTACCTGGTCGCGATGGAGCGGCTGGCGGAGCATACGCCGGGCGACGGTCGGCCGCGGCAGCGGCTCTGGCGCATCCGGGCGGGTCAGGTCGTCATGGCGACAGGGGCGATCGAACGGCCCGTTGCCTTTGCCGGGAACGACCTGCTGGGGGTGATGCTCGCCTCTGCCGGGCGGGATTTCCTGGTGAACTGGGGCGTGGCGGTGGGCCAGCGGGTGATCCTCGCGACGGCGAATGACGACGCCTATCGGAGTGCCATCGCACTTGCCGAAGCGGGGGTGACGGTGGTGGCGGTGGTCGATGCCCGCCCCGCCGCCATCGGACCGCTGCCGGACAGGGCGCGGGCGCTCGGCATTCCGGTTGAGACGGGTCGTGGCATCGTGCGCGCCCTGGGCGGCAAGCGGGTGACGGCTGTGACGCTGGGGGTGATCGACGGCACCGGGGTGGAAGGGGAGCACATTCCCTGCGATGCCGTGCTGATGTCTGGCGGTTGGTCGCCAGTCGTGCATCTGTGGAGCCAGGCGGGCGGCAAGCTCTTCTGGGATGGCCAGCTTGCCATGTTCCGTCCCGATGCCCTGCGTGCGCCCACGGGCGACCGGGGCCAGATCGTCGCCATTGCCGCGGGCGCCGCGAACGGCGCGCTCTCGGCTCAGACGACGCTGGCCGACGCGACGGCGGCCGGGCGGCGTGCCGCCATCGCCATGGGCCGCGAGGTGGGGGAGCCAGATCTGCCGGTCGCCACATCGCCGGAGGAGAAGCCGCTCCGCCCGCTCTGGCATATGCCGGAGGCGGCAGGCCCGGCCTTGCGGGAGAAGATGTTCCTCGACTTCCAGCATGACGTGAAGGTCTCCGACGTGGAGCTTGCCGCGCGCGAAGGCTATGAAAGTGTGGAGCACACCAAGCGCTATACGACGCTCGGCATGGCGACGGATCAGGGAAAGCTGTCGAACATCAACGGCCTTGCCATTCTGGCGGAGGCGCTGGCCGCGCCCATTCCTGCCGTCGGAACCACGACCTTCCGCCCGCCCTATACGCCGATCTCCTTCGGGGCCATCGCGGGTGAAGCGCGGGGCGAGCTGTTTCAGCCGCTGCGGCGGACCCCCATGGATGACTGGCATGCGGAGCATGGCGCGCATTGGGAGCCGGTCGGCCAATGGCGGCGGCCCTACACCTATCCGCGCAAGGGAGAGGATCACGCCGCCTCCGTCGCGCGGGAAATCCGGTCCACGCGGGAGCGGGTCGGGGTGCTCGATGCCTCCACCCTCGGCAAGATCGTGGTGAGCGGGCCTGACGCCGGGCGGTTCCTCGACATGATCTATACCGGGTTGATGTCGTCGCTTGCGGTCGGCAGATGCCGTTACGGGCTGATCTGCAATGAAAACGGCTTTCTGATCGACGACGGCGTGGTGGCGCGGCTGTCGGAGGACAGCTTCCTCGTCCACACCACGACAGGCGGGGCCGATCGCATCCACGCGCATATGGAGGAATGGCTCCAGACCGAATGGTGGGACTGGCAGGTGTTCACCGCCAACGTGACCGAGCAATACGGCCAGATCGCCGTGGTCGGGCCGAAGGCGCGAGCGGTGCTGGAAGCCCTCGGCGGTATCGACGTCTCGCGAGAGGCGCTGCCCTTCATGGGCTGGGTGGAGGGGGATCTGGCGGGCCATCCGGTGCGGATCTACCGCATCTCCTTCTCGGGTGAACTCTCCTTTGAAATCGCCGTGCCTGCCAGCCGGGCGCGGGCGCTGTGGGATGCGGTTCTGGCGGCGGGCGCGGAGCACGGGATCACCCCCTATGGCACCGAGGCGCTGCATGTGATGCGGGCGGAAAAGGGCTTCATCATGATCGGCGATGAGACGGACGGCACGGTCATCCCGCAGGATCTGGGGCTCGGCTGGGCGATCTCGCGCAAGAAAGCCGATTACATCGGCAAGCGGGCGCAGCAGCGGAGCTTCATGGACAACCCGGACCGGTGGCAGCTTGTCGGTCTGGAAACGGTCGATGGCTCGGTGCTGCCAGATGGCGCGCTGGCCCCGCTCGGGGCGGAGAATGCGAACCGGCAGCGCCGGGTGCAGGGCAGGGTGACGTCCACCTATTTCTCGCCGACGCTGGACCGTGGAATCGCGCTCGGCCTGGTTCATCGTGGCGTGGACAGGATGGGTGAATTCATCGCGTTTCAGGGGCCGACAGAGGACGCGCCCCTCGTGCGGGTGCGCATCGTGAACCCGGTATTCCTCGACGTCGAAGGAGCGCGGCAGAATGTCTGATCTGGGGATCCTGGCCTCCGAAGGTTATGTGAGCGTCGTGGAAGCGCCGACGCCCGGCATGGTGACCCTCCGTTGCCGGGACGGTGCCGCACTGACGGCGGCGCTGAAAGGGGTGGGCCTGACCTTTCCCGATCACCGCGGACGAAGCGTGACGGAGCGGGGCGAAGTGCTCTGGATGTCACCCGACGAGCTTCTGTTGCTCCTGCCGCCGGAAGACGTCGCGCGCATGATCGCAGCGCTGGGGGAGACGCTCGGCGGAGTGCCGGCTCTCATCGTGGATGTCTCGGACGCCCGTGTCATGTTCCGGCTGACCGGTGCGGGGGCCGGGGAGGTTCTGTCCAAGATCAGCCCCGCCCTCCTGCCAGCGCGGGGAGAGGTGAGGCGCAGCCGTATCGGACAGATCGCCGCGGCCTTCTGGCGCTCCGGCGACGCGGAGATGACGGTGATCTGTTTCCGGTCCGTCGCCGGATATGCGCGCGACCTGCTCTCCCATGCCGCGCGACGAGAAAGTCAGATCGACCCTGTCTGACACATATCGGGGGAGCATCTCCCCCGCAGCCCCTGTCCGGCGTGCAATTCCACCCCCGGTTGCCGCCAGCCCATCGCCCGAAGGAAAAGACCATGCCGCCCCGCAAGATCATCATCGATACCGACCCGGGGCAGGACGATGCCGTCGCCATCCTGCTCGCCCTCGCCAGCCCCGAGGATATGGAGGTTCTTGGGATTACCGTCGTAGCGGGGAACGTGCCTTTGCCGCTGACCCAGCGGAATGCCCGTATCATCTGCGAACTTGCCGGACGGCGCGACATGAAGGTCTTTGCGGGTGAGGCGGCGCCGCTGTCCCGGCCTCTTGTCACCGCCGAGCATGTTCACGGCAAGACCGGGCTGGATGGCCCGCAACTGCCCGAACCCACCATGTCCCTGGCGGGGGAGGATGCGGTGGGCTTCATCATCGACACGCTCCGCTCCGAACCTGCGGGAACGGTGACGCTCTGCCCGCTGGGCCCGCTCACCAATATCGCCACCGCTTTTCGCCGTGCGCCGGATATCGTGGGGCGGGTGCAGGAAATTGTTTTGATGGGAGGGGCGTATTTCGAGGTCGGCAACATCACCCCGGCGGCTGAATTCAACATCTACGTTGACCCGGAGGCGGCGGACGAAGTGTTCAGGTCCGGTGCGAAGATCGTCGTGCTTCCGCTTGATGTCACTCATAAAGCCATGACAAACAAGCGTCGCGTCGATGCATTCCGGGCGCTGGAGACAAAAGTGGGCCGCATGGTCGCGGCATGGACGGATTTCTTCGAGCGGTTCGACAAGGAGAAATACGGCGGAGAAGGCGCACCCTTGCACGACCCCTGCGTCATCGCCTGGCTGATCCGGCCCGAGCTGTTCTCCGGCCGTTTCATCAACGTGATGATCGAGACGAAGGGCGAGTTCACCACCGGCATGACCGTCGCCGACTGGTGGGGGGTGAGCGGGCGGGAACCCAATGCCCTGTTCCTCGGCGATGTGGACGCCGAGGGGTTCTTTGGACTGCTGACGGAGCGGCTTGCCCGCTACTGAGGGCTCAGGCCGTGGCGGGTTTCAGCCCGCCGCGCGCGGCCCTTGTCCCGCGACGCCCGTACCGCGAAATGCCAAGGTCGGAGGCATCGATTTCCGTGGGGCGGCGGGAGACGATATCGGACAGCACCTTGGCCGAGCCCATGGACATGGTCCAGCCGAGCGTGCCGTGCCCGGTGTTCAGGAACAGGTTCTGCACCGGCGTCCGGCCTATCACGGGCGTGCCGTCGGGCGTCATCGGCCGCAGGCCCGCCCAGAAGGTTGCGGCAGCCATGTCGCCCGCGCCTCCGAATAGCTCTCCCACCGATTTCTCGAGCGTCGCGCGGCGGCGGTCGTTCAGCGAGGTGTCAAAACCCGCGATTTCTGCCAGCCCGCCCACACGGATGCGATCCCCCAGCCGGGTGATCGCGACCTTGTATGTCTCGTCCATCACGGTCGATTCCGGCGCTTTGGCCGCATCCATGATCGGGATGGTGAGCGAATATCCCTTCAGCGGATAGACCGGCAGCTTCATCCCGAGCGATTTCACCAGCGCCGGGGAGAAGCTGCCCATCGCCACGACATAGGCATCCGCCACCATGGGCCCTTCGGAGGTCTGGATCGCGACGATCCGATCACCTTCCTTATCCAGCCCCTTGATGGTCACACCCTGTTTGAAGGTCACGCCGAGCGCCTTGGCCATCTCTGCCAGCCGGTTGGTGAACTTGAAACAGTCGCCCGTTTCATCCCCCGGCAGGCGCAGACCGCCCGCGATCAGATGCCTGGAGCCGGCGAGCCCGGGTTCGTGCGACAGGCACTCCTCCGCGCTCAGCAGTTCGAACGGAACCCCGTCCTCCCGCAGCACCTCGATATCCTTCTGAAGCCCGTCGAGTTGCTTCTGGCTCCGCAGGAGCTGCAAGGTGCCCTGCGTCCGTTCGTCATAGGAGATGCCGGTTTCCTGCCGCAATGCCGCAAGCCTGTCGCGGCTGTATTCGGCGACGCGAACCATGCGGCCCTTGTTGAGGGCATAGGCTTCGGAGGTGCAGTTGGAGAGCATCTGCCCAAGCCAGCCCGCCGCCTTCAGCGAGGCGAGCGGGTTCAACACCAGGGGCGCATGCCGCTGGAAGGCCCATTTCAGTGCCTTGAGCGGAATTCCCGGCGCAGCCCAGGGGGTCGAATAGCCCGGAGAAACCTCACCGGCATTCGCAAAGCTCGTCTCCAGCGCGGGACCGGCGGACCTGTCGATCACCGTCACCTCATGCCCGGCGCGGGAGAGTTCCCAGGCCGATGTCACGCCAATCACGCCTGATCCGAGAACAATGACTTTCATGGTTGCGAACCCCTGTTGTGCTTGAAAGACAATATGGGGCATCAGCCATGAAATTTCCCGGCAAAGACTCCCGTTGACGGCGGCATTCGTCGAAGTAAACACGATGAAATTCCCATGCCGTCGAACAATATTCGATCATCATCATTTATGGCGCAACTATTCCCCATCCTGTTTCCACCGGCCCGCCTTGCGGCTTGCGCTTGACCCGGTCCGCTGTTCGACTAAACCCGCTGGCATGGTGCCCTTGGATAAGCTCGACCGGATCGACCGCCGTTTCCAGTTTCTGGAGGCGAAGCTGAACGGTGGCGCCAGCCCAGCGGAGATCGCATCCCTCGCTCGCGAATATGCGGAGCTGAAGCCCGTCGTCGCCCGGATCGCCGATTATCGCCAACTTTTGCGCGATCTGGAGGAGGCGGAGACCCTGCTGGCGGACCCGGAAATGCGGGCGCTTGCAGAGGATGAGATTCCCGCTCTCCGCGCCGCACGGCCCGCACTGGAGGAAGCTTTGCGCATCGCGCTGTTGCCAAAGGATGCTGCCGATGCGCGTCCCGCAATGCTGGAGATACGTCCCGGAACGGGCGGGGAGGAGGCTGCGTTGTTCGCGGCTGATCTCCTGCGCATGTATCAACGCCATGCCGATCGGCAGGGCTGGCGGTTCGAGGTGCTCGACCTTCAGGAAACCGAGCTTGGCGGGGTAAAGGAAGTCGTGGCCTCCGTGCAGGGAGAAGGCGTATTCGCCCGGCTGAAATATGAAAGCGGTGTCCATCGGGTGCAGCGGGTGCCCGAGACCGAGTCCGGTGGCCGTATCCACACCTCCGCCGCCACGGTCGCGGTGCTGCCGGAAGCGGAGGAAGTGGATATCGATATTCCCGCGGCCGACATCCGCATAGATACGATGCGGGCATCCGGCGCCGGTGGGCAGCATGTGAACACAACCGATTCGGCTGTGCGGATCACCCACTTGCCGACGGGGATCGTGGTGACCTCCTCCGAGAAATCGCAGCATCAGAACCGGGCGATTGCGATGCAGGTGCTCCGCGCTCGGCTCTACGATCTTGAACGGCACCGCGCGGAGGAAGCCCGCGCCGCCGACCGCAAGGCCCAGGTCGGCTCCGGCGACCGGAGTGAGCGGATCCGCACCTACAACTTTCCCCAGGGGCGCATGACGGATCACCGCATCAACCTTACCCTCTATCGTCTGGATCAGATCATGGATGGCGATCTGACGGAGATCATCGACGCGCTGGTTGCCGCGGACCAGGCAGCCAAACTCGCCGAGATGGAAGGGTGAGAGCGGCGGACCTGTTGCCGGCGGCGGCGCGCCGCCTTGCCGACGCCGGTGTGGCCGATCCGGCACGTGATGCGCGGCGGCTGCTGACCTTTGCGTTGGGTGTGGCGCCGGATAGGCTCATGCTTCACCTTCACGATCCCGTAGAAGATGCTGTTATTACGAAGTTCAACGCGGCGATAGATGAGCGTTCCAGACGTCGCCCGCTCTCCCAGATCGTCGGAGAGCGACTGTTCTGGGGGCGGAGTTTTCACGTAAACCGTGACGTGCTGGACCCGCGACCCGAAACGGAAACGCTGGTGGAGCTTGCTTTGGCCGAGCCGTTCGGTGCGGTGCTGGACCTTGGAACCGGATCGGGAGCGATCCTGCTGACCTTGCTGGCGGAGCGGCCGGAGGCGAGAGGGCTGGGCGTGGACGTGAGTCCTGCGGCGCTTGCGGTGGCGCTGGACAACGCCTCGCGGCTGGGTGTTCTTGCAGATTTCATAGTGTCCGACTGGTTTTCCGACGTCAGCGATCAGTTTGATCTCATCGTGTCCAACCCGCCCTATATCGCGGCAGCCGAAATGGCGTTACTTGACCCTGAGGTGCGTGACTGGGAGCCGCATCTGGCGCTTACGCCCGGGGGAGACGGGCTCGACGCCTATCGCCGGATCGCCCGTGGGGCGTCTGCACATCTGAAGCCGGGGGCGCGCGTCATGGTGGAAATCGGCCCGACGCAGGGCAAGGATGTGGCCAAGCTTTTTCGTGATGAGGGGTTTCAATCGGTAAATATCGCCCCAGATATGGACGGAAGGGACCGTGTCGTGACGGCGCGGTGACCCGGTAAGGTGCAAATGCGCCAATTCTCGGGTGGCAGGCAGCAGAAAGTTGCACTGAAGCCCAGAATTCACTTGTTTTGTCGAAGTCCCCGTGTTTATTCGGCCCTGCGCAGAGGAAACCCGTTTCGAGGTTGACCGGCGCGAATTAGCCAAGAGCACGGACCGGGATCTTGCGGCGCGGCGCTGCCGCGGTTCTGACGGACCCCAGATCAACGCTGGAAACACAGTACACATGAGATCATCCAAGTCACGTTCGCGTTCGAAGTCGAACCGCCCGCGCACGATGGGAAATATCGTGAACCGGGTCTTCGACAGCTCCGGGCCTGAGGGAAAGGTGCGGGGCACGCCCCAGCAGATTATCGAGAAATACCTTATCCTTGCGCGCGATGCCCAACTGTCGAACGACAGGGTTGCAGCGGAAGCCTTTCTCCAGCATGCCGAGCACTACACCCGCATGTTGGGAGAAGCGCAGCGCGAGCTTCAGCGGGAAGCCGATGCCCGCCGCGAATATCAGGAAAGCAACGGCCACCATAACCAGCAGGGCAACAGCCAGCAGGGCAATGGTGGCAACCGCGACGGTCAGCGCGACTATCGCGATCAGGGGCAGCAGCCCCGCCGTCACCGCGAGGATGAGGGTCGCTCACAGGAGCAGCCCGCTTTCTACACCCCCTCGCAACGGCCTGCGACGGATTCCTCCGCCGACGTGATCGAACTGGATGGCGAAGGGGACAGCGGTCTCGTCGTGACGCCGGAGATGCAGGCACCCGCTGCCCCGCGGCCGGAACCGACCGCCGAGCAGGAGGCGCCCGCAGCGACGGCACCGCGCGCCGACGTCAACCCGGCGGAAGCTGCGCAGGAGGCGCCCGCAGCGGAGCCTGCGCCGGAGGTTGTCGAAGCACGTCCGCGCCGCACGCGCACGCCCAAGGCCGTGCAGCCGTCGGAAGACGGGGGTGAGGCCAAGCCGCGCCCGCGCCGCCGCTCTCCCACGCGTAAGAAGTCGGAAAACAGCGAAGCGCCTGCAGCCGAATGACGGCGCAGGTTCTTTGTGGATCAAGCAAAAAGCCGGGCAGTGACGCCCGGCTTTTTGCTTGAAGCCTTAGCCGAAAGTTCGGGAAAGGGCGCAGAACTGCTCCAGAGAGAGCTGCTCCGCCCGTTCGGTGGGTTTGATGCCCACGGAGAGCAGACGATCCTCGATATCCGGTGCGAGGCCCTTGAGGCTGGAGCGCAGCATCTTTCGCCGCTGGTTGAAGGCAGCAGCGACAACGCGCGACAAGATGGCGGGATCAGCCGGGTAGGCGGGTTCGGCCCGCGCGACGAGATGCACGACCGAGGAATGCACCTTGGGCGGGGGGGTGAAGGCGTCGGGCGGCAAGGTCATGACGATCCGTGCCTCCGTCCGCCATTGGGCGAGCAGGGCCAGGCGCCCGTAGGCAGGACTGCCGGGCTTGGCCACGATCCGCTCGGCCACCTCTTTCTGGAACATCAGCGTCAGGCTCTGCCAGAACGGCGGCCATTGCGGTGGCGTGAGCCAGCGGACCAGCAGCTCCGTGCCCACGTTATAGGGCAGGTTGGCGACGATGCGGATGGGCGGGGTCAGGCGTCCCGTCAGGTCCACCGTGAGCGCATCCCCCTCCACGATGTCCAGCCGGCCGGGGTAGTGCGCCGCGATTTCCTCCAGCGCGGGAATACAGCGGGGATCCTTTTCGATGGCGAGCACGTGCCGCGCCCCTTCCGCCAGCAAACCGCGCGTCAGCCCGCCGGGGCCGGGGCCGACTTCCAGCACATCCGCTCCGGTCAGATCGCCAGCAGAGCGCGCGATCTTCGCCGTCAGATTGAGGTCGAGCAGGAAGTTCTGGCCGAGCTGCTTGCGCGCCGACAGGCCGTATTCCGCGATCACCTCGCGGAGCGGCGGCAGGCCGTCGATCGCGCTCACGTCCGGCGGGTCCGGGAAAGTTCCGCCGCCATTTCCAGCGCCGCGATGAGGCTGGCGGGGTCAGCCACCCCCTTGCCCGCGATGTCGAAGGCGGTGCCGTGGTCGGGCGAGGTGCGGATGAACGGCAGGCCCAGCGTCACATTCACGCCATGGGCGAAGTCGATCGTCTTGATCGGGATCAGCGCCTGATCGTGATACATGCAGATCGCGGCGTCATATTTCGCCCGCGCCGCGGGGTGGAACATCGTATCTCCGGCAAGCGGTCCGGCGAGCGAGTAGCCCTCGCTGCGGAAGCTCTCGATCACCGGCAGGATCGTCTCGATCTCCTCCCGCCCCATGGCGCCACCCTCACCGGCATGGGGGTTCAGCCCGGCGATGGCGATGCGGGGGGCGCCGATGCCGAAGTCCTGGCGGAGTGCGTTGTGGGTGATCTGGATCGTCTCCGTCAGCAGGCGCCGCGTGAGTTGCTGCGGAACCTCGGCCAGAGGGATGTGGATCGTCGCGGGCACCACGCGCAGAGCGGGGCAGGCGAGCATCATCACCACACGGCTCACGCCCGCAAGATGCGCGAGATATTCGGTATGTCCCGGAAAAGCGAAACCCGCCCCGTCCTGCAATGCCTTCTTGCTGATCGGCGCAGTGCAGACCGCCCCCGCCTCACCCGCCTGAACGAGCTGCACGGCGCGGGAAATGACGTCGATCACACTGCGGGCGTTGCGCGGGTCGGGATTGCCGGGAATGGCCGGGCCGTCGAACGGGTGCGGCAGGACGGGAAGCCCATGCATCGCGGCGCGCTCGGCCTCCCGCGGGTGGCCGATCTCGCGCACGGGCGTCCCCTTCGGCAGATGCGAGGGGTCGCCGATCAGGAAGAAGGGCAGGCGGCTGCCGATCTCCTCCCAGGCGCGGGCGGCGATTTCCGGGCCGATGCCCGCAGGCTCGCCGCAGGTCAGAGCGATGGGGAGGATGTCAAAGCTGCTCATTGGCCACGGATGATCGCATTGGCGCGAAGTTCCGCAAGGTAGTTGTCCGCGAGCTTGCCGGCCCGCTGGTTCAGCAGTTGCGTGCGGACCTGATCGCGGTTGGGCGGCTCCGCCTGTGTCAGCGTGCGGCTGCACAGCATCAGCACCCGCAGCGAGTCGCCCTGGACGAGGCTGGTGGAGGTCTCGTTCTGGTCGAGGCGCGCGAGTTCCATCGCGACGTCGGCTGGCAGCTGGCCGGGGCTGGCGCTGTGGCGCTGCACGGCGGCCGGAGCGCCCCTGAGTGCTGCGTAAAGATCGTCGCAGCTATCGACGCGGGCGCGGAGCTTTGCCGCCTCCTCCACTGTTTCCGGCGCATGACCATTCGCCAGAAGTACTTCCGCATAGTCGAGCGTGGTGGCGGCAGGCGCTGGACGGGGGGTGTCCCGTCGTTCCCTCAGGAAGAAGATGGCGATGGCGTTCGGCACCTGCACTTCGCGCGACATCTGCCCGGGCCGCATGCCGTCCAGGACTTCACGGATCTGCGGGGGCATGTTCGCCTCCCGGATCCACTCGAGCCGGCCGCCCTGCTCGCGCGATTGCGAGGCGGAGAAGCGGCTCGCCGCTTCAGCGAAATCGTTGCTGTTATGCACGTTCTCGCGGATCAGGTCCGCGATCTGGCGGCTTTGTTCCGCATAGGGCGCAACGGTGGGAAGGATGATCTCCGACAGAAGGATTTCCCGCTCCGGCCGGATGGATTCGACCTGCAGGGCGCGATCGATATCGGCCTCGGTGACGGTGACACGCCCCCCGAACCGCGTCCGCACCACTTCCCGCCAGATCAGTCCGGCGCGCACGAACTCCCGGAAGGTTTCCTCCGACACCCCCACGCCCGCGAGGCGCTGGGTGAGTTGCTCGACGGTCAGTTGCCCGCGTTCGGCAAATTCCCGCATGCCCGTTCGAAGCTGATCGTCGGTGACGCTGACTTTCTGGATCCTGCCCGCGATGAGGTAGAGCCGATCATCGATCAGCGCCTCCATCGCCTGCCTCTCCGTCAGACCACCCGCGCCGAGCTGCTGCATGAACAGCATCCGTTGCCGGAGTTCGAATTCGGTGATTGCGGCGCCATTCACATAGGCACGCGCGGTGAACAGCCCCTGCGCCACGGCGGGAGCGGGGGACATGGCACCGAAGGTCAGGGCCAAAGCGGTAGCAAGCGGGATGAGGCGCATCGGTCGTCCGTTCTGCTCTTCCTCGCCGCGCGGGCGCGGCCGGTTCTCGCGCCGTTCAGCCGGCGCAGGTTCTTGTCACGGGCGGGCGTCGTCCGCCATTGCCGAAGCCCAGAAGCTCCACCGACAGATCGACCCGGGTGCTGGTCTCATCGCCGAGCGAACTTGTCAGGCGGTGGGAAACTTCCAGATCCACCTGAACGCATTCGTTGCGATAAACCACTCCGAGCGCTGCGCGTGCCGCCCTGTGCTCCGAGAAGTCATAACGCCATTCCGAGGTCCCGGTCCAGCGGTCGTTGAAATCATACTCCGCGTCCCATGCCCAGACGGAGCGCGAAGTTTCGCGCATCTCCCGCTGATCCGCATCCAACCAGACAAAACTCGTCGCCAGATTCATCGGCCCCCGGTCATAGCCCAGACGGAACTCATTCTTGGAAAAGTCCAGCAATCCTTCGAACAGAGACCGGTTGACGAGGCTGATCCCGTTGCCCCAGTCGAGCCGGACGGAGGTCAGCCAATCCGATCCTTGCCCGTCGAGGCCGCTCGCCGGGCTGAATTGTTCCTCATCCCCGCTCCAGCGGAACACACGACCCGCGGTGATGCCGAGCGTCCAGCCCGCCGGATCGATACGGGTCCATGTCGCGCCCAGATTTGCCCGCCAGCCTTCCTCATAGGCGTCCTCTCCGGGGAATCGGTCGAGGGAGAACAGGTTGGCTTCGTCGAACTCGACGAGCAGGCTGTCCTCGTTCAGCGGGCTGCGACGGCCTTCGGGGCTCCAGACGACCTGAGCCATGGGTGTCAGCACCTCACTGCCGCCGCCCGCGGTGCTGCGAACGAAGGGCCAGCTCAGCTTGGTGCCGAAGGTGGGTACGACGCGGGTGAACTCCGGGTCGCTTTCGGGTGTATTGCTGAACCAGAAGGCATCGGCCCGCAGATCGCCCGTCGCCGTAACAACGAGACCGGGAGCCGTGACCCAGTCGCGCTGCCAGTTGCCGTAAAGGCTGAAACGCCGCATGTCGCGACCATCCGCCACTCCGTCGCCGTTCAGATCATAAAGCGAATCCGAGCGATTGTGATAGGTCATCACCTGTGCCCCGAATGTCGCGATGCCGCCCGCCTCCGGCACGGGCATCCGCCGCTCCCATGTTCCGTCGAGCATGAGATTGGGCAGAACGGAGTTATCCTCGGCCTCGCTGAGAGACCGGTAATGCAGGGCCTCAAGGCTGATGAGTTCATCCCGCCGTGCGCGGTAAACCTGAACGGTGGATTCGAGCCGGTCCTTGTCATCCAACTCGTAATCATTGAGGAAATTGGGGTCACTGATCGAATAGACGTCAAATTTCATCGTGAACTGGGCGGGAAACGCGAGCTGGCCTTCTCCCCGCAGGTAGTGGCGGAGCGAGGGGCCGTTATCGAGATCGTCGGTGGCGATTGCACCCGTCCATTCCATCCAGCCGCCATTCAACGCCTGACGATAGGTGTTTTCGACCATGACAGCCCCGCCCGTGGTCACCAACGGGGCGATTTTCAGGTCGGCATGGTCACCCAGCGGCAGGAAGTAGGGCACCTGCATGCCATAACCAAGATCGCTCTGATGAAAGAACTTCAGCGGCAACAGGCCGGGCGCGCGGTCAACGCTCGGGTCCGGCATCCGCAGGCTTGGCAGATACATCACCGGAACGCCCATGACGCGGAAGGTGGCATCCTTGAAATACATCAGCCGGGTTTCCTGATCGTGCAGCACTTCCGCCGACCGGATCTCCCACAGCGGCACCTGCCGCCCGCCCGGACAGACCTGGCAGGAGGAGGCCACGACGCGCGTCATCTTGGTATAGCGCCCGCCGGTTCGCGCGATCTCGTTGGCGGCGATCTGCATCTGCTGATCGAGCACGATCCGCGCGCTTTTCAGCACACCGCGGGTGAGGTCGGAGGACAACTCCGCGCTGGAGGCGAGGGCGATCTGGTCCGGCCCCTCAACCAGCGTCATCGGGCCTTCGATCGTCACCTCGTCCTGGTTGCGGTCGTAGAGGATACGCCGGGCTTTCAGCGTGACCCCCTGCCAGAGCACCTCCACATTGCCCTGCGCCAGCAGCCTGTCATCGGACAGGATGCGGACATCGTCGGCAACGAGCGTCGCAAGTCCGTCTTCCGCGCTTGCGGGAGAAGCAAGCGCCGTGGTCAGAGCAAGCGCCAGAAGGCGGGTGAGGGCGGGACGCGACTTCATCCGTCCTCCATGTGAAGCAGAAGCCCTGCCGAAAAGAGCAGCCCTGCGACGGGCGGGCCCCAGGCCGCGAGCAGGACGGGAATCTGGCCGTTGTTGCCGAGTATCTGCGCGAAATTCCGCAGGAAGAACAGAGCGAAACCTATCAGAACAGCGATCAGCACCTTTACGCCCGTCCTGCCGGCGCGGGCGGGCTGCATCGTGAAACCGGCCGCGATCTGGATCATCGCGACGATGAGGAACGGTGTCGCCAGCTCCATATGGAAAAGCACCTGGTGACTGCGAGAGGAGAAACCCGCCCGCTCCAGCCTCCGGATCTGTTCCGGCAGTTGCCAGAAGGAGATCATGCCGGGGGCTTCGAAGCTGTTGCGGATTTCCTGCTGGGTCAGGTTGGTGTTGAGAGTCAGTGTCTCATGCCGCTCCGCATCCCGTTCGGGATTGGGGGCCTCCATCGGCCAGTCCTTCACCCCGGTAAGCTCCCAGGCCCCGCGGCCCAGCACCGCATGTGCGGCCTCCACGCGCCGGACGGGGGTGCCTTCGGTATCCAGACCGATGAAGATGGCGTTGAACAGCTCCGTCCCGTCCGGGGTGGCGCGGTCGGCCCGGATCACCCACTGCCCCGCCCGATCCCCCTGACGGAGCCAGATCGCCTCTCCGCTGACGGAGACGATGTTCTCGTCCCCGCCTTCAGGGGAGGCATCGGCCTTGCGGCTGGTGGCCGAAGCAATGGGGTTGAGCACCGTCACCGCCAGCATCCCGACGATTAGCCCGCCGATCAGCGCAGGCGACAGTGCCGCGAAAACCCAGACCCCAACGGCGCGGATCACCACGAGCTCGCTCGTCCTTGCAAGCGAAAGGAACAGCGCGATCGAGGCCAGCAACACCACCAGCGGGAGAATTTCGTAAACGCCCTGCGGGCTGTGCAGGAACGCGATCCAGGCGGCGTCCGCCAGCCCGCCACTGGCTCCGCGCCGGACCTGCTCCACCAGATCAATGAGGAACATGATGCCGAAGAACACCAGAAATGTCCCCGCAACGGTCAGCAGGAATTTCCGCCCAAGATAGAGCCAGAGCGTCATGCCGCCGCCTCGCTGCGTTTGGGATGGGGTCTGACACGGCGGGAGCGTCCCGCCCAGGCCAGCATCGCCACCGAAATCAGCGCGCCGATGACAGGGGCGGCATAATAGGCGGGCCAGTAGGACGCCTTCCTGAGCGCGAGATTGGTGAAGGCGTTGTCCAGAAACTGCACCAGCACCAGCATGAGAATCGCGCCGAGCACCTGCCGCCACAGGCCAAACCTGCTGAAGGCGCCGAGAAGCAGCGTGGCGAAGCCGATCATCGCCGCCACGGGTGCCAGAAACGGCGCGGAGAGACGGCTCTGGAGTTCGCGGAACGGCGCTGCGGGATCGGGGTTGCGCAGATTGGCGATGACCTCGTCCGAGGGATTGATGAGCATCGACGTCGGCAGGCTGCGGACATCGGTATAGATGCGCCTGTCGTCCCGCATCAGCGCGCCGATGTCATAGGTGAAGTCGTCGAATCGCATCACGGAGAGCCGCTGGGTGCGACCCTCGCGCGACTGGGCCATGCCGTCCAGCATGATAAGCAGCGGCCCCTGCGGTCCGCGGGCGAACAGGGCGCGCTTGGCAGTGTAGAACGTCAGATCGTCAGGTTGCCTGTTGTCCGACAGGAATACATCCCGCAGCTCTCCGGTGGAGGAGATGTCGCGGATGTAGAAGGTGATGCCGTCGGAAGGATGCAGGAACTGCCCCTCCGTCAGGAACCGGGCCGAGACGCTCTCCGAGATCTCGGTGCTGCGCTCGGAGAAGCGCTCCCGGCTCGCGGGCACGAGGTAATGCGCGAGGACCGACAGGATCGCCGCAACGATCAGTCCGAAGATCAGCACCGGCCGCGCAAGGCGAAAGGGAGAAAAACCCGTCGCCTGCATGACGACCAGCTCGCTCTCCGAGGCGAGGCGGTTGGTCACGAAGACCGTGGCCGCAAAGGCGGAGAGCGGCAGGACGATTCGGATGACGTTCGGAAGGCTCAGCGCCGAGAGTTCGAAGAACACCAGCGCTGTCTGCCCCGATCCTATGATCTGATCGAACAGCGAAACCGCGCGGTTTACCCAGTAGACGGCGACGAGAATGAGAGAGAAGAAGCCGAACACCGCCAGAAGCTGCGACAGCATGTATCTGTCGAATCTGGGCACGCCGGGAGGATCCTTCTCTGCTCGCCGCTCTGCTCGGCGGGTGTGGGGCGACGCTAGCTGAAAACGGGGGGACGGAAAACTGCTATCTGGCCATTCCGGGGCGCGGGCACTAGCCTCGCGCGGACCGTTGCCGTCCTGCGTCGCTTTTTGCGCGCCGGAGCGGCCAGTTTCAGACCGGAGACCGCCATGACCTCACCCGTTGCCATCCATTTTCGCGAGATGTCCTCCGAGGGGCTCGCCGCCTTTGAGGGACGCATCGTCGTTCTGATCGATCCTTCGGGCAAGCCGGATGCCACGGTCAGGCCGCTGAACCGGCTTGTGAAGGGAGCGATCGAGCGTTTCGCCTCCTCCGAGGCGTTCGAGAAGATGAAACCGGGCGACGCCGTTGATCTGGCCTGGCCCGCGGGCATCGGGGCGGAGGCGGTTCAGGTGGTGAAGCTGCCGCGGAAGCCGGAAGCGGCCATCGCCCGGAAGGCCGGCGCGGCCATCGGGCGGGGTGTCGGGCCGAAAGGGGCGATCGTGCTTGTCGGCGGCAATGGCGGCGCGGCGGAGCTTTCCTTCGGGCTCGCGCTCCGCGCCTATGATTTCGGCCTCTACAAGTCCGAACCGCCCGCGGAGCGGGGCACCGTCACGCTGATGGTCGCCGACCCGGAGAAGGTCGCCGCCGCCGCGCAGCCCATGGCCGCGTTGGCGGAGGGGGTGTTTTTCACCCGCGATCTCGTCAATGAACCCGCCAACGTCCTGACCACCAGCGATTTCGCCGCGCGTCTGGCCGCGATGCAGGAACTCGGGCTGGATGTGGAGATACTGGAGGAGGCCGATCTTGCCGATCTGGGCATGCGCGCGCTGCTGGGCGTGGGGCAGGGGTCGGAAAGCCCCTCGAAGGTCGTCGTCATGCACTGGCGGGGCGGAGAGGCGGGCACGCCGCCGCTTGCGCTTGTCGGCAAGGGGGTGGTCTTCGACACGGGCGGTATCTCCCTGAAGCCGGGCGCCGGCATGGAGGAGATGACCATGGACATGGGGGGCGCGGGCGTCGTGGCGGGCGTCATGCGGACACTCGCGCTGAGGAAGGCGCGGGCGAATGTCGTGGGTCTCGTAGGCCTGGTGGAGAACATGCCCGACGGCAAGGCACAGCGCCCCGGCGATGTGGTAAAGTCCAAGCGCGGCGTGACGATCGAGGTGAACAACACGGATGCCGAGGGTCGCCTCGTTCTGGCCGACGTGCTCTGGTATGCGCAGGAGCGGTTCCAGCCCTCCGGCATCGTCGATCTCGCAACCCTGACGGGCGCGGTGATCGTGGCCCTGGGGCATGAGATGACCGGCGTCTTTTCCAACGACGATGCCTTCTGCGATGCCTTCCTCGCGGCGGCGAAGGCGGAGGGCGAGGGCGCGTGGCGGCTGCCTCTGGGCGATGGTTACGACCGGCTCATCCGGTCCAACATCGCCGACATCAAGAACTCTGCCGGACGGGAGGCGGGATCGGTCACCGCAGCACAGTTCCTCCAGCGGTTCATCGCCGACGGCACACCGTGGATCCATCTGGACATCGCGGGCACGGCGCATGTGAAGCGCGACACCACCGTCGGACCGAAGGGCGCGACCGGCTGGGGGGTGATGAGCCTCGACCGGCTGATCCGCGACCGTTACGAGTCGTAGGACGGGTGGCTGCGCTTTTCTATCACCTGACGCGATCCCCGGCAGAAGCGCTTCTGCCGGTTCTCATCGACCGGTCGCTGAAGGCGGGCTGGCGCGTCGCCGTGCGGGGAACGCGGCCGGACAGGCTCGCGTGGCTTGATGAAAGGTTGTGGCTGGAGCCGGAGGACGGCTTCCTTCCGCATGGCCTTCTGGGGGGGGAATGGGACGCGGCGCAACCGGTTCTGCTCACGCCCGGGCCGGTGACGAACGGTGCACGCTGCCTGATGTGCATCGACGGCGCAGAGGCGGAGCCCGAGGATGCAGCGACACTCGACCGGGTGTGCATCCTCTTCGACGGAACCGATCCCGGAGCGGTGGAGGGCGCGCGCGGCCAGTGGCGCCGTCTGACCGGCGCGGGCGTCAGCGCGCAATACTGGAGCGAGGAAAGCGGCCGCTGGGAGAAGAAGGCGGAAAGCTGACCCTCCTCGGGCAGGCCGCCGCTCCGGCCGCACTGACGGTGCCAACCCTCTCCGCGAAGGACTTCGCTTTCGTTCCGGCCTACGTAAGGCAGAGTTTTCGCCGCCCTGCAGGTTTACTGCGGGCGGCGAAACCGGGCGCGATCACGCGCCCGCAACGATCCGCTGCGACTCGCGGCGGGTGGAAAGTTCCGCTGACACGAGGAAGGCGAGTTCCAGGGCCTGATTGGCGTTCAGGCGTGGATCGCAGGCCGTGTGGTAGCGGGAGGACAGGTCCTCGTCCGTCACGGCCCGAACCCCGCCGGTGCATTCGGTGACGTCCGCGCCGGTCATCTCAAAATGGACGCCACCTGGGATTGTGCCTTCGGCGTTGTGGACGTCGAAGAATTCCCGCACCTCGCGGAGCACCGATTCGAAGGGGCGCGTCTTGTAGCCGGAAGCCGATTTGATCGTGTTGCCGTGCATGGGATCGCAGGTCCAGACCACCTGCGCGCCCTCTTCCTGCACCGCGCGGATGAGCCGGGGCAGATTGTCGCCAACGGTGCCTGCGCCGAACCGGGCAATCAGCGTCAGCCGCCCGGCCTCGTTCGTGGGGTTCAGCTTGGCAAGCAGGCGTTTCAGGTCATCGCTGGAGAGCGACGGCCCGCATTTCAGCCCTATTGGGTTCTGCACACCGCGGCAGAATTCCACATGCGCGCCATCGACCTGCCGGGTGCGGTCTCCGATCCAGATCATGTGACCCGATCCGGCGACAGGCAGGCCGGTGGTCGAGTCGATCCGGCAGAGCGCCTCCTCATATTCCAGCAGGAGCGCCTCGTGGCTGGTGTAGAAATCCACCTTTGCCAGCTCATGCGCGGTGTCGGCATTCACGCCCGCCGCATTCATGAAGTCGAGCGCGTCGGAGATGCGGTTGGAAATCTCCCGGTACCGCTCCGCCGCGTCATGATCGGTGAAGCGGGAGGTGAAGGCATGAACGCGGTGGATATCCGCGTAACCGCCGGTGGAGAAGGCACGCAGCAGGTTCAGCGACGCGGCAGCCTGGGTATAGGCTTGCAGCATCCGCCGGGGATCGGGCGTCCGCGCCTCCGGGGTGAAGTCGAAACCGTTGATGATGTCGCCCTTGTAGGACGGCAGTTCGACGCCGTTCACGATCTCGTTCGGGGCGGAGCGAGGCTTCGCGAACTGTCCGGCCATGCGCCCGACCTTGATGACCGGCACCTTGGCCCCCCAGGTCAGCACAACGGCCATCTGGAGCAGCACCTTGAACGTGTCGCGGATCGCATCGGCGGAGAAGCCGGAGAAGCTCTCCGCGCAGTCGCCGCCCTGAAGCAGAAAGGCCTTGCCCTGCGCCACTTCTCCCAGCGCGCGTTTGAGCTTGCGGGCCTCCCCGGCAAATACGAGCGGCGGATAGTTCCCAAGCTGCGACTCCACCTCCGCGAGAATCGCGGGTTCGGGATAGTCGGGCATCTGCACCCGGGGGCGCGCACGCCAGTCCGACTTGCTCCAGCCTTTGCTCATGATGGCCTCCGCACAAAGTGGCTTGCCGTTATATGGGCGTTGGTCTCATCATGCAAACCCCAATCCCATACGATCGTTCTTAAGACGTGACCTCTTGCGTGGGCAGGAGAGACCTGCTTTTCTTGTCGCGAAAACGCCATGAAGGGTCGCAATCCATGCGCGACGTGAGACCCGACGGGCCCATCGTCTCTGGCCGCTCCCCCGAAGGCCGCCCCCATGAAGACCGCCCAACCCGTGAAGTTGGCAGAAGTGTCGTGAATGGCCGCGCGGGAGAGGTCCAGCCGCGTCGGTTCGTCTTCCTTCTGCTGGACCGCTTCACGCTCATCGCGTTCGCAAGCGCCGTGGAGCCGTTGCGTATCGCCAACATGATGTCGGGGCAGACGCTCTATTCGTGGCAGCTTGCGGGGGAAAACGGCGTGCAGGCGGTCTGTTCCAACGGCTGCGCCTTCCGGGTGGACATGGGGCTCGACGTGCTCGACCGGGAGGAGACGCTGGTCATCTGTGGCGGGCTGGAGATAGAGGCGGCCTCCTCCAAGCGGGTGCTGGCCTGGCTCCGGCGGGAGGCGCGGCGCGGCGGGCGGATGGCGGGGATCTGCACCGGTGCCTGGACATTGGCGCGGGCGGGCTTGCTGGACGGGCGGCGCGCGACGATCCATTGGGAAAATCAGGACAGCTTCATCGAGGAGTTCGAGAACGTCCGGCTGTCGAAGGCCGTCTTCGTCACCGACGGCAACCGGCTGACGAGCGCGGGCGGCACCTCCGCCATCGACATGATGCTGAAGATCATCGCCGACGATCATGGAGAGGATCTGGCCAACGCGGTCGCGGACCAGATGGTCTATTCCTCCATCCGCACGGGGCAGGACACGCAGCGCCTCTCCATCCCCACCCGGATCGGCGTCCGCCACCCGAAGCTCAGCCAGGTCATCCAGATGATGGAACGCAATATCGAGGAGCCGATCAGTCCAACCCGGCTGGCTGAAGATGTCGCGATGTCCACCCGTCAGCTCGAACGGCTGTTCCGACGCTATCTCAACCGCAGTCCCAAGCGCTACTACATGGAGCTTCGGCTGCAGAAAGCGCGGAACCTGCTGATGCAGACCGACATGAGCGTGATCAACGTGGCCCTGGCCTGCGGCTTTGCCAGCCCGTCGCATTTCTCCAAATGCTACCGGGCCCATTACGCGACCACCCCCTACCGGGAGCGGGGCAGTCACGCGATGCGGTTGTCGTTCTGACGGTGCAGGCGCCTCAGGCCGCGTCCTCTTCCAGCGCCTGCCGGATCCAGAGCGCGGCGTAGCGGCCCTTCTGCGACAGCAGCTCTGCATGCGTGCCCGCTTCCTGCACGGTGCCGTTATCCAGCACGAGTATCAGGTTCGCATCCACGATGGTGGAAAGGCGGTGCGCCACGGTAATCACCGTCCGCCCCCGGCCGAGTTCAGCCAGCGAATCGCGGATCCCCGCCTCCGTCTGCGTGTCGAGTGCGGAAGTGGCTTCGTCCAGCAGCAGGATCGGCGGGTTCTTCAGCAACGTCCGCGCGATGCCGACGCGCTGCTTCTCCCCGCCGGAGAGTTTCAGCCCGCGTTCGCCCACCTGCGTGTCATACCCTTCGGGCAGGCTCTCGATGAAATCGTGGATGCGGGCGGCCCGCGCGGCGCCGATCACATCCTCTTGCGTCGCGCCCTCGCGCCCATAGGCGATGTTGTAGAAGATCGAGTCGTTGAACAGGACCGTGTCCTGCGGCACCACCCCGATGGCGGCATGCAGACTCGACTGCGTGACATCGCGGAGATCTTGTCCATCGATGCGGATTGCACCGCTTTGCACATCGTAGAAGCGGAAGAGCAGGCGACCGACGGTTGACTTCCCGGCACCGGACGGGCCGACGATGGCCACCGTCTCTCCCGGAGCGGCGCGGAAGGTCAGGCCCTTCAGGATCGGGCGGGCGGGGTCGTAGCCGAAGTGCACATCGTCGAAAACCACCTCGCCGCCGCTGATGCGAAGCGGGTAGGCATCGGGCGCATCCACGACTTCGGTCGGTTGCTCCAGCAGGTCGAACATCGCCGCCATGTCCACCAGCGCCTGACGTATCTCCCGATAGACGGTCCCGAGAAAGCCCAGCGGCAGGGTGATCTGGAGCATGTAGGCGTTGACCATCACGAAATCGCCCACGGTCAGCGTCCCCGCCTGCACACCGCGCGCGGCCATGACCATGACGATCACCAGACCGGAGGTGATGATGAGCGTCTGACCGGCATTCAGGAACGCCAGCGAATAGGAGGTCTTCAGCGCGGCACGCTGATAGCCCGTCATGGCCACGTCATAGCGCGCGGCCTCACGCCCTTCGGCATTGAAATACTTGACGGTTTCGTAGTTCAGCAGGCTGTCCAGCGCCTTCTGGTTCGCCTCCTGATCCCGGTCGTTCATCTCCTTGCGCATACGGACGCGCCATTCGGTGACGATCGTTGTGAACAGGATGTAGAGGGCGATGACCACCCCCACGACCAGAGTATAGGTCGGGTCGAACACCAGGGCGAGAATGATGCCCACCAGCACCAGTTCAAGGATCAGCGGCCCGATGGAGAACAGCATGAAGCGCAGCAGGAAGTCGATGCTCTTCACCCCCCGCTCCATCACGCGGGACAGTGCACCGGTGCGCCGGGTGATGTGATAGCGCATGGACAGCCGGTGGATATGTTCGAACGTCTCCATGGCGAGGCCGTGCAGCGCGCGCATCCCGACCTTGGCGAAGATCGCGTCGCGCAACTCCTCGAAACCGTCCGACATGAGCCGCGCTACACCATAGGCGACCGTCAGGCCCACTGCGCCCAGCCCAAGCATGCCGAGCGGTCCCGTCACCTCGTGCGACAGGCTGTCCACTGCCGCCTTGTAGAAGAACGGCACCACGACCGAGATGAGCTTGGCCAGTACGAGGATCGCCATCGCGATGACGACGCGCCGCCGGACCCACGGCGTATTCTCCGGCCACAGATAGGGCGCCACACGCCGGATCGTGCGCCACGCGCTGCGGCTTTCGCTCATCGTTTCTGGTGTATGGGACATGGGGGGTTTCCGTCTGGAAGGGTGGCGACACTAGCGGACCGGGCGCCGGAAGGCCAGAGGCACCGGGCCTGCCACACGTGGGGTCACCCCTGCTCCTCTGGGATAGCGCCACTTTCCCCAAGGTTCGCGCCCATGGGCCGGAGGCCGAGGCTCGCCCCGGCGACCCAACTGGCTCTGCGCGGACCCTGGCGCGCATGACCTGCCAAAGCCCCCGGCCTTGCGAGCCGCGAGGCGACACCCTAGGAACAGCGGCGAAAAGCCACCTTCACGGAGCGATGTCATGGCCCGGCCCGAAAAATCCGTCTGCGTCTTCTGCGGCGCCCGTCCCGGAACGCGCGCGCCTTATGCGACGACCGCGGCCGAGATGGGCCGCATGCTGGCCGAGCAGAACTGGCGGCTCGTCTATGGCGCGGGCGACGTTGGCCTGATGGGGGAAGTGGCGCGCGCGGCGCAGATGGCGGGGGCGGAAACCTTCGGCGTGATCCCGGAGCATCTGGTGAAGTGGGAGGTCGGCAAGCGCGACCTGTCCACCTATATCGTCACGTCGAACATGCATGAACGCAAGACGGTGATGTACCAGAACTCGGATGCTGTGGTCGTCCTGCCGGGCGGTATCGGCACGCTTGACGAGTTCTTTGAGGTGTTGACATGGCGCTACCTCAAGCTTCACGACAAGCCGATCTTCATCCTCAATGTCGAGGGTTTCTGGGATCCGCTGGCCCGGCTCATCGACCAGTTGATCGACGAGGGTTTTGCGGGCGCGGAAATCCGCGACTTCTACACGGTAGTGCCAGATGTGCCAAGGCTCGCCGCCAGTTTGCGCGCCGCGCTCGCCTGACGGCGGAGGGCGACGATATAGATCAGCACGGCCAGCCAGATCATCGGGAAGGCCAATGCGTGCGCGTGGGTAAACGGCTCCCCGAACGCCAGTGTCGCGATGAAGAACTGGATGGTCGGGTTGATATACTGCACGACGCCCAGCGTTGACATCGGGATGCGCCGGGAGGCGTAGGTGAACAGCATCAGCGGAATCGCGGTGAGCGGCCCTGTCCCGATCAGCAGAAGCGTCGTGCGCCAATCCGAGCCGAAATGCTCCGCCCCCGGAACCTCCGTATGCGGCAGGATCAGCCAGACCAGCGCTAGCGGGGCCAGAAACATCACCTCCGCCGTCACGGAGACCGTGGCATCGGCGGTGATCTTCTTCTTGGCGAGCCCGTAAAGCCCGAAGCTCACCGCGATGGCGAGCGAGAACCACGGCGCCACCCCAAGGCCGATGGTCAGCGTCAGAACCCCCGTCGCCGCCAGTGCGACGGCGATCCATTGAAGCCATGATAGGCGTTCATGGAACACCACCAGCCCGATCAGGACCGCGACCATCGGAAAGATGTAGTAGCCAAGGCTCGATTCGAGCGCGTGGCCGATCTGGATCGACAGGATATAGACGAACCAGTTCACGCCCATCATCAGCGCGCCGAAAAGGATGAGCCCACCTTCCCGCGAGGTCATCGCGCGCCGAAGGGCGGGGAGCCGACCCTGCACCGCAAGGATGGCGCCGAAGAACACGACCGACCAGAGCGTCCGGTGAGAGAGGATCTCCAGCGCCGGGACATGGGACAGCAGCTTGTAGTAAAGCCCGAGCACCCCCCAGATCACGCTGCTGGAAATGACGGCGATAAGGCCGCGCTGACTGTCCGGCATGGCTCCGGTTCCTCACAGTGGAAAGCCCCCGCGCCTTGGAGCGCGGGGGCCGGGTTGCTTGTCCGACGTCCCGATACGTTCCAACGCTACCGGCTGAAAGTCGGGGTCGATGCTGACCTCAGAGACGGGAGGCCACGTTTTCCCAGTTCACCAGCTTGTCGAGGAAGTTGGTGAGGTAGGCAGGCCGCTTGTTGCGGAAGTCGATGTAGTAGGAATGTTCCCACACGTCGCAGCCCAGCAGAGCCGTCTGGCCGAAGCAGAGCGGGTTCACCCCGTTCTCGGTCTTGGTGATCTTCAGGCCGCCATCGGCATCCTTGACCAGCCAGGACCAGCCGGAACCGAACTGTCCGGCCCCCGCGGCGGCGAATTCTTCCTTGAACTTGGCGACGGAGCCGAAGGCTTCCGTCAGCGCCTTTTCAAGCTCGCCCGGAATCTTCTTGTCCTCGCCCGGACCCATGACTTCCCAGAACAGGATGTGGTTCCAGTGCTGCGAGGCATTGTTGAAGATCCCCGACTGCGCGACGGCACCGGCCTGATAGGTGCCCTTCACGATGTCTTCGAGCGGTTTGGACTCCCACTCGGTCCCCGCAATCAGCTTGTTGCCGTTATCGACATAGGCCTTGTGGTGGATGTCGTGGTGGAACTCGAGCGTCTCCTTGGACATGCCGAGGGATGCGAGCGCATCATGGGCATAGGGAAGATCGGGAAGTGTGAAAGCCATCGAAGACTCCTCTCGCGCTTTGGTGATCGGCAGCAGGAATAAGGCGCGTGCCGCCGGCAAGGTCAAGGAAGAACAGCTTTCCTCCCGCCCGGGTTCCGCATGGCCTCACGAGCGGCGGGTGTAAAGGCCGTCCGCCCCATCAGGGCGTGCGCAGGGAATCGGTCGCCCGAATGTCACGCGTATGACCTTGCTTTCCTCCGCCGGGACAAGGCGCATGGTGCCGAGGCTCAGGAGCGGAGTGCCATTCGCCGCAGGCCTCCGGTTCCCGGCGACGCTCTGAATTGCGCCGAGGATGAGCGGGCGACCGGCGGCGTCCGGGGCAAGCGGGAGGAGCACCATGCGCCGCTCGCACCCGCCTTCGGTGAGGGAGAGTTCGGCGCGTGCCCGGTCGCTCGTCACGGCTTCGAGGCAGGCGGCGATACGCCCGCGTGTGCCCGGTTCAAAGATCGCGCCGAAAGGGAGGCGTTCGGGCTCCTCTCCGGTGAGGGCGGACAGGCTCCTTCCCGCGTAGCGGAAACGCCAGCCCCAGGCGGCATCGCGGGTCAGCAGGAAACAGGCGTGGAGCGCGCCGGCAATGGCCGTCCCCGCAAGGGCGGACCGGGGCGGCAATCCATGAACAGGAAGTTCCCGGCAAGCCTTTTCCCAAGCCATGCGGATAAGATGGACGGGATCGCTCTCGACCCCGTCCATGCGGATGTTACTCATGACACTCGTACTCCAAACCACGGCGCGTTGACGGGTTGGTTGTTGCCAAGCGCAGTCAGCGTCCTTACCGAAACTTTAATACCGCTGTTTGCCGCAGGGCGGCAGCGAAAAGTGAACAAAAGGTTAACCCATGCCGCCTGAGATACCGACGCAAGTTCTGCTCTCCGATGATCCGGGAGGGCGCAGCATCGCGCGTCGCGGCATCCTGCTCATCCTGTCCTCGCCCTCCGGCGCGGGCAAATCGACCCTGTCGAAGCGATTGACAACCTGGGATCCGACCATCGGATTTTCCGTCTCCGCAACTACGCGCCCCCCGCGACCGGGAGAGGTCGAGGGGCGGGAATACTTCTTCCGCACGCGGGATGAATTCGAAGCGATGGTGGCCGCGGGCGAGATGCTTGAGCATGCGGAAGTCTTCGGGAACCTCTATGGTTCCCCCCGAGGGCCGGTGGAGGCCGCGCTTTCGCAGGGCAGGGACATGCTGTTCGACGTTGACTGGCAGGGAGGACAGCAGATTCGCAACTCCGGGTTGGGGGAGGATGTCGTCTCCGTCTTCATCCTTCCGCCGTCCATCAAGGAGCTTGAGCAGCGGCTCCGCGGGCGCGGTCAGGATCCTGACGAGGTCATCTCCGGGCGCATGGCACGCAGTCTGGATGAGATCAGCCGCTGGTCGGAATATGACTATGTGCTCATCAACCGTGACATCGACGCGGCTGAGGAGGAACTGCGCGCCATCGTCACGGCGGAGCGGCTGGAACGGAAGCGGCGGAGGGGTCTGGTGGGATTCGTGCGCGGTCTGAATGAGGAATTCACCCACCGCAACAAGGGCTGAAAAGGGAGAGGGACATGATCTATGCGCTGGATGGCGTGGCACCACAGGTGCCGCCAAGCGGAGACTACTGGATCGCGCCGACAGCGGTGCTCATCGGCGATGTGCTGATCGAGGACGGGGGCTCCGTCTGGTTCGGTGCTGTCCTGCGGGGCGACAACGAGCGCATCACGGTGGGCGAAGGCTCCAATGTGCAGGAGAACGTGGTTTGCCATACCGACATCGGCTTTCCACTGAGCATCGGGCGAAACTGCACCATCGGTCACAAGGCCATGCTGCATGGCTGCACCATTGGCGATTCCACCCTCATCGGCATGGGCGCGACAATCCTGAACGGGGCGCGCATCGGGCGGCACTGTCTTATCGGCGCAGGTGCTCTCATCCCGGAGGGCAAGGAGATCCCGGACGGCAGTCTTGTGATGGGGGCTCCTGGGCGCATCATCCGCCCGTTGGACGAGGAAGCCCGCGCCCGGCTGGACAGGAGCGCGGAAAGCTATCAGGCAAACATGCGCCGCTTTCGCGCGGGCCTGTCGCCGGTCTGACAAGACGGGTTGTCCTGCTTCGGCAGAGCGGATCGGCGGGCAGGGGTTCCGACAGTGCTGGTTGGCCGGCCTTCGACCGTGGCTGCAGGCGAAACCCGCGTCCTGCTCTGCGGGAGGTGGCCATGCCTGGGAGCGCGGCTCCGGTCAGGGAGAGGCAAACCTCACTCGCTGATCCCCCGCCGTTCGGCCACCGCCGCCGTTATCGCCGTTGCGACGGCTATGCTGCCTGAGAGCAGCCGCAACCCCTCATGCTCCGCTTCCGTCAGCATGAGGGATACACGGGCGAGCGCGGCAACGGGGCTGTCTGGCCCGTCCGTCAGCGCAATGATGGGCAGACCGCGTTCCCGGAGGCTGCGTGTCTGGTGCACCGCATCGCGCGAATAGGGCCAGAAGCTCACCACCAGCGCCGCGTCTCCGGGCCGGGCAAGGTCCAGCATCTCATCCTCGATCCCCTGTGCGGTCCCAATGAGCTGCGAGCGGATTTTCATCCGGCCGAAGGTGTAGGCCATGCTGCTGGCGATGGGGAAGGCGCGGCGGCGGGCGATCAGAAAGATGGTCTCCGCCCGGGCCAGCAGGTCCACCGCCGTCTCGAACCGCTCCTCGGTGATGGACTGGCGGGCCGATTCTACGGAGCGGGCGGCCGCATCGAGGAAACCGCCCAGCGTACCCGTGGCGACGGGTGCCTGCGGCTTCTGCAGATAGGGGCGGCGGAAGACGGCCTGCATGTCGCTGAACCCCTCATAACCAAGTGTCTGGGCAAATCGCACCAGAGTGGAGGGCTGCACCCCCGCCGCCCGCGCGATCTCTGCCGTCGTGCCCAGCGCCATTTCCTCCGGCTTTGTAAGGGCAAAGGCTGCCACCTCTCCGAGACGACGGGGCAGGCGTGATTCTCTCGCGCGGAGATGTTCCCGGAGCGTGTCGATATCGCCGGGGGGAGCAAAGGCTGAGGCGGGCTGGGTATCTGTCTTCTTGGGCATGAACTTTAAATGTGAGCGGTATCAGGATGGATTTTGGAATATATATTCCATTTCAGGGTGCCTCACCAGCGCCGATTTCCCGATTTTTAATGCATTGTAGTCCATATATGCACAAATATCGGGCATATATACGCTCCGCCGCTTTCTCTATTGACAGGTTTGGAACGAATTGTCATGTTTACTGCAGAACAAACGTTCCACGCACCAGCCAGGGGAGGGATGGTTCGGGGCGTTGTTCGCCGGCTACGCGCGGTTGGGGAGGTCGCCGTGGCCGGTCTGCTTCCCCGGCACCGTTTGAGGTGTGGGCCAATGGCCCCCTCCGGTGCCGGGGTTCACTCCCTTGCGGGTGTCCCCCTCGCGCAGATGACTGATGGACACGCCCGGCATAGCAGAGCCGTGGCGCTTTCTGGTGTCATCGAACCATCCCCTCCTGACAGATGCCGCTTGCCGGACGGGTTTTCACAAACCTGCCATGTCTTTTCCGTAAGCCCGCGTGTACCGAATCCCAGGAGGTCCTCCGAATGACACTGAAGGCAATTCTCGCAGCGACGATCGCCCTCGTCCCGTTGAGCGTCGAGGCCAAGACCCAGATCAGCTGGTGGCATGCGATGACGGGCGCGAACTCGGAAGTGGTCAACAAGATCGCCAGCGATTTCAATGCCTCACAGTCCGATTACGAACTCCAGCCGGTATTCAAGGGCACCTATCCCGAGACGCTGAACGCCGGCATTGCCGCCTTCCGGGCTGGTCAGTCCCCTGACATCATTCAGGTGTTCGACGTCGGAACGGGCGTCATGATGGCCGCAGAAGGCGCGATCAAGCCGGTGGCGGATGTTCTGACGGATGCGGGCGCGGCATTCGACAAATCGCAATACCTGCCGGGGATCGTGGCCTATTATTCCAAGCCCGACGGGACGATGCTGTCCTTCCCCTACAACTCCTCCTCGCCCATCCTCTACTACAACAAGGACGTGTTCGAGAAAGCCGGGCTGGATCCGAACGCGCCGCCGAAGACATGGAACGAAGTCTGGGACGCTGCGCGCAAGATCAAGGCTTCCGGGGCCGCGCCCTGTGGTTATACCTCCACTTGGCTCACCTGGATTCATACCGAGAATTTTGCGGCCTGGAACAACGTCTCCTTCGGCACCAATGAAAACGGGCTTGCCGGTTCGGACGTGGAACTCAAGATCAACGCGCCGATCTACGTGAACCACTTCCAGGCGATCGCCGATCTCGCCAAGGAAGGGGCGTTCCGCTACGGTGGGCGGACATCGGAGGCCAAGCAGATCTTCCTGTCCGGCGAATGCGGGATCCTGACCGAATCTTCGGGCGGGCTCGGAGATATCGTCAAATCGGGCATGAACTACGGCATCGGTCAGCTGCCCTATGACAGCGATGCGCCCGGAGCACCGCAGAACACGACACCCGGCGGGGCGAGCCTGTGGGTGATGGGCGGCAAGTCTGATGAAATCTACAAGGGCGTCGCGGCCTTCTTCCAGTACCTGTCGCAGACGGAGGTGCAGGAATACCTGCATCAGACTTCGGGCTACCTGCCGGTGACGCTGAAAGCCTATGAGGCGACGAAGGCCAGCGGCTTCTATGACAAGAATCCCGGCCGGGAGACGCCGATCCTGCAGATGATGGGCAAGGCTCCGACGGAGAATTCCAAGGGCGTTCGTCTGGTCAACCTGCCGCAGGTCCGCGACATCGAGAACGAGGAGTTCGAGAAGATGCTCGCCGGTCAGCAGACGGCGCAACAGGCGCTCGATAATGCCGTCGAGCGGGGCAATGCCGCGATCCGTCAGGCGCTGGGCAACTGAGCGCGTAAATGAAGCGGGTCCGTCCGGCGGCGGGCGGACCTTACCGGAGTCCTGAATGAACAGGGTCGTCTTTCCCCACCGGCTGCTGCCCCTCTTGCTGGTCCTTCCGCAACTCGTCATAACCGCGATCTTCTTCTACTGGCCGGCCGGACAGGCGCTCTGGCAGTCCATGCTGCGCGAGGATCCCTTCGGGCTGAAAACCACCTTCGTGGGCTTTGCGAACTTCCGCAGGGTGCTGTCCGATCCCGCCTACCTGAACAGCCTGAAGGTGACCGCGGTATTTTCCGTGGCAACGGCATTCCTGTCGATGGGCATCGCGCTGCTCCTTGCCGTGCAGGCGGAGAAGGTCGTGCGGGGCCGGGGCTTCTATCGAACCATGATGATCTGGCCCTATGCGGTCGCCCCGGCAATTGCCGGGATGCTGTGGCTTTTCATGTTCAACCCCTCCTTCGGCACGCTCGCCTGGCCGCTCCGGCAGATGGGCCTGCACTGGGATCCGCTGCTGAACGGCGGACAGGCGATGACGCTTGTCGTCGCGGCGGCGAGCTGGAAGCAGGTCAGCTACAATTTCCTGTTCTTCGTGGCGGGGCTCCAGGCGATTCCCCGCTCGCTGCTGGAGGCCGCAGCCATCGACGGCGCGCGTCCCATACGGCGGTTCTGGACGATCGTCTTTCCGCTTCTGGCGCCCACGACCTTCTTCCTGCTGGTGGTCAACACGGTCTATGCGCTGTTCGATACCTTCGGCATCATCCATGCCGTAACGGGCGGCGGGCCAGGCAAGGCGACGGAGACGCTGGTTTACAAGGTTTACAACGACGGCTTCGTCAACCTTCAGCTCGGCTCTTCGGCTGCGCAATCGGTGATCCTCATGGTGATCGTCATCGCGCTGACCGCCTTCCAGTTCCGCTACATCGAACGGAGGGTTCACTATGGTTGAGGAACCGGTAGGCTCCACCCCCCGATCCCGCGCCTGGGCGCATCTGTGGATGATCCTGGCCGTCGCGGTCGTGGCGTTCCCGATCTATTACGTCTGGGTCGCCTCCACGCATTCTCTGATGACGATCCTTCGCCCGCCGCTGCCTCTTGTTCCGGGGCCGGAAGCGGTGGAGAACTACCGTGACGCGCTGTCGGGCGGGGTTTCGCGCATCGGCGGGGTCAGCGTGGGGTGGCTGCTGTTCAACACCACCGTGGTGGCTCTGGGTATCGCGATTGGCAAGATCGTGATCTCGCTCGCCTCCGCCTATGCCATCGTGTTCTTCCGCTTCCCGCTGCGCATGGTGTGCTTCTGGGTGATTTTCATCACCTTGATGCTTCCGGTGGAGGTGCGGATTCTGCCTACCTACAAGGTGATGGTGGACCTCAACCTGATCGACACCTATGCCGGGCTGATCCTGCCGCTCATCGCTTCCGCCACAGCGACGCTGCTGTTCCGGCAATTCTTCATGACCATCCCGAACGAATTGCTGGAGGCCGCTCGGGTGGATGGCGCCGGGCCGTGGCGCTTCTTCAAGGATATCCTGCTGCCGCTTTCCTATACCAATATCGCCGCGTTGTTCGTCATCCTGTTCATCTACGGCTGGACCCAGTATCTCTGGCCGCTGCTGGTGACGAATTCCAACGACATGAACACCATCGTTATCGCGCTGAGGAAGATGATCTCCTTCGCCGATGCGGATACCCCCTGGCACCTTGTGATGGTGACCGCGGTCCTGGCCATGCTGCCTCCGATCCTCGTGGTCGTGCTGATGCAGCGGTGGTTCGTGAAGGGCCTCGTCGAGACGGAGAAATAATGGCCCGCATCACCCTATCCGACCTGCGCAAATCCTACGGGCCGCAGGAGGTCATCCATGGTGTCTCAATCGACATCGCGGATGGCGAGTTCATCGTGATCGTCGGCCCTTCCGGCTGCGGCAAGTCCACGCTGCTGCGCATGGTCGCTGGACTGGAGAGGATCACGGGCGGCACCGTTTCCATCGACGGCCGTGTCGTCAACGATCTGGAACCGCGGGAGCGGGACATCGCCATGGTGTTCCAGAACTACGCGCTCTATCCGCATATGAGCGTGCGGGACAATATGGCTTACGGGCTGAAGATCGCTGGGCTGTCGAAGGCGGAGATCGCGGAGCGTGTGAGCCGCGCCGCGAAGATGCTGGAGCTGGAGCCGTATCTTGACCGCAAGCCGCGCCAGTTGTCGGGCGGTCAACGGCAGCGCGTCGCGATGGGGCGGGCGCTGGTGCGCGATCCGGCGGCCTTCCTGCTGGATGAGCCGCTTTCCAACCTCGATGCAAAGCTGCGCGTTCAGATGCGCCTGCAGATCAAGGAGTTGCAGCGCACCGTCAACACCACCACGCTATACGTCACCCACGATCAGGTTGAGGCGATGACGTTGGCCGACCGTCTGATCGTGATGAATGCCGGTGTGGCGGAGCAGATCGACACCCCCATGGCGATCTATGACAGGCCGGCCACGGCTTTCGTCGCGGGTTTCATCGGCTCGCCCGCAATGAACCTCCTGCCCGGGACTGCTGCCGCGGGTGGTGTGCAGCTTCCCGGCGGTGGCCTTCTGCCGCTGGCCGACACCGTGCCTGCCGGTCCGCTGACCTTTGGTCTCCGGCCGGAACATGTGCGGCTGGTGGGGGAGGATGCGCCAGGTCTCGATGTCACCGCCTTTGCCGTGGAGACGCTGGGGGCGGATGCCTATGTCCACGCGCGCCTGCCGGGTGCGGGGCCGGAGGTGCCCGGCTTCGTCGTGCGGCTTCCCGGGCATACGCGCGTGGCGGAAGGGGACAGGCTCCGTATTGCTGCCGCGCCGGGCGAGGCCCATTTCTTCGACAGCGAGACCGGCCGCCGCCGCGAACCCTGACCCCTTTCAGGGGCCGTCAGCCGATAGGGGACGGGCATTCTGCCGGAGCCGGCTCCGCCAGACGGGGCGGATCGCGATAGTCGTGCTCCCCGCCCTTCGGGTCCGTCACGACATGGCGTCCCGGTTCCGCGCCTTCCGCGACATAGCCCGGTCCGATCGGCACCTTGCCGTAGCCGCCGGGAATGTCGAGCACGTAGATCGGCAGGCAGTGACCGGAGAGCCGCCCGCGCAGCTCCGCCATCAGCTTCTGCCCCTCGCCTATCGTCGTGCGGAAATGCCCCGTGCCGCGTGCAAGGTCGCAATGGTGGAGGTAGTAGGGCTGCACCCGGTTGCGGACCAGCCCGCGGAACAGGGCCTCCAGCGTGTCGGCATCGTCGTTCACGCCGCGGAGCAGGACGCTCTGCGACCGTAGGACGATCCCCGCGCCCGCAAGGCGAGAGAGCGCACCCGCCGCCTCCGCGGTCATCTCAGCCGGGTGGTTTGTATGGACGACGACCATGACCTGAGGCCGGATCTTCAACGCGCCGAGCAGGGCGTCGTCGATCCGTTCCGGGGCCACCACGGGAACGCGGGTGTGGAAGCGGATGATCTCCACATGCGGGATAGCGGCGATGCGGGAGAGGATCTGCCCGATGCGCCGGGCGGACAGGACCATCGGGTCGCCCCCCGTCAGGATCACTTCCCAGATCGCCGGATGCTGGGCCACATAGGCCAGCGCCGCCTCCACCTCCGCCTCGGTCAAGGTGCCGGCGCCGCCCACCGCCTCCCGTCGGAAGCAGAAACGGCAATAGACCTCGCAGGTCTGGGTGATGTGGAGGATGACCCGGTCGGGGTAGCGGTGCGTGAGCCCCTTTACCGGGCTGTGGGCCGCATCGCCTATGGGGTCGGCCAGTTCCTCCGGCCGGATGGTCAGCTCTGCCGTCGTGGGCACATACTGCAGCGCCACCCCTGGCGCCGCCGTCTCGCCCAGCGATTGTTGCACGGCGGGGGTAAGACGGATGCGGAACGCCTCCGCCACCGGAGCCAGGGGCGCCTCCAAAGCTTCGGGGATCAGCCCTTCGCTGCTAAGATCGGCCAGGGTGGTGAGCGCGCGGGCAGGGCGGGAGGACATCGGTGCGGACCTGTCTGGAAAGGGCAGAGCTTATCCTCCCGTCGGCTTCCAAAGGCAAGTATCCGGCCCCGCCCGGATAAAGCCGTGACAGCGCACGCTCCGCTATGGGATCTTTCACCCTCCCCGGTCTAGGATGCCGCCGACTCGCTGTCGGGTTTGGCGGCGACAAGGGGAGAAGGAGCAGGGAATGGACAGGCCGGAGATGAAGGATGCTGCGCAGCGCCTTTCGGCAGAGGGTAAACCCGGCAGCACGGGGGCGGACAGTCTCTGCGACACGCTTCTGGCAGCCGGGGTCGATACCTGCTTTGCCAACCCCGGCACATCGGAAATGCATTTCGTGGCCGCGCTTGACCGCAAACCGGCGATGCGCTGCGTGCTCGGCCTGTTCGAAGGCGTGGTGACGGGCGCCGCGGACGGATATGCCCGTATGGCCGGCAAACCGGCCACGACATTGCTTCATACCGGGCCGGGGCTCGCGAACGGGCTGGCCAACCTGCACAACGCGCGTCGGGCGCGCACGCCGATGATCAACGTCGTGGGGGATCACGCGGGCTATCACCTCGCCCTTGATGCGCCGCTCACCAGCGATATCGACAGCCTCGCGCGGCCCATGTCGAACTGGGTGCGCCGGGTCAGCCACGGCACCGTTTCCCGCGATACAGCCGATGCGATCGTTGCCGCGCGGGGAGAGCCGGGCGGTATCGCCACGCTGATCCTGCCGGCGGACGTGGCCTGGGGGCCGTCTGACGCGGCCCTTGTGACACCTGCCGCGCCGCGCCGCCCGCGCGTTCCCTCCGCCGCGGTAGAAGCCGCTGGCCGTGCCCTTCGCAGCGGCAAGAAGGTGCTTTTGCTCCTTGGTGACAGCGCGCTGCTGGCCGATCCGCTGGAGGCCGCCGGACGTATCGCCGAGGCGACGGGTGCGCGGCTGATGGCCGAACAGTCGAACCGCCGCATCGCGCGCGGGGCGGGGCGGGTGGATATCCCATGCAGGCCCTATCCGGTCGATCTCGCTCTGAAGGCAGTGGAAGGGGTGGAGGTGATGATCCTCGTCGGCGCACGTGCGCCGGTCGCCTTCTTCGCCTATCCTGGCAAGCCGGGGAGCCTCGTGCCGCCGGGCTGCGAGGTGCTCACCCTCGCCGAACCCGGTCAGGACATGCTGGAGGCGCTGGAGGGCGTTGCGAGCGCCCTCTCGCTCCCGGCGTCCGCGCGGGCGAAGCTCTCTCCGTTCTCTCCGCCTGCTCTGCCGGAGGATGACGGTGCGCTGACCCCGCGCGCGATTGCACAGGCGGTCGGCGCGCTGCTGCCCGAAGGCGCCGTCATCATCAACGAGGCGATCACCTCGGGGGCGGAGATCGCTCCGCTGACGGCCTCCGCCGCGCCGCATGACCTGCTTGCGTTAACCGGCGGTGCCATCGGCGAGGGTCTTCCGATGGCGACCGGGGCCGCCATCGGTGCGCCGGGGCGGAAGGTGATCGCCATGCAGGCGGATGGCAGCGGCATGTACACCGTTCAGGCCTTGTGGACGCAGGCGCGGGAGCGGCTGAACATCGTCAACATCATCTATGCCAATCGCGAATATGCCATTCTGCGGGGGGAACTTGCGAATGTCGGCGCCGGCGCGCCGGGCGTGAATGCCACGCGGATGCTCGATCTGGGCAATCCCGATATCGACTGGGTGACGCTGGCGGCGGGCTTGGGTGTGGAGGGCGCACGGGTGGAGACGCCGAAAGCCTTCAGTGCCGCGCTCCGCGCCGCCCTGTCGCGCGAAGGTCCGTTCCTGATCGAGGCGGTGATCTGATCGGGATGGTGATCTGATCGGGATGGTGATCTGATCGATACCGGCAGACCGGCCCGATGATCCCGGCAACGCGGTCCGGTTTGCAGCCTGATCGCGCGCCGTTCGTGGGCCGCCTTCCCTTGGCGCGCATTGTCCTGTCAGTCGTCGTCCGCTTCGGCCGGGGGGGGATCCCCGGCTGTCCGGGCGAGCGGATGGCGGGTCAGGACCAGTTCCTTCAGCCGCTCCTCCACCACATGCGTATAGATCTCCGTGGTGGCGAGGTCGGCATGGCCGAGCAGGGTCTGGATCACCCGCAGGTCAGCCCCGCGCTCCAGCAGATGGGTGGCGAAGGCGTGGCGAAGCGTGTGAGGCGTGACCTGAGCGGGATCGACGCCCGCCGCCACGGCGAACCGCTTGATGAGCGTGTGGAAATGGATCCGTGTCAGGTGCCCTTCGCGCCCGAAGGAGGGGAACAGGTAGCGGGAGGGCGCACGGCCCGCCAGCCTCTCGCTTTCCTCCCCTGCGTCGCGGTGGGCGAGCCAGGTGATCAGCGCCTCCCGTGCGGGGGTGGAGAGCGGCACCATCCGCTCCCGCCCACCCTTGCCGCGGACCAGCAGCATCCGCGGATCGCCACGGGCACCGGAAACGGGCAGACTCACCAGCTCCGAGACGCGCATCCCCGTCGCATAGAGCACTTCCATGAGGCAGGCGTTGCGGAGCCGCTCCCCCTCCGTCTTGCCGAAACCGCGTGCGGCGTCGAGCAGCCGCTCCACCTCCGCCACGCTGAGGGTGCCGGGCAGACGCTGATCCCGGCCGGGGCCTGTGATGCGGATGGCAGGGTGATCCTCGCGCAGACCGTCATCGACGGCGAAACGGTAAAGCTGACGGATCGCGGCCAGCCGCCGCGCGCGGGTGGCGCGGGACAGGCCCTGCGCCTCGCAGAAGACGAGATAGTCCTCCACATCGGTGCGGCCCGCGGTCAGAAAGTCCAGCTCTCGCCGCGCGAGCCAGCCCGCAAAATCCTTCAGATCCCGTCCGTAGGCGAGACGCGTGTTCCGGGCCGCGTCGCGCTCTGCCGCCTCGGCCTCCAGAAAGGCGGAGATCCAGCGCTCCATCAAGGTGAGTCGGGCGGGCTTGCCGTTCATCCCCGGCGATCCAGCAGAATGAGCTGCAGCCCGATCCGCCGCGCGTCGTCCTCCAACCCCACGGCGCGGAGCGTGGCCAACCCTTCCGTTACCGCCCGAAGATCGCCGCTCGCCCCCGCGCGAACCCGCAGGAGGGCATTCATCACGGCCTCGCCGCGCCTTTGCCAATCGAGCATCCCCTTCAGGTCGGCGGGAACCGCGTCGGCGCGCAGCCCGTCGCGGACCGCGCCCGCCATACGGTCCGGCGGGACGACACCACGCAGGCTGCCCGCGGCCACGCCTTTCAGGAAAGCCTCCATTGCGCCGTCCGGCGCGCGGACCCGGGCGTTCTTGGCATAGGCATCGGTGAGCAGGCCCATGCGGTAAGCCGTCGCCGCAGCCTCGCCCTCCAGTGTCAGGGCAACCACGCGGTCGCCGAACATGGCGGACAGCGGCACCTCCAGCTCGCTCTGCGCAAGCAGATCCCACCCCTGCGGAAGAATGAGCGAGAGCGGGCCGGTATCGCCTGCCTCGGCTTCCGTGAGGGCGGTGTCGAGCTGCTGCACGATCCGCACCCGGTCCCAGACCCCGCCGGAGGCCGCGGCGCGCTGCTCCGTGTAAAGGCCATGGAGGGCATTCGGGTCGAGCGCACCCGTCCGGGCGAGACGCTCGCCGGCCTCGATACGCGCCTTCCATCCGGTGTTGTTGCGCAGATCGGCGGTGGCGAAGGCCAGCGGCAGCGAGCCGGAGGGGATGGCCTCGCCCACCGCCTCGAACAGCCGCCATTGCAGCGGCGTCGGGCGGGAGGGCGGCGCGAGCGGGGCGCTTTCCTCTGCCATTTCCGGTTCGAGGAAACGGGTCAGCAGCTCTCCGTCATAGGCGTCGATCTCCCCCAGCGCGAGGCCCGCCTGCAACGTGGTCATCGCTGCGGCCCAGTCCTCCCCGCGACCGAGGCAAAAGACACGCGCGGCCAGCCCCGGCGCGAGCGAAGGGTGGCTCAGCATCTCCGGGCAGGTACGGTCCTCCTGTCCTGCCAGCAACGAAAGCTCGAACCAGCGGCGGAAGCTCTGCGGCGTATCGGCGCCTTCGCGGTCGAGCAAGGCCAGCGCCTGCTCCGTCGCGCCGAGGTCCATCAGCTTGTCGATCCGGGCAAGGAACAGCGCCGCGTTGCCATCGGAATCGACCGGCGGGTTCAGCTCGGCCAGAAGGATGCGGAACAACGTCTCATTCGCGGCCGGCAGCGCATCGACCGGCTGGGCCGCGATCAACCGCGCGAGTTCGGCGGAGGGTGTGATCCCCCAGAAATCCCGCGGCAGTTCCGCCCGATCCGCATCGACCAGACCGGCGGCGTCGGCATTGGTGCCCGGCAGCGGCGCGACGCCGATCTCCACCGGAGCCGCGGGCCGGGGCTGATCGGTCACGGGCGGAGCCGGCGGACGGGAGACGCTCTGGGAGAGCCAGTCGATCGCCGAGAGCGGCTGCTCTGCCCGGGCGGGAAGCGCTGCCGTCAGGGCAAGCATGGCGATGAGCGGCAGGCGCCGTATCTCAATCGACATTCAGCGTCACCGGCTGTGTGACCTGTGCCTGCAACGGGGTCAGCGATCCCGGCAGGTAGGACCAGCCGACGAGGCCGAGAAAGCCGAGGATGAGGATGACCGCGACGGTCTTCAGAAGGATGGTCATGGGATTCTGTTCCTGCTCTCGTCCGGCGCCGATCCGGGGGCGGATCCGGCTATGCGCCCGGTCTTATGCCGGGTTGATGCGGATTATAACTGGCTTTCCGCGCGAGTTCACGCCATTCAGGCGCAAAGATTTCGTGAGGCGGAATACGGGAACGCGGAAGGCGGGGGAGTGACCTGGCGGCTCAACAAGACGGTGGTGCTCGTCGGCATGATGGGCGCGGGGAAGACGGCGGTCGGCCAGTCTCTGGCGCGTGCGCTCGGGGTCCGGTTCCGCGATTCGGACGAGGAGATCGTGAAAGCGGCCGACCGGACCATCGCGGAGATATTCGAGCGTGACGGGGAGCCGTTCTTTCGCAGGAAGGAATCGCAGGTGATCGGCCGCCTCATAGATGAACGCCCCGCGGGTGTGCTTTCCACAGGGGGCGGGGCCTTTCTGTCGGAGGAGAATCGCCGGGTGATTGCGGAGCGCGCCGTGTCGGTCTGGCTGAAGGCGGACGCCGATCTGCTCTGGTCGCGCGTGCGGCACCGGACGCATCGTCCGCTGCTGCGGACCGCTGATCCGCGGGCCACCCTGGGTGAGATGCATCGCGCGCGCGAGCCGCATTACGCACAGGCGGAGCTGATGGTGGAAAGCGCGCAGGGCCGCTCCATCGAGGACATGACCGGACGGTTGATCGAAGCGCTTGCGACCCGTCCCGACGTTTTGCAGAGGAAATGATGGAAACCGTTCACGTCGATCTCGGTGATCGCGCCTATGAGGTGCGAATCGGAGGCGGTCTCATCGCCCGGGCGGGTGAGGAGATCTGGGATCTCCTCCGTCGCCCCCGCGTGGCGGTCATCACGGACGAAAACGTGGCGGCGCTGCATCTGGAGACGCTGGGGCAGGGCTTGGCCAAAGCCGGGATCGAGATGACCTCGCTCATACTCCCTCCCGGCGAATCGACCAAGGGCTGGCCGCAGTTCACCCGCGCCGTGGAGTGGCTGCTTGAGGCGAAGGTGGAGCGGCGGGACATTGTCATCGCGCTTGGCGGTGGGGTCATCGGCGATCTGGCGGGCTTCGCCGCCGCCGTGCTGCGCCGGGGCGTGCGTTTCGTGCAGATCCCGACGTCGCTGCTGGCGCAGGTGGACAGCTCGGTGGGCGGCAAGACCGGGATCAACACGGTGCAGGGCAAGAACCTTGTCGGCGCCTTCCACCAGCCGAGCCTCGTCCTTGCCGATACCGGTGCGCTGGCGACGCTGCCTCCGCGGGACTTTCTGGCCGGCTATGGCGAGGTGGTGAAATACGGCCTTCTCGGCGATCCGATCTTCTTTGACTGGCTGGAGGTGGAGGGCACCCGTCTCGCCGCCGGTGATCGCGCCCTCCGGCAAAAGGCGGTCGTCCGGTCGGTGGAGATGAAAGCCCGCATCGTGGAGCGTGACGAGACGGAGGAGGGAGACCGTGCGCTGCTGAACCTCGGGCATACCTTCGCCCATGCGCTCGAGGCCGCGACCGGTTATTCCGACCGGCTGCTGCATGGCGAGGCGGTGGCCATCGGCTGTGCACTGGCCTTCGACCTGTCTGCGCGACTCGGCCTTTGCGCGCAGGAGCTGCCGGGGCGGGTGCGCGCCCATCTTCAGGCGATGGGGATGAAGACGTCGCTGTCCGACATTCCGGGCGAACTGCCGGGGGCCGAACGGCTGGTCACTCTCATGGGTCAGGACAAGAAGGTGGTGGACGGTCGGCTGCGGTTCATCCTCGCCCACGATATCGGGCGGGCTTTCGTTGCCGACGATATAGATCCTGCCGTGGTCACGCGCCTCATCGCCGACGAACTGCCGCGCTGAACGGGGCGGAGCAGGCCGCAACGACGGGTGGGCCGACCAGGCGACGAAAAAGACGATGCCGGCGCACCCGTGGGGCCGCCGGCGCATCGTTCTGTCGACAGGATCGGTGTCAGGCGCCCCAGGTGCGCACCGTTCCGCAATCCATATGGACGAAGTTGGAGCGGGAGTAGGTGCCGACGCCGCCAGCCGCACAGGCTTTCGCCGCGCGCGCCATCTGGGAGACGGAACGGGACTTGAGCCGTAGGTCCGCCGCCATTCCCTTGAGATGAAGGGAGTTCTTTGCCACGCCGCTGCTCTGCCGCCGCAACATGTTGTTGGTCTGCGGCGAACGGTAGCCGGAGAGCAGCATGTAGGGCTCTGACACGTCCATCAGCCGGTGCGACGCGGCCATGATGTCCACGTTGCGCGGGTCGATGGTGATCTTCTGGTTGTTACGCCAGTCGCGCATGAAATGCGTGATTTCCGCCAGCGCTTCGGGAACATACTGCCCCTCGACCCAATAGATCGTGTCGATGCTTTCCCCGGTGCGGCCGGAATACATGCTGATTCGCCGCACGTCGCCCGCGCCCCGCAAAAAGCCGAAGGCGTTGGCGTAAGTAGGCGCCGCGACCAGCGTGGTCGCCGCGAAGACGCGCATAAGGCCGCGCCGCGAAATGCCTTTCGGCTCGATGTCGCTCATTGCCTGTCCCGTCGCTCGTTGTTGAATACCGCGGTCTTGCGCCGCTGCCGCCGGTCGTTGCCAGCCAGCGTTTTATGGCATCATCCGTGCTATCGACCAAGCTGTAGTTCCGCGAGCACGGGCGGGTTTTTCAACCATCGGCGGAATGCCGCCGGAATCCTCCCGGCGGTCGGCCAGAGGGCGCGCGAGGTCTGGCCTATGGCTTTTCCGTGACAGGTGCGGGGTTGGACGGGGCAGGCGGTGGACAGCGGCCGCGATTTCCCCGCATGTGGTTTCAAGAGCCGTATAACGAGGGGCCAGCCATGAACCGCGCAACCTGCTTCGCCTTGGGTCGCAGGGGGGCGTCGGGCCGCTCCGCGATGGTCGCGCTCTGGTTGTGCGCCGCGCTCTCGCCCGCATTCGCCCAGGAGGCAATGGTCACGCCCGTAGTCCTGCCCGGAGCGCCGGTGGCGATGTCGCCGCTCGAGCCGCCGGCTGAATTGCTGCCCGTGCCCTCGACCGTCTTTGCCCGCACCCTGTCCGATGCATTGGCGGGGGATGAGACGCTTGTCGGTTTCTACGCGCGGCGGGACTGGGCCCCGGTCTGGACGGGGGGAGAGGATGCACCGCGGCGGGCCGCCTTCTTCGGTGCGCTGGCGGAGGCCGGGGCGCAGGGCCTGCCGGAGCGGCGCTATGATGCCGAAGGGCTGGTGCGGCAGTTTCACGAAGTGCTGGGCGAGCGTGACCGGGGTCTGCTGGAGGCCGCGATGACCCGTGCCTTCCTGTCCTATGCGCGGGATGTGAGCAGTGGGGTGCTGACGCCCGCGCGGATCGACCCCGGCATCGTCCGGCAGGTGCACCGCCCCGAGGTGCTGGACTTGATGGAGGGCATCGCCGCCGAGGCGCCCGCGCGGTTCCTTGCGTCGCTCCCCCCGCACAGTGCCGAATATGCCGCGCTGCTCCGGGAAAAAGCCCGTCTGGAGGCGATGCTTTCCCACCCATCCGGTCCCGTCATCACCGCGGATGTACTGAAGCCCGGGCAGGCTGGGCCGGATGTCGTTGCGCTGGCGCACCGGTTGACGGTCCTGGGTTATCCGGCGGGCGACGGGCAGAGCTATGATGCGCGGCTTCGGGAGGCGGTGAAGCGCTTTCAGCAGGACCGCGGCCTCAACGCCGATGGAGTCGCGGGACGTGTCACGTTGCAGGAACTCAACCGGAATTCCACCGGCAAGCTTTCAGCCGTTCTCGCCGCGTTGGAGCGTGAAAGATGGTCGAACTTCGACCGGGGGCGGCGGCATATCTGGGTCAATATCGCCGACTTTCAGGTGAAGATCGTTGAAAATGGCCGCGTGACCTTCTCCACTCGTTCCGTGGTCGGCAAGGCCGAGCCGGATCATGAAACGCCGGAATTCTCCGACATGATGCAATTCATGGTGGTCAATCCGCGCTGGAACGTGCCGCGCTCCATCTCCATCAGGGAGTATCTGCCGAAGTTGCAGAAGAACCCCAACGCCGTTGCGCATCTGGACGTGGTGGACAGGGCGGGCAATGTGATCCCGCGGGATGCCGTGGACTTCACCCAGTTCACACCCCAGAACTTCCCGTACCGCATCCGGCAAGCACCGGGAGATGACAATGCGCTGGGATTGGTGAAGTTCATGTTCCCCAACAGGTATAACATCTATCTGCATGATACACCTTCGAAATCCTTGTTCGGCAAGGATGTCAGGGCCTTTTCCCACGGTTGCATCCGGCTGGCCGATCCTTTCGACTTCGCCTATGCGCTTCTCTCCGTGCAGGAGAGCGACCCGGAGGGCCGGTTTCAGCGTGTGCTGGCCACCGGCAAGGAGACGACCATCCGCCTGAAGGAGCCCGTACCCATCCATCTCGACTATCGGACCGCCTTTTCGGATGAACAGGGCCACATCGTCTATCGCGCCGATGTTTACGGGCGGGATGGAAAGATCGCCGCGGCTCTGGAAAAGGCTGGGGTGGCACTGCCGGGCGTTCAGGGTTAGATCCCGACCAGGCGACCGGCGCCCGGGGAGACTTGCGCATGGACCATACCGTCACGGAAATCGCGGCTGCGCTGGACGCGCGGGTTGAGGGCGACGGGGAAATCCGTATCTCCGGCGTCGCCGAGCCGCAGGAGGCGCGGGCAGATCAGCTGGCCGTCGCAATGGACCCGAAATACGCCGACGGGCTGGTAAAGGGTCACGCGCGGGCCGCGATCCTCTGGGCGGATGCGGATTGGGAATCGCTGGGTCTCGACGCGGCGATTTTCGTCACGCGCCCGCGCTATGCCATGTCGCGGCTCACCGGCTATCTCGACCCCGGCCCGGGGATCGAGCCGGGCATCCATCCGCTTGCCTACGTTCACCCCGAGGCGGAGATCGGGGCCGACGCGGCCATCGGCCCGTTTGCATATATCGGGCGCGGGGTGCGTATCGGCGCGCGGGCGCGGATTGCGCCGCAGGTCTTTGTTGGGGAAGGCAGTACCATCGGGGATGATGCGCTGCTGCAGGCGGGCGTCCGCATCGCGCATCGGGTTACCATCGGCGACCGTTTCATCGGCAATCCGGGTTGCGTGATCGGTGGGGACGGTTTTTCCTTCGTCACGCCAGAGAAATCGGGAGTGGAGGAAGTACGCGAGACGCCCGGCCATCGCGGCGAGATCCATGCTCAGAAATGGACGCGCATCAGCTCCGTCGGCGGGGTGGAAATCGGCGATGACGTGGAGGTCGGCTGCAACGCCTGCGTGGATCGCGGCACCATCCGCGCCACGCGTGTCGGCAATGGCACGAAGATCGACAACCTCGTTCAGGTCGGCCACAATTGCCAGATCGGTGAGGATTGCCTGCTCTGCGGCATGGTGGGCGTGGCGGGATCGGTGAAGATCGGCAACCGTGTCGTGCTTGGCGGGGGCGTGGGCGTCAACGACAACATCTTCATCGGAGACGACGTGATCGCGGGCGGTGCTGCGCGGATCTTCACCAATGCGCCTGCGGGGCGCGTGCTGATGGGTACTCCGGCCGTCAAGATGGAGACGCAGCTCGAGATCAACAAGGCCGTCCGCCGGCTGCCCAGAATGGCTCAACAGTTTGCAGACCTTCAGAAACGGGTTTCAAAGCTGGACGGCAGCGAGTAGAAATTCCCGGCTTTGAGGAGGATGCGCATGTCTGACAATGTTCAGGATACGGTCGTCGCTATCCTTGCAGAACAGGCGGTGCTGGCGCCCTCGGAGGTCGCGCTGGAAAGTTCGCCCGCTGACCTGGGGATCGACAGCCTGGGGCTGGTTGAGGCCATCTTCGCCATAGAAGAGGCGTTCGATATCTCCGTTCCCTTCAACGCGAATGATCCGGCCTCCAGTGAATTCGATATCTCCTCCGTCGCTTCCGTGGTTGCGGCGGTGCGGGAGCTGGTTCGCACGCAGAAGACTGCATGAACCGCGTCGCGATCACCGGGGCGGGAACGATCAACGCGCTCGGCCATGATGTCGTCCAGACGCTGGCGGCCTTTCGGGAGGGACGTTCGGGCATTGGCCCGCTTTCCCTCCGGGACCAGGAACGGTTGTCCATCCGTATCGGCGGGCAGGTGCACGACTGGGATCCCGAGACGATCTTCAATCGCCAGCAGATCGCGCTCTATGACCGCTTCACCCAGTTCACGCTGCTCGCGGCAAAGCAGGCCATAGGGCAGTCCGGGCTGGTGTTCGAGGGCCAGCTTTCCCATGAAGCAGGTGTCATCCTCGGCACTGCCGGCGGGGGTGTGAACACCTGGGACGAGAATTACCGGGCCGTCTATGAGGAGGGGAAGAACCGCGTTCATCCCTTCGTCGTACCGAAACTGATGAACAACGCAGCCGCCGCCCATGTATCGATGGAATGGAACCTGAAGGGACCGTCGTTCACGGTCGCCACGGCCTGTGCATCCTCCAACCATGCGATGGGCACGGCGTTCTGGATGATCCGCTCCGGTGCCGCGCGGGCCATCGTCACGGGAGGGTCGGAATCCATGCTGTGCTTCGGCGGCATCAAGGCATGGGAGGGGTTGCGCGTGATGTCGAAGGACGCCTGCCGCCCGTTCTCCGCCAACCGCAGCGGCATGGTGCAGGGGGAGGGCGCGGCTGTCTTCGTCTTTGAAGACTATGAGCACGCGCGCCTGCGGGGTGCGGATATTCTTGCAGAAGTGATCGGATTTTCGATGACGTCCGACGCTGCGGATATTGTCATGCCCTCCAAGCACGGTGCGGAGCGGGCGATGCTGGGTGCGCTGCGCGATGCGCGGCTGAACCCGGAGGAGGTGGGCTACATCAACGCCCATGGCACCGGAACGGCGGCGAATGACAAGACGGAATGCGCAGCGGTTGCCGATGTCTTTGGCCATCACGCGGATCGGCTGATGATCTCCTCCACCAAGTCCATGCACGGCCACCTTATCGGCGGCACGGGCGCCGTGGAACTACTGGCCTGCATCATGGCGCTGCGCGACGGCATCATCGCCCCGACGATCGGCTATGAAGAGCCGGACCCGGAATGCGCGCTCGACGTGGTGCCGAATGTCGCGCGTGATGCACAGGTGGATGTGGTGCTATCCAACGCCTTCGCTTTCGGGGGCATGAATGCCGTTCTGGCGCTGCGGCGGGTCTGAAATGCGGCAAGTCTGAATGCGACGGGCGCCCGAAGGCGCCCGCGGATCAGCGGATCGGGAGCCGATCACTGATTGTCGGCATTTGCCTTGCTCACCGCGTCATAGCCGGCGGTAAAGCCCTTCAGCGACACTTTCAGATTGACCTTGTGGTCGGGTGCGGCGACCGGGACGATGGTCATCATCGCGGCATTGCCCTTTTTCAGCGCATCGACTTCGGCAGAGGTGAAACCCACCCGCGCGATGCAGCCGACGGGTGCGCACCAGCCGAAGGGATAGTGCTTCACCGGGGCGCTGTCGATCTGGAAGCTGACCTGCTGGGTCAGGAGCGTTTCCAGCGGCGTGATGATCGTCGCGCCTGCGGCGGCCTGCTGGCCCGGAGGCAGCGCGAACAGGCTGAACTCGGCCACATTGTTGCCCTGCTCATCCTTCAGAAGCTGGTAGAGTTGGCAGGGATCCTTGCCGTTCTCCGTCTTGACGCAGCGCATCTGCCAGTCGCCATGCGTCGCGGCGATATAGGGCTGGTTGACAGCGGCATTCTCTGCGCCGGTCACCAGTTGGTTGCTGGGCGCGGCTTGCTGCGCCGGAGCCGGTGCGGCAGGAGCGGGGGTTTGCGGCTGGGTCGCCGTGTCCTGCGCAAAGACGATCGCCGGGGCGAGCGCCACGGCTGCGGCAAGAGCAAGGCGCTTGGGCAAGTTCGACATGAGACGTTCCGTTACTGGCTCGATCAGCGCGATCTACCACGGGCAGAGCGGTCTGTCAGGAAAAATCGGGATATCGGCGGGCTTCGCACGGTGTTGTTTATGAAAGAAAAGGGGCTCCCGCAGGAACCCCTCTCCTTTTCCCTGTCGGACCTCGACCGACTTATTGCAGCTGAAGCTACGAATTCGGCCGGGTAGCGTCAACGGTTTCATGACGATCAGGTGACGGATTTGAAGCATATGCATAAAATATACGCTCAATGCACAGCTCCTCCACAAAGATGAAATACACCCCCGTTGACGAGTGTTGAAGTAATGCGCGAACCCGGTAGGCTCGCGGCAGGCAGCGGGAGAAGCGGCAATGAGCGATGCGATCTTCGTCGGTGGCGGGGGGGAGGAGCATGACCAGCCCCAGAGCCTTCTTCTGAAGTACGGCAACCGTCACGGTCTGATCGCAGGCGCGACGGGAACGGGCAAGACGGTCACGCTCCAGATCCTTGCCGAAGGATTTTCCGATGCGGGCGTTCCCGTCATCATGGCCGATGTGAAGGGCGATCTTTCCGGCATCGCCTTTCCAGGGCGGGAGGACGCGCCCACACATGCCGCGTTCACCGCCCGCGCCGCGCAGATCGGCTACAGCGATTTCCACTACCGCGGCTATCCCGTGACCTTCTGGGATATTTTCGGCCGGAAGGGGCACCCTATCCGCACGACCGTGGCGGAGATGGGACCATTGCTGCTGTCGCGGCTGCTCGACCTCACCGAGGCGCAGGAGGGGGTGCTGAACATCGCCTTCCGTATCTCGGACGATGAGGGACTGGCGCTGCTCGATCTCGCCGACCTGAAGGCGATGCTTCAGTTCCTGTCCGAGAATGCAACGGAGATTTCCGGTCGCTACGGCAATGTCACCACGGCCTCCGTCGGAGCGATCCAGCGGCGTCTGCTGGTGCTGGACAATGAAGGCGGGACCAAACTGTTCGGGGAACCGGCCCTTCAGCTGGCAGATCTGATGACGACCGCACCGGACGGTCGGGGGCAGATCAACATATTGGCGGCGGATCAGCTCATGAACTCGCCGCGGCTCTACGCGACCTTCCTGCTGTGGCTGCTCTCCGAATTGTTCGAGGAGCTGCCCGAGATCGGCGACCCTGACAAACCCCGGCTCGTGTTCTTCTTCGACGAGGCGCATCTGCTGTTCGACGGTGCGCCCAAGGCGCTTGTGGCCAAGGTGGAGCAGGTGTCGCGCCTGATCCGGTCCAAGGGCGTCGGCGTCTATTTCATCACGCAGAACCCCGACGACGTGCCGGAGACGATCCTCGGTCAGCTTGGCAACAGGGTGCAGCACGCGCTTCGCGCTTTCACCGCCCGCGATCAGAAGGCCCTGCGCCGCGCGGCGGAGACCTACCGTCCCAACCCGCGCTTCGACACCGAAAGCGCGATCAAGGAAGTCGCCACGGGCGAGGCTGTCACCTCCTTTCTGGAGGCGAAGGGCGCGCCGGGAATGGTGGAACGGACGTTGATCCGCCCGCCGGTTTCCCGTCTGGGCGCGATCACGGACGAGGAAAGGGCGGAGGTGCTGGCCGCTTCGCCGGTTGCGGGTAAATACGACCGCCTCATCGACCGGGAATCGGCGGCTGAAATTCTGGCGGCGCGCTCCGCCAAGGCGGCGGAGGCTCCCGCCCCGCAAGAGGATCGGGAGTTCAATTCGGGCCAGCGGTATGGCGGCTCGACCGCGGGACAGGGGCGGAAGCCCTCTCCCGCGCCGCGGCGGAGCAATAGCGATTCCGTCGTGGAGGCCTTTGCGAAATCCTTTGCGCGCCAACTGGGCGGACGCTCGGGGCAGGCGTTGGTGCGGGGCATTCTGGGAGGGCTGTTCAAGGGGCGCTGAAGAGCGCGCCCCTAGCCGCGGGTGGGCCGGGTATCAGGCAGGCTGATCTTGGCCACCTGCTCTGCGATCGGATCGACAGAGAGCGGGTGGGTATCGCTGCTGTAATCTTCGGGATCACCGATGGGCTGCCAGCGGCCGCCGATATAGACCTCGAGCGCGTCGAAGTTCGCCTTGTAGCCCATCTTCCGGCTGCCGGGCACCCAGTAGCCCAGATAGACATAGGGAAGACCCGCCTCCCGCGCGATCTCCACATGGTCGAGAATCACGTAAGTCCCCAGCGAATCGGAGATCCGCGCCGGTTCGTAGAAGGAATAGACCATCGACACCCCGTCATCGAGGATGTCGGTCAGGCAGACGGCGGTGAGCCTGCGGCGACGCTCGCCCGGCTCGGGATCGGCGGAATACTCCACCAGCCGGGAGCGGATCGGCGTCTCCTCGATCATTGCGGCGAATTCCAGCACGTCCATATCCGCCATGCCGCCATCCGAATGGCGACTGTCGAGATAACGGCGGAACAGGGCGAACTGCTCCTCCGTGGCCCAGGGGCTTGTGGCCTCCCGGCGCAGGTCGGCGTTGCGGCGGAGCGCGCGCTTCTGGCTCTTCGACGGGGTGAAGTCAGCAACCCTGATCCGCGCGGAGTAGCAGGCGGAGCATTCTGTGCAGGAGGGGCGGTAAAGCACGTTCTGCGAGCGGCGGAAGCCCTGTTTCGACAAAGCGTCGTTCAGGCGTTCCGCCTGATCTCCCTGCAGCGCCGTGAACAACTTGCGCTCCATCCTGCCGTCCAGATACGGGCAGGGTTGCGGGGCAGTGACATAGAACTGCGGAACGATCGGAAGCGTGTGGCGCATCTATTTGTCCATCGTCGGCTGGCTCGGCAAGCGTCAGGGGGAGGGAGTGCTGGCGTCGGCATCCGCCGGTAGCTGAACTGGTCTGATATGGGCCTTGTTCCAACGTTAACAAGGCCCCCGGCAATCGCCAAGGGCCTTCATGACCATCTTGCGACAGTCTTTGGGGGGAGAGGTCAGAAGCGGGCGGCCCTGTTGATCGCCGCAGTGCCGAGCAGCATGTCCGTAAGGCTCTGGCCCTTGGGTGTTATCAACATCGTGGCGATGGAGATGAGCTGCGGAAGGCCGAAGCTCCATGACACGGTATAGCCGAGCACGTGCAGAAACGCCGTCAACGCATCGAGCCGTTCGCCGCGGAAGGTGCGAAACTCCAGAGAAACGAGTCGCTGCCCGATTGTCGCGGATTTACGTGTCAGCCCGATCCAGCGGTAGAGAAAGGCCACCACCATATAAAGCCCGACGAGATAGAAGAGCGCCGTGAACGCGGTGAGCGGCACAAGGATCGCCGTGATGAGCGCGATGATTGCCACATCGACACCCCAGGCGATGAAGCGCTTGACGGCCACGTCGCGGTAGAAGGCGCCCTCTGTCGCCGGATCGGGAAGGCCCCGCGCGAAGAAGGTGTCGTCGGTGCTGGTCATGGTCATCTCGTCAATGGCTCCGGTTATGGGGTGGGGCCGCAGGAAGGGCCGTGCGATGAAGGTCGCGGACGACCTTCATCTGGGTATTCCCGCCCAGTGGAAAAAGAGGCTCAGACGTTCTCGTTCTGCTCATCCTCGCGCGGGGCGCGGGCGACACGGGCGCGTTCGTCCATGAACTGATCGAACTCGGACTTGTCCTTGGCCTCGCGCAGGCGGGCGAGGAAGTCTTCGAACGCTTTCTGCTCATCCTCTAGCCGGCGCAGGGTATCTGCCTTGTAGGCGTCGAACGCCGTATTGCCCGAGGTGCGGAAGCCATAGCGATAGGCCGCATGCTTTTCGCGGATACGCTCACGGAAGTTGTCGGCGCCAGAACATCTGAACATGCGTTTGCTCCATATCATGTAAGCGAGAAGGGCAAGGCCCGCGGGCCAAAACAGGATGAAGCCGAGGATCATCGCGGCGATCCACGCACCCTTGCCCCGTTGGTCGAGCCAGTCCCCGGCCGCGGAGGGCCAAGCGGTGATTGCCGTCATCTTCGGGTCTCCTGTCTTAATGTGAAGGCTTTTCACATTGGGAAAGATCGTCACTCATCCCCTCCCGGTCAAGAGGAATGTGAAACTAATTTACATTCAGCCCTTCACGCTGTCGTCAGAGGACGAAATCCGCGACTTCCGCGCCCGTCACTTTCACCAGCACCTCCGGGTTGATGGCGAAGATGTGGCGGGGCGTGCCGGCAGCGGCCCAGACCTGCTCGAACGCCATCAGGCGGGGGTCGAGAAAGCTCCGCACCGGCAGCAGGTGCCCGACGGGTGATACGCCGCCGATGGCGAAACCCGTCCGCTCCCGGATCAGCGCAGCATCGGCCTTGCCCAGCGGCTCACCGGCCAGAGAGGAGGCTTTCTCATCCGATACCCGGTTGCCGCCGGCGGTCAGGAACAGCAGCACCTCACCGCTTTCCACACCCCGGAAGATGATCGATTTGGCGATCTGGTCCGGTGTGCAGCCAGCGGCGGCAGCGGCCTGTTCGGCGGTGCGCGTCTCCGCCGCCATCTCCTTGACCTCCGTCGCCACTCCGGCGGCTTCGAGGGCGGCCACCACCCGTGCGAGGCTCTTGCTCATGACTGTCTCCCTTCGTGTCGCGCGACTATCGCGGCTCCTCCCCGCTCCCACAAGCCGGTTGACCCGGACCGGTTGCCGAAGCACCTTCGCGCCATGAGCATTGCCGACCGCATAAACCGCTTCCCCTTGCCCTATGACCCTGATCGCGGCGCCGATGTGGCCGCCGGTTTCGCGGGCCTGCCGGAACCGCTGTCCCGCCTGATCGAAGGCACCGCTGGGTGCAGCCCCTATCTGGCGGGCCTGCTCAAGCGGGAGGCGCTCTGGTTCGACACGGTCGCCCATGCAGAGCCGGAGGAAGTGCTGGCGGCAGAGCTTTCCGCCGTCGAAGCCGCGGGCATTGCGGGTGGAGCGGGGCTGGCAGCGGCGTTGCGGCAAGCGAAACGACGGGTGGCCCTGCTGGTTGCGCTGTGCGATCTGGGCGGTATCTGGACGCTCGCCGAAGTCACGGGCGCGCTCACCGCGCTTTCCGACCATGCCGTGCAGGCCTCGGTCCGCAGCGCCGTGGCGGACGAGATCCGCCGGGGCCGCATTCCGGGCGCCACGCCGGGCGACGAGGCCTCGGGCGCGGGCATGTTCGTGCTCGCCATGGGGAAGACCGGGGCGGGGGAGCTCAATTATTCCTCCGATATCGACCTCATATGCCTGTTCGACGACGACCGCTTCCCCGGCGCCGAGGCGGCGGAGGCGCGCATGGCCTTCATCCGCGCCACACGGCGGATGACCTCGCTGCTTTCCGATGCCACACAGGACGGCTACGTGTTCCGCACCGATCTCAGGCTCCGCCCGGATGCCTCGGTGACGCCGGTCTGCATCTCTGCCGGAGCGGCGCTGGGATATTACGAAAGCGTGGGCCGCACATGGGAGCGGGCGGCCCATATCAAGGCCCGCCCCTGCGCCGGCGACATCGCGGCAGGCGAGCGGTATCTGGAGGCGCTTCGGCCCTTCGTCTGGCGCAAGAGCCTCGACTTCGCGGCGGTGCAGGACATTCAGGAGATGCGCCAGCGCATCCGGGATCACCGGGGCCTCGGCGGGCCGCTGGCGCTGGAGGGGCGGAACCTGAAGCTCGGGACGGGTGGCATCCGGGAGATCGAGTTCTTTGCCCAGACGCGCCAGCTCATCGCCGGGGGGCGTGACCCGGATCTGCGTGTGCGCGGCACGGAAGCCGCGCTGGCCGCACTAGCCGCGAAAGGCTGGATACCGGAGACGGCGGCCGACCGGCTGTGTGCGCTCTATCGCGATCACCGGGAAGTGGAGCACCGGCTCCAGATGATCAACGACGCGCAGACCCATGATCTGCCCGCCACGGCGGAGGGGTTCGACCGGCTGGCCCGCTTCTGCGGATCGGGCGATACGGAAGAATTTCGGGCGGGACTCTCCGCCCGGCTGAACGAGGTCGTGGACCTGACGGGCGATTTCTTCACCCCCTCCGCCCCGGCGAGCGGCCCCGCCCTCAGCCCGCAGGCGCAAGCGGTGGTGGATGGCTGGCCTGCCTATCCGGCCCTTCGCTCCACCCGCGCGCGTGAGCTTTTCGCCCGGATTCGGCCCGAGATCCTCTCCCGCATGCAGCGGGCCGCCCATCCCGAGGAGGCGTTGGGCCGGTTCGACGGCTTCCTGCGGGGTCTGCCCGCCGGGGTTCAGGTCTTCTCCCTCTTTGAGGCGAATCCGACGCTGGTCGATCTGATCGTGGACATCTGTGCGACGGCCCCGCGTCTGGCGGCATACCTTTCGCGGAACGCGACGGTGCTGGACGCGGTGATCGGCGGCAGCTTCTTCTCTCCCTGGCCGGGGGTGGCGGCGCTCCGCGCGGATCTGGTGGCGCGGGTGGGCACGGAGACCGACTATGAGCGGCAGCTGGATGCCGCGCGCCGCTGGATGAAGGAATGGCATTTCCGCATCGGCGTTCATCACCTTCGCGCCCTGATCGACGCCTTTGAATCGGGGCGGCAATACGCCGAACTGGCGGAGGCGGTCGTTTCGGCCGTCTGGGAGTTCGGAACGGCGGAATTCGCCCGCCGCCACGGCCCGATGCCGGGCAGGGGGGCTGTCCTGATGGGCATGGGTTCCCTCGGCGCGGGGCGGCTCAATGCGGCCTCCGATCTCGACCTTATCGTCATTTATGACGCGGCGGGGGTGGAGATGTCGGAGGGGCCGAAGCCGCTTGCCGCCCGCACCTACTACGCCCGCCTGACGCAGGCGCTGCTCACCGCGCATTCCGCGCCCACGGCGGAGGGGCATCTCTACGAGGTGGACATGCGGCTTCGCCCGTCCGGGCGGGCGGGGCCTGTCGCGACCTCCCTCGGCGCCTTCCGCGACTATCAGCGGACGGAGGCATGGACATGGGAACACCTCGCCCAGACCCGCGCCCGCGTTCTGGCGGGCGCGGAGGAACTGGCGCTGGATGTCGAGAACTTCCGCCGGGAGCTGCTGGTGGAGAAGTCGGGCGGCGAGACCGTGCGGGCCGATGTGCAGGCCATGCGTATCCGGTTGCAGGAAGCCAAGCCCGGCAGCATGTGGGACGGGAAGCTCGGCCGGGGGCGGTTGCAGGACATGGAGCTTCTGGCCCAGACCTGCGCCCTGCTTGCCGGTGATCCGGCGCGGCGGGTGGAAACGCAGGTCCTTGCCGGACGGCGCACCGGCGTTCTGTCGCGAGAGGAGGCGGAGGCGGTGCTCGCCTCCTACCGGCTGTGCTGGCGGCTGGTCGCGGCGGCGCGGCTGCTGACGGACGGGCCGCTTGATCCCACGACCGTCGGAGCCGGCGGGATGGAGTTCCTGCTGCGCGAAACCGGCGCCGAATCGCTGGAGGCGCTGGCAGGGGAGCTTCAGCATCGGGCGGCGGAGGCCGCTGCCGTTGCCGATCGCGTGCTGGGTTGAGAGGCCCTGCCGTTCTGGCTATGCCCGGTGCATCAGCGTTACCGGAGGGTCAGGATGGACCGTGAAGCGAGCAACCGGCTGGTGGCAGACCCGAAAGGGGGCATGCCGCGACTGCTGGAAATCATGCGGCGGCTGCGCGACCCGGAGACGGGCTGTGCCTGGGATCTGGAGCAGGATTTCGCCACCATCGCCCCTTATACCATAGAGGAAGCCTACGAGGTCGCCGATGCGATCGAACGGCAGGCGTGGGGGGAGTTGAAGGGCGAACTCGGGGATCTGCTCTTTCAATCCGTGTTTCATGCGCAGATGGCCGGGGAGCGGGGTCTTTTCGATTTCGGCGACGTGGTGACATCCATCGCGGACAAGATGGTCGCCCGCCATCCGCATGTCTTCGACACGCCCGACCCGGAAAGGACGGCGGATGCCCAGACTGTTGAATGGGAGCGCGTGAAGGCCGCCGAACGCAGCGCCCGTGCGGAGACGGGGGTGCTGGACGGTGTGGCACTCGGCCTGCCTGCGCTGCTCCGCGCGGTGAAGCTGCAAAAGCGCGCGGCCCGCGTCGGCTTCGACTGGACATCGGCGGAGGATGTTCTGGCGAAGCTGGCGGAGGAATCGCGCGAACTGGTGGAGGCGCGGGCCGAACTCGGCCAGCGTGAGGTGGAGGAGGAGTTCGGCGACCTGCTCTTCGTCATGGCCAATCTCGCCCGTCACCTGAAGGTGGACCCGGAGGCGGCGCTGCGGGCGGCGAACGCCAAGTTTACCCGGCGCTTCGCCGCGATAGAGGCGGGCCTCGCGCGCGACGGCCGCCGCCCGGAGGACGCGACGCTGGAGGAGATGGAAGCCCTCTGGACCGAAGCCAAACGCGCGGAAAAATCGTAGCATCGGATTGGCGAAGGTGAGGTGCGACTTCACCTTCGCCACGTAAGTTCCTGTCAGGTAAGGGCTGAAAGTATTCTCACCCAGCTTCTGATGCCCTTGTGATAGCTCTCAAGGTCATATTTCTCATTCGGCGAATGGATCTGGTCGTCATCCTTGCCAAAGCCGATGAGCATTGGATCGGTGTGCAGGATGTGCTGGAAATATCCCGCAATCGGAATGGACCCGCCCGCGCCGATATAGGCGGCAGGGATTTCCCATTCGTCCGACAGGGCACGGCGCGCCTTCTCGAACGCGGGGTTGGAGATCTGCACCTGGCTCGCGGCAGAGGCGGAGTGATCCTTGAACTCCACCTTCACATCCGCTGGAAGGCGGGAGCGGACGTAATCCTGAAACGCCGCTGCGATCTTCTTCGGATCCTGCGTGCCGACCAGACGGAAGCTGATCTTGGCGGAGGCCTTTGACGGCAGGACCGTCTTGAAACCGGCGCCTTCGTAACCGCCGGAGATGCCGTTGACCTCGCAGGTGGGGCGGGACCAGATCATCTCCAGCGGGGTTCGGTCCGTCTCGCCCGCGGGCACCGACAGGCCGACCTGTCCCAGAAAGTCCGCACTGTCGAAGGCGAGCCGCTGCCACTGGGCCCGCATCTCGTCCGACAGTTCCGGCACGCCGTCATAAAAGCCGGGCAGGGTGATGCGGCCGTTTTCGTCATGCAGTCCGGCGATGATACCCGCCAGAACCCGGATCGGGTTGATCGCGATACCGCCGAAGGAACCGGAGTGGAGATCCTTGTCCGCGCCGGTCAGGATCACCTCCTGCCCGACCAGCCCGCGAAGCTGGGTCACGATGGCGGGCGTGTCGCCGAACATGCCCGTGTCGCAGATGAGCGCGATGTCCGCCTTCAGCTCCTCCGCGTTCTCCTTCATGAACGGAACGAGAGAGGGGGAGCCGGATTCCTCCTCCCCCTCGAAGAAGATCGTCAGGCGACCCGGCAGCGTTCCCGTCACCGCCTTCCAGGCGCGGCAGGCCTCGACAAAGGTCATGAGCTGCCCCTTGTCATCCGCCGAACCGCGTCCGCGGATGACCTTGCCTGCAGGCGTGTCCTCAAGCTGGGGATCGAAGGGGTCCCGGTCCCACAGATTCAGCGGATCAACGGGTTGCACATCGTAATGACCGTAGAACAGCAGGTGCGGACCGGTGCTCCCCGAATGCGCCACGACCATGGGATGCTTGGGCGTGGACCGCTTGGACGCCTCGAAGCCGATCGCTGTCAGCTCATCCACCAGCCAGTCCGCCGCGCGGTTGCAATCGCCCGCGAAGGCCGGGTCGGTGGAGATCGACGGGATGCGCAGCAGTTCCATGAGGCGGTCGAGCGAATCCGGCAACTGCGCGTCCACGCGGGCGAGCACCTCGTCCAGCCTGTCCTGATCGAGTGACATGGGAGTATCTCCTTCCGATTGCGGACGGAGCCTATCAGGCATATCAGCCCTGTCCAGAGACGACCCCGGCAGAGTTTCCCCAAGGATGGAGAAGGCGGATGCGGATCTGGATCATGGCGGCGGCCCTGACGCTCGTTGCCGGTGCTGCTGCGGCAGGGCCGGTGGATGGTGCGGTCGCGAAGGGGGCGCTGTTCTCCCCAAAGGGAGCTCAGGCGTCCATCGGCGCGCAACCTTTCCTTTCCTCCAGCGACATCAAGGTGTTGGAGCAAGTTGCTGCCACGCAGAAATATTATGGTGCCGTGGCCTTGTCGCCGGACGAAGGGTTGATGTCGGAAGCGACCTTCGCCGCTGCGAATTATCACGCGGTCGAGCCTGCGCGGGAGGCCGCGCTGGCCGCCTGCAACGCGCGGCGCAAGAAGGGTTCGAAGCCCTGCGTCCTTGTGGGGGACATCCTTCCAGTGGGCTGGACGAAGGGTCGGCCGGTACAGCTTTCCACCGATGCGACGGCGGGATTCGAACAGGATTATCTGCCCGCCAAGGCGCCGAAGGCGCTGGCTGGGTCGCTTGAGACCGGGCACTGGGCCATTGCAACCGGAGCCGGAGCGCGCGAAAAGGCCGTTCAGGACTGTGCCGCAAAAGGCGGTGCGGGAGACTGCCGCGTGCTTCTGGCAGATTGAGCCTCTCCGACCAAAGTCTGGCCGCCGGCAAGCCACCGGCGGTTGACAGGAGGCGAGTCGGGGATTTTGGTGGAAGACGGTCCGGCGCACCCGGATCGTTCTGAGAAAGAGACGGGCGGCCCCGGCCGCCCTGCCCAAGCAAGCCGCCAGGGAGCGACGGATGAATTACGAACTGGCCCTCGACGAAGCCCTCGGCCATCTGCACACCGAAGGCCGCTACCGGACCTTCATCGACATCGAGCGTCGGAAGGGTCAGTTCCCGAAAGCGGTCTGGACGCGGCCTGACGGGTCGAAGAAGGATATCACCGTCTGGTGCGGCAACGACTACCTCGGCATGGGGGAACATCCCGCCGTGCTGGATGCGATGCATGCGGCGCTTGAGGAGACCGGGGCGGGTTCGGGCGGCACACGCAACATCTCGGGATCCACGGTCTATCACCGGATGCTGGAAGCCGAGCTTGCCGATCTGCACGGCAAGGAAGCGGCGCTGGTATTCTCCTCCGCCTATGTGGCCAACGACACGACGCTTTCCACGCTTTCCACGCTGTTTCCGGGCCTGGTCATCCTGTCGGACGAGCTGAACCATGCCTCCATGATCCAGGGCATCCGCAATGCCCGGTGCGAGCGTCACGTGTTCCGTCATAATGATCTGGCCCATCTGCGTGCGTTGCTGGAGAAGGTCGAGAAGGGGCGGCCCGTCCTGATCGCCTTTGAATCCGTCTATTCGATGGATGGCGACTTCGGTCCTATCGGCGGGATCTGTGATCTGGCGGAGGAATTCGGCGCGCTGACCTATATCGATGAGGTCCATGCCGTCGGCATGTATGGCCGGCGCGGCGGCGGCGTGACGGAGCGTGACGGGCTCGCGCATCGGATCGACATCATCAACGGCACTCTCGGCAAGGCTTTCGGCGTCTTTGGCGGGTATATCGCGACCTCTGCGAAGATGGCCGACGCGGTGCGGTCCTATGCGCCGGGGTTCATCTTCACCACTTCGCTGCCCCCCGTCGTCGCGGCGGGGGCCGCGGCTTCCGTGCGGCACCTGAAGGGCGATCAGGCACGGCGCGATCTCCATCAGGCGAAAGCGGCGGCGCTGAAGCTGCGCCTGCGCGGGCTGGGCATGCCGGTGATGGACAACGGCTCCCACATCGTGCCGGTGCTGGTCGGCGATCCGCGGCACTGCAAGATGCTGTCGGATCATCTGCTGGAGGATTTCGGCATTTACGTTCAGCCAATCAACTTCCCCACCGTTCCACGCGGGACGGAGCGGCTGCGCTTCACGCCATCCCCGGTCCATTCCGCGGCGGATATGGATCAGCTTGTTCGTGCGATGGATGCGCTCTGGTCCCATTGCGCGCTGAATCGCGCCGAACTTTCTGCCTGAAGATGTTCCCTTAATGCAAAACCCCTTGTCCTGTGTTAAGAGATAATCAAAAGGTCGAAGTCATCCTGTGCGAGGCGAATCGACCTGGGGCAGCAGGTTTTAGGGCATGGGGCAGAGCGCATGATCGGGCGGAGGTCTTCACTCCCGGTGGGGGACGTGGGCAGACCCAAGGGTTTTGACGACTTCGATCTGAAGCTCGGCGACATCATGCGCGGAGAGCGCGCGACGCTGGGCAAATCGCTGTTGGATGTCCAACGTGAATTGCGGATCAAGGCGACATATATCGCGGCAATAGAGAATACAGACGCATCCGCGTTCGAGGCGCCGAGCTTCATCGCCGGATACGTCCGTTCCTATGCGCGCTATCTGGGAATGGACCCGGATCAGACCTTTCAGCGATTCTGCACCGAGGCGAACTTCACCGTGGCGCATGGCATGTCTGCGGAAGCGTCGAGCCTCCGCGGCCCGGCCCCGCTTCCCCTGCGGAAGGCTCGCAAGGAATATCGCGATCCGCTGGCCGATCCGAACCCCAAATTCCTGCCGCGCAAGCAGAGCGTTTTCAGCCATGTCGAACCGCGGGCGATCGGCTCCGTTCTGGTGCTGGTCGGGCTCATCGCCGGGTTGGGGTATGGTGGCTGGTCCGTGCTCCAACAGATCCAGCGCGTGCAGCTTTCTCCGGTGGACCAGTCGCCCGGTGTGACGGCGGAGCTTGACCCGCTGGCGGGCGTTGAGCCGCTGGTGACGGCCGATTCCGCCGTGCTTGATCCGGTGCGGCCATCGCCCGAAGCCTTCGACCGGCTCTACCGTCCGCAGGCGCTGGACGTTCCGGTTATCGAAAGCCGGGACGGGCCGATTGCCGCCATCGATCCCGCGACCACCGGCATTCTTGCGCACAGCGCTCCCGTGGAACTTGCGGAAGCCGCGCTCCCCTTGCCCATCCCGATGCAAATGCCCGAAGTCGCCTTGCCGCAGGTCGTTGCCGCAGCAGCGCCGGAGGTGGCGATCATTGCCGTACGTCCGGCTTGGGTTCGCGTGCAGGCGTCGAATGGCACGATCATCCTTGAGAAGATACTGGACGCAGGCGAACGCTTCCCGCTTCCCCAAAGCGAAGAACCGGCGACGCTCCGTGCCGGCAATTCCGGGGCCGTCTATTTCGCGGTGAACGGTGAGACTTATGGACCTGCCGCCCCCGGCGCGCAGGTTGTCAAGAATGTGAAGCTCTCTCCCGATGCGTTGAAAACCAGCTTCCAGGTGGCCGATCTTGCAAAGGATCCCGCGCTTGCGAAGGTCGTCGCCATGGCGGAGGCGACCGAGTAGTTGCCGACCCATCCTGGTGCAGCTATCTAGGGGTGCGAGAGGAGAGCAGAATGTCGCTCAACCATGTGCGCCCCTGGCGCAACATCTACCGCCGCAAATCACGCCAGATCCGCGTGGGCTCCGTCCTCGTCGGAGGGGATGCACCGATCTCGGTGCAGACAATGACGAATACGCTGACGACCGATGTCGCCGGAACGCTCGACCAGATCAACCGTGCTGCCGCCGTGGGTGCGGACATCGTGCGCGTCTCCACCCCGGATGCCGAGTCGACCGCGGCGCTGCGGGACATTGTGCGTGAAAGCCCGGTGCCGATCGTTGCGGACATCCATTTCCACTACAAGCGTGCCATCGAAGCGGCGGAGGCGGGGGCCGCCTGTCTGCGCATCAATCCCGGCAATATCGGTTCGGCCGAGCGGGTGCGGGAGGTGGTGCGGGCGGCCCGCGATCATGGGTGCTCCATTCGCATCGGTGTGAACGCCGGCTCGCTCGAGCGGCATCTGCTGGAGAAATACGGCGAGCCGTGCCCGGATGCGATGGTCGAATCCGGCATGGATCACATCAAGCTTCTTCAGGACAACGACTTCCACGAATTCAAGATCTCGGTGAAGGCGTCGGACGTGTTCCTTGCCGCCGCCGCCTATCAGGCAATCGGTGAGGTGACGGATTGCCCGATCCACCTCGGCATTACCGAAGCGGGCGGGCTGATGTCCGGTACGATCAAATCCGCGATCGGGTTGGGAAACCTGCTCTGGATGGGGATCGGCGATACGATCCGGGTGTCGCTCTCCGCCGATCCGGTCGAGGAGGTGAAGGTCGGTTACGACATCCTGAAATCGCTGGGGCTGCGCCACCGGGGCGTCACGATCATCTCGTGCCCTTCATGTGCGCGTCAGGGATTCAACGTGATCGAAACCGTAGCGAAGCTGGAGGAGCGGCTGGCCCACGTGACCACCTCCATGTCGCTCTCCATCATCGGCTGTGTCGTCAATGGTCCGGGTGAGGCGCTGATGACCGACATCGGTTTTACCGGGGGTGGGGCCGGAAACGGCATGGTCTATATGGCGGGCAAGCAATCCCACCGCATGTCGAACGATGAAATGGTGGACCATATCGTCGGACTTGTGGAGCAGCGCGCAGAAGAGATCAGAGCGCGTGAGGATGAGGAAGCTGTCACGGCCACTGCCGCGGAATAGCCGCCTGCCGCGGCTCGGCGCTCTTGCCCGAACCACGGCCATCGCGAGAGCTTAGCCGCGGGCGTCAGCCACGATCTTCCGCATTCCATCAATCGGAACATAGCCGCGGACGAGCGTGTCGCCGATCACGAACATCGGGGTGCCCTGAATTTGCAGGGCTTCCGCCAGATCGTGGTTCTTCTGGATGACGGCCGTCACTTCCGGCGACTCCATTTCGGCCTTTACCTTGGCGGCATCGAGGCCAAGCTTCTTGGCAAGATCGGCCAGCGTCGCTTCCGTCGGCTCGCCCCTGAGCTCCATGAGGGTGTCATGCGCCGTCTTGTAGGCGGCATCCCCCCCGAGGTTCTTGACCGCGATCGCGAATTTGGAAGAGGTGAGGGACGCCTCGCCCAGAATGGGAAATTCCTTCAGGATGAAACGGATGTTTCCATCGGCGCGGATCAGTTCCTCCACCTCTGGATTGGCTTTCCGGCAGTAGCCGCACCGGTAGTCCATGAATTCGACCACAGTGACATCGCCCGCTGGATTGCCGCCGACCCAGGAGTAGCCGTCGTCGTAGATTGCGTCGTGGTTGTCCTTCAGCATCTTGATATCCGCCTGTGCCTGCTGGGCGTATTGCTGGGATTCGAGCGCCTGCGACATGTCGATCAGCACATCCGGGTGCTCCATCAGATAGTCACGGACGGCGGCGCCGAAGGCGGCCTTCTCCTCTGCCGTCATTGACTTGATGTCGAACGCGGCGGCCGGCATCGCGGTTCCGAGGGCGAGCAGCGCACCGAGCGCGAGGCGGCGAAGGGGCAGGGGCATCTGGGGTTCCTTGAACAGCGGAAATAGGGTCTCGGGCGGCTCTCTTCACGGCGGAACGGGCCTTGACCCACCCAATGCCGCGGCGGACAACGACGCCGTCGGTATGCGGCCATCATAAGGAGGGAGCGATGCGGAGTTCAAGGCGGGGACAGGTGGATCCCTTCATCGTGATGGATGTGATGGAAGCCGCGCGGCGGGCCGAAGCGGCGGGCCGCCACATCATCCACATGGAAGTGGGCCAGCCGGGAACGCCCGCCCCGCGTGGCGCAAGGGATGCGCTGCGTGGGGCGCTGGAGAGCGACGCATTGGGATATACGGTGGCGCTGGGGTTGCCGGCTCTCCGCGCGGGCATCGCGCGGCTTTATCATGACTGGTACGGCATCGAGCTTGACCCTGAGCGGGTCGTGGTGACGGCGGGCTCCTCGGGCGCGTTCCTGCTGGCCTTCTCCGCGCTCTTCGATGCGGGGGAGCGCGTCGGCGTGACGGAGCCCGGCTACCCCTCATACCGTCAGATCCTCCGCGCGCTGTCACTGGAGCCTGTGGGCGTTCAGACCGCGCTGGAAAACCGCTATCAGCCGGTGCCGGAGGATATCCGCCGTGCAGGCGATCTGGCGGGGATGATCGTGGCCTCGCCCGGCAACCCTTCGGGCACCATGCTGGACCGCGACTCGCTGGCGCAGCTGATAGACATCTGCGCCCGCTCCGGCACCGCCTTCATTTCCGACGAGATCTATCACGGGATCCAGTACGAAGCGCCGGCGGTCAGCGCGCTGGAGATTTCGGATGATGTCTATGTCATCAACTCCTTCTCCAAATATTTCTCCATGACCGGTTGGCGGATTGGCTGGATGGTGGTTCCGCCGGACCATGTGCGGCTGGTGGAGCGGCTGGCCCAGAACATGTTCATCTGCCCGTCTCACGCCAGTCAGGTGGCGGCTCTGGGCGCTCTCGGGTGCCGGACGGAACTGGACGGAAATCTCGCCGTCTATGCCGAGAACCGGAGACTGCTGCTGGAGGGATTGCCGAGGGCCGGGTTCACCCGGATCGCCCCGCCGGACGGCGCCTTCTACATCTATGCCGATGTGTCGGAGATGACATCGGACAGCCTGGCCTTTGCCGCCGAAATTCTGGAAAAGGCAGGCGTCGCCGTGACGCCGGGTCTGGACTTCGATCCGGTGCGCGGCGCGCAGACGCTGCGGTTTTCCTATGCCCGCGCCACGGAGGATATTCGGGAGGGCCTGCGCCGCCTTACGGTTTTCATGGCGGAAAGAGAGGGATTTCCGACGCTTGCGCGATAGGTTAGCCTCGGGGTCGAGGGCGCGCGAGACGCCCGGAGAGCCATATGCATCACCCCCTCGTCCGCGCGCTGGCCGCGCTGTTGTTCCTGTTTTGCCTGCCGTCCCTCCCGGTTGCAGCGGCGCCTGCCCGTATCGACGCGAGCCGGTCCCATGCGCAGGCCGGGTGGTGGGAGCTGCGGCTGGCGCTGGCGCTGGACAGGGCGGTGCCTTATCGGCTCACGCTGCGCGCCGATCCCCCCCGACTGGTCGTGGAGTTGAACGATGCCGATCTCTCCGCCTTCGATCCGCAAGGGCTGATCGCGGGCGGGCTGCGGGATGCACGGGTGGAAAAGGCGGGGAACGGATGGGCGCGGCTGGTGCTCACGCTCGATCGTCCGCGGGTGGTGACGGGGGCAGTCCTTTCACCTGCCGATCCGGTGCTTCGGCTGCGCCTTTCACCGGCGGGGGCGGACGTCTTTGCCGCCGCCGCGCGACCGGATGCGGTCGGGCCCACGCAAACCGCCCCGCTGCCCCGCGCCCCCGCCGCTGCCTACGTGATGCTGGACCCGGGCCACGGCGGCATTGACCCCGGCGCGGAGCATGGCGGCACGAACGAGGCGCGTCTTATGCTTGCCTTTGCGATGGAACTTCGCGAGGTGCTGGAGGCCGCGGGTTTCACCGTCGGCCTCACGCGAGAGGAAGATGTCTTCGTGCCGCTGGAGACACGCATCAGCCGCGCCCATGCGGCAGGAGCGGATGTGTTCCTGTCTCTTCACGCCGATGCGCTGGCAGAGGGGCAGGCGAGCGGTGCGACCGTATATACCCTTTCAAGCGCGGCCTCAGACCGGGCCTCGGCCGCGCTTGCGGAGCGGCACGACCGGACGGACATTCTCGCAGGGGTGAACCTGAATGGCCACGACGACCGTATCGCGCGGGTGCTGGTCGATCTGGCGCGGACCGATACCGGGCCACGGGCGGAGCATCTGGCCGACGCGCTGGTTGCCGCTATCGGGTCGGGGGCGGGGCCGCTTTACAAGACGCCCCGGCGCGCGGCGGGCTTCTCCGTGCTGAAATCGCCAAGCATGCCCTCGGTGCTCATCGAATTGGGCTATCTCTCCAATCCCGCCGATTTCGCGCGCATTGCCAACGCGGATTGGCGGGCGCGGATGGCGGAGGCCATAGCCACGGGGCTCGCGGTCTGGCAGCAGGATGATGCGGTTGCGGCGGTTCTTCGCCGCAGGTGACACGGACCCCCTCGCGGCAAAGTGACGCCCGGTCGCCATGGTTGGGGGCCTGTGCTATTTTGACCCCAGGGCCCCGGCGACATATAAGAGCCCGTTCAGGCAGCGAGGGACGAACCGAGTGCTCAGGGCGATATTCTCATTCTTCGGGACGGTGTTCAGTCTTATTACGCTGGCGCTGGTCTTTGGTGCGCTCCTTATCGGGGGGGTGTTCTGGAGCTATTCCCGCGATCTGCCGAACCACGAGCAGCTTGCCCAGTATACGCCGCCGACCATCAGCCGTGTCTATTCCGGCGAAGGCCGCATGATCGACGAATTCGCCGAGGAGCGCCGCATCTTCGCCCCGATCGACGAGATCCCGGATATCGTCAAGCAGGCGTTCATCTCCGCCGAGGACAAGAACTTCTACCATCACCACGGGTTCGACACCCGGGGCATCGTCGCCGCCGCCTGGCAGGCCATCGCCTCGCGTGGCCAGAACGTGCGGGGGGCGTCCACCATCACGCAGCAGGTGATGAAGAACTTCCTGCTCTCGGGCGACCGGACGGGGGAGCGGAAGATCAAGGAACTGATCCTCGCCACCCGGCTGGAGGAAACGCTGTCGAAGGACAAGATCCTCGAACTCTACCTGAACGAGATTTTCCTGGGCCAGAATGCCTATGGGGTTGCCGCCGCCGCCCAGACCTATTTCAACAAGACGCTGGGCCAGCTTTCGGTGGACGAGGCGGCTTTTCTCGCGTCGCTGCCGCAGGCTCCGTCCTCCTACCATCCTGTCCGGGCGAAGGAACGGCTGACCCAGCGGCGGAATTACGTTATCCGGGAGATGTTCCAGAACGGCTATATCGACGCGGCCACCCGCGACGCCGCTCTCGCGGAGCCGCTCAGGTCCGTGCAGAACGGCGACTATCCCGCGTTCCGGGAGAGCCTGCCGCCCCGCGACTACTTCACCGACGAAATCCGCCGCCAGCTGTCCTCCACCTTCGGGACGCAGGAGTTCTTCGGCGGCGGTCTCGCCATCCGGGCGACGATCGACCCGCCGCTTCAGCATCTTGCCGCCGAGTCGCTGCGCGAGGGGCTGGAGAAGTTCGACCGCAGCCGCGGTGTCTGGCGGGGCACGGGCAAGACCCTTCCCGCCGAGGCGCTGAGAGATGAGAAGAGCTGGCGCGCCGCGCTGGCCTCCACCGACGTGCCGCGCGACATCGACGGCTGGTATCCGGCGGTGGTGCTCTCGCTCGACAAATCCGCCGCGACCATCGGCATTCAGGGTGAGGAGAGCACCGGGACGGTTCCGGCCAGCGATGTCACATGGGCGCGGAAGCTCATCTCGAACGGCAGGCTGGCTCAGAAGGCCAAGGTGCCCGCCGATCTCGTCGATGTGGGCGACGTGGTTCTGGTCCGCAAGGGAAGCAACGGAGACTGGTCGCTCCGGCAGGTGCCGGAGGTGCAGGGCGCCTTCATGGCGATGGATGTGAGCACGGGCCGCGTGCTGGCCATGCAGGGCGGCTTCTCCTATCAGGATTCGGTTTTCAACCGCGCCACGCAGGCGATGCGCCAGCCGGGCTCCTCCTTCAAGCCGTTCGTCTATGCCGCCGCGCTGGACGAGGGCTACACCCCGGCCACGATCATCGTGGACGCTCCCATCGAGGTGAACACGCCGCAGGGCATCTGGCGGCCCAAGAACTCGTCCAACAAATACTATGGCCCGACGCCCATGCGGACGGGGATCGAACAGTCGCGCAACCTGATGACAGTCCGGCTCGCGCAGGAGATCGGCATGGCGCGGGTTGCGGAATATGCCGACCGCTTCGGCATCTACGCCCCGCTGCAACCCCTGCTGGCCAACGCGCTCGGCGCGCAGGAGACCACGCTTTTCAAGATGATCTCCGCCTATGCGATGCTTGCCAACGGGGGCGAGCGGGTAGAACCGACGCTGGTGGACCGTGTGCAGGATCGGTTCGGCAAGACGATCTACCGCCATGACCAGCGCGATTGTGCGGATTGCGACAGCCCCTATCTTGCGCCCGGCGTCGCCCCGAACGTCGTCTCGCACAATGAGCAGGTGATGGACCCGGTGACGGCCTATCAGGTCACGTCGATGCTGCAGGGGGTCATCCAGCGCGGCTCCGGCTCCGGCGTGCGGCTGCGGGTTCCCGTGGCGGGCAAGACGGGGACGACGAACGACGCAAAGGACGTGTGGTTCATCGGCTATACCTCCAACATCGTGGCGGGCTGTTACATGGGCTACGACCAGCCACGGACGCTTGGCTCCTCCGCCTATGGCGGAACGCTGTGCGTGCCGGTGTTCCAGGCGTTCATGGAGGAGGCGGTCAAACGTTTCGGCGGCTCTGATTTCGCGGTGCCGCCGGGCGGGCATTTCGTCAAGATCGACCGCTTTTCCGGTGCTCCGCTTCCTGCCGATGCGACGGGCGACAACGTGATCGCCGAATACTTCCGCGACGGGACGGAGAGCATGGGGATCGGCGTCTATGTGGACGGCGGCTTTGCCATGGGTCAGAACCTGCCGCTCTTCGGGCGTGGCGAGACGGATGAGGGCACACAGGTCCGCACCTCGACGGGAGAGATTCGCGTCATTCCGAAAAAGGCGGATTTCGGCACCATGTCCTCGGGCGGGCTTTACTGACCGCTGCTGGCGCCCGCTTGCCCTGAGCCGAGCAAGAGGGTATCACCCCGGCCTGATCCGAAGGAGGCAGACCCATGCGCGCTGAGGCCCAGAACCTTGTCGAGAGCATCCGCAAGAGCCTGAAGCTGCTGTGGCAGCGCATGGACGGCGAAACCGCGAAGCACCGGCTTGAAGAATTCAACGCCATCATCGAGGATCCCGAGCTGTGGGGCGATCCCGCGCGCGCGCAGAAGCTGATGCGGGAGCGGCAGTCGCTGCTGGACGCGGTGTCCAATTACGACAGCATCGACCGCGATCTGAACGACAATGTCGAACTGATCGAACTCGGTGAGGCCGAGGGCGACGATGAGGTCGTGCGCGAAGCCGAAGCCGCGCTCCGCTCCCTGAAGGAGACTGCGGCGGAGAAGGAGCTGGAGGCGCTGCTGGACGGAGAAGCCGACGGCAACGACACCTTCCTTGAGATCAACGCGGGGGCGGGCGGAACGGAAAGCTGCGACTGGGCCTCCATGCTCGCGCGGATGTATGTCCGCTGGGCGGAGAAGAAGGGTTATACCGTCGAAATGATCGCCGAGACGCCGGGGGAGGAGGCGGGCATCCGCTCCGTCGCCTACAGGATTTCCGGCCACAATGCCTATGGCTGGCTGAAGTCCGAGTCCGGCGTGCATCGCCTCGTGCGGATTTCGCCCTATGACTCCGCCGCCCGGCGGCATACCTCGTTCAGTTCCGTCTGGGTCTATCCGGTCGTGGACGAGAATATCGAGATCGACATCCCCGACCGTGATATCCGCATCGATACCTATCGTTCCTCCGGCGCGGGCGGCCAGCACGTCAACACCACCGATTCCGCCGTGCGCATCACCCACCTGCCCACCAATATCGTCGTGACTTCCTCCATGAAGTCGCAGCACCAGAACCGGGAAGCGGCGATGAACGCCCTTCGCGCGCGCCTCTATCAGCTCGAACTCGACAAGCGGAACGCGGCCATCAACGCTGCGCATGAAAACAAGGGCGATGCCGGTTGGGGCAACCAGATCCGTTCCTATGTGCTGCAGCCCTACCAGATGGTGAAGGATCTGCGCACAGGGGTGGAAACCTCGGACACGCAGGGCGTTCTGGATGGGGATCTGGATCAGTTCATGGCGGCGACGCTCGCGATGGACGTGGCTGGCAAGAGCCGTGCGGAAGCCAACGCCGAGGTCTGAACCCTGCCGTAGAGACCGCTCCTGCGTGGGCTCGGGCGTCACGTTCTGCGGCACCCGAGCCGGTTCATGCGGCAGTTACTTCGCGGCGGCAACCACGATGACCTCGACCTTGTAATCCGGCGCGGCCAGTTTCGACTCGCCCGTCGCACGAGCAGGCGTATGGCCGGGCGCGACCCAGGCATCCCAAACTGCGTTCATCTCGGCGAAATCGGCGATGTCCGCGAGCCAGATCTGCGCGGAGAGGATGCGGGTCTTGTCCGAACCCGCGGCGGCCAGAAGGCGGTCAACCTCGGCGAGAGCGGCCTCCGTCTGTTCACGGACGCTGGTTCCCGGCGCGCCGATCTGCCCGGCAAGGAAGATCAGGCCGTTGTAGACGACCGCCTCGCTCATGCGGGCGCCGGTTTCGAGACGGGTGATATCGGACATGGATGTCTCCTTCTGTAAGGCAGGATGCCGCCAGCCTCCTAGCGCGGCGCGCGTCCTGTCGCCAGCAGGAAGGGGAAGAGGCGGCCTCATATCTACCGAAGGGTTTGCAACCGGTGCGACCGATCCTGGTCCTGTCGGGGAATGGAAGTGGAAGGGCCTTCCATCGTGGGCCTACGCGGAGCAATGTCGGGCTAGACGGCATCCAGATCAGGGATGCATCCTATGGCGGCGGCGTTGGGATGGCCGCGCAGCATGCGACAGTCAGTGCCAGGACTCGCGTTTGACCGTGGCGGAGGGGAGGCAGCCCCTGACCAAATGCCGGGAGCGGAGATTCCCTTCGATTCCCGAGCGATCAAAATGCTCACACGCATCCCGCAATCGAGGACCGCGGAGACGGTGACCGTCCTGTCACCAGGCGAAGGCGGTTAGAAAGCGCATCCCTACAGCAGCGATGTAGATCTCCATCCTGAGGCCAGCTTCAGGCCATCAGCGCGCGCCGAGGAGGCGGTTGATCACGGAGGAGACAGCATTCCCCTGCACATCCCGCCGGAACCGGGTTGCGACACGACCCAAGCGGGCTATTCCTCCGGCGCGTAGCTTCCGTCCTCGCGGTGGCGCTCATTGCCGGAGAGGGGAGGGTTGAACACGCAGACCAGCCGCAGATCGCCCTTTGTCGCCCGCAGCACATGCGCGTCATTCCGGTCGAGGGCATAGAGCGTGCCGGGCCGTATAGGCCAGGTCCGCCCGGTTGCCACCTCCGTCACCTCGCCCTCCCCGGCGATGCAATAGTTGGCTTCCAGGTGGTGCTTGTATTCCAGATGCAACTCCTCCCCCTCCTTCACCAGCGTGTCGTGGAGGGAGAAGCCCATGCCGTCCGGTTTCAGCAGGATGCGCCGGCTTTCCCAGCCCGGACCAGTTGCATGGTTCGGGCCGGAGATCACGTCGTCCAGAGACCTGACGATCATCGCACGCCCCGGATCATGCCGACGATATCATAGGTTTGGTCGATGACGGGCGCGGCGATGGCGTTGGCGCGTTCCGCCCCGCGGGCGAGGATCCGGTCGATCTCCGCCGGGTCGGAGGTGAGACGCCGCATTTCGCCCGAGATCGGGGTGAGTTGCGCGACGGCCAGATCCGCGAGCGCCGGCTTGAACGCGCCGAAGCCCTGACCCGAGAACTCCGCCACCACGGCCTCCGGGCTGGTGTCGGCGAGGGCCGCGTAGATGTTGACGAGGTTGCGCGCCTCCGGCCGGTCCTTCAGCCCCTCCAGCGTTTCCGGCAGCGGCTCGGCATCCGTGCGGGCCTTGCGGATCTTGCTGGCGATGGTGTCGGCATCGTCCGTCAGGTTGATGCGGCTCATGTCGGACGGGTCGGATTTCGACATCTTCTTCGACCCGTCACGCAGGCTCATCACCCGCGTCGCGGCGCCCTCGATCACCGGTTCCGGCATCGGGAAGAAATCGACGCCGTAGTCATGGTTGAACTTGGCCGCGATGTCCCGGGTCAGTTCCACATGCTGCTTCTGATCCTCGCCGACGGGAACATGCGTGGCGTGGTAGAGCAGGATGTCGGCGGCCATCAGCGCGGGATAGGCGAACAGCCCGAGCGACACGGCTTCGGCATTCTTGCCTGCCTTGTCCTTGAACTGGGTCATCCGGTTCATCCAGCCGAGCCGTGCGACGCAATCGAAGATCCAGGCGAGCTGAGCATGACCGACAACCTGGCTCTGGTTGAACAGGATGGAACGCTCCGGGTCCACGCCGGAGGCGATGAAGCCCGCCGCCAGTTCCCGCGTCGCGCGGGTGAGGTCGGCCGGATCCTGCCAGACGGTGATCGCATGCATGTCCACGATGCAATAGATCGTCTCGATCCCGTTGTCCTGAGCGGCGGCGAAGCGTTTCAACGCGCCGAGATAGTTGCCCAGTTGCAGGTTGCCCGAGGGTTGGATCCCCGAGAACACCCGTTGCGGGAAGACACGAGGCGTTTGGACCGGCTCGGTCATGATTTTTCTCCGTCTGGATTATATGGTCCGGTCGGCTTATCGCTGGCCCATCATCGCGTCAACAGAATGCCGGACATGCACGATCCAGACCGCTCCCCGCTCAATCCCCTGCCATTCGTCGTCTGGGTGCTTGCAGGCCCCGTCGCCGCCATAGAACTGCTGCTCAGCCTCGCGGATCGGGGGATCGTCGGCGGCGGGCTGGGTTTTACCTGGCGGGTGGAAGCGATCCAGCGGTTCGGGTTCTCGGGCCAGATCTTCGACTGGATGGTGGCAAACCACTTCTATCCGGCCGAGCAGATGATCCGGTTCGTGACCTATCCGTTCTTCCACGCGTCGTTCACGCATATGATGTTCGTATTCGTCTTCATCCTCGCGCTTGGCAAGATGGTGGGGGAGGTATTCTCCACAGTCGCGGTGCTGGCTGTGTTCTTCGGCTCCGCCATCATGGGGGCGCTGGTCTTCGGGCTGCTGCTTGACGATCCGGCCTGGCTTGTGGGCGGATATCCGGCGGTTTACGGGCTGATCGGAGCATTCACCTTCCTGCTCTGGGTGCGGGCAGCGGGGCAGGGGTCGGGGCGCCTGCGGGCATTCGGGTTGATCGGGACGCTGCTGGGTATCCAGCTCCTCTTTGGGGCGCTGTTCGGCGGCTCCAACGAATGGGTGGCGGACCTGTCGGGTTTTGCCACGGGATTCGGACTGTCCTTCGTGGTTTGCCCCGGCGGCTGGCGCCGGGCGCTCGCCCTTATCCGTCAGCGCTGACGGCGAACCATCCTGAGCAGGTCGGCGAGCTTCATGACTCCGAGCACGATGGCGGTGACGAAGTAGACCGCCATTCCCGCGCCGCAAAGGATGAACAGCGCGAGCACCCGCGTGCCCTTCTGCGTGAGCATGCCATCCAGCACCTGCGCCGCCCCCCAAAGGAACAGGCCCATCACCGCCGAGGCGATCAGGATACGCACAAGGTTCTTCAGGAACCGCGGGTCGAAGCGGACGGCCTCGCCCATGCTGCGGGATCCCCACCAGAGCTGGAACACCATCGCCCATGAGGCGATCGTCGTGCCGATGGCCGCCGCGATGAAGCCCAGCCAGTAGGACAGGCCAAAGGCGAGCAGCGCGTTCACGACCATGGCCACGATGGCGTAATGGAAGGGGCGGCGCGTATCCTCCCGCGCGTAGAACACCGGCTGGAGCACCTTCTGAAGCGTGAAGGCCGGCAGTCCGGCACCATAGACGATCAGGGCCAGCGCGGTATTTGCCGAGTCCGCAGCCGTATATTGCCCCCGCTCGAAGATCACGCTGATGATCGGCCCGGCGATGACGATGAGTGCCACGGCGGCGGGCAGGGTCAGGAACAGCGAAAATTCCCATGCGCGGTTATAGGCGGTACGGCTGCCGCCGATATCACCGGCGCGGAGCCTGCGCGAAAGCTCCGCCGTCAACACCACGCCGACCGCCGCCGCGACGACGCCGAGCGGAAGCTGATAGATGCGGTCGGCATTGGATAGCCACGCGATAGCCCCGTCGTAATAGGAGGCGACCTGCCGCCCGACGACGAGGTTGATCTGCACGATCCCGCCCGCGAACACGGCGGGCATCGCCACACGCACCAGCCGCCGCATGTCGGGCGACAGCCGCGGCCATGACAGACGCATGGAATACCCTTCCTTCCGCGCCGCATGCCAGACCAGCAGGAGTTGCAGCACCCCCCCGACCGGCGTGGCCCAGCTCTGCGTCAGGCCCATCTCCCAGCCGTAGTGGATGGACAGGCCGAAAGCGATCAGGAAGACGATGTTCAGCACCGCGGGCGCCATGGACGCGACGGCGAAGCGCCCCGTCGCATTCAGCACTCCCGACAGCATCGCGGTGAGCGAGATCAGCAGGATATAGGGGAAGCAGATGCGCCCGAAGGTCACGGCGATATCGAACCGCTCATCGCCCTTGAAACCGGATGCCATCGCCAGCACCAGCCACGGCATCGCCACATGAGCGATCATCGTGAGCACGATCAGAACGGAGGCAAGGCCGGAGAAAGCGTCCTGTGCGAACCCCTTCGCATCCTCCCCCGCCTCGATCTTCTTGGCGAAGATCGGCACGAAGGCGGTGTTGAACGCGCCCTCGGCAAAGATCCGACGGAACATGTTGGGCAGGGAGAAGGCGACCAGAAACGCCTCTGCCACCGGGCCGGAACCCAGATAGGCGGCGATGATCACGTCGCGGATGAAGCCGAGCAACCGGCTGGCAAAGGTCCAGAATCCGACGGTCAGGAAGCCGTGCAGCAGGCGTATCTGCCGCATTCTAGCTGCGCGCCCTCTCTGCCCCTTCGTCCACCGCCTGGCGGAGTTTCTTTTCCAGCGCCTCGGCGCGCTGCCGAGAATGGATTTTCAGACCGAACATGTCTTTCACGTAGAAGGTGTCCACGACCTGCGCGCCATAGGTCGCGATCTGCGCCGAGGCGATGTAGATGTTGTTGGAGGCGAAGGTCCGCGCGAGATCGTAGAGCAGGCCCGGACGGTCGCGCGTATCCACCTCCACGATGGTGTAGATTTCCGATCCGTCGTTGTCGATGGTGATCGCGGTCGGGAAATGAAATCCGCGTTCCCGCTTCTTCACCTTGTCGCGATCCTTCAGTGCCTCGCGGGCGACGACCTCACCCTTCAGCGTCCGCTCGATCATGTTGCGCAGGCGCGGCAGCTTGCCGGGATCATAGGGCGCGCCTTCGGCATCCTGCACCCAGAAGGCCGCAGTGGCGTAACCGTCCTTGGAGGTGAAGGTGCGGGCATCGACCACATTCGCCCCGACAAGCGCCAGCGCCCCCGCCAGCCGGGCGAAGATGCCGGGATGATCGGCGAGGGCAAAGCAGACACGGGTCGCGTCCCGGTCCTGATCCGGGGTGAGGTCGATGCGAATCTCGTCATCCCGGATACCGCGGAGCAGGTGGGCGAACACCACCTGCGTGTCGAGCGGCAGTCCCTGCCAGTAGGGTCCGTAGTGCCTCTGCGTCTCTGCCCGCAGGTCCTTCCGGTCCCAGTCGGAGAGCGCGGCACGGAGCGCCCGTTTCGCCTCCGCCTCCCGGTGGGGGCGGTGCGCGGCCTCCAGCCCCATGTCCAGCACGGTCGCCGTCTCCCGGTAGAGCCGGTCGAGCAGCATGGCCTTCCAGTTGTTCCAGGTGCCGGGACCCACGCCGATGATGTCGCAGCAGGTGAGCAGGTAGAGCAGGTCGAGCCGCCGCCGGGACCGCACTGTCCGGGCAAAATCCCGTACCGTGCGCGGATCGGAAAGGTCGCGTTTCTGCGCTGCGTCCGACATGACGAGGTGGTTGCGGACCAGCCATTCGACCAGCTCCGACTCCTCCGCGTTCAGCCCCAGCCGCGGCGCCACGCGCCGGGCGATCTGCGCGCCGAGGATGGAGTGATCCTCCGGCCGGCCCTTGCCGATGTCGTGCAGCAGCAGCGCCACATAAATCACCCGGCGGTTCACGGTGCCTTCGGCCATGATATGCGTGGCGAGCGGCAGTTCGCGCGCCAGCTCCCCCCGCTCTATCATCGCGAGGGTCGAGATGCATTGGATGGTGTGCTCGTCCACCGTGTAATGGTGATAGACGTTGAACTGCATCATCGCCACGATCGGCTCGAACTCCGGCATGAAGGCCGCCACGACGCCGAGTTCGTTCATCCGGCGCAGGCTCCGCTCCGGGTTGCCGTGCTTCAGCAGAAGGTCGAGGAAGATGCGGTTCGCCTCCCTGTCCTGACGCATGTCCTCGTCGATCAGGTCGAGATGCGCGGCGACAAGCCGCATGGCGTCGGGGTGGATCAGGTGGCCCGTCCGCAGGCCCTCCTCGAAAATCCGCAGCAGGTTCAGCTTGTCCGACAGGAACGCCTTCTCATCGGCGACGGCGATGCGGTTGTGGCGGAGGACATAGCCCTCATGCAGCCGTTTCGGACGCCGGAACAGCCCTACGGTGACGGGCGTCGTCTTGACATGCCGTGCCTCGAGCGCCGTCAGAAAGATACGCGTGAGTTCGCCCACCTTGGTCGCGTGGCGGAAGTAGTCCTGCATGAAGAACTCGACCGCCCGCCGCCCCGCGCCGTCCTGATAGCCCATGCGGGGGGCCACCTCCAGTTGCAGGTCGAACGTCAACTGGTCCGTCGCGCGGCCCGTTAGGTAGTGCAGGTGGCAGCGCACCGCCCACAGAAACCGCTCCGCCCGGTCGAACGCCGCGAACTCATCCGCTGTGATGAGGCCGAGCCCGACGAGATCGGACACCTCCTCCACGCCCGTCACGTATTTCGCGATCCAGTAGAGCGTCTGGAGGTCACGCAGGCCGCCCTTGCCCTCCTTCACATTGGGCTCCAGCATGTAGCGCTGGCCCTGCCGCTTGTGCCGCTCCGCCCGTTCGGCGAGCTTGGCTTCCACGAATTCTGCGGCTGTGCGGGAGAAAAGCTCCTTGCGCAACCGGCTGTGGAGCGTCTTGGCCTGCCCCTTGTCGCCGGTGATGTAGCGCTCCTCCAGCAGGGCGGTCCGGACGGTGATGTCCTCCCGCGCCTGGCTCAGACATTCGGCGATGGAGCGGCTGGCGTGCCCGACCTTCAGCTTCAGATCCCACAGGATGTAGAGCATGGATTCGATCAAGGTCTTGACCGGCCCATTCTCCGCATCGGGTGTCAGGAACAGCAGGTCCACATCCGAGAAGGGGGCCATTTCCCCGCGTCCGTAGCCCCCCACCGCAAGCAGCGTGACCTTCCGATAATCCAGACTTTCGGCGGGCAGAAGGTGGCGCCGCACCACCTCCAGCACTGTCCGTACGACCTGATCGGTCAGCCAGCTTATGGAAGCGACAGTAATGTCGGAATCCAGCGGTTTCGCCAGAAATGCTTCCCTGATCGCGTTGAAGCCGCGCTGACGTTCCGCGCCGATCCGGGCGACAGCGACGGCGCGAAGGGCCCGCGCATCGGGCGCCTCCAGACCGGCGATCTCGGTATCGATCTGCTCCAGCACCGCCTCGGCGTCGAACAGAGCGGCGTCCGGCAGGATCAGCGCCGCAGCCGTGGTATCGTTTTCCGGCGTCGCCGCCGCGTCAGGAACCGGCACCGCTGAAGCTTCTGGGGGCATTTTCCACCACTTCGACCCTGTTGTCGCGGAGTTGCGCAACAGCCAATGCCCTTTGGTTACTGCCGTCTGCGGTGAATCGGAAGACGCCATTCGCACCGACGAAGCCGGAAGGCTGGGTCAGAGAGGCCCGGCCCAGCGGATCCGCCCGGCCCGAACGAACAGCGGCACCGATGGCGGCGATCCCGTCATAGGCCAGTGCGGCCAGCGGATGAGGTGCGGCGCCATAGGCCCCGGCATAACGGGCATTGAACTGCGCCGTGATGGCGGGATCGGGTACAGCGAAATAGCCACCCTGAAGCGATGGCGTGGTAACCGCACTTGCCGGAACGTCCCAACGCGTCAGGCCATAGAAAGCGGTGACATTGGGGTCGATGCCGTTGTCGCGCAGAAGCTGCGTCAGCATGGGCAGGGCGCCCGCCGTCCCCGCGGTAAAGAACACGCCGCTCGCGCCGGTATTGCGCACGGTGGTGGCGATATTCGGCGCGGCGGCCGTCACGCCCTGCTGCGACAGTTCATAGCTCTCGGCGCCGGCGACGCGGATGCCATTGGCGGCGGCGGCCGTTTCGATCGCCCGACGCCCCACCTGACCGGAGGCGTCAGGATCGCTCACCACGACGATGTCGCGACGGCCCTGACCGGCCGCGAACCGCATCAGCCGATCGGCGGAATTGGCGAATGTCTGGCCCAGAACGAAGACGTTTCCGCCCGCGATATCGGAATTGTTGGAGAAGCTGAGCACGTTTATCCCGCGAGAGGCAACGGCGCTTCCCGCAGCGTTGGCATCCTGCGCATGGATCGGCCCCAGAATGATCTTCGCGCCTTCATCCGCGGCCCGGAGCGCCATGGCGGAGGCCTGCGTCGGGCTGCCCGCCGTGTCATAGACCCGCAGATCGATACTTACCCCCTGAAGATCCGCGATGGCCAGACGCGCCGCGTTTTCGAGGTTCTGTGCAACCAGCCGGTCGCTCGCATTCGCGCTCTGCGGCAGAAGGAGGGCGACCTGCACCGGCTGAGAGGGGTTGATGGTGCCGCGACTCACATTGCCGGTCGGCGCGCAGGCCGCAAGCGCTCCTGCCGCCAGAAGACCGGTTGCGCTGCGGAAGAGGTTGCGGATACCGATCGGGCGGGTGAAAAACGGGCGACGTGTCACGGCGTCGGTCATGCGGCTATCCCTCTGGCTGACGGCCCGTTGGACCGGGCGTTCAAGCGAAGTCTAGGGCGACCTCACGGAAATGCTAGGTGGGGCCGGCGCATAAGTAAACAGAAGGCGGCAAAGATGCATTCCATCGGCGAAAGGGGGCCGCTCGCCCCCGGCCTGTACTTCATTGCGACGCCGATCGGTGCCGCGCGGGATATCACCTTGCGCGCGCTCGATATTCTGGCCACGGCGGATGTTCTGGCGGCGGAGGATACCCGGACCCTGCGGCACCTGATGGAGATCCATGGCATCCCGCTGGGCGACAGGCCGCTCGTCGCCTATCACGACCACAACGGAGAGGTTGCGCGGCCGCGCCTGCTTCGGGCGCTGGGGGAGGGGAAATCGGTGGCGTATGCTTCGGAAGCAGGGACACCGCTGGTTGCCGATCCGGGCTTCCAGCTTGGCCGTGCCGCGATTGTGGAGGGATTCACCGTCACCTCTGCACCCGGCCCGTCGGCAGTGCTCGCGGCGCTGACCGTCTCCGGCCTGCCCAGCGACCGGTTCCTGTTTGCAGGTTTTCTTCCCCAGCAGGGCGGCCCGCGGCAGAGGGCGCTGGCAGGCCTCTCCGACATCGCCGCGACGGTGATTTTCTATGAATCTCCCAAGCGCGTTCACCGATTGTTAGGGGAACTGAGCGCATCATGGGGAGGAGATCGGCAGGCGGTCGTCTGTCGCGAACTCACCAAGAGGTTCGAGGAGGTGAGCCGGGGCACGTTGGAGGAGCTGGAGGCGGCTTTCGCCGGGCGGGATGTAAAGGGGGAAGTCGTGGTTCTGGTCGACCGGCCCGGCGAGGGGCAGGCAGACCCGGCGGCGGTGGAGGAAGCATTGCGGGAGGCTTTGGGGCGTCTGCGGGTGAAGGATGCCGCTGCGGAAGTTGCCGCGAGATTCAATCTGCCGCGACGCGATGTCTATCAGACGGCGCTCACACTGCAGGGAGAGAGCAAGGATTAGCATGGACGGCGCAACGCGATATCACTCGGGGCTGGCGGCGGAGGCTTCTGTCCTTCGGCATTATAGTCAGCTGGGCGCACGCTGCCTTGCAGAACGCTGGCGCGGGCGTGCGGGAGAGATCGACCTTATCTTCCAGCAGGGGGAGGACGTGATTTTCGTCGAGGTGAAAAGGGCGGCGACCATCGCGCGCGCAGCCGAACGTCTTGGACCCCGGCAGAGCATGCGGCTGCTGCGCGCGGCGGAGGAATACCTTTCGCATTTGCCAGCGGGCCTGTCCTCTCCTTCCCGCTTCGACGTTGCGCTCGTGGATGCCACGGGTCGTGTCGAAACGCTGCAAAACGCGCTGATGGCCTGAGGCGGGCCGATTGCATCGCAGCCGGGCTTGCGTCATTCAGGGGCAGAAGCTTCTCGGGAGACAGGCATGACCCTGAACGTCGCCATCCAGATGGACCCGATCGGTCCGGTCAACATCGATGCGGACAGCACCTTCCGCATTGCGGAGGAGGCGCAGAAGCGCGGTCACCGGCTGTTCTATTATACCCCGGACAAACTCTACTTCCGGGAGGGAGAGGTCAGGGCGAAGGGGTATCCCCTTACGGTTCGCCGCGTGAAGGGTGATCACTTCACGCTTGGCGATCTGGAGGATGTACGGCTTTCCGACTTCGACGTGGTCTGGCTCCGGCAGGATCCGCCCTTCGACATGGCCTATATCACCACGACCCATCTGCTGGACCTCATCCATCCCGGAACGCTGGTGGTCAACGATCCCTTCTGGGTGCGGAATGCGCCCGAAAAGCTGCTGGTGCTCCAGTTTCCCGACCTGACGCCGCCGACCGCCATTGCCCGCGATCTGGACACGATCCGGGCCTTCAAGGCAGACCATGGGGATGTCATCCTGAAGCCGCTCTACGGCAATGGCGGCGCGGGGGTGTTCCGGCTGGACGAGAATGACCGGAACCTCTCCTCGCTCTATGAGCTGTTCACGGGATTCTCGCGGGAGCCGCTGATCGTCCAAAAATTCCTCCCCGCCGTGGCGAAGGGTGACAAGAGGATCATTCTTGTGGACGGAGAGCCGGTCGGCGCGATCAACCGGGTGCCGCAGGCGGGGGAAACACGTTCCAACATGCATGTCGGCGGCAGGCCGGAGAAAGTCGCCCTGACGGAGCGGGACAGGGAGATTTGCGCGGCCATCGGGCCGACCCTGCATGAGAAGGGGCAGATCTTCGTGGGAATAGATGTCATCGGCGACTGGCTCACGGAAATCAATCTGACCTCGCCGACAGGGATCCAGGAACTTGAGCGATTCGACGGCACGAATACGGCGGAGGCGATCTGGAAGGTGATCGAGGCGCGCGTCCGCCGCTGAAATCGCTCTAAGGGACGGGAACCGTCTTCGGTGTTCTGCGTTGGCCCCGCAGAACAAATGCTCCCTCAGGAGAAGCCGATGACCAAGACCGATGATATCCGCCGCTCGATCGAGAGCCAGATTTCCGACCTGCAGCAGCAGCTGCAAAGCCTGCGCGGCGATCTGTCAGAGCGTGGACACGAGTTTTACGATGTGGCGCAGGATCATGCGCAGGTAGCGGCGAAGCAATTCCGCACCCAGGCGCGCGTCATGGGTGACGTGGCCCGCGAGAACCCGGGCAGCGCCGCGACGGTTCTGTCGGTCGTGGCGCTGACCTGCCTTGGCCTTGGGTATCTTGCAGGCCGTTCCTCCGCCGAAGATCACTGGTAACCTCCGATCAGGCTCTTCCGATCTGCGTGGCGGCCAGATCGGTCTTTGTGAAAGACCGCCGAATTCTCGCCCTTCAGGCTAGGAGGAATGGATGGAAGGTTCTGCTCAGGTCGGCTGGATCGCAGCGATCATCATAGGCGGCATCGCCGGTTGGGCCGCATCTGCCCTTATGAAAAGCGATACAGGCGTTTTTCTGAACGTCATACTTGGTATCGTCGGTGCGGCAGTTGCCAGTTTCTTGCTCGGTTTCCTGGGTGTCGGTTTTGGCGGATGGCTGGGCTATCTCGTTGCTGGCGTGATTGGCGCATGCATTCTTATCGCGCTGGCGCGAATGTTTCGCGGAGCGCGATAGGATCACCTCTTTGGAGAAGCTGGCGCGGGCTTGGTCCCGCGCCTTTTTCATGGCTGGGCCACATCTTCGAGGCGAAGTTGCACCCGCTGCCGCCCTTGCCATTCATCCACTTCGACACGCCCCGCAACATGCAGGCGGGAGCCTTCCTTCAGCGCATCTCCCAGAGCAGTTCCCGCGGCGCTGAAGGCGATACCCTCCACCGTTCCCGTTCCGTCAGAAAACCGCACGCGCATGTGGCCGTTGCCGAAGACTTTCACCGATGACACCCTCTGGTCGGGAAAAGCGAATCTCGGGGCCGGGGCGCCCGCGCCAAAGGGCCCTGCGGTTTCCATCTCCCCGATCATCTGGATCGTCGCCGCGCCGGAGGTCAGAAGGCCATCCAGCTTCAGATCTGCCGGCCCCATCGTTCCTGCACCCTGACGGGCCAGCAACTCTCCCAGCCGCGCCATTGCCTCTTCCATGCGGGAGGGATCCACCGTCAGGCCAGCGGCCATTTTGTGCCCACCGCCGCGCAGCAGCAGCCTTTCCGAGGCGACACGATGAATCGCTGCGCCCAGATCGACGCCCGCGATGGACCGCCCCGATCCCTTGCCTTCTCCGGCACTCAGCCCGATCACGACAGCGGGGCGGTTGGTCGCCTCCTTCAGGCGGGCTGCCACGATACCGACCACGCCGGGATGCCAGCCTTCGCCCGCGGCCCAGACGAGCGGCCCGTCAAGTCCTCGCGCCTCGGCCTGGGCAAGGGCGGCTTCCCTCACCCGGGCTTCGATGTCCCGCCGCTCGGTATTGAGCGCGTCGAGCCGCGCGGCAAGCGCCTCTGCCTCATGCGGGTCATCCGTCGCAAGCAGCCGCGCCCCCAGATCGGCCGCGCCGATCCGCCCGCCCGCATTCACGCGCGGGCCGAGCAGGAAGCCGAGGTGATAGGGGGTCGGGGCCTGGTCCATCCGCGCGACATCGGCGAGCGCGGTGAGCCCCGTCCGCTCCCGCCGCCCCATGACTTTCAACCCCTGTCGAACAAAGGCCCGGTTCACGCCGACAAGCGGCGCCACGTCGGCAACCGTAGCAAGTGCCACGAGATCGAGCAGGGCTATCAGGTCCGGCCCGCTGACGCCCTCGCCCCGGAGCTGGCGATTGGCCTCCACCAGCATCAGGAACACGACGGAGGCCGCGCAGAGGTGGCTCAGATCGCCACTCTCATCCTGCCGGTTCGGGTTCACGACGGCCAGCGCGTCGGGCAACGTCTCACCGCCGAGATGGTGATCGAGCACCACGACATCCGTCCCGGCGGCGGCAGAGATCGCCTCATGCGACAGCGTCCCGCAATCCACGCAGACGATGAGATCGTGCCCCTCCGCCAATTTCCGCATCGCGGGCGGATTGGGGCCATAGCCTTCCTCGATCCGGTCGGGAATGTAGAGCGTGGCGGGATGGCCGAAATGCCGCAGCCATGTGATGAGCAGCGCGGCGGAGGAGCCGCCATCCACATCATAATCGGCAAAGACGGCGATCCGCTCCCGTCGTTTCAGCGCGGCGAGAAAGCGCCGCGCGGCCAGCTCCATATCGCGGAGGCTGAGCGGATCGGGGAGCAGGTCGCGGAGTGCGGGGGCGCAGTAAAGCGCGGCATCCTGGGCCGTCACCCCTTGCCGGACAAGCACCCGGCAGAGGGGTAGAGGCAGGCGCGTGGCCTGCGTCATCGCTTCGGCGAGGCGGTCCTCCTCTATCCCGGGACCGACCCAGCGCCGCCCGGTCGCGGACCGCTCGACGCCAAGGAAGGCGGGGCGGAGGAGGGCCGCCGCGTCGGTCACTTCACCGGGTTGCGGTAGCTCATCCGGCGGACGGAGCCGGTCTTGGACCGCATGAGGATGGTTTCGGTGGTGATGAAGCCGATTTCGCGCTTGATCCCGTGGACGAGGTTGCCGTCCGTCACGCCGGTAGCGGCGAAGATCACGTCGGCCGTGACAAGGTCGTCGCGCTGATAGACGCGGTCGAGGTCGTCGATCCCGGCCTTCCGCGCCCGTCCGATTTCGTCGTCATTGCGGAACAGCAGCCGCCCGTAGAACTGACCGCCCAGGCATTTGAGCGCAGAGGCGGCGAGAACGCCTTCCGGCGCGCCGCCCGAGCCCATGTAGATGTCGATCCCGCTGCCGGGCGTCGCGCAATGGATCACCCCCGCAACGTCGCCGTCCGTGATGAGCCGGATCGCCGCGCCCGTCGCACGAACCTCGGCGATGAGATCCTGATGGCGGTCGCGCTCAAGGATGCAGGCGGTGATGTCGGAGGGCTTGCCGCCCTTCGCCTTCGCCAGCCGCTCGATCCGTTCGGTGGGCGACATGGCGAGCGTGACGATGTTCGTCTCATAGCCCGGGCCTATGGCGAGCTTCTCCATATAGGTGTCCGGCGCGTGCAGAAGCGTGCCCGCGGGCGCCATGGAGATCACGGTGAGCGCGTTGGGCATGTCCTTCGCCGTCAGCGTCGTGCCTTCGAGCGGGTCGAGCGCGATGTCAACTGCCGGCCCTTTGCCGGTGCCGACTTTCTCGCCGATATAGAGCATCGGGGCCTCGTCCCGCTCCCCCTCGCCGATCACCACCGTCCCGGCGATGTCGAGCATGTTGAGCTGGTTCCGCATGGCGTTGACGGCGGCCTGGTCCGCGGCCTTCTCATCCCCCCTGCCGACGAGATGGGCGGACGCGATGGCCGCCGCCTCCGACACGCGGGCGAGGCCCAGAGAAAGCATGCGGTCGTGGAACTCAACATCATTCGCCATTCGGCCTGTCCCCTTGCGGTTCGTTGTTCGGTGCCATTGGTTTATCCCCGTGCAGGCGCAGAAACAAGGCTGCCTCGGGGGAGAGGCAGCCTTGCCGGCAGGACATGGCGGCGGAAGGGGTCTTTCAGACCGCCTCGATCCGGATGGCCACGGGCTCGCCCACGACGACGCCGGTATCGCGGAATCCTGCGAGCGCCACGTCGATGGAATCGCGCATGGTGCGATGGGTGACGATGACGACCGGCGCGGTCGGCTCGCTATGCCCATACTGGCGCATCCGGTCGATGGAGATCCCCGCGTCGCCCAGTTGCGTGGCAATCCGGGCCAGCGCGCCGGGTTTGTCCAGAAGCGTCATGCGCAGGTAGTAGGGCGCAGGCACGGCGGCCTTGGCCGGAATGGCGTGTGTCAGGCTGCTTGCCGGGCGGCCGAAAGGCGGGATCCGCACGCCGCGGGCAATGTCGATCACGTCGCCCATGACTGCGGAAGCGGTCGGCCCTTCGCCGGCGCCGGGGCCGCGGAGTACGATCTGGCCCACGGCATCGCCCTCCAGCACAACCATGTTGGTGCCGCCCTCGAGCTGGCCCAGCGGGCTTTGCGCGGGGACGAGGCAGGGCGTCATCCGCTGCTCCAGCCCGCGGCCCGTCATCTGTGCCACGCCCAGAAGCTTGATACGGAAGCCGAGGTTTCCGGCATGCCGGATGTCGTCGATGGAGATCTGGCCGATGCCTTCCAGCTCCACCGAATCAAAGTCCACCTCGGTTCCGAATGCGATGGCGGAGAGGAGCGAGAGCTTGTGCCCCGCGTCGATCCCATCCACGTCGAGGCTCGGATCCGCCTCCAGATAGCCGAGCGCGCGGGCCTCCTCGAACACCGTCTCATAAGGGAGCCCCGCGCTTTCCATCCGGGTCAGGATGTAGTTGCAGGTGCCGTTCATCACGCCCATCACGCGCTTGATCTCGTTGCCCGCAAGGCCTTCGGTCAGTGCCTTGATGACGGGGATGCCGCCAGCGACGGCCGCTTCGAACCGGAGCGCCGTTCCCGCGGCTTCCACCTGCCTGGCCAGTTCCTGACCATGATGGGCGAGCAGAGCCTTGTTTGCGGTCACGACATCCTTGCCCGCGGCGATGGCCGCTTCGGTCGCGGCCTTCGCGGGGCCATCGGACCCGCCCATCACTTCCACCACGACATCCACATCGTCCCGGCGGGCCAGCGCCACGGGATCATCCTCCCAGGTGTAACCCGAGAGATCGACGCCCCGGTTGCGCTTGCGGTCGCGCGCCGAAACGGCGGAGATCGTGACCGGGCGCCCCGCGCGCGCCGTAATGAGGTCGGGATGCGTCTGAATAATGCGGATCACGCCGGTGCCGACGGTGCCGAGTCCGGCGAGGCCGAGGCGCAGGGGCGTGGTCATGGTATCCTCCAGTGCAAAATCCAGCCCGCGTCTGTTAGCGGCTTGCAGAGGCTACCGCAACGCCCGCTTTATGCGCAGGCGGAGGCGTGGCGTCGCTGCACATCCACCTCGCGCATCGGGCTATTGGTCGAGGTTGCGGTTTTGCAGCAATCGCGCCCGGCGCGCAGTCTCCGCTCCGGCCGCCTGCACCTGAGCGGTATCGTCCGGGGTGACGCGCGTTGTTGCCTGCGCAAGCAGCGGGCCTGTGGGCACGATCTCCGGGTAGGGCTCGCGCCTGGCCTCCGCGCTTCCCAATGTGCGGATCTCGGGCGCATCCGGCGGGCTGCACGCGGAAAGCAGGCCTGCGGCGAGTGCAACCAGCAGAAGGGGCGGGCGGATTGGCAAGGCGTTCTCCGGGAAGGTTTCACATGCGCCGGTGTCAGAGTCGCATGGGCCGCAAGGCTGTGCAAGCCGAAGGGCGAGCGCGCTTCCAGCGCATCGGTCTGCCATCCCGCCGGCCAGACAGCGAATTGGCGTGTCATCGCGCCGGCCTGACCACGCACCGGCCCGACATCGCGAAGACCTGCCCGCGCAGACCTGCCCGCGCAGACCTGACCGCGCAGACCTGACCACGCAGACCTGACCACGCAGACCTGACCACGCAGACCTGGCACAGCATCGGCTTGGAACTGAACGATTGTTCAGTTAAGGCTGAACGCATGGCGCGCACGACAGGTTCCCGATCCGACATCACCCGCCAGCGTTTGCAGGATGCCGCGCTGCGTCTTTTCGCGGCCGAAGGCTATGCCGCCGTCTCCATGCGGCGGATCGCGGCGGAGGTGGGTGTGCAGGCGGGTGCACTCTATCTCTACACTCCTGACAAGCAGACCCTGCTGTTCGACCTCATGCATACGCATATGCAGGACATCCTCTCTGCCTGGGAGAGGGAAGCGCCCTTTGGGAGTGATCCCCGCGCGCGACTCGATGCCTTCGTCGCGTTCCACCTGCGTTTCAACCTCGACCGCCCGGAAGCGGTTTTCGTCTCCTACATGGAACTCCGCAGTCTGGAGCCGGCGAACTTCGCACTGATAGAGGGCCTGCGCCGCCGATATGAGGATGCCCTGGAAGCGATCCTGTCCGAAGGCGTAAGGGCCGGGGTCTTTCGTATCGCCGATACGCGTGTCACCACGCTTGCGCTCATCGCGATGCTGACAGGGGTCAACACTTGGTATCGCTCTGGCGGACGGTTGAGCAGGGAAGGCGTCACCCGGCTTTACACCGGGCTGGCCCATGGAACAGTGGGGGCGATGAACGCCCCCAACTCCTGAACTACCGCCCTTGCAGGATCACAGACCCTTGGAGCGATAGGCCGTCGCGACCCGCCCGATCGCGACCATGTAGGCCGCCATGCGGAGATCATGCACATCGCCGCGCCCGTTCCAGATCTCGCGCATGGACTGGTAAGCCTCGCGCATCGTGTCATCGAGACCCGAGCGCACATGCTCGATCTCTCCCGCGCCGCGGAGATACTGCTCCTTGAAGCCGGGCGACAGCGTCCAGTCCAGGCCCTTGTCCGCGGCGAGCCGCTCAAGCTCATCGACGAGCAGACGGTGACGCGCCTCCTCCTGCCGCCGTTCCATCCGGCCGAACTTGATGTGCGAAAGGTTCCCGACCCATTCGAAATAGGACACCGTGACCCCGCCGGCATTGGCATACATGTCGGGCAGGATCACGACGCCCTTCTGCCGAAGGATTTCGTCCGCCCCCGCGGTGATCGGGCCGTTCGCAGCCTCGACGATCAGGGGCGCTTTCACCTGCGCGGCATTGTCGAGATTGATGACGCCCTCCATCGCGGCGGGGATCAGGATATCGCACTCCGTCTCCAGAAGCTTGGATCCGTCGCTGATGAAGGTTGCGAAGGGATAGCCCTTCACGCCGCCCTGCCGGCTGATCCACTCCTTGACGGAAAGCACGTCCAGCCCGTCTTCCGAATAGATCGCACCGTCCCGCTCGATGATGCCGGTGATCTTCGCGCCGTCTTCCAGCGACAGGAACTGCGCGGCGTGAAAGCCGACGTTGCCGAGGCCCTGGACGATGATCCGCTTGCCGTCCAGCCCGCCGGAGAGATGCGCGCGCCGCACATCCTCCGGGTAGCGGAAGAATTCACGGAGCGCGTATTGCACGCCGCGCCCTGTCGCCTCCACCCGCCCGGCAATACCGCCCGCATGGACAGGCTTGCCGGTGACACAGGCGGCGGCGTTGATGTCGGTGGTATGCATCCGCGCATACTGGTCGGCGATCCACGCCATCTCCCGCTCTCCCGTGCCCATGTCGGGGGCGGGGACGTTCTGGGACGGATTGATGAGGTCGCGCTTGATGAGTTCGTAGGCGAAGCGGCGGGTGATCCGCTCCAGCTCGTGCTCCTCCCATTCGCGGGGGTCGATGCAGAGCCCGCCCTTGGAGCCGCCAAAGGGGATCTGCACCAGCGCGCATTTGTAGGTCATCAGCGCGGCCAGCGCCTCCACCTCGTCCTGATTGACGGTGGGGGCATATCGGATGCCGCCCTTCACCGGCTCCATATGCTCCGAATGCACCGACCTGTAGCCGGTGAAGGTGTGGATCTGCCCCCGCAGGCGCACGCCGAAGCGGACGACATAAGTGGAGTTGCAGACCCTGATCTTCTCCTCCAGCCCGGGGGAGAGATCGAGAAGCTTCACGGCGCGCCCATACATGAGATCGACGGAATCGCGGAAGCTCGGTTCGACTGCGGTCGCCATTGGAATTCCTTCTGATTTCGCAGCGAGTCCATGCGGATCTAGCATGGCGTGACGTAGCGTCGATAGCGGCAGAATGGCGCGCCGGGCATACTGTGGCTTTTGCCGCCTCTCGGGCGTTGCCCCACCCCGTTCGGGTTGCGCGCGCCACACGGTCGTTACCCTCCGGCGCGATCGGGCCTGAGGCATGGACAGAGACGACGGTTCACCGGATAATCGGCGGATGAGTCTTCCCCCCGGTTTCCTTGATGAACTGCGCTCGCGTCTTTCGCTGACCCAGGTGGTCGGGCGCAAGGTGTCGTGGGATCTGCGCAAGTCCAACCAGGGGAAGGGTGACATGTGGGCGCCCTGTCCTTTCCATCAGGAGAAGTCCGCCTCCTTCCACGTCGATGACCGCAAGGGCTTCTACTACTGTTTCGGCTGCCACGCGAAAGGCGATGTGATCACCTTCGTCAAGGAGACGGAGAACGTCGGCTTTATCGAAGCCGTCGAAATCCTTGCGCGCGAAGCCGGCATGCCCATGCCCCAGCGCACCGCCGGAGAGCAGGAGCGCGCGGATCTCCGCTCCGGGCTGGTAGAGGTGATGGAGGCGTCCGTACGCTTTTACCGGCTGCAGCTTGCGGGCGGGGCAGGGACTGCGGCGCGCGACTATCTGGATCGGCGCGGGCTCGACATGGCGGGGCGGGAGCGGTTCGGCATCGGTTATGCGCCGGACAGCCGGACGGCGCTCTGGTCGCATCTGACGGGCGCGGGCATCGCGCCGCAGCGGATCGTGGAGGCCGGGCTGGCCATCGCGCCGGATGACGGGGGCACCCCCTACGACCGGTTCCGGGGGCGCATCATGTTCCCGATCAGGGATGCACGGGGGCGGTGCATCGCCTTCGGCGGAAGGGCGTTGGATCCGAACGCGCGGGCGAAATACCTGAACTCGCCGGAAACGCCGCTCTTCGACAAGGGGCGGACGCTCTACAACATCGGGCCGGCGCGGGAGGCGGCGGGGAAGGGCAACACCCTTCTGGTCGCCGAAGGCTACATGGATGTCATCGCGCTGTCGGAGGCGGGTTTCGGCGCGGCGGTGGCGCCGCTGGGAACGGCAGTGACGGAGGACCAGCTCCGCCTTCTATGGCGGATTGCCGATGAGCCGGTGGTGGCGCTGGACGGCGACAAGGCCGGGATTCGCGCGGCGCTTCGTGTGGTGGACTTGGCCCTGCCGCTTCTGGAGGCAGGCAAGAGCCTGCGGTTCGCCCTGCTTCCCGAAGGGCGCGACCCCGACGATCTGATCCGCGCCGAGGGCCGCGGCGCGATGCAGCGGGTCATCGACCGGGCCGAACCGATGGTGAGCCTGCTGTGGCGGCGGGAAACCGAAGGCCACGTCTTCGACAGCCCCGAGCGCCGCGCCGCGCTGGACAAGCGTCTGCGCGAAGTGCTGCGCACGATCCGCGACCCTTCGCTCCGCCGCCATTATGGCGAGGAGATCGCTCGCCTCCGACAGGACCTGTTCGGGCGCGGGGCCGTTGCTCCGCGCAGCCGATTCGGCGGGCAGAGCCGCCGGGGCAAACCGGCAGTGCCCGTCGGTCCGGCGCCGGCCACCCGCCGCTCCCTGCTGGCGACGGCGGACGGGGTAGAGGATTCGCTGCGGGAAGCGGTGATTCTCGCAACGCTCCTGACACATCCTGCACTTATCGAGCGATTCGAGGCGGATCTGGAAGCGACGGAGATGATCTCTCCGGATCATCGTGCCCTGAGGATAGCAATCCTGCGCAACAGTCAGGCAGAACCGGAAGGGATACAGGCAAAAATAGCCTCCGAGGCCGCGCCCGCCCTTGAAAAACTGTGGAGTTCAAGCCATGTGACCATCGCACCCCCGATCCGCAATCCGGGCGATATTGAACTGGCCGAGATGTGTCTGGCCGAGGAATTCGCCAAACTAGACGCGCGACGCGGGGCCAGGAAAGAGATCGAGGACGCTGTGGAGGACCTCGGCGGAGTGGTTGACGAGGGGCTGACATGGCGACTCGGTCGCGCCGCTGAGGCGGTCGAACGCGCCGGAAGAAGACATCACGAGGATGCCAGTGACCTGGGAGAGGACCGCTCGGCCCTGTCGCGGCATCTTCAGACACTGATTGATAGGGAGATCTGGGTGAAGAACAGGAAGCCTCGATGACGTATCGGCTGTGATTCGGCTGAACGATTCGATAAACCGCACCCATGATTCGGACCCCCGAGGAGAGCGCATGGCCATCAAGGAAACCGACGACGGCAAGACGGACGATCAGGATGCTGAAATCACGCTCGACATGAGCCAGACCGCGGTCAAGAAAATGATCGCGGATGCGCGCGAGCGGGGGTTCATCACCTACGACCAACTGAACGCCGTCCTGCCCCCTGAGCAGGTTTCCTCCGAGCAGATCGAGGATGTGATGGCGATGCTGTCCGAGATGGGCATCAACGTCATCGAGGACGATGAAGCCGAGGAAACGGAGAGCGAGGGCGGAGCGGTGGTGGAAACCTCCGGCTCCCGTGAAGTCGCCATCGCCGGTGTCCAGTCCGAGACGCTCGACCGTACCGACGATCCGGTACGGATGTATCTGCGCGAGATGGGCTCTGTCGAACTGCTGTCGCGCGAGGGCGAGATCGCCATCGCCAAGCGGATCGAGGCCGGTCGCAACACGATGATTGCCGGGCTCTGCGAAAGCCCGCTGACCTTCCAGGCCATCACCATCTGGCGGGACGAGCTTCTGTCGGAAGACATCCTGTTGCGCGACGTCATCGATCTGGAGGCGACCTTCGGCCGCTCCATGGATGACGACGACATGGAAGGTCCTGTGGTTGACGGGCTCGACATGGAGCCGGGGGCCGATGCCGCCCCCCGCCGCGCTTCCTCCGCAGAGCCGGAGCTGGACGCCGATGGCAACCCCATCATGCGGTCCGACGACGATGACGAGGATGAAGACGGCTCCAACATGTCGCTGGCCGCGATGGAGACCGCGCTGAAGCCGCGCGTGCTGGAAACGCTCGACGCCATCGCCTCCGATTATGAACGTCTTGCCGAGATGCAGGATCTGCGCATGTCGGCCACGCTGAACGAGGACAATACCTTCTCTCTGGAAGCGGAGACCGCTTACCAGAAGCTGCGCAGCCAGATGGTCCATCAGGTGAACTCGCTTCATCTGCACAACAACCGGATCGAGGCGCTGATCGACCAGCTCTACGGCATCAACCGCAAGATCATGTCGATCGACTCGAACATGGTGAAGCTGGCCGATGCCGCGCGGATCAACCGGCGCGAGTTCATCGACGAGTATCGCGGCTATGAACTCGACCCCACCTGGCTTGAACGCATGGCGGGCAAGCAGGGCCGGGGCTGGCAGGTGCTGATCGAAAAGTCGCGCGCCAAGGTGGAAGGGCTGCGGGCCGAAATGGCGCAGGTCGGCCAGTATGTCGGCGTCGATATCCAGGAATTCCGCCGCATCGTCTCCCAGGTACAGAAGGGTGAGAAGGAAGCCCGGCAGGCCAAGAAGGAGATGGTGGAGGCGAACCTCCGGCTCGTGATCTCCATCGCGAAGAAATACACGAACCGTGGTCTGCAATTCCTTGATCTCATTCAGGAAGGCAACATCGGCCTGATGAAGGCGGTGGACAAGTTCGAGTATCGGCGCGGCTACAAGTTCTCCACCTATGCGACCTGGTGGATCCGGCAGGCGATTACCCGCTCCATCGCCGATCAGGCCCGCACGATCCGTATCCCGGTCCACATGATCGAGACGATCAACAAGCTGGTCCGCACCGGTCGGCAGATGCTGCATGAGATCGGCCGCGAACCGACGCCGGAGGAACTGGCCGAGAAGCTCCAGATGCCGCTGGAGAAGGTCCGCAAGGTGATGAAGATCGCCAAGGAGCCGATCTCTCTCGAAACCCCGATCGGAGACGAGGAAGACAGCCAGCTCGGCGATTTCATCGAGGACAAGAACGCCGTCCTGCCGCTCGACAGCGCCATTCAGGAAAACCTGAAGGAGACGACGACGCGGGTTTTGGCCTCCCTCACCCCGCGGGAGGAGCGGGTTCTGCGGATGCGTTTCGGCATCGGCATGAACACCGATCACACGCTGGAGGAGGTGGGTCAGCAGTTCTCCGTTACCCGCGAGCGGATCCGGCAGATCGAGGCCAAGGCGCTTCGGAAGCTCAAGCATCCCAGCCGCAGCCGCAAGCTCCGCTCGTTCCTCGACCAGTAAACCCTTCGTCGTCCTCGGCAGACGGTCGGATTGATCTCTGGGCGCATTCCCCTCCGCGGGAATGCGCCCTATATGTTTGCGGGAAGAAGGAGGCTCTTCATGACGCTGATAAAACTCCTCTCCGGTGCTGCCCTCGCGGCGCTCCTCTCCGGCCCCGCGGCGGCGGCTGTCACACGGAGCGGATTGCGTGTGGATCCGGTCGATGCGAACCGGTTCATCGTTCAGCCGAGAGGGGCGGTCGGAGAGTCCGACCTGTGGTGCGCCGCTGCGCAATTCGCCCGACGTCAAGGTCTCCCTGCTGCGGGGCGAATCTGGCGGGTCACACCCCCTCCGATGCGTGGCGGGCGCGGCGTGATGTTCTCCCTGTCGCCGGAGGACAGCGGCGGGAGAACCGGCGTCATTACCCTTGGCGGACGGCAGGACGGCTCCTTCAACCGTAGCTTTGCGGAGCAGTTCTGCTGGAATCCGTCGGAAGATCGGGACTGAAATTTTCGCTTGCACGACCCGGCTGAGAGCGGAACAATGGGTGAACCCTAATCGGAGACACTCATGACGCCCTTGGAGAGCCTACCGCAGGACATACAATATCTGCTGGGTGGCCTTGGTCTGCTCTCCCTGATCTTGTTTTTGGGGCTGCTGCGCGCCCGCCGGATGAGGCGCGATGCCGCTGACGCGTCCGATGCTTCCGAACGGGAGATGCGGGAGCTTCGCACCCGCCTTGCGGAGCGGGAGGACAAGCTTGCGGAGCGCACTGCGACCCTTGCCCGGTCCGAGGAGCGCGCGACGGAGGCGCATGTCCGCGCCGAGCGGCTGGAGGAGACGGTAGCGGGTCTTCGCGACCGGCTGGGCGCCCTCCGGCAGGAGGCGGGGCAGGTCCAGTCGGCCCTCGAACTGGCGCGGCGCGAGGGAGAGAGGCTTCGGGTCGAGGCGCGCGGTCGCGAAATGGCCATGGAAAAGGACAGGGAAGCCGCCGCGCGTGAGATAGCGCTCCTGAAGGAGCTGCGCGAGGAGATGACCACGCGGTTCCGCGACATGTCGGATGAAACCCTGCGCCGCCAGAATGCCGATTTCTCCAAGGCGCAGACGGACCGGCTCACCGCGCTCCTGAACCCGTTCCGCGAGCATGTCGTCCGGTTCGAGGAGGAACTGCGCAACGTTCATCGCGCAGCCGATCTGGAGCGGGCACGGCTCGGCGAACAGATCTCGCTGCTTCACCGCCGGTCCGAGGAGATCAGTCAGGAGGCCGTCGCCCTCACCCGTGCGCTGAAGGGGGACAAGCAGCGGCAGGGTGCCTGGGGGGAGATGATTCTGGAACGGATTCTGGAGGAATCCGGGCTGGAACGCGACATTCACTATGAGGTGCAGGCCGTCCGTCGCGACGATGCGGGCAAGACGTTCCGGCCGGACGTGATCGTGCGGATGCCGCGCGGTAAAGTCGTCATCATCGACTCCAAGGTTTCGCTGGTCGCCTATGAGGCCGCCGTGAACGCCGGAAGCCCGGAAGAGCGCGTGCTGCACATCCGGGACCATGTCGCCGCAATCCGCTCGCATATCGACCGGTTGGGTGCCAAGGACTACGCGGGCACGGATGCCGAGGCCGTCGATTACGTATTGATGTTCGTGCCGATAGAGGGCGCGCTGTCGGAGGCGCTGCGCGAGCAGGGCGATCTGACGTCCTATGCCTTGGCGCGTGGGATCGGTCTGATGACGCCGACGACCCTGATGGTCGCCCTCCGCACGATCGAGCATGTCTGGACGGTGGACAGGCGGGAGAAGAATGCCGAGGAAATCGCCCGCCGCGCCGGGCTTCTTTACGACAAGGTGGCGGGTTTCGTGGACGACCTCGCTTCGGTGAGCACGCATCTAGGGCGCGCGGCTTCGGCACATGAAGCGGCTGTCTCCAAGCTTTCGCGGGGCAGCGGAAACGTGCTTGGGCAGGTGGACAAGCTCAAGAAGCTGGGCGCGCGCAGCAACCGCAGCATGGCGCTCGACTTCGATGAGGAGGAGGACACGCCGCTCCTTCCCAGTCACGCGGCCGAGTGATGTTGGCCGAGCTGGGTATCATGACGCGCGGACGGGGGATGTACGAGATCACCGGGAGGGTGGCGGAGCTGCTGCCTGCGCAGGACGGCCTTCTGACGCTCTTTGTCCGGCATACGTCCTGCTCCCTGCTGATTCAGGAAAATGCCGACCCGGATGTGCAACGGGATCTCGCGGCCTTTTTTGCGCGGTTTGTCCCGGATGCCGACGACCCCCGCATGGATTATCTGGTTCACCGCGCTGAGGGGCCGGACGACATGCCCGCCCATATCAAGGCGGCCGTGTTGCCCGTTTCGCTCTCCATTCCCGTATCACAGGGGCGTATGCTGCTCGGAACCTGGCAGGGGATCTACCTCATGGAGCACCGTGCAGCCCCGCATTCCCGGAAGATCGCGCTGCATTTCATGTGACGCAGGCCAGCCACAGCCGTCACCCAACATCTGGGGGCTGAAATGGGCACTACCCAAGGGGTGGGAGTGTTCCTATAGTCACTGTGGATAAGTCATGAAATGCGACAAGGGGAAGGCGGATGCGCTGCCCGTTCTGCGGAAACATAGATACGCAGGTCAAGGATTCCCGGCCTGCTGAGGATCATGTCTCGATCCGTCGACGCCGGTTCTGCCCGGCCTGCGGTGGGCGGTTCACCACTTATGAACGGGTGCAGCTTCGCGATCTGGTCGTCATCAAATCCTCCGGGCGGCGGGAGGATTTCGACCGGGGCAAGCTGGAACGCTCCATCCGCATCGCCATGCAGAAGCGGCCGATCAATCCTGAACGCATCGACCAGATGATCTCGGGCATCGTGCGGCGGCTGGAAAGCCTTGGCGATACGGACATCCCCTCAAAGGTGATCGGCGAGATCGTGATGGAGACCCTGGCCCGCATCGATACCGTCTCCTACGTGCGTTTTGCCAGTGTTTACAAGAATTTCCAGGCTGCGGACGATTTCGACAAGTTCGTGTCGGAGCTTCGTCCCACCAGTCCGGCAGAAGAGTGAGCAGGCTCAGCGACAGCGACGCCCGCTATCTGACCATGGCCATCGCGCTCGGCGAACGCGGATGGGGATGCGTGTGGCCGAACCCGGCGGTGGGCTGCGTGATCGTGCGGGACGGACGCATCGTCGGGCGCGGCTGGACCCAGCCCGGTGGCAGGCCCCATGCGGAGGTCATGGCGCTTCGCGATGCTGGCGATGCCGCGAGGGGGGCCACCGCATATGTCAGCCTCGAACCCTGCTCGCATCACGGGAAGACACCCCCCTGTGCGGAGGCGCTGATTGCCGCCGGTATCGCGCGGGTGGTGAGCGCGCTTGAGGATCCCGATCCTCGCGTTGCGGGGCGGGGGCACCGAATGCTGGCGGAGGCGGGGCTGGCGGTGTTTGCCAATGCCTTGCCGGATATGGCGGAACGGTCTCACCGGGGGTTCCTGAGCCGTGTGCGGAAAGGGCGTCCCATGCTTACGCTCAAGCTTGCGACAACGCTCGACGGCCGTATCGCGACGGCAACAGGGGAAAGCCGCTGGATCACCGGCGCGGAGGCCCGGCGCTACGTGCATCTCATGCGGGCACGCCATGATGCCGTGCTGATCGGGGGGGGAACCGCGCGGGCGGATGATCCCGGGCTGACGGTGCGCGATCTGGGCGATATGCCTTCCCCCGTCCGCGTGGTGGCCGCTGCGGCGCTGGACCTGCCGGTCGACGGCCAGCTTGCGCGCACGGCGGTGGAGGGGCCGCCGGTCTGGCTGCTCTTCGATGCCGCGCGTGCCCCTGCCGCGGCGCGACGCTTCTGGGAGAAGGCGGGTGCGCGCCTGCTGCCGGTGCCCGCGGACGCGACGGGTGGGCTGGACGCGCGTGCCATGTTCGCAGCCCTTGGCGCGCAGGGCCTGACGCGGGTGTTCTGCGAGGGGGGAGGGATGCTTGCGGCTTCCCTGCTCCGCGCGGCGGTCGTGGACGATCTGGCCATGTTTACAGCCGGTCGCGCGATAGGGGCGGACGGTCACGCCGCCGTGGGGCCGCTGCTGCTCGACCGACTGGCGGATGCGCCGCGGTTCAGCCTGCGGGAAAGCCGGGCGATCGGTGCTGACATGCTGACCCAGTGGGAGGCGGTCTGAAGCATCGCCGCCTTGCTCCGTCTTGCCCTTCACGCCCAGTGGAGCTAGGGGTAGGCGCGAAAGGAACCGGCCATGTTCACGGGGATCGTCACCGATATCGGAGAAGTGCTGGCGCTGGAGCAGCGGGGCGATCTGCGCGCGCGGATCTCCACGCGTTACGACGTGGACCAGATCGACCTCGGGGCATCAATCGCCTGTGACGGCGTCTGTCTGACGGTCGTGGAAACCGGGCATTCCGACACTTCCGGCTGGTTCGAGGTCGATATCTCGGCGGAGACGATTGCCGCCAGCGCGCTTGGTGCGTGGGTCGCTGGCCGGCCGGTCAATCTGGAACGCGCGCTCCGCGTGGGTGATGAACTGGGCGGGCATATCGTCTCCGGCCATGTCGATGGCATCGCAGAGATCATGGAGATGCGTCATGAGGGAGACAGCACCCGCGTGACCCTCAAGGCGCCGGAGCTTCTCGCCCCTTTTATTGCACCCAAAGGCTCCATTGCGCTCGATGGCATTTCGCTGACGGTGAATGAGGTCAACGGACCGGACTTCGGGGTGAACCTCATCCCGCATACCAAACAGGTGACGACCTGGGGCAAGCTCGCCGTGGGCCAGGTCGTCAATATCGAGATCGATACGCTGGCGCGCTATGTCGCCCGCCTGCGGGAATGGAGCAAGCCGTGATCGACCATACCCCCTCTGTCTATTCCGACGCCGTTTCCTCCATCGAGGAGATCATCGACGATGCCCGGAACGGCAGGATGTTCATTCTTGTTGACCATGAAGACCGTGAAAACGAAGGCGATCTGGTCATTCCGGCCCAGATGGCCACGCCCTCCGCGATCAACTTCATGGCGACCTACGGGCGCGGGCTGATCTGCCTTGCCCTGACCGGAGACCGGATCGACGCGCTGAAGCTGCCGCTCATGTCGGCCAACAACTCCACCCGGCACGAAACGGCCTTCACCGTGTCCATCGAGGCGCGCGAAGGCGTGACGACCGGGATCTCTGCGCATGACCGCGCGCGTACCGTCTCGGTCGCGATCGACCCCACCAAGGGCGCGAGCGATATCGGCACGCCGGGCCATGTCTTTCCGCTTCGCGCGCGAGAGGGCGGCGTGCTCGTCCGCGCCGGCCACACCGAAGCGGCAGTGGATATCGCGCGGCTGGCCGGTCTCAACCCCTCGGGCGTGATCTGCGAGATCATGAACGAGGACGGGACGATGGCGCGGTTGCCCGATCTCGTCGCCTTCGCACAGAAACATGGGATCAAGATCGGCACGATTTCCGACCTGATCGCCTATCGCCGTCGCTACGACAACCTCGTGCATGAGGTTGCGGTGAAGAAGGTCACCTCTGCCTATGGCGGCGACTGGCTCATGCGGCTCTATTCCGATGAGACGCAGGCGGCGGAGCATATCGTGCTTTCCAAGGGCAATATCGGCCTGGCGGAGCCGCTTCTCGTGCGGGTTCACACGCTGGACCCGCTGGAGGATGCGCTCGGCATCGGCGGGGCATCGGGCAATCTGGCCGCGGCGATGCGCCTGATCGCGTCGGAAGGGCGGGGTCTGATGGTGCTGATCCGCGATACCTCCATGAAACTCTCCACGCAGGAGGAGGCCGCACCCCATACGCTGCGGCATTACGGGGTGGGGGCGCAGATCCTCGCGTCGCTCGGTCTGTCCAAGATCATCCTGCTGTCCAATTCGCCGACACCGCGCGTCGTCGGCCTTGACGGTTACGGTCTGTCCATCGAGGGCACCCGGCCGATCCCCAAGGAGTGAAACCATGGCCTCGGCCGAAACGCATTACTCGCCGCCGGTTCCGGCTTTCGACACAGCCCCGAAGGTTCTGATCGTCGTGGCGCCCTACTACAAGGATATCGCCGACGCGCTTGTCGCGGGGGCAAAGGCGATGCTGGAGAAGTCCGGCGCGACGTGGGAGCTGGTTGAAGTGCCCGGCGCACTTGAGATTCCGCTCGCCATCGGCATTGCGCTCCGGCAGTCGGACTATGACGGCTATGTCGCGCTCGGCTGCGTGATCCGGGGGGAGACCACGCATTATGAGACCGTGTGCAACGACAGCTCCCGCGGTCTGATGCAACTTGGCCTTGGCGGCGCCTGTCTCGGCAACGGTATCCTGACGGTTGAGAACCGCGACCAGGCGGTGGTCCGCGCCGACCCGGATGGCCAGGACAAGGGGGGCGGGGCGGCGGCTGCGGCGCTGCATCTGGTCGCGCTCACACGCTCGCTGAAGCGCGTGCCCCGTGAAGTCGGTTTCGTGCGGAAGGCTGGCGAATGACCAGCGCTCCCAACAAACGGCAGATGCGGTCGGCTGCGCGGCTTTACGCCGTGCAGGCCCTGTTCCAGATGGAGGCCTCCGGCACCACTGTGGACAAGGTAATGCGCGAGTTCGAGACATGGCGTTTCGGCGCCGAGATCGACGAGGGAACGGCGCTGACCGAGGGCGATGTCGATCACTTCCGCAAGGTGGTGGAAGGCGCGGTGACCTGGCAGGCCAGGATCGACCAGATGACGGACCGTGCGCTGGTCGCCAAATGGCCCATCGACCGGATCGACCCGGTGATCCGCGCGTTGTTCCGCGCGGCGGGGGCGGAGCTTGCCGCCACCGATACGCCTCCGCGTGTCGTCATCACCGAATATGTCGATGTGGCGCATGCCTTCTTCCCGGATGGCCGGGAGCCGAAGTTCGTCAACGCCGTGCTTGACCATATGGCCCGCGAGGCCCGGCCCGAAGCGTTCTAGGGGGAGGGGGCGTCTTCGCTCCCCGCCCGCAACTCGACTTCGAGAAACCGCTCGAAGGCGTCGAGTTCCACCGGCTCAAATTGCCCGAAGCCCTGCATCCAGACGGAGGCTTCGCGCAAGGCGTCCGGGTCGAGTTTGCACCAGTTGATCCGGCCGCGCTTCTCCTGCGTGATGAGACCTGCTCCTGCGAGGATCGCGAGGTGCTTGGAGATCGCCGCGAGCGAGATGTCGAAAGGTTGCGCCACATCGCTGACGGCCATGTCATCTTCCAGCAGCAGCGCAAGGATCGCGCGCCGCGTGGGGTCCGCAAGGGCCGAAAACACCAGGTCCAATCGACTGTCCATGCGCCGCCATAGGCCGGAAGGCACCTGACGGTCAACCTGTCGGTTGAATAACACGCGCAAGCTGCGGGCGCCAACATGTCGCACACGGCTATAGGCCGAAAGTATTAATGATAATAAATCAAATAATAACAGTATATTACATCGCATTTCTAAATTAATATGTCAGCTTGACTTGAGCGCAAGCTCCCCCTAGTTTCGCCGCAACTTTCCGGAAGGTGCGGGAATGACGGAAGAACCGGATCAGGAGCGGCTGCGCCAGCTCGAAGAACGGCTCTCCCGAATGAAGCGGGACAAGGCCCCCGTCGCACGCAAGGAACAGGGTGGTTTCACCCAGGGCGAAGTTGCCTGGCGGATGGTGATCGAGATGGTCTCCGGTCTGCTGATCGGCTTCGGTATTGGCTACGGGCTCGACTATCTGTTCGGGACGCTGCCGATCCTGCTGGTGATCTTCACTCTTCTCGGTCTTGTGGCCGGGGTAAAGACGATGCTCGGCACCGCTGCCGAATTGAACGCCAAGACCGGGCAGGCGCCTGCCAGCCGCGACGACGAGGGAAACTGACTTGGAACACGAAAGCTCGAGCCCCTTTGCGATCCACCCGATGGATCAGTTCGTCGTCAAGCCGCTGTTCGGCGGCGGCGAGGTTCACTGGTACACGATCACCAATGTGACGCTGTGGCTCGCTCTCGCCGTTCTGGCCATTTTCGCGGTGCTGGTGCTCGGCACCCGTCGTCGCGGGATCATCCCGTCGCGCAGCCAGTCCGTCGCAGAGCTGATCTATGGCTTCATCTACAACATGGTGGAAGAAGTGACGGGGCATGAGGGGGTGAAGTATTTCCCCTGGGTGCTTACCTTCTTCCTGTTCATCCTGTTCGCGAACCTGCTGGGCCTGATCCCTGGTTCCTTCACCACGACCTCCTCCCTTGCCGTGACGGTGACGCTGGCGCTGCTGGTGTTCTTGGGGGTCACGATCATCGGTTTCATCCGCAAGGGTCCGGGATTTCTCAAGATGTTCTGGGTGACCTCGGCGCCGCTGGCGCTGCGGCCGATCCTTGCCGTGATCGAGGTGATCTCCTACTTCGTGCGTCCGGTCAGCCACTCCATCCGGCTTGGCGGCAACCTCATGGCGGGCCACGCCGTCATCAAGGTGTTCGCCGGTTTCGCCACCGTTCTGGCCATCGCGCCGGTTTCCATTCTCGCTGTCACCGCGATCTACGGGCTGGAAGTGCTCGTGGCCGTTGTGCAGGCCTACGTCTTCACCATTCTGACCTGCGTCTATCTGAAGGACGCGGTGGGCGACGCCCACCACTGACCCCGGTCGGATCAACTTATCCCAGCCATTCCCATCAAGGAGATACGACATGGAAGGCGAACTCGCTCTCATGGGCAAATACCTCGGCGCTGGCCTCGCGGCCATCGGCCTCGCGGGCGCTGGCCTCGGCGTCGGTAACATCGCCGGCAAATTCCTCGAAGGCGCGCTGCGGAACCCGTCCGCTGCTCCGGGCCAAACGGCGAACCTGTTCGTCGGCATCGCCTTCGCCGAAGCTCTGGGCATCTTCTCGTTCCTGATCGCCCTCCTCCTGATGTTCGCCGTCTGATCCGACGGATCGACGAACGACAGTAGGGCGGTGCCTGGCGCCGCCCGCTTCAGGCTTTCGGGGGACGCGACATGGATTACGCACAGGAGGAGGCGGTCGCCGCGGCGGGTATGCCGCAGCTCGACTTCTCGGTCTGGCCAAACCAGATCTTCTGGCTCCTTATCGCGCTTGGCGCGATTTACTTCATCCTGACGCGCATCGCGCTGCCCCGGATCTCCGGCGTGCTGTCCGAGCGTAACGGGACTATTGCCAACGACATCGCCCAGGCGGAAGAACTCAAGCTGAAGGCGAAAGCGGCGGAGGAGTCCTACACCAAGGCGCTCGCCGACGCGCGGACAGAATCTGGCCGCATCGCCGAGGCGGCCCGTGCCGAGATCCAGAAGGACCTCGATGCGGCGATCGCGCATGCAGATGCGGAAATCGCGGCCCGGACTGCCGAATCCGAAGCGCGGATTGCGGATATCCGCGCCGGTGCTGCGGAAAGTGTACGTGAAGTCGCGCATGAGACCGCGCGCGCCATCGTGACCGCTCTGGGCGGTCGTGCCGGCGACGACGCGCTGGTGAAGGCAGTCGATCAGCGGGTGAAAGGGTGAGGGTCATGCGAATCATAACGACCACCGCCGTGGCGCTGACGGTTGCGACCCCAGCGCTCGCTGCGTCGGCGAACGGGTTCTTCACCTTCCACAATACGAACTTCACGGTGATGCTAGGCGCGCTGGTCTTTGTCGCCATCCTGCTGTGGTTCGGTGTGCCTGGCAAGATCATGGGCCTGCTCGACAAGCGGGCAGTCACGATCAAGAGCGAGCTGGAAGAAGCCAAGGCGCTTCGTGAGGAGGCGCAGAAAATCCTCGCTTCCTATGAGCGGCGCCAGCGCGAGGTTCAGGATCAGGCACAGCAGATCGTCGCGAACGCGAAGAAGGAGGCCGAGGCTGCCGCCGCGCAAGCCAAGGTCGATCTCGAACGCGCTGTCGTTCGGCGGCTGCAGACTGCCGAAGGGCAGATCGGTGTGGCGGAAGCCGAAGCCGTACGCAAGGTGCGTGACGAGGCTGTGGCTATCGCAGTCGCCGCCGCAGGCGAAGTCATTGCCAAGCAGATGACCAGGGATGAGGGGAACGAGATGATCGACCGCTCCCTTGGCGAAGTGGAAAAGCGCCTTCACTGAAGGCGTCTGTCCAGACGGAAAAAGCCCGGCAGCATTGCCGGGCTTTTTCCGTCTGGACATCGGATGAGCTACCGCGCCGGTTCACCCATTCGGGCGGATGGTGATTTCCACACGACGGTTCTGAGCACGGCCCTCTACGGTCGCGTTGCTGGCGATGGGCTGGGTCGAAGCGCGCCCGACGGTGCTGATGCGGTAGGCGGGAACACCATTGGCGGTCAGCACATTGGCGACCGATTGTGCGCGGCGCTGGGACAGGTCCTGATTATGCGCCGCCGTTCCGGTGGAATCGGTATGTCCGGTCACGACGATGGTGCTGTTGGGATACTGGAGAAGGTTGTTGGCGACAGCAGAAATGTCGCGCTGGGTCTGTATGCTTACCGTCGCGCTGTCCGTGGCGAAGGTAATCGCTTCCGGCAGCGTCACAACGAGTTCGTTGCCGGTGTTGACGATGCCGATATTGGGGTTGTTGACGTCGCGCCGCAGGTCAGCGGCCTGTGCGTCCAGCGTGGAGCCGAGCGCCCCGCCGATGCCTGCACCGATCGCACCGCCGACAGCGGACGTAACCCATTTGTTGTGCGACTTGCTTGTGGAGCCGATAGCGGCGCCGCCAAGCGCGCCCAGAATGGCGCCGGTCTGCGCCCCGGAGTTGCTGCCATCGCCCGTCGCGCAGCCGGAGAGCGCGAAGGCCCCGAGCATCGCGGTGATGAGATAGGTTTTTGCGTGCATGTCCCGCCTCGCCCTGTGCTTTTTCTTTGCCCGAGATCACGGGCACACGGGCTATAGCACCGCCGCTCCCGATGCGGCAACTCAGGCAAGACATTTCACGAAAATGCGAACGCTTTCAGCTGATTGCCGCGTCAAGACGCGCGGATTCCCACGCCAGCATGGCGCGTTTGACCGGAAGCCCCCAATGATAGCCGGTCAGCCGCCCGGTGGAGGAGATCGCCCGGTGGCAGGGGATGATCCAACTGATCGGATTGCGGCCCACTGCTGCCCCTACGGCACGGTTGGCCTTGGGAGAACCAATGGCGCGCGCGATCTCACCATATGTCGTCACGTGACCGGTGGGGATCTGCATCAATGCCTCCCACACCTTGATCTGGAAAGGCGCCCCGATCAGATGGAGCCGGGTTTCACCTTCGCCACCAAAGGCGGGGGAGAGCAGGGCTGCCACGCTTTCATCGGCCTGAAAGGTCGCCCGGGGCCAACGTGACGTCATGTCGGCCATCGCCGCTTCACGCCCGGTTTCCTCTGCAAAGGCCAGCCCGCAAAGGCCGCGCTCCGTCGCCATGACAAGCGTGTCGCCGAAGGGGCTCGCGGCAAAGGCGTGGCGGATGGTCAACCCCGCGCCCCCTTTGGCGTAATCGCCGGGGGACATGGCTTCCCAGCTCATGAACAGGTCATGCAGGCGCGACGGCCCCGAAAGGCCGCTGGCGAGCGCGGTGTCCAGCACCGTGAACCGCTCCGCCAGCAGCCGGCGTGCATGGCCGAGCGCCAGATACTGTTGATACCGCTTGGGCGAGACGCCAACCCAACGGGAGAAGGTGCGCTGGAAATGCGCGGGAGACAGGCCCAGTTGCGCGGCCAGCGTCTCAAGCGGCACTTCCCCTTCGCGGTCGATGATGTCCAGCGCGCGGGCGATGAGCGCATAGTGATAGCTGGCGGGCGAGATATCGTTGGACATGGCGTTTCTCCTTGCCCGCAACATAAGCCCGCAACCGCGCTTTCGCGACCCGGATCCTGCGGAATGCTGAGGGGGGTTGTCGTGCTGCCCGCGGGGAAGTAGGCGAGGAGCATGGTCAGACAGCTCGACTACAGCGACATGAAGGAGATCTTCCGCCGGTTCGAGGAGCGGGAGCCCGAGCCTGTGGGGGAGCTGAACTACACCAACGCCTTCACGCTGCTGGTCGCGGTGGCCCTTTCCGCGCAGGCGACGGATGTCGGTGTCAACAAGGCCACGAAGGGCCTGTTCGAAGTGGCCGATGCACCCGCGAAGATGCTGGCCCTGGGCGAGGAGGGCATCATCTCTCACATCCGCACCATCGGCCTTTACCGCAACAAGGCCAGGAACGTGCTGAAACTCTCCGCACTGCTGCAGGAGCATTTCGGGGGAGAGGTGCCGTCCTCGCGCGCGGCCTTGGAGACGCTGCCGGGGGTGGGGCGGAAGACGGCAAATGTGGTGCTGAACACGTGGTTCGGCTTCCCCGCACAGGCGGTGGACACCCATATCTTCCGCGTCGGCAACCGGAGCGGCATCGCCGTCGGGCGCAATGTGGAAGTGGTGGAGCGGGCGATCGAGGACAACGTGCCCGTTGAATTCCAGCGCCATGCGCATCACTGGCTGATCCTGCACGGGCGCTACACCTGCAAGGCACGTGCGCCCCTTTGCCCCGTCTGCCTGATCCGGGACATCTGCCTCTACGAAGAAAAGACGCTCGCGGGCGGCAAGATGTCCGCTCCGATTGATCCTTGAGCCGAAAGCGCTACGTGCCGCCCTGTTCGCAAGGAGGATTCCATGACCACTCTCTATTTCCGCAACGGCACCTGTGCGCTTGGCCCGCATATCGCGCTTGAATGGATCGGTGCGCCTTATGACGCGGTCGTTGCCCCTGCCGGTTCGGCGGAACTGCTGGCGATGAATGCTTCCGGTGCCGTGCCGGTGCTGAAGGAGGACGATGGCTGGGTGCTGACCCAGGCAGGCGCGATCCTGCGCTACCTGCTGATGAAGCATCCCGAGTCCGGTCTGGGCGGAGAAAACGGCGCGCGCGGTCAGGCGGAGCTCGAACGCTGGATCTGCTTCCTCACGGGCGATCTGCATCCCGCGTTCTATCCCGTCTTCATGCCCGACCGCTACACCGCCGACCAGAGCGATGGCGCGAAAGCGAAGGTTGTCGAAGCGGGTGTCGGGCTGGTGCGGAAGAATCTCCGGCTGCTGGACGCGCAGCTTGAAGGGAAAGAATGGATCCTCGGACCCCGGTCGGTCGCGGATGCCTATGCCTTTCCGATGATCCGCTGGGCGCGGGCCAAGCTGCCCGACGGGCTTGACGCCTATACGAATGTCCTGGCGCTTTATGACCGGCTGGCCGCAGATCCCGCCGTGCAGCGTGCCGTCAAGTTTCAGGCGGAGGCGAAAGCCCCCTGAGGCGCTTTTGGGCTTCCGTTCCGACGGTGAAAATCGGAGGGTCCGGCCAATTCAACGGAGGCCCGAATGAAGAAATACCAGGTCGTCGGCATCGGTAATGCCATGGTTGACGTGCTGTCCCGCACTGACGATGCCTTTCTTGAGCGGAATGGCGTCCAGAAGGGCATCATGCAGCTCATCGACATGGATCGCGCGGTTGAGCTTTATGGCCATATCGGGCCCTCGCGGGAGATATCGGGCGGATCGGCGGCCAATACGGTCGCCGGCATCGCCGGGCTGGGCGGGCGGACGGCCTATGTCGGCAAGGTGCGGGATGACCAGCTCGGCGCGATCTTCGCCCACGATCTGCGGGCGCAGGGTGCCGATTACGACACGCCGCTCGCCCCCGCCGGTTCTCTGCAGGAGACGGGCCGCTGCATCGTGCTGGTGACGCCGGATGGCGAGCGGTCGATGAACACATACCTTGGCATGTCGGAATTCCTAACGCCTGCTGATATCGACCAAGGCCAGATGGCGGCGGCGGACTGGATCTATCTGGAAGGCTACCGTTTCGATGGGCCGGAGAGCATGGAAGCCTTCGCCAAGGCGATCCGGGCGACGAAAGGGGCGGGGGGCCGCGTGTCTCTGACCCTGTCGGACCCGTTCTGCGTGGATCGTCACCGCGATGCCTTCCGGCAGATGATCCGGGAGGATCTGGACCTGCTCTTTGCCAACCGGGCGGAGATCGTCTCCATGTATGGCGGCACGTTCGAGGAGGCGATGGCCGCGGCGGCGGCAGAGCTGGAGATCGCCGTGGTGACGGATTCGGAGAACGGCGCCCATGTGATGCAGGGCGGTCAGCACTGGCATGTTCCGGCGGTAAAAACCGCGATCGTGGATGCGACCGGCGCGGGAGATCTGTTTGCTGGCGCCTTCCTCTGGGGGCTGTCGGAGGGTTATGAGCCGGAAATCTGCGGCCGGATGGGCTGTCTGGCTGCGGCGGAGGTCATCTCGCATATCGGGGCGCGCCCGGAGCAGGATCTGCGCGCCCTGTTCGCGCGGAATGGGCTGGTCTGAGCGGGTGGAGGCGGGGGAGCACGCTCCCCCGCGCCCCCTGTCCGGTGGGCAGCGCCCCCGGAGCCCCCCGATCCGTCAGCGGCACCAGTCGATCGGCGTCTCTCCCCTTGCCGTTAGCCAGTCATTCGTCCGGCTGAAAGGACGCGAGCCGAAGAAGCCTCGGTAGGAAGAGAGCGGCGAAGGGTGGGGTGAGGCGATGACATGATGGCGGGAGAGGTCCACCGTCCTTGCCGCCAGCTTCTGTGCGGGCCCGCCCCAGAGGATGAACACGAGAGGCCGGAGCGCCGCCGCGCGCGCCAGCACTTCCGCCACGAGGGGTGCCCAGCCCAGCCGCGCATGGCCGTTCGCCTCTCCAACGGGAACAGTGAGGGCGGTGTTGAGAAGCAGCACGCCCTGCGCCGCCCAGCGACCGAGATCGCCGTCAGGCGGCGTGCAGCCGATATCATCGGCCATCTCGCGGTAGATATTGCGGAGCGAGGCGGGGAGCGGCCTGCCGGGTGGGACCGAAAAGGCCAGTCCATCGGCATTTCCCGCGGTCGGGTAGGGATCCTGGCCAAGGATCACCACGCGCGCCTTTTCCGGTGGACAGAGATCGAGCGCCCGGAACACCGCCTCCGGTCCGGGCTGGAGACTGCGCGGATCGGCGACGAGCCGGGCGCGGACATCCGGCCAGTCCTGGCCGAAGAACGGCAGGTCGGCCCAGGCGGCGGGCGGCGTCGCGGTCTGAAACGTCATGCGGCCTGCGTCAACGCGGCAAGGCGGTGCACCTTGTCGCGGGCGGCGCCGCTGTCGATGCTCTCGCGGGCAAGCTGCACGCCATCCTTCAGCGTCGCGACGCGTCCCGCCACGACGAGCGCCGCCGCGGCATTCAGCAGGACCGCGTCGCGATAGGCGCCCTCCGCACCATCCAGAAGCGCACGGAGCGCGGCGGCATTCTCCGCCGGGGTTCCGCCGAGGATCTGCTCGAAAGGATGGACGGGGAGGCCCGCTTCCTCCGGGTGGATCTCCCGCTCCGTCACCTGACCGTCTTTCAGTTCGGCGAGCTGCGTGGGCCCGGCGATGGAGATCTCATCCGTACCGTCGCCCCCGTGGACGATCCACGCGCGGTCCGATCCAAGGGCTGCCAGCGTCTCGGCCACCGGGCGGTTGAGATGCGCGGCATAGGTGCCGGTGAGCTGACGGCGCACCCCGGCGGGATTGGTGATCGGGCCCAGGATGTTGAAGATCGTGCGGGTGCCCAGTTCCGTCCGCGTGGCCATCACGTGCCGCATGGCGGGGTGATGGATCGCCGCCATCATGAACCCGATGCCGATCTCCGCGAGCGCCCGCTCCACGACGGGGGGGCCGACCATCACGTTGATGCCCAGTTCCCCCAGCGCATCGGCGGAGCCGGATTTGGAGGAGAGGTTGCGGTTCCCGTGTTTGGCCACGATCACCCCCGCTCCAGCCGCGACAAAGGCAGCGGCGGTGGAGATGTTGAGCGTGCCCTTGCCGTCGCCCCCTGTGCCTACGATGTCTATCGCGCCTTCGGGTGCGCGGACAGCGTTGCAGCGGGCGCGCATGGCGCTGGCGGCGGCGGCATACTCCTCCACCGTCTCGCCCCGCGTGCGGAGCGCCATTAGCAGGCCGCCCATCTGCGACGGCGTGGCCTCGCCCTCAAAGAAGGCGGCGAAGGCGGTCTCCGCCTCCGTGCGGGTGAGCGGCCGTTCCGCCGCAAGACCGATCAGCGGGCGGACGCGGTCGCTCATGCCGCCTCTCCCGTGGAGAGCGGGCGGGTTGCAATCCCTGCGCCTTCCAGGAAGGTCGCCAGCATCCGGTGGCCATGCTGGGAGGCGATGCTTTCCGGGTGGAACTGGACCCCCTCGATCGGCAGGTCGCGGTGCTTCAGCCCCATGATGGTCCCGTCAGCCAGCCATGCCGTCACTTCGAGACTGTCGGGCAACGTCTCCCGTTCCACGATCAGCGAATGGTAGCGGGTGGCCTCGAAGGGCGTGGGAAGGCCCGCGAAGACACCTGCACCCGCATGTTCGATCCGGCCCATCTTGCCATGCACGATCTCTCCCGCGCGGACGACACGTCCCCCGAAGGCCTGACCGATGGCCTGATGGCCAAGGCACACGCCGAAGAGCGGCGTCCGGGTTTCTGCCGCCGCTTCCGTGAGAGCGAGGCAGATGCCCGCCTGTGCAGGGTCGCAGGGTCCGGGGGAAAGCAGGATGGCGGCGGGGTTCATCGCCATGGCCTCCTGCACGTTCAGGGCATCGTTGCGCCGCACGACGACATCCGCGCCGAGTTCGCCCAGATAGTGCACGAGGTTATAGGTGAAGCTGTCGTAGTTGTCGATCAGCAGGAGCATGGCGCGGCCCTCCGTCGTATGTCTGGCGCTTGTTCGTGACCGGTCCACCGGCCCGTCGCCCGAGTGCCTTTGGGGGTGAACCCGCGCCGGACGGCGGCTATAGATGTTCAGGTCGCAGCGTCCGGGTCAAGGCCTCCGGGGGCTGCGGGAACTGTTTTGCGGGGAGTGGACGAGTGGCGAACGGGTTGTTGAAAGGAGTACTGTCAGGAATGGCGGTCGGTGTGATCGTTGCCGCCGGTGTTTCGGTCCTTTCCATCCCACGTCAGGATGCCGCCCCCGCGGTGCCGCTGCCGCGGGTAAGTTCCGACTCCGCCGGCGCGGAGGAGACCCCGCCGCCCCCGCCGGAAGCTCCTGCACCGCAGGCTCCCACCGGAGAGATACCCGCCGGAGAGATATCTGCTGCGGAGACGCCCGGCGGAGAGACGCGGGACGGCCGGACCCCAGCCGACCAGACACCAGCCGGGCAGACAGCCGCCGGGCAGAGTTCAGCCAACCGGAACGGCGAGGAAGCAACGCCACCCGCGGCACCGGCGACAACAGCTCCTGCGGCGGAACCTGCGCCGGAGCCTCCGCCATTTGAGCCCCCGCCGCCGCCCGAAACCGAACCCCCGGCGGAAATTCAGCCCGCTCCCTCTGTGCCCGCAGCGGGCAGCGACGCGCCCGCGCAGGACATGGCCGTTCCCCCCGCCGCGCCGCCCGCCCCGGAGGAAGCCTCTGCGGTGGAGCCGATCCCGGTCGAGCCGCGGCCAGCCCAGACGCCGGAGGCTCACGGCCCGCGGCTCGCAATCCTGCTGCTCGATGATCCCGAAGTGCCTGACCTGGCAGAGCGCATCGGCGCGGTGTCGTTTCCGGTGAGCATTGCGCTTGATCCCCGCAACTCCGGGGACGCTGCTCGTTTCGCGGCTGCGGGAGTGGAACTGGTGGCGGTGGAACGGGAAGAGGAGCCCACACCGCTGGCCGGAGCCACGGCCCGGCTGCGTCTGGACGGAGAGGGCGGGCACCTGCTCCGTCAGGATGGCGGGGCCTTGACCCTTCCTCTCGTCGCATCCGCAAGCGAGGAGCCGGTGTCCCGGCCGCTGGATCGTGCGCTTTACCGGGCGGCGCAGTCCGGTTCGGCTGTGCTGCTGCTGCAGCCGACCGAGGAAAATCTCCGTGCGCTTGGCGCCTGGCTCTCTCACTCCGATGTGGAGGTCGTGCCGCTCTCGACGCTTGAGAACTAGCTGATCGGCTTTCCCGCCACATAGACCGCACGGATGGCGCGATCATCGCCCATCATCACGGTGGCGAAGATCTGCTCCCAGACAGTCTCGGCTCGTGCGGAGCGTTGTGCGATTGCGGGAGTGGAGGAGAGATCCACCGCGATCATGTCCGCCTCCATCCCCACGCGGATCGCCCCGATCCTGTCGCCCAGATGCAGCGCTTCCGCGGAGCCTGCGGTGGCCAGCCACCAGAGCGCTGCCGGATGGGTGGGCGCATGGCGGAGCTGCCCGACTTCATAGGCCGCAGCCATGGTTCGCAGCATTGAGAAGGAGGAGCCGCCCCCCGTATCCGTCGCCAGGCCGACAAGCTGCCCTTCAGCCTTCAGCCCCGCCATGTCGAACAGGCCGGACCCGATGAATGTGTTGGACGTGGGACAGTGCACAAGGCTCGCACCGACCTCCAGCAGGCGTGAGCGCTCCCGCGCGGTAAGGTGGATCGCATGGCCGTAGATGGCGCGCTCTCCCAGCAGGCCCTGCGTTTCATAGGTGTCGAGATAATCGCGTGCCTGCGGATGCAGCGCCTTCACCCAGTCGATCTCATCGGTCTGCTCGGACAGATGTGTCTGCATCAGGCAGTCCGGGTGTTCCTTCCAGAGCTGCCCGACCATGTGCAACTGCTCCGGGGTGGAGGTGGGCGAGAAACGCGGCGTGATGACATAGGACAGCCGCCCGCGCCCATGCCACTTCTCCAGCAGCCGCTTTGAATCGTCATAGGCGGATTGGGGCGTATCCCGCAGCCCGTCCGGCGCGTTCCTGTCCATGCAGACCTTGCCGGTGAGGGCCCGGAGACTACGCGCCTCCGCCGCCTCGAAGAAGGCGTCCACGCTTTCGGGGTGGATGGTGGCGTAGCTGCAGACGGTGGTGGTCCCGTTGGAAAGCGTGAGGTCGAAATACCGCTCCGCGATCCGGCGGGCATAGGCCGGATCGGAGAACCGCATCTCCTCCGGGAAGGTATAGCTGTTCAACCAGTCGATGAGCCGTTTTCCCCAGCTCGCGATGATGGCCGTCTGGGGGTAGTGTACGTGGGCATCGACGAAGCCGGGAGAGATCAGGGCCTCGCCGTGGTCGATGATCTGTGCCTGCGGTGCCTCCCGCGCAAGACGTTCGCGCGGACCGACGGCGGCGATGCGGCCGTTTTCCACCAGAACCGCCCCATGGCTGTCGATGCGAACGGCTTCCGGCCCGTCGCGGAACGGATCCCCGTCAAAGGTCATCACCTGTCCCGCGATCAGCGTCTGCATGTTCGTCTCCCTGCTTCGGTCGGGGCCACCCTATGACGGCGGCCGTGCTGGGTAAATGCGTCGCGGGACCGGGTAGGGGTGTGCGGCGGGGTGCAGGGTGCTCTCGCCCGTCGCGCTCCCGGCAGCGTGTTGATTTCCTGCGCCGCCGCCCCTGTTCCGCAGCGGCGGTTGCCGTTAAGGTCCGCCGCGAGTCCAGCCAGCCAGCCACGGAGTCGCCATGACCGAGCCCGAAACCTCCCGGCGCGAGGAAGATGCCCATGCGCTGGATCCAGATCGCGTGGAGGCCATTGTCGAGGCGGTGGAGGCGGAGGATGCGCCGCTGCTCGATGCGCTCATGGAGCCTCTGCACGCCGCCGACATCGCCGACCTTCTGGAGCAGATCGGCCCCGGCGAGCGGCGGGCGCTGATCCGGCTCTGGCCGGGCGGGATCGACGGCGACATTCTCTCCGAACTGGGAGAGGGCGTCCGGGAAGAAGTCATCGAGGCGCTGCCGCAGGACGTGCTGGCCAATGCCGTCCGGGAACTCGATTCCGACGATGTCGTGGACATCATCGAGGATCTGGAGGAGCCGCAGCAGCGCCAGGTTCTCGATGCGCTGGACGATGCCGACAGGGTGGCGGTGGAGCAGGCGCTCTCCTATCCCGAGTACACGGCGGGCCGTCTCATGCAGCGGGAGGTGGTGACCGCGCCCGAGGACTGGACGGTGGGGCATGCCATCGACTTCCTGCGGAACGAGGAATGGCTGCCGGACCAGTTCTATCACGTCGTGCTGATCGATCCGCGTCACCGGCCCACGGGCTATGTGGCCCTGGGCAAGATGCTCTCCTCCCGCAGGGACAGGAAGCTCTCCGAGATCACGGAGGACAGTTACCGGACAATCCCCGCCACCCAGAGCCAGGAGGATGTGGCCTATGCCTTCAACCAGTACCACCTCATCTCCGCGCCGGTGGTGGATGCCGACGGGCGGCTGGTCGGCGTCATTACCATCGACGACGCGATGAGCGTGCTTGAGGACGAGGCCGAAGAGGACATCCTGCTTCTGGGCGGGGTGGGCGACGAAAGCCTGTCGGACGGGGTGCTGGAAACCGTGCGCCTGCGGTTCCCCTGGCTTTTCGTCAATCTCATCGCGACGAACCTGTCGGCACTGGTGATCGGACATTTCGAGGGAGCCATCGCCCAGATCGTGGCGCTGGCCGCGATCATGCCGATCATCGCCTCCATGGGGGGGAACACGGGGACGCAGACACTGACCATCGCCGTCCGCTCGCTCGCCACGAAAGACCTCACCTCCTCCAACGCCTGGCGCGTCGTGCGACGGGAGCTGATGGTCGGCATGACGAACGGGATCATCTTTGCCACGCTCATGGCCTCTGTCGGGTGGCTGGGTTATGGATCGGCGTTGCTCGGCGGGGTGATCGCGGCGGCCATGGTCATCAACCTGATCGTCGCGGCCATCGCGGGGACGCTGATCCCGCTCACACTCAACCGGCTGGGGCTGGATCCGGCGCTGGCGTCGGGCACCTTTGTCACCATGACGACGGATGCGGTGGGGTTCTTCTCCTTTCTCGCGCTGGCCTCGGCGGTGCTGCTGTGAGCGGGGGGGAGATCGCGCGCGTGAAGTCCGCGGCGCGGCAACTGGCGCGGCAGCGCCGGGACGGCGCGGACAGGGGGCTGGGCCTGCGCGCGGCGGAGCGGCTCAGGGCAGAGATAGGCCCTCCCGATGGCCACCCCATCGCCGCCTATCTGCCCATCGGAAGCGAGATCGACCCCCTTCCCGCACTGAGCGGATGGCCTGTTTGCCTGCCGGTCGTGGAGGGCAGGGGCCAGCCGCTGCGCTTCCGGCTCTGGGAGGAAGGCGCGCCGCTTGCCCCCGGCCCCTTCGGCACAAGCCACCCCGAACGGGGAGAATGGGTGCAGCCCAGGTATCTGGTCGTGCCGCTGCTCGCCTTTGACCGGGGCTGCATGCGGCTGGGATATGGCGGCGGGTTCTATGACAGGACGCTCGCCATGCTCCGCGCACTGCACCCCGTGCGTGCTATCGGCTTTGCCTTCGCGGTGCAGGAGGTGCCGGTTGTGCCTGTGGAGGATACAGATGCGCCGCTGGATGCCGTCGTGACCGAGCGCGAGACGATCCGGAGACGGTGATCAACCATCCGGCGGCGCGGGGGACGCCCCCCGCGACCCCCGGCGTCATCCTTGCACGCGGGCACGGGCGTTCCTCGGCCGGGGAGGATGCGCCGCGCGCGTTAAAAACGGTGTGCGCTCCAGCGCGGCAGACGCTATGATCCGCTTATGTCGATCTGGAGCCGCATAAGGGATGCGCTGTCCGCGCTTGCACAGGGGGAGAGCCTCTCCGCCGTGTTCGAACGGCTGCGCGCGCCGCCCGAACGCTCCGTCGCCTTCACCATCGCCGTGATCGCGCTGGGCGCCAAGATGGCAAAGGCCGATGGCGAGGTCACGCGGAGCGAAGTCGCCGCCTTTCGCGAGGTGTTCCACATCCCGGAGGAGGAGGAACCGAACGCTGCCCGCGTCTATAACCTCGCCCGGCAGGATGTGGCGGGCTACGAGGCTTATGCCCGCAAGATCGCCGGCATGTTCCGGGCGGAGAGCGATCCGGTGCTCATCGACCTGATGGACGGGCTGTTCCGAATTGCAGTGGCCGACGGCGGCTTTCACGAGATGGAAGAGGCGTTCCTGAAGGACGTGGCGGAGATCTTCGGGCTCTCCGACCGCTGTTACCGGTCACTACGCGCGCGCCATGTTCCCGATACCGAGCCAGACCCCTACGAGGTGCTGGGCGTTTCGCCCGATGCACCGATGAAGGAGGTGCGCAACGCGTGGCGCAGCGCGGTGCGCGACTCGCATCCCGACCGGATGCAGGCAAGGGGCGTGCCGCAGGAGGCGGTGCGGCTGGCGGAGCGGCGTCTTGTCGCCATCAACCGCGCCTGGGAGACCATCGGGCGCGAGCGCGCGGCCTGACCCGGCCCATGCGGATCGCCACCTATAATGTCGAATGGTTCAACTCCCTGTTCGATGATGCGGGCCGGCTCCTGGAGGACGACGGCTGGTCCGGGCGCCACGGCGTGCGGCGCGCCGCACAGATCACGGCCCTGGGCACGGTATTCCGCGCGGTGGATGCGGATGCTATCATGGTCATCGAGGCCCCCGACGATTCCCGCCATCGCGCCACGCATGTGGCTTTGGAGAGTTTTGCCGCGCGATTCGGGCTGCGGACCACTACCGCACTGCTGGGATTCAGGAATGACACGCAGCAGGAGATCGCGCTGCTTTATGATCCGGCGCGGCTGACGGCGCGGCACGATCCGATGGGAACTTTCACCGGGCGGCGGGGGAGCCATCCTTTGCCGCGGTTCGACGGAACCTACCGCATCGACCTCGACATCGACGGGATGGAGGATGTCGTCACCTTCAGTAAACCGCCGCTGGAGGTGGCGGCGGTATCGGCATCGGGGCGCGCCTTTCGCATGATCGGCGTGCATATCAAGTCCAAAGCCCCGCATGGCGCGGTGGACGAGGATGAGGTGATGCGCCTGTCGATCCAGAACCGGCGCAAGCAGCTCGCGCAGGCCATCTGGCTGCGGGAGCGGGTGCTCGCGCACCTTGCGCGAGGCGACTCGCTCATGGTTATGGGGGATTTCAACGACGGGCCAGGGCTGGACGAATACGAGAAGCTCTTCGGCCGCTCTGCGGTCGAGATCGTCATGGGCTGGAACGCGCCGAAACCGGAGCGGCTCTATGATGCCAATGCCCGGCGCGCGCTTGCCCAGCGGATCGCAGCGCAGCCTGCGAGCGCACGCTTCTGGCTGCCTGACGAGGGGAGCGGCCACTACCTGTCGGCACTGCTGGATTACATCATGGTATCGCCGGACCTCCGCGCCCTGCAACCGCGCTGGCGGATCTGGCATCCGTTCGACGACCCCGCCTGTTATGGCGATCCGGTGCTGCGGGAGGCGCTGCTCACCGCCTCCGACCACTTCCCGGTTTCGATCGACCTGCCGCTCTGAGGCGCGGGACGGGTTGAGCGAATGCGGGTATGCGCTAGATGAGTGGGGCTGCAGGGAACCTTCGTCATGATCCGTTCACACCATCGAATCCCGTTTCTTCTGGCCGCCGCATTGGCGATGACGGCGGGGGCGATGACGGCGGGCGGCGGCTTCGCGCAGACGAACCCGCCCGATCCGCCCCCCAGCCTTTCCGATCCGGGCACGGCCCCGAACGAGGTGGAGCGCGGCTTCGACATGTTCCGCGAGGGAGCGGACGCGATGTTGCGGGGGATTTTCGGCGAAGTCGGCCCCGCGCTTCGGGCGCTTGCCGACCGGATCGGCGATCTGAGGAATTATGAGTCGCCCGAGGTGCAGGAGAACGGCGACATCCTCATCCGGCGCAAGCCAGATGCCCCGCCCTATGTGCCGCCGCCGGCAGACCCCGCCGCGCCGACGAAGCCGGGAGTGGACCTGTGATCACTCCTCGGCCGGCGAAGCGGCCATCTGCCGCGCCACGCGAACCGCCGTTTCCACCTGCAGCCCTGCACCGAGCGCCTTGAACCGGGCTGCGGCGACCTCTCCGTACAGGCCCTCCATCTCCGGCTGAAGGATGAGTTCGAGCTTCTTCTTCTTCGGGTAGTACTTCAGCTTCCCGCCCATTTCCGGCGTCTCGACGAAGAACATCGCCCCGAAACGCATCGCGCGCCCGAGCACTTCCGCGTCCTGAATTTCCTTGTCGCTCAACAGTTGCAAAAGCGGCTCAAGCCGGCTGCCGGAACGGGAGTTCTTGTAGCGATGCAGCAGCGCCAGCCCCAGAAACACACGGCCCGGATGATCCAGCCCGCCGAGATTGGCGCGTGTGGCGTTGTCGAAACAGACTTCCGCCCGGTAGTCGGGATGGGCGCGCCATGTCGTATCGTGCAGCAGGCAGGCGGCCTTGATGAGCCGGAGACGGTCGGGCGGGGCGTTCTTGTATATGGGCGACAGGAAGTCGAAAAGTTTCTTGCCGAAGCCGGGCATACGCGCGCTGGAGGCTTCGGTGAAGCGCGCGGCTTCGATCAGCGGGTCGCGCCGCCGCAACTTCTCCGGCATCTGCTCATAGAGCAGCCCCTCCCTGATACCGTAGGAGGACACGTCGATCTCCCGCGGGCGGAAGATGGTCACGAGCTGTTCCAGCACATCGGCCGCCAGGGGCACCAGCGCCATCCGGTCGCTGGAGACCCCCGTTTGCAGGCGCAGCCAGTTGAGATCGGAACGCCGGATCCAGCCGACCGTGTCCAATACGGACTGCCGGCTCATCCGGTATTCGTGCAGGACCGTCAGCGGGTAGGCTTTCCGCTCCATGTCAAGCCGGGCAATGGCGCGCCACGACCCGCCGACGAGGTAGATGCGCTCATGCTTGGCGCCGATCAGTTCCTTCGCTTCGATCAGGATGCGGCGGATATGCTTCCGCAGGGCGACGGCATCCCCCTCCACCTGCTGAAGGCGGAACGGTCCGAGCGGCAAGGAGACGCGCTTGCCAATCGCTCCCTTGCTGACAAGGGCGAGTTCCATCGAGTTGCCGCCGATATCGCAGACGATGCCCTCCGCATCCGGCCAGCCCAGCAGAACGCCCTGCGCCGAAAGCCGCGCCTCCTCCGAGCCGTCGATGATGTGAAGGCGGAGCCCGGTCTTTTCGAGCACCTCGGCCGAGAATTCCGGCCCGTCCTCCGCCTCGCGCACCGCAGCGGTGGCAACGACGGAAAGACGCATGATATCCATGCCCTTGGCGATCAGGGCGAACCGCTCCAGCGCTGACAACGCACGGGCGCGACCCTTCGGGTTGAGCCGGCCCGTCGCAACGAGGCCTTCTCCCAGACCTGCCATGATCTTTTCGTTGTAGAAATAGGCCGGAGACCGTGCCGCCCCATCGAATACGACCATCCGCACGGAGTTTGATCCCACGTCGATCACGCCTACGCGGGACAAGGCCCGCACGGACGGATCCTCAAAGAGCGGCGGCCCGAACGGGCCCCAGCCGTCGGCAGGGGGGGTGGATGTGGCGTCCATCTTCTGCGGCTCCTCTCGGCTCAACCCCCGAATAGCCTTTCCGGTTGCCAATGGTCAATCAACTGGGGCCTGCAACTGGGGCCTGAGGACCCGGCGTCAATCCACCGAGAGCGCGAGCACCGGCGCATCCGCCGCACCCGCCGTCCCCCGCCCGGAGAGCGAGGGGTTCTCCATGAAGAACCGATGGCAGTTGAAGGCCTCTGTCCCGAGCGGCGGAAGATAGCGCTGATAGTGACCGTCGGGCGCCAATACCCAGCTTTGCTCCACATCGGCGAGGTTCGCCGCCATGATCTGGCTGAGGATCTGCGTCCGCACCGTGCTGTTGACGATCTCGATCAGTGTTTCCACCCGTCGGTTGAGGTTCCGCCCCATCCAGTCGGCGGAGGAGATGAACACCCGCGCCCGCTGCGACGGCAGGCCGTGGCCATTGCCGAAGCAGACGATGCGGCTGTGTTCGAGGAACCGGCCGACGATGGACTTGACCCGGATGGTTTCCGACAGGCCCTTCACGCCGGGGCGAAGGCCGCAGATGCCCCGGATGACCAGCGTGATCTTCACCCCCGCCTGGCTGGCGGCATAGAGCGCGTCGATCACTTCCGGGTCGATGAGAGAGTTCATCTTGGCCCAGATCTCGGCGCGGCGCCCGGCGCGGGCGAACTCGGCCTCCCGCGCGATCATGGCCAGGAGGTTGGGTTTCAGCGTCAGCGGAGAGATGGAGAGGTTCTCCAGTATCTCCGGTTGCGCGTAGCCTGAGAGATAGTTGAACACTTTCGTCGCGTCGCGCCCGAGCGCCGGATTGCAGGTGAACAGACTGAGGTCGGTATAGATGCGGGCGGTGATCGGGTGATAGTTGCCGGTGCCAAAATGGGTATAGGTCACGAGGTTGTCCCCCTCGCGCCGCACGACGGTGGAGATCTTGGCGTGCGTCTTGTAGTTGATGAACCCATAGACGACATGCGCGCCCGACCGTTCCAGCCGCCGCGACTGACGGATATTCGCGGCTTCGTCGAACCGGGCCTTCAGCTCCACCAGCGCCGTCACCGATTTGCCCGATTCCGCGGCCTCGCACAGCGCGCCGACGATGGGGCTCTCGCGGGAGGTGCGGTAGAGCGTCTGCTTGATCGCCAGCACGTTGGGATCCCGTGCCGCCTGCTCGAGGAAGCGGATCACCATGTCGAAGGTCTCGTAGGGGTGGTGAAGGAGCATGTCCTTCTGCCGGATGGCGGCGAAGATGTCGCCGTCATGGTCCTGCACCCGCTCGGGCACGCGGGGCGTGAAGGGGGGCCAGAGGAGGTCGCGCCGGTTGTCGAGGATCAGTTCCTTCAGGTCGGCGATGCCGACGATGCCGCGACCTTCCGCCACCTCGTCCGGCGTGACGCCCAGCTCCTCCATGATGAGGCTTTGCAGCTCCGGCGGGGCGCCGGCGGAAATCTGCATGTGGATGACTTCACCCCGGCGGCGGCGCTTCAGGGCGACCTCGAACTCCCGCACCAGATCCTCGGCCTCGTCCTCCACTTCGATGTCGCTGTCGCGCAGCACGCGGAAGGAGCAGGAGCCTACCGCCTTATAGCCGGGAAAGATGGAATGGAGGTGCAGCATCAGCACCTCCTCCAGCGGCAGGAATCGCGCCTCGCCGTCCTTGCCGGGCAGCCGGACGAATCGGGAGATCTGCTGCGGGATCGGGAGAAGCGCGTGCAGAATCCGGTTGTCCGTCTCCCGGTGCAGTTCGAGCGCGAGGCAGTAGCCCATGTTGGGGATGAAGGGAAACGGATGCGCGGGGTCGATCGCCAGCGGCGAGAGCACGGGAAAGACCTGCGCCAGAAAGTATTCGTCAAGGAACCGTTCGTCCCGCCGCGTGAGCTTGGAGGGGGTGAGCAGGGTGATCCGCTCCTTCTCCATCTCGCGGCGGAGCTTGTTCCAAGTGGTCTGCTGGGTCTGCATGAGCCGCCGTGCATCGGCATGGATCAGTACGAGTTGCTCCGCAGGCGTGCGACCGTCGTCGGACAGGCTGGTCTTGCCCGCCTTCGCCAGCTCCATCAGCCCGGCGACGCGGACGGTGTAGAACTCGTCCAGATTGGTGGCGGAGATGGTCAGGAACCGCAGCCGCTCCAGCAGCGGTACACGCGGATTCTTTGCCTCCTCCAGCACACGCCAGTTGAAGTCGAGCCAGGAAAGTTCCCGGTTGAAGAACCGGGACGGCCCATCGGCTTCGCCCGAGGGGAGGGTGACAGGTGCGGGAAATCCGCAGTTGAGGAAATCGGATGGAGATGTCATGCCGCGCTTATCATTCACACTTGTAACCCGCAGATGACAGCCGCCCCGGTCTCTGCTGTGAATACAGTATCTGCCCTTCCTTCTGCCGCTGTCCAGAGCGACTTGGGGGGAGGATCACGCGTCGGCGGGGATCAGGCTTGCAAGAACGACCTGCGCCAAAGGGCGGGTGACAGCACGCCCCTCCGCCAGCGCCGCGCGGTCCAATGCTGCCACGAGCCTGCGGGCGAAGGCCAGCGAACGATCCATCCGCGTCACGAGCCAGTCCACGACCTGCGGTTGCACGGCGATCTGGCGGTCGGCGAACTGCTTGGTGAGCACGGCGGTCAAAAGCTCGTCATCGGGGCGGGAGAGACGGGCGACGGGCAGGGTGGCGAGACGGCTCGCCAGATCGGGGAGCAGGAAGGGCCAGCGCGCGGGCTCGTCAGAGGCCGTGAGCAGAAGCCGCCCGCCGTCTTCGCCCAGCACGTTGTAGAGGTGGAGGAGCGCCGTCTCCCCCTCACGCTGACCGGCGATCTGCTCGGCATCCTCTATGACGATCCGCCCCCAGGCGGCGAGCGCGAAGGGCGAGGTTTCCACCAGGTCCGCCGGGTGTAGGATCACGGCCCCGGCCTCGGCTGCCCAGATGGAGGCGAGATGCGTCTTGCCCGCCCCGGGCGGGGCGATGACGGCGAGTTTGCCCTCCGGCCAGTCGCGCCAGCCGTCAACCATCGCCACGGCCGTTGCGTTGGCGGGTGAAACGAAGAAATCCCGCCGCCCCATCGCCTCCGGCAGCGGCAGGTCGAGCGGGAGCTGCCGGCCGGGCAGGTCCGACTCCATCGTCCGCCCGTCAGAGATCGTCGACATCGAGAGGACGAGGCGCTCCGCGATAGAGCCGGCTGTCCTTATAGCGCTCCACGAGGAAGCGGCAGATGACACCGATGGCGGCAGAGACCGGCACCGCCACGAGCATCCCCACGAAGCCGAACAGCGCCCCGAAGGCGGAAAGCGCGAACAGCAGCCAGACCGGATGAAGCCCGACCGATTCGCCCACCAGCTTCGGCGTGAGATAATTTCCCTCGACCATCTGGCCGATGACGAAGATGCCGACCACGACGAAGATCCAGAACGGATCATTCCAATACTGGTAAAGCGCCACTCCGATGGAGGTCACGCCGCCCACGAAGGTGCCGAGATAGGGGATGAAGGCGATCATGCCCGCGAATACCCCGATGAACAGCCCGTATTGCAGACCCACCCCCATGAGCGCGAGGCCATACCACGCGCCGAGGATGATGCAGACGGTGAGCTGCCCCCGGATGAACCCCGCGAGGGCGAGGTTGATCTCTCCCGCAAGGCGATAGATCGTGGGCGCGTGTTCGCGCGGCAGGAGGCTGCGGACGCGGGCGACCATCCTGTCCCAGTCCAGCAGCATGTAAAAGGCCACCACCGGGACGACGACGATGAAGATCGCCGCGTTGATGACGCCGAACAGCGATTGGACGACCGTATCGGCAAAGATGCTCGCCCTGTCCTGCACGGCGGCGGCCACGGTATTGAGCGTCTGGCGCATGGTGCTTTGCTCGTCCAGAAGCTGGGGATAGTGGATGTCGATGTAGCGCTGGAAGGCGTCCACATAGCTCGGGGCGGCCTCGATCAGGCTCGCCCCCTGCTGGATGACCATTGGCAGCACCAGCAGCAACAGCAGGCTGAACACCATCAGCGCGGCCAGCGAGATGATGACGGTCGCCATCAGCCGCGACAGCCCGATCCGCTCCAGCCGGTCCGCCAGCGGGTCCAGAAAATAGGCGATCGCGCCCCCTATGAGAAAGGGCAGGATCACATCGCCCAGCACCCAGAGCAGCACCAGAAAGACCAGCGCGGCGATGCTCCAGTATTTCACCTGTTCCTTGACGGTCAGTTCCATGTCGCTCTGTTCCCACGCATCCGATAGCCCCGCCCAAACGTGGCTCATCGCCTGACCGTTTCATCTATGCAAGCCGTCCCCGCATCATCCGTGGCGCGGCTTGCCTGTGACATTGGGATGGCTTAGCAGGGGCGGCAACGTCTTTCTTCTGATCCCGGAGCGCGCGCGATGAGAATGTCCCGCTATTTCCTGCCCGTCCTGCGGGAAAACCCGGCTGACGCCCAGATCGTCAGCCATCGCTACATGCTGCGCGCGGGGATGATCCGGCAGCAGGCGGCAGGCATCTATTCCTGGCTGCCCCTTGGCTTCAAGGTGCTCTCGCGGATCGAGCAGATCGTGCATGAGGAGCAGCAGCGCGCAGGCCATATCCCCTTGCTGATGCCCACGCTTCAGCCCGCCGACCTGTGGCGCGAATCCGGCCGCTACGACGCCTATGGGGAGGAGATGCTGCGCATCACCGACCGCCACAAGCGCGAGATGCTCTATGGCCCGACGAACGAGGAGATGATCACCGATATCTTCCGGTCGGCTGTCGGCAGCTACAAGGACCTGCCGCTCACCCTCTATCATGTCCAGTGGAAGTTCCGCGACGAGATCCGCCCGCGTTTCGGCGTGATGCGGGGGCGCGAGTTCCTGATGAAGGACGGCTACAACTTCGATCTGGACTATGAGGGCGCCATCGCCTCCTACAACCGCCATGTGGTGAGCTACCTGCGCACCTACGAGCGGATGGGCCTGACCGCGATCCCCATGCGGGCCGATTCCGGCCCCATCGGCGGCGACGACACCCATGAATTCCTCGTGCTGGCGGAAACCGGCGAGTCGGAAGTGTTCTACGACGAGGCGATCACCAAGCTGAAGCTCGGCGACCGGAAGGTGGACTACTACGATCCCGCCGAAACGGCCGCCATCGTCAAGGAATGGACGACCCCCTACGCCCGGACCGACGAAACCCACGATGCCGCCGTGTTCGATGCGGAAGTCCCCGAGGAGCGCCGCCGCGTCTCCCGCGGGATCGAGGTGGGGCAGGTGTTCTACTTCGGTACCAAGTATTCGGAGCCGATGAAGGCGCTCGTCGTCAATGACAAGGGCGAGCGGGTTCCGGTGCACATGGGCTCCCACGGGATCGGCGTGTCGCGTCTGGTGGGTGCGATCATCGAGGCCAGCCATGACGAGAAGGGCATCATCTGGCCGGAAGGCGTCACGCCCTTCCACGTGGTCATCGTGAACGTCAAGCAGGGCGACACCTCCACCGACAGCGCGTGCGAGGCGCTCTATTCGGCGCTGAAGGCCAAGGGCCTCGACCCGCTCTATGACGACCGGGAGGACCGCGCCGGGGCCAAGTTCGCCACCGCCGATCTGATCGGCATTCCGTGGCGGATCACCGTGGGGCCGCGTGGCGTCGCCTCCAACCTCGTCGAACTGACGAGCCGCCGGACGGGTGAAAGCGTCGAGACGAAGCCCGAAGCCGCCGTCTCGCGCATTGCGGAAATCTACGCGGGCCTCTGATCCCCTCGCGGCCCGCGCACGACTGCGTGTGGCCGCTTGACCTTCCGGGAGCAGGCGGCCACGGTCCCGCCCCGCGAGACCCAACCCGACGGACCCCATGCGCACCAAGCCCTTCGCCGCCTTCGAATGGATGATCGCCTGGCGCTACCTCCGCGCCCGGCGCGAGGAGGGGGGCGTCAGCGTGATGACCTGGATCAGCCTGATCGGCATCACCCTGGCCGTCTTTGCGCTGATCGCGACGCTCGCCGTGCGCTCGGGCTTCCGGGAGGAGTTCGTGAACACCATCCTCGGCGCCAATGCCCATGTGACGGTGTTCGCCGACCGGATCGACGATGCGGGCCGCATCGACAGAACGATCCCGGACTATCTTCCGCTGGCCCAGCGGATCGCCGCCGTGCCGGGCGTGATCCATGCCTCCCCCCAGATCCGGGGGCAGGTCATGGCCAACGCAAACGGGCGCAATGCCGGGGTGGAAGTGCTGGGCGTCAGCCATGACGACCTGAAGGCCATCCCCGGCATCCAGCCCGGGCCCCGCAGCGCGGGCGACATCGACGCCTTCGATCAGGGCATCGCCATTGGGGCGGGGGTGGCGCGCTCTCTGGGCGTGGGGGTCGGAGACAGGGTGCGCCTCATCTCGCCCGACGGGGTGCAGACGCCGTTCGGAACCTCGCCGCGGGTCAACGCCTACGAGGTCGTCTATATCTTCTCCGCCGGGCGCTACGACATTGACGAGACACGCATCTACATGCCGCTCGCCGAGGCGCAGAGCTACTTCAACCGCGAGACGCTGGTGGATGAGATCGCCGTCACGGTCCAGCGCCCCGAGGAAGTGGAACGCTTGCTCCCCGCGCTGCTGCAGGCGGCAGGCCCCTCTACCAGCTTCTGGACATGGCGGGACAGCGCCGGGAGCTTCCTCCGCGCGCTGGAGGTGGAGGACAACGTGATGTTCGTCATCCTCTCCATCCTCGTGCTGATCGCGGCGATGAATATTGTCTCCGGTCTCATCATGCTGGTGAAGAACAAGGGGCGCGACATCGGCATCCTGCGCACGATGGGGCTGACGGAGGGGTCCATCCTGCGGGTGTTCTTCATCTGCGGGGCCTCGGTCGGGTTGATCGGCACGCTGGCGGGTGTGATCCTCGGCTGCCTGTTCGCGATCTACATCGACCCCATCTTCTCCTTCGTGAACTACGTCATGGGGGGCGGAGTCTGGGATCCGTCGATCCGCGGCATCTACGCGCTCCCCGCCAGGCTGGAGGCGAAGGACGTGCTTTCCGCCGTGGTCCTGTCGCTCGTCCTGTCCTTCGTCGTCACCCTGTTCCCGGCACGGCGGGCGGCGCGGATGAACCCAGTGGAGGCGTTGCGGTATGAGTGAAGTCCTGCGGCTCGACGGCATCCGGCGCACCTATGGTGGAGATACAGCGGCCCCGGTGGAGGTGCTCCGTGGGGTCAGCCTCACTCTCATGGCGGGGGAGGCGGTGGCGCTGGTCGCTCCCTCCGGCGCGGGCAAATCGACGCTTCTCCATATCGCGGGCCTGCTGGACACCCCCGATGAGGGGCGCGTCTTCATGAGTGGGCGCGAGATGACCGGGCTTTCTGACCGTGAGCAGACGGACGCCCGGCGGTCGGAGGTTGGTTTCGTCTATCAGTTCCATCACCTGCTGCCGGAGTTCTCGGCGCTGGAGAATATCGTGCTGCCGCAACTGGCCGATGGCCGTCCCTGGCGCGAGGCGGTTGACCGGGCGGAGAGCCTGCTGGGCCGAGTGGGTGTCAGGCCGCGCGCCGCGCACAGGCCCGCGGCTCTTTCCGGGGGGGAGCAGCAGCGCGTGGCCTTCTGCCGTGCTCTGGCGAACCGGCCGCGGCTCCTGCTCGCGGATGAGCCGACGGGAAATCTCGACCCTGAAACATCCTCGCTGGTTTTCGACACGCTGATCGAGCTGGTGCGGGAGACGGGGCTTGCCACGCTCATCGCGACCCACAACCTCGATCTCGCCGCCCGGATGGACAGGGTCGTCCGGCTGGAGGCAGGCAGGCTCGTCTGATCAGGCGGACTTCTTCATGGCAAGGGCCAGCGCCGTATAGGTCACACCCTGTGTCAGCAGATCAACAGCAAGAAAGATGCCCAACACCCAGACGCTGTTACCCGGCCAGCCGGCCACGATGACCACCCCGGCGAGTGCGGTGATGATGCCGCCGATCACCACCCATCCCCATCCCTCCGTCGTGCGTTCCTGCAGGCCGATCACCAGCCGCACCAGCCCCACGACGATGAGCAGCAGCCCCACGGTAATGGTGATCGCCGCTGTCGCCACCGCCGGGTTGACGAAGACGAAAATTCCCGCGACCGCGTAGAGCAGACCCGCGAGAACTCCCAGAATCGTGCTTCCCCAGGTGCGGACGCTGAAGGCATGAACGATCGCCAGGACGCCGCCCGCGATCATCATGATCCCCACCCAGAAGACGGATGCGACTGTCGCGACCAGCAGGTTCGCCGCCGCGATCAGCCCGAAGGCAAGAAGAAGAAGGCCAAGGGCCAGAAACCAGCCCCATTTCTGGCGAAGCTCGGCGCGAATGGCATTGTCGGACGTCACGGACATGGGCAAACCTGACAGGGGAGCGTTCAGGATCAGCTAGCGCAACATGGACATGGTCAAAGGCCCGACAGGAGCTCTGCCGGGCCAAAAAGTCTCATTTCCGACGACGCGCCGCGAATGCCAGCCCACCCATGGCCGCAAAAAGGAGCGGCGCGGTGGCCGGCAGCGGCACGGGCGCGACGGTAGCCCCGAAATAAATCCTGTCCAGCGAGGCATCCACAGCCGGGCGGGTGCCGATCAGAGTGAAGGAAATTGCATTCACCTGTGTGAAATCCGCGCTCCCGCTGAAGTCGGAGAAGCGGAAGATCACCTCGGCCGGGTCGCTGAATTCCTCGACGAGAAGGGTATTGAAGGTTGAGACGCGGCCCTGCGTATCGGTTATGGAAAACGCCATCGCGATATCGGCATCCGCAAAGACTACGCTGAAGAACACCGCATCATTGGTGCCGCCATCGGTCACGTCCAACCCGCGCAGGCCGGTCGAATTCTGGCCGTCCCAAGTGATCGTGCCGGTCCCGCTGGTGCGGGAGGCGTTGTTGAAGTCGAGATATCCGTCGCCGGTTTCAAGCGACGTGCCGTTCAGTCGGCTCGTGCTGTTCGTCACCGACATGTCGCGATATCCGCCGACTGCGACCGTGCTGGGCGCGCGGATCTCGGACCGCGCGAAATTCCCGCTCGGCGCCCTTGCGACGACGTATTGCGGCGCAACGAATTCATCAATGACGATGGTGGCGGCGTTCCCTGCATCGGCAGCGGTAACGGCGGCTGCAGCAAGGATCGCGGCGAGCGCATGTTTTTTCGACATGGATGTAGATCCTTCTGGCTTTGGCTTGACGGGGCGTTTGATTGTCAGGGGGCAGCGTGATGCATCGATAGTAACTCAAAATTGAGCTATATCCAATCAATACACGCATAGATAGAAATTTTCGCGAGGAAAAAACTGTTTCTAGCTTTCGCCCAGAAGGCTCCCACCGCTTTCATCCTTGAGCGCGATGCCCGTCAGTCGTCGCGACAGGGCCTCCCCCACAAGCCACGAGATCAACTCCACCGCCCTTTCGTGGCTCAGCCCGCCCAGATCGTGGATGTTGGAGACGCAGTTGCGCTCACTGTCCTGACGTCCGGGACAGGGGTCGTAGGTGATGTAGGCGCCAAGGCTTTCCGCAACGGACAGCCCCGGCCGCTCTCCGATGAGGACGAGCGACAGCCGTGCCCGCAGGCCCGCGCCGATATCGTCGCCGATGGCCACCCGGGCCTCGCTCGCCAGCACAACGGGCGCAAAGCTTACACGGGGCAGGGCGTCCATGACGCCTGCCGCGATGGCTGCGGCATGGCGGTTGACGGCGAGCGCCGACAGCCCGTCGGCAATGACAATGGCCACGTCGCTGCCCGCGTCCTGCATTCGCTCGAGATCCGCCGCCCGCACGCGGCGGCCAAGATCGGGGCGCCGGAGGTAGGTCTCCCGATCCCCCGCGCGGCTTTGCACGGAAAGGGTTGCGTGGGGAGCAAGCGCTGCGGCGATGGCTTCCCATTCCACGGGTGCGCGGATCGCATCGCGGGCGCGGGCATGGCTCGCCTGAAAGTCCAGCACGGCAGACAGCGGCGCTGCCCCGCCCCGGGGATCCAGCCGCAGCCGTGCGGGGGTGAGGCGGCGGAGGCGGGCAAGCGTCGGATCTGTCGGAGCGGTCATGCGGGAAGTCCCATCCGACGGGCAAGTCCGTCCACATCCGGCAGCGCGCGTGGCCCTGCTCCCCACCCGGCGAGACCCGTCTTCTCCAGCCAGGCTGCGAATTCCGGCGCCGGGCTGCGGTCGAAGACACGGCGGAGCCAGGCAGCATCCTCAAACGCGAGGCTCTGGTAGCTGAGCATCACGTCATCCGAACCGGGCACGCAGATCACGAAGGTCACACCCGCGGCACCCAACAGCGTCATCAGCGTATCCATGTCGTCCTGATCCGCCTCGACATGGTTGGTGTAGCAGACATCCACCCCCATCGGCAGGCCGAGGATCTTGCCGCAGAAATGATCCTCCAGCCCTGCGCGCATGATCTGTTTGCCATCGTAAAGATATTCCGGGCCGATGAAGCCCACGACCGTATTCACCAGGAGCGGGGAGAAGGCCCGCGCCACGCCATAGGCACGTGCCTCCAGCGTCTGTTGATCGACCCCGTGATGCGCGCCCGCCGACAGCGGTGCGCCCTGGCCCGTCTCGAAATACATCACGTTCTGCCCGACGGTGCCGCGGTTCAGCCCCCGTGCGGCGGCATCGGCCTCCGCCAGCACCGCCAGATCGACGCCGAAGCCGCGGTTCGCGTCCTCCGTCCCAGCGATCGACTGAAAGACGAGATCGACCGGCCCGCCTGCTTCCATGATGCGCAGGGTGTTCGTCACATGGGTAAGAACGCAGCTTTGCGTGGGGATGGCGAAGTCCTGCCGCAACCGGTCCAGCGCGTGAAGGATCTCGGTGCAGTTGCGCAGGTTGTCGGAGGCGGGATTGATGCCGATGACCGCATCACCCGCACCCTGCAGCAGACCGTCCAATACCGCCGCAGCAATGCCCCGCAGATCGTCGGCCGGGTGGTTGGGCTGCAGCCGCGTGGAGATCCGTCCCGCCAGTCCGATGGTGTTGCGAAAGGCCGTCACCACCTCCACCTTCCGCGCGACGGCGATCAGATCCTGGTTGCGCATGAGCTTGGAGACGGCAGCGACCATTTCCGGCGTGAGCGCGGGACGCGCGGCCTCAAGCGTTCGCGGCGTGGCGGCTTCCGACAGCAGCCAATCCCGCAGATCACCGACCGTCATTGCGGCAAACGGGGCAAAGGCGGCAGCGTCGTGGCTGTCGATGATGAGGCGGGTGACCTCATCCCTCTCATAGGGCACCAACGCTTCGTTCAGGAACGTGGCAAGCGGCAGATCGGCCAAAGCATAGCGCGCGGCGACCCGCTGGGCCTCCGTCCCGGCCGCGATCCCGGCAAGCGCATCGCCGGACCGGGCAGGCGTCGCAGCGGCGAGCAGGGCGGCAAGCCCGTCGAAGGCGAAACGCTCCCCACCAAGGGTTGAGCGATAGACAGGCATGGCATTCCTCCGTCAGCGCGGTGATGATCGCCTGTAAGCCACCGCCTTTCCAGCCCTAGAGATAGGAATGGATCGGCAAATGACCGACAATCCACGACAATGCCCGTCGCGCAGGCGACGCCTTGGGTTCATACCAGATTTCGGGCAGTTGCGAGGCGTCCTGACCCTCCAGCGACTGATCCCATCGGATCCAGCGGCCATGGAGCGACAGGTGAAAGGCATTCTGCGGGGCCATCGCCGCGTCCTGCCAATCGCAGAGCGCCCCGACCAGTTCGGGGGCCTCGAATACGACGCCGACCTCCGTATTGAGAAAGGCAGAGCGGAGGTCGTAGTTGAAGGAGCCGATGAATGCCGTCCGCCGGTCGATCACGAAGGTCTTGGCGTGCAGCATGCGGCCCCGCCGCGCGCCTTCGTCCGTCGGGGCATACTCATGGAGTTCCACGCCGTCCGTCAGCAACGGCACCCGGTAGCGGCGATAGGCGCCGTGGACGATAGAGTGGTCGGTCGTGGCCAGCGCATTGGTCAGCAGTCTCACCTCCACCCCGCGCTCCCGCAATTCTCCGAGTTGCGCCATCCCCGGCTTTCCGGGAACGAGATAGGGCGTAATCATCTCGAACCGTTGTTCCGCCTGGTTGATAAGCCGGCCGAGATGGGTAGGCAGCCACTCCTCCCGCTTTTCGCCCCGTGCCTTTTCGGGCGGATCGGTGACGATGCGGAAGGTATCGGACCAGACGAGCCTGTCCAGCCCGGGCAGAGCATCATCGCCCTTGAGCGCGCGGGAGAGGTACTCGCGCCCGCGCCGGTGACGGCGAAGTGCGCCGATGCGGCGGCGGAAGCTCACGAGGTCGTTGATCCGCTCGGACCACAGCGCAGAAAGCGGCAGGGCGAGATCGCTGTTCCAGTAGGCATCGAACATCGTCTCCACCTCGGCGACCACGGGGCCGGCGAGCAGCATGTCGGCATCCAGCGAATTCCGCCTGCGCCTGCGCGCGGCGTCGAAATAGCTGTCGCCGATGTTCCGCCCGCCGATGATCGAAATCCGACCGTCCACCGTCCACGACTTGGTGTGCATCCGCCGGTTGTAGCGGACGAGCGCCAGCGCCATCTCGATCCCCCGGCGGAGCGCGCTCTGCCGGTTGACGATCGGGTTGAAGATCCGCATCTCCACCCGGGGATGTCCATTGAGGTTCAGCCATTTCGGGTCGATCCCGAGGACGTTCACATCGTCCAGCAGGATACGGATGCGGACCCCCCTGTCAGCGGCGGTCAGCAGTTCTCCCGCCAGCAGGTTGCCGGTGATGTCATCCTTCCAGATATAGTATTGCAGGTCGATCGAGCGGGTGGCGCGGCGGATGCTCTCGAACCGCGCGGCAAAGGCATCCTGCCCGCAGAACAGCAGGGCGCCGCCGCTCATCCCGGGATGCGCCGTCTCCAGCGGGTCGAGAACCGTGTCGAAGGGACTTGAGCGGACGGTCCGCGGCAGTGCGTGACTATCGGGCCCGCTCGCCCTCCGGGCGAAACGCCCGAAAGACCAGAGCGCGAAAAGCGACGCCCCGACAGCGACAGCGACAATCAGGGAAAGCCAGATAAGCCAATGCATGGAGCGGCGTCAGAGACTTGGCGGCGCATCGACGCCCAGCCTGATCCGCGCGGTAAGCGGCAGGTGGTCCGAAGCGATACGGGACAGCGGTGTCTGATGCGCATGCAGATCAATGAGTTCCGCGTTCTGGCAGGTGTAGATGCGGTCAAGCGGAAGGAAGGGTCGTCGCGCGGGGTAGGTCGGCACGCTCCGCCCGTCGCCGCCCAGATTGCGCAGCGGCGCCAACGCGCCGAAAGGCGCCCGCCGCCATTCGTTCAGATCCCCCATGAGCACGGTGGGCCGACCCTCCGCTTCATCCTGCAACCGGCTCAGAAGCTGGGTCTGGAGCAGACGGGAGGAGCGCAGCAGCCCCAGATGCGCGGCGATCAGCCGGAGCGGCTGGCCATTCAGCCGAGCATCCACCATGACCGCCCCCCGCGGCTCCAGCCCCGGCAGGTGCACGGGACGGACATCCTCCAACTCCGCGTTCCGCATGAGGACGAGATTGCCGTGCCAGCCGTGCGCCGCGCGCCCCAGTCGGTCAGTCAGTGGAATCGGCTCCAGCCCCGTGCGCTCGCGGATTTCCCCCAGATCGAGCACCCCCGTCCGCGCCCCGAAGCGGCGGTCTGCCTCCTGCAGCGCGATGGCATCCGGCGCGATCTCTGCGATCACCCGCGCCGTGCGGGAGGGATCCCGCTTCATGTCCAGCCCCACGCCCTTGTGGACGTTGTAGGAGGCGAACAGCAGCGGATCGGGCTTCACCGCAGAGGATGCGGTCTCCGGCGCATGGGGCTTCGGCACAGGTGGCTTTGACATAGCGGGCTTCGGCTCGGCGGGCTTCAAACCGGGGTTCAGCTCGGGCTTCAACTGGGGCTTCGGCTGGGCCGGAGGGGGAGGGGTGTCGTGATCCATCCGCAAGATGTGGTGCGGGAGCGGGCCTCTGGCAAGCGGCATCTGCGCGGCTCGCGGCTGGCGAAGCCGGGGCGGATCGGTTAAGCGGCGACAACGCCATCAGCGAAGGTGCCCCGGATGCATGTCGCCACTCTACTTGTCTCTCCCGAACGGGGCGGATTGACCGCCGGAATCGTGGATGCTCTCGCCCGGGACTGGGGCGGAGGAGACACGCGCTGGCTCGCCCCGGCCATCGCGGCGGAATTCGATCTTGCGGGCAGGCCCGCCGATCTCTGGACGCGGTGGGAGCTGTTGCAGGCACAGGGGGTCGATCTCGTTGTGCAGCCAGCGGCGGGGCGGCGCAAGCGCATGCTGCTGGCCGACATGGACTCCACGATGATCCAGCAGGAGTGCATCGACGAGCTGGCCGATGAGGCCGGTGTCGGTCCTCGCGTGGCCGAGATCACCCGCCGCGCCATGAACGGAGAGCTGGATTTCGAGGGCGCGCTGCGGGAGCGGGTCGGTCTTCTAAAGGGGCTTCCCGTCTCCGTCATCGGCAAGGTGCTGGCGGAGCGGATCACCTATACCCCCGGCGGTCGGGAGCTGATCGCCACGATGCACGCGAATGGCGGCCATGCCGTGCTTGTCTCGGGCGGGTTCACCTCCTTCACCGGGCCGGTGGCGGCGCATCTCGGTTTTGACGAAAACCGGGCGAATACCCTGCTGTCGGCGGAGGGTGCGCTGACGGGAGAGGTGGCGGAGCCGATCCTCGGGCGTGCCGCCAAGGTCGCGGCGCTGGAGGAGATTTCCGCCCGTCTCGGCATCGCGGAGGCGGATGTCATCGCCGTCGGCGACGGGGCGAACGACCTTGGAATGCTGGAGCGGGCGGGCACCGGCGTGGCACTCCATGCGAAACCCGCAGTGGCCGCTCAATGCGACGTGCGGGTGAATTTCGGCGATCTCACCGCGCTGCTCTACATTCAGGGCTATGCGCGCGAGGAGTTCGCTGCCTGACAGGCGAGGGACCGGTTGCGCCTCGCCGGCCGGGTGCTCCCGGCCGAGCCTGAGGATCAGGCGGGAAATCCGGGCGCGGCGGTGACGATACCTGTCTCAAACCCGCGCCAGTTGCTCTGGATGGCATTCAGCCGCTTCCGCGCGGCGGGATGGTCGCCGTCCAGCACTCCCAGATGCACAAGGAGGGCGGTGATTGCCGCTTCCGAGCCGCGCGTGCCGCCATCCACGATCTTCAGCGCCACGCCAAGCCGCTGCTCCGGCAGAATCGCGACGAAGACGGCCTCCGCCCCGGTCTTGATCGCGACGCGTCCGCCCATCGCACGCATCAGTTCCGTGCAGGCGCGGCCCTCTCCGGCGACCAGTTCCGGGTGCGCGGCCATGGCCCGGTGCAGACGCGCCGCCGCCCGTTCCCGCAGCGACCCTTCCGGGTTGGCACCCGCGAAGAAGGCCATCGCGCGGGCGAGGCCGGTGACGGTGGTGGCGAAGTTCGGCGCGGAGCAGCCGTCGATCCCGTAGCCGGGAGAGGAAAGGCCCGTTGTCGCCTCGAACGCCTCCTTCACCGCCTGCTGAACGGGGTGATCCGGATCAACATACTCCGGCCCGCCGCCAAGATGCCTGTTGAGCGTCAGGAACCCCGAATGCTTGCCCGAGCAGTTGTTGTGGATCTGGCAGGGCTGCCTCTCCGCGCGGATCAGGCCGTTCCGGGCCGCCTCATCCCCCGGCATGTGGCATCCGCAGCGCAGGTCCTCCTCCCGCAGTCCGAGCGCGGCGAGCCACGTCTCCACCATGTCGGTATGGAGCCGCGCGCCGCTGTGGCTTGCACAGGCAAGCGCCAACTGCGCCTCCGTCAATCCGGCGGCCTCTGCGGCTCCGCTTTCGAGAAGCGGCAGCGCCTGAATCATCTTGCAGGAGGAGCGGGGATAGATGAGCGTCTCCGGCTCTCCCCAGCTTGCGATGACGCCATCCTCCGCATGGACGATCACCGCATGGCCGACATGCCGGCTTTCCAGCCTTCCGCCCCGCCAAAGTTCCGCCATGGGAATCGCGTCTGTCATGTTGCCTCTCACAGAAATGCGAACTTTGTCCGACGGGGGTTTCGTCCGGCGACGGCTTTGCGCTAAGAACTAAGCACTTGAAACAGCGTCCGCCACACCAAAAGACCGCGAAAAGCGGTGGCAGGCGGGGGACAGAGGCAGAGAGACGGAGGCTGTGAGCCAATGACACCACGCATCCTGTGCGCCATCGCCGGCATGACCGCAGTCATGGGACTGGCCACGGCCGCATCGGCGCAACAGACGACTGCCTCCGGGCAGAAGGACGACTGGAGCTATTTCGCATCGCAAAGCCCGAAGGAATGCTGGGCGGTGACGAGCCCGAAATCCTCCACCGCCTCGCGCGATGGCAAGCGGGCAGAGGTCTCGCGGGGGGATATCCGGCTCTATATCACCTATCGCGGCGGTCAGCCGGAGGTCTCCTTCGCGGGCGGCTATCCCTTCGCCGCGAATTCCACGGTTTCGGTGGATGTGGGCGGCTCCAAGTTCGAGATGTTCACGGATGGCGACTGGGCCTGGCCCGGCACTCCCGCTGATGACCAGCGTCTCGTCGCCGCGCTCAGGGGCGGGGCCGAAGCGGTTATCACGGGGCACTCGCAGCGGGGAACGGATACACGTGACGTATTCTCGCTGAAAGGCGTGACGGCGGCGGTTGACGAGGCGGCGAAGCTCTGCCGCTGAGGCTGATTGCTGTCAAAATCCGGTAACAATGCGCGGGGGAGTTTCGCTTTCCCGCAAGATGGGCTATATGGGTGGCCTGCCCAGAAGCCGGATAGTCGAAATGAACGCCCCCGCCAGACCCGTTGTCACGCCCGATGCTCCCGATCCGGCGCCGCAAACCGGCGCTTCCGCTCCCATCACGCAGGACGTGCTGACCATTCCGCGCAAGCTGCCGGAGACGGGGCGGACGAACCTTGTCGGCCTGACACGCGAGCAGCTTCGCGATGCCCTGATCGCCGCCGGCACCCCGGAGGGGCAGGCAAAGATGCGCGTCGGTCAGGTCTGGCAGTGGATCTACCAGAAGGGCGTGCGCGATTTCGCGGCGATGACCAATCTCGCCAAGGATTACCGGGCGCTTCTGTCGGAGAACTTCACCGTCGATGTCCCCGAGCTTGTCTCCCGGCAGATCTCGGCGGATGGCACGCGGAAATACCTTGTCCGCATCGCGGGCGGGCATGAGGTGGAGACGGTTTACATCCCGGAGGAGGGGCGCGGCACGCTCTGCGTCTCCTCGCAGGTGGGCTGTACGCTGACCTGCACCTTCTGCCACACCGGTACGCAGAAACTCGTTCGCAACCTGACCCCGGGGGAGATCGTGGGGCAGGTTCTGCTTGCACGGGACGATCTGGGGGAATGGCCTGCGCCCGGACGTGCCCCGAAGGATGAGACGCGGCTGCTCTCCAACATCGTGCTGATGGGCATGGGCGAGCCGCTCTACAATTTCGATGCCGTGCGTGACGCCATGAAGATCGCCATGGACCCGGAGGGCATTTCGCTCTCCCGCCGCCGGATCACGCTTTCGACCTCAGGCGTCGTGCCCATGATCGCCCGCACGGCGGAGGAGATCGGCTGTCAACTCGCCATTTCCTTCCACGCCACCACGGATGAGGTGCGCGACAAACTGGTGCCGATCAACAAGAAATGGCCGCTGAAGGAGCTGCTGGAGGCGCTTCGGACCTATCCGAAGCTGTCCAATTCCGAGCGGATCACCTTTGAATACGTCATGCTGAAAGGCGTGAACGACAGCGACGACGACGCGCGCCGGCTGGTGAAGCTGATCCGTGGCATACCGGCCAAGATCAACCTGATCCCCTTCAACGAATGGCCGGGGGCCCCTTACCAGCGGTCCGACTGGGAGCGGATCGAGAGCTTTGCCGAGATCGTCTATCGCGCGGGCTATGCCTCTCCCATCCGCACGCCGCGGGGCGAGGACATCATGGCCGCCTGCGGCCAGCTCAAATCCGCGACCGAGCGGGCGCGGAAAAGCCGGGCGGAGATCGCGGCCGAAACCGCGCGCTGAGCCGGGCTATCCAAGCAGCAGATCGCGGAGCACGACCGCTTCGTTGTGCTCCGTATCCCGCGCGCCGTAGAGGAGGGTGACGACCTCCCCCTCCGCCTCCGTGCGAAGCTGGTTCAGGGCCGTGTCCTGTGCCTTCAACTCCTCCAGATAGCGCGCCCGGAATTCCGGCCATTTCGCCGGATCATGGGCGAACCACCGGCGAAGCCCGTCGCTCGGCGCGAGGTCTTTGCGCCAGTCGTCGAGCGCCGCCCGCTCCCGCGTCATGCCGCGTGGCCAGAGCCTGTCCACCAGAATGCGCTTCCCGTCGGCCGGATCGGGCGGATCATAGACCCGTTTCAGGCGGAGATGGCTGGCGAGGGATGGCATGGCGGCTCCCGCTCCTTCCACCTTGTCACATGCCGCACAATCTCCCATCTCCAAGGCTGGATGCGCGGCTTTCTTGCCGGGAGCGATGGACAGACGCTGCCGGGAGGGATAGTCGTGTGCGCAATGGACGGGGCGGGAGGCCCCGGTCTTCCCCCCGTGACGAGGCACCCGATGGCCAGCCTGAACGATATCCGATCGACCTATCTCGACTTCTTCCGCCGCAACGGACATGCAGTCGTGGAAAGCTCTCCGCTCGTTCCGCGGAACGACCCGACGCTGATGTTCACGAACTCCGGCATGGTGCAGTTCAAGAACGTGTTCACCGGTGTGGAGCATCGCGATTACACTCGCGCCACCACCGCGCAGAAATGCGTCCGCGCGGGCGGCAAGCACAACGACCTCGACAACGTGGGCTATACCGCGCGGCACCACACCTTCTTCGAGATGCTGGGCAACTTCTCCTTCGGGGATTACTTCAAGGAGCAGGCGATCCCCTTCGCATGGGAACTGCTGACGAAGGATTTCGGCATCGACGGTAAGCGTCTGCTGGTCACGGTCTATCACACGGATGACGAGGCGGCGGCGATCTGGAAGAAGGTCGCAGGGCTGCCGGACGAGCGGATCATCCGCATCCCGACCGATGACAACTTCTGGCGCATGGGGCCGACCGGCCCCTGCGGCCCCTGCACGGAGATCTTCTTCGATCACGGCGAGCATATCCCCGGCGGCCCGCCCGGCAGCCCGGATGAGGACGGCGACCGGTTCATCGAGATCTGGAACAACGTCTTCATGCAGTACGAGCAGTTCGCCGACGGCACGATGCGCGATCTGGAGTCGCAGTCCATCGACACCGGCATGGGGCTGGAGCGGATCGGCGCGCTGCTTCAGGGCAAGCACGACAACTACGACACCGACCTGATGCGCCATCTGATCGAGGCGTCGGCGCATGCGTCCTCCACCGATCCCGACGGGCCGGGCAAGATCCACCACCGGGTCATCGCGGACCATCTGCGCTCCACCTCCTTCCTGATCGCCGACGGGGTCATGCCCTCGAACGAAGGGCGGGGCTACGTGCTGCGCCGCATCATGCGGCGGGCGATGCGGCATGCGCATCAGCTGGGCGTGGCGGAGCCGCTGATGTACCGCCTCGTGCCCGCGCTGGTGCGCGAGATGGGTGCAGCCTATCCCGAACTGCCGCGCGCGCAGGCGATGATCGAGGAGACGCTGCGGCTGGAGGAAACCCGCTTCCGCCAGACCCTCGACCGCGGCCTTCGGCTGCTGGACGACGAGTTGTCCAGAATCGGCGCCGGCCAGCCGCTGCCCGGCGCCGCGGCCTTCAAGCTTTACGATACCTACGGCTTCCCGCTGGATCTCACGCAGGATGCGCTGCGCGAGCAGGGGCGGACGGTCGATGTCTCGGGCTTCGATGCCGCCATGGCGGAGCAGAAGGCCAAGGCCCGCGCCTCCTGGGCCGGGTCGGGAGAGACGAAGGACGCCGCGATCTGGTTCGATCTGGCGGAGAAGAACGGCTCCACCGAATTCCTCGGCTACGATACCGAGAAGGCGGAGGGCGAGATACTCTCTCTGGTCCGGGACGGGGCCGAGGTCGGAAATGCCGGCGTCGGCGAAAGCGTGCAGATCGTGGTGAACCAGACGCCGTTCTATGCAGAATCCGGTGGTCAGGTCGGCGATGCCGGTCTGCTCAAGACCGATACCGGCGCCGCCCGCGTCACGGATACGAAGAAATCGCAGGGCGTCTATATCCATATCGCGGAAGTCACGCTGGGCGAAATCGTGGCCGGGCAGGGTGCGGAACTGAGCGTCGATCACAACCGGCGGCAGGCGATCCGGGCCAACCATTCGGCCACGCATCTGCTGAACGAGGCGCTGCGCCGGACGCTGGGAGATCACGTCGCGCAGCGCGGCTCGCTCAACGCCGATGACCGGCTGCGCTTCGACTTCTCCCATGGCAAGGGCCTGACGGCGGAAGAGCTGAAACAGGTCGAGCATGAAGTGAACCACCACATCCGCCAGAACGGCGCAGTGGAGACCCGCGTGATGACGCCGGATGAGGCGCGCGGCCTCGGCGCGCAGGCGCTTTTCGGCGAGAAATACGGCGATGAGGTGCGCGTCGTCTCCATGGGGCTGCTCGACGGTTCCGGCAAAGGGGCAGACGGCAAGACCTACTCGCTGGAGCTTTGCGGCGGAACACATGTGGGGCGGCTGGGCGAGATCGGCCTGTTCGTCCTGCTGTCGGACAGCGCCTCCTCGGCCGGTGTGCGGCGGATCGAAGCGCTGACGGGGGAGGCCGCCCTGGCCTACCTCGAAGAGCAGGTCGGCCGTCTGGGCGAGGTCGCCTCCGTTCTGAAGGCCGGGCCGGGTGAGGTCGTCGATCGCGTGAAGGCTCTGGTCGATGAACGTCGCGCGCTTCAGAACGAAGTGGCGCAGTTGCGCCGCGAACTGGCGATGGGCGGCGGCGCACAGGGCGGCGCGGATGCAAAGGACATCGGTGGCGTCAAGTTTCTGGCGCAGGTCGTTTCCGGTGTTTCCGGCAAAGATCTGCCCGCGCTGATCGACGAGATGAAGGCCCGTGTCGGTTCTGGTGCGGTGCTGCTGGTGGCCGATACGGGCGGCAAGGCGGCCGTGGCCGCTGGCGTGACAGCCGATCTGACGGCGCGCCTGTCGGCGGTCGATCTGGTGAAGGCGGCGGCGCAGGCGCTTGGTGGCAAGGGCGGCGGTGGCCGACCTGACATGGCACAGGCCGGGGGCGCGGATGCGTCCAAGGCGGAAGAGGCGATCCGCGCTGCGGAAGCTGTTATTGCGGGGTAAGGAATGAGCGCTCTCTGGATAGCCCATGTCGAAGTGACGGACGCGGAGGCCTATGGCAAATACGCCAAGCTCGCCGGTCCCGCGCTGGCGAAGTTCGGCGGCGTGTTCCTCGCCCGCGGCGGACGCTATGTTCAGCTCGAAGGCAATGAGCGGACGCGGAATGTCGTGGCCCGCTTTCCTTCGGTGGAAGCCGCGGTGGAGGCCTACAACAGCCCCGACTATCAGGAGGCCCTGTCGCACGCGAAAGACGCCTCCATCCGCGATCTCGTGGTGGTCGAAGAAACCGCCTGATCTTTGCGAAACACACTTCAGACGCCTCCTTCGGGGGGCGTTTTGCGTTTAGAAGGGGGGAAGTGCAGGCTTCTGTTGCCAGGTGCCTGCGAACCCCGCCTTACAGTGCTACCTGCAAGGACTTAGTTTCGGTACTCGAACTGCTTACGCAGCCAGAGCGACCGGAGCACGGTTGTTGTTGGCAACTGTACTTTTGGACCGGTAACGGTGGTACCTCACCGAGCGAAAGCAATCACCTTTACACGTTCGTCGATCCTGTTTCGGCCCCCTCCGCCCCCAACAAGGGTGTTTGGTGGAGCCGCCGGGTACCGCCCCCGGGTCCGATCCGCTTATTCCGTGCGCGTTTATCGCCATAGTCCGAAGCAAGCCCCGGACAGGGAAGGATATAGACCGCTCCGTGGCTGCGATCAATGGGCGGAGCGGCGGGATGCGGGTTTTCTCTCGGAGCCTGAATATAATGTCATGGGACCAGCCACCCCCTCCTGCACGGCGGCCCGCATGATTTCGGGAGGCACACCGGCAATGATGTTTCGCCGCTGGCAAGGATAAAACCTGTTGCGGCATCGCCTTATCTGGTCTCAGTCTCAGTCTCAGTCTCAGTCTCAGTCTCAGTCTCAGTCTCAGTCTCAGTCTCAGTCTCAGTCTCAGTCTCAGTCTCAGTCTCAGTCTCAGTCTCAGTCTCAGTCTCAGTCTCAGTCTCAGTCTCAGTCTCAGTCTCAGTCTCAGTCTCAGTCTCAGTCTCAGTCTCAGTCTCAGTCTCAGTCTCAGTCTCAGTCTCAGTCTCGGGCGAAACGCTCAGGATATCCTGTTCACCCCGTTGCAACGCCCCGGAGACGGGTGAACCCCGATGTGAAGAAAGGGGCATCTTCTGCAGGGCCAGCGCGGGGACCAGCGGGGGAAGAGGGTAGCCGTTCGCCGGCTACCCCGTGGCTGCGGCTCAGAAGCCGGCCTTGATCTTCTCGAACTCCTGCACCATCCGGTCGCGAAGCGATTGTTCCAGCGGCTTTTGCGTCAGCACCGGGACCGTGACGGGGCCAAGACCGGCCTCCTTCAGCTTCTCCGGATCCATCGCATCCATGGCGGTCTTGTTGGAGGAGCCGTAGCCGAACACGTCCACCAGATATTCGGCGGACGACGGCTGGAGCCAGGCATTCATGAAATCATAGGCCTGATCTTCCGATCCGGGCCCGTTCTTGAAGTTCACGAAGCCGCAGACGAAGGCCGAGGAGCCTTCTTTCGCCTCACGCTGGAAGCCGACGGGATAGTCGTCCGCAACAAGCTGTGTCACGCCCTCGGGCCAGGACCAGGCGATCAGCACCTCTCCCGTCGCCATGAGCTGGCCCATCTCTGACGGATCGGCCCAGTAGGCGCGGACGTTCGGATGCACCTCGCGGAGCCAGTCGGCGGCGGCCTTGAACTGATCGTCCGTCACATGGGTCCAGTCGTGCACGCCGGTTGCCAGAAAGGCGAGCGGCCAGATATCGTCCACCGAGTTCGGCAGCGAGATGCGGCCGGCGTATTTCGGATCCTTGAACACCTGAAGGGTCGAGACATCCTCCGCCGGTACCTTCTCCGTGTTCCAGGCAATGGCGGTGGAGGCCCAGTCCGTCGGCAGGAACCACAGCCCGCCGTCATCCTTGAAGATGGGGGAATCAAGCAGCTCCGGATCCAGATCCTTGAAGGCCGTCAGCTTGGAGGTATCCCACGGCTCGATCAGGCCAGCATCGCGGTATTTGGAGATCATCTGTGAGCAGGGATGGGCGATGTCCGGCTTGAAGCCGGAGACGACCTTCTGGAACGCCTCGTCGTCATCCGCGTAAAAGCTGTACTGCGGACTTGCGCCATATTTGTCGATATAAGCCTGATGAAGCCCCGGATCCTCGAAGCCGGCCCAGTCGAAAACGAGCAAATTCGGCGATTGCGCCCATGCGGCCTGCGCGACAAGCGTCGCAGCGGCCGTGCCAAGAAGCCAGGTCCTGATGGCCATTCTCGATCCTCTGTTGGAGAGCTGTTTCTCCCGAGGCTAGAGGACAGCGCCCGACGCCTCAAGCGGCGATTGTATTAGGTCGATCAAGATTTTGCGGGAGCGTCCGATCCACCCGGCAGAGAGAGGGGACATGCCGCCCAAGCAGTACGGAAACCGAACAATCAGCATCTTTAACAATATGGTATAGAACGATGCTATCAGAAGTGTTTAACGGTTTTAAGCTACCCAATGGCGACAGGTCAGCATGTTGACCGTGCACCGGCGGCGGTAACGACGGGGGATGGGGTTGCGCCCCCGTCGCCATCGGGCAACTGTGCCGGCGATCTTCCCGGAGACGGATATGACGGACTTCTTCTTCTACGGCACGCTGCGTCACCCCCCCGTATTGGAGGCCGTATTGGGCCATCCCGTTAGCGGCCGCGCGGCGCGGCTGTCCGGGCAGCGGGTGGTGGCGGGCGATACAGGCCCGGTGCTTGTCGCGGCGGAGGCGGCGCTCGCGCCCGGCTTGCTGGTTACCGGGCTGAGCGAGGCGGATCGCGCGCGGCTCGATCACTATGAGGCGGGTGAGGCCATGCCCATGACGCTCGAAACCGAGCGTGGGCGCGTCAAGGCGCTGGTCTATCCCGGTGCGGCGGGCAGCGATCAGGACTGGTCCTTCGATGACTGGGTGGACGATTGGGGCAATATCACCGCAGAAACCGCTCGCGACATCATGCGCGGCTTCGGGATCAACCCGCCGACGGCTCATCTTGCCCGCCTCCCCATGTTGCTGGGCCGGGCTCATTCCCGCATCCGTGCGGCCAATGACATGCCCCGGGAGGCGCGTGGCGTGGCCGAGGCAGGCGATGTGGAGGTCATCGCGGCGCGGGAGCCCTACGCCCATTTCTTCTCCGTTGAGGAATATGATCTGCGCTTTCGCCGTTTCGACGGGACGATGAGCCCGGTCGTCAATCGTGCGGTCTTCGTCTCCGGCGACGCCGCGACGCTGGTCCCCTATGATCCGGTGCGGGACAGGGTGCTCGTCATCGAGCAGTTTCGCCCCGGACCTTTCGCACGGGGCGACCGGCAGCCGTGGCTGATCGAGCCGATCGCAGGACGGATCGATGCGGGCGAAGACCCGCGCTCCACGGTGGTGCGGGAGGCAGTGGAGGAGGCGGGCCTGAACGTCACCGACGTGCGGGAGATCATGCGCTATTACTCCAGTCCCGGCACGATGACCGAATTTCTTTACTGCTTCGTCGCTCTCTGCGACCTGCCGGATGACGTGGCGCAGACGGGCGGGCTGGCGGAGGAGGCGGAGGACATTCGCGGCCTTCTCATGAGCCTTGATGATCTGCTGAAACTCGTCAATTCCGGCGAAGGGGCGAACGGCCCGCTTGTCGTGACGGCGCAGTGGCTGGCGATGAACCGTGACGCGCTCCGCGGGTAAACGGGAAACTGAACCGAAACGGTGCGGGTTGAGTTCGTCTGACGGCGGCCCTATCACCGAAGCGATCCTGAAGAGGGAGAAGGAAATGCCCGTTTACGGCGATCTCATGGCCTCCATCGGTCATACCCCGCTCATCCGGCTGCGCAAGGCCAGCGAGATGACCGGCTGCGACATCTACGGCAAGGCCGAGTTCATGAACCCCGGTCAGTCGGTGAAGGACCGCGCAGCGCTCTATATCATCAAGGACGCCGTTGCACGGGGAGAGCTTGCTCCGGGTGGCACGATCGTGGAGGGGACGGCGGGCAACACCGGTATTGGCCTTGCGCTTGTGGGCGCAGCCATGGGCTTTCGCACCGTGATCGTCATTCCAGAGACGCAGAGCCAGGAGAAGAAGGACATGATCCGCCTTGCCGGGGCGGAACTGGTGGAGGTGCCTGCGGCACCCTATGCCAACCCGAACAACTATGTGCGCTATTCGAGCCGCCTTGCCGCGGAACTCGCCAAGACAGAGCCGAACGGCGCGATCTGGGCCAACCAGTTCGACAACACCGCCAACCGGCTTGCGCATGTTGAGACGACCGGCCCCGAGATCTGGGAGGAAACGGGCGGCAAGGTGGATGGTTTCGTGGCCTCCGTCGGGTCGGGCGGCACTTTCGCGGGTGTCGGCATGGCTCTGCAACCGAAGGGCGTGAAGATCGCGCTGGCGGATCCAGAGGGGTCGGCGCTATACGAATACTACGCGCACGGAACCCTGAAATCCGAGGGCAATTCGATCACCGAAGGTATCGGGCAGGGCCGTATCACCGCCAATCTGGAAGGTTTCACGCCCGACTTCGCCTATCGCATCCCGGATGGCGAAGCTCTGCCGCTGATCTTTGACCTGCTGTCGGAGGAGGGGCTTTGCGTGGGCGGTTCTTCCGGCATCAACATCGCAGGGGCGATCCGGCTTGCCCGCGACCTGGGTCCGGGCAAGACCATCGTGACCGTGCTGTGCGATTACGGCACCCGGTACCAGACAAAGCTGTTCAATCCGGCCTTTCTGCGGACGAAGAACCTACCCGTGCCGGAATGGCTGGCCACGCCCGCTCAACCCCTCCCTTCGGTGCTCGAGGGCTGATCCATGCAGCGTCTGACCGGTATCCTGATCGCGCTGATCTTTGCGCTCCTGCCCGTCTCCGGTGTGCCAACCGGGGTTTTCGTCACGCCCGTCCACGCGCAGGAACCCGCGCAGACCACGCCTGATTTCGCCGCATGGGAGAAAACGGCGAGCGAGATAGAGGGCGAGGTCGCGGACCCGGAGGTTACGGATCAGCAACTCGACACGCGTCGTGCCCAACTGGTCCCCCTCCGGGCCGAGTTTCAGACGGCGCAGGGCGCGAACAATAGCCGGATCGACACGCTGAAGGGCCAACTCGCCGCGCTGGGTGCGCCCCCGGAGGACGGCACGACCGAAGTCCCGGAGATCACGGCGCGCCGCTCGGAGCTTCAAACCCAGATTTCCGAAGCCGAGGCGCCCGGCAAGGCGGCGGTCGAGGCCTATACGCGGGCCGACAATCTCATCAAGCAGATCGATGCAATCCTGCGCGACCGGCAGACAAATGCCCTTCTGGAGTTGTCGCCGTCGCCGCTGAATCCGGCCAACTGGACGGTTGCAGCGGGGGCCCTTCTGGACGCGGGCAAGGGGATCGTGGCGGAGGTGAACCGCAACGTCGCGTCTGATTTCCGGCGTCAGAACCTCGTTTCCAACCTGCCGATCATCCTGCTCCACCTTGTCGTCGCGGCGGTGATCCTTCTCCGCGGCCGGGTGTGGATGGAGCGGCTTGTCCGCAATATCAGCGGGCGGAGTTCACTCCGCGGCGCCAAGGTCATCGCGAAGCTGGTCTCGCTCGGTCAGGTGGTGATCCCGGTCCTGGGGCTGGTGCTGGTGAGCCGGGCGTTGCAGCTTTCGGGGATGGTGGGTGTCCGCACTCTTCCGATCGTCGAAACTCTGCCATGGGCCGGTTTTCTTGTCTTCGCGGCGCTCTGGCTCGCCGGCCGGCTCTTTCCCGACGACGCAGGAGACAGCCCGTTTCAACTTGCGCCCGAGCGGCGGCGCGAGGCCCGCGTTCATATGGTGGCGTTCGGCATCCTCCTCGCCATTCGCAGCCTGCTCTGGCAGATCGTCCCGAACCCCGAACCGCAGGTCTTTTCCGTTCTGGCCTTCCCGCTTCTGGTCGTGGGCGGGATCCTGCTCTTTCGCTTCGGACAGCTCATCCGCGCCCATGCGGTGAATGCGACGGCGGCAAGTGCCGAGGTATTGTTCCGTCACCGGCTCATTAGCTACGTGGCCTATGTCACCGTTGCCATCGGGGCGTTGGCTCCGCTTCTCGCGGCGGTCGGCTATGTTTCCGCAGCAACGGCGCTGATCTATCCGGCGGCCATGACGCTTGCGCTCATCGGCATGGTGATGTTCCTGCAGGGCCTCTGCGCCGACATCTACGTGCTGGCGATCAAGGGGGACGAGGCCAATCGCGGTGACCTCGTGCCGGTTTTGCTCGGCTTCGTGCTCTGCGCGCTGGCGATCCCTTTCCTGCTGCTGATCTGGGGCGCGCGCGGCTCTGACTTGGCGGAGATGTGGATCAAGTTCCGCGACGGCTTCAACGTGGCAGGGGTGCAGATCTCTCCCACCATCTTCCTGACCTTCGTCGTCGTGTTCGTTATCGGCTACACGGTCACCAAGCTGCTGCAAGGTGCGCTCGGCGCCTCCATCCTCCCCAAGACCAAGCTGGACACCGGCGGGCAGCGGGCGGTGGTTCTGGGGGTTGGCTATGTCGGGGTCGTGCTGTCCGCGATCATCGCCATGACGGCGGCGGGCATCAACCTGTCATCGCTGGCGATCCTTGCCTCCGCGCTTTCCGTTGGTATCGGTTTCGGCCTGCAGAATATCGTTCAGAACTTTGTCTCCGGTATCATCCTTCTGATCGAACGTCCCGTGTCGGAAGGCGACTGGATCGAGGTTGCGGGCGTGCAGGGCCGCGTGCGCGCGATCTCTGTCCGTTCGACCCGGATCGAGACATTCGACCGCAACCACGTCATCGTGCCCAATGCCTCACTGATCTCTGGTCAGGTCACGAACATCACGCGTTTCAACCTGTCGGGGCGTGTGCTCCAGCAGGTTACCGTGTCGGGGGTCAATGACAGCGATCATGTGCAGAAGGTGCTGGAGGATATCGCCAAGGTGCCGCCCATGGTGATCTTGAACCCGCCGCCTTCCGTGGGGCTGGTCGGTATCGACGGCGGCAACCTGACGTTCGAGATGCGGCTCATCATCCGGGACGTGAACTTCAAGGGCGCAGTTCAGGACGAAGTGCTCCACCTCATCCATCGCCGCTTCAAGGAAGAGGGGATCGTCTTCGGTGTCATGGGGTCGAGCAAGACCATCATGGCCGATGGCGACGGCACGCCCTATGTCCTGCCCGGCGCGATCTTCGGCGAGAAGCCCGCCCCCGATCCGGTGGATGCGGAAGCGGCACGCGACGGCAAGGCCGAGGAGCAGGCAGAGGAAAACGATCAGCGCCGCGCCGGAAGCCCTACACGGTGAGGCCCACACGCTGGAACCGGGGCGGCGGTGCTTGACTCCAGCCGCCACTCCACGCATGATTCACCGAAGGGCGGTATGGACCGTTCAGTGCAACGGGCCATGCCCACAAGGTGAAAACGCCATGGCGATCCTTGCGGATCGAATGTGCATCGGGCCAGCACACCACTCCCGGATAGACAACCTCACATGACTGATACGCCCTCTTCCCGGCCAAGCTCCCCGGAACCGGTGGATGATGCGTCATCCCATGGATCACGGGGCCGCGAGGGCTTTCTGAAGCTCGCGCTCGGTTCCATCGGCGTTGTCTATGGGGATATCGGCACAAGCCCGCTCTATGCCATGCGGGAAGCGCTGCACCACGCGGCGAGCGACGGGCTGACGAATGAAGAAGTGCTGGGCGTCGTCTCCCTGCTCGTCTGGGCCTTGTTCCTGATCGTCACCGGCAAATACGTGGTGTTCCTTCTCCGCGTGGACAACCGGGGAGAGGGCGGTGTGCTCGCGCTGTTTTCTCTCGCCATGGCGGCGGTCGGGCGGCGTTCCGTTCCGGTCTTCATCCTTGGTATCATGGGGGCGGCGCTGTTTTTCGGCGATGCGATGATCACGCCCGCGGTTTCCGTCCTCTCGGCGGTGGAGGGGTTGGAGCTCATCACGCCGAGCTTTACCCCGTTCGTTCTGCCGATCACCATCATCATCCTGGTCGGCGTCTTCATGGTGCAGAGACACGGCACGGCGCGGATCGGCGCATGGTTCGGTCCGATCACGCTCATCTGGTTCTTCACCATGGGAGCAGCCGGTATCTGGCAGATCTCCGGCAATCCCCATGTGCTCACGGCGCTGAACCCGCATCATGCGGTGTTCTTCCTCACCGACCATGGCTTCACGGCCTTCCTCGTGCTGGGCGCGGTGTTTCTGGCGGTGACGGGGGCGGAGGCGCTCTATGCAGATCTGGGGCACTTCGGACGCGGGCCGATCCGCTTCGCCTGGCTCTGGGTGGTGCTGCCGGCGTTGGTGCTGAACTATCTCGGGCAGGGAGCGCTGGTCATTTCGCGGCCGGAGACGCTGGGTAATCCGTTCTTCCTCATGGTGCCGGACTGGGGGTTGATCCCGCTGGTGCTGCTGGCGACGGTGGCGACCGTCATCGCCTGTCAGGCCGTGATTTCCGGCGCTTTTTCCATGACGCGGCAAGCGGTGCAGCTTGGCCTGCTGCCGCGGTTCGAGATCCGCCATACGTCTGAGCAACAAAGCGGCCAGATCTACGTGCCCACGATGAACTGGCTGCTGCTCATCGCGGTGATCTGGCTTACGCTGGCGTTCGGCTCGTCAAGCAGCCTTGCCTCCGCCTATGGGATCGCGGTGACGGGGACGATGATCGTCACCACGGCGCTCGCGGTGGTGCTGGCGGTGAAGGGGTGGCGCAAGCCGCTATGGGTCGTGCTGCTGATCGCGGCGCCGGTTGCGGTGATCGAGCTTTCCTTCCTGACTTCCAACCTGCTGAAAATCCTTGATGGCGGCTATGTTCCGGTGCTGGCGGCGCTGGCGCTCATGCTGGTCATGTGGTCGTGGTGGCGGGGCTCTCAGCTGTCCTTCGAGCGGCAGCATCGGATGGCCGTGCCGCTGGAGAGTTTTGCCCATTCGATGTCGCATAGCTCCGTGCATATCGCTGATGGAGTCGCGGTCTTCCTGACCTCCGATCCGACCACGGCACCGCCTGCATTGTTGCATAACCTCAAGCACAACAAGGTGCTGCATCGCCGCAACCTCGTCACGACGGTGCTGGTGGCGGAAGAGCCGCGTGTCTCAGAGCACGACCGGCTGACCTACGAGAATCTCGACGACCGGTTTGCGCGCGTCACCCTTCGCTTCGGCTTCATGGAGACGCCGGATGTCAGCCGTGCCCTGTTCCGCTCGCGGATCGACGGGGTGAAGCTTGAGGTGATGCGCACCTCCTTCTTCCTCGGGCGCCGCCGCTATGTGCCGGGTGCGCGTATCGGCATGCCGCTCCTGCTGGACAGGATATATATCCTGCTGAACGGATTTTCCGCCGATCCGACGGTGTTCTATCACCTCCCGAGGGACCGGGTGGTGGAGATCGGCGCCCGGATCAGCGTCTGACTGTCCGGGGGGTAAGCGGAGCGGGATCGCCCGCGCCGAACATGCTGTCCGGTTGCCCGTCGCGCGACATGAGGACGGCGAGCGGCCGGAGCGGCGGAATATGGGAGCAGAGGATCATCGCCGCGACCATCATCGGCACCGCGAGAAACAACCCGGCGATTCCCCATATCGCGCCCCAGAAGGCCAGCGCCAGCACGATGCAGAAGGTGGAAAGCTGCAATGTCCGCCCCATGAAGATCGGCTCGATGATATTTCCGTTGCCGAACTGGATGGCGCACACGATGAGGGATACCGTCACGGTGACCCAGGGTTCCGGCATCTGGATGAAGACAGCGAGTATGGTGAGGATGGAGGCGACCAGCGAGCCGATGGTCGGAATGAAGTTCAGGATGACCGTCAGCATCCCCATGGCACCCGCAAATTCCAGCCCCGCCACGCGCATCACCAGATAGACCTCAAGCCCCGTCACAAGGCTGACTGCGCTTTTCACCAGAAGATAGCGGTTCACCCGGCGGATGATGGAGCGGCTGATGGCGGCGGCACGCGCCGCACGCTCCGGCGAGGCGAACAGGTTCAGCAGCTTTGCATGGAACCAGTGCTGCTCCGCGAACAGAAAGCCCACGACGAGGCTTGTCATCACCGCGATCGACACCAGCCCGGAAAGCTGAAACGCGATCGAGCGGAGGTAGGCGTTGAGGTTGATCGTCTGGATCGCGTTCTGAACCGCCGAGGTTGCCTCTGGCCCGAGCCAGGCGAACAGGCGGGCGACAGCATTGATGGCCGCATCGCTGTAAAGCAGCATGGTGGTGATCAGCCGGTTGACCTCATTCACCACCACAACGGCCAGCAGTATGAGGCAGAAGGTGAGCAGCGTCACCGCGAGCACCACTGCAATCCAGCGCGGGAAATAGAAGCGACCGAGCCTGAGTTGCGCGATCCGGTCGATGGTGGCGGTCGTCACGCTGAAAAGGATGATGCCGAAGGCGAGCGAGATGAGAATGGAACTGCCCACCCAGAGGAGAAACACCGCCACCCCGAAGGCGATGATGGTGAGCGCCCATGTCTGGATGCGGAGCCTGTCTTCAAGACTTGGGCGGTAGGGGGGGAAGACGCCGGTTTGATCCTCGGGCGGTGTCGTCTTGAGCATGGCGCGCGGAACCTCGGCGTGGGTCTGCGCCACTATGCGGGGTTGCAGGCCGAACGGCAACTCCGGCCTGCACGGGAAGGTGTTCAGCCTGTCGGTTCAGTGGCAAGTGCAGCCGCAGGCGGCGCGGTCACTTGGCTATCCGGGCCGGGGGAAGCGATTTCCTCCCGGCGCCAGTCATTCAGGATTTCCTGCTGCCGAATCATCACGGGGCGCGGATGCTGTTCCTCGGGCGTCATGAACAGCCGCAACCGACGGGCGGAGGCGCCCTCGCCGGAATCGGAGGACCAGGCGATGATCAGGGGTGCGATGAGCATCGGGCCGCCAACCGGAAGGAACCATATGAAAAGATTGGTAAACTTCCATGCCGCGAAGAGGATGACAGCGCCGGTGGCGGTGATCCACCAACTTGCCTTCCAGGCGGTTGAGAGCGGGATCGCCTGCGCCTCCCGATCTGCAACCGGCCAGCCGCCGTCTGCTCCGGTAAGGATCTCGATGACGGAGCGGGTCTGGAAGGCCAGCATGAGCGGGGCGATCAGGCTCGACCACAGGATTTCAATGATGACACTTGCCAGACACGCAACGGCACCGCCGAATTGCCGGGCGCGTCCATCGAAGATGGATCGAAGCGCGATGAGCAGCTTCGGCCCAAGAAGAAGCCCCAGGACAAGCAGCAGCAACAGAATGGCGCGGGTGGACTCACTGATCGGAAACTGCGGAACGCCGAGCGCCGAGTCAGGAAAGAACTCAAAGGGCGCGGCCAGAATCGGTGCCAGAATGGTCGCGATCAGGAATACGCCCCACAGGGAGGAGGCGAGGTAGGCCATGATGCCCTGAAAGAAGACGAACCGGCTCCACATCTTCAGGCCGGGCACGGCGAGCAGGCGCGAATGCTGAAGGTTGCCCTGTGCCCAGCGGCGGTCGCGCTTGGCGTAATCGAGGATGTTGTCGGGCGCTTCCTCATAGGAGCCGCCGATGTCGGGATCGACCCGCACGATCCAGCCCGCGCGCGCGAGAAGTGCGGCCTCCACATAGTCGTGGCTGAGGATATGGCCTCCGAACGGCGGCTTGCCCTTGAGCTCGGGCAGGCCGCAGCTTTCCGCGAATGCCGTGGTGCGCGTAATGGCATTGTGGCCCCAGAACGGCCCCTCGCGCCCCTGAAGCGCCGCGACGCCACGGGTGAAGATCGGCGAAAAGAACGCAGCGGAGAATTGCAGTACCCGGCCAAAGAACGACCGCGAGCGGATGATCTTCGGCAGGGTCTGAAGCAGCCCGAGCTTCGGCTCGGCCTCCATGCGTCGCACCATCTCGACCAGCGTCTCGCCTTCCATCAGGCTGTCCGCATCGAGAATGATGAGGAAATCGTACCGTCCGCCAAAGCGGCGGATGAACTCCGCGATGTTGCCCGCCTTCTTGCCGGTATTGTCTGTCCGGCGACGGTAATAGACCGGCAGGATATGCCCCCAGCCGCCGCGCAGCTTTTCGAACCACGCCTCTTCCTCCGCCCCTATCGCGGCGCGGGTGGTATCAGAGACGATCGCAAGTTCGAAAGCGCCATGAAGGCCGGTGGCCTCCAAGCTCTCGATCATCGCGGCCGCATGGGAAAAGGGCTTTTCAGGAGGTTCGTTGTAAACCGGAAGCAGGATCGCTGTGCGCGTGGTCAGCGGACCGGTCGTCCGCGCACGGCGGATATGACTGCTCATGAACACGCCGCTCATGCCGAGCATCGCGCCCCAGGCGATCCACCAGGTGGTCAGGCCGAGCAGGGCGATCCTGACATAATCCGTTCCGTCCCGCCCGTCGGCAAAAAAGACGTTGAGGCCAAGCCATACGGCTGTTCCGGCCAACACAAGGCTCGCCAGAAAGAGGACGGTCCGCAATATCATGGGGAGATCAGGTCAGTCGCCGGCCGCCAGACTGGGCGAACCTGGCGCGCAGCAGCCCGAACCAGGAGGAGGAGCGCTCCAGAACCTGCACCGGCATGATCATCGGCGCCGCCGGCGGCAACCGATCATCGAGCGCGAGCGTGCCAGCTGCGTCACTCACTTCCATGACCCTCGCAGCAGCGATGTCAGTGAGGCGATTCATCTCCAGGTCTCCACTGATAGCTCCAGGTTTCGGTCAGACGACGACCGCCAACGCTCAAATATACCGACAGTTCCACAGGATTGCTTGCCGTACTCTTCACGTCGGCAACGAACCGCCAGATGTCCTCTCCCGCGACTTTCTTCAAGTCCGTGTGGACAAATTCTCCATTAAAAATTGACGTGTTCGCGGCGACGGAATCGAGGTCGAGCAGGCGGTCCAGATAGGGGCCTTCGAAATCCACCACGAATTTCCGTTCTCCCGGTGTCGGATCGGAGCCGGATGTCCCGGAATGGCCTGAACTGAAGGTGATGACCCGCGCGAATCGCGTGCTCGATTCGGCGATGTCGCCCCACACCAGCCGGTAGCTGAACTCGACCGCCGAACCCGCGGTTGCGGGCGCTTCCGGCATCCAGAAACAGACGATGTTGTCGTTGACCTCCCGCTTTGTCGGGATCTCGATCAGGCAGATGTGGCCCACGCCCCATTGCCCGGACGGCTCCACCAGAACGGAGGGGCGCTTTTCGTAATGCGCCTCCGCATCGGCATAATCCTCGAAACGACGGCTGCGCTGCATGAGGCCGAAGGCGCGGGGGTTCTCCTCCTTGTAGAAGGAAGCCGCCAATTGCGCCGGATTGTTCAGGTTGCGCCAGACTTCCTCTCCGCTGGCACGGATGATCTTCAATCCCTCGCTGTCATGCACACGCTCGCGATAATCGTCAAAAGCGGCACGATTCGGCCCGCCGTAGAGGAACATCGAGGTGAGCGGCGCGATGCCCAGCCGCGAGACGTCGCGCCGCACGAAGATGCGCGCGGTCACGTCCATGGTCGTGTCCTTGCCGGGGCGGGTGATGAAGCGATACGCGCCGGTGACGCTTGGCCCTTCGAGTTGGGCGTAGATGGTGATCGACGAATCGAACTGGCCGGGCGGGACGACGTAGAACCGGGTGAAGCGAGGAAACTCCTCCGGCTTGCCCGCTGCCGTGTCGATGGCAATGCCGCGCGCCGAGGTGCCATAGGACGACCCTTGTCCCAGCGCGCGGAAGTAGCTGGCCCCCAGAAACGTCAGCAACTCATCCCAGATTTCGGGAGAATTCAGCGGGTAGTTGATCTTCAGTCCGGCGATACCGGGGAAGGGGTTCACTGCATCGAAAGGCGCCCGGTCGAGCGGCGCGTGATAGAGGAAGTCCTGCGAGGTGAAGGAAAGCTCCCGCCGCTCCCCGCCTTCAAGCAGGGCAATCGTCACCGGCTCATCATAAAGCCAGCCGAGAGAGAAGGCGTTCAGCGTGAACAGGGCCTGACCCGCCCAGATGGCTCGCGCGGGATCCGCCTGCACCTGACGATAGCCGTCATATCCGAGCGTCGAGAACGGCTCGGGCAACGTAAGTTCGTTCCGCTGATAGGGCTGGTTAACGAGCGCCTGCATTTCCTGCGTCAACGCGTCGAAGAAGTCGGCCGTCTGCGCGGAAATGCGGAGCGGAGCAATGGCGGCAAGGGCGCTTACGGAAAGACCGGTAAGAAGAAATTGCCTGCGCCGCATGACCCACCTTCGATTAGACGATCCATGCTATTTAGAGGAAGTTTGCCGAAGGAAAAGCGGCATTTCTACGCAGACCAAGGGACTTGCGGTGAAGTGATGATTATGCGCCTCACCCTGAGCGGGGAACCGCAATACTCTGTTCAGACCCCCTTGCCCCCGACCAAAACCCGCGTTAGGAAGCCCGCCACGGAGAGGTGGCCGAGTGGTCGAAGGCGCACGCCTGGAAAGTGTGTAGGCGGGGAACCGTCTCGAGGGTTCGAATCCCTCTCTCTCCGCCATCAACCAACTGAAATGATGTGAGCTTATCGCGTCCTGCGCGGGATTTGCCTGCGCGATGCCGCAGGGCGATGTCTCATAGCCGTCGCAGGGACATCCTACATCGCGACGTAGCGATCACGGCGGTGGTTGATGGCGATGACAAGATTGACCACGACGACACCCAAGACCGACCAGATCAGCCGGTCGAGCGGCACCCACCACAGGGCGACGGCGAAAAGCGCCACGTCGAAACCCATCTGGACCCAGCCCGCGCGGACACCCGTGCTGTCCTGCAGATAGAGCGCGACCACCCCCACGCCACCAAGGCTGGAGCCGTGACGGAAAAGCGCCAGCAGTCCTGCGCCGGTGGTGCAGCCGAAGAGAACCGCCGCCAGCGGCTCCGACAGCATCTCGAAGCTGAGATAGTGCGGGAAGAGCGCGGCAAGCACGGACATGAGCGCGACCGAAGCAAAGCTCTTCAACGTGAACGACAGCCCGATTCTACGGTATCCGAGCCAATAGAACGGCAGGTTTATCAAAAAGAAAACCGGCCCGAACCCCCAGCCTGTCGCATAGCTTATGAGTAGGGCAAGACCCGCGGTCTGACCGGTCATGAAACCGTGGAAGGCCAGAAACTGAATGCCCAGGGCACACATCATGGTGCCGAAGACGATCCCTTGCGCGTCCTCGAAGCCGGTGTGGCGGGTCGGTTTGTCGGTTTGGCTCATGGCGCAGTGATGCCGCGACGGCGAAAGGCTTTCCAGCGCTAATTTCGTGGCCTCCTGCGTTGCGGATTGCAGGAGGGAAGACAATCAATGCAGGGGATGCACCGGCAATGCGGGGGCGCACCGGTTCCTGTATTGCCAAGCGAAGGCTATCTCGCGCCTCATGACGCGTGGCTGTTCAGCTGCGGAAACCAATCTGCCGGCAACCGTTTTGGGGCGGGGCGGGGCGGTTCGGCAGGGAGGAAGGTGTGTCGGCTCTGACCCGCAGGGGAGACGTGACCGGGCCACGGCCTTGCGAAGCGGGGGGAGCGAACCGACATAGGGTGGGTCAAGGAGACCCACCATGGAAATGCCCGAAGGGGAAGTCTTTATCGCCACCTCGTTGGATGGCTACATCGCCCGACCCGATGGAGATGTTTCGTGGTTAACGAGCTGCCCGCTCCCGGAGGGAGAGGATTTCGGCTATTCCGAGCTCATGGCGCGGGTTGACGCGCTTGTTCTGGGCCGCAAGAGCTACGAGAAGGTTCTGAGCTTCGGCGCGTGGCCCTACGATAAGCCGGTGACGGTGCTGAGCCGCACGCTGCCCCCTTGCCGCGCCTGCGATACGGGCGGAAGAGTGGCGATACGGGACCGGGATCCCCTTACTGTCATGGAGGAACTCGGCCGGCAGGGGGCAAGGCGCGTCTATGTGGACGGGGGGGCGGTCGTCTCGGCCTTTCTGCGAGCGGGGCTGATCGAGCAGATGACCATTACCCGGCTGCCGATCCTGCTTGGAGATGGCATCCCGCTTTTCTGCGATACCGGAGAGATCGCGCTTCGGCATGAAGCCACGAGAAGCTGGCCGAACGGCTTCGTGCAATCCGTTTACAGTGTTGGGTAATTTTTTGAAATCATTGTATTATTTGGTTGATCTGCCCCTTGATTCCGCCGCAGCTACCCGTGCGGCGCGACCGCTTGCACGACGGGCGACGCGGGCACGGATCGCGTCCAGATCGGTGACCGGCGTGGCGGCGAACAGCTCTTTCGTATAGGCGTGTTTCGGGTTGGAGAAAATTTCATCCCTGCTGGCCTGTTCCACAGCCTCCCCCTTGTAGAGCACCATCACATCGTCGGCGATGTAATTCACCACCGAGAGGTCGTGGCTGATGAGGACGTAGGTCAGCTCGAACTCCTCCTGCAGATCGGCAAGCAGGTTCAGCACCTGTGCCTGAACAGAGAGATCGAGTGCGGAAACAGGCTCATCCAGCACCAGCAGCGAAGGCTTCAGCATGAGCGCCCGCGCGATGGCGATCCGCTGACGCTGTCCGCCCGAAAACATATGCGGATAGCGGTTGAAATGCTCGGGTGCCAGGCCGACCTTCAGCAGCATCTGTTCGGCCAGCTCCCGCCGTTCGGCAGCAGGGATGGAAGTGTTGAGCTGCAGCGGCTCCATGAGCACATCGCCGACCTTCTGGCGCGGATTGAGCGAGCCATAGGGGTTCTGAAATACCATCTGCACCTTTGAGCGCATCTCATGCGTCAGGCGGGTCTTGCCGATGTTCACGCTCTTGCCGGCGATCTTAAGATCGCCGCCCGATTGCGGATCGATGAGCGCGATGATCCGGGCAAGCGTAGATTTGCCGGAGCCGGATTCTCCGACGATCGCCAGCGTCTTGCCCTTTCCGACCGCAAAATCCACGCCCTTCACCGCACGGAACGTTCCCCTTTTGGAGAACAGTCCACCCGGAAGATCGTAGTCCTGCGTGATCCCATGGCCTTCGACAACGATCATTGGTTCGCCTCCCCGGCCATGAAATCGGCCACCGTGGGCAGCCGGTCACCCGTCGCATTTTCTGGCAGAGCAGAGAGGAGGGCGCGCGTATAGGGGGTTTTCGGCGCTTCGAAGAGGGTCAGCACATCGGCCTCCTCCATCTTCCGGCCCTTGTATTGCACGATCACCCGATCCGCCGTTTCCGCCACCACGCCCATGTCGTGAGTGATCATGATGAGCGCCATGCCGTATTTCTCCTGCAGTTCCATGACCAGATCGAGGATCTGTTTCTGGATCGTCACATCCAGCGCGGTCGTGGGTTCGTCCGCTATGAGCAGGCGCGGATTGGAGGCGATGGCGATGGCGATCATCACCCGCTGGCACTGCCCGCCCGACATCTGATGCGGATAGGCCTTGAGCTTGCCCTCCGGGTCCGGCAGACCCACCGCCCGGAACAGCTCCAGGGCGCGAGCCCGCGCGGCGGAGCGCGACAGGCCGAGGTTCAGCCGCAGCACCTCCTCGATCTGGAAGCCGGCGGTGAAGGAGGGATTGAGCGAGGCGATCGGTTCCTGGAAGATCATCGTGATCTCGCGTCCGATGATCCTGCGCCGCTCCCTCGGCGTCATTGTCAGCATGTCCCGTCCGTCGAAGCGCATGGCGTCCGCCGTGACGGTCGCGCTGTCCGGGAGCAGTCCCATGACGGCCAGCATGGAAACCGATTTGCCGGAGCCGGACTCACCGACGATGGCCAGCACCTCGCCCGCATCCACCGACACATCCACCCCGTCCACGGCGGTGAAGGGGCCTGTCGCGGTGGCGAAGCGCACGGTGAGGTTCTTGATCTCGAGCAGCGGCATCTCAGCCCCTCTTCAGCTTGGGGTCCAGCGCGTCGCGCAGCCCGTCGCCCATGACGTTGATGGCGAGCACGGTGATGAGGATGGCGAGGCCGGGGAAGGTCACCACCCACCACGCCCGCAGGATGAACTCCCGCGCCTCGGCCAGCATGGTGCCCCATTCCGGGGTCGGCGGTTGAGCACCCATACCGAGAAAGCCGAGCGCCGCCGCATCCAGCACCGCGTTGGAGAAGGAGAGCGTGCCCTGCACGATCAGCGGGGCGAGGCAGTTGGGCAGGATCGTCCTGAACATCAGCCGCAGGTTGCCCGCGCCGGACACCCGGGCGGCGGTGACATATTCGCGCCGCTTCTCGCCCATGACCGCCGCACGGGTGAGGCGGGCGAAATGCGGCTGATAGACGATGGCGATGGCGATCATCGCGTTGACCAGTCCCGGCCCCAGCACCGCCACCAGCACGAGCGCCAGCAAAAGCGAGGGGAAGGCAAGGATCACGTCCATCACCCGCATGATGACCGTATCCACCCAGCCGCCGAAGTATCCGGCGACCAGGCCGATGATGATGCCGCCGATCAGGGCGACGGCCACCACGACGATACCGATGAAGAGCGAATACTGCGCGCCATAGATCAGGCGGGAGAGAATGTCCCGCCCGACCGCATCGGTGCCCAGAAGGAACCCGGATTTACCGCCCTCCTGCCAGATCGGCGGGACGAGGAGGGAGTCGCGATATTGCATCGCCGGATCATGCGGCGCGATCAATGATGCGAATATCGCCACGAGGACGAGCAGGACAAAGATCGCCAGCCCTACGACGGCACCCCGGTTCTCGCTGAAATAAAACCAGAAATCCGCGAACATGCGCCGCCGGATGGCAGCGTCGGAAAGTTTTGCCGGAGCGGTGGAGGAGGTATCGGTCATGCGCGCCTCACTGATGCCGGATGCGGGGATTGATGAGGCCGTAGGTCAGGTCCACGATCAGGTTCACGATCATGACCACGGCCGCGATGAGGAGCAGACCGCTCTGCACCACGGGATAGTCCCGGCGGGAGATGGAATCGATCATCCACTTGCCGATGCCCGGCCAGGAGAAGATCGTCTCCGTCAGGATCGCGCCAGCCAGGAGTACGCCGATCTGCAGGCCGATGGTGGTGACGACCGGGATCATCGCGTTGCGCAGCGCATGAACCCCCACGACGCGCCCCTCTGACAGGCCCTTGGCCTTGGCGGTGCGGACGTAATCCTCGCCCATTACCTCCAGCATGGCGGAGCGGGTCTGACGGGCAATGACCGCAAGCGGGATCGTCGCCAGGACGACGGAGGGCAGGATCAGGTGCGAGACGGCGGAGGCGAAAGCGCCCTTCTGGCCCGAGAGCAGGCTGTCGATCAGCATGAAGCCTGTCACCTGCGGAAAGAAATACATCAGGGAGATGCGCCCGGAAACCGGCGTCCAGCCCAGAGTGCCCGAGAACAGGATGATGAGCAGCAGCCCCCACCAGAAGATCGGCATGGAAAAACCGACAAGCGCCGTCGTCATGGCGAGCTGGTCGAACCAGGAGCCGCGCTTGATTGCCGCGATCACACCCACAGGAACGCCCACCAGCGTTGCGATCAGAATGGCACACAGGCCAAGTTCGATCGTGGCCGGAAAGAGCGCGAGAAACTCAGTCAGAACGGGTTTCTTCGTGACGATGGAATTGCCGAAATCGCCGTGCAGCAGCCGCCACAGGAAATCCAGATACTGTTGCCACATCGGCTTGTCGTAGCCGAGTTGATGGGAAAGCTGCGCATAGCGCTCCGGCGAGATACCGCGCTCACCCGCCATCAGCAGCACCGGATCGCCCGGCAGGATGCGGACGAAACCGAAAGCCACGATCGTGATGCCGAGAAAGGTGGGGATCAGGTAGAGAAGCTTGCCGAGGATGAACCGGATCATGTTTCGCGCTTCTTCCGAGAAGAATAAGGAGCCGGTGCGACGCCTGCCGCACCGGCCTTTCAGACATCGGCCCGCCGGTCAGTCGGCCAGTTCGACGCCATCGAAGGTGTGATCGCCAAGCGCGCTCATCACATAGCCTTTGACCTTGCTCGACATCGGCATGAAGACGGTCGAGTGGTCCAGCGTCGCCCAGGGGGCCTGATCCTTGAAGATCACCTGAGCCTGTTCATAGAGCTTGGTCCGTTCGGCCATGTCGGACGTTGCCTTGGCCTTGGCCAGCAGGTCCGAGAACTCCTCGTTGCACCAGAAGGCGCGGTTGGCCCCGCCCGGTTGCGCGGAGGCGCAGGACAGCAGGACGCTGAGGAAGTTGTCCGGGTCGCCATTGTCGCCGGTCCAGCCGAGGATCACCGCGCCGTCGCGGCCCTCCTCCATCGATTTCTTCAGATATTCGCCCCATTCGTAGGAGACGATCTCCACCTTCACCCCGACCTTGTCGAAGTCCGACTGGATCAGCTCCGCCGTGCGCCGGGCGTTGGGCATGTAGGGCCGCTGCACCGGCATTGCCCAGATCTTCATGGACAGACCCTTGACGCCCGCCTCGTCGAGCAGCTTCTTCGCCGCGGCCGGATCGTAGGGATCGTCCTTCACGGCGTTGTTGTAGGACCACATGGTCGGCGGGATCGGGTTCTTGGCCACCGCACCGGAGCCCTGGAACACGGCGTCGATGATCGCCTGCTTGTTCATCGCCATGTTCAGCGCCTTGCGGACGCTCGGGTTGTCGAACGGCGCCTGCTGGGTGTTGTAGGCGAGATAGCCGACGTTGAGGCCGGGAGCCTCCATCAGGGTGAGGTTCGAATCCGCCTTGATGCCCTGAATATCCGCAGGGGCGGGGTAGGGCATGATGTGGCACTCGCCCGCCTTCAGCTTCTGGAGCCGGACGGCAGCGTCGGGGGTGATCGCGAAGATCAGGTTCTCCACCTTCGGCTTTTCGCCCCAGTAGTCATCGTTCCGCTGGTAGCGGATCACCGCGTCCTTCTGGTAGGCGACGAACTTGAACGGCCCGGTGCCCACGGGAAGGTTGTTGAAGTCCTCCGGGTGGCCTGCCGCCATCAGCGTGTCGGCATATTCCTTGGAGGCGATGGAGGCAAAGGGCATGGCCAGGTTCGCCATGAACGGCGCTTCGGGCCGGTTCAGCACGAACTTGACGGTATGGTCGTCAACCTTCTGGATTTCCTTGATGAGACTGTCCATCTCCATCGAGGAGTAATATTCATAGGTGATACCCGCCACATAGTTGTGGAACGGATTGTCCGCCTTGCCCTGCCGCTCGAAGGAGAAGATCACGTCATCCGCGGTGAGCTCACGGCTGGGCGTAAAGCCTTGCGTGCTGTGGAATTTCACACCCGGACGCAGATGGAACGTGTATTCCAGCCCGTCATCGGACACATCCCAGCTCTCCGCGAGCGCCGGCTGCACCTCCGTGGTGCCCGGCTTGAACTGGACCAGACGGTTGTACACAGGATGCGCGCTGGCGTCGAAAGTCGTGCCGGCGGTATAGGGCGCGGGGTCGAAGCCCTCGGGCGAGCCCTCCGAGCAATAGACCAGTGTCTGTGCCTGAAGTGCGCCTGCCGACATCAGCGCGAGCGCTGAGGCGGCCAGAAGGCGTGTGCTGAACGGTTTCATGTCTTCTCCCTGAGGTTCGAAATTGCCCCTGCGCCATGGTGACGTGCCGGTCACGCCGGTCAAGCGGATTTCCGCTTTTGACAAGTGCAGTCAGGACGGGGGGATTTTTGCCGGCTGTTGGATGCCGGTTGGGGCAGCCCGCTTCGGGGCGCCGCGGGTCCGGCCGGCGGAAGGCTCCGCCAGCCGGAATTGGTGTCAGGCGAGGGCCCGGTTCAGGTATTCGTCAACCTTCTCGAGATAGCCCATCGTCGTGAGCCACTTCTGATCCGGGCCGACGAGCAGCGCGAGGTCCTTGGTCATGTAACCATCCTCAACCGCCTGCACGGTCACCTTCTCCAGCGTTTCGGCGAAGGACAGCAGCGCCTGGTTGTTGTCGAGCTTGGCGCGGTGCTTCAGGCCGCCGGTCCAAGCGTAGATCGAGGCGATGGAGTTGGTCGAGGTCTCCTTGCCTGCCTGATGCTGGCGATAGTGCCGGGTCACGGTGCCGTGGGCGGCTTCCGCTTCGACCGTCTTGCCATCGGGCGTCATCAGGACGGAGGTCATCAGGCCGAGGGAGCCGAAGCCCTGCGCCACGGTATCGGACTGCACGTCGCCGTCGTAGTTCTTGCAGGCCCAGACATAGCCGCCGGACCATTTCAGCGCCGAGGCCACCATATCGTCGATCAGGCGGTGCTCGTAGGTGATGCCCTTCTTCTTGAAGGCCTCCTCGAACTCTTCCTCATAGACCTTCTGGAACAGGTCCTTGAAGCGGCCGTCATAGGCTTTCAGGATCGTGTTCTTGGTGGAAAGATAAACCGGCCAGCCAAGGTTCAGACCGTAGTTCATCGAGGCACGGGCGAAGTCGATGATCGAATCGTCAAGGTTGTACATCGCCATCGTCACGCCGGAGCCGGGCGCATCGAAGACGTCACGCTCGATCGTCGTGCCATCTTCGCCCACGAACTTCAGCGTGAGCTTGCCCTTGCCGGGGAAGCGGAAGTCGGTGGCGCGATACTGGTCGCCGTAGGCATGACGCCCGACCACGATGGGCTGGGTCCAGCCGGGGACAAGACGGGGCACGTTCTTGCAGATGATCGGCTGACGGAAGATCACGCCGCCCAGGATGTTGCGGATCGTGCCGTTGGGCGACCGCCACATCTGCTTGAGGCCGAATTCCTCCACCCGCGCTTCATCGGGGGTGATCGTGGCGCATTTCACGCCGACGCCATACTGCTTGATCGCGTTGGCCGCATCGATGGTGATCTGGTCGTTGGTGCGGTCACGCTCCTCGATGCCCAGATCGTAGTACTTCAGGTCGAGGTCGAGGTAAGGCAGTATGAGCTTCTTCTTGATGAACTCCCAGATAATACGGGTCATCTCATCGCCGTCGAGTTCGACGACGGGATTGGCTACCTTGATCTTGGACACGGGCAGAAGCTCCTTTGCCGGAATCGTCAGCCTGCCTCTAGCGCAAATGTGCCTTGGGGGAAAGGGCGGTATCCAACGGCATACGATGCAAGATGCCCCGCAAGGGCAGCTTGAACCCGGCATGTGGCGCGAAGCCGCCCCGGCGCGCAATATGCGGGCGGCCCGCGACCGACCCGAGACATATCATGAGCGGCAGTTGCAGAGATCTGCGTTATTCCGTCGCACGATCTGCAGTAAGATGCCCCTCGGTGAGCGCGCGCACATGGTGCCACAGGTCGGGGGCCCCGCGCGCGATCTTGCTGCCCACGCGGCGCTCCAGGAGCTCCTCCGTGACGCCGAATTCCTGCCATGTCCCGCCGCCGAGGGCGATGTTGTGCATGACCGGCTGAACCCGGTCTATGGCCTTGGCGAAGATGGCGTCAGGGGTGCGCGCGGCTTCGAATTCTTCCCACAACGCCCGGAGGCTGGATGCTAGCTCCGACGGCAACAGGCCGAAAATCCGGTCTGCCGCACGCTGTTCACGCGCCGCGACATCCGCCGCATCGAACGTGCCGTGGATCGGGGTATCGCCCACGTCGATCTCCACCAGGTCGTGGATCAGCAGCATGCGGATGACGCGATCTATGCTGACATCCGGGCCTGCCTGATCGGCGAGGATCAGCGCGTAAAGCGCCACGTGCCACGAATGCTCGCCGGAGTTCTCCCGCCGGGAATCATCGGTCAGGCGGCTGGCCCGAAGCACGGTCTTCAGCCGGTCGGCCTCCTGAAGGAAGGCAAGCTGCCGCTCCAGATTTGAGGGGGTATGCGCGCTGTCGGCCATTGAGGGTGTCTCCGTCCGGATCGCCGGAAGAAAACGGCCGCCGGAGGGGGCGGCCGTCGGATGTCAGCGTGTCGTTTCCGTCAGCCGGCGCTTCACATAGCCGGTGACCGTGTCGATCATCGGCTCCATATGCGGGTCTTCGAAGAAGTGCCCGGCGCCATCGACCTGCTCATGGGTGATCGTGATACCCTTCTGCTCGCGCAGCTTGCCCACCAGCGTGGACGTATCCTTCGGCGGAGCGACGCGGTCCGCGCTGCCGTTGATGATGAGTCCGGAGGACGGGCAGGGCGCGAGGAAGGAGAAGTCGTAGAGGTTCGCCTGCGGCGCCACCGACACGAATCCCGTGATCTCCGGCCGCCGCATGAGGAGCTGCATGCCGATCCACGCGCCGAAGGAGAAGCCCGCCACCCAGCAATGCTTGGAGTTCTGGTTCATCGACTGGAGGTAATCGAGCGCGGAGGCCGCGTCCGACAGCTCGCCGATGCCCTGATCGTATTCGCCCTGGCTGCGCCCGACACCGCGGAAATTGAACCGCAGCACCGTGAAGCCCATGTTGTAAAAGGCATAATGCAGGTTGTAGACGACGCGGTTGTTCATCGTCCCGCCGAACTGCGGGTGCGGATGCAGGACGATGGCGATCGGTGCGTCACGCTCTTTTTGGGGATGATAGCGACCTTCGAGCCGGCCGTCCGGCCCCTGGAAAATGACTTCGGGCATCCTGCCGCCTGTATCCTCGCTTCACTGTGACCTACCGTCCGGCGGACGGGGCGAACTTGACCGCGGGCTTCACAGCACTTAGAATAATTCCAAGTTTCCGGACGCCGGTGGACGGATGGCAATTAAGCAGCCTTCCGGCCCGCGTCAATGCTTTGGGGGTATCATGAAGCTCTCGACCAAGGGGCGCTACGCGATGGTGGCGCTTGCCGATCTTGCGATGGCGGAAGGCGACGGGATGGTTTCGCTGGCCGAAATCGCCCGCCGGCAGGATCTGTCGCTGCCCTATCTGGAGCAGCTTTTCGTCAAGCTCCGCCGCGCGGGGCTGGTTGAATCCGTGCGTGGCCCCGGTGGCGGCTACAGGCTGGCGCGCCCCGCCTCCGACATCCGGGTGTCAGATATTCTGGAAGCCGTCGATGAAACGGTGAGCGCCATGCACACCGGGGCGGGGGCGACGGGCGGGGTTTCCGGCACGCGGGCGCAGTCGCTGACCAACCGGCTCTGGGAAGGCCTCTCCGCCCATGTCTATGTCTTTCTGCATCAGACGCGGCTGTCGGAAGTCATCGGCAACCAGCTTCGCCCCTGTCCCGCGGTTCCCTCGATCTTTCGCATCGTGGATGAGGAGGAGGCTTCCGCGCCGCTGAACGCGGCGCCCGCTCCGGCGGCGGTGAAATGAACGGCGATACTGCGCGGGTCTATCTGGACTGGAATGCCACGACCCCGCTCCGGCCCGATGCGCGCCAGGCGATGATCGCGGCAATGGAGGCGGTGGGCAACCCGTCCTCCGTCCATGCCGAGGGACGCGCGGCCAAGGCCATCGTCGAAAGGGCGCGCGCGCAGATCGCCGCGGCGCTCGGGGCGGACGGGGCGGATATCGTCTTTACCTCGGGGGCGACGGAGGCAGCGGCGCTGACGCTCGGGGGCCGTGATTTTGCCGGGGCGGAGATCGAGCATGACGCGGTGGGCGCCTGGATCAGCCCTGTTCTGACGACCGGCCGGAACGGGCAGGTCAGCGTCCCGGACCCCGCGCATTCCACGCTGCAACTCGCCAACAGCGAAACGGGTATCCTTCAGACCCTGCCGGAAGGGCTTGCGGTCTCCGATCTCACGCAGGGGTTCGGCAAGGTGCCTTTTGCCTTCAACTGGCTCGGTCTCGACATGGGGCTGGTATCGGCACACAAGCTCGGCGGTCCCAAGGGGATCGGCGCCGTGGTCCTGCGGCGCGGGCTGGACCTTGCCGCCCAGATACGCGGCGGCGGTCAGGAGATGGGGCGCCGGTCGGGAACGGAGAACATCGTCGGGATCGCCGGATTCGGGGCAGCCGCAGAAGCGGCGGCGCGGGATTTGGCAGAGGGCGTCTGGGATCGCGTCGCGGAACTTAGAAATAGTCTAGAACTAAACTTGGCATCCGCCGCTGAAGGGACTATTTTTGTCGGGAAAGACGGTCCGCGGCTGCCAAACACCTCCTGCATCGTGACGCCCGGCTGGAAGGGCGAGACGCAGGTGATGCAGCTTGATCTGGCCGGTTTCGCGGTTTCGGCCGGTTCTGCCTGCTCCAGCGGCAAGGTCAGGGCAAGCCGGACGCTCCGTGCGATGGGCTTTGATGACATCGCGGCCGCATCGGCGATCCGGGTGTCGATCGGGCCCGGAACGCGGGAAGAGGATTTGTCGCGCTTCGCCGAAGCGTGGCTCTCGCGGCGCGCGAAGGCGCGGCTGCGGGTCGCTTGAATGGCCGGTAACCGCCGGCGGAAGGATGAGGAAGATGGCAGCACGCGAGATGAGCGAAGCCGAACGGCTGGAACTCGCCGCAGCAGATGCGGTGACCGAGGTCCGTGACGGCGTCGACCGCGAGACGGTCGAAACCGTCCAGGCGATGGCCGGCAAGTATAAATACGGCTGGGAAACCGAGATCGAGACCGAATACGCGCCGAAGGGTCTGAACGAGGACATCGTGCGCCTGATCTCTGAAAAGAACGGCGAACCGGAGTGGATGCTGGACTGGCGTCTGGCCGCGTATCGCCGCTGGGTGAAAATGGAGGAGCCCCGCTGGGCCATGCTCCACTACCCAGAGATCGCCTATCAGGACCAGTACTACTACGCCAAACCGAAGAGCATGACGGAGAAGCCGAAGTCGCTTGACGACGTGGATCCGGCCCTGCTCGCGACCTATGCAAAGCTCGGTATCCCGCTGAAGGAACAGATGATCCTCGCGGGCGTCGAGGGCGCAGGCGACACTCCGGCGGAGGCCCGCAAGGTCGCCGTCGATGCGGTGTTCGACAGCGTCTCCGTCGGCACGACCTTCAAGGAAGAGCTGGCGAAGGCGGGCGTGATCTTCTGCTCCATCTCCGAAGCGGTCCGGGAACATCCCGAACTGGTGAAGAAATACCTGGGCTCGGTCGTGCCGCAATCCGACAACTTCTTCGCCACGCTGAACTCCGCCGTGTTCTCCGACGGATCCTTCGTCTACGTGCCGCCGGGCGTGCGCTGCCCGATGGAACTGTCGACCTATTTCCGCATCAACGCGGAGAACACCGGGCAGTTCGAACGCACCCTGATCATCGCTGACAAGGGCGCCTACGTCAGCTACCTCGAAGGCTGCACCGCGCCGAAACGCGAGACGCACCAGCTTCACGCCGCCGTGGTGGAAATCGTGCTGCTCGACGATGCGGAGGTGAAATACTCCACCGTCCAGAACTGGTATCCGGGCGACGAGGAAGGCCGGGGCGGCATCTACAACTTCGTCACCAAGCGGGCGGACTGCCGCGGGGCGCGCTCCAAGGTCATGTGGACGCAGGTGGAAACCGGATCGGCGATCACCTGGAAATACCCGTCCTGCATCCTGCGGGGTGATGACAGCCAGGGCGAGTTCTACTCGATCGCCATCGCCAACAACATGCAGCAAGCTGACACCGGCACCAAGATGATCCACCTCGGCCGGAACACCAAGTCCCGGATCGTGTCGAAGGGCATCTCGGCGGGCAAGGCGCAGAATACCTATCGCGGGCTGGTTTCCATGCATCCGCGCGCGCAGAACAGCCGCAACTACACGCAGTGCGACAGCCTGCTGATCGGCGATCAGTGCGGGGCGCATACCGTGCCCTACATCGAGATCCGCAACAACTCGAGCCGGACGGAGCATGAGGCCACCACCTCCAAGGTCGATGACGATCAGCTCTTCTACTGCCGCCAGCGCGGCATGGATGAGGAGGAGGCCGTGGCGCTTGTGGTGAACGGTTTCTGCCGGGAGGTGCTTCAGGCGCTGCCGATGGAATTCGCCATGGAAGCGCAGCAGCTTGTCGCCATTTCGCTGGAAGGCTCGGTCGGCTGAGCCGCCGCCAATTATCAGGGACGGCGCCACGGCGTCGGAATAAACATGTTGAACATCAAGAACCTGCACGTCAAACTTGAAGAAGAGGACAAGCAAATCCTCAAGGGCGTCGATCTGACGGTCGAAGCCGGCAAGGTGCATGCGATCATGGGGCCGAACGGCTCGGGCAAATCGACCCTCTCCTATGTGCTCTCGGGCCGCGACGGCTACGAAGTCACCGAAGGTTCCGCCACGCTGGATGGCGAGGAGCTCTTGGAGATGGAGCCGGAGGAGCGTGCCGCCGCCGGCCTGTTCCTTGCCTTCCAGTATCCGGTGGAAATTCCCGGCGTCGGCAACATGACCTTCCTGCGCACCGCCGTGAATGCACAGCGCAAGGCGCGGGGCGAGGAGGAGATGTCCTCCACCGAATTCCTGAAGGTCGTGCGGGAAAAGGCCAAGGCGCTGAAGATCGACGCGGACATGCTGAAGCGTCCTGTCAACGTGGGCTTCTCCGGCGGGGAGAAAAAGCGTAACGAAATCCTCCAGATGGCCATGCTGGAGCCGCGGATGTGCATTCTGGACGAGACGGATTCCGGTCTCGACGTCGATGCGATGAAGCTGGTGGCCGACGGGGTGAATGCGCTCCGTTCGCCGGATCGTTCCTTCCTTGTGATCACCCACTACCAGCGCCTGCTGGACCATATCAAACCCGATGTGGTGCATATCATGGCGAACGGCCGGATCGTGAAGACCGGCGGGCCGGAACTGGCGCTGGAGGTCGAGAACAACGGTTACGCCGATATCCTGGGGGAGACGGCCTGATGGCGATCCCGCAAGCGAAGATCGACGTGACGGAGGCGCGGCTTTCCGCGCTGACCGCCCCGGAAGGGAGCGGCTGGGGAGAGGGCGCGCGCGCCAGGGCGCTCCAGCGTCTGCGCGACATGGGCCTGCCCACCCGCCGCGACGAATACTGGAAGTATACCGATCCTGCATCTCTGACGCAGGCGGAGGCGCCTGCCGCCGCGCTTAATTCCCACGCGGAGGAGGCTTTTGCCGATATCGACCGCGTGAAGATCGTCTTTACGGACGGGCGCTTCGACAGCGCGGCGTCGGACGATCTCGGTCTCTCCGGGATCGAGGTGGAGCAGCTGGCCGATGCGCTGGCGCGTGACATCCACTGGGGGCGTGAGATTTACGGTGTGCTGGAGGCCGCGGGCCAGAATCCGGTGCAGCGCTCGCTGGCAACGCTGAACACGGCCTATGCCGAAGCGGGTGTCATGATCCGCGTCAAGGGCGCTGTCGCCAGGCCCGTTCATCTGATTTATCGTTCTGGATCAGAGAATAATGACGTTATTCTTCACCATTGCGTAAAGATGGAAGAAGGCTCCGATCTTACGCTGCTGGAGAGCGGTACGGCGGCGGGGCGTCTGAACAGCGTGCTGGAGGTCGATGTCGCCGATGGCGCGCGCTTTCACCACGTTCGCATTCAGGGCCGCGATCATGAGCGCCGGGTGAACACGCATGTCTTTGCCCGTATCGGCGAGGAAAGCCTGTTCAAGAGCTTCACGCTTGCCATGAACGGCGTGCTGACGCGCAATGAAGTGGTGATGGATATCGTCGGGCACAGCGCGAATGCGCATGTCGCCGGTGCCTGCGTTGGCGACGGCACGGATTTCCACCACGACGACACGGTGTTCATCACCCATGCCGGCGTGGGCTGCGAAAGCCGTCAGGTGTTCAAGAAGGTGCTCCGCAACGGCGCGACCGGCGTTTTCCAGGGCAAGATCCTTGTCAAGCAGAGCGCGCAGAAAACGGATGGCTATCAGATCAGCCAATCGCTTCTGCTCGATGGCGACAGTCAGTTCCTGACGAAGCCGGAGCTTGAGATCTACGCCGACGATGTGAAATGCTCCCACGGCTCCACCTCCGGTGCCATCGATGAGGAGGCGCTGTTCTACCTGCGCTCCCGCGGGGTGGATCTCCACACGGCGCAGACGCTGCTCGTGCTCTCCTTCCTCGCCGATGCTGTGGCGGAGATCGAGGATGAGGGCATCGCGGGCGATATCCTGACCCGGCTTGAGGGCTGGCTTGTCCGTCACCGGCACTGAAGCGGCATGGCGATCACGACCGAGATCCTGCGCAGCTATCGCACGCCGGGGGCGGTCGTGCGCCGTCGCTTGTCGGATGGGGTGAGAGAGGACAGGGCGCTTGCGGTTCTGATGGCGGCCTGTCTGGTGATCTTCGTGGCTCAATGGCCCCGGCTGGCACGGGAGGCGCATCTTGACCCGACCGTCCCGCTTGACGCACGGCTGGGGGGTGCGCTGCTCGGCTGGCTGTTTCTGGCGCCGCTGTTCTTTTATCTGCTGGCGGGCCTGTCTCATCTTGTCGCACGGGTTCTGGGCGGGCGAGGCAGCTATCATACCGCACGTGTTGCGCTTTTCTGGTCTTTGCTGGCCTCGGCGCCGCTTTTTCTGCTCAATGGGCTGGTCGCCGGTCTGGTCGGCCCGTCCCCCGCGGCGACCGTCACGGGCATCGTGGTGCTTGCGGTCTTTCTGACGATCTGGTTTCTCTCGCTTGCCGAAGCGGAGCGGCCGCAGCCGGCGACGCCGTGAGGACATATGGCCATCTTCAGTCTCCGTGAGCTGATCCTGACACCGCGCGCTGCCCTGCGCCGTATTCTGGATCTCAACCTGCCCATGTCAGCACGCTGGCAGGTTTTCCTGATCGTGGCGGTGGCGAGCGCGCTTTTCTCCCACCTGTTCCTGTGGCTCGTCGGAGGCACGGCCTTGATGGGGGCGAGCCTCAGCCCGATTCTGACCGGCGCGATCCAAGCGCTGCTTTTGCTGATTGTTGTGGGGGCGGTGCAGCTTTTCGGGCGCGCGTTCGGGGGAACGGCACGGTTTGCCGATACGCTGCTTGGCGTCTCCGTTCTGCAGGGGGTGATGGTCATTGCGCAATGCGCGCAGCTTCTTCTCTATTTCGCCCTTCCCGTTCTGGGCGAGGTCGCCGGTTTCGCCGCCGTCATCCTGTTCTTCTGGTTGCTGACCAACTTCGTCACGGAGTTGCATGGCTTCCGCAGCCGGATGCGGGTGTTTCTGGGGGTGATCTTTGCCGTGTTCTGCGTGGCTTCGGTTCTTGCCCTGCTGTTTGGCAGCCTTGCCACGATGCCGCCCGGGCTGACCCCGGCTGGAGGCTGACATGTACGATGTCGAAAAAATCCGCCGCGACTTTCCCATCCTCTCGCGGGAGGTGAACGGGAAGCCGCTGGTCTATCTCGATAACGGTGCCTCTGCGCAGAAGCCGCAGGTGGTGATCGATGCGGTGACCCGCGCCTATTCCCACGAATATGCCAATGTCCATCGGGGTTTGCACTACCTCTCCAACCTTGCCACCGACCATTATGAGGCGGTGCGGGGCAAGATCGCCCGTTTTCTGAACGCCCCGTCGGAGGAGGAGATCGTCTTTACCTCCGGGACGACGGAGGGGATAAACCTCGTCTCCTACGCCTGGGCCGCGCCACGGCTGGAAGCCGGGGATGAGATCGTCCTGACGGTCATGGAGCACCATGCCAATATCGTCCCGTGGCACTTCCTGCGGGAGCGTCAGGGGGTGGTGCTGAAATGGATTGCGCCCGAGGCAGACGGCTCGCTCGACCCCCAGAAGGTAATCGCGGCGATCGGTCCGCGCACGCGTCTGGTCGCGGTGACGCAGATGTCCAATGTCCTTGGGACGCGTGTGGATGTGGGGGCCATCTGTTCCGCCGCGCGTGCCAAGGGCGTGCCGGTGCTCGTCGATGGGTCGCAGGCGGCCGTTCACGGGCCGGTGGACGTTGACGAGATGGGCTGCGATTTTTACGCCATAACCGGGCATAAGCTATACGGGCCAAGCGGTTCTGGCGCAATCTTCATGCGTCGCGAGAGGATGGCCGAGATGCGGCCCTTCCTCGGCGGTGGGGACATGATCCGCACCGTCACGCAGGATGCCGTTACCTATGCCGATCCACCGATGAAGTTCGAGGCCGGAACGCCCGGTATCGTCCAGCAGATCGGTTTGGGTGCGGCGCTCGATTATCTGATGGACCTCGGCATGGAGAATGTCGCGGCGCATGAGCGGGATTTGCGCGATTATGCGCGCCAGCGGCTCTCCGGTCTCAACTGGTTGCAGGTGCAGGGGGACGCGCCGGACAAGGGGGCGATCTTCTCGTTCACGCTTTCCGGCGGTGCTCATCCCCATGACATCTCCACCGTGCTGGACAAGAAAGGCGTCGCGGTCCGGGCCGGCCATCATTGCGCGCAGCCGTTGATGTCCCATCTCGGGCTGACGGCGACCTGCCGCGCCTCCTTCGGGCTTTACAACACGGAGGCGGAGGTCGATGCGCTGGTGGAAGCGCTGGAGCTGTGCCACGAGTTGTTCGGCTGACGGCGGTCACCGCCGGGGCTTTGCCTTCGGCTTCAGCAGGGCGCGCATTGGCTTGGACGCGACGACGACGCGGCGAGAGGCGAAACTCTCGTGGTTCTCCTCCACCGTGTCGCGTTCGTAAAGATAGTTGACCATCACCCCGCAGGACTGGGCGAGACCGTTCCGCGCGGTATCTGCCAGCGCATGCACGTCATGCACCAGTGCTCCGTTGCCCAGATGGAACCGGGCGACCGGGTCCAGCGGCAATCCGTCGGCCCGCCGCGCCTCCAGCAGATAGACCGCGGCGAAATGTCGAAGATCGTCGCCCGCCTCTGCCAGAGCGGCAAGGTCTCCCGCCTCCGCCGCTTCCAGTGCCGCTGCGGCTTCCGGCCTGTCGCGGAGCCAGCGGGCAAGGCCGGGGATGGGAGAGAGGGTGACGAAATGCTGAAGATGGGGCAGTTCGTGGCTCAACTCCTCCACCACCTGCTTGATGAGCGAGTTGCCGAAGGAAATCCCGCGAAGTCCCTGCTGACAGTTGGAGATGGAATAGAAGACGGCCGTGTTGGCCTGTGCCGGATCCATCGGCGCGCGGTCGGCGGAGAGAAGCGCCTGGATGGAGCCAGGGATTCCCGCCGCCAGCGCCACTTCGACGAAGATCAGCGGCTCCTCCGGCATGGCGGGGTGAAAGAAGGCGAAGCAGCGCCGGTCGGGCGGTTCCAGCCTGCGGCGGAGATCGCCCCAGCCGTGGATCGCATGGACCGCCTCATAGTCGATGATCTTTTCCAGCACATTCGCGGGGCTGCGCCAGTTGATCGGGCGGAGGACGAGAAACCCGCGATTGAACCATGTCTCGAAAAGTTTCACGAAGTCCAGATCGGCGCGGGCGATCTCTGGCGCGGCGGGTGTCAGGGTCAGCAGGTCGAGCCGCATCTTCACCAGCGCGTTCGTGGCATCGGGCGCCTGATTGATCCTGCGGAGCAACTCCCGTCGCCGGGGTTCCGCGGCATGGGTGACAGCAGCGAGCGTGGCCGGCGTCGGCTCGCGGCCATAAGCCGCGACCGCCTGCGCCAGCACCGTCGTGTCGAGATCCATGTCCTCCGTCAGCCAGCGGAAGAAGTCGAGCCGCTCGGCCTCCGTCATGATGCGGTAGCGGGCGAGCACTTCCTTGGCCAGCCGGACCCCGGAGACCTCGCCCCGACTCGACATCAGCGCGCCGCAAAGTTCCCGGATCGGACGGCGCACGACGCGCGCATCGGCGCTCTGCGAGCGGTCGAGCAGGGTGGACAGAAGGCCTGAGAGAAATTCGGTCGGCTGGAACATGGCGCCTCCGCGATCTGCAGGGAAGGATAGCGCGCCCCGCACCATTTTCCCTAGTTCCTTTTGCGCCCGGCCTCGCCTTCCGCTGCGGTATTGCGTAGAGAGCGGGGCATGACGCGCGCCTTGATGATCCAGGGAACCGGTTCCAACGTGGGGAAGTCCCTTCTCGTGGCAGGGCTATGCCGCGCGGCGCTTCGGCGCGGGCTTTCAGTCGCGCCTTTCAAGCCGCAGAACATGTCCAACAACGCCGCCGTGACACGCGATGGCGGCGAAATCGGTCGCGCGCAGGCTCTGCAGGCGCTGGCGGCCGGGCGGGAGCCTGTCTGCGACATGAATCCCGTTCTCCTGAAGCCCGAAACGGATCGCCGTGCCCAGGTGGTGGTGCAGGGACAGGCGCGCGCGACACTCCCTGCTGCCGGTTACGGAGCCCTAAAGGGGACGTTGCTGCCCGCCGTTCTTGAGAGCTTTCAGCGCCTGTCGCGTGACGCCGATCTGATCGTCGTGGAGGGGGCTGGCAGTCCCGCAGAGGTAAACCTGCGGGCGCGCGATATCGCGAATATGGGCTTTGCCCGTGCGGCTGGCGTTCCGGTCATTCTCGCGGGAGACATCGACCGGGGGGGCGTCATCGCCCAGCTCGTCGGCACCGCGGAAATTCTGGACCCCGCCGACCGCGCGATGATTCGCGGCTTTCTGGTCAATCGCTTCCGCGGTGATCCGCGGCTGTTCGACGACGGGTACTCCCTGGTTGCGGAGCGGACGGGCTGGCAGGGCTACGGCGTTCTTCCCTGGTTCGCCGGTGCCGCGAGATTGCCCGCCGAGGACAGTCTTGACCTTGCACCCGGTGGGCTTCAGGGCACATTCCGCATCGTCTGCCCCGCGCTCTCGCGTATCGCGAATTTCGACGATCTCGATCCGCTGAAGCTTGAGCCGTCCATCCGGCTCGACATAGTGCCGCCTGGGCGCGCCTTGCCGGGGGATGCAGATCTCGTGCTGCTGCCGGGAACCAAATCGACGCGCGGCGACCTTGCCTTCCTGCGCGCGCAGGGCTGGGACATCGACATCCAAGCCCATGTACGACGGGGCGGCGCGGTGCTGGGGATTTGCGGCGGGTATCAGATGCTGGGCAGGCAGGTCGCCGATCCAGACGGCATTGACGGCGAGCCGGGTGTATCGGAGGGGCTTGGCCTTCTGGATGTGGAGACGGTGATGGCTCCGGAGAAGCGGCTTGCCCAGATGGAGGCGCGGGATGACCTGACCGGGGAGCGTCTCTCCGGTTATGAGATCCACGCAGGCCGGACCGAGGGGCCGGATCGCATGCGGCCCTTCGTGCGGCCCGGCGGGCGGGACGAGGGCGCACGCTCCGCGGATGGGCGGATCGCCGGAACCTATCTCCACGGTCTGTTCGCCGCCGACGGGTTCCGCCGCGCCTGGCTTGCCCAGCGGGGCCTGACCAGCGGGCTGAGTTACGGAGGAGAGGTGGAGCGCGTGTTGAACGACCTCGCCGATCACATGGAGGCACATCTGGACGTGGACGGTATCCTCGGCGTGGCGGAGACGGTGGCATGAGCCTCGACGCCTGCGCGAGACTGGTGGAGAAGGGCGACCCGGACAGGTTTCTGGCCACCATGTCGGCCAGCCCGGCGGCGCGTGACAGGCTCTGGCCGCTCTACGCCTATAATCTGGAGATCGCCCGCGCCCCTTGGGCCAGCCGGGAGCCGATGATCGCGGAGATGCGCCTTCAATGGTGGGTCGATACGCTGGACGCCATCGCCGCGGGCAAGACGCACCAGGCGCATGAGGTTGCAGGCCCGCTCTCCACGCTCATCCAGGAGCACGGACTGGACACAGGGGCGCTCCGCGCCATGGCGGAGGCACGGTTCTGGGATGTCTGGCAGGAGCCTTTCGCCGATACCCCGGCGCTCGTCGCCTATCTCGATGCCACCTCCGGCAATCTCATGATGGAGGCTGCGAGGGCTTTGGGCGCCGATGGGGCGGGCGAGCCGGCGATCCGTGATCTGGCGCTTGCCTCGGGGATCGCGTCATGGCTTCGGGCGGTACCGGTGCTCGTGGCGCGGGGGCGGTATCCGCTTCCTGCCGACAGCGAGCCCGTGGACCTTGCCCGGCGCGGCATGGAGGCTCTGGCCCGTGCGCGTCAGGGGCGTGCGACTGTACCCCGTGCCGCCGCACCGGCAATGCTCGCCGCGTGGCAAGCGGGCCCGACGCTCCGCGCGGCGCTCCACGCGCCGGAAAAGGTCTGGACGGGGCTGCCCGTGCCAGCGGAATTCACCCGCCGCGGCGCCTTGGTGCTGCGCAGCATGACCGGCCTCTGGTGATGCTGGACGCGCGATGCCCCGCGTCCTATTCAGGGCCAACCTGACAGGGGCGGCCCGGCCCGATCGTGACGGATACTCACATGCCCGATTTCAAACCCGTCGAGACACTGACCCCCGGAGAGGCCGCGCAGGAGCTGGCGTCGCTGTCCGATGCGCTCGCCCGCGCCAACCGTGCCTACCATACGGAGGACGCGCCCGAGATCAGCGATGCTGAATACGACGCGCTGAAGCGGCGCAACGCGGATATCGAGGACCATTTTCCCGACCTCAAGCGGCCCGACAGCCCCTCCGAACAGGTCGGCGGTGCGCTGGCGGAGGGTTTCTCCAAGGTCCGTCACGAAATCCGCATGCTGTCCCTTGAGAATGCCTTTTCGGACAGCGAGTTGCGCGATTTCGACGACCGGGTGCGGCGGTATCTCGGCCTGACCTCTGGCGCATCGCTGCTTTACACGGCGGAGCCGAAGATCGACGGGCTGTCGCTGTCGCTCCGCTATGAAAACGGCGTTCTGGTTCAGGCCGCGACGCGCGGCGACGGCGCGGTGGGCGAGAATGTCACCCAGAACGCGATGACGGTCGCAGATATTCCCCGCACATTGAGCGGCGCGCCGGAGGTGCTGGAGATCCGGGGCGAGGTCTATATGAGCCACGCCGATTTCGCCGCGCTGAACGAGCGGCAGGCCGCGGCGGGGGATCGCGTCTTTGCCAACCCCCGCAACGCCGCCGCCGGATCGCTCCGCCAGCTTGACGCGACGATCACGCGCTCCCGCCCGCTCCGGTTCTTTGCCTATGCCTGGGGCGTGGTGAGCGAGCCGCTGGCCGCCACACAGTTCGAGGCCATCGCCCGGATCGCGGCGCTTGGCTTTCAGACCAATCCGCTCACCCGCCTGTGCAACGGGCCGCAGGAGATGCTGGCCACCTACCGGGACATAGAGGAAAACCGGGCGCGGCTCGGATATGACATCGACGGGGTGGTCTATAAGGTCAACGATCTGGACTACCAGCGGCGTCTTGGTTTCCGGTCCACCACGCCCCGGTGGGCGCTGGCACACAAGTTCCCGGCGGAGCTTGCCTGGACGATGCTGGAAGCCATCGACATCCAGGTGGGACGAACGGGCGCTCTTTCCCCCGTCGCGCGGCTGACGCCGGTGACGGTGGGCGGCGTCGTCGTCTCCAATGCCACGCTGCACAACGAGGATTACATCGCCGGACTGGATTCCGCGGGCAACCCGATCCGGGACGGCAAGGACATCCGCATCGGCGATACGGTGCAGGTCTATCGCGCGGGCGACGTGATCCCCAAGGTGGCGGACGTGGACCTTGCCCGCCGCCCGGAAGGCACGGAACCCTATCGCTTCCCGGAAACCTGCCCGCAATGCGGCAGCCCCGCCATCCGCGAGCCGGGGGATTCGGTGCGCCGCTGCACGGGCGGGCTGATCTGCCCCGCGCAGGCGACGGAAAAGCTGAAGCATTTCGTCAGCCGGGGCGCTTTCGACATAGAGGGGCTGGGCGTCAAGCAGATCGAGATGTTCTTTGCCGACGGCATGTTGCCGGTAAAGACCCCTGCCGACATCTTCACGCTGGAGGCGCGTGACAAGGCCCAGATCGCCAAGCTCGCCAATCGCGACGGCTTCGGAAAGCGCAGTGCGGAGAAGCTGTTCTCAGCCATCGACGAACGGCGGGTGATCCCGTTCGAGCGGTTTCTGTTCGCCCTGGGCATCCGGCATCTGGGGGAGGTGGCGGCAAAGGATCTTGCCCACCACTATCACGGCTGGCCCGCGCTGCGCGCCGCGATAGATGCCGCGCAGCCGGCCGCCATCGCAAGCATCGCGGCCGATGAGGCCGAGGCGGAGGAGCGTGCCGCCGCCGCGCAGGCGGGGCGGCGCGCCGAGATCTCGCGGGCCCGTGCGGCCGCGCGGGAGAGTGTTCCCCCAGAGGCGGAGGCGGCCTGGCAGGAACTCCTCTCCATCGACGGGGTGGGGACGACGCTTGCCACCTCCGTCGTCACGACGCTGGCGGAGGGCGGGCATGAGCGGGCGGCGGTGGACGATCTCGTCGCGCAGCTGCGCGAGATCGTGCCCCCCGAAAGCCGCGCCACGGAAAGCCCGGTTGTCGGTCTGACGGTCGTCTTCACCGGCTCGCTGGAGAAGATGACCCGGGCGGAGGCCAAGGCGCGGGCGGAATCGCTGGGTGCCAAGGTCGCGGGCTCCGTCTCTGCCAAAACCGACCTGCTGGTGGCGGGGCCGGGCGCAGGGTCAAAGGCCACGAAGGCCGCGGAACTCGGCATCCGGGTGATCGACGAGGACGGCTGGCTCGACCTCATCGGCGGGGCGTGATGGCGGATCGTCCGTCCCTCCTGCTGCCGCTCTTCGCCCAACTCGACACGCTGGAAGGCGTCGGCCCGAAGACGGCGAAGCATTTCGCGGGGCTGGCGGTGGAGCGCCCCCGTGACCTGCTGTTCACGCTGCCGCATTCGGTCATCGACCGGCGGCGGCGGGAGACGATCCGGGACGCGCAACTGCCCGGCGTCGTCACGGCGGAGGTGGAGGTGCTGGGGCACAGCGCGCCTGTCGCCCGCGGCCGCCCGCATCGGGTGACGGTGCGGGACGCGGCGGTGGAGTTCCAGCTCGTCTTCTTTCACGCCAAGGGCGATTATCTCCAGCGGCAGTTGCCGGTCGGCGCACGCCGCATCGTGTCGGGCCGGGTCGAACTGTTCGACGGCATGGCCCAGATGGTCCACCCCGACCACATCCTGATGCCGGAGGAGGCGCAGCGCCTGCCGGAGTTCGAGCCGGTCTATCCGCTGACGGCGGGGTTGGGGCAGCGGACTGTCTTCCGCGCGGCGGAAGGTGCGCTCGCCCGTGCGCCCGATCTGCCGGAATGGATCGACCCCGCGCTGTGTGCCCGCGAAGGCTGGCCCTCCTGGCGGGAAGCGCTGAGCGCGGCCCATGCCCCGGACGGGCCGGATGCCGTTTCGCCCAACCATCCCGCGCGGCGGCGGCTCGCCTATGACGAATTCTTCGCGCATCAGTTGACGCTTGCCCTGTCCCGTGCGCGGGCGCGGCGGCAGCGGGGGCGGGAGACGACCGGAAACGGCGTTCTGCAAGGGCGCGTCCTCTCCGCGCTGCCCTATCAACCCACGGGGGCGCAGAGACGGGCGGTGACGGAGATCGCCGCCGACATGGCGCTTCCCCAACGGATGAGCCGGCTGCTGCAGGGTGATGTCGGCTCCGGCAAGACGCTGGTGGCGTTCCTCGCCCTTACCATAGCGGTGGAGGCAGGCGGGCAGGGTGTGCTGATGGCGCCGACGGAGATCCTCGCGCGCCAGCATCTCGACAGCCTTCGCCCGCTGGCGGAGAGCGCGGGAATAGCGCTGGAGTTACTGACCGGGCGCGACAAGGGGGCGGAGCGCGCCGCCAAGCTCGCCCGGCTTGCCTCCGGGGAGACGCGGATCCTTGTCGGCACCCATGCGGTCTTTCAGCAGGATGTGGTTTTTCATGATCTGCGGCTCGCGGTCGTGGATGAGCAGCATCGCTTCGGCGTCGCGCAGCGGATGGAGCTGGGGGCCAAGGGGCAGGCGGTCGATGTGCTGGTGATGACGGCCACGCCGATCCCGCGGAGCCTCGCGCGCGCGCAATACGGCGACATGGACCTTTCGGTGCTGGACGAAAAGCCGCCGGGCCGGACGCCCGTCCGCACCGCGCTGGTGTCCGCCGCGCGGCGGGAGGAAGTCATCGCCCATCTGGGCCGCGCGCTCCATGAAGGCAGGCAGGCCTACTGGGTCTGCCCGCTGGTGGAGGAAAGCGAGACATCGGACCTTACCGCCGCAACGGAGCGGTTCAGGGAACTGCGCGCCCTGTTCGGGGAGCACGTCGCGCTGGTCCACGGCCAGCTTCCCCCGGCGGAGAAGGACGCTGCCATGGCCCGCTTTGCCGGGGGGGAGGCGCGTATCCTTGTCGCGACCACGGTGATCGAGGTCGGCGTGAACGTGCCCAACGCGTCGATCATGGTGATCGAACGGGCGGAGACCTTCGGCCTCGCGCAGCTTCATCAGCTTCGCGGCAGGGTCGGGCGCGGGGCCGCTGTCTCCACCTGCCTGCTGCTTTACCAGCAGCCGCTGGGAGAGACGGCGGAACGGCGGCTGAAGCTGCTCCGCGATACGGAGGACGGCTTCCGCATTGCGGAGGAGGATCTGGCGATCCGTGGCGCGGGCGATGTCATCGGAACGGCGCAATCCGGCCTGCCGAAGTTCCGCGTTGCCGACCTGGAGCGGCAGGGCGCGCTGATGGCTCTGGCCCAATCGGATGCACGCGCACTCCTCACGATGGATCCAGAACTGACCTCGCCGCGGGGAGAGGCCGCGCGCCTGCTGCTGTGGCTGATGGAGAAGGACCGCTCCATCCGTCTGGGGCGCATCGGTTAACAGGCTACTGAAAGAGGTCTCCAGTTCCGCGCCAGAGCGGAACTGGGTCGCAATCCGAAAAATCCGCGCGGAAATCTGCATATGTCGGGTCAGTCGGGGGTCAGATTTCCTGATTTACACAGCGCATCGGCCCATACTTCCAAGCTTTTCAGCAGCAGGTCAGAGGGCGAATCCCACAGGCTGACAGAATGTTCCTAAAAAGTTCTTTACAGAATGCAGAGAATCAGGAACAAATAGGGAACGCAACGGAGGTTCAAGATGCTGACCCAACTGAAGTCCGTCGTTTCCCGTCACGCCGATACGCTGGTGGAAGATATGCTTGGCATGGCGGCGATCACGCTGCTGTTCGTCGTGCTGCTTCACCTGCCGATCCTGCTCTGAGTCTGCCTGCCGCCTGCGGCCCTGTCCCTCCGCAGACGTGCCACTGGCGCCGCCATCCGCAGGGATGTGCGGCGTCTTTTTCATCGGCGGGATCAGGTTTTCGCGGCGATTTCCTCAAGCGCTGCGACGGTCGCGTCGAGCGACAGCAGGATGGAGGCATGGCGATTGGGAAAGTCGCGCGCCGCCATCAGCGCTTCCAGCCCCTCAAAGGGTGCCGCCGGGATCGGCCCGCCGGCGGCAAGCATCGCGCGAAGCTCATCGCGGGCGCGGCGGACCTCGGGTTCGGACCGCCCGAGGATGACCTGACCGACCACGGATGCGGCAGCCTGACCCAGCGCACAGGCCCGGACGTCCTGCCGGAACTCCGCGATCCTGCCGTCCTTTGTCGTCACATCCACCGTCACCTGCGAGCCGCAGAGCGGGGACCGGCGCATGACGCTTGCCTCCGGGGCGGCAAGCCGTCCGGTGAGTGGAATGTCGGCAGCCAGTGCCAGCAGCCGCGCGGAGTAGAGCCTGACGAGATCGTCCACGGGTTTCCTCTTTCGCTTCCACCCCATATATGCGGCGCGATGCCCGATGAACAGGAGCCTGTCATGTTCGACCCCTCGACCCTTCGCTACGACGACCGCGGCCTCATCCCCGCCGTGGCGCAGGACCATCGCACGGGCGAGGTGCTGATGGTCGCGTGGATGACGCAGGCTGCGGTGGAGCGGACGTTGGCAACCGGGGAGGTGACCTACTGGTCACGCTCCCGGCAGGAGTTATGGATCAAGGGCGCGACGTCCGGCCACGTGCAGAAGCTGGTCGATTTCCGTTTCGACTGCGACAGGGATTGCGTGCTCGTGCTCATCGAACAGACGGGACCGGCCTGCCACACCAACCGGCGGAGCTGCTTCTATACCGCTGTCCGGAAGGGGGACGAAGTGGAGCTGATGCAGCCCGAAGGCTGAGCTTCACTTCTCCAGCATCGCCCGGATGTCGTCCGGCGTGGCACCCGCCGCCCGATAATGGCGGATCGCGCGGTCATCGTCCCGCTTGGCGAGCCGTTTGCCGTTTTCATCACGGATGAGGCGGTGGTGGTGGTAGTCGGGCGTGGGCAGGTCCAGCAGCAGTTGCAGCAGGCGGTGAATGAAGGTCGCCTCGAACAGATCCTCTCCGCGCACGACCTCGGTGATCTGCTGAAACGCATCGTCCACCACGACGGCGAGGTGATAGGCCACGCCGATATCTCCCCGTGCCAGTACGATGTCGCCGATAGTGCGAAGCATCGTCTCGGCGTCCAGCAGATGCAGGCCGGGATGCTCCGGGCCGGTTTCCAGAAAACCGGTGCCGGGCGGGATCAGCGTCACGGCCCGCTGCATGTCGAGGCGGATGGCGTCTCCCGGCCCGGCCTCGGCGATCGTGCGCGCCCGGCAGGTGCCGGGATACACAGGACCGTCCGGCTCGATCAGCGGCATGCCCTCCTGCGGGGCGGACAGGGCCGCGCGGATGTCGGCCCGCGTGCAGCGGCAGGGATAGAGAAGATCCATCTCTGCCAGCCGGGCAAGAGCGGTGTCATAGGCGTCGCGCCGCTCCGATTGCCGGAGCGTCGGTTCCGGCCAGGAAAGGCCCAGCCAGTGCAGGTCTTCCTTCAGGGCCGTTTCGTAGTCGGGGCGGGAGCGGGCGGTGTCGATATCCTCGATCCTGAGCAGGAACTGCCCCGGGGTCGCACGGGCGCTGGCCGTCAGCGCGGAGAAGGCATGCCCGAGGTGGAGCAGCCCCGTGGGCGAGGGCGCGAACCGGGTGCGGCGTGTCGGGGGGAGCGCACTCCCCCCGATCCCCCCGGCCCGAGGGGCAGCGCCCCCCGGAGCCCCCCGCTCAGACAGCGGTTCCGGCATGGGCTGACACGGAGGAGGCATCTTGAAGCCAGTGCGAGAAGGCCTCTTTCGCCCGGTCGGTATAGGCTTTGTAGCGGTCCTTCCGTCCGCGCCGGCCACCATTTGCGTCGATGGGCGGGAACAGGCCGAAGTTCACATTCATCGGCTGGAAGGTCGCGGCTTCCGCATCGCCGGTGATATGGGCGATGAGCGCGCCCATTGCGGTTTCCCGCGGCGGCGGCGACACGTTGCGGCCCAGAAGCTCCGCCGCAGCGAGGCGTCCGGCGACCAGCCCCATGGCGGCGGATTCCACATAGCCCTCCACCCCCGTCACCTGACCCGCAAAGCGGATATTGGGCCGCGAGAGCAAACGCATCCGCGGATCGAGCAGGGTGGGTGAGTTCAGGAAGGTATTGCGATGAATACCGCCCAGCCGGGCGAAGCGCGCGTCCTGAAGGCCGGGGATCAGGCGGAACACCTCCGTCTGCGCGGCGTATTTCATCTTCGTCTGGAAACCCACGATATTGTAGAGCGTGCCGAGCGCGTTGTCTCGGCGGAGCTGCACCACGGCATAGGGCTTCACGGCGGGATCATGGGCGTTGGTCAGGCCCACGGGTTTCATCGGGCCGAAGCGCAGCGTCTCCCGCCCGCGTTCGGCCATCACCTCGATGGGCAGACAGCCATCGAAATATTTCGCTGTCTCCCCCTCCCGGAACTCCGTCTTGTCGGCGGCGATCAGGGCGTCGATGAAGGTCTCATACTGCTCCCGCGTCATGGGGCAGTTGATATAGGCGGTCCGCTCCTCCTCCGTCTCGCCCTTGTCGTAGCGGGACTGGCGCCATGCCATGTGCATATCGATCGTCTCGGCATAGACGATGGGGGCGATGGCGTCGAAGAAGGCAAGCGCGTCCGCCCCCGTTTCCGCCCGGATGGCCTCGGCCAGTGCGCCGGAGGTGAGCGGGCCGGTCGCGATGATCCAGTGGCCTTCCCGCGGCAGCTCGGTGATCTCTCCGGCAACCGTTTCGATCAGCGGATGGGCGCGGAGCCGCGCCGTCACATCGGCGGAGAAGGCATCCCTGTCCACCGCCAGCGCGCCACCCGCAGGCAGGGAGTGCCGGTCGGCGGTGGTCATGATGAGCCCGCCCGCCGCCCGCATCTCCCAGTGCAGCAGGCCCACGGCGTTCTGCTCGTCGTCATCCGAGCGGAACGAGTTGGAACAGACCATCTCGGCGAAGTCGCCGGTGCGATGGGCGAAGGTGCCCACCTGGGGGCGCATCTCGTGCAGGACGACGGGAACCCCGGCCTCGGCCGCCTGCCAGGCGGCTTCCGATCCGGCCATGCCGCCGCCGATGATATGGAGCTTTTCGGTCATGCGCCGCACTTAATCCCGTAAAGCGCATTTGGGAAGGGCCGAGACAGCGGCAGGACTCGCGCGCCCCGGTCGCATCAGGAAATGACTTCTGCCGGTCGGGCGGTTTCGCCGCCTTCCGGCAGCGGTATCCCGCATATTGTGACCTGTGGGGCGGAAGTCATTCCCTATACGAAGCGCAGGGGAACTTCTTCAGGCAGCCGCGACGGGTCTGGAGTCCCGCGCGAAACCCGTCACGAAGCGGCCTGCAGCGCGCAAAGCTCGATGCTGTTGATATATTTCCGCCCGGCATACATCGCGACCCAACCGCTTCCTGCACCCCTACGTGCCTCCGCCGTCAAATGAAAAGGGCCGGCATTTCGCCAGCCCCTTCGCTCATTCCTCGCCGTCTTCCGCCTGTTCGGCGATCCGGGCGACGGAGACGACCTGCTCATCCCCGCCCGTATCGAAGATGCGCACGCCCCCGGCGCTGCGCGAGCGGAAGGAAATGCCATCGACCGGGCAGCGGATCGACTGGCCTGTGGAGGTGGCCAGCATGATCTGATCCTCCATCGCGACGGGGAAGGAGGCGACGAGCCGCCCGCCGCGCATGCCCTTGTCCATCGCCATGACACCCTGGCCGCCCCGTCCGCGCACCGGATAGTCGTGGGAGGAGGAGAGCTTGCCGGTGCCGGAGGCCGTGACCGTCAGGATCAGGTCCTCGATGGCGGACATCTCCGCATAACGTTCGGTGGAGAGCTGCCCCCCCTCCACGGCGTCCTCATCCTCGTCGGCCTCCACCTCCTCCGTCGCCCCCGCGACGAGGCGGCGCTGCTTGAGGTAGGCGGTGCGCTCCTCCGGCGATGCCTCGAAATGCCGGATGACGGACATGGAGACGACCTCGTCCTCCTCCGCCAGACGGATGCCGCGCACGCCGGTGGAATCGCGGCCCTTGAACACGCGCACATCCGTCGTCGGGAAGCGGATCGCCCGCCCGAGCGCGGTGACGAGCATCATGTCGTCCTGCTCGTTGGCGATGCGGACACCGACGAGGCTGACGCCCTCGGGCAACTTCATCGCGATCTTGCCGTTCGACTTCACGTTGGTGAAATCGGAAAGGGCGTTGCGCCGCACGTCACCGTCGGAGGTGGCGAAGACGATCTGCAGCATATCCCATTCCACCTCCGGCTCGTCGATGGCCATGATCGCGGCGATGGAGACACCGGCCCCGATCGGCAGGATGTTGACGATGGCCTTGCCGCGGGCATTTCGGCCCGCCAGCGGCAGGCGCCATGTCTTGAGCTTGTAGACCATGCCGTCGGTGGTGAAGAACAGCAGCTGCGTATGGGTGTTGGCGACGAAGAGCGTCGTCACCACATCGTCCTCCTTGGTGGACATGGAGGACAGGCCCTTGCCGCCCCGCCGCTGGGAACGGAATTCCGCCAGGGGGGTGCGCTTGATGTAGCCGCCGGAGGTCACGGTCACGACCATGTCCTCCCGTTCGATCAGATCCTCGTCCTCCATGTCGCCGGACCAGTCGGCGATCTCCGTGCGGCGGGGAACCGCAAAGGCGTCGCGCACCTCGCGCAGTTCGGTGGAGATGATGGACATGATCCGCTCCCGCGAGCGCAGGATGTCGAGATAGTCGCGGATCTTCGCGGCCAGTTCCTGCAGCTCGTCGGTGATCTCCTTCACCCCCATCGCGGTGAGGCGCTGAAGGCGGAGGTCGAGGATCGCGCGAGCCTGAAGCTCCGACAGGTTGTAGGTTCCGTCGTCGTTGATCGTATGGCTCGGATCGTCGATCAGGCGGATGTATTCGGCGATGTCCATGGCGGGCCAGCGGCGCGACATCAGCCGCTCCCGCGCCTCTGCCGGATCGGCGGAGGACCGGATCGTGGCCACCACCTCATCGACGTTGGAGACGGCGACGGCCAGACCGCAGAGCAGGTGGCTCCGCTCCCGCGCCTTGCGGAGTTCAAAGGCGGTGCGCCGGGCGACGACCTCCTCCCGGAAGGAGAGGAAGGCGGTCAGGAAGTCGCGCAGCGCCAGTTGTTCCGGCCGCCCGCCGTTCAGCGCGAGCATGTTGCACCCGAAGGACACCTGCATCGGCGTGAAACGGAAGAGCTGGTTCAGCACCACCTCAGGCGTCGCGTCGCGCTTCAGTTCGACGACGACGCGCACACCGATGCGGTCGCTTTCGTCCTGCACGTGGGCGATGCCTTCGATGCGCTTCTCGCGGGCCATTTCGGCGATCCGCTCGATCATCGTGGCCTTGTTGACCTGATAGGGGATCTCGTCCACCACGATGGCGTAGCGGTCCTTGCGGATTTCCTCCACCCGCGTCTTGGCCCGGATGATGACCGATCCGCGGCCCTCCAGATAGGCCTTGCGCGCGCCGGACCGCCCGAGGATCACGCCGCCCGTCGGAAAGTCGGGGGCGGGGATGTATTCCATCAGCCGTTCGGTGGAGAGGTCTGGTTCCTCGATCAGCGCCAGCGTCGCGTCGATCACTTCGCCAAGGTTGTGCGGCGGAATGTTGGTCGCCATGCCGACCGCGATACCGCCCGCGCCGTTAACCAGCATGTTCGGGAAGCGCGCCGGCAGCACCACCGGCTCCCGGTCCTTGCCGTCGTAGTTGTCCTGAAAGTCCACTGTCTCCTTGTCGATATCGGCAAGGAGGAAGGCGGCCGGCTTGTCCATCCTGACTTCGGTATAGCGCATGGCGGCGGCAGAATCCCCGTCCATGGAGCCGAAGTTGCCCTGACCGTCCAGCAGCGGCAGCGACATGGAGAAGGGCTGCGCCAGACGGACGAGCGCGTCATAGATCGCGCTGTCGCCATGGGGGTGGTATTTCCCCATCACGTCGCCCACGGGGCGGGCGGACTTGCGGTAGGGCTTGTCGTGGGTGTTGCCGGTTTCGTGCATCGCGTAGAGGATCCGCCGGTGCACGGGCTTCAGCCCGTCGCGCAGATCGGGGATCGCGCGCGCGACGATCACGCTCATCGCATAGTCGAGGTAGGAGGATTTCATCTCCTCCGCGATGGAGACGGTCGGGCCGGCGTAGGACGGGCGGTCGGGGCCGTTTTCCTCGTCCTCGGGCAATTCAGGGGTATCGTTCACGGTCTTCCGATCTCTTTCTGGCAAGCCGCGCGCAGCGCCCCGCGACTATAGTCCGGGGAGGGGGCAGGCGCAATGCAAGGGGGTCAACGAAGCGCGGCGATCAGGAGGGAAAGCGCGTGTTCTACGGTCGCGCGCCGCACGTTGGAACGCCCGATCGCGCCGAATTCCACGGTTTGCGTCCGCGTGACCCCATCGCCCGCCAACCCGAAGCAGACCCGCCCCTCCGGCTTGTGCTCGCTTCCGCCCGGTCCCGCGATGCCGGTGACGGAGACGGCGAGGGTGGCGTTGGAGCGGGCAAGCGCGCCCTCCGCCATTTCCGCCGCAATCTCCTCCGACACAGCGCCATGTGCGGCGAGCGTTTCGGGGCGGATGCCCAGCATCTCCACCTTGGCGGCGTTGGAATAGGTGATGAAGCCGCGGTCAAAGATATCGGAGGAGCCGGGCACTTCGGTGATGGCGCCGCCGATCAACCCGCCGGTGCAGCTTTCCGCCGTGGCCACGACCGCCCCCCGCGCGCGTGCTGCCGCCAGAAGCCCGGCGGCCGCTGCGGGAATGGCGTCTTCGCCGCTCATCGCATCAGAACTCCGTGCGCCAGCGCGGCGAGGATCATCACCAGAATGCCCGCGAAGATCCCGGCGAGCAGGTCGTCCAGCAGCACGCCCCATGCATCTCCCCGCCGGTCCGCGCGCCCGATCAGCCAGGGCTTCCAGATATCGAACAGCCGGAATGCAAGGAACGCTCCCAGCCAGCCGGGGTAGGGGAAGCGCCAGCTGTCGAGCCCCATCATCCAGAACCCGAAGGAAGGCGCGAGCAGGGCCAGCCATTGCCCCGCCACCTCGTCGATCACGATCTCGGACGGATCGCCGCCGCCCATCTCCGGCAAGGCGGCGCTGATGGACCACCATGCCACCGCGATAACGGCAAGGGTGGCCAGCAGCAGAAGCGGGAAGCTGCCCAACCCGTGGATCAGCACCCCCACCGCGACGGCGGCAAGCGAGGCCCATGTGCCCGGCGCCAAGGGAATGTATCCCAGCCCGAACCCGGTGGCGACGAGGCGCGCCGCGCTCATGCCTTCACCAGCGTTGCTGTGGCGAGCGCCGCGATCCCTTCGCCCCGGCCGGTGAAACCCAGCCGTTCCGAGGTGGTGGCCTTGATGCTGACCCGCTCCGCCTCCAGCCCCATGATCCGGGCCATTTCCGCCTGCATCCGCGGGGCATGAGGGCCGATCTTCGGCGCCTCGCAGACGATGGTCACGTCCGTATGGGTGAGCGCGAATCCCCGCTCCCGCGCCAAGGCGGCGGCATGGGCCAGAAAGATTTCCGAGGCCGCGCCTTTCCACTGCGGGTCGGTTGGCGGGAAGTGGCGGCCGATATCGCCCTCCGCCAGCGCGCCGTAGATCGCATCCGTCACCGCATGCATCGCCACATCGGCATCGGAGTGACCCTCCAGCGCCTGATCGAAGGGAATGCGGATACCGCAGAGGACCACGCCGTCGCCGTCGCGGAAGCGGTGGACATCGTAGCCGTTGCCGGTGCGGATGTCGGGAAAGGGTGCGGGATGTGTCACGCCTGCTGTCTCCCTCTGCGCCAGAAGGCGCGCGGCACGGGCGAAGTCGCCCGGATGGGTGATCTTGATATTGTCCTCATCGCCTTCGACGATCATCACGTCAAGGCCCGCGGCCCGCGCCACCTCCACATCATCGGCGGCGCCGCCCGGATGACGGTCATGGGCGGCACGGATCGCGGCGAAGTCGAAGGCCTGGGGGGTCTGCGCCCGGTAAAGGCCTGCCCGCGGCACCGCCTCCGCCACCCGGCCCTCCACCCCGCGCCAGAGCGCATCCGTGACGGCAAGGCCCGGCGCGGCAGCCCGCGCGCCGCTTTCCAGAGCGGCAATCAGCCGGGAGACAAGGTCAGGAGAAATCAGCGGCCGCGCCCCGTCATGGATCAGCACATGGTGCGGCGGCCGCTCCGCCAGCAGCGCCAGCCCGGCCCGGACGGAGGCGTCACGGCTCTCACCGCCCTCTACCATGGTTACCCCATCGCGGAGCAGGGTCTCGGCCAACGCCATGTCATCGCGGTGAATGACCAGCACGATCCGCGCAATTCCCGCCCGCCTGAACGCTTCCACCGTGTGCGAAAGCACCGGACGACCGTCGAGAGGCTGCCACTGTTTCGGCATCTCACCGCCTGCGCGGGTGCCGCGACCCGCCGCCACGATCAAGGCCGCGACATCTTCTCCAGCGCCTGTTGCAGCCGCATTTGCCAGCACGTTACGCCTCCATTCACTCCTCTTTGCTTACGGTGAAGGCCGTCGGGTGGCAACGGCGCGGCGTGATCGGGCAGTTAGCTTAAAAATTGTGCATAATCTCGCATTCGGCACCTCCCTCCCCAAGGTCGTTGCGGGGTGCGATTGCAAAGCGGGAAGGCGCGCTATACCTGCAAGCTTGACGCACAAGGATTAGGCAGTTGACGATTCAGGCAGCGACTCTGACGCTCCACCCCCCGGTCTTTCTGGCGCCGCTCGCCGGGATCACCGACCTGCCGTTCCGCCGAATCGTTCAGGGGTTCGGCGCGGGTCTGGTGGTATCCGAAATGGTGGCTTCGCAGGAGGTCGTGCAGGCCAAACCCTCCGCGCGTGCAAGGGCGCGGGCGGAACTGGGGATCGGCGACGGCGTGACTTCCGTGCAGCTTGCGGGGCGGGATGCCTACTGGATGGCGGAGGCCGCGCGCTACGTGGAGGACTGCGGCGCCGCGATCATCGACATCAACATGGGCTGTCCGGCGAAGCGGGTGGTGAACGGCTGGTCGGGGTCCGCGCTCATGCGCGACCCGGATCATGCGCTCCGGCTGATCGAAGCGGTGGTCGGCGCGGTGAAGGTGCCGGTGACGCTGAAAACCCGGCTCGGCTGGGATGATGCGCTGCTGAACGCACCCGATATCGCGCGGCGGGCGGAAGCCGCAGGCATCCGCATGATCACCATCCACGGTCGGACCCGATGCCAGTTCTACAAGGGGCAGGCGGACTGGGCCGCCATCCGCCGCGTGAAGGAGGCCGTTTCGATCCCGGTGATCGCGAACGGCGATATCGTGGATACGGCGACCGCTGCCGAGGCGCTGAAGCTGTCGGGGGCGGATGGCGTGATGGTCGGGCGGGGCGCGCAGGGGCGGCCCTGGCGGCTGGCGCAAATCGCTGCCGCGCGCTTCGGCACGGCGGCACCGGTTGTGCCCTGCGGGGCAGCGCTGGCCGATCTGGTCGCGGAGCATCATGAGGCCATGCTGTCGTTCTACGGCACCGAACTGGGTCTGCGCGTCGCGCGGAAGCATCTGGCCTGGTATCTGGACGAGGCCGGCGCCCCCGCTGCCCTCCGCCGCGAAATCCTGACGGCGGAGGAGGCAGGGCGCATTCCCGCGCTGCTGCGGCTCGCCTTTGTGGAGCAGGGCAGGCAGGCCGCATGATACCTGAATCGACCATTTCCCCGCCCGCCGGCCTTTGGGCCGCACTACCCATTCCCGGTCTGGTCATCGATCAGGATGACCGCATCTGCGACATGAACCCCGCAGCGGAGGAGTTTCTGAACCTCTCTGCCCGGAACAGCCGCGGCCAGCCGCTGTTCGAGCGCGTTTCCATCGACGCGCCCATGGAGGAGGCCTTCCGCCGGGTCCGGGGCGGGGAGGTCGCGATGACGCTGAACACCGTCGATGTCGGCACGGGAGAGCGTGCGCCGGTTTCGACCACGCTCTACCTCTCCGCGCTGCCCGAAGCGGGGGCGGATGCCATTCTGCTGCTGCTCTCCCCCCGTGAACTGGCTGACAGGCTGGGTCGTGCGCAATCGGTGAAGTCGGCGGCGAAATCGGCGATCGGGATGTCGGAGATGCTGGCCCATGAGATCAAGAACCCGCTCGCAGGCATCACCGGCGCGGCGCAGCTTCTATCCATGAACCTCTCGCCCGAGGATCAGGAACTGACGGACCTGATCGTGGAGGAAAGCAAGCGCATCGTGAAGCTTCTGGAGCAGGTGGAGCAGTTCGGCAACCTCCGCCCGCCGGAGCTTCAGGCCGTCAATATCCACGACCTGCTGGACCGCGCGCGGAAATCCGCGCTGGTCGGCTATGCCGCGCATATGATGATCGAGGAGGATTACGACCCCTCGCTCCCCGATACCTATGCCGATGGCGACCAGCTTCTTCAGGTATTTCTCAACCTGCTGAAGAACGCCGCCGAAGCCTCCGGCAGCCGCGCGGGCAGGATCAGGCTGCGCACCTTCTACGACGCCGCGCTGCGGATCCGCCGTGCAGACGGCACGCCCCGTCGCCTGCCATTGCAGGTGGAGATCATCGACGACGGTCCCGGTCTGCCGCCCGCCATCGCGCAGGACATCTTCGAGCCGTTCGTGAGCGGGAAGGAGAACGGCACCGGCCTTGGTCTCGCGCTCGTTTCAAAGATCGTTTCCGATCATGACGGCTGGATCGCCGTCGATTCGGTTCCCGGTCGCACCGTATTTCGCATCTCGCTTCCCATCGCGCCCCCCACCGCGCCGAAGCACCCGGAGGATGAATAACCCATGGATGGTACCGTTCTTGTCGCCGACGACGACCGCACGATCCGCACAGTCCTGACGCAGGCGCTGACGCGGGCGGGCTGCAAGGTCCACGCCACATCCTCCCTCATGACGCTGATGCGCTGGGTGGAGGAGGGGAAGGGTGATCTGGTGATCTCCGATGTCATCATGCCCGACGGCAACGGGCTGGAGGCGCTGCCGAAGATCTCAAAGGAGCGTCCCGGCCTCCCGGTCATCGTCATCTCCGCCCAGAACACCATCATGACGGCGATCCAGGCGGCGGAGGCGGAGGCGTATGACTATCTGCCGAAGCCCTTCGACCTGCCGGATCTGATGAAACGCGCCGCCCGGGCGCTGGAGACGAAACGGCGCGCCCCCGCCCGCAAGGCGGAGGAGCGGGAGCAGTCCGACGATCTGCCACTGGTCGGGCGGACGGCGGTGATGCAGGCGCTCTACCGGCTGGTGGCGCGCGTGATGAATACCGATCTGCCGGTGCTCATCACGGGTGAATCGGGCACGGGCAAGTCGCTCATCGCGCGGGCCATCCACGACTTCTCCGACCGGCGGATGCTGCCCTTCGTGGTGGCCGGGGCCGCCGAACTCGGCTCGCCGGAAGGGCCGGCCTCGATCCTCGCCCGCGCCCGCGGCGGTTCCATCGTCTTCGACGAGGTATCCGACTATGACGACGAGGCGCAGGGGCGGATCGTGCGGATGCTGGACAGTCTTGGCGAGAACGCCCCCCGCATCATGGCGACCAGCCAGGCGGACCTGATGCAGCGCATGGAGTCGGGAGCGTTCAGGCAGGATCTCTACTACCGGCTCGGCGGTGTGACGATCAACGTGCCCGCTCTGCGCGAGCGGGTGGACGACATTCCGTTGCTGGCGGAACACTTCCTGAGCCGGGGGGAGCGGGACACCGGCGCGCTGCGCCGTTTCTCTCCCGACGCCATGGAGGTGATTCGCACCTACTCATGGCCGGGTAACGTGCGGCAGCTCGAAAACACCATCCGGCGTCTGGTCGTCACCAGCACGGAGGAGGAGATCGCGCGGGGGGAGGTCGATGCCGTATTGGGTAACCAACCCTCCATGGAGCCGCTACGCGCCGGAGGTGAGGGGGAGCGGCTCTCCGCCTCCGTGGGCAAGCATCTGAAGCGGTATTTCGACCTGCACGGCGGGACGCTGCCGCCGCCCGGCCTCTATCAGCGCATCCTCAAGGAAGTCGAAATCCCGCTGATCGAGATCGCGCTCGACGCAACTGCCGGAAATCAGGCGAAATGTGCCGACCTGCTGGGCATTAACCGCAATACCTTGCGCAAGAAGATCACCGACCTTGATATTCGCGTGACACGGAGGCGGAAGCTGATGTAAAACGGCAACATAATGTGGCCCGCCGGTTTCACGCCGGGAGAAGGCCACTCATGTTGGCGGATCCGCGAGAGCGGCGAATACCGAGGGGGAACCGTGCAACGCACGGCTCGTAGCAGCGCGTCCTGGGCGGCAAGGCTTGCCCATCTGCGCCGGCAGCGCCGGGTGCAGAACCTCGCCACTCTTGGATTGGTGATCCTCGGGCCCGTGCTGGCCTGGCTCACGCTTTTTGCGTTGGGACCATTGGAGCAAGGCACGGGATCGACCGGGCTGCGGCTCGTCCTGCTCGCCGATCTTGTCTATACGCTCGTCGTGGCGGCGCTGGTCGCGCAACGCGTGGCCCAGATGGTGGCGGCGCGGCGGGCCCATTCTGCCGGGTCGCGGCTGCACCTGCGACTCACCGGCGTTTTCGTCGTCGTGGCGCTGGTCCCGACCGTGCTCGTCGCGGTCTTTGCCATGCTGACGGTCAACGTGGGGCTTGAAGGGTGGTTCTCCGACCGGGTGCGGAACGTTCTTTCCACCTCCCTCGCCGCAGCCGAAGCCTATGAAGACGAACATCGCCGCGACCTTGTGGAGGATGTGGAGGCGCTGGCGGGCTACCTGAACGATTTCCGCCGCCGGACCCTTCTTCCCTCCGACGGGACGCTCCGCGAGGTACTGACACAGGGTCAGGGCCAGATCCAGCGGGGCATCCGCGAGGCATATGTCATCGACGGTGGCGGAGAGCTGAAGGCGCGGGGCGAACGCTCCTACCTGTTCGACTATGAAAAACCCACCGACGATCAGCTGCGCCGCGCCTCGGAAGGTGAAACGGTCGTCATCGAAGACTGGAACAACAACGAATTCCGCACTCTGATCGCGCTGGACCAATACGTGGACCGCTATCTTTACGTTTCGCGGTCGGTGGACGGGCAGATCCTCAGCCTGCTCGACGATACGAAGCAGACCGTCGGCCTCTACCAGCAGCTCGAGCGGGACAGGGGGCGGCTGCTGTTCGAGTTCGGCCTGCTCTACGTGGGGTTCGCCGTCATCCTGCTGCTCGCGGCCATCTGGCTCGGGCTGTGGTTCGCGGAACGTCTGTCACGGCCGGTCGGGCGGCTGGCCGGGGCTGCGCAGCGCGTCGGGAGCGGGGATCTCGACATTCATGTGCAGGAAGAACCCGGGGACGACGAAATCGCCATGCTGGGCCGGGTGTTCAACCAGATGACCCGCCAGCTCAAGGTTCAGCGCGAGGCGCTTCTGGATGCCCACCGCAGCACCGAGGAGCAGCGGCGCCTTTTCGACTCCGTGCTCCGCTCGGTGACGCCGGGCGTGATCGGCATGGATGCGGAGGGGCGGGTGCTGTTTCTGAACCGTTCCGGTCAGCGGCTTCTGGAGCTTTCCTCCGCCCCGGAAGGGCAGGAACTCGCCCTTTCCGTGCCGGAGTTCGGCACCCTGCTGGACAGGCTGCAACAGGGCGGGGCGGAGACCGTGCAGGAGCAGATCCCCGTCAGCCGCTCCGGGCGCCTGTTCCAGCTTCTGGTCCGCATCGCGATCCGGCGGAACTCGGACGGTGCGCTCGAAGGCTATGTGGTGGCTTTCGACGATGTCTCGGATCTCGTCTCCGCGCAGCGGATGGCGGCCTGGGGGATGTCGCCCGCCGCATCGCGCATGAGATCAAGAACCCGCTCACCCCCATCCAGCTTTCCGCCGAGCGCATCCGCCGCCGCTTCGGACGGCAGATGGAGGAGGAGGATGCGGCCACGCTCACCCAATACACCGAAGTCATCATCCGGCAGACCGGAGACCTGCGGCGGATCGTGGACGAGTTCTCCAAATTCGCCCGCATGCCGGAGCCGGATCGGCGGGAGCAGGACCTGACGAAGCTCGTGCGCGACGCGGTGGTTCTGCAACAGAACGGCCAGCCCGGCGTGAACATCTCCGCGACGTTGCCCGATCATCCGGTGGCGATGGATGTGGACGCGACCATGCTCTCGCAGGCGCTTACCAATCTCATCAAGAACGCGGGCGAGGCGATAGAGACACTGGTGGAGGCGGGCGCGCCGGAGGGGTATCGGCCGGAAATCCGCGTCTCGCTTGAAGATACGGCGGAGGGCGCGGTCATCCGCATCGCCGATAACGGCGCGGGTCTGCCGGAGGACCGGGGCAGGCTCTTTGAGCCTTACGTGACGACGCGGGACAAGGGCACGGGGCTCGGCCTTCCCATCGTCAAGAAAATCGTCGAGGAGCATGGCGGCACGCTCGCCCTTCTCGACGCGCAACCCTTCTCGGAAGGGGCGCATCGCGGCGCGCTGGCGGAAATCCGGCTGCCGCGGCTCGTACGGACGGACAGCGTCCGCAGCACTCTCGTAAAAACCAAAGAACGGGCCGCAAACGGCTGAAAAGGGGTAGGACGATGGGCGACATACTTGTTGTGGACGACGAAAGGGACATCCGCGAACTGGTCGGCGACATCCTGCGGGACGATGGGTTCACCGTTCGGCTCGCCTCCAATTCGGATGAATGCATGGCGGAGCTGAACCGGGAGGCACCGGCGCTCATGATCCTCGACATCTGGCTGAAGGACAGCGGGATGGACGGGATCGACATCCTGAAGACGGTGAAGCGCAACAACCCCGACATTCCCGTCATCATCATCTCCGGTCACGGCAATATAGAGATCGCGGTGGCTGCGATCCGGCAGGGCGCCTACGACTTCATCGAGAAGCCCTTCAACATCGACCAGCTCATGGTGGTGGTGCAGCGCGGGATGGAGGCGTCGCGCCTGCGGCGGGAGAACGCGGACCTGCGGCGAAAGGAGGTGACGGGCGGTGAGATGCTGGGAAGCTCCGCCGCCTTCCGGGGGCTGAAATCGCAGCTCGACAAGGTGACGAAGTCGAATGGGCGCGTGATGCTGAGCGGCCCCGCCGGCTGCGGCAAGGAGGCGGCGGCGCGTTTCATCCATACCGGCTCGAACCGTGCCTCGGCCCCGTTCGTCACCGTATCCTCTGCCGGGATCGAACCGGAACGCATGGAGGAAGTGCTTTTCGGGCGCGAGACGGAGCGGGGAGTGGAAACCGGGCTGCTCGAACAGGCCCATGGCGGCGTGATCTATTTCGACGAAGTTGCTGACATGCCCGTCGGGACACAGTCGAAGATCCTCCGCGTGCTGACGGAGCAGCAGTTCACCCGGGTCGGCGGCGCGGCGAAGGTGCGGGTCGATCTCCGCGTCATCTCCTCCACCACGCGGAACCTGAAGGGAGAGATCGGGGCCGGGCGCTTCCGGCAGGAGCTTTTCGACCGGCTGAACGTGGTACCGATCGTCGTGCCCTCGCTGGAGGAGCGGCGCGAGGATATCCCCGAACTCGCCGCCTATTTCCTGGGCCAGCTTCACAAGACCCAAGGCCTGCCGAACCGTCCGCTGTCGGAAGATGCCGCCGCGCTGCTCCAGACGATGCCGTGGCCGGGCAACGTCCGGCAGCTGCGGAACGTGCTGGAGCGGATCCTCATCCTCTCCGAAGGCTCGGGCCCCATCGAGGCGCGCGAGGTGCCGTCGCGCAACGAGGGGCAGGGCGGTGAGGGACGTGTCGCGCTCTCCGGCGCGCTGGCCACGCTGCCGCTCCGCGAGGCGCGGGAGCTGTTCGAGCGGGAATACCTGCTGACCCAGATCAACCGCTTCGGCGGCAATATCAGCCGCACGGCCAATTTCGTGGGCATGGAGCGGTCGGCGCTGCACCGCAAGTTGAAGTCGCTCGGCGTCGTCAACACCAAGGGCGGCGGTCGCGGGGCCGATGAGGATGAGGACGATGAGGTTCTGAACGCGGCGGAGTAGCTGCGCCACGCTCTGCGACGCGGGGCGGGGCGAAAGCCTCTGCCCGGTTGACGGGCGCGGCAGGCTCTGCAACCTAGCCAATGGAATGAGCGGGAGCCAGCGCGATGAAGGTCATCATCTGCGGAGCCGGGCAGGTGGGCTGGCAGATCGCGCGGCAGCTTGCCGGTGAGCGCAACGACGTGACGGTGGTGGACAGTAACCCCCAGCTCATCGCGCGCATTTCCGACACGCTGGAAGTGCGGGGGCTGGTGGGCTACGCAAGCTATCCCGATGTGCTGGACCGCGCCGGGGCGCGCGATGCCGACATGGTGATCGCCGCGACCCATTCGGACGAGGTGAACATGGTTGCCTGCCAGGTGGCGCATTCCGTGTTCAATGTCCCGCGCAAGATCGCCCGTGTCCGGGCGCAGAGCTATCTCGACCCGGCCTATGCCGATCTCTACCGCCGTGACCAGTTGCCCATCGACGTGGTGATCTCGCCCGAGCGGGAGGTGGCGGAGGCCGCGCTACAACGGATCGCTGCGCCTTCCGCCTTCGACACCGAGAGCTTCTTCGGCGGCAAGGCTCAGCTTCTGGGCATCGCGATCAGCGAGGACTGCGCCGTGCTCAACACGCCGCTCCGCCAGCTTTCCGACCTGTTCCCGACGCTCGGTACCATCATCGTCGGGGTCCGGCGGGAGGATCGGCTCTTCGCCCCGGAGGCGGAGGATCAGCTTTTCCCCGGCGATCAGGTCTATGCCTTCACTGACACCAAGGATGTGGACCGCACGCTGGAGGTCTTCGGCAAGGTCGTCGCGCCGCAGGAACGCATCGTGATCCTCGGCGGCGGGGCTGTCGGGCTGACCGTGGCGCGCAAGCTGGAGGCGGGGGCCAACCGGGTGCGCGTCCGCATCATCGAACGGGACCGGGAGAAGGCGGAGACAGCCGCTGACATGCTGCAGCGGACAATCGTGCTGAACGGCGACGGGCTGGACGCAGAACTCATGCGCGAGGCGGGGGTGGACAAGGCCGATGCCATCGTCGCGGTGACGGATGATGACAAGACGAACCTTCTTGCCTGTGTGCGGGCGAAGGCGGAGGGCGCAAAGCTCGCCATCGCGCTCATCAACGATCCCAGCATGGCGCAGCTCATGCCCGCGCTGAACATCGACGCCTACATCAACCCGCGCGCCACCACCGTCTCCTCCATCCTGCGGCACATCCGTCACGGGCGGGTGCGGGCGCTCTATTCCATCGGCGACTCGGAGGCGGAGATCATAGAGGCGCAGGTGCTCTCCACCTCTCCGCTCGCAGGCAACATGATCCGGGAGATCGAGTTTCCGGAGGGCGTGCTGGTCGGCGGCATTCTGAGGGCCGGGCGCTACATCAAGCCCGACAGCAAGACCCGGCTGGAGGAGGGGGACGTGATCGCCATCTTTGCGCTGACCCCGGACATCCCGCAGGTGGAGCGGCTGCTCCAGGTGTCGATCGACTTCTTCTGATGGAACGGCTTTTCGCGCTGCCGCTGTTCGTCCCGCTCACGGCTTTCGGGGGGCTGGCGATGTATGTGCCCGCCGCTCACGCGCTGGCGTTTCGGAACCATGGGGTCGCGCGGGCCTTCTTCTACAGCGGCACGATGGTGCTGTTCGTTACGGGTCTGATTGCGCTGGCGCTTTCCGGGCGACGGTTCGGGACCGCGTCGCGGAGCCAGCTTCTCCAGCTTCTTCTGGCCTATACCGCCTTTCCGCTGATCCTCGCTCTGCCCTTCGTGGAGGCCGTGGGGAATACGAGTTACGCGAACGGCTGGTTTGAAATGGTGTCGAGCTTCACCACCACCGGCGCCACGCTCTATGACGCGGAGCGTCTGGCTCCCTCTCTCCATCTCTGGCGGGCGATGGTGGGCTGGATGGGCGGGTTCTTCGTCCTCGTCACGGCCTTTGCAGTGCTGGCGCCCATGAACCTTGGCGGGTTCGAGGTTCTCAACCCCGGATCGGTGGGATTTTCGGGCAAACAGGGACCGGCCGGCATCGCGGTGGCAGACCTGCCGGAGCGGCTCTTGCAGCAGATCAGACTGCTGCTCCCGGTCTATGTGGGGCTGACCGCGGCGCTCGGCCTTCTTCTGGCGGCGGCAGGGGATACGACGCTGGTCGCGATTTGCCATGCGATGTCCACCCTCTCGACCAGCGGCATCAGCCCGCTTCCCCCCGGTACGGCCACTCCCTCCGGTCGGTGGGGAGAGGCGGCGATCCTGCCGTTTCTTCTTTTCGCCCTGTCCCGCCGGACGATGCCGCTCGGCCGGGCGTCACGTCAATCCTTCCCCTTGTCGGCCGACCCGGAGTTCCGTCTCGGCGTGGCGGCAGCCATCATTGTTCCTCTGGTCATTCTGGGCGTACTCATCGCAGAGGCGGTCAGGCGGGATATGGTTCCGGGATTGGGAGAGGTTCTTTCCGCCTTATGGGGTGCCGGCTTTACCGGATTGTCCTTCCTCACCACCACCGGCTTTCGGAGCGCGGACTGGATCACGGGCCCGCTCTGGCAGGGGATGACCGCGCCCGGCTTGTTTCTCGTCGCGCTCTGCCTCATCGGCGGAGGAGTCGCCACGACAGCGGGCGGCGTGAAGATCCTGCGGATCTACGCGCTCTACCTCCACGGCCAGCGGGAGATGGAGCGGATCCTGCATCCCCATTCGCTTGGCGGCGGGGGCCCTTTCAAGCGGCATTTGCGGCGGGAGGGCGCCTTCATCGCGTGGCTGTTCTTCATGCTCGTCGCGCTCTCGCTCGCCGGGATGGTATTGATCCTGACGCTGACAGGTCTGGGGCTGGAGGAATCGATCATCTTCTCCATCGCTTCCATCACCACGACCGGCCCTTTGCTGGGGATGGGCACCCAGGCCCCGCTCAGCGTGGCGGCGGTGGATGGTTGGGCGCGGCTGGTGATGGCGGGGGGCATGGTGGCGGGCCGGATGGAGATTCTGGCTCTCATCGCGCTTGTCGCGCCGGGCACATGGCGGCAATAGTCGGAAATTGGGGCTGGAATCTCCCTCCGCCTGCCATCATAATCTTGTGAGGACGAGGGCCGGTTCCGCCGCAGGCCGCAAGACCAATAACAGAAAAACAGGGTTTACCCATGGCCGCCGATAAGCAGAACCTGCAGGACGCTTTCCTCAATCACGTCAGGAAGGCCAAGATCCCTGTGACGATCTTTCTGATCAACGGCGTGAAGTTGCAGGGCGTCATCACGTGGTTTGACAATTTCTGCGTGCTTCTGCGCCGGGACGGTCAATCGCAGCTCGTGTACAAACACGCGATTTCCACGATCATGCCCGGTCAGCCGATCAGCCTTTATGAGGGTGAGGACTGATTTCCGACGAGCAATCCACCCACAGCGCGCCAACGCGCGCCTATGTGGTTCATCCCGATATCAAGGGTTCCGCGAGCGGCCGTGAGGGCGGTGACCGGCTTCCCGAGCACAGGCTGGCGGAGGCCGTGGCACTCGCCGCGGCCCTGCCGGGACTTTATGTGGTCGGCGCGGACGTTGTCCGGCTGCCGAAGGTTGCCCCGGGCAAGCTTTTCGGCTCCGGCAAGGTCGAAGAGCTGGCCGAGTTGTTCAAGGCGGAGGAGATCGGCCTCGTCCTCATCGACGGGCCGGTCACGCCGGTGCAGCAGCGCAATCTCGAGAAGGCCTGGGGGGTAAAGCTCCTTGACCGGACGGGGCTGATTCTAGAAATCTTCGCCGATCGTGCCCGCACGCGGGAAGGGGTGTTGCAGGTCGAACTCGCCGCGCTCTCCTACCAACGCACCCGTCTGGTCCGCGCCTGGACCCACCTTGAGCGGCAACGCGGCGGGCTCGGATTCGTCGGCGGGCCGGGGGAGACGCAGATCGAGGCCGACCGCCGCGCCATCGACGAGGCCGTCACCCGCATTCGCCGCCAGCTCGCCAAGGTCGTCAAGACGCGCGAGCTCCACAGGGCCGCACGGCGCAAGGTGCCCTATCCCATCGTGGCGCTGGTAGGGTATACGAACGCAGGAAAATCCACCCTGTTCAACAGGATGACGGGCGCAGAGGTGTTGGCGAAGGACATGCTTTTCGCCACGCTGGATCCGACGATGCGGGGCGTGACGCTGCCATCCGGACGGGAGGTGATCCTTTCTGATACGGTCGGTTTCATCTCGGATTTGCCGACGCAGCTCGTCGCGGCTTTCCGTGCCACGCTGGAAGAGGTGCTGGAGGCCGATCTGATCCTCCATGTCCGCGATATTTCTCATCCCGAAACGGAGGCGCAAAAGGCCGATGTGGAAGGGATCCTCGCGGAACTCGGTGTGCGGGAGGAGGTTCCCATGCTGGAGGTCTGGAACAAGATCGACCAGCTTTCGCAGGAGCCGCGAGAAGTGGTGGAGGTGCTTGCGGCGCGCACGCCCGACGTCTTCGTTGCTTCCGCCCTGACGGGAGAGGGGCTTGGCCCGTTGCTTGCAGCCGTCTCCGAACGGTTGAGCGAGGAACGGACGGTGCGCGATCTCGTGCTTCCCTTCGAGGATGGCCGCCGCCGCGCCTGGCTTCATGAGCAGAACGTGGTGGAGAGCGAGGCGCCGGGAGAGGATGGCTGGCACGTGACAGTCCTCTGGACAGCCCGGCAGCGCGCCCGATACGACGCTCTCTGACAGGCGACCGGGACAACCGGTGGAGCGCGCTTCACGCTCCCCCACTTGCGCCATGCATGTGGCGCGGTGGCTGGTCTGGCTATCTACGTTGCCAGAACTCACCGGAGCCTGAGAGAAACGGGGCCTGACGAAAGGCCCGGCTGGTGGAAGCAGGATGACCCCTCGCTGCAGGAGCCGACCCGCCCGCGTGACCGAGCGGCGCGGTGACGTGCCAGCTACCTGCGCATATTACGATCCGATGAAGTCGCAACGGGAGGCCGGTTGGCCGTAAGGCAAATCGCCGGCGCAGAACTGGCGGGACAAGCGGTCGGCTCAGGCGGGACAAGCGGTCGGCTCAAGGGGGTGTAATGGTCAGGGGGAAGTCTGGGTATATGCCGATGTCCAACACATTGACCCTGATGCACATCAGTCGGGCGAATGTCATGTCGATAGGTCACCGCTATCTATGGATCGAGTTCGCGAGGAGGACCTTGTTGTCGCGTTTCCTCTCCTCGTTCGACAACCCCGGAGGTCTCTGGTCCCGGTTAACTTCTCAACCCCGTTGCGCCTTTGCAAGGGACCGCGCCGATTAGCAGGGTGCTGAAAGAGTATTCCGAGGCTGCTCCGGGGCGGAAATCTTACCTACATGGTTGAAGAACTGCCCGGAAACCGCAGGTTCTGGCTGGTAACCAGACCGATTTCCTGGTTTTCGCCGCGAGGCCGGGTAGACCCATGACTTTGTCAGCAGCCGATTAGATCAGCGCGCCGGGGCTGCTCACCGCGGCCCGTCTGGAGACGCCGGAACTTTCCCTTCGGGATGGCCGGATCATCTGACTGTTCATCCCATGCATATTCATCAGAACCATGCCTCACGTGACATCAGCCAGATCGACGCGCAGCCTCTGGTGCAGCGCAACCGGTGTCTTGTGAAAGCGGCGCACCCCAAAGGTAGCGATGCCGCTAGAAGCGGATCTCCAACCTGTCCCCAATGTCCACGCTGATACGCCGTTGCTGCCGGGCGGCTTCCAGCGGTGCGAGAAGGAACTGAACCTGCGCGGCGCCGAGTTCCGCGGTCTGGTCAGGATTTTGAAGGCAGACCCAGTGGCTCTCCTCTATCCGCATCCTGTCCCCTTCGGCGAGCAGAAGCCATTCTCCCTCCTGACGAACCTCGATCCGCCCGCCGCGCGGCAGGGCCGTCTCCAGGCATTGCAGGAGGAGGAGGGCAAGCTTTACTTCCTGCCGGGAGGTGCTTGCTGCCAGCCAGTCAACCTGAATGCGGCCCTGGCCCCACAGCCCCTCAACTATCTCGCGCAATTCGCCGGGGGCCACGCTCTGTTCCGCGCCCGCCATGCCATAGGCAATGCGGAAGAACCGGATCCGGGCGTTTGCGTGGGCGACACTGTCCCCGATGAGAGACATTTCCTCCCCCGCCGGATCACCGGTCATGCGCAGAAGCTCAAGCCCATTGCCGATCGCGCCCAGCGGACTGATAAGATCGTGACAGATGCGCGAGCCGATCAGCGCGCCAATATCGGGGGTGTCATGGGTCATGGTCTTTCCAATCGGCTTTGGGGGCGTCGATGAGCGGTATGGCAAGCCTTCTGGAGCCGGGCATGCTCGTCCGTCATCCGAATGCCCCGGAGTGGGGTCTGGGACAAGTGCAGTCGAATATCGGCGGCCGCGTCACCGTGAATTTCGAACATGCGGGCAAGGTTGTCATCGACGCGTCCCGTGTGGATCTCATTCCCGTATTCGACGGGGGGCACTGACGCCACTCTCCCCCATCTCCGTTAAGAAACGGTTACCGGATCGTGATTTGCAGACCATGGGCCCCTCCCTCGGACTTGTCACCTCGTGGGGCAGGCCATAGACAGTCATGAACAGGACGGAGACGCCCATGCAAAACGCGCCTCTCGCCAGGACGGGATCGCAATTCTCCGTCCGGCTGGCCAGCACGCCGCAGGATATCCGGGACGCGCAGCGGCTCCGATATGAAGTCTTCGTGGCAGAACTGGGTGCCACTGGGCCGCTGGTCGATCATGAGGACCGGCTGGAATGTGACCGCTACGATCCATTCTGCGATCACCTCCTGCTTTTCGACGATGCGAAGGGGCGCGTTGCGGCGGTCTATCGGCTACTCCCGGGGGAACGGGCGGAGCTGGCGGGCGGTTTCTACACGCAGAACGAGTATGACCTCGCGCCCCTGCTTGTCTCCGGGCGGAAGCTCCTGGAACTGGGCAGGTCCTGTGTCCATGCGGATTATCGCGGGAGCGCCGCGATGTTCGTCATGTGGAGCGCGCTTGCGGACTATGTCATGGAGCGGGGGATCGAAATTCTCTTCGGCACGGCCAGTTTCCACGGGACAGATGTGGACGCCCTCGCGCTTCCGCTCTCCTGGCTCCATGCCCATCACCTCGCACCCGAAGCCCTCCGCGTGCAGGCGTGGGGCACGCCGGCGCAGCCGATGGACCTGATCCCGGTGACGCCGGATGACAAGAACCGCGCGATTGCTGCGATGCCGCCCCTCATACGCGCCTACCTCCGGCTCGGCGGTGTTGTGGGCGAGGGCGCATGGCGGGATGCGGCCTTCAATACGACGGATGTCTGCCTCATCGTTGACACCACGCATATGTCTGCACAGCATCGCGGCTACTATACCCGCGGCCGGGGGCAGCCTGCGTGAGTCGAACCTGGCAGCCCGAGGAACCGCCGCCCGCGCTCAACCGCCCCGACATGCGCGGGTGGATCAGGGTGATCTGCCGTGTTGTGCCGATGGTAGCCATCACCTTTCCGGCGCTCTTGTTCATCCTGATGGTCCGGCTCGTGGAACGCCCCCTCGCCCGCGGGGGGCGTCCGGTGACCGCACGGATCAAGCAGGTCATCTGCCGTATCGATCTGGCGCTGCTGGGTATCTCCTTCACCCGCCGCGGACAGCCGATGACGGGTGCCGGGATCCTCGTTGCCAACCATTCCTCCTGGCTCGACATCCTCGTGCTGGGCGCGAGTGCGCCGGTGACCTTCGTCTCCAAGGATGACGTTGCGGACTGGCCCGGTATCGGCCTGCTCGCGCGGGGGACGGGCACGATGTTCATCACCCGCGATCCGAAGCTCGCCGCTCAGCAACGCGATGAGTTGGCGCATCGGCTGGCGGAGGGGGAGCTGATGCTTTTCTTCCCCGAAGGTACCAGTTCCGACGGGCGTCGCATCCTGCCCTTCAAGCCCGCGCTCTTCGAGTCGCTCTTTCTTCCCGGCCTGCGCGAGAAGTTGCAGGTGCAGCCGGTGTCGGTTCGCTACCACGCGCCGGGGGGCGAGGATCCGCGCTTTCATGCCTGGTTCGGCGACATGGATTTCGGCCCGCATGCGCTGAGCGTTCTGGCTGCTCCGCGCGGTGGCGGGGTGGAGGTGGTCCTCCATCCGCCGGTCCGGGTGCGGGATTTCGACGGGCGCAAGAGCATCGCCGCCTGGAGCGAAACCGCCGTGCGCGACGGCTCCCGCCAGCGGGCCTGAGGTGCTGGCAAAGAGCTGAAATCCCGGCTATAGCGGCTCACGTTTCAGGAGCCCGCGATGCAAGACCAAGATCAGGACCGGCCGCAGCTTTATCTCGTGACCCCCCCGGACTTCGAGGTGGAATCCTTCGGCCCGCGGCTCGCTGCCGTGCTGGACGGGGCGGAGGTCGCCTGTCTTCGGCTGGCCCTCGTCTCCCGCGACGAGGACCGCGTGGCCCGCGCGGCCGATGCGCTGCGCGAAATCGCACATGTGCGGGACGTTGCCTTGGTGGTGGACCGGCATGTCGGGCTGGTGGAGCGGCTCGGGCTTGACGGCGTGCACCTGACCGACGGGGCGCGGGGCGTGCGCAAGGCGCGCGAGACGCTGGGCGCGGACGCCATCGTCGGCGCCTTCTGCGGTGCGTCGAGGCATGACGGGATGACGGCGGGGGAGACGGGGGCGGATTACGTCGCGTTCGGCCCGGTCACTGCGGGCAGTCTTGGCGATGGCACCGTGGCGGAGCGGGAGCTTTTTGCCTGGTGGTCGGAGATGATCGAGGTTCCGGTCGTGGCGGAGGGTGGCCTGACGGTCGATCTGGTCCGCGATCTTTCCCCGGTGACCGACTTCTTTGCGGTGGGAGAGGAAATCTGGCGGGAAGAGGATGCGCTGGCGGCCCTCCGCCGTCTGCTGGCCCCCATCGGCTGATTATTTCGGCGGCAGGCTGTCCGTGAAGCGGATGGCCTGCGCCAGAAGATCCCCGCGGATCGGGTCATCCCCCGCCGCCTCATCCCCAAGCAGGACGATGCCGCCAAGCGCGCGCATCCTGCCCATCTGAAAGGGAGATACTCCGGGAAGAGCCATCGCCACTGGCGCTGCCGTCTTGCCGACGCGGTAGAAAATCCCGCGCGAGATCAGCCCTGCCACCATGTTGCCCTGCCGGAAGAATGCCAGCCCGCCGAACATCCGCCGCTCGCCGAAATGGCCGAACGGCTCCATGTCCTCGCGCAGCAACTCTTCCAGCCCCGCTTCCCACGCCATGGCCGATCCTTGCCATTCACCCATGTGAAGCGTATCAGGCCGCGTTCCCGAACGGAAAGGCCGATGACAGAAGCTCGCCCCGCATTCATCCTCGTGCGCCCGCAGATGGGTGAAAACATCGGCGCCGCGGCGCGTGCGATGCTGAACTTCGGTCTGGACCGCATGCGCCTTGTTGCGCCGCGCGATGGCTGGCCCAATCCCAAGGCTGTTGCGATGGCAAGCGGGGCGGGGCGGGTCCTGGACAATGCCACGGTATTCGACACGGTCGAGGCGGCGATCGCCGATTGCACCCATGTCTATGCCACCACGGCGCGGAGCCGCGAGCTCACCAAGCCGGTGCTGACGCCGGAGCAGGCGATGGCCGAGGCGCGCGCGATCACGGCGGCGGGCGGGCGCGTGGGCGTTCTCTTCGGGCCGGAGCGGGCGGGGCTGGAGAATGCCGATGTCGTTCATGCCAACGCGATCATCACCGTACCGGTCAACCCGGAGTTTCCGTCGCTGAACCTCGCGCAATGCGCGCTGCTGACCGGCTATGAATGGGCGCGGCACGGAGAAGCTCCCCCGCTGCGCGAAGCGATGGGCGAGCGCGCGACATCCGGGGATGTGGCGCGGCTTGGCGAGCATTTTGAAGAACGTCTGGATGCGGCGGGCTTCTTTTTCCCGGCGGACAAGGCCGCGCATATGCGGATGAACCTGCGCAACATGCTCTCCCGCCTGCCGCTCACACGGGCGGATGTGCAGACCTTCCACGGAATGCTGCGCCAGTTCGGTCGCAGGATGGGCGGGTAGGAGCGCGCCGCGAAAGGCACGCTCCCCCTTTGTCAGCCCTTCAGTTCGGCCGCGGTTTCGTCCAGCGATTTGGAGAAGCGGGCGATCATCTCATCCACCTGCGCCTCGGTGATGATGAGCGGCGGGCAGAAGCAGATCGAATCGCCGATGGCGCGGTTGATGAGGCCGTTCTCGGCGCTCTTGCGGGTGTAGATCGCGCCCGCCTTGCCCACCGGATCGAACTTCGCCTTGGTCGCTTTGTCGGCCACCAGTTCCACTGCGGCAATCAGCCCTACGCCACGCACCTCGCCGACCAGCGGGTGATCCGCGAACTCCCGCAGACGCTTCTGCATATAGGCGCCGACCTTTTCCGCATTGGCGACGAGACCGCGCTCCTCGATGATCTTCAGGTTCTCGATGGCGACCGCCATGGCGACCGGATGGCCGGACGCGGTATAGCCATGCCCGAAGGCGCCGTTCTTCTGCGAGCCGTCCGCGATGGCCTGATAGATCGCATCCGTCAGCATGATCGCCGCCAGCGGCTGGTAGGAGGAGGTGATCTGCTTGGACAGGACGAGGAAGTCCGGCTTGATCCCGTAGTATTCGCAGGCGAATGTCTTGCCGGAGCGACCGAAGCCCATGATGACCTCATCGGCCACCAGCAGGATGTCATATTTCTTCAGGACCTTCTGGACCTTCTCCCAGTAGCCCTTCGGCGGAACCAGAACACCGCCCGCGCCGATCACCGGCTCGCCGATGAAGGCGGCAACCGTTTCCGGCCCTTCCGCGAGGATCATGTCCTCGATCTCCTGCGCCAGCCGGTCGGAGAACTGCTCCTCGGTCTCGCCTTCCTCGCCGAAGCGGTAGAAATGGGGGGTCGTCACATGCTTCATCTGCGGCAGCGGCAGGTCGAAGTCCTTGTGGTTGATCGGCAACCCGGTGAGCGAGGCGGAGGCCACGGTGATCCCGTGGTAGCCGTTCTTGCGGGCGATGATCTTCTTCTTCTCCGGGCGGCCCAGCACGTTGTTGTAATACCAGATCATCTTGACAACGGTGTCGTTCGCCTCGGACCCGGAGTTGGTGTAGAACACCCGCGTCAGGTGCTCCGGCGTCATCTTCACCAGCGTTTCGGCAAGGTCGATGGCCGGCTCGTGCGACTTGGAGGAGAAGATGTGGTAATAGGGCAGAGTGGTCATCTGCCGTTGTGCGGCCTCCACCAGACGTTTTTCGCCAAAGCCCACAGCGACGGACCACAGCCCGGCCAGCGCCTCGATATATTCCTTGCCCGCGTCGTCATAGACATGGATGCCGTCGCCACGCGAAATCACCATCGGGCCGTTCTGCTCGTGCATCCGGGCGTTGGTGTTCGGATGGAGGAGGTATTTGACATCGCGCGCGGCGAGAGAATTCGGAAGCGTGTCCATGATGCGGAACCCTGTCTATGACTCACCCGCGCCGGTTGACGTGGGCTCGGCGCGAAGCGTAGCGACTTCCAGACGATCTTGCACCCCCGAAGCTCGGCGGAGGGCTGGAAAGCGGCATCGCATGTCGGGAATCCACGCCAGCTGCCGCCGCTCCGGGCCAACTGCTCCGATTGAGGCAGCGCGTGAAGATCCAGCATGCGCGCCGACCCATGCCGCCCTGCTTCAGCAGAAACCCCGGCCCGATCCCGGGCATGCGCGTCAGGCACCTGCTCCCTTGCGAGCTTCTGCGGGAGACCATCGCGCAGACAATCAGGCCGCATCCGCAGGCAGCCAGACCAGTTTCAGACGTCCAGCTCTTCCACGAAACGCGCGTTTTCCTGAATATACTGGAAGCGCATCTCCGGGCGTTTGCCCATCAACCGCTCCACCAGGTCGCCGGTCTCTCCCGGCTCGTCCTCGTCGATGGAGACGCGGATGAGCTTGCGCGTGGCCGGGTTCATCGTCGTGTCCTTCAGATCCTTGGCGTCCATCTCGCCCAGACCCTTGAAGCGCTGCACGTCGATCTTGCCCTTGCCGCCGAGCCCCTTGGCCAGCATCCGCTCTTTCTCCGCATCGTCGGCGACGTAGATGCGGTTCGCCCCCTGCGTCAGCCGGTAGAGCGGCGGGCAGGCGAGGTAGAGATGCCCCTGGTCGATCAGCGGGCGCATATGGGTGAAGAAGAACGTCATCAGCAGCGATGCGATATGCGCGCCGTCCACGTCGGCATCGGTCATGATGATGATCTTGTCGTAGCGCAGCTCGTCCACGCGGAACTTCGTGCCCATGCCGGCGCCGAGCGCCTGGCAGAGATCGTTGATCTCCTGGTTCTGCGCGAGTTTGCCCGAGGCCGCGCCCAACACGTTCAGGATCTTGCCCCGGAGCGGCAGAAGCGCCTGCATCGTGCGATCCCGCGCCATCTTGGCCGAGCCGCCCGCGCTGTCGCCCTCGACGATGAACAGTTCCGTGCCCTCGCGGTTCGTGGCGGAGCAATCCACCAGCTTGCCGGGCAGGCGGAGCCGCTTGGTCGCGGATTTACGCGCCGTTTCCTTTTCGGAACGGCGGCGGATCCGCTCCTCGGCCTTCAGCACAAGGTAGTCGAGAATGGCGCCCGCCGTCTTGGTATCGGCGGCAAGCCAATTGTCGAAATGGTCGCGCACGCCGACTTCGACCAGCCGCGCGGCCTCGACCGTTGCCAGACGGTCCTTGGTCTGACCCACGAACTCCGGGTCGCGGATGAAGCAGGACACCAGCGCCACGCCGCCCGATTGCAGATCCTCCCGCTGGATCTGTTGCGCCTTGCGGTTGCCCGCCAGCTCTCCATAGGCCCGGATCCCCTTCAGAACCGCGGCCCAGAAACCCTGCTCATGCGTGCCGCCTTCCGGTGTGGGGACCGTGTTGCAGTAGGACTGGATGGCCCCATCCCGCGCGGGAGACCAGTTGATCGCCCATTCCACAGAGCCTGGAACCCCGAATTTCTCCTGAAACCCGACCTTTCCCGCAAAGGGCCGGTCGGCATAGGTGGCGGTGCCGGACAACTGCTCCATCAGGTAATCCGCCAGCCCGCCGGGGAAATGGAACGTCGCTTCCTTCGGCGTCTCGCCATCGTCGATCACCGTTTTCCAGCGGATTTCGACGCCCGAGAACAGATAGGCCTTGGACCGCGCCATACGGAAGAGCCGCGCCGGCTTGAACCGCTGATGGCCGAAGATCTCCGCATCTGCATGGAAGATCACCGTGGTCCCGCGCCGGTTCGGGGCGGGACCCACCTTCTCCACCGGACCGAGCGGTTTTCCGCGCGAAAACTCCTGCGCGTAGAGTTCGCGGTTCCGCGCAACCTCCACCCGCATCCGGTCCGACAGCGCATTGACGACGGAGGAGCCGACCCCGTTCAACCCGCCCGAGGTCTGATAGGCCTTGCCGGAGAACTTGCCCCCCGCATGAAGCGTGCAGAGGATCACCTCCAGCGCCGATTTGCCGGGAAACTTCGGATGCGGATCGACGGGGATGCCGCGGCCGTTGTCACGGATGACGACGGTGTAGTCCTCCGTCAGCTCGACCTCGATCCGGTTGGCGAAGCCGGCGACGGCCTCGTCCATCGCATTGTCGAGGATCTCGGCCACCATGTGGTGCAGCGCCCGCTCATCCGTGCCGCCGATATACATGCCGGGACGTTTGCGGACGGGTTCCAGCCCTTCCAGCACCTCGATGGAAGAGGCGTCATAGCTTTGCGACACACTGTCGCCGGAGAGGAGATCTTCGGGAGGCATCAGGCTCATCTGGTAGGTCAGGGGTTCCGGGGCAGTAGAACATGTGTGGAGGGCGGGAACAAGCCCGCCGCAGTCCGCGTCGGTCTGATGCGCCGCAGGAACGGTCGGGCCTGCTGGGGGTTCTGATGTGGGGGTTCTGATGGAAAGGGAGAAAATCATGACCAGAACTTTTGCAACATGCCTCGCCTTCGCGGCACTCGCGTTTCCGGGGGCCGTGAGCGCCCAGACAGCACCTTCGCCGGCGCCGGCCCAGCAGACGGCAACCCAACAAGCGGCGACCACGGGCGAAACCGCCACCGCGGCCTTCGTGGATGGTTCGGGCAATCCCGCGGGGAAAGCCGAACTGCGTCAGACACCGGCAGGCGTTCTGATCCACCTGAACGTCACCGGCCTGCCGGCGGATCACTGGGTAGCGTTCCATATTCATGAAACCGGCACATGTGATGCGGCGACCCATCACGAAAGCGCTGGCGGCCACTTCAATCCGACCGGCGCGAGCCATGGCTATCTGGCGGAAGGCGGCCCCCATGCCGGTGACATGCCCAACCAGATGACCCGCGCGGATGGCACGATCGAGGCGGAGGTGCTGAATCCTTCCGTCACGTTGGCGTCCATCGTGGGCAGGTCGCTCATGATTCACGCGGGGCAGGATGATTACCGCAGCCAGCCGTCGGGTGCGGCGGGGGACAGGCTTGCCTGCGCGCCCATCCGTTAACGCAGCAGAATACCGGCGACGACCAGCGCAAGCCCAACAGCGGAAAGCCCGAGTGCTGCAAAATTGAGAAGCATGGCCTTGCGCAGCCGGGACTGCATTTCCGCCTCGTCCAGACCGCCCTTGCGGGCAGACATTGCCTGCCGGATGCAAAGGCCGAGGCCTGCGACACCGGCGAGCGTCATCACCGCGCCGATCCAGATCAATGCTTCCATGTCATCCTCCTCGCGCAGCCTGACCCGGCCCTAAAGCAGCAGGCAGTCTTCCGCAAGCGCGCGTCTCCGGGGCCTTGCGTGGGGAGGAGGCGGCGCGCTAGGAGGTTCTCCAAAAGGAGACCGCCCATGAACGCCGTTACCGACGACGCCTATAACGTCACAGCCGAGGAGCTGCGCCAGTTCATCGAACGCTACGAGCAGCTCGAAGCGGAGAAGAAGGACATCGCGGAGCAGCAGAAGGAAGTGATGGCCGAGGCCAAGGGGCGCGGCTACGACACGAAGGTTCTCCGCAAGATCGTCGCCCTGCGCAAGCGGGACAAGGACGACGTGGCGGAGGAAGAAGCCATTCTGGAGGTTTACAAATCCGCCTTGGGCATGGGGTGAGCCGTTAACAGGGTGCTGAGAAAATATTCCGAGGTTGCTTTGCGGCGGAGATCTTCCCTGAATGGTTGAAGATCTCCCCGGAAACCGCAGATTTCGGCGCGTGACCGGACCGATTTCAACGCAAGGCCGGGTAGCCCCCGACTTTTTCAGCAGCCTGTCAAGGCTGGATAAGCTCCACGTTCTCCATGGCCGCGATCCGCTCCACATCCGCGTCATAGGCGTCGGAGATCGCGGCCACGGATTCCGGCGTCCAGCCGGGCAGGTCCAGTTCCATCTCGATCGCCTCGGGCCTGCCGAACCGGGTGAGGAAGGAGGAGACGATCATGCGGCGCTGCTCCGCGTCTCTTGGCGGGTGGCTTGAGAGATAGAGCCGTAGTCGCTCCAGTCCGTCTTCCGTCAGCAATGGCGATAACCGGTCCAGAAAGCCGCTGTCGCCCGTGCCGCTGATCCCGGCCACGCGCTCCACCACCTCCGGCCAGATGAGCGGCATATCCTCGTCACACCATACGACCACCAGCGCGCGCGGTGCGGCCTGGCGGAGACGCCGGATGACATCCGCCCAGCTCAACCCGGCCATCGCACCGGGATCCCCTGCAAGCGCGGTTGCGGCAGGATCGCCTTGGCAGATCAGCGTGGGAAGCAAGGTGGCGGGGGACCGGACGGCCACGTGGAACTCGATCTCCACATCCTCCGGGAACAGCATGGCCAGCATTTCCGCCTGGGGGCCTGCCAGCGGATAGAGAAGGCCATCACCAAGGGGCTGCGAGGAAAATCCGGGTAGTTCCTGCGAACAGTTCTCGCAAACAAGAACCCGGCGCACTCCCTCGTCCCGGAACCTGCGGAGGACGCGCCCCTCCGTCACAGGCGTTCCGGCGGCTCTCAACGGCTCGCCGGGGTCTGCAATGGCAACGCTGTGGCTGGCGAGTATCTCGCGGCTCCGCTGCAGCGAGGCATAAAGCGCGTCCTGGCCGGAACAAGGGGCGCCAAGGTGAAATGCAACTTGCATCGGACTCCGGTATGCTGGCCGACGTTCCCGTGGGGAGGGAGAGGCGGGCGGAGAATTTTCACGACGAAAAGTTAACAATCTGTTGATGATCCGTCAAAGCGGTTTCGCTGCACTATGACGAAAGGAGGAGACAAGAGCGCAGCGTCACACGCTAAAATACTCGATCGTTGCCGCACTGCGGAAATCATTGTGAAGAATACGCAGTGGCCCCGCTAGCCCGACCGGCGGCCGAGGCTCTTACTGCGAAACCATTGCAAGGTTGTGTCATGTCGCGCACGCAGGTGCCCGATGTCATGCCCAAGGCCGGTGAACTGCATCAAGCCGATGGGCAATAGCTCTGTCTGCAAGACGTGACATCGGTCAAAATGGTCGGGTCGGGTATCCCCGTCGAAGAGACCTGCCCGGCAAGCCTCTGCATTTCCTCTGTGGCATAATGACAGAAAGCAGAGTGCCAACCTGCGATGAGCAGGCACCGACGGTCAGCAATGGCGTCGGATGCCGAACGTGGCATCTGTTGATATCCTGCCAAAGCCAAGGGAAGGTCTGGAAGGTAAAAATTTGCCGGAGGGGGCGTGAAAAAAGCCCGCAGTCACGTGGGCTTCACTGTTTCCAAGGCATTCTGCCGCTGTCTATGACCGCGAGATCATTCCCACTCGATCGTGCCCGGAGGCTTCGAGGTGATGTCGTAGGTCACGCGGTTGATGCCCTTCACCTCGTTGATGATCCGCGTCGCGGTCTCACCGAGGAAGGCATGGCTGAACGGATAGTAATCCGCCGTCATCCCGTCCACGCTGGTCACGGCGCGGAGCGCGCAGGCGAAGTCGTAGGTGCGCCCGTCGCCCATCACGCCCACGGTGCGGACCGGCAGAATGGCCACGAAAGCCTGCCAGATGTCGTCGTAAAGGCCATGGCGGCGGATCTGGTCGATATAGACCGCATCGGCGCGGCGCAGGATCTCCAGCTTCTCGCGCGTGATCTCTCCGGGGCAGCGGATGGCGAGACCGGGGCCGGGGAAGGGATGGCGGCCGATGAACTTGTCCGGCAGGCCGAGTTCGCGGCCAAGCGCCCTTACCTCGTCCTTGAACAGTTCACGGAGCGGCTCCACCAGCTTCAGCCCCATCTTTTCCGGCAGGCCGCCCACATTGTGGTGCGACTTGATGGTGACCGAGGGTCCGCCAGCGAAAGAAACCGATTCGATCACATCGGGATAGAGCGTCCCCTGTGCCAGAAACTTCGCACCGCCCACGGCGGCGGCGTGCTTCTGGAACACGTCAATGAAGAGCTTGCCGATGGTCTTGCGCTTCACCTCCGGGTCGGAGACCCCCTCCAGCGCGGAGAGGAACAGCTCCGATTCGTCGGCATGGACCAGCGGGATATTGTAGGTGTCCCGGAACATGGAGACGACTTCCTCCGCCTCCCCCTGCCGCAGCAGGCCGTGGTCCACGAAGACGCAGGTGAGCTGGTCGCCGATCGCCTCATGGATCAGGACGGCGGCGACGGAGCTGTCCACCCCGCCGGAGAGGCCGCAGATGACCTTTTCCTCGCCAACCTGCTCACGGATCTTGCGGATCGCCTCGTCGCGGTAGGCGCCCATGGTCCAGTCGCCGGTGAACCCTGCGAGACGCACGAAGTTCTCCAGCAGGCGCTTGCCGTTCGGGGTATGGTGCACTTCCGGGTGGAACTGCACGGCGTAGAACTGCCGCTCCGCATCACCGACGATGGCATAGGGTGCATTGGGCGACGTGCCGATCACGGTAAAGCCGGGCGCAAGCCGGGTGACACGATCACCGTGGCTCATCCAGACTTCCTCGCGCCCGCTGTCGAACAGGCCGGAGAAGATGCCCTCCCTGCCATGGCCCTCCGCTGGCTCCACATAGGCGCGGCCGAATTCGCGGTGATGGCCGCTTTCCACCTTGCCGCCCAACTGTTCCATCATCGTCTGCTGGCCGTAGCAGATGCCGAGCACGGGAATACCCATGTCGAACAGCGCCTGCGGCGCCCGGGGGCTGCCCGTCTCCGTCACGCTGGCCGGTCCCCCGGAAAGGATGACGGCCTGCGGCGCCATCGCGCGCAGGGTTTCGTCCGTCACCTTGTTGAAGGGCAGGATTTCGCTGAAGACATTCAGTTCACGAAGGCGGCGCGCGATGAGCTGCGTCACCTGGCTGCCGAAATCGATGATGAGAAGGCGTTGGTGCTCGGGCTGGGTCATGGTTCCCTCTAGGCATCCCTGCGTTTCCGCGCAAGGGGGACTGCCGCCACTTAGGCATTCGCGGCTTCGCGCTCAAGCCCCGATACGGGCACACGGGCGGCAGTGACGCGGGTGTCGGTGGCAGGGGCGGCGGTGACGCGGGTGGCGGGCGTTACGGGCGGGGGTATCAGCCGCGCCTCCGCGATGAGGGCGATCAGCACATCGATATGCCGCGCGAGGCTGTAACCCGCTTCCTCATTGCGGCGGCTGATGTCGAGACGTTCCTCCTCCTCCATCAATGTAGCGAGCGCGCGTTCGGGAGAGGGCACGGTTGTTTGCCGCGTCACGCGCGGCAGGTCGCGATCCCGGCGATAGTCGGAGAGCCCGAAATGCGCGGCGCGAATCAGCAGTCGGGGGCGGCGCATCGCGGCGAGGTTCGGCATGGCATCATACATTCTTGCTCTCCTTCAAAAAGCGGGAGGCCAAGAATACTCAACCTAAACGTGTGTTGCGCTTTCCGGCGATCCGGCGCGCGCTGCTTTCAGGGAGGTTTAGGAATTCCCGACAATTATGGGAATTCGCGCGGTTATTAACGGACAGGTAATAAATGTCACTGAAGTCTGAACCTCGAACGAAAGCGGATCTGAGGGACTGCGGCGGCATCATGAGAGCGGCAAGAACGGCGGTATCTCCGGCACCCTCGAAACTGCCGGACTGGCTGCCGGATGCGGCGCGTCTCTACCTTCTGCATACCGAGGCCGGACTGTCGCTCCGCGCGCTGGCCCGAGACAGGGGCGTGCATGCCTCGACCGTGATGAGGCTGGTCAGGCGCTATGAGAATCGCCGCGACGATCCCCTGATCGACGGCGCCCTCGCGGGGCTTGGCCGCCGCAGCGCCGCATCGACCCCCGAAACCGAGAGCGAGGATCCCCCCATGACCGCACCGACTCCGCAAGCCTGCTTCGTTCCCGACGAGGCGCTCATCCAGCGGGAGGCGCTCCGTATACTACGCCGTCTATGCGAAACCGGTTCGGTGCTCGTCGTCTCCACCGGGATGGAGCGGGCCGTGGTGCTCAGAACCGCCCCGTGCGGCGAGCAGGAACGAACGGCGGTGGTCGAACGCCAGGTCGCAGAGGCCTTTGCGCTGAAAAGCTGGATCACCTGCCGCCCGCGGGAAAATTCCTCCGAAACCCGCGCACCGCTTTCCGTATATGAAATCACACAAGGCGGTCGCTCAGCCCTGAAATCCATGCTTCGCGGCATTCCCGACCCACAGGGGTTTCGGGAGGCGCCGACCGCCTTCCGTTGGGCGGAGAGTGCGGAAGACCGGGAAACAACACGAAGAACCCGATGTAACATGGCGGAATCTCCGGTAATTGTTCTCGGCCGAAGACGTGACAAGGATGGCAGACCCTTCCTGTCACGCGAGTTGATCGCCGCGGCCGAGCGCCTGCGGGAGGATTTCGAGCTTGCACAGATGGGGCCACGTGTCGCGCAGAACTGGGATCGGTTCCTTACCGGCGGGGAGCGGAGCACAGCCGGTGCGGGTGATCCTGACAGTGCCCCCGCCCGCGCGCGGGAGCGGGTCGCGGTGGCGCTCCGCGACCTTGGTCCGGGGCTGGGGGATATGGTCCTCAGGTGCTGCTGTTATCTGGAAGGGCTGGAAACGGCGGAGCAGCGGATGGGCTGGTCGGCCCGCTCGGGCAAGATCGTCCTGCGGATCGCGTTGCAGCGGCTGAAGCGGCATTACGATGAAACCGGGCGCGGCGCCGTTCTGGTCGGGTGAGCAACGCAGGGCGGGAATGCAGGCACTGCCGTTGCTTATCCGCGCCCATCGGGCTATCTGAAAGAACCAGTATCCCGAGGGGTTTTCCGTGCGCGATCTTAAAATTCCCGCAGAGCGCCATCCCGAAAAGGCACATCGCCCCGACAGCGAGCAGCCGCGCAAACCGTCCTGGATCCGGGTGAAGGCGCCCACGTCCGAAGGCTACCGCAAGACGCGGGAGATCATGCGCGAGAACCGCCTCGTCACCGTGTGCGAGGAGGCAGGCTGCCCCAATGTCGGCGAGTGCTGGAGCCAGGGTCACGCCACCATGATGATCATGGGCGAGATCTGCACGCGGGGATGCACCTTCTGCAACGTGGCGACCGGACGGCCCGATGCGCTCGACGTGTTCGAGCCGGGACGCGTGGCGCATGCGGTGCAGAAGCTCGGGCTGAAGCATGTGGTCATCACCTCCGTGGACCGTGACGATTTGGAGGATGGCGGGGCGGATCACTTTGCCCAAACCATCCGCGCTGTCCGGCATCGCAGCCCGGAGACGACCATCGAAATCCTGACGCCCGACTTCCTGAAATGCGCGCCCTCCGTGCTGGAAAAGGTCGTTGAGGCGCGTCCCGACGTGTTCAACCACAATCTGGAGACGGTTCCGGGCCTTTATCACGAAGTGCGCCCCGGCGCGCGGTACTTCCACTCCCTGCGCCTGTTGCAACGGGTGAAGGAGCTGGATCCGACGATGTTCACCAAATCGGGCATCATGGTGGGTCTGGGTGAGGAGCGCCCGCAGGTGCTTCAGGTGATGGACGACATGCGATCTGCCGATATCGACTTCCTGACGATCGGCCAGTATCTGCAACCCACGCCGAAACATCACCGCGTGGCGGATTTCGTGACGCCCGATCAGTTCAAGGCCTATGAGAAAGCCGCCTGGGGCAAGGGTTTCCTGATGGTCTCCGCCACGCCGCTGACACGCTCCTCCTACCATGCGGGGGATGATTTCGCGCGGCTCCGGGCCGCACGGCTGGAAAAGTTCGGCAGGGCCTGACGGTTCGCGCGCGGCCCGGAAAGAGGTCTTGTACTCTCGCCTTCGCGCCGTAGCCCTTTTCAGAAGGCGGCGCGTGGGCGGGAGATTACCTCGACCGTTGGCCGGAAAGCCGCTTTTTCTCCGTACCGTTGAAAGCCGGTAACTCAGCGGGCCGCAAGATTTGCGGTTTCAGACGGGCGGCCGGATATTCCGCGCAACTGGGTGCTGAAAAGATCGGCGTTGAAGCGAGATCGTTCGCCATCTGACGAAATCCAGCCGGAAATTACCTGCCGCGGGTCTTTCCGGGGCTGGTTTTCGAAGCACCGGCATGAACCTTCAGGATTTTTTCAGCAACTTGCCAAGTCACTGACCGGCCTCTCAAAAGTCGATCATTGGCCCGGGGGTTGCGCTGACAGCCGGGAATCGGTCCGGTCGAGAGCCAAAACTAGCGGTTTTCAGGAGATTTCCCAGCAAGGGGGAACATCTCGGCCTCAGGCCAGCGCCGAGGGTACTTTTCAGCAGCCTGCTAACAGGCTGCTGAAAAAGTCCTGAAGTGTCATGCCTCTGCGCCGGAAATCGGAAGATCGGCCCGGAAACGCCCGGAAGTCTATGGATTTCCGGCTGGAATTCGTCAGATGGTGAACGATTTCCGCTCCAACACAGGCCAAAAGGCCTTTTTTAGCAGCCTGTTAGGGGCGCCAACCCGGACGGCGAAACAGTTGCAGCTTGGAGCCGGAATGTCAGGATAACCTGCCGTAACCGTTGTCTGGAAACCGTTTCCGAGAGTACGCCTCCGGTCGCAGGCGTCGCGGTTCGGCACTGGTCCCTGTGCTCATTCGACGGCCGGCACTTTCTTCAGATAGGCCGCGATCGCCAGCCGGTCCGAGGCGGGCAGCCGGGCCATCTCCTCCACGACCTGCGCCATCTCTCCCCCCGCGATGTCGAAATCCGGTGTGAAGCCGCTTTGCAGATAGTCGGCGATCTCCTCCACGCTCCAGGTGAGCTTGGCCGGGGTGATGTTGGGGATGCGCCGGTTCGGATTGGCCGGATCCGGGCCGCCGGACAGCCAGGCGTCGCGCTGCATCTGGCCCATCTCGCCGCGCGGTGTATGGCACTCGCCGCAGTGTCCGAGCGCCTCCACCAGATAACGGCCGCGCTCCTCCTCCGGGGTGAGCGCGCCCGACACCACCCAGCCCCGATCGAAGAACAACAGCTTCCACCCCCCGATCAACCAGCGCTGGGAGAAGGGGAAGTCGATGTCATGCGGCAGACTGGGCGTGGAGGAGGGCGGCAGTGTCATCATGTAGGCATGAAGGTCGGCCACGTCCTGCGGCCGCATGTGGACGTAGCTGGTATAAGGCAGCGCGGGATACAGATTCTCCCGCCCCGGCCCGATCCCCCGTTGAATGGCATTGGCGAAATCCGTCAGGCTCCAGTCACCGATGCCCTGTTGCGGATCGGGCGAGATGTTCGGCGCGTGGAAGGTGCCGAAGGGCGAGGCAAAGGCCTTGCCGCCGGAAAGGATCAGCTTGTCCTCGCCCGCAGCGCCCTCCGCTGCATGACAGGAGGCGCAGCCCGCGGCGTGGAACACCAGTTCTCCCGCAACCGGATCGCCGGTGAGCGCGACCAGCGGAGCCTCCTCCACGGGCGAGGGCCGGGTGATGACCCAGAATGCCGCGCCTCCTGCCAGAGCTGCGACGACAACAAGGGGCAGAATCCGCCGGGCCATGAAATTCCCCATGCTGGCTAGGTGCTTGCCTTTCCTAGGCTAGCGTCTTTGCCGCAGGGATCAACCCGCAGGGTCTGTAAACCGGACCTTGCCGATGTAGGGGAGGTTGCGATTCCGCTGGGCGTAGTCGATGCCGTAGCCCACCACGAATTCATCGGGGATGGAAAATCCCGTCCACGTGGCGCGCACGTCCACCTCCCGCCGGGTCGGCTTGTCGAGCAGGGCACAGACCTCCAGCCGCCGGGGCTTGCGGCTTTTCAGCAGGGCGATCACGTGCGAGAGGGTGAAGCCCGTGTCGATGATATCCTCCACCACCAGCACGTCGCGGCCCTCTATGGGCGCACGGAGATCCTTCAGGATTCGCACCTCCCGCGAGCTCTCCATGCCGTCTCCGTAGCTGGAGGCCTCAAGGAAATCGACCTCCAGCGGCAGGTCTATCTCCCGCACCAGATCGGCGATGAAGACGAAGGAACCCCGCAGCAGACCGACGACGACGAGCTTTTCCGTGTCGCGAAAGCTCTCGGTGATCTCGGCGGCGAGCGCCTCCACCCGCGCGGCAATGGCTTTGGCGGAGATGAGCTGGTCGATCACGTAGGGTTTCTGCATGGTTCCGTCCGGTTGCGCCTTCTTTTCCGTGCCAGCCTATGAAAGAACGGCGCCGAGCGACAGAGCGAACGGAAGAGAATGCCCTCCCATTCGGAAACGCGCGTCATGCCCTACACGGCGCAGCAGATGTATGACCTCGTGGCCGACGTCGGCCGCTACCCGGAGTTCCTGCCCTGGAACACCGCTGCCCGGATCCGCTCCCGGACACCTGTTGAGGGTGGGGGTGAGCTGATGGAGGCCGATCTGGTCATCTCCTTCAAGGTGTTCCGCGAGCGCTTCGGGAGCCGTGTCACCCTCTGGCCTGAGCAGAAGAAGATCGACACCGAGTACTTGGACGGCCCGTTCAAATACATGCGGAGCTGGTGGAAATTCCGGGACCGCCCCGAGGGCGGCTCCGAGGTCGAGTTCTTCGTGGATTTCGAATTCAAGAACGCGATTCTCCAGGGGATCATCGGCGTGGTCTTCAATGAGGCGATGCACCGTATCGTGCGCGCCTTCGAGAAGCGGGCGGACCAGCTTTACGGCAGCCACCCGGCCTGAGTGCCAACAGATTGTGATCGTTGATTTTTGCCGCGCGTGTGAGACGATGGAACTCTCCCACAGCGCGAGGCGGACATGGAGCGACGCGAGACCGATCTGATGCTCAAGGGCTACGGCCTGACCACTGCCGAGTTCTTCTACCGGATGCCCGATTATCGTCACGTCCTGAACACGTTCACATGGCAGGACTATGACATCGCGCCGGATTATCCTCGACTGTTTCGTTTCATCGAGTTCTGGCAGGAGGAGATAGAGGGCCCGCTCCACTCCGTCCGTTTCACCCACCGCAAGCTGATCTCTCCCGGCGAGTGGCGGAATGTCGTGGGGGAATTCCGCATCAACTAGTCCCGCTTCACCAGCGCCGCGGCCCAGATCAGAGCCAGCAGGAACGACAGGATGGCGTTCCAGCTGGCCATGGAGAGGCCCGCGAACTGCCATGCCACCGCGTCGCAGCGCACGACGGGGGAGGAGAGAATCTGGTCCAGAAGCTGGCCGGTGCTCATGCCCGACAGATCGCCGCCGCCGGTGCAGGTGGTCGGCCCCTGCCACCATCCACGCTCCACGCCCGTATGAAACACGCCGAGACCGGAGGCCGTCAGCGCGGCGACAAGGCCCAGAAACCGCCAGAATCGCACGGCAGGCATCGCAAGAGCCAGCGCTCCCGCCGCTATCGCGGCAGCATGGGGCCAGCGTTGCCACAGACAGAGATGGCAGGGCGCCAAACCACCGATATATTGAAAGGCGAAAGCGCCGAGCAGCAGGGCGACGGACCCGAGAGTGGCGAGTATGGTCAGAGTTCTGGATGTCATGGTTCTTTCTCCCGAGACGGCTCCTTGCAGCACGCGGCACAAGCGGGGTCAAGGCTACGGGCGAGGGCGGGCGGTAAGGCTTAGGTGAGGAGACGGCGATGGAATGGCGCGGGCGCAGGGGCAGCAGCAATATCGAGGATCGCCGGTCGGCAGGCGGTGGCAGGGGCTATGCACGGGTGGGCGGGATCGGTGGCTTCGGCCTGATCGCGCTGGTGTTGATCGGCTGGCTGTTCGGAGTGGATTTGTCGCCCGTGCTGAACGAGGGCGGCGGATATATACAGCAGAGCGGTCCCGTCGAACTGACGCAGGAGGATCAGGATGCCGCGCAGTTCGTCTCCGTCACGCTCGCGGATACGGAGGAGGTCTGGGATCGGGTCTTCCGCGAGCAGGTCGGGCGGCAGTACAGGCCACCGACCCTGGTGCTGTTCAAGGGCATGACGTCCTCCGCCTGCGGCGGCGCTTCGGAAGCGATGGGGCCCTTCTATTGCCCGGCGGACCAGAAGGTCTATCTGGACACCAGTTTCTTCACCACGCTTAGCCGGCAACTCGGCGCCAAGGGCGATTTCGCTGCCGCCTATGTGGTGGCCCATGAGGTCGGCCATCACGTGCAGGATGAACTGGGGATTCTGGGACAGGTCAACGATCTTCGCCAGCGGGTGAGCGAGGTGGACAGCAACCAGCTTTCCGTGCTCATCGAACTTCAGGCCGATTGTCTGTCGGGCATCTGGGCACGACAGGCGGACACCCAGTTCGGAACGCTCGATCCCGGCGATATCGACGAGGCGATGGATGCCGCCGCGCGCATCGGCGACGATACGTTGCAACGGGCCGCCGGCCGCCGCCCCGTGCCCGAGACCTTCACCCATGGAAGTTCGGCGCAACGACAGCACTGGTTCGCGCAGGGGTATAACTCCGGCCAGATCAAGGATTGCGACACCTTCGCGGGCCTGCGCCGCTGAGGTCACCCGCTCATGGCTCGAACGCCGGGGGCCCGGCCCCGAGCATCATCGCCTGCGTCATGTGACGGACGGTTGGAGCCGAGGACAAATTGAGCGTCGGTCTGGCGCCAAGTTGCCAATTTTCAATGAGGTACGTTCCGCAAGGAAAATTGTGGTGCCGGGAAGGGGACTAGAAACGACTTAATTTTCAACGCACTAGAGTTTTGAAGCGTAAAAAATGCGAGCGCCGATTCACTGGCCGGCGCGTACCATGGTGATTGCACCCTCGCGCCGCGTCTCTATCTTGCCATCACGAATCCAGTTTCGCACGGTCTTTCTCGTGCGTCCGATCTGGTCGGCATACTCCGCGATGGTAAGCCAGTTCGGCGGGGGAGTAATGCGGGAGCCTTCGATGGCGCGGCGCATCGCGGCCATTTCCTCACGCAGAGCGGCAAGCTCGCCCGCGTCCACGGCGATCATCATGCTAGGCTCACCCATCACCCATTCCCCAGCTTGTCGAGGGCGGCACGGGCGGCTTTGATGGCGTCATCCGCACCCAAATCACCCGCCTTGATTATCCAAGGGTCATAACTACTCGGCTCATCGCCGAACCAAGACAAAAGGTCCGATAGCGCCTCCTCCAGCGCCTTGATCTGCGCGCGGGCCGCGGTGAGTTCGGCGCTCTCCGCCTCTGCGTGGGCTGCGGAAGTGGCTAGCCATTTTCGTGCGGCATTGATTGCTCGCTGCGCGTCATTGCGGATCGTGTCCTCGCAATAGCGCATAGCATCTTCGCGTGTGGCGAAGCCTGCCTTCCCCTTGTAATTGCTGACGCCACTCCAAAGACCGATACCCGCTGCCGGGTCAAAGCCGGGATCGTAGGGGATTACGACATAGGCTGAGTAATCGTCGTGATGTAGCTCCATCACGCTGGGGTTCGGGCTGGCCTTTGACTTCCACCGGAAGTCAAACGGCTTCATGGTCAGCGCCACCGGCTTCTGCACCTGCGCCTGAGCGGCGGGGAGGGCGCGGATGGCTGCGGCGACAGGCCCCTTAAGCCCATCACCAAACCAAGCGTCATGCCACTCCGCTGCAACTTCAATCGCCGCTGCCCGGCTGATCAGATCGCCGGTCATCACAAAATCCTGTTGATAAAATCGTCGTCTTCCTCACGCGGCGGAAAAGGCGGCAGGCCAATCTCCCCACGCAGGTGCTTGGGCCAGCCATCCGCGAGATACGGGCGCTGCTGCACGATCCGAATATGCTCGTCCGTGAGGGGGACGCCGGGTGCGAGGCACACCTCATCGCTGCGGCTGTCGTATTCGATCTTGCCCATCTCAAGCTCGCGGAGAAGGCGGAGGTGTGTCTGCCAGCGGGAGTAAAGGCGGCGTATCCATTTCATCGGGTCATCCTCCAAACAGCGGCGGCGGAAATCAGGGCACCGAGCAGCGACAGCAGGGCCGATGGCACGGGCACGGGCGACGGGGGCGGGCGTGGCGGCTCGGGCCGGTGATGGTCTGTGCCGCCCGGCGCGGTCGGGATGACGATCGGCGGGAAAGTCTCATGCCGCGCCGGCGCATAGACGAACGTGGATTTCGGCTGCATCAGGCCGTAGATGCCGGTGCCCTCTTCAAGGCGCAGAGAGGTGCCGCACTCTGTGTCTGGGGGCAGATAGACGACCTTGAAGTCGCCCGGACCGGCAGTGTCCGCATATGCACAGGGTGCGAGCATCAAGCCCGCCAAAGCGAGTGTTAAAAATTTCATGGCGTGATCCTGTTAGATCAGGGGTTCTGGGTCGCGCCGGGCCGATCCTTCTCGGCGCGGGACAGATATTCGCGGAGCATGGCCAGCATGCTGCTCCGGTCGCCGTTGCTGATGTAGTTTACCCGGCCGTCCTCAATTCGGTTGAACTCGGATATCAGCAGGGCGAACCCGATCCGGCGCGGGACGCCCGGTTGAAAGGGGCCGTTAAGCGCTTCGTCGATGAGGTGCGCGAGGGTGTTCATCAGCGTCCGGTGTTCGGGCTGGATCGGATCGCTCATGCCGCTTCCTCCTGCGCGTCAGCCTGGTCCGATGGCGCCGGCCACTCCATTTCGGCAAGCACCCAGGCATCGATACGCTTGCAATCGTCCTTCGACAGGAACAGCGCGGACCGGAAATCGGGGTTGCGGAACAGGCGGTCGAGGTCTTTGGCCTTGAGTGCCTTTTTCATGGACAGCCAGCCGTCACCGTCCGGCCCGCCATCCGGGACCAGCTCCGCCCAGATCCTGTCCAGCCGCGCGACGGGGAGGCGGGCGAAATAGTTCTCGGCCGTCGGTGTCCAGACCTTGCGGATATCGGCGCCGGCGAGGCGGGCGACGGAGGCGGTAAAGTCGCCGGTGACCGGGGTAAAGAGGCGGGCCAGCGCGGCGGTGAGCCGCGCGTTGCGGTCCTTCTTCGGCATAGCCTGAATGTCGGTCAGATGGGTCAGAGACAGGTCTCTCCCGGTCATAGCCTTACCGTCATTGACGGCATCGGTCAGGCGCTCGTCGATCACAGTGGCGTCCGCCTTCTCCGGCGCAATCGGATTCAGCGAAGGGTCAATCGACAGCGGGCGCTGCCAGTTCCAGATCGGCGCCGTCAGCGCGACGGTCAGCAGGTCGAGCACCAGCTCGGGCTTGCCGAGCAGAGCGGTCTGGATGGCCAGACGCTGGGTGCGCCGCATGTCCTCTGTCAGGGACTGGGGCAGCGTCTCGACTTTGGCCGTCTCGACCTCGTCGCTCCCGGATGCCTGCGGCTTCTCCCGCCACGGGCCGCTGGTCTTCAGCTCGCCGTGCCTGTCCACGTGGAGGAAGATGCCGGCGACGGCCCGATCTTCGTCCGAGATGTCGCCTGCAGCGCGATCCTCGAGCTTTTCCAGGCGCGCGTATTCCTCCTCCGTCAGGTCATCGGCTTCGGTGAGGGTCTCCAGCTCCGCGGCATCGGCCTCCGGCAGTTCGACGGGGACGAGATCGACGCGAGCGAGCTTTTCGATGAGATCAAAGGGGATCCACGCATCCTTCGTGTGGATCTTCACCCAAGCATAGCCTTTGCCCCGGTTGAGCTCCGCGCATTCCTCCAGCCGATCGGTGAAGAGCTTGTCGAGCAATGCCTCGTCGAGAATACGGGTGTCGTCGGTGAACAGGTCCTCCTGAATGACGCCGCCCGCATTGCGGTAGGCTGCCAGCCCGAGCCATTTGACGCGCCGGTCGTCGAGCGAGATGCCGCGAGGCAGCAGGTTTTGCCGGATGTTAGCGGCAGAAACGCCCCACGTGCTGGTAAGAACGCGGCGCAGCTCGGCGAGCAGAGCCTCCTCCGACTGCGCGGAGGTCAGCGCGCCCGCCTGGTCAAGGGTGATCTGGTCAGTGCGCAGCGCGTCGAGCGCAGCGACCGGCAGGGTGGCCAGCGTCATCCGCTGGCGGACATGTCGCTCCGTCACCGCGAAGGCCTTGGCGATCATGGCCGGCTGCGCGCCCGAAGCGGCCATCCGCAAACGGTGCCAGCCGATGCGTGGCGATCAATTCTCCCTACCGCAATCAGGGCGTTGGCGGCGACTTCATGCTTTTTGCTCAGGCGCTGGGGATCATGCAGCCGGGGTGAGGAAGAGATGAAATCCTATGTCGTGCGCACGACGGATGGGACATACCCGGTCAACGGCGACCCCTATCCCCACATGTTTGAAGGTGCGGGTTTTGCCGAATCCAACGACGATGATCCGGCCACCACGTGGGGGCTGCGCATTTTCAACACGCTTTGGGACGACGTTCTGTCCCTCATTCCGCAGCCGGGAGCCTGACATGGCACTTATTCGCTATTACCGCGAGGCTCTGGGCGACTCTGATAGCCGCTTGACCGCCTCCACGGCGCTCGCATCCCTGCTGGCTGGAATGGACTATGTGGCAATCCCTCTGCATCCCCTTTCGGGTGAGCATGTCTCTCCGGGAGGTATCACCCCGGGTATGCTAGACCACGATCCTTATCCGTCGATCAGGGACGGCGTGCCCAATGTCGCTATGGATGGATGGGTCTATGGGCTGGTCGGGGATACGCAGATCGCCAGCAAGGCAAGGCCGGTGACATTCTCCGGCCCGGCTCACCCCACCCTTGAGGGCATGGCGGTAGAGTTCCGGCTTGTCGGCGAGGGCGGCGAGGCCGTTACCGGCTGGGTGCCCGCTGGCACGATCAGCGGCGGGGCGTGGAGCGTGACGCGGACGATCCCGGCGACGGAACACTGGTGCTGGCGCGAAGTGCGGCTGACCGCCAACCCGGGCGTCGTGGCGCGCAGCATCGGGCGCTGTGCTGTCAGCTTCAAATACATGGCGCTAGGGCCATCGAGCTTGTCTATCGCGGTAGACCTTTGGCCCAACGGCAAGGGAAATATTTACAATCCAAGCTGGCCACTGACTGCGGCGGAAAACCAGATGGCTGTGTGCGTCAATAACTTGCTCACAGGTAACGGCGGCGCTGGAGTCGGGCCTCTTCGGTATGGTCTGGTCAACAGCGCCGATAATACGCGGACTGCTTCCGACGCCGCTCAAAACCGCGCTGTATCCGGTGCGGGAGCCAGGGCAGCCATAAACCAGCTTGCCCAATTCGGTGGATATCGGTGGTGTTATATCTCCGTGGCTAAGTCAGGCCGAAACGCCAGGCTGATTTTCACTGTGCAGGAAGAATGGGATGATCTGTGCACAAAAGTGGACCTCGCGGGAAATGACGTATCCCTGTGCGTATTCAACGAGATGTCAACGACGCTGAGCTACAGTCAGGTCATGAGTGATGGGGGGCTTTCTGGTCAGCTCGGCACTCTAGACGACATTCTGTCCCCGGGCTATCGGATTGCATCGCAAAACTACGTGCGCCTGCAATTTGCTGTGCCGCAGTGCACTCAGCAGGCTCAGGCAATGTATGATCTGGGCGGCACCATGACCCCGCCCGTCGTCGGGCTCACGACGCAGGGCGGGAGAGGAGGGCCTCACCCGCGACACCTCTTTGACTCGTCCCGCTATAATACTCAATCTGGCATCACGAAAGGCGCTGTTCACGAAGCATCAGTGATGGCCCTCGGTGTGGCAAAGGCAATGGGCCTGACCTCCGTCCAGTATCCCTACTATTCCGATGTGGCCATAAGCCCGGATCGCATGGCTGTGACTCTGCATGTAAACGCGGCAAACGGCGGGGCAATATACAGCGATCAGCCCGCCGATCTGCACTGCTTCCGCATCATGACCGGCACCACTCAGATCCCGTATAGCGCAGTCCTTTCCGGCACTTCCATAACAGTGACCCGCCGTGACGGGCTACCGTGGCAGAATCCACTGACATTTACCGGACAGGCACGAAGCACCACGGCGGGATTGACGGAAGAGGAGGCATACGCCGAGGACGAGGCGATTGCCGATGGCGTGGTCAAAGAAGCCTACGCCGCTGAAACCTTTTCAGGCGGGCTGCAGGTGGCGGGCTATCGCGATGGTGAGGGCAGGTGGTGGCCTCACCTGTCGGTCACCCTCTGACGCCTACGGCTGATTGCCCAAAGCGCTGCCGTCCCGGCCAGAAGGAGCGGGGCGGCAGCGGGAAGAGGGACAGGCGCAGGGGCGATGATGGTCACCTTTTCGGGTATGATCTTCATGTGGGATATGTAATTTACCGCCCCTATGCGGGCTTCTCCCTCAAACAGATAGTGCATCTCTTGCATTAATAGGTCACCCCACCCAGGTGCTGAACTATATAGTGTTGCATTTGAAAGTAAGTCAGTCGGCCAGCGGGATTCGTTGTATCTCATAGAGGTGGTAAAAAAGAACTCTCCTGACACTTTCCCATTATACAGTGAATACAAAACGCCAGACTCATTTCTAGAATAGTAGCCATTGTATAAGGAGTCTGCTACGATCTCTTGAATGGTATTGTAGTTGTCTGGTATCATCTCTCGTGAGATGAAAACCTCGTTTCCTATTAAGAATTCCCAGTTTAGGAATCCGTTGATTGCTGAAACTTCTCCGTATTCAAAGGCTTCTTCAAACGTATATTCTTCGACATCTGAGCTTCTGTCGTAATAGATCAGGATTGAAAAATTGCGCCCGGAATATCCGTTGATGGGAAGGGTTTCACTATTAGTTGTATCGCCTACAATGGTTTCAACTGTTCTGTTATAGCTTGCGATAATACCGTCGATCTTCATCGTGACAATCGCCGCCTCAGCCTGACCAGCCATCCCAAGGCAAGCCGCAGCCCCCAGCGCAAACGCTTTCATCTCAAATCCCCCAATTAACTAACGGCTTCACGGTCGCGTAAGGGCGACGATTCGGGCAAGAGGAAAGATTGAGTTACCCTCTGACGCCTGCGGGCGATTGCCCAAAGAGATGCCGTCCCGGCCAGCAGGAGCGGGGCGGCAGCGGGGAGGGGAACTGGGGAGGGGATAGATTTCTGCCAAATCAGTCCATCTTGGCTCTTATAGTCAAAATCATACGATATAACTTCTGAATAATAGGCCATCGGATACAATTCGGAGAAATACTCCTCTCCTGATCCATACTGATCAAAGAATGCGTGAGACCGCGCCTCGCCAACATATGATCGCATAGCTATTTCTGGGAGTCCCATGCTTTCGTCGGTGTAGTAGTTCAGATCAAAATAATGGAAATCCCATGCCGAAATATTCAGTTCCGAGTCAAATTGTAACCCACCCCATAGGAACACGACGCGTGGGTAAACCTCTCCACCGTTTAGGGACACAATTACGTCTTCGATATTTTCATCGTCAACGGAATATGTTTTCTCGGGGACAATTTTGGATTGATCAACCCCCAGGGAAATTACGATAGGCTTTGTTAGCGGAGCTTCTCCGATTTTATAGCCTATTTCGCCGTTTTCATCATAATACCAAGGTTCAGATACAGCCGATACATTCACCGCCGTCGCCGTATACGTCACAATCGCCGCCTCAGCCTGCCCAGCCATCCCAAGGGACGCCGCAGCCGCTAGCGCAAACGCTCTCATCCTTAAATCCCCCGATTAACCAACGGCTTCACGGTGCCGTGAGGGCGACGATTCGGGCAAGCGTAAACTTCAATAAGATTAGGGAGACAGGTCATGTCCGGTCTGAAGTTTGGACGGAGGTATCTCCGTTGGAAACATTATCTCATGGCTGGTTGTGATTGTCGGAGTCGGCACGGCGTGGGGTGCGATGACGGTGCGTACCGACGAGACGCGGACCGACGTACTGGATATCCGCTCCGAGCTGATCGCTGTGCGTACCGCGGTCAACAAGCTGGAGATCAGCGACGCGCGCAATGGTGAGCGGTATGAGAGCCTGTCCAAGTCCATGACCGACGTGAAAAACGAGCAGCGCGAAACGAACGCGCTGCTCCGGCAATTCATCCAGCCCCGGCCGCAAAAGTAAACGCGGGCACCACCACAGGACATCATCATGACAGACCCTTGGAAGGGCGCCCCGCATCGCGCGAGCACCGACGATTTCTTGCGTGCGGCCGAGCGGATCGGCTGCGAGCTGGCGGCGATCCGCGCTGTCTGGCAGGCGGAGGCGGCAGGAGGGCCATTCCGTGCCGACGGTACGCTCGAGCGCCGCTTTGAACCGCACAAGTTGCGCGTCCCGATCGGCGACTATCGCGCGAGCCTGAAGCTGTCGGCAGCGGGCCGGGAGAGGCTCTTCCGCACCGCTTATGCCCGCGATCCTGAGGATGCGCTGCAGGCAACCAGCTGGGGCGCGCCGCAGATCATGGGCTTCAACGCGCGTGAGGCGGGCTACATCACCGCGCTCGGCATGGTGCGTGCGATGGCGGAGAGCGAGGCGGAGCAGATCGCGGCCTTCGTGACGCTGATCCTGGCCTGGGGCCTTGATGCCGCGCTGCGGGCTCATGACTGGCGGGCCTTCGCGGCGCGTTACAATGGATCGGGCAATGTCGCTGAGTACGCCGCGCGGATCGAGACCGCCTACCAGCAGCTGTCTGGCCGGGCCTCGCCGGTGGTGCTGCGCGCCGGTGCGCGGGGAGAGGCCGTCCGTCGGCTGCAAGTGGCGCTTGGGCTGGATCCCGATGGCGCATTCGGGCCGGAGACCGAGGCGGTGGTCCGCCGCTTCCAGGCGCAGTCCGGTTTGCCGATCGACGGGGTCGTAGGCGCGCGGACATGGGCGGAACTGGAGCGTCGGCGCGATGCGTCGCCGATCCGGCAGCCCGCGCGCGAGGATCGCGTGGCGCAGATCACCAAGGTAAGCGCTGCCGCAGGCGGGCTGGCGTCGGCTGTCGCCGCGATCGGCGACGCGCTGCCCGAGTCGACGCTCAACATCCTCATCGGTGGCGGGATGCTGCTGGCGCTGATCGGTGTCGCCGTCTGGGCATTTCAGAAGAGCAGGGGGGTCGCGTGATGGTGGTGATCTACGCGACGCCGGGCTGTCAGCCCTGCCGGGCCACCAAGCGGGCCCTCCAGCAGCGCGGTATTGCCTATGGGGAGATCGACCTCACACAGGACGCCGCTGCGTTGGAGCTGGTGCGCTCCTGGGGCTACCAGTCCGCGCCGGTGGTCTACCTCGGTCCCGATCACCACTGGCACGGCTATCGCCCCGACCTGATCGCGGGGCTGACATGACATGGCTGCTCTCCACTCGCATCGATCGGGCGCTCGCCGCGTTCGGCGGGCTTATCGTGGCGCTGCTGGTCGCTTTTGCCGTCGGCAAGCGGGAGGGTCGCCGTGACGCGCGCGCCGGCCGGCTGCAGGACTATCAGGACACACGCAGGAGGATCGACGATGCGGACGTATCTCGCGGCGATGCTGATGACGATCTGCGCTGGCTGCGCGACCGGTCGCAGCGGTGAGGCGGTCTGCGACGGCACGGAGGCGTCCCGGACGGCGCTTGCTGCCGCGCTGGTGGCGGACGGCGGGCCACAGAGCCGCGCGGCCGGGCGGGATTTGATCGCGCAGGTGGATGCGGGTTGTGGATACTATCGTTACTCGCCCGACTTTAGAATTGGCACGCCGTAGTTGTAGGTCGTATTTTTATCGAACATGATGAATCCGCATGCTGGGCAGATCACTTTTTCTCGCTCCGGCGCGGGCACGCGGGTCCAAGGAAGAGTGCTCTCACTCGCGCATTGCGCGCAAATTATTATGTGCTCTCCTTTAGACCAGGTTTTCGCCATATGGTTTCCTCAAGCGTCAAAGTAAGAAAATAGATTGAATATCCAGTCACAGTTTAAATGGAATGCATTATGTCGACCAACTCTAGCCGTTGTTAATTCATTAAATGTTGGCGGCGCGAGCCATACTTTTCATCCGACCAGATAGGTTGGCGCGTTCGCATGGAGACATTATAGGTTCAGAGTCCTAGCATCCAGCGCCGGATAAAAAGTAGTGATCCAAGCGCGGCGAGGAGAGAGCCTGCGGTTGCAGGCAGGGGGATTGGTGAAAGCGAGATTTCTCTGACCTGCATGTAAGTTAGATGGCATCCGTAAATGCAAGAATAGCTGTCAGGTTTGATCGTCGATGAATTCTCTGAGATAAAGTGGCTAACGAGGAAGAACGTATCAGGAAGATTTATTTTGAACTCCAGTTTGTCGACGTATTTTTTTTTTCGACAAAAACGGAATTTTCATCAACCGATTTTAGGTTAATCGAGAGTACCATATTTTCGTCCCTATAACCGTTAATTTGATAGAATGGAAAATTTAATTCACCTTCTTCTATCCAGTCAAGGTAGTCATAAGCCATTTCAGCGGTTGCTTCGCTATGTGGTATATGAGCAATTGGATTTGGTCTCGATCCAGATTTAATTATCTCGAGGCGACCATAAAGCGAAACGTTATCTACTAGAAACAATCCACCACTTTTACGATTTATTACGACCGTAGTCGGTAAGCTCCACTCCATAACAGAAGCCGCAGGAATTCCAAGTGAATTGGTGTCCTTCACTACGTAATCCGAGTGTCCCAAAGTTAGCGCGTTGACCGATCCAGAAAAAACTGATGAAAAAATCAGAAATAACGTCTTGAAAGATGTATGATTTCTGGAAATTTTACTTTTGTAAATTTTTTTGATCATGGAGAAGAACCCTAGGGATGTAGTTATCAATTTTATAAGTTTATATCTATGACAGCCGTTGTTCTCAGGTGTGTAGTGTCTCCGTAATTCAGCAGTCGTGAGATCCCTAATATACTATGCACCGAATACATCTAGTATCTAGTTTGGCAAGAGAAAAATTGTAACTTCCGGTTTATGCTCGGCCGGGTTCAAAACTACCACTCAAGATACTTCGTTGAGCGCTGCTTCGGCAGCGCACTCTTCGGGGAGATATATGGCCGAATGGCGATGATAATCTACCGCAGGTTATGGTTGTCTCCGCAAAACTTAAGGCCACGCGCGGCTTCCGGCACACTGGGACAAGTCGTTGGTAGTGATCGGGGTCTGCGACTTCGCAGAGCACTAACCTGCATCCCTTGCCACAGGCAGGAGTGCTTCAGCGACCGTTGCCCCATGTCTCACTGGTGATCGATGAGCATCCGTTCTGACTTGGACGAAAAGCCATGCGGTATCCAGCACGCAAAAAATGCGGTACACTTACGCTAGCAGATTAAGGGCGTTTTTACAGGTCTCGGTATTCCAGGGTCGCCCCATTTCTCGGGCTCAATCTAGCCGCTTCGCAAGTTCCTCTGCCGACTCGTTGTAGTAGACGGTGAGCATCTTGATGTTGGTATGGCTCACCATGCGCGCGAGGGCGAGCACGTCCAGCTTCTTCGACAGCCTGGTGATAGCCATGTGTCGGCTGTCATGGAACGTCAGCCCGTCGACTGCGGCCTTGTCCCTGATCTTCCGCCAGAGCACGTCCAGCTGTTGAGATGTCAGGCCGAACACAGGGTCCGCCTTGGGCAAATCTTCAAGAAGGCGGATTGCCTCACTGGACAGGGGTACGTCCCGCGGCCTTCCGTTCTTGGTCTGCAGCAGCTTTACCACGCGCTGCTTGGTATCGATCCTGTCGCTGGTCAGCCCGACGATTTCCCCGGCGCGCATCGCAGTCTCCACAGCGAACAGGAAAGCGTGGTAGGCCCGGGCGGTCGCATATTGCAGGTCCGTCCCGGCCGCGTGCTGTAGCCGATCCATCTCGTCAGCAGTGGCTAGCCTGTCGCGCGGCGGCGGGGCCGCTGGCCTGCGTACGTCCTCCATGGGGTTGCTCTTGATCAGGCCCCATTCCTTGCGCGCGACGTTGAGGGCCGCAGAGAGGATGTGCATCTCACGATTGACGGATGCGGGAGCGACCTCTGCCAACCGCCTGTCTCGCCAATCCGCGAGATCAGAGGCCTTGAGTGCGACTAGCTGCACCTGCGCCAGCTTGTCCTTTCTAATCTTCTCGATCCGGATCGTCTCCCATCGTGAGCCGCGCTTCTTGTCCGACACCTCGCGGCTGTAACGGTCGAGCAGGTCTCCGAAAGTCCCGGATGGCACTTCCTCGCCCCGTTCAGCGATCAGGTACTCCTGACGAGCCGCCCAATCCTTTGCCGCCATCTTGGTCGGAAAGACCTTCGAGATTCTCTTTCCTGCCCTCGCGACCTCGGCCCTGTAGCTGCCAGATGGGAGCTTCCGAATGTATGCCACGTGACCCCTCGTGCGTAATGCGTGCGGAATCCGTGCGTAAATGGTCTGGCGATTCGGGGCTACAGGTAAGGCTAAAAGAGGAACACTGTCGGGAAGTCTTTGGTTAATTTCCCTATTTTTCTGCCGCTTACGGCAAAACAGGGAAATCCGTGGTGCCGGGAAGGGGACTCGAACCCCTACACCTTGCGGCCGCGGTGTTTGAGACCGCTGCGTCTACCATTCCGCCATCCCGGCACGGATTGCGGTCTCTCAATGCGCTGTCTGGAGAGGTTTTGCAAGTCCGGTGACGGGAAAGTCGGGCCTTTGCCAAGTCCTGATATTTCGAAACAAATTGGAAGATATTCTTTTGTATATTTGGGCTGGTCGCAGGGGGCGCCTTGGCATATATCTAAGTAATCCCGATAAGGGACGTGGTCATGGGGGTGATCACGGGCGCCTGGCGCGCTGCGAGAAGAGCCAACTCATACGCTTGCTGAAGGTCCTGCGGGAAGTCTTCAGCAAGCGTTTTTATTGGCGAGGCGTGGAGAGCGACATCTCGCCAAACAGGCCGATGCGGCCTTCCTCCCTTATCGGCATTTGATCTAATTCCGGGCAGCGTGGAGCCGAAGCGGTATTACCGCTCCGGTATCAGGCCTCGGGGACTGAAACGCAGCACGAGAAGCAGGATGATCCCCATGGTCATCAACCGCATATGCTGGGCGCTGTCCTGAAGGTGGCCGCGCAGCCATGAGTTGTCCGCCATGAAATAGGTCAGCCCCTGCATGAGCAGGATCCCCAGAGGTTCCACCTGCACCCAGAAGAACCAGATCAGAAAACCGCCCAGCACCGCGCCCCAGTTGCTGCCGGACCCCCCGACGATCACCATCACCCAGACAAGGAATGTGTAGCGCAGGGGATTGTAGGTGGTGGGCGTGAGCTGGCCGTCCAGCGTGGTCATCATCGCCCCCGCAAGACCGATGACCGCGGAGCCGAGAACGAAGATTTGCAGATGGCGGCGGCGGACATCCTTGCCCATTGCCTCCGCCGCGATTTCATTGTCGCGAATTGCGCGCATCATCCTGCCCCACGGGGATTTCAGGGCGAGTTCGAGCAGCACCAGCAGCACGATGAGCACCGCGAGGAACAACCCGGCATAGCAGATGCGCACCCAGAGCGTGGAGGCCGTCACCGGGTCCAGTCCGAACGAAGCGGCCTGAGCCACGAAACCCGCGTCGTTCTGAAGGTTGATCTCATAGGGAACGGGGCGCGGGATTCCGACGACGTTCTTGACACCCCGGGCAAGCCAGTCCTCGTTCTTCATCACCGCGACGATGATCTCGGCAACCCCGAGCGTCGCGATGGCAAGATAGTCCGAACGCAGGCCCAGGGCGACCTTACCGATGCCCCAGGCGGCAGCCCCCGCCAGCGCCCCCCCAACCGGCCAGGCAAGCAGAACCGGCAGGCCAAGACCGCCGAGGTTGCCTGCAGAGGCGGGATTCACGGCCTCGATCGCGGTGACAGCCGGATCGAACAGCCAGCGATAGGCGAAGAAGCCGACGATCAGCACGCAGAGCATGGCGAGCGTCCGGCCTGCGCCGGAATGCATCCGCCGCCAGAGTTGCACGGCGAGCGTTATCGTTGCCGCGCCCATCAGCAGGGCGGCGACCAGTCGCCATCCGCCCGCCGCCCAGGCGCCCGGATTGGCAGGCATGGCGATCAGCACCGCTGCCAGTCCGCCAAGCGCGGTGAAGCCCATGATGCCGATGTTGAACAGCCCGGCATAGCCCCATTGCATGTTCGCGCCGAGCGCCATGATCGCGGACAGGATCCCCATGTTGAAGATGGTAAGAGCCAGCGTCCAGCTTTGCAGAAAGCCGGTGGAGACATACAAAAGCGCGACCAGAGCAAAGAGCAGGAAGGTGCGGAGAGGCGGGCTCATACCGATTTCCCCTTGAAAAGTCCGGTGGGCCTGAACAGCAGCACGATGATGAGGATCGTGAAGGAGACGGCGAATTTGTAGTCGGTGGACAGCAGTTGCAGCAGCCCGTCAGGCGCGAGGCCGTCGGGCAGCAGGTAGGTTGCGACCTTCTTGAACGCGTAGGTGAAGGTCACCTCCGAAAACGCGATGACGAAACCACCTGCGATGGCGCCCAGCGGATTACCGAGCCCGCCGACCACGGCAGAGGCAAAGATCGGGAGCAGAAGCTGAAAATAGGTGAAGGCCTTGAAGGACTTGTCCAGCCCGTAAAGAACGCCAGCGATGGTTGCCAGCACCGCGGTGATGGCCCATGTCACGATCACCACCCGCTCCGGATTGATGCCGGAGAGCAGGGCCAGATCCTCATTGTCCGAAAAGGCGCGCATGGATTTGCCCGTCCGCGTCCGGTAGAGGAACCAGAACAGAACGCCGACGGTGATGACAGCCGTGACCACGGTCAGCGCCTGGCTGGAGCGGATGACCACACCTTCATCGAGCCCCGTCATGTCGCGGAACTGCCGCGCCGTCATGAGAAAGCGTTCGCCGTCATCGAAACTGATTTCGTCCACGCCGATCAGGAAGCGGGTGATGCCGTTCATGATGAACATGACGCCCATGGAGACGATGACGAGGATCACCGGCGCCGCCCGCTGTCTTCGGTAGAAGCGATAGACGACCCTGTCCGTGCCAAGCAGCAGCGCGATCGTCACGGCGATGCCGACGGGAAGGGCGATGAGCGCCGTGGGCAGGGGATGGATCGCCACCCCGATGGACTGAAGATACCATGTCATCAGGATGGTCACGGCGGTGCCGAAGGCCATCGTGTCGCCATGAGCGAAGTTGGAGAAGCGCAGTATCCCGTAGATCAACGTGACCCCGAGCGCGCCGAGCGCGAGCTGGCTGCCATAGGCAAGCGCGGGGATGATGACGAAATTCGCGAGCGTGGCGAGGGCGTTCAGCAGATCCACTAGAAGTTCCTCGTCGTGCACGTTCCGGTGTATCGGGTGAGCCAGGAAATGCCGGGGCGGCCTTGCCGGAGCGATGTCACCTCCGCCTGACCATCTGCGGCGACGGAAAGGCTGTTCCCGCCGACGGCCACCTCCACGCTGCCGGTTGCGGGATCGTAGCTTTCGATCCGGCCGACGGCATAGGCATAGGTCCCAGGCTTGAACTCGAAACTCCCGAACACGCTCGACATGGCCGGGATTTCGCGTTCGCTGATCTCCATGCCCTGCATGAGCCGTTCGTTGCCCAATACGAAGACGGTCGGTTTGGCGGGGTTCGGCGTCCTGACGAAAACGACGCGCATCGCTGCGGGTTCGGAGGAGAGGCAGACGCCGCTCATACAGCGGTGGTCAAGCTTGCACTCAAGCCCGTTCGCGGTGGCGCCCAGAAGCGGGATGGCGGCAAGAAGGACAGCAGGCAACATTGCTCAGCCTCCCAGAAATGTGCGGCGGACTTCGGGATCGGCGAGAAGCTCCGCCCCGGTTCCGGTGAAACGGTTGGCACCTTGGACGAGGACGTAGCCCTTGTCGGCAATCTCCAGCGCTTGCCGGGCATTCTGCTCGACCATCAGGATGGAAATCCCCGTTCGCGCGACTTCGATGATCCGGTCGAACAGCTCATCCATGACGATGGGAGAGACACCCGCGGTGGGTTCGTCCAGCATCAGCACCTTGGGCCGGGTCATCAGCGCGCGGCCGACGGCCACCTGCTGTCGCTGCCCGCCCGAAAGCTCGCCCGCGGGCTGGCGGCGCTTTTCCCGCAGGATGGGGAACAGATCATAGACCTGCTCCATCGTCGGACGGATATCGTCGCGGCGCAGGAAGGCGCCCATCTCCAGGTTCTCCTCCACCGTCATGGAGGTGAAGATGTTATGGGTCTGGGGGACGAAGGCCATGCCCTTCGCGACACGGTCCTGCGGCGAAAGGGCGGTGATCTCCTCCCCCTCCAGCAGCACCTTGCCCCCGCGGAGCGGCAGCATGCCGAAGACCGCCTTCATCGCGGTCGACTTGCCCGCGCCGTTGGGGCCGACGATTACCGCGATACTCCCCCGCTCCACCGCGATGGTGCAGCCGTGGAGGATGTCGGCCGCGCCGTAGCCGCCGGTCATCGCATCACCGATAAGGAAGGGAGCGCTCACACGATGCTCCCGAGTGTTTCTGCGCAGATACTCACGCCGTCACCTTGTTCTTCAGACCGGTGCCGAGATAGGCCTCGATCACCGCTTCGTTCTTCATGATGTCGTCTGCCGTGCCCTGCGCGAGCACCTTGCCCTCCGCCATGACGATCACCGGATTGCAGAGCCGCCCAATGAAATCCATGTCGTGTTCGATGACGCAGAAGGTATAGCCGCGCTCCCGGTTCAGACGCACGATCGCATCGCCGATGGTATTGAGCAGGGTACGGTTCACGCCGGCGCCCACCTCGTCCAGAAAGACGATCTTGGCGTCCACCATCATGGTACGACCGAGTTCGAGCAGTTTCTTCTGCCCCCCGGAGAGATTGCCCGCTTTCTCCTCCGCCAGATGGGAGATGGTGAGAAAGTCGAGCACCTCATCGGCCTTGCGGGCAAGGGCGCGCTCCTCCTCGGCGATGCGGCCACGGGCGAACCACGTGTTCCAAAGCGTTTCGCCCTGCTGGTTGGCGGGCACCATCTTCAGATTGTCGCGCACCGTGAGGGAGGAGAACTCCTGCGCGATCTGAAACGTGCGCAAAAGGCCGCGATGAAAGAGCGTGTGCGGGGGCAGGCCGGTAATGTCCTGCCCATCCATTTCCACTCGCCCGGATGATGGCGGCAGCACGCCCGCGATCACGTTGAACAGGGTGGATTTTCCGGCGCCGTTGGGGCCGATGAGACCGGTAATGGAGCCGGTTTCGATGCGCAGCGAGACGCCGTCCACTGCGTGGAAGCCGCCGAAACGCTTCGTCAGGTCGTGGACGACAATCATCCGCGAACATGTCCTTACATGGGGAGGAAGGGTCCGCGCCGAGATGACAGCGCGAACCCGGAAGATCAGAGGCTGAGCCCTCGCGGGCGGGGGTCAGCGGTAGCCGACCACTTCCAGCTTGCCGTCGGTGAACTGCACTTCGCGGTAGGAGCCAGCGCTTTCACCCGGAGGCACCAGTTCGACGGCCGTCGCGCCGACGTAGTCCACATCCTGACCGGCCTTGATGAGTTCGAGCCCCTTGGCAAGTTCGCCCGGATAGATCTTCTCACCCGGCGCATTGGCCACTTCCATGACCTTCGTCTTCCACTGGGCCGGATCGGAGGATTTCGCCGCCTCCATGGCGAAGGCCATCAGCGCCACGGCGTCATAGGATTCCGCGGAGAAGGCGGAAGTGCCATCGAAGCCGTGTTCCTTTCCCATGGCCACATACTTGTCGCGCCCTTCGCCCGCCGCAGCGGGGTTCTGCCCGAAGGAGCCGTTTATCTCCTTGCCGAACCTGTCCTCCAGCGTCTGGCTGACCATGCCGTCGGGGAATTCGAAGGTGTCGAAGGCGCCCGAGTCGATCGCCGCGCGGAGCACGCCGCCGCCGCCCTGGTCGATATAGCCCGCGATGACCAGCACCTCTCCACCCGCAGCGGCGAGTGCGCCGACTTCGGCGGAGTAGTCGGCCTTGCCGTCTTCATGCGCGGCGACGATTGTCACGTCGCCGCCCGCTGCCTTGAACGCCGCGACGAAGCTGTCGGCAAGACCCTTGCCGTAGTCGTTGTTGGTATAGGTCACGGCGACCTTCTTGATCCCGCGCGCTGCCATGATCTCTGACATCACCTGACCCTGACGGGCGTCGGAGGGAGAGGTGCGGAAGAACAGCCCGTTGCTTTCCATGGTCGAAAGGGCCGGAGAGGTCGCGGACGGGGAGATCATCACGATGCCGTTCGGCATGGCGACGTTCTGCAGCGTAGCGATCGTCTCGCCAGAGCACATGCCGCCCATGATCGCCTTGACGCGGTCAGACGTGACGATCCGCTCGGCTGCGGCGGTTGCGGCGGCGGCGTCGATGCAGGTGGAATCGGCCCGCACCGGAACCAGCGTCGATCCCTCCAGCAGCTTGCCGGAGTCGCTGACTTCCTTCATCGCCAGTTCCGCCCCGGCTGCCATCGCGGGCGCGAGAGATTCAAGCGGGCCGGTGAAGCCGATGGAGATGCCGATCTTGACTTCTTCCGCGCTGGCGGCACCCGTCAGAATTGCCATCGCCGCAGAGGCGAGAAGCATCCGTTTCATCGTGTTACTCCCTGTAACTTAGTTTTTTCTAAGGTGAGCCTAGACCGGCTCATTTCGAAAAGAAAGCGTCCTTTGCCTGCGTCATCACGTCCCCCGCCGCGCCGGGATCGAATGTGCTGCGTGATCGTTGACAGGGAGCCACATTTGAAAAGAGGAGCGCAGATGACCCGCCTGAACCGCCCGTTTGCCATGATCGCCGCCGGCCTCGCGCTTGCGGCGGCCCCCGCTGCCATGGCGGCAACGATGCAGACTTCCGCCGGTCCTGTCAGCGTCACGGCGGTGGCGACCGGTCTCGAAGAACCATGGGGATTCGCCTTCCTGCCCGACGGTTCGTTTCTGGTGACGGAGCGGAGCGGCAGATTGACGCTCCATGACGGAAAGGGAGCGACCACCGTTGTCCGGGGAGGGCCTGACGTCGTGGCGCGGGGGCAGGGCGGACTTCTGGATGTCATGATCCCGCGCGACTTCGCCGAGAGCCGCGAGGTCTTTCTGACCTATGCGGGACGTGAAGGTTCCGGGGCCGGCACCGCGCTTGCCGCGGGTACGCTTGCAGCTGACGGAACACGGCTGGAAAACCTGCGCGTGCTGTTCCAGGCGCCGGGTGTGGACGGGAACGGTCACTTCGGCTCCCGCATGGTGGAAGCGCCGGACGGATATCTTTTTCTGACAACCGGCGACCGGCAGAAGTTCGATCCCGCGCAGGACATGTCGCGGATCGAGGGCAAGGTGCTCAGGCTCAACCGTGACGGCTCGGTGCCCGCTGACAACCCTTTCGTGGACGAGGAGGGCGCACGGCCCGAGATCTGGTCGCTGGGCCATCGCAACATCCAGGGGGCGGCGATTGATGCATCGGGGCAGCTCTGGGTCAATGAGCACGGCGCGAAAGGCGGGGATGAGGTCAACCGGGTCGAGCGCGGCGGGAACTATGGCTGGCCGGTGATCTCCTACGGCGTTCACTATGATGGGTCCAGTATCGGCGAGGGCACCAGGCAGCAGGGAATGGAGCAGCCGGTGCTGTTCTGGGATCCCTCCATGGCGCCCTCCGGCTATGCCATCCATACGGGCGAGATGTTCTCCGACTGGGAGGGGGATCACTTCATCGGTAGTCTGAAGTTCGACTATATCGCACGTCTGGACCCGCAGAACGGTTTCACCGAGGAACGTCTGAAATCCCCGGAAACCGCACGGGTGCGCGCCGTTGAGGTCGCACCCGACGGGTCGATCTGGTTCGCGTCCGTCGGGGATGGCGCGATCTATCGGATGGCCCCGCAGGGCGCGGACAGCCAGTAAGTCGGGGCGGGCGGGGTTGGCAAGCCCGCCCGCTATCGGCTAAGAGGACCTCGGTTCCGGCTGGAGGCGCCTCGAGTGAGCAATCCCGATCATTTCTTCGACGAAGTCAACGAGGAGGTGCGCCGCGAGCGCCTGAAGGGCGCCGCCTTGCGCTATGGCTGGGTGGCGGCGCTTGCCGTTCTGCTCGTCGTCGGCGGGGCGGGCGTGTGGGAATGGCGCAAGCATCAGGCGCGGGAATCGGCGGAAGCCTTCGGCGACGAGATGATCGCGGCCCTTCAGGCAGAGGATGCCACGGCGCGTCACGGCACGCTTGAAGCGATCGCCGCGCGGGAAACCGGCGGGCGCCGGGCGCTGGCGGCGATGCTGGCGGCGGATGCGGCCACGGCGGCTGGAGAACCCGCTTCGGCAGCCAATACCCTTGCTGCCGTCGCGGGGGACAGCTCGCTTGCTCCCGCATGGCGCGAGCTGGCGCGGCTTCGTCAGGTGATCGCAGCGGGCGATACCATGCCGGAAGCCGACCGCCGCGCGGCGCTTGACGAACTGTCCCGCCCGGGCGCGCCCTATAGGGCGCTGGCGCTTGAGCAGGTGGCCCTTCTGGAAATCGCCTCCGGCGACCGGGAGACGGCAATGACGACACTTCGCGCGCTCCTTCAGGAGCCGGATGTCACGCCGGGCTTGCGTCGCCGTGCAAGCCAGTTGATTGTCGCCCTCGGCGGCACGCTGGATGCGGGCTGACACATCGGCGCGGACTTCGGAACGCGACGCAAGACAGGATAAAGGGACAGGGCGCGCGACATGCTGAAACGGAGCATCGGGATACTTGCGCTGGCGGCTTTGGCGACGGCCTGCTCCAAGCCCGAGGAACGCCTTCCCGGCGAGCGGATCGACATTCGCGATACCATCTCCGGCTATCACAACCCCCGGCCGGGCAACGAATCCCGGCCCGCCTCGCTTCCTGCGCAGACGGCGAATGCGGAATGGACGCAACCCGGCGGCAATGCCGCGCACCGGCTGGCCAACCCGGCGCTGGGGCGCACGCTGACGCCGATCTGGTCGGCATCCATCGGGCAGGGCGACAGCGAGCGGCGACGCATCACCGCGGAGCCTGTGATCGCGGGTGGCCGCATCTACACGCTCGACGCCGCGATGCAGGTCGTGGCGACCTCCACCTCCGGTCAGACGCTCTGGAGCAAGAGCGTTCTGCCGCGGTCCGGCGCTGCGGGCACACGCTCCGGCGGGGGACTTGCGACGGCGGATGGCCGGCTCTACGTGACCACGGCCTACGGTGACCTCGTTGCGCTGGACGCGGCTTCGGGGGCGGAACTCTGGCGGCAGCGGTTCGATGCGCCCGCGATGGGCGCGCCAGCGGTCGCGGGAAACCGCATCTACGTCGTCGCGCGGGATTCGAGCGCCTGGGCGCTGGACACCTCGGGCAAGGTGCTCTGGACGCTGCCCGGCACGCCCTCCGTCTCCGGCGTGATGGGCGGATCGGCCCCGGCGGTGGGCGAGGGGATGGTGATCTTCCCCTTCGCCTCGGGCAACCTCATTTCGGTCACGCAAGGTTCGGGCGCGTCGCTCTGGGAGGCGGCGGTCGCGGGCAAGCGGGTGGGCCGCGCCTGGTCCGGCTTCACCGACATCACCAGCGATCCGGTGATCGTGGGCGACACGGTCTATGCGGGGAACCAGAGCGGCGGCACAGTCGCACTCGACGCCCGCACGGGAGACGCGCGGTGGACGGCACGGGAGGGATCCTATGGCCCCGTCGCCGTCAGCGGCAACGCGGTCTATCTCGTCAATGACGAGGCGAAGCTCGTCCGGCTCGACAGCGCCACCGGCGCGCCGGTCTGGGTGCGCGACCTGCCGTTCTTCGTGCCCCAGAAGGAAAAGCGGCGGGCGGAGATCTTTGTCCATTACGGGCCGCTTCTGGCGGGCGGGCGGCTCCTGCTCGTCTCCTCCGACGGGGTGATCCGCAGCTTCGACCCGGCCTCCGGCGCGCTGATCGGCTCGCAGGAACTGCCCGATGGCGCGGCTGCCGCCCCGGCCATTGCGGGCGGAACGCTCTACGTCGTCACGCGGGATGGGCAACTCCGCGCTTTCCGCTGAGCCAAAGCACGTGTAAGGAAGCCCCTCGCCGCCCCTTTGGCGGAACCGGAGTCATGTCATGTCCTTCACCCTCGCCATCGTCGGGCGGCCCAATGTCGGCAAGTCCACGCTGTTCAACCGGCTCGTCGGCAAGCGGCTCGCCCTTGTCGATGACCAGCCGGGCGTGACCCGCGACCTGCGCGAAGGCGAGGCGCGGCTGGGCGATCTCCGCTTCACCGTGATCGACACGGCGGGGCTTGAGGAGGCGACGGACGACAGTCTCCAGGGCCGGATGCGCCGCCTGACGGAGCGTGCGGTGGAAATGGCGGACATCTGCCTGTTCCTTGTCGATGGACGCGCGGGGATCACGGCGGCGGATCAGGGCTTTGCCGACATTCTGCGCCGCAAGAACGCCCATGTCATTCTCGGCGTGAACAAGGCCGAGGGGCGTGCGGGCGAAGATGGCGCGCTGGAGGCGTGGTCGCTGGGCCTTGGCGAGCCGCTGCGCCTTTCGGCCGAGCATGGCGAGGGGATGGACGATCTCTACCGCGTCCTCGTGCCGCTGTCGGACGAGTTCGAGGCACGCGCCTCCGACTATGCTCCCGTCACGGATGTCGATGTGACCGAGGGGGAGACGGACGAGGATGCCGTTCCCGTTCCCACGCGCGCAAAGCCGCTTCAGATCGCCGTCATCGGGCGGCCCAATGCCGGGAAATCGACGCTCATCAACCGGATCATCGGCGAGGATCGTCTGCTGACCGGGCCCGAGGCAGGCATCACGCGCGACGCGATCTCCGTCGCGGCCGACTGGCAGGGCACGCCCATCCGCATCTTCGATACGGCCGGGATGCGCAAGCGGGCCAAGGTGGTGGACAAGCTGGAGAAGCTCTCCGTCTCCGACGGTCTTCGCGCCGTGCGGTTCGCCGAAGTGGTGGTCGTGCTGCTCGATGTGGAAATCCCGTTCGAGCAGCAGGATCTGCGCATCGCCGACTTCGCGGAGACCGAAGGGCGCGCGGTCGTCATCGCCGTCAACAAATGGGATCTGGTGGAAGATCGGCAGGATAAGCTCCGCGAGTTGAAGGAGCAGTTCGACCGCTCCCTCCCGCAGCTTCGGGGCGCGCCGCTTGTCACCGTTTCCGCGGCGACGGGGCGCGGGCTGGACCGGCTGCATGACGCGATCATCTCCGCCTATCAGGTCTGGAACCGCCGCATCACGACCGCGAAGCTGAACCAGTGGCTCGGCGCCATGACGGAGGCGCATCCGCCGCCCGCTCCGGGGGGCCGGCGTATCCGTCTGCGCTACATGACGCAGGTCAAGACACGGCCCCCGGGCTTTGTCCTGATGTGCTCCCACCCCGATCAGTTGCCGGAGAGCTATCGCCGCTATCTGGTGAACGGGCTGCGTGATTCCTTCGACATGCCCGGAACGCCGATCCGGCTGACGCTGCGCAGCCAGTCGGACAAGAACCCCTACCGGGCAAAGAAGAAATCCACCCCCTCGCGTCTGCGCAAACACGTGGGCAAGCCGATCAAGAGCTGACGGCGGCCCGCGCTTCCGCGTTGCAGCCGATACCGGTCAGCGGCGGCCGAACAGCCGTTCGATGTCGGAAAGCTTTAGTTCCACATAGGTCGGGCGGCCATGGTTGCACTGGCCGGAGTGGGGCGTCGCTTCCATCTCCCGCAGGAGGGCGTTCATCTCCTCCGCCCGCATCCATCGCCCCGAGCGCACCGACCCGTGGCAGGCCATGCGGGAGAGCACGGCGTCCAGGCGTCCGCGGAGCGTGCGGCTCTCGCCCATATCCGCGAGTTCGTCCAGGATGTCGCGGAGGAGCGGTGCGGCCTCTGCCGTGCCCAGAAGCGCGGGAACCTCGCGCACGGCGACGGCTCCCGCCCCGAACGGCTCGATGATGAGCCCGAGGTCCGCCAGCTCCGCGGCGTTGTCCAGGAGCCGCCCCGCATCGGTGGTCGAGAGTTCCACGACCTCCGGGATCAGCAGCGCCTGCCGGGCAATGCCGTGCTCCGCCATCTGCCGCTTCAGACGCTCATAGACCAGCCGTTCATGCGCCGCATGCTGATCGACGATGACGATGCCGTCCTGTGTCTGGGCGATGATGTAGTTCTCATGCACCTGTGCCCGCGCGGCGCCGAGCGGGTGGCTGGCCTCCGGCATATCGGAAGGCGCTTCGCTGCGGGCGGAAACCGGGGCCGCTGGGCCCTCCGCAAAGCCGGGAGCCTGCGCCGCATAGGCCATGCCCAACGCTTGCGGTGAGGGGCGGAAGGGACGGCTCGGCAGGTCCATCTGGTAGATGCGCGGCTGCGCCGCGGCTTCCTCCGGACGGAAGGCGGCCAGCGTTTCCGCTCCAACGGTGGAGGAGGCACGATGCCCCGCCTCCGCCAGCGCATGACGAAGCGCCGTGACGATCAGGCTGCGGGCGAGGGCGGGTTCGCGGAATCGCACCTCCGCCTTGGCGGGATGGACATTCACATCCACCCGGTGCGGGTCGCAGTCCAGAAACAGCACGGCAGCGGGATGGCGGTCACGGCTCAGGAAATCGGCATAGGCGCCCCGAAGCGCCCCGATCAGCAGACGGTCCGCCACCGGACGTCCGTTCACGAACAGATACTGCGCCACCGCCGACCCGCGGGAATAGGTGGGGAGTGCTGCGTAACCGGAAAGCCGCAGCCCTTCCCGTTCCGCCTCTATGGGCAGGGCGTTTTCGGCGAAGTCATTGCCGATGATCCGGGCCAGCCTGCGGTGCAGCGCGTCGAACAGATCGCCCTGTTCCGCCTCCAGCCGCAGGATGATGCGATCCGCCGTCTCGTCGCGGAGGGTGAAGGCGACGGACGGCTCCGCCATGGCGAGGCGGCGGACGACCTCTCCGATCGCCTGAACCTCCGCCCGGTCCGAGCGCAGGAACTTCAGCCGCGCCGGTGTTGCATAGAACAGATCGCGGAGTTCGACGACCGTTCCGCCGCCGAGAGCCGCAGGCCGCACCCCCTCCGGCACGCCGCCCGCGACCCGAAGGGAGCCGGCCTCCTCCCCCTTTGCGCGGGAGGTGACGGTCAGCCGGCCCACCGCGCCAAGGGAGGGCAGCGCCTCTCCCCGGAAGCCGAAGGAATGGATGGCAAGCAGGTCGGACCCGTCGATCTTGGACGTTGCGTGGCGGGACAGGGCGAGCGGCAGATCCGCAGGCCGCATTCCACATCCGTCGTCCGTGACACGGATGAGCGTCTTGCCCCCGTCCGCATAGGCGATGTCGATGCGCCGCGCGCCCGCGTCCAGCGCGTTTTCCACCAGTTCCTTAACGGCGGAGGCGGGCCGCTCCACCACTTCACCTGCGGCGATCCGGTTGATGACGGAGTCGTCAAGCTGCCGGATTACCGGCGCGTCGGTCGATATGTTGTGGCGAGCGGCTTGCATGGCCCATGGTGTAGCATGCCGCCCGACGCGACTCAAAGCCCAATCAGTTCGCCGTCACGCCCTCGGGATGGCCGACCACGACGAAATGCAGCTTCTCCGGGGCTAGCCGCTTTGCCGCCACGCGCTTCACGTCCTCCAGCGTCACGGCCTCGATGAAGTCGTTGCGCCTGGTGATGTAGTCGGGGCCGTAGCCCTGTGCCTGCATGCCGACAAGGATCCGCGCGATGGTCGCGTTGCCGTCGAAACGCAGCGGGTAGGCGCCGATCAGGTAGGTCTTGGTCGCGTCCAGCTCCTCCTGCGTGATGCCGTCCGCCTGCGCCTTGGCCCATTCGTCACGGATGACGGAGAGCGTCTCACCCGCGCGCGCATTCACCGTCGCAACCGACCCCACGATATAGGAGGCGCGGTCGTAGTTGGCGATGGAGGTGTAGATGCCGTAGGTCAGGCCGCGCTTCTCCCGCACCTCCTTCATCAGCCGCGCGGTGAAACGTCCGCCGCCCAGCACCTCGTTCAGCACGAAGGCCGGGAAGAAATCGGGATCGTCGCGGTCGATCCCCGGCTGGCCGAACAGGATCACCGACTGCGGCGTATCGAAATCCACCACCGTCGTTCCGCCCGCCAGATCATAGGAGACGGCAGGCGGCATGTCCGCCCCCGTCGCGGGAAGAGGCCCGAGGATTTCATCGAGGATGCGCCCCAGTTCCCCCGCGTCGATGTCACCCACGGCGGAGACAACCACCCGGTCGCGGGCCATGACACGATCCTTCGCGGCGATCAGGTCGTCCCGGGTGAGCGCGCTGACGCTCTCCTCCGTTCCGTCGATGGCGGTTCCATAAGGGTCATCGGGGAAGGCGAGATGGGCGAAGGTATGCGCCGCGATGGCGTTCGGATCACGCGCGTCGGAAGCGATGGAGGCCAGAACCTGCCCACGGACCCTGTCTATGGCATCCTCGTCGAAGCGCGGTTCGGTAACCGCCATGCGGATCAGGTCCACCGCCTTCGCCCGGTTTTCCGTCAGGAAGCGGGCGGAGACGGAAACCGCATCGTCCGAGGCGTTGAACCGGATGCTGGCCGCCAGATCCTCCCGCGCGGCGGAGAAGGCGCGCGAATCCAGATCGCCCGCGCCTTCGTCCAGCAGGCCGGACATCAGATTGATCGCGCCGCGCTTGCCCTCGGCGTCAAGGCTGGCGCCGCCCTTGAAGCGGATCTCCAGCGCGGTGAAGGGGATGGAGTGCTCCTCCACCAGCCACGCCTTGATCCCTCCGGGAGAGGTCACTTCCTGAATATCCACCGCGGCGAGGGCAGGGAATGCGAAGGCGATGCCCGTGGCAAGGGTAAAGGCGAAGCGGATCATTGGGCGATGTCTCCCTCGGCGGGGCCGGCGATTGGGGCGTTGGGGGGCGGCTCGGGCGCATCGGCGGGGCGGGTCAGCCAGCCGGTGACGGAGCGGCGGAGGTCAAAGACATCATGTGCCGCCGCCATCACGTCGTCGGCCGTCACCGCGCGGAGCGCGTCGGGCCACGCCTGCACATCCTCCACCGTCAGCCCGACGGACAGGGCCTCTCCGTAGCGGCGGGCGATACGGTCCACGTTGTCCAGTTCATAGATGTCGGAGGCGCGGAGCTGTGTCTTGATCCGCTCAAGCTGCTGGGCATTCACCCCCTCCGTCATGAACTCCGCCAGAGCCTTGTCGAGCGCGGCTTCCGCGTCCGCCAGCCCCTCGTTCGCCGCGGGCACGATATAAAGGCCGAAGGTCGTGGGATCGACCGCCACGCCATCGTAGAATGCGCCCGTGGAAAGCGCCGCCTGCGTTTCGAACTGGAGCTTCTGCCCCAGCACGGAGGTCGCGGGGTCGCCGCCCAGCAGTTCCGCCAGCACGGTCAGCGCGGCGGCTTCCTTCTGATCCCCGGTATTCCGCTCGGGCGCGAGATAGGTGCGCATGACATAGGGACGGGCGACGCGGCCGTCTTCCAGCGTGACGCGGCGGGCGGCGATCTGCGGCGGCTCCTGCGGGCGGATGCGGGGGGGGAGGTTCTCGGACGGTTTCAGCGGGCCGTAGTTTTCCTCCGCCAGCCGTTTCACCTCTGCCGGGTCCACATCGCCGGAAACGACGAGGATCGCGTTGTTGGGCGCGTAATAGGTCCGGTAGAAGGCCAGCGCATCCTGCTGGTCGAGCTTTTCCATCTCGTGCCGCCAGCCGATCACCGGAATGCCGTAACGGTGGTTGAGATACTGCGCCGCGCGCTGCTGTTCGTTCAGCAGGGAGCCCGGATCGTTCTCCACCCGCTGGTTGCGTTCCTCCAGGATCACGGCGCGTTCGGTGGTGACCTCCTCCTCCGTCAGGTGGAGGTTCCGCATCCGGTCCGCTTCCATCTGCATCATCAGGTCGAGCCGGTTGGCGGCCACCCGCTGAAAGTAGCCGGTATAGTCATAGGAGGTGAAGGCATTGTCGTTGCCGCCCTGCGCCTCCACCACTCTGGAGAACTCGCCCGACGCCATCTTGTCCGTGCCTTTGAACATGAGGTGCTCAAGGAAATGCGCGATGCCGGAGGTGCCGGGTTTCTCGTCGGCGGACCCCACCTTGTACCAGACCATATGCACCACGACGGGCGCGCGGTGATCCTCCACCACGATGGCCTGCATGCCGTTGGGAAGGGAAAAGGTGGTGACCGCCTCTGCGGCCATCGCGGGCCGGACGAGCGGTATCGCCGCAGGGAGCGCGACAAGGGCGAGAACGAAAAGGCCGGTCAGGCGCGGCATGAAAACCTCCGCAGATTTCCGCTGGATGGCGCCCGGAAAGGCGCTTGCCCCGCGGAACCTAACGGCAGCGTGCGCCAGATCAAGACCGTATCACCTGCGGCACCTCCGGCTGACGGGGAAGTGACGGGCGGACCGGTCCCGCCCCTTCCGCCTGCTTGCCCGATATTTGTCGTTTGTTCATGCGGATCCTGCGCCTACCTTAGCTGTGAGGGATCGCAGGAGACAGCACGTGCAAGTCCAGACCTCCAAACCCGTTACGTCCGTGGATCTGACCGATGCTTCCGGTGATCCGTGGCATGCCCTGACAGCGGAGGCCGCTGCAGATCGATTGAGTGCCGGCCCGGAGGGGCTGTCCTCAATCGAAGCGGCGGAGCGGCTGACCCGCTACGGGCCCAACGACCTGCCGGAACAGGCCGCACGGCCCGCAATCGTCCGGCTGCTCGCGCAGTTCAACAACGTGCTGATCTATTTTCTCATCGCGGCTGCAGCTGCGGCCCTGTTGCTTGGCCATCCGATTGATGCGGGTGTCATCCTTGCCGTGGTGCTGGCCAATGCCATCGTGGGCTTCGTGCAGGAGGGAAAGGCGGAACAGGCGCTTTCCGCCATCCGGGAGCTGATCGCGCCCCATGCCATCGCCTTGCGGGATGGCGAGAGGGTGGAGGTCGACACGCGCGATCTTGTCCCGGGGGATGTGGTGCTGCTGGAGGCGGGGGATCAGGTGCCCGCCGATCTCCGCCTGCTGCGCGCGCGGCATCTGGTGATCGACGAGTCCATCCTGACCGGCGAGTCCGTTCCCGTGCAGAAGGACACCCGGCCCGTTGCTGCCGCTGCCGCGATCGGCGACCGCTCCGACATGGCATTCTCCGGCACGCTGGTCGCGACGGGGCAGGCGCAGGGGCTGGTGGTCGGCACCGGCCCGCGGGCCGAGATCGGGCGGATCAGCGTGATGATCGGCGAGGTGGAGACCGGAACGACACCGCTCCTCCAGAAGATCAACCGCTTCGGACGACAGTTTACGCTGGTCGCGCTTGTCGGTGCGGTGGCCGTGTTCCTTTATGCCCATTTCGTCGATGCCTATGGCTGGGAGGAGGCGCTGCTGATCTCGGTCGCGCTGGCCGTCGGAGTGATCCCGGAGGGCCTGCCCGCCGTCATCACCATCACGCTGGCCATCGGGGTGCGGCGGATGGCTGCGCGCCACGCCATCATCCGCAAGCTTCCGGCGGTGGAGACGCTGGGCGCGACGCGCACGATCTGCTCCGACAAGACCGGCACGCTCACCCTGAACGAGATGATGGTTGCGCGCATCATAACGCCTGAGGGTGATTGGCAGGTGGAGGGCGCAGGCTATACGCCCGAGGGCCGGTTCCTCCGCAACGGGCAGGAGGTCTCTGCGGAGGGCGCCGTGCGCCTGCTTCGCGCGGGGATGCTCGCGAACGATGGCAAGCTCATCCAGCGGGAGGGAACCTGGCGCGTTGCAGGCGACCCGATGGATGGTGCGCTGCTCGCCGTGGCCGCCAAGGCCGGGATGGGAGAGGTCGAGCGGGAAACGGAGCCGGTGCTGGACGGAATTCCGTTCGATGCGGAATACCGCTTCCTCGCGGTGCTGACCGGCGGCCCCGAGGGGCGGATGATCCGGGTGAAGGGCGCACCGGAGGCGGTGCTTGCCATGTGCGACAGCGACAGCGCCGGGCCGCTCGACGCAGCGCTCTGGCAGCAGCGGATCAACGCGCTGGCGGAGGCGGGCCAGCGGGTGCTTGGCTTTGCCGAGCGTCCGGCGGAGCGCGATGACCTGACGATGACGGATATGGAACGCGGGTTCACCTTCCTCGGTATCGCCGGGTTCATCGATCCTCCCCGGCCGGAGGCGACGGAGGCGGTCGCCCTATGCCGCTCGGCGGGGATCGGGGTGAAGATGATCACGGGGGATCACGTGCTTACCGCCCGGGCGATTGCCGGGCAGCTTGGCATGGCGGAGAACCCGCTGGCGACAACCGGCGCGGAGGTCGAGGCACTGACCGATGCCGATCTTGCCGATGTGGCGGAACGCACGACGGTTTTCGCGCGCACCAGCCCCGAGCACAAGCTGCGCATCGTGCGTGCCCTGCAATCACGGGGAGAGGTTGTCGCCATGACGGGTGACGGGGTGAACGATGCACCCGCGCTCAAGCAGGCGGATGTCGGTATCGCGATGGGCCGGAAGGGGACGGAAGCCGCGCGTCAGGCAGCCGAGATGGTGCTGACCGATGACAACTTCGCCACCATCGTCGCGGCCGTGAAAGAGGGAAGGACCGTTTTCGACAACATTCGCAAGGTCATCTCCTGGACGCTGCCGACCAACGGCGGCGAGGCGGTAGCGGTGATCGTCGCGTTGCTGCTGGCCTGGCCGGTGCCCATGTCGGCGGTGCAGATCCTGTGGATCAACCTGATCCTGTCGGCGACGCTGGGCCTGGTCTTGGCCTTTGAGCCGCCGGAACCGGATGTGATGGAACGCAAGCCACGCCCTGCCGGGGCGCAACTCCTGACCCCCTTCATGCTCTGGCGCGTGGTTCTGGTGTCCTTGCTGTTCGCCATCGGCGTATTCGGGATATCGGCCTATGGTGCCGCCCGGGGCTATGATCTGGCCGGGCAGCGGACGCTTGCCGTGAACGCCGTGGTGGTGATGGAGATTTTCTACCTCTTCAACGTCCGCTATATGCATGTCCGCTCCCTCCGGGCGGTTGGCTTCAAGGGGACGCCGGCGGTGCTGGGTGCTGTGGCGGTGGTCGTGGTGGCGCAGCTTCTGTTCACCTATCTGCCGGTCATGCAGCAGTTGTTCGATACCCGCCCGCTGACGCTGCTGGACGGGGCGGTGGTGATCCTCTTCGGTCTGGCGGTGTTCGTAATCTGCGAGCTGGAGAAACAGATATTCCTGCGCACCGGCCTGATGGCGCGGATGGAAGACGGCGTCTAGCCCGCCAGTTCGGAAAGCGGGGCGGACAGGCGGCAGTAGAAGCCCTCCGGGCGATACTGGATGTCCGCCGCCGCCTGTCCGCCGCCTGTCAGCCCGGAGGCAATGAGCCGCGTGCCGAAGCTGGAGCGGGCGGGCGGGGCAACGCGGGGACCGCCGCTCTCCCGCCATTCCATGACGGCGTCCTGATCCTTGATCGACCAATGGATCGCGATACGGCCTGCGTCAGAGGAGAGGGCGCCGTATTTCACCGCATTGGTGACCAGTTCATGCAGCACCAGCGCCAGATGGAGCGCAGACCGCTGACCAACCCGAAGTTCCGGCCCCGAGGCGCAGATGCGCTCGGGCTCGAACTCGCCGAAGGCGAGCGCGCCCAGCACCACATCCTCGAACCGCGCGCCGTTGGTATCACCAAGCAGGAGATGCTCATGCGCCGCGCCGAGCGCCCGGATGCGTGACAGAAGCGCGGTCCGGGCGCCCTCGATGTCGCGGGAGGTACGGAAGGTCTGGTTGACCAGCCCGAGCACCAGCGTCACCGTATTCTTCAGCCGATGGCCAAGCTCCTGATGCAGCAGACGGTCCCGCTCCTCGCGCTCCACCCTTGAGGTGATGTCGCGGGCGGCACCGATCAGCCATGCGGGACGCCCGTCGTGCCGCGTCATGCGGACACCGCTGAGCATGACATGGCGCATGATGCCGTCGTCGATTCCCTTCACCCGGATGGGGAAGCTCACTCCCTCCCGGTTTTCGGTGAGGAGGAGGGCCGCGGCTTCCCTCCGGGCGCGGCGGCGATCCTCGTTGGGGATGGCGCGGAGCACCTGGGCAAAACCGATGGGACGCGCGCCGATCACGCCGAACATGCCCCGAAGGTTGTCATCCACCGTCACATCGCCCGTCGCCGGGTCAAAGTCCCAGACGCCCAGCTCCGCCAGACGGTTGGCCAGCCGTCGCCGCTCCTCCTGCTCCACGAGCCGTTGAAAGAGCCGCCGCCGTTCGCTCACTTCCGTCACGAGCAGCAACAGCCGGTCGTCCGCCAGCCGCCGGAAGCGGGCTTCGAACCATTCCTTTCCGCCGCGCGGCCCCGGAAGCTCCAGCCGCTGCATAGGCGCATCGGGCATGAGCGTTGCTGCGGCGGCGAGAATCACGGTCGCATCGGGCCAGAGCGCCAAAAGACGGTCCGACACGTCATTGTTCACAAAGACCCGAAAGGCCTTGTTTGCATTTTCGATGAGCAGATCGCTCGCCTCGCCAGTATCGTCGGTGAGGAAGCGACCGATCAGCAGGCCGGAATCGGCCTGCTCGAATACCGTCTGGGCTGCAACCGCGTCCAGCATGTTGCGCATCCTGAGCCTGATCAGCCGGGCGAAACGTTCCAGATGAGCGATCTCTGCCTCGGCCCAGCCCGCCGGCCCCTCGCGCCGCAGGATCAGGAGACCGCGCCGGTCCAGGTCCACGAAAAGCGGAAAGGCCAGATAGCTGCCGGAAGTCTCGGTCGAGAGGATGCGGCGGATGTCCGTCGGAAGATGCGCCGCAGGCAGCGTGACCGCCCTGCAGGAAGGGAACATGCGTTCATAGACGCTTGCGGTGACGGGGACATAGCCTTCCGGGTGGCGGAGCAGGCCACGCCCGGCGAAAACCCTCGCGCCGAGAGGGCAGAAGGCAAGCACGGCCGCCACCTGCGACTGTGCCGCATCCGCAGCCAGCGCGAGGATCTCCTCCAATTCCGCATCCACAGGAGTTCTCTCGAGTGAAGGTGGACAAGCGGGGAGAGTGAGCGGATTGTCGATCCTCATGCCATCTCCTCTTTCGAACACATTTGTTTTAAAAGATGCTAATCGCCTTTGGCGTGTAGACGCAAGCGCTAGCTCAGGGTAACTCGACTTCAACCTGTACTTTTGACGGTTTCATGACAGAGCTGCTGATCCTTCGCCACGGCGAAACGTTTTGGAACCGGGAGCGGCGGATGCAGGGTCGGCAGGATTCCGCACTCACACCGGTGGGGAAAGCACAGGCTGTGGCGATTCACCGCCTGCTGCAAGCGAATCGGCGCGATTGGCGGGGGTGGCGATTCCTTTCCAGCCCGCTGGGCCGGGCACTGGATACGGCCGAAATCGCACTTGCCCCGCTTGGCCCCGTGGAGGTGGAGCCGGACCTGCGGGAAATCGGCATGGGGGCGTGGGAGGGGTTGACGCTGGAGGAGATTGCGCATCGCTGGCCCGCTTCCGCCACATTGTCCAACCCGCTCGCGTGGTATGCCGCAGCGCCGGGAGGAGAGCCGCTTGCCCATCTGCGCGCGCGGGCAGAGGCGGTTCTGGCGCGGCTTGACGGCCCAGCCGTTCTGGTCACGCACGGGTTCTTCTCCCGCTATCTGCGCGGGGCCGCCCTTGGTCTGGCGGAGGAGGAACTGCCCTATCTGGAGGACCGGCAGGGCGTGGTATGGCGCATTCAGGCAGGACGCATGGAGACCCTGACCGCCTGAGCTATGTCCGCTGACGCGCCTGTTTCCAGCGGCGATGGATCCAGAACCACTGGTCCATATGCTCCCTGACCTGCGCCTCCAGGCTGTCGTTCAGCGCCTGTGTCATCGTCATGGGATCGGTATGATCCAGCGGCGCCTCGATCCACATGTCGAAGTCCAGACCGTTGTCCTTGCGGATGACATAGCCGGGCGCGATCACCGCATCGTAACGCAGCGCGAGTTCCGCGGCGGAAAGCGAGGTATGCGCCGGATGACCGAAGAAGGTCAGCGCGGGCTCCCCCGTCATCGCCTGATCGATCAATATCGCCACCAGCCCGCCGGAGCGCAGGAAGCGCAGCATCTCCGCCATGCCTCGCCGGGAGCGGGGGAACAGCGGCTTGGACAGCGATTCCATCGCGGCGACATAGCTGTCGTGAAAGAGGGGATTGTCCATCGGCCGGTAGAGCGCGCCTACCTTGTAACCCTTCGCCGCCAGAACCGGGCGGGCCGCGTTGAAATTGCCGAAGTGACCCGACACGATAATTACCGGACGCCCCGCAGCCTGTGCCGCAGCGACCGCATCCACACCGGGACCACGAACCGGAGTGCCGGAGACGCGGGCCAGAAACTCCTCTCCAGAGAACAGTTCGACAAGGCTGCGGCCGACATTGTCGGGAACGTCGCGGCAAAGGCGCCGCACCTCGGCCGGATCCATGTCGGGAAAGATGAGCGCGAGATTTTCCCGTATGCGCTTGCGATAGCCCGCGACCGGGGCCACGAGCCGGGAAAAGACCCATCCGGCCAGCGGGATGCGCCGCTCGTAAGGGATCAGCCGCAGCCCACCCATCAGGATGCGGCCGACGATGTCGGTGATCCGGTCCTTTGCGCGGATACGTGTCCCTTCTGCGGCGTCTTCCTGCGGCATGCCACCCTCTAGTCTGCGGCGACCTGCTCCTGCCGCGCCCGCGTTTCGCGGTGCCACACATAAAGTCCTGCTCCGACGATCACAAGCGCGCCCACGCCCACCCAGATATCGGGAATCTCTCCGAAGAAGACATAGCCCCATACGGTAGCAAACAGGATGCCGATGTAGCCGAAGGGCGCGATCACACCCGCATCGGCCAGCGCGAAGGCGCGGATCATGAAAAGCTGCGCCAGCGTTCCGGCGATGCCCACACCTGCAAACAGCAACAGGCTTCCCGCGGCCGGTGTCACCCATTGCCACGGGAGGAGAAGGCTTGTCAGCAGGGTCGCGATGGCGCCGGACCAGAACATCGCCGTCCAGACATTCTCGCTCCGTCCCACCTTGCGGGTGGCGAGCGCGAAAGAGGTGTAGCAGACGGCACCGATGAGGGGCAGGAAGGCGGCAGGGGTGAACATGGAGCTTCCCGGCCGGATGATGATGAGCGCGCCAAGCAGCGCCAACACGATGCCCACGATCCGCCGCGGGCCGAGCTTCTCACCGAAGATCAGCGCCGCGCCGAGCGTGATGAGCACCGGGTTCAGGTCCATGATCGCCGTCGCCTCCGCCAGCCCGATGTAGCCGAGGCTCAGGAAGAAGAACGCCGCCGCGCCAAGCTGACTCACCGCACGAAGGCTGTGCAGACCAAGATGGCGGGTCCGTGCGATAGCGGGAATTGCCGTACGGAAGATGAGCAGCACGATCAGGAACTGCCCGGCGTTCCGCGCCCAGACGATCTGCCCCACAGGATGCCCGGCAAGCCGAAGCGCCTTGCCCATCGCGTCCAGCACGGAAAAGCAGAGCATCGCCGCCAGAATATAGGCGATGCCCGTCGCGGTGGCGGACAGGGGGCCTCTTGCCATTCCTCAACCGTGCCTGCGGCTGTAGAGCATGAGCAGGTAGCCCGCACAGGCACAGCAGGTGATGCCGAAGATCAGCGGCACCGGCGTCCCGTCGAAGGCCAGACCGATCGGCACCGCGATCAGCACCGCGATCACCGTGGAAACCGCGCCGATGACGGAGGCCGCGATACCGGCGATGTGGCCCAGATGCTCCAGCGACAGGGCGTTCAGGTTGCCGAAGATGAAACCGTTCAGGAAGAACACGGAGGCGGCCCAGCAGAAGAAGGCGGGGAAGGGGTGGCTTTCGAATACGCCGATCCGCCAGAGCGTGAACATCACGACCGAAAGCACCGCCTGTATCAGAAACGCGGTGGAAGCCATCCGCCGCATGCCGAAGCGCATCACCAGCGTCGCGTTCAGCGGTCCCGCCGTGCCTGCGATCAGCGCCTGCGCCGCGAACCAGAGCGCGAAGCTTTCGCCCATGCCGAAGCTCACGTCATAGATCTGCTGGACGGAGGAGATGAAGCCGAACAGCGGCCCGAAGCCAAGGCTCAGCGCCATCAGATAGACGAGCACCAGCCGGTTGCCGAAAATCTCCCGCATCGCGCTGCCGATGGCGCGGAAGGAGAAGGGGCGGCGGTGGCTGACCTCCAGCGTCTCCGGTTGGCGGGAGAGCAACCACAGCGCCATCACCACGCCTGCGAACACCAGAACGAGGAAGATGGAACGCCATCCCGCAAGGTGGATCACGAAGGTGCCGAACAGCGGCGCGATGGCGGGCACGAGGATGAACAGCGTCATGACGAAGGACATCACCCGCGCCATCATCCGCCCCTCATACCTGTCCCGCACAATGGCCACGCCGACGATCCGGGGCGCGGAGGCTCCGATGCCCTGAAGGAAGCGCGCGACCAGCAGCACTTCGAACGTGTGGGAGAGATAGGCCGTGAGCGAGCCTATGATGTAGATCGCCACGCCGATCACGATGATCCGGCGGCGGCCGAAACTGTCTGACAGCGGCCCCGCGAAAAGCTGACCCAGACCGATCCCGGCCATGAAGACCGTGATGATGATCTGCGCCCGATTCGGGTTGGCGAGATCCAGATCACGTGCAATCTGCGGCAGCGCGGGCAGCATCGCATCAATGGAAAGCGCGATGGTCGCGAACATCATCGCGATCAGCGCAACGAACTCGCCGAAGGGCGGCTGCGTCCGCGGATTGAAAAGTCCGCCACGCCGTTGGGTGGAGAGGAGCGAGCCAGCCATCGGGGGCGCTTTCCGGTTTGCGCCCCTCGCCGTTAGGTGAGTTGGGCCTTGATCTGCTTAATCACGTCCGCCCACACTTCCACCGGCTGAGCACCGGTGAGAACATGGGTGTCCGCGATGACGAAGGTCGGAACTCCTTGCACCCCGCGATCACGGGCGTGCTGAATTCTTCCCCGAATCTCCTCCCGATCCGCGTCGCTGTCAAGCAGACGGAGAATCATTTTGCGATCGAGCCCGGTTTCGCCCGCGATGTCGGCCAGAACGTCATGTGACCCGATGTCGCGGCCCTCCCGCCAATGGGCGCGGAACAGGGCAGAGACGACGGGCGTCTGCCGCCCCTCCAGCCCGGCCCAATGGATCAGCCGGTGCGCATCAAGCGTGTTGGGCTCCCGCGTGATGGCCACGTAGTCGATGAGGGCGCCCGCCGCCTTCGCCGCCTCCGTGACCTTTACCAGCACTTGGCTGGCCCGCTCGGGAGCACCGAACTTCAACCGGAGGAAATCGGCATAGGGGATCCCGCCTGCAGGGATCTCCGGGTTCAGCTGGTAGGGATGCCAGGCGACGGTGAAAGGCTGCGAGGCATCTGATTCGAGCGCCCGGTCGAGCAGCGTCTTGCCGATGTAGCACCACGGGCAGACCAGATCCGAAATGATGTCGAGCGTAACCATCGCATCCTCCTGAGTTCAGACGGGGTTACGGTATGAGACCGGCCCGCGCAAGTCGCATCAGAACCAGCCCTGAACCCAACGTGCACCGCCCGAGATGTCATCGCCCACACCGGCCACCGTGTTGCATCCGCCAAGCGCAAGAAGCGCCGCGACAAGAAGGTAACGTGTCATCTGCCTGCCCGTTCTGCCGTTTATTGTTTTGTTTCGAACCACCAGACATCCGGCTGGAAGCCCGGCCAGTCGCCATAGACCGGCAGGGTCCGTGGATGCCTCAACCCCTCGACATGCGCAACCCGCGAGCGGTCGGCGAACCACAGGGGAATCACGTAACGGCCAGTGGTAAGCGCCCGGTCGAGCGCTTGAACGGCGGTTCGGAAATCCTCCGTCGTCCGTGCGGCGAGCAAGGTGGAGATCATGTCGTCCACCGCGCGCGAACGGATCCCCATGATGTTGCGGCTCCCCTGCATCAGTGCCTCTTCCGAGCCCCAGTAAAGCCGCTGCTCATTGCCGGGTGAAAGGGAGAGCGCGCGCGTTACCGGCGTCATCGCAAAGTCGAAGCGGTTCGTGCGCTCCGTATACTGGGCGCTGTCAACTTGGGTGACGCGCATGTTTATTCCAATCCGTGCAAGAGCTTGCCGGTAAATGGTGACAGCCGACATGAGGTCACCGGACCCAAGCGGCATCAGAAGCTCGAATGAGAAGGGCTCGCCCGCAGCGTTGCGAAGTGTCCCGCCGCCATCCACTTCCCAGCCTGCTGCGGAAAGCTGTTGCATGGCGCGGCGGAGATTGAGCCGGTTCGCCGCCGTGCCGTCCGCGACCGGAAGGGCATAGGCATCCAGTGCATCCGGTGTCAGCTCCGTCACATAGGGGCGGAGCAACTCCGCCACGCGCCCCTCCGCCGGGCCATGATCCATTGCCAAAGGTGAGTTGGAAAAGTAAGATGTGATGCGGGGTTCCGTGCCGCCGTTGACAGTCTGGTTTATGAATTCGAAGTTGAAGGCTTGGATCAGCGCGTCCCGCACACGCCAGTCCGCGAAAAGCGGATCGCGCGTGTTGAACGCCAGCCCGTAGATACCGGATGGACGATGATGCGGAATTTCCTCGCGCACCATGCTGCCATTTCTCATGGCGGGGAAGTCGTAGGCGCGCTGCCAGCGGGCGGGATTCTGCTCCCGGTAGCTGGTCAGCACGCCCGCCTTGAAGGCTTCGAACATCGCGCCGCCGTCACCGAAATATTCCACCCGCACTTCATCCAGATTGTGAAGTCCACGGTTGAAGGGCAGGTCTTTTCCCCACCAATCCGGGTTCCGCCGGAAGGCGATGGATCGTCCCGGCTCAAAACCCGCAACGACGTAGGGGCCGGAGCCGATCGGCACGACGGAAAGCCCTGATGTGGCGAAGTCCCGACCCTCCCACTGCGCCTTCTTGAGCACCGGGCGCAGGCCCAGAAGCAACGGCAACTCCCGGTCCGGCGCCGAGAAGGTAAACCGCACGGAGCGCGGTCCTGACTGCTCCGCCATGGCGATCCGGTCCGCTGCGACGCGATAACGGGGATGACCCTGTTCGGAGAGGGTGTTGAAGGACCACAGCACATCCTCCGGCGTCACCGGGGAGCCGTCGGAAAACCGCGCGCCCTCCCGAAGCGTGAATTCGACCCAGGAGCGGTCGTCATCCGTTTCAATCGATTCGGCAAGCAGACCGTAAAGCGTGAAGGGTTCATCGATGCTCCGCGCCATCAGGGTTTCCACGGTAAGTGGCGACAATTGGAATGGAGCACGGCCTTTCAAGATAAACGGATTGAGCGAGTCGAATCCGCCCACTTCGCCGGTAACGATTCGTCCACCTTTAGGTGCAAGGGGATTGGCATAGGGCAGGGCCGAAAAATCCGGGGGCAGTGCAGGTTCGCCATACATCGCAATTCCATGCCGTGGTTCCGCCCCCGCATGACAAGCCCATGTCGCGATTGCCAAAACCGCAATCAAACTACGCAATTTCTGGCCTGATTGCCGGTATCGTCCGCTGAAGTGCATCTGCCCATGTCTTTATTGTTTGACGTGACGCTACCTTCCGGCGGCTGTCTTTTCAAACTTTTACCTTGGACAGCGAATGCAGAGGGCGTATAACAACCTCACTGCTCGATAGGTTTCTTGCCTGTATGAAACCTGCCTCATACTACGCCCGCCTTGTGCGGGCGTTTTTTTTGCGCTCGCGCTCTGCGGTGCGACAATCCGGGCGCAACGTCATCTGGCCTTTGCGTCGCCGGGGCCTATTCTGCTCCCTGCGTGGAACATCTGGGAGAGACGCATGACGCTCAAGGGTAAGACGGCCATCGTGACGGGTTCGACCTCCGGCATCGGGCTGGCCATCGCGCAGGAACTCGCGCGGCAGGGTGCCGACGTGGTGCTGAATTCCTTCACCGACCGCGAGGAGGACCATGAGATCGCCCGGCGCATCGCGGAAGAAACGGGGGTCGCCGCCCGCTATGTGAAGGCGGACATGTCCAAGGCCGCGGATTGCCGGGGGCTGATCGAGACCGTGGGGGCCTGCGATATCCTCGTCAACAACGCGGGCATCCAGTATGTCGCGCCGGTCGATGAATTCCCGGTCGAGAAATGGGACGCGATCATCGCGATCAACCTCACATCCGCGTTTCACACGACGGCAGCGGCGCTTCCCCTGATGCGGGCGGCCGGCTGGGGGCGGATCGTCAACATCGCCTCCGCACACGGGCTGCGGGCCTCGCCCTACAAATCGGCCTATGTCGCGGCGAAGCATGGTGTTGTCGGCTTCACCAAGACGGTAGCATTGGAAACCGCGCGGGAGAGGATCACCTGCAACGCCATCTGTCCGGGTTACGTCCTGACCCCGCTGGTGGAGGCGCAGATCCCCGACCAGATGAAGACCCACAAGATGGACCGCGAAACCGTCATCAAGAATGTGATGCTGGAGCGCCAGCCCTCCCGCGAATTCGTCACCGTGGACGAGATCGCCGGCACGGCGGCCTTCCTGTGCAGCGACCATGCAGCCCAGATCACCGGTACGACCATATCGGTCGACGGGGGATGGACAGCGGAGTAATCTAATGCGCGACACCTCCCACGAACGGCCGCGCCGCAAGCGCATCAACCTTGCCCTGCAGGGCGGAGGCGCGCATGGCGCGTTCACCTGGGGGGTGCTCACCCGCCTTCTGGAGGAGGATGAGATCGAGATCGCCGCCATCTCCGGCACGTCGGCGGGCGCCCTGAACGGGGCCGCGCTGAAAGCCGGGCTGGCGGGCGGGGGCCGGGCGGAAGCGCAGGAGCATCTCGACTGGCTCTGGGCCCAGATGGGTGCTGTCACCGACATGCGCCTGACCAACTGGATGACCGCGCTCTGGCCCGCCGCGCCTCTGATCGCCCGCATGGCGGAGGTCTGGCTGAGCGTCGGGACGGTGGACTATCTGAGCCAGATCGTCAGCCCCTATTCCTACGGGCCAGCCTACATGAACCCGCTGGAACGCGTGGTGAAACGGCTGCATTTCGAGAAGGTCCGGGCTGACAAGGGGCCGCGGCTTTACGTTTCGGCGACCAATGTCCGCACCGGCAAGATCCGTATCTTCGACAGTTGCGAGATTACCACGGAGGTCATCCTTGCCTCCGCCTGCCTGCCGACGATCTTTCAGGCGGTGGAGATCGATGACCCGCAGACCGGGCGGCGCGAGGCCTACTGGGATGGCGGCTATGTCGGAAACCCGGCGCTCTTTCCGCTCTACGATCCGGCTCTGCCCGATGACATCGTCATCGTGAACATCAACCCCATGACGCGGGAGGCGCTGCCCATCACCCCGCTCGACATCGAGAACCGGGTGAACGAGATCAGCTTCAACGCATCCCTGCTGCGCGACCTGAGGGCGATCGCCTTCGTGAAGGAGCTTATCGCGGAGGGGAAGGTCGCGCGCGGGGCGATGAAGGATGTGAACGTCCACATGATCTCTGACGACGCGCTGATGAACGACCTCTCGGCCACGACGAAGCTTCTGCCCACGCCGTTCTTCCTCAATGGTCTGCGGCAGGCGGGTTGGGCGGCGGCCGACCGGTTTCTGGCTGAGCACATGGAGGATCTCAACCAGCGATCGACCGCCGATATAAGCGCAATGCTCTAAGGCTTGCTGAAAAAGTCGCGGGTTTACCTAGCCTTGCGTTGAGCACCGGAAGATCGGTCCGGTCACGCGCCAAAACCTGCGGTTTCCGGGAAGTTCTTCAACCGTGTAGGGAAGATCTCCGCCCCGGAGCAACCTCGGAATACTCTTTCAGCGCCCTGCTAGCCCTGCGGGGAGAGGGCGCGGGAGATCGCCGCGGCAAGGCGCGCATTGGAGAGAACGAGCTGGATATTCGTGGCGAGCGAGCGTCCCTCCGTGAGATCGAAGATGCGGGAGAGGAGGAAGGGCGTCACTTCCTTGGCGGCGATGCGCTGCGCCTCCGCTTCCGTCAGGGCCTGTTCTATGGCGGGGATCATCTCCTCCCGCGGGATTTCGTATTCCGCAGGCACCGGATTGGCGATGAGCTGCCCTCCGCCGAGCCCCAGTCCCGTGCGCATGGCATGGGCGGCCGCGATCTCCTCCGCCGTGTCCATGCGGAGCGGCGAGGGCAGGCCGGAGGAGCGCGACCAGAAGGCCGGGAAGTCATCCTGTCCGAAGGTGATGACCGGGACGCCTTCCGTCTCAAGAACCTCCAGCGTTTTCGGCAGGTCGAGGATGGCCTTGGCACCGGCAGCGACCACGGTCACGGGTGTGCGGGCCAGTTCCTTCAGGTCGGCGGAGATGTCGAAGCTGGTTTCGGCCCGACGATGGACGCCACCGATGCCCCCCGTGGCAAAGACTGCGATGTCCGCCATATGAGCCGCGATCATCGTTGCGGCAACGGTGGTTGCGCCAGTGCGGCGCTGTGCGAGACAGGCCGCGAAATCGGCGCGGGAAACCTTCATGACGTCCTCCGCGTGCCCAAGCGCTTCCAGCTCCGCCTCCGTCAATCCGATGTGGATCATGCCGTCGAGCAGGGCGATGGTGGCGGGAACGGCCCCTGCGGCCCGCACTTCCGCCTCCACCGCGCGCGCGGCTTCGACATTCTCGGGATAGGGCATGCCATGAGTGATGATCGTCGATTCGAGCGCGACGACAGGAAGGCCACGCGCCTTCGCGTCGGCGACTTCGGGGGCATAGATCAGGGGCAGGTCCAGGGGGATCATGGCGTCTCTCCGGTTGCGGCGGCGGGCGCCGAGATGTGATGGGCCGCGGCAGAGAGGGCGGCGGCAAGTGCCGCTTCCACAGGCAGGCCCCGAAGCTCAGCCGCCATATGGGCGGCCACGAATGTGTCGCCTGCGCCGGTCACGCGCGCAACCCGAACCTGCGGGGGAAGGGCGCTGTACTCGCCCTCCCGGCTTGCGGCGGCGACTGTGCGGGGGCCGTCCGTCACCACGACACGACATGCGCCCGCCGCGCGAAGGGCGCGGGCCGCATCCGCCGCATCCTTCAGCGGACGCGACACGATCTCCTCCGCTTCCGCGCGGTTGAGATAGACCGTCGCGCGGGGATGGCCGAGCAGGGGCAGGAGGCGCCGGGCCTTGCCTGGCCCGGCGGGCAGCAGGCGCAGATCCATGCGCACCAGCGCAGGCACGGCAGAAAGCGCCGTGAGCGTGGCGGCGGGCAGGTTGCTTTCCACCAGAAGGGCCTCGGGCGGATCCGAGAGGCAGGCAACCGCTGTGGTGAGGAGGGCGGTTCCCGCGGCTTCCAGCGTACGGCTGTCAGCCACGGCGGCGACGAGGCCCGTTTCATCCTCAATGGCAAGATAGCGGTCCGCCGCATCGTCAGGCCGACGGAGGACATGGTCCACCCCGACACCCGCCCGCCGCGCTTCGGCAATCAGCGCGTCCCCCTCCGAGCCGCTGCCCGTGGCCGAGATCAGGCTCGCCCGCAGGCCTTGGCGGACAAGGGCGCGGGCGACATTGAACGCGACACCCCCCGGCAGGCGCGAGATACGCCCCGGCACGTCACCTCCCCGTGTGAGCGGGCGCACCGCATGGGCAATGACATCCCAGTGAAGCGCGCCAAGACAGAGGATGAAAGGAGTACCGCCGGTCATGCCTCTTCAATGGCAGGGAGGCGGCGCGCGGACAAGGGAGCAGGAGAACCTCTCTTGCAAATGTCCCGCACAGGTCTTATATGCGCGCTCACTTCACAGGCGAGGCTCGGGCCCTCGGGGGAGACATCCCCGAAAGGTCCACCGGTTGGGGAAACCCTATTGGCTTCGCCGCGGCGTAAACCGGAAAGGAAAAGACATGGCGCTTCCTGATTTCTCCATGCGTCAGCTCCTCGAAGCTGGCGTTCACTTTGGTCACCAGACCCAACGCTGGAACCCGCGCATGGCGCCGTATATCTACGGCGACCGGAACGGCATCCACATCATCGACCTGACGCAGACCGTTCCCATGCTGGACGCGGCGCTGAACGTCATCCGTGAGACCGTCGCCAAAGGCGGCCGCGTGCTGTTCGTTGGCACGAAGCGCCAGGCCTCCGGCGCGATCGCGGAAGCTGCTGAAAAATCGGCGCAATACTACATGAACCACCGCTGGCTGGGCGGCACGCTGACCAACTGGAAAACCGTTTCCCAGTCGATCCAGCGTCTGAAGCAGCTCGACGAAGTGCTCTCCACCGGCGCTGAAGGTCTGACGAAGAAAGAGCGTCTCCACATGGAGCGCGAGCAGTCGAAACTTCAGGCCTCCCTCGGCGGTATCCGCGAGATGGGCGGCGTGCCGGACCTGCTGTTCGTCATCGACGTGAACAAGGAAGACCTCGCCATCGCGGAAGCCCAGAAGCTCGGCATCCCGGTCGTGGCCGTGGTCGACACCAACTGCTCGCCGAAGGGCGTGGACTACGTGATCCCGGGCAACGACGACGCGGCCCGCGCGATCGCTCTCTACTGCGACCTTGCGGCGCGTGCGGCTCTGGACGGCATGTCCGCCCAGCTCGGCGCTGCCGGCGTTGACCTGGGCGCGCTGGAGGATGCTCCGGCCGAAGAGCTCGACGAGACGCAGGACGCCTGATTTCGGTCCGGCTCCCGCCGGATCGTCATACCTTTGTTGCCGGGAGGGCTCATCAGCCTTTCCCGGCATTTTCGAGACAGAAGGAGAGCCCCGATGGCGATCACCGCCCAGATGGTTAAGGAACTGCGCGAATCCACCGGCGCAGGCATGATGGACGCCAAGAAAGCCCTGACCGAAACCGATGGCGACATGGAAGCGGCCGTTGACTGGCTGCGCACCAAGGGCCTCGCAAAAGCGGCGAAGAAATCGGGGCGCGTGGCTGCCGAAGGTCTCGTCAGCGTCGCCGTTGACGGCGGTCGCGGCGTTGCGATCGAGGTGAACTCGGAGACGGACTTCGTCGCGAAGAACGCCGACTTCCAACAGCTCGTACGCGAGATCACCAAGGTTGCGCTCGAAACCGGTGAGTCGGTCGAGGTCGTCAAGGCCGCCGATCTGAACGGCAAGACGGTGGACGAGGTGCTTACCGAGGCGATCGCCCGCATCGGCGAGAACATGACTCTCCGTCGGCTGCACGTTCTGGAAGGCGACACGGTCGTCTCCTATGTGCACAACGCCGCGACCGACGGCATGGGCAAGATCGGCGTGCTCGTCGCGCTGAACGGACCGGCCGAGAAGGCGCAGGAGATTGGCAAGCAGATCGCCATGCACGTCGCCGCGACCAACCCGGCGTCGCTCTCCGACAAGGACATCGACCCGGCGCTTGTTGAGCGCGAGAAGCATGTCCTGAGCGAGCAGGCCCGTGAATCCGGCAAACCGGAAGCGGTGATCGAGAAGATGATCGAGGGCCGGATGAAGAAGTTCTTTGAGGAAGTCACGCTCCTCGGTCAGAAATTCGTCATCAATCCCGATGTGACCGTTGCCGAAGCGGCCAAGGAAGCTGGCGTCGAAGTGACCGGTTTCGTCCGCGTCATGGTGGGCGAGGGCGTCGAGAAGAAAGAAGAGGACTTTGCTGCCGAGGTCGCCAAGACTCTCGCTGGCTGAAGTCGGCTCCATATCTTGTCTAGTGCGCGGTGCAGCCTGAAAAGGCTGCACCGCTGGCATTTCGGCCCCTTGGGAAGACCGATTTACCAGACGAAATGACGCCATGAAAACGACGCCCTTCCGCCTTGGAGAGGATGGTCCTGAAATACCCAGTTTCCCCGCCCCACCGTGTCCCACGGCCAAAGCCGCCACTCTCGGAACTGCTACAGGTTGGCAGGTCGGACGGGAAACTAAAGTGGGGGAATCCATACCCTTCGCTATGTTGCAGCGAAAAGTTAGTCCGCTTCCCACGGCTTGAGCGTATTCTCCGCGTATGCATGATTATTAGGCAAAAGGGCAGGCGGCCCTGACTGGATAAGTTGAGAAGAGAGCGCTCGCGCCACCGCTTGCGCCGTCGTTTCGGCGCCCAGCATCTCTCGCGCAAGCCTAAGGTGCTTCTCCGCCGTGGCTCTGCTGATCCCGAGGAGAGCTGCGATATCCTGAACCGATTTTCCCGCCGCAGCCCATTCCAGAACTTCCCGCTGGCGCCTGGTCAACACCGCAGTCACAACCGACGGCACCGTCAACGCCTTCAGGTGGAAGACGCGGGTAAGCAGCAGAAGGAAGTCCGCTTTCTCTGCCCAAATCCGTTCCATATCGGCTTGGGTAGCCGTATCGCGGCACGTCATCAGGTCGATTGCGGCACGTCTACGGCTGCCAGTTTCGCCTAAGGCGATCGTAATTCCACCACGAATTCCATAGCTTTTCTGCAGGTCGAGCATCTTCTGCTCTTCGGACGACAGCTCGCCCCGATTGCGTCTGCGATAGATCTCGGACCACAGCAGAACACCCGAATTATTGGCGACCCATCTTACGATGGGGGAGCAGAAAAAATTTTTTCCGCCGTACGCCTGGCAAAAGCTCTTGTCGAGGTTGCTGATGAGCATCGTGCCCGCCGGTGAGGCGCGGAGAGGATACCCCGGTGCAGGCCTTGCCTGGCCAAAAAGAATGGCATCAAACCCCTCTGCCACCAGTAGTCTGGTGTAAATCTCCCAGAGATCTTCAAAGTTTGAGGAATCGAGAAGTGAGTTAATCTTGTCGAAGTCTATCATTAGAATTTTGAAAAGTGGAAAGCCGGACTCCATCTTTACGACGGCACCGGCTTCTTCAAGAGTTTGCTTAAAAATAGGTAAACTACACTAAGAAAATTCAATAGCTGCGTCGAAAGCGCCAGACTTAGGGGTCAATCCAAGGCGGCCTCGGCTGCGGAGCGGAGTGCCGAAATATTGCGGCCATAAACGTCCGGCTGCTCTACCGAGCCACCCCGGAAGGCGGCGGAGCCGGCAACGAGGACATCCGCGCCAGCGGCCGCGACAAGTGGTGCTGTCTGCGGATCGATTCCCCCGTCAACTTGCAGATGGATAGGCCGGTCACCGATCATCTTCCGCGCGTCGCGCACTTTGTCCACCAGCGCGGGAAGGAACTTTTGGCCGCCGAATCCAGGATTGATCGTCATGACGAGGATAAGGTCGATTGCGTCGAGGATATGCTCCAGTCCAGCAAGAGGCGTCGTGACGTTCAACGCAACGCCGGCCTTTTTGCCCTGTGCACGAACGGCCTGAAGCGAGCGATGAAGATGCGGCCCGGCTTCCGCGTGGATGGTCAGAAGATCGGCGCCAGCCTTTGCAAAGGCTTCGATATAAGGGTCTGCGGGGGAGATCATCAGGTGAACATCCATGAACGTCGTCACATGGGGCCGGATCGCCGCCACGACATTCGGTCCGATGGTCAGGTTGGGCACGAAGTGGCCGTCCATGGGATCGACGTGGATCCAGTCGGCGCCCTGAGCCTCGATCGCGCGTATTTCCGCTCCGAGGTTGGCGAAGTCCGCCGAGAGGATGGAAGGCGCGATTTTGATCGAACGGTTGAAGGTCATGGTGAGCTCCTCTGCAGCGAGTCCGCAAAGTCCATGCCAGATACCGAGCGGCAACGGAAGTTGAACCTGCATATATTACATAATCAATGCTATTGTATCTCTGTATAACAAGACGGGACGCGCTACCCTGAACTGCGACTTTTGATCTGTGACAGGATGTTGGAAACCGAAAGGACATCCTGAATGAAGCGACGCTACAGCCATTTGACGCTTGCCGACAGACGGCAGATCGAACGCTAACGGCTGATGAAGATGAGCGGCGAGGAAATCGCGCGCAAGCTCGACCGTCACCGCTCGACGGTGTTCTGCGAGCTGCGCCGCAATCGGCATCACGATGCCGAGATCCCCGAATTGACCGGCACCATCGAAGATCGCCCATGAACGGGACATGCGGGCAGTGAAGTAGCCCAAACTGTAGGCAGGAAGAAGAAAAGCACCGCCTCACGGCATGAATCGAAAGAAAATGTCTTTTCAGTGAGAAATTTTACCATACAGTCAAAATATCCGAACAGGGAGAAACCGAAATGGAAGTGGGTGTCTTCATTCCAATCGGCAACAACGGGTGGCTGATCTCCGAGACAGCGCCGCAGTACAAGCCGACATTCGAGTTGAACAAGCAGATCACGCTCGCTGCTGAGCGGCACGGTTTCGACTTTGCCCTGTCGATGATCAAGCTGCGTGGCTTCGGCGGCAAGACGGAGTTCTGGGATTACAACCTGGAGAGCTTCACGCTGATGGCGGGCCTGGCGGCCGTCACCTCGCGGATCAAGCTGTTCGGCACAGCGGCGACGCTGGTGATGCCTCCTGCCATCGTTGCGCGCATGGCAACGACGATCGATTCAATATCCAACGGACGTTTCGGCATAAATCTTGTCACTGGCTGGCAGCGGCCGGAATACAGCCAGATGGGTCTGTGGCCCGGCGACGACTATTTCGGCGACCGGTATGAATATCTTGGGGAATATGCGACTATTCTCAAGGAATTACTGGAAACCGGCCAATCCGACATGAAAGGCCGCTATTTCCAGATGGAAGACTGTCATATGAAGCCGGTGCCGGAGGGAGAGGTGAAGATCATCTGCGCCGGCTCTTCGGATAAGGGCATGGCATTCTCCGCACAATATGCCGATTACAGTTTCTGTTTCGGCGTTGGCGTCAATACGCCCGCTGCTTTCGCCCCAACAAATCAGAGACTGCTCGCCGCGACCGAAAAGACCGGGCGCGACGTGCGTTCCTTTGTGCTGACGATGATCATTGCGGAGGAGACGGCAACAGAGGCCTGGGCCAAATGGGAGCTTTACAAATCCGGCGCGGATGAGGAGGCGATCAAATGGCTGGGGCTTCAGAGCGCCGCAGACACGAAATCCGGCGCTGATACCAACGTGCGGCATATGTCCAGCCCGGTGTCCGCCGTCAACATCAACATGGGCACGCTCGTCGGCTCCTATGAGGAGGTGGCGGCCATGCTGGACGAGATGGCGGAGGTTCCGGGAACGGGTGGCGTCATGCTCACCTTCGATGATTTCCTTGAGGGGGTGGAGAAGTTCGGCACGCGCGTCCAACCGCTGATGAAATCCCGCCGGCATATCCATGCAGAGGCGGCGGAATGAGCGCGCCTGTGGATACGCGCGCCGGTCGTGAAGCCGGGCGCAGCGTGACCCTGCCCTCCCGCCCCGAGGCGCTGATCGTCAATCCCGATGAGACGGCGGTCGTGGTTGTGGATATGCAGAATGCCTACTCCACTCCCGGCGGTTATGTGGATCGCGCAGGCTTCGACATTTCCGGTTCCCGCTCTGTGATCGATAATATCGCGCGGGTGGTGGAAGCCGCGCGGGCGGCGGCGATACCGGTCATCTATTTTCAGAACGGCTGGGATCCCGACTATGTCGAGGCAGGCGGCCCGGGCTCCCCGAACTATCACAAGTCCAACGCACTCAAATACATGCGGGCCAATCCTTCGGCAAAGGGTGAGCTTTTGTCAAAGGGCGGCTGGGATTACGCCATCGTGGATGAGCTGGTGCCGCAGGCAGGCGACATCGTGGTGCCGAAGACGCGTTATTCCGGCTTTTTCAATTCGACCATGGATTCCACGCTGCGTGCGCGGGGCATCCGCAATCTGGTGTTCGTTGGCATCGCCACGAATGTCTGCGTGGAATCGTCGCTCCGCGATGCGTTCCATCTGGAGTATTTCGGCGTGGTGCTGGAGGATGCGACCCATCATCTGGGGCCGAAGCTCATGCAGGATGCCGCGATCTACAATATCGAGACCTTCTTCGGCTGGGTCTCCACCACCGCCGACTTCTGCGGTGCGATCGGTCAGATCGCACCCAGCGATGCGACCGTCTGAGAGAGGATCATCATGCCCAAGGAAATCGTCGTCCCCGCCGGCAGCGGCAAGCCGCTCGCCCCCTATTCGCCCGGAACCAAGGCGGATGGGGTCGTCTATGTCTCCGGCACCCTGCCCTTCGACAAGGACAACAACGTCGTTCACGTGGGCGATGCAGCGGCCCAGACGCGGCATGTGCTGGAACTCATCAAGTCGGTGATCGAAACGGCGGGCGGCACGATGGAGGATGTGACGATGAACCACATCTTCCTGACGGACTGGTCCAATTATGGTGCCATCAACACGGTTTACGCGGAGTTCTTTCCGGGTGACAAACCGGCGCGTTACTGTGTGCAGACGGGTCTGGTGAAGCCCGACGCGCTGGTCGAGATCGCCACCGTCGCGCATATCGGCAAGTAGATTGCGCTTCGATATCCATGAGGGGCCGGAGGGGGCGGAGACAGTCGTCCTCTCCTCCGGTCTGGGCGGATCCGCGGGATACTGGTCGGCCAACCTGCCCGCGCTTACGGCGCGCCACCGTGTCGTGACCTACGATCATCGCGGCTGCGGGCGGACGGGCGGCTCCGTGCCGGAGGGCACGACGATCACCGATATGACTGATGATCTGGAGGAGGTGCTCGATGCCTCCGCCACGAAGCGCGCCCATATTGTGGGTCATGCCCTCGGCGGGCTGATCGGGCTGGACTTGGCCCTTCGCGCGCCGGAACGTGTGGCGAGCCTGACGCTCATCAACGCGTGGAGCCGGGTGGATGGCCAGTCGCTGCGCTGTTTCGAGACACGGCTTGCCCTGCTGGATCACGCGGGTGTGCCTGCATTCATCAAGGCGCAGCCGCTGTTTCTCTATCCTGGCGAGTGGATGGCTGCGCGCCCCGAACACATGGCGGCGGAGGAGGCGCATGGCATCGCGCATTTTCAGGGAGCAGAGAATGTGAGGCGCCGCATCGCCGCCCTTGCCGCCTTCGACCGCGACGACCGGTTGGGAGAGGTCGCCGTCCCGGTTCTGGTTCTGGCGACGCGGGACGATCTGCTTGTCCCGTGGAGCCGCTCCACCCGGCTGGCGGAGGGGATAGCGGGTGCGCGGTTCGTGCTGGAACCGGAGGGCGCGCATGCGGTGAACGTCACGCGGCCGGAGCGGTTCGACACCATTCTCGCGGACTTCCTGCGCGGTGTCTGACTACTTGCTTTCGCGGCGTTCGTCGCGAGAGCGTTTCGGGCCACTCTCCAGCCGCTCGGCAAAGGCGAAGCGGGCCTCCGGCGTCATCGCCGCGATCCGGTCGAGAAGCAGGCTCTGCCCCATCCGAAAGCTTTCGTCGGCCCGCTGTCGCTGCGCCTCGAACAGCTGCTGGACTGCCGCCCGGTCGAACGGTTCCACACGCAAGAGGCCAGAGAGGGCCTGCCGTTCCTCCTGCATCCGCCCGCGGAAATTCGTGTCGCGGCTTTGCGTGATGAAAGCGCGCCTGAGCGCTTCGCGATCCTCTTGGGCAAGCGCATAGGTATAGGGTCCAAAGCCGATTCCGCCCGGCGGAGGGCCTCTGTGAAAGAGGTAGGCCCCCACCAGAAAGCCCGCGACGATGAGGTTGAGCCCAAGCGAGGCCACGAGCACCAGGCGTGTCGTGCGGCTCATGCGGAGCGGGGTTTCGGTCGTCATCTCATTCCTCCGCCGCTGCCATGTCAAAGGGCGCGGCCATCAGATCAATGGTGGTGTTCTCGGCGGTGTCCGGCAGGGCCTGTGCAGCGAGGCCGCGCACGGCTTCCGGCATTGCGATGCCGAGCCAGAGCCCCGCGACGGTCGCCGTCGCCAGCCCCGTGACGCCCTGCCATCCGCCCAGCAGGGCGAACCACCTGCGCCGTGGGGGGGGCTCTGCCCTTGGCCGGGATGCCGTGGCGATATCCCTGTGCTCGCGCTCCGCATCCGCCAAGACCCGCGCGAGCAACTCTCCGTCGGGCGTGGGAGACGCCGCCCTGCCTGCCGCGAAGAAGACATCCAGTTCGGGAAAATCGTCCCCGCCGGTTTCCGTATTGCGATCAGCCATGTCGATACCCCAGTTCTTCACGCCGCCCGGCGAGCCGCGCCGCCAGCATACGTTTGCCCCTTGCCAGAAGGCTTTCCACCGCTTCCACCCCTATCTCCATCACCGCAGCGATCTCCGGGTTCGACAGGCCTTCCAGATGGCGCAGCACCACCGCCTGCCGTTGCCGCTCCGGCAGGAGGGCCAGCGCATCCTCCAGCGCGCGGGCCCTGTCGGCCTCCATCAACCCTTCGTCCGCGCCGGGCCGGTCGTCCTCAGGTTCCGCGATCTGGTCCAGGGCCACGCCGCGCCGCCGCCGGAGACGGTCGGTGCAGAGGTTGGAGGCCACGCGGTAGAGCCAGGTGGAGACTTGCGCCTCCCCTCCCCGCCACTCGGCGGCGATGCGCCAGAGCCGGAGCATCGCCTCCTGCGTGACATCCTCCGCCTCCGCCCGGTCGCCCAGCATGCGTGCCGCGAAGGAAAGGACGCGCGGCGTCAGCCGCAACGTCAGCACACGCGCAGCGGCGGCATCGCCGTTGGCGTAGAGGACGAGCAAGGTCTCGTCCGGCACGTCAGACGACATCCTGCAGGAGACGAGGCGCCTGGGACGGGCCAACTGGAAACGCTCGGTCGGTTACCATGTCCGAAGTCGGGTAGAGGCGCGGATGAATTGCCTCAAGGCATTTGGCGAGCGCATCGCCTCACGCGACCCGGATCGGCAGACCGCAGAAATCCAGATCCGCATCGCCATCATGAACAGATACAACACACTCGGCACAGCCGACATCACAGCCGTTGGCTGAGCGTAAAGCGGGAAAGGGTCAGTTCGGACTCCAACCGATTAACGCAACAACGCCCATTCATGCAAAAAAGGGGCAGGATTTCCTGCCCCTATAATGCTCTTCTTAACGATCAGCGATCTTTGCGCGGCAGGTCGCGATCGGTGCGGTCATCTTCCACCTCGACCTCCGTATGCCGGACGCTGTCAGAGATGGTTTCCCGGTGGGTGTCGCTGGTTTTGCGAAGGCCGATCTCTTCCACGACGCGGGCGTCTTTCGAGACAACGGCTTCCTCGCGATGCTCTTCAGCCTCGATCGTACGGTCCTGAAAAGCGTCGGTGGCGGTCACAGCGCGATCAACGGGCCGACGTTCAAGTTCGACGCGCTCTTCACGCAAATCGATGCTTTCGCTTACCGGCTCTTCGACAGTGTAGGCACGAACGCGTACATGCCCGCGGTTCGTGTCGCGCTTGCCCACGCGAAGCCGCTCCTCGACCACCGAAATTGTCTCATCGTCGCCCAGGCTGCCGGTGCCCACCGCCGCTGGAACCGCGCCGGCGCCTGCTCCCGTCGTCGCAGCATAGGGACTTGCTTCATAGCCACCCCAGCCCTCAGAGCGCCAGCTTTCCTCACGCTCGTTGATGTTGACCGTGCCCTCGTCATCGAGAATGGTCGATGCCATCTCATACTCGCCGGTCGTGAGCCCCGTCACGGTGACAAGATAGCCACCACGCGACAGACCTTCGGCGTAAGAGTAACGGTCTTCATCCGGAAAGAAGAAGTCGCCCAGCTTTTCGAAGAAACCCTTGTTTTCTTCAGGATCGACCGTCGTGCCTGTCGAGGACGAACCCTCGACGATCTGGATTTGCGATGCTTCGATGCCTGCTTCGCGCAGCCGGGCAGACGCGATGTCCGCCTCTGAGCGACTGTCGAACAGCGCAGAAATCGTAGTCGAACCGTTAGCTTCGATGTCAGGATTATAAGTCATGGTCTACTGTCCTTTCAGGATAGGTTCTGAGGATGCTCACGCGTCATCCGAAGGAATACGTTCGATGACGGCCGTTTGCTTTCGCGTCGTGACGGGCACCTCCACGGTCTCCCGCCGCTCGGTGCGCCGGATGTGGATCTCTTCCTTGAGATAAAGCTGCCGCGTGACGACAACGCGTTCTTCGACGACCGGAATGATCGTAAGATCGTCATCAACGATCACATCGGGCATATGGTCGATTGCGCGATTGATGGAGACACGCGTAACTTCGACGTCCAGCGCGGAGAGATCGAGCGGGACCAGGGAATCAATACTCGACGTTTCCGTAGTGACCCGCACGCGGCCGGTGATGCGCCGATCGGCCGTGACCGTGGCCGTCTCCGCTACAAGCGGAAGAAATTCTGTATGTTCATCGGTCACTGCATCATCCTCGTTCAGGAATAGGAAACGCGCTCGTACGCAGAGACGTTCCGTAAGCCGAAAGATTGCAAACAACGAAGGCGGCAATCCGCCGAGAGGAGACAGAGGTGGAAGCGATCGGAATATTAGGCTGAATGTCGTCGTCGTCGACACAGGAACCTGCATTCCCCAAGTGG
>NZ_NIPW01000037.1 GCF_002196855.1 Haematobacter genomosp. 1 | reverse complement strand
CCCGCGCGCGCCCCGCGTTGCAGTCGGCGGAACGCGCGCTGGCGGAGGCGGAGGCGGCGGAGCGGGCAGCGGAGCGTCTGGCCTCCGACAGCCGGGAGGAGCGGGCGGCTGCCGTCGCCCGCGCCGATGCCGCCGCGCTTGCCTGCCGGGAGGCTGCCGACCGCATCCGGGAGGAGGCGGAGACGGAGCCTGCCGCGCTGGCTGCTAGTCTGGGCGAGGTCACGGCGACCGCGGGCGAGACGGAGGAGGAGATCCACCGCCTCCGCCGCGCGCGGGAGGCCTTGGGCGCTGTGAACCTGCGAGCGGAGGAGGATGCCCGCGCGCTGGCCGAGGAGCAGGGGACGCTGGCCGTGGAGCGGGCCGATCTGGATGCCGCCGTCACCAAGCTCCGTGCGGGGATCGCCGCGCTGAACCGGGAGGGGCGCGAAAGGCTGCTGGCGGCATTCGATCAGGTCAACCGCAACTTCCGTCAGCTTTTCACGCATCTTTTCGGTGGGGGAGAGGCGGATCTGGTGATGGTGGAGTCGGACGATCCGCTGGAGGCCGGGCTGGAGATCATGTGCCAGCCGCCGGGCAAGAAGCTCTCCGTCCTGTCTCTGCTGTCAGGTGGGGAACAGACGTTGACGGCGATGGCGCTGATCTTTGCGGTGTTCCTCGCCAATCCCGCGCCGATTTGCGTGCTCGATGAAGTGGACGCTCCGCTGGACGATGCCAATGTCGGCCGGTTCTGCGATCTGCTGGACGAGATGACGCGCCGCACCGGTACCCGCTTTCTCGTCATCACGCATCACGCGGTGACGATGGCCCGGATGGACCGGCTGTTCGGCGTCACCATGCAGGAGCAGGGGGTGAGCCAGCTCGTCTCCGTCGATCTGACACGGGCGGAGGCGCTGGTGGCCTAGCAGGCTGCTGAAAAAGGCCTTTTGGCCTGTGTTGGAGCGGAAATCGCTCTCCATCTGACGAAATCCGGCATCTGACGAAATCCAGCCGGAAATCCATATACTTCCGGATGTTTCCGGGCGGATTTTCCGATGTCTGGCACATCGGCATGACACTTCAGGACTTTTCAACAGCCTGTTAACTCAGGCGAGGGCCTTAGCGGACCGCGCCGATAAGCCCGCCGACTGCGGCCCCCGCGATGGGTTCGTCGGCAATCACCTGCCCCGCCGCCGCGCCGCCGATCGCGCCGGTGGCGACCCGCTGTCCGCGCGTATTGCCGCAAGCGGCGAGGACAGAAACGCAGAGCAGGGCTGCGACGAGATAAGTTCTGGTCATGATTTCCTCCTCCATTTCAACGCAGTGGAACGTTCATGACCGGGCCGGGTTCCGGCGCTGGCGTCATATCTTGCGGATACGATCCGCGAGGGTCACCTCCCCGTCCTCCACGATCCGGCAGAGCACGCCGCGGAGCCTCAGCTCCGGGTGGCCGGGCGCGCGGACCCAGTCGAAGGCCGGTTTGCCATAGCGTTTTTTCCACTTCACGCAGGCGTCGTTCCACAGGTCGGACACTTCCACGACGGCCGTGCCGATCCGAAGCCGCGTGCCGACGGGCAGGTTCTCCTCCGAGAAATCCATATCCGCGACGATGGTGTCTCCCGGGTGGAGCATCTCCGGCTCCGTCATCACCGCCTCCACCACGCGGGCGCCGAGAATGGATATCTGTATGCGCGGGTCGGGGCTGCCATCCGCCAGCTTCATCCATGGGTGCTTCATCCAGCGCTCGCCGGGGATGCCCTCCGCGACGGTGAGTGTCAGGCTGTCGCGGAAGTCGCGCTTGCCGAAGCCCTTGCGGAAGCAGAGCGTCTGGATCGGCGCATCGTCCTTTGGCGCGGCAAGGACATGGGGCAGGGCATCGGCGAGTGTTTCAGCGGTCGCTTGCGGCATGGGTCAGAGCCTGTCCAGAAGGGTTCGGGTGGGCCATGCGTCTGCGGGCAGGCCGAGGCGCGCCTGCTCCTTCTGCACGGCGCTGCGGGTCATGGCGCCCAGGACGCCGTCTATCGCGCCCACATTATGGCCACGCGCGGTGAGCTTTTTCTGAAGCAGGGTCATCTGCACATCGGTGAGCGGCGGGTCCGGGTTGCCGGGATCGAAGGCCGGTGCGCCCGAGAGGCGGGTGGCGAAATAGGCGGCAGTCGTCACATAGACGAAGCTCTTGTTCCAGTCGAAGAACACGTAATAGTTGGGATAGGCGAGGAAGGCCGGGCCCTTGCGCCCCTGCGGCAGCAGCAGGGCCGCGTTCAGGTTGGTGGCGATCTTGCCGCCGCGCGGCTTCACCCCCATGCGCAGCCAGTCCGCAGCGGGGCGTGGCGTGTCCAGCCCGCTCAGGCTCCAGTCCATCTGGTCGGGAACCGTGACTTCCTGAAGCCACGGCTCCCCCCGCCGCCAGCCGTGATCGGCAAGCATTCGCCCGCCCGACATGATCGCGTCGGGGATGGAGGTTTTCATCGTGACCCGCCCGTCGCCATCGCCGTCCACCCCGCGTTCGAGGATATCCTTGGGCAGCATCTGGATCATCCCGATCTCCCCCGCCCAGGCGCCAGTGGTGGTGGCCGGGTCGAATTCCCCTTTTTCGTAGAGCGAGAGCGCGGCGAATACCTGCGGGCGGAACAGGTCGGGACGGCGGCAGTCATGCGCGAGGGTGACGAGCGCATTCGCCGTGTTGAAGTTGCCCTGCACTGCGCCGTAGTCGGTCTCGAACCCCCAGAAGGCAAGGATCACCCCCGGAGGCACGCCGTAGCGCCGCTCCGCCTCCTTGAGTAGCCCGGCGTATTTCTTGCCGTTGGCCACGCCGTTGGCCATCCGGTTCCCGCTGATGAGCGCGCGGGAGAAATCGGTGAATGTCTTGCGGAAGACACCTTGCGAATTGTCGGCGGCGATCACTTTCGGGTCGCGGCGCACGTTGGCGAAGAAGCGGTCGGCGGCCTGTGCGGAATGGCCGTTCGCGACCGCTTCCTGTTTCAGCCCGGCGATGAAGCGTCCGAAGTCGCCGCCGCAGGGCACGCTTTGGGCGGATGCGGTGCCCGCGAGGGCGACAAGGCCCAGCAGGGCAGGGAACAGGGTGGTGCGCATGGGGCTTCCTCCTTTCGCGAAGCTAGGGCGGGGCGGTATCCGGGCAAGGCCCCTGGCAGGCTGCTGGGAGAGTTCACATGTCTCATATCTAACAGGCTTCTGAAAAAGTTCTGAAGCGTCATGCCTATGTGCCGGAAATCTGAAAATCGGCCCGGAAAACGCCCGGAAGTATATAGATTTCTGGCTGGATTTCGTCAGATTGCGAACGATTTCCGCTTCAACACAAGCCTATGAGCCTTTTTCAGCAGCCGGCCAATCCTCTGGAAATCGCCCCCCGTATGATCCGAAATGTCTGGATTTCTGGCTGAAGTTCGTCGGATTGCGGATGATTCCCGCTCCAATACAGCCCCAAAAGCCTTTTTCAGCAACCTGTTAGCTGATGAGCCAGACCAGAAGCACCAGCGCCAGCATCAGCGCCCATGTCCGCCAGAGCGCGGCCACCGCCGCGTCGATCTCCGCCGCGCCGATGTCATGCCGCCCCTCCGCGTTGACATAGGGAAAGTCCCGCCGCTCGCCGTGATAGCTCCGCGGGCCGGAAAGCGCGATCCCGAGCACAGCCGCCATCGCCGCCTCCGGCCAGCCTGCATTCGGCGAGCGATGCAGCGGCGCATCCCGCAGGATGACCCGCCGCGTATCGGGCCGCCCGTGGGCGAGAGCGATCAGCAGCGCCGTCAGCCGCGCGGGGACGAGGTTCAGAAGATCGTCCAGCCGCGCCGCTGCCCAGCCGAAGTCCTCGTGCCGGGGGGTGCGGTGGCCGATCATGCTGTCGGCGGTGTTGACGAGCTTGTAAACGAGAATGCCCGGCAACCCTCCGACAAGGAACCAGAAGGCCGGGGCGACGACGCCGTCCGAAAGATTCTCCGCCGCGCTTTCTATCGCCGCGCGGGCGACGGCGGGCGCATCCATCGCCGCCGTATCCCGCCCGACGATCCGCGCCACTGCCCTTCGCCCTTCGGCGAGGCTCGCGCGGAGACCAGTCGCCACGGCCGCGACATGATCGGCGAGGCTTCGCTGGGCCAGCAAAACCGCGGCGGCCAGCACCTCCAGAAGCCCGCCGCCCGGCAGCGCCGCAACCAGCCGCCCCGCCAGCAGGGCAAGGAGGACGAGCAGGCCGATCCCCACCGCCCCTTTCGCCCGTCTCCCCGCTCCCCGGTTGAAGCGGCGATCCATTCCGTCGATCATGCGGCCCATGAGGACCGCGGGATGCGGCACCCGGGACCAGAGCCGTTCCGGCTCGCCGAACACCGCGTCCAAAGCCAGAGCCGCAGCGAGGGCAAGCGGCTGCATCACCACGGCCCCTCCAGCCGCGCCCAGCCATCGCCCGGCGGCAGACCAAGGCGGAGCCAGCGGTCGTTGTAGGGGAAGATGCGGCTCCAGATGCGGGCGCGGGCCAGACGTTCCTGCCACGCCCGCGCGTCCTCGACCTCATAGAGCCGGAACAGCGGCGTTCCGCCGGCCACGCGCGCGCCGCGCGCCGTCAGGATGCCGTCCAGCCGCGCCGCATCATGGCCAAGCCGCGCGCGTGTCCGCGCGGCCCAGCCCTCGTCGGACAGCGCCGCGCGCCCGATCGCCAGCGCGGGGCCGGAAACGGGCCAGGGGCCGAGCGCTTCGCCCAGACCGGCGATCAGCACGGGATCGCCGATGGCAAAGCCCAGCCGCACCCCCGCCAGCCCCCAGAACTTGCCGAAGCTTTTCAGCACCAGCGTGCCGGGCCGGGCGGAGAGGGCAATGAGGCTCGCCTCGGGCAGCACGTCGCAGAAACTCTCATCAATCACGGTGAGCGCTCCCGATCCCGCCCCCGCCGCCGTCGCGGAATGAAGCCTGCCGTCGGGATTGTTGGGGTGCACCAGCACCCGCGCGCCGCCCGGTCCCTCCTCCCAGCCCGCCGCCCGAAAGGAGGCGGCATGTTCATTGTAGGTCGGCCCCGGTATCTCCACCCGGCCCGGTGGCAGCAGCCGCGGGAGGCGCGCGATCAGCGCGGAGGCTCCCGGCGCCGCCAGCACCGCCGCTGCCCGCGGCACGTGCCAGAAGGTCCGCGCCGCCGCTTCCAGCGCCGCTGCGGCATCCCGGTCGGGCAGGCGGGCCCAGATTTCGGAGGGGAGCACGGGAAGCGGATAGGCCTCCGGGTTGATGCCGGTGGACAGGTCGAGCCACTCCGCCGCCGCGCCGCCATG
>NZ_NIPW01000036.1 GCF_002196855.1 Haematobacter genomosp. 1 | reverse complement strand
GGCGCCAACCCCTTCGCGGCCGGCGATCCCGGCCCACGGGTGGCAAGCCCCGCGGCAAAGCCCCCGCCAAGCCCCCCGGCGACGGCACGCGGGGGCCTGTGGAGGCGGTCCTTCCCGCGCCGGGGCGGGATGGCACCGGGGCGGCAGGGCGTATCTGCCCGGCGGGACGGGTGCCATGCGGAACGGTGAGGTTTCCTTCTGGTTCGCGGATGCGGGGGGCGTACCCGCCCCACGACCGGCGCTTGATGGCGACCGGCAGGTGGATGTCTGCATCATCGGCGCGGGGTTCACCGGTCTCTGGACGGCCTACTACCTGAAGGCGGCGGAGCCGGGGCTTTCCATCGCGGTGGTGGAGAAGGAGTTCGCGGGCTTCGGTGCCTCGGGCCGGAACGGCGGCTGGTGCTCCGGCGAGTTCGGCTGGTCGCGCGAGCGCTACCGCGACCGGCCCGGGGTGATCGCGATGGAGGCCCAGCTCCGCGCGACGGTGGAGGAGGTGATCCGCGTCGCGGAGGCGGAGGGGATTGCCGCGGACATCCGCCGGACCGATCTGCTGACCTTCGCCTGCAACCCCGCGCAGCTTTCCCGCCTAGACGCCTCGCTCGCGGAGGCGCGGGCGTGGCAGGTGCCGACGGAGCGCTTCTCCCGCATCGGGGCGGAGGCCGCGCGGTCCCGCATCCGCGTCGCCGGAGCGGAGGGGGCGCTGGTGACCCATGGGGTCGCGCGCGTGCAGCCCGCGAAGCTCGTGCGCGGCCTTGCGGCGGCGGTGGAGCGGAGGGGCGTCGCCATCCATGAACAGACCGCCGTGACAGCCATCGCGCCGGGGGTTGTCACCACGGATCGCGGGCGGATCACGGCGGGCCGGATCGTCATCGCGACGGAGGGCTTCACCCCCCGCCTGCCGGGGCGGCGGCGCGATCTCTTGCCGCTCAACAGCGCGCTGGTGGTGACGGAACCGCTTCCCGATGCCCTGTGGGAGGAGATCGGCTGGCGCGAGCACGAACTCCTTGCCGACAATGCCCACGCCTATTGCTATGCGCAGCGGACGGCGGGGAACCGGATCGCCATGGGCGGGCGGGGCGTGCCCTACCGCTTCGGCTCGGCGCTGGATCATCGCGGTGAGACGCAGGCCGCGACCATCGCCGATCTGCGCCGCATCCTGCGCAACATGCTCCCGCAGACAAGGGGTCTGCGGCTCGACCATGCGTGGTGCGGTGTGCTGGGCGTGCCGCGCGACTGGTGCGCGGCCGTCTCCTTCGACGCACAGAGCGGCATGGGGCGGGCGGGCGGTTATGTGGGCCTTGGCGTTTCCACGACCAATCTCGCGGGGCGGACGCTGGCGGACCTGCTGCTCGACAGGCGCACGGAACGGACGGGGCTGCCCTGGGTTGACCACGACACGCGCCGGTGGGAGCCGGAGCCGCTCCGCTGGCTGGGGGTCATGGGCATGTATGGGCTCTATCGGCAGGCCGACCGGCAGGAGGCACGGGCAGGGGTCACGCGGACTTCCCGCCTCGCCGCGCTGGCGGACCGGCTTACGGGACACTGACGGGAGACACTCGCGGGGTATACTGACGGGACCACTGACGGGACCACTGACAAGGGGGACGCGGGATGACGATGGAAAGCCTGATCGCCGACTACGGCCTGCCCGCGCTCTTTGCCGGTGCGGCGCTGGAGGGGGAGACGGTGACGATGATCGGCGGTGCGGCGGTGCATCGGGGGCTGCTGGACTTCTGGCCGGCCGTGGCCGCGGCGGCGCTTGGATCCTTTGTGGGCGATCAGGCGTGGTTTCTGGCGGGGCGCTACCTGCGGGACAACGCCCATGTGCGGAAACTCACCGGCAGCGCCGGGTTTCAACATGCGCGCGCGATCTTCGACCGCCACCCCGCCGCTTTCGTCTTCGGCTTCCGCTTCATCTACGGCATGCGCACGATCAGCCCGATCGCCATCGGCGCAACCGATTATCCCGCCTCGCATTTCGTGGTGCTGAACGCGCTGGCCGCGGTTGTTTGGGGCTGGCTTTTCGTGACGCTGGGCTACTGGTTCGGCACGGGGATAGAGGCGGCGTTCGGCCGGCTGCATGTAGTGAAGCATCTGGTGCTGGTGCTGGTGCTGGCGGGGGGCGCGGCCTTTCTCTACCACCGTTTCATCAGGCGGAAGGTGCGCTCCCGGTCGTCCTGACGGGAACTGCCGGGGCATCAGGGGCGGAGGGGTTGTGGGGCGGGGCGGCCTCCGAGATCATGACGGTCTGCGACGGGGCAAGGTCGTCCTCGACCCGCATGTCGGCCTCCTTGCGCCAGCCGCCGTGGAGGTAGAGCGCCGTCGCCATCAGCATGGTGGAGACCATCGCCGCCGGGAAGCTCAGCCACAGCGCATCGGGGCCCAGCCACCCTCGCAGGCCAAGCGCCACGCCGATCCGCACCGGGTACATCGACACGAACAGGATGATGAGCGGCCAGACAACCTGCCCGTTCGCGCGAACCGTGCCGAACAGCACCATGGAAACGCCGAAGGCGATGAACCCCCAGGTCGCGAGCGCGCCGATATGCTGGCCGATCGGGATGGCCGGGCTGTCCGGCCCGAGGAACAGGCCAAGCGCCCTGTCATCCACCAGCGCCAGCACCGCGACCAGCCCGCCCGTCAGCACGATGTTGAACCACACCCCCGCCCGCGTCACGCGGGAGACACGGTCCCACCGGCCGGCGCCGATATTCTGCGCGGCCATGGCGCTCACCGCCGCGCCAAGCGCCATGGCCGGCATCTGCACATAGGTCCAGAGCTGCTGGGTCGCGCCGAAGGCGGCCGTCGTATCCACGCCCAGACGGTTGACCAGCGTCATCATGGTCAGCATGGAACTGGAGACGACGATCATCTGGATGCCGATGGGCAACCCTTTGCGAAGCATGATCTTCAGCACGGAGGGCGCGGGCCGGAGGTAGCTCAGCTCCGCGCCGCGGAGCCGGAGCGGCAGGTCGCGCGCATAGATATAGACCAGCATGGACAGCAGGCTGATGTAGTTTGCCAGCGCCGTCGCCATGGCCGAGCCGCCGATCCCCATGGCAGGCGCGGGGCCGAGGCCAAGGATGAAAACCGGGTTCAGCACCACGTCCAGCACCACCGACAGGGCCATGAAGACCAGCGGAGTGATCGCGTCGCCGCTGCCGCGGAGCGCCATCATCAGCATGGTCTGCATCAGGATCGCCGGCATCGCGAAAAACGTGACGCGCAGGTAATCGCGGGCGAGCGGCGTGATCTGTTCCTGCGTGCCGAGCACTTCCAGCAGCCGCGGCGCCAAGAACCAGCCCGCTATGGAGACCAGCACCGCCAGCGGCACGAATGTGCCGAGCGCCGTGCCGACCACGCGTCGCGCGCCGTCAAGGTCGCCCCGGCCAAAGGACTGCCCCACAAGGATCGTCGCCGCCATGCCGAAGCCGAACACAAAGGCGGTCAGCATGAACATGATAAGGTTGCCATTCGTGGTCGCCGCCAGCGCGTCCTCTCCCAGCAGCCGCCCCACCCACACCGCATCGATGGAGCCATTCGCCGACTGCAGGACCGAGGAGCCGAGCGTGGGCAGCGCAAAGAGCAGGAGCGTTGTGCCGATGGGGCCTGTCACCAGCGGGCTGGCCGCTCCCTTTTCGTCCCGTCGCGCCATACCGCTCTCCCCCTGACGAGACGGATATAGCATGGAAAAGAGCCGGGGCGCGGAGGGATTGGCGGCCACCAGCGCTGCGGCGCCCGCGGGGGAGGGGGTCTTGCATCATCACCTCCTTTTCCACCGCGTCCCTCGGGGTGACGGAAAGCGAGGGTCATGCCGGTTCGCCAGCCCATCCAGTATCTGCGTGCGTGCGGGCGGAGTGTGTGTGCCAGAGACATGCGCCGGAGCTGTTCTCCTCGGCAACCACGCCCTCATCTGAGCGCGTTGATGGTCTGAAATCCACCTCGATTTCAGAGCATATCACTGCGGTAAAGATCGAGTCTGGAAACTGGCTCGGGTGACGGCATGCCGAGCGGTTCCTCCGTCGAAAGGACGCCCGGCTTGACGCCCAGAACCCTTGCGATGGCAACACGCCGGGCCATTCCGCCCGAAGGCTGAGCAGGCACGTTCCGTGGTTGGACAATCCGGCCCTGCCTATCGCCGGTACGATGAAGCTCCAACACACCTTCAGACTGAGGAATGACAGGATGCACGGCGCGCCCTGCGTCCACAGGCCTATGCTGGAGACGGAAGCCGCCGCCCGGGAGCAGGGGGCATTGAGCGCTTGCGGGAGACCAAGGGGCTGCTGAAAAGCATTGCATGACTACCCCGGGGCGGAAATCTTTCCCACACCGTTGAGATGCGCCCCGGAAACCGCAAGTTCTGGCGCGTGACCGGACAGATTTTCCGGTTTTAGACGCAAGCCCGGGTAGCTGCCCGGCCTTTTCAGCAGCCTGCCAGGGAGCCACCAGCGCGGATCGTTCGGCCCACGGGGTTGCGAGGATCACGGCCGCAGACCCCCACAGAGCGGGTCGTGGCCGGGTGCTCTCACCTGTGACCGCGACCCGTGAGGTATGTTGCCCGCCGAACGGAACCGGGCGCCGATGCCTGCTGCACCGGACGGCAGGCCGATCCCGAGCAGCGGTCAGGCGGGTATCAGCTTGCACCCGCCTTCGGCCATCGGGCGGAAGGCCTCCTCCGCCGGGATCGTGGCTTTCAGCGTGAACACGTCGCCCGGGGAGGTCACGGCAGCGGGCGACTTCACCTCGAAGAGATAGGCCGGGTGGATCTTGCGGCCATCCGCGCGGATCACGCCTTGTCCGAAGGCATCGTCATCCGTCGGCATGGCTTTCATTGCGTCTATCGTGGCGCGGCCGGACGCCTTGGCGGCCTCGACCCCGATCTCCTTCACCGCCTTCAGATAGTGCATGACCCCCGCGTAATCGCCCGCCTGGCTCATGTTGGGGAAGGTTCCCTCCGGCAGTTTGCCTTTGACACGCGTGGTGAAAGCGCGGGTCCGGTCGTTCAGATCCCAGTAGAAGGTTTCCGTGAGCGACAGCCCTTGCCCGACATCCAGCCCCATCCCCAGAACATCGGTAATGAAGCCCACCAAGGCGGCCATCCTGACCCCGGACTGCGGGATGCCGAATTCCTGTGCCTGTTTCAGGCAGTTGATGAGATCCGCGCCGGAGCAGGCCAGCCCGATCGTATTCGCGCCGGAGCTTTGCGCCTGCAGCAGGAAGGAGGAGAAGTCGCTCGTCGAGCCGTAGGGGAAGCGGACGCCACCCACCACTTCGCCGCCCGCCGCCTCTACGAAACGGGTCGCATCCGCCTCCGCCGCATGGCCGAAGGCATAGTCGGCGGTGATGAAGAACCACTTCGTCCCCCCCGTGTTGACCGTCGATGTGGCGGTGGAATGCGCCAGCGCCCAGCTGTCCCAGCTCCAGTGCACGAGCTGTGCGGAGCAGCTCTTGCCCGTCAGGTCCGACGACCCGGCGGTGGTGATGATGGCGGCCTTGTCCTTCTCCTCGAGCTGCGGGATCGCGCCGAGCGCCACGGCCGAATTGCCGACGTTCGTTATGACGTCAACCCCGCCCCGGTCGAACCATTCCCGGATGATGGAAAGGCCGATGTCGGGCTTGTTCTGGTGATCGGCCACCAACACTTCGACCGGGATGGAGGGGTTGGCGGCGGTGAATTCCTCAACCGCCTGCCGGGCACAGGCGACGGTCGTCGGGCCGGACACGTCCTGATAGACACCCGACATGTCCGTGATGACGCCGATGCGGATCGGCGCGCCCTGCGCCCGGGCGCGGCGGACGGGCAGAAGCCCCGCCGCCAGCGCCGCAGCTCCGGTGCCCAGCAGGGTGCGTCTGGTAATGGTCATTTCTCTGTCCTCCCCGTTGTCAGGCCGCGTCGTCCCCCCGGGACCGGAGGGCGATTGCCCGATGCCTCCGCACGATGGCGGAAGGTGAAATGATGTTGCGGGCCGGGCTCAGAAATGCAGCCAATACCCTGTCTCCCCGCTGCAGAGTGACCCGGCGGACAGCCGCGGAAAATGGACGATGGGAAGAAAAGGTTGGAGAATACCTGCGCCTCGGAGGCTGCCGGAAAGGCACTCCCGGATCGGCCCTGAGCGGAGGTCTTCCCCACATTGTCGAGGAGCGCGCGCGGAAACCGCAGGTCGGGCCCGTGACCGGACCGGTTTTCCGGATTTGAACGCAAGTCCGGGCAGGCGTCCGGCTTTTTCAGCAGCCTGCTAGGTCATCCGCTCCGCCTGTGCCAGCCGGAACGCGCCGGGAGACAGGCCCACGCGCTGAGAGAAGAAGCGGTTGAAATAGGCCGGATCGTCGAAGCCGATCATGTGACCGACCTGCGCGACAGTGCTTTCCGTATAGACCAGATAGCGTTTCGCCTCGATGATCAGCCGTTCGTAGAGCAGGGCGGAGGCCGTCCGCCCGCTTCGCGCCCGGCAGGCTGCATTCAGGCGCGCGGGCGTCACCGCCAGCGCCTCGGCATAGAAGATCAGCGAACGCTCCGATCGGAAATGCATCTCCAGAAGCGCGCGGTAACGGGCCAGAAGGTCATGGCCCGGCGCCCCGGCCCATGCGGCATCATGGGCCACGGAAAGTCTGAGCACCATGACCAGTGCGCGGGCGAACAGCGCCTGTATCGCCGCATGGCGGCCGGGGGCCGACCAGATGTATTCCCGGTGCATCCAGCGGAAGGTATCCTTGCAGGCTGCCAGATCGACGCCGGTCCCCTCCACCGGATAGACGGCGGCGCGCAGAGCGGCATCGAACAGCCGCCTGTCGGACACCGCGCTCGCCTGCACGAAGGAATGGGCGGCGGTGATGACATGCCCGTCCGTGCCTTCCTCGAACCTGATCTCATGCACGACGCCGGGCGGCAGGACGATGACGGCAGGCGGCAGGAGATCGAGGCTTCTCTCCTCCACACGGATCATCCCGCCACCCGCCGTCAGCAGAAGGATCTGGAAGTGATCGGGATGGGCATGTGGTCGAATAGTCCAATCATGCGGCCCGGAGCGGTCGCGGATGGGCTCGATATGCAGAAAATCCTTTTCGACATCCGCGCCCTGATCTCCGTAAAGATAATAGCGCGGTATGACCGTCGTTGCCCTGTCAGGCATGATGCTCCCCCCGAAACACCGTTTCCCCCGTTGCGAATTGTGCAAGATTGAGAGCCGTTCGTCCATTTGGTCGCGCGGCATCCCCGCATATTCTTCCGCCCGATCCGGGGGAGGATGCGATGACAGACGGCAAACAGCAGCGTGGTGGGCAACGGCGATCGCCGGAGGCGGGGCGATGAGTTGGCTGGGGTTGCAGGACCGTGTCGTCGTCGTCACCGGGGCGACAGGCGGGATCGGGCGGGCGATGGTTTCCGCCTTTGCCGGGCAGGGGGCGCGGGTCGTGCTGCTGGACATTGACCGCGCTGCGGCCGAGAGCGCGGCGGCGGAGCTTGGCGGTGTGCTCGCCCTGGCCTGTGACATGGGCGACCCGGAGGCCGTTGCCGGTGCCGCGCGGCAGGTCGAGCGGGAACTCGGCGGGGCGGATGTGCTGGTCAACAACGCGGCCATCCTGCGCCCCGGCGCGCTGGAGCATTTGCCCGTCGCGGATTGGGAGGCGATGCTGCGCATCAACCTCACGGGCTATCTGCTGGCCGCACAGGAGTTCGGTCGCGCAATGCTCCAACGCGGGGAAGGCGCGCTGGTCCATGTCGCCTCCATCGCCGGGACGCAGCCGCAGCCGCAGTCCGGGGCCTATTCGCCCTCCAAGGCAGCCACGCTCATGCTCTCCCGCCAGCTTGCACAGGAATGGGGGCCGCGGGGCGTGCGCTCCAATACCGTGAGTCCGGGGCTGGTGATGACGCCCATGTCCGCCGCGTTCTATGCGGATGCCGGGGTGAAATCCCGGCGGGAGGAGATGGTGCCGCTCCGCCGGATCGCGGGACCGGAAGACATGGCGGATGTGGCCCTGTTCCTTGCCTCCCGCCGCGCCTCCTATGTCAGCGGACAGGACATCGTGGTGGACGGCGGTCTGTCGCAGAGCCTGATGGGATTGGTGCCGAGGCCCGGCTATGCGTGAGGCGCAGGCAGCCGCAAAGCGGCGCGCCGTCGTGACAGGCGGGGCAGACGGCATCGGCTTTGCCATCGCGCGGGCACTGGCGGAGGCGGGCCACTACATCGTCATCGCCGACCTGAACGGCGATGCAGCGGTTGCTCGCGCGGCGGAACTCGGGCCGGACCATCGCGGCGTCGCCTGCGACGTGACGGCCGAGGATCAGGTCATGGCCCTTGCGGAGAGCATCGGACCGGTGGATGTGCTCGTCAACAATGCGGGCATTGCCGACAGCCATCTGCCCACGCTGGAGCAGACGGCCGCCGCCTTCCGCCGTTCGGTCGATGTGAACCTGACGGGCGCCTTCCTGATGACACGGGAAATCGGGCGGGGCATGCTGGCGCGCCGCACGGGCGCGATCGTCAACCTCTCCTCCATCGCGGGGATCACGGGATTGCCCAAGCGAAATGCCTATGGCGCGGCCAAGGCGGGGATCGTGGCGATGACGCGCAGCATCGCCTGTGAATGGGCAGGGCGAGGGGTGCGGATCAATGCCGTCGCACCCGCGTTCGTGGAGACGGCGCTGGTCCGCAAACTCGCGGCAGACGGACGTATCGACATGGAGGCGATCCGGCGCAGAACCCCGCTCGGGCGGCTCATCCTGCCGGAGGAGGTGGCGGCCGCGGTGGTCTTCCTGACCTCGCCCGCCGCCTCTGCCATCACGGGAACCGTTCTGCCGGTGGACGGCGGGTGGACGGCTTATGGCGACTTTCGCGACGCCTCCGACTGAAACGCCGCCAGAGCCGTGAAGCCGGTGTTTTCGCGGTGAGACGGTTCGGGGCGGGACACGGGAGAGCCGAAATCCGTTCAGCACTCCCGGATCGGTCATCAGAGCGTAGCCCCGCCTTGGCCATCTGGATCAAAGTGTTTGCCGGTTGACCGCGGGGTCGGGGTCGGGGTCGAACCGCCACTGCGCCGTCTCTTTGGAAGTCGAAACATCTACCGCCAGCCTGACGCCAAAATTCCGACCCCCGCATCCACCGTCAGGCCACCGGCATCCACCTGCATCGACATCGGCAACGGCAGCGGCATCCGCTGAAGTTCGTGCTTGCTCATCATCACCTCACACGGGAATTCCCTTGGCGCAACGCCCCCAGCGAGTGACATTTCCGGTTTGCTCGGGGATGACATTATCGCGTCCCAGCGACACCGCATCATGCACAATAGTTGGTATTATGTAATACATTCCGCGCCGCCGGATCAGGAAAGCGGGTTAGCTCCCGGCGGCAATGGACTTCATCCGCAGCCGCACCACCTTAGCGCCGGGACATGGATAAGGCATATGATCGACTGGCGGTTGTTTTTCGCGCGGCTGGCGCGGCGTATTTGGTTTCGGGCGGCGGCGTTCAGCATTCTGGCGGTCATGCTGGCGATAGCTGCGAAATACCTCGGGCCGTTTCTGCCCGATGAGCTGAATGCCGATCTCGGACAGGATTCAGTGGGCAATATCCTGCAGATCCTCGCGTCCTCCATGCTGGCGGTGACGACATTTTCGCTGACCGCCGTCGTTTCGGCCTATTCTTCCGCGACCAACCTTGCCACGCCACGCTCCACCCAGCTGTTGATAGAGGATCAGACCGCGCAGAATGCGCTGTCCACATTTCTCGGCAGCTTTCTCTTCTCCCTCGTCGGGATCATCGCTCTTTCGACGGGGTTTTACGATGAGAAGGGCCGGATCATCCTGTTCATCGGCACGATCGGCGTCGTCATCCTGATCGCGGTGACGCTGCTGGGCTGGATCGCCCATATCACCAGCTTCGGTCGGATGTCCGACGTGATCGACCGGGTGGAGACGGCGGCCACGCGCGTCGCGCGCAAGCATGCGTACAATCCCTGTCTCGGCGGCGTTCCGGCAGTTCCGGTGCCGGAGGCGGCAAAGCCGATCTTCGTCGATCAGACTGGCTCCATCGTCCGCGTCAACACGGCCCGGTTGATCGAGGTGGCGGAGGAGCATGATCTGACGCTGCACCTGCCGGTCATCGCGGGCACCTACATCCATCCCCGCCGTCCCGTGCTGTTCGCAGAGGGCAAGCTGGATGACGCCGCGGTCAAGAGCCTGCGACGGTCGTTCACGGTGGAGCGTCACCGGAGTTTCGGCGATGACCCGCGGCTCGGCTTCATCGCGCTGTCGGAAATCGCGAGCCGGGCGCTCTCCTCCGCCGTCAACGATCCGGGCACGGTGATCGAGACCATCAACGCCATCCAGCGGGTATTCGTCGTCCTGCTCCAGACCGAAAGGACGGACGAGAAAGGATCGGAGCGGCTGCATGTCGCCTGCCCCTGGGTCAAGGATTTCGTGGAAGACGCCTTCCGGCCCATCCTGCGCGATGCGGCGGAGCTGGAAGTATCCGTCCGGCTGCAGAAGGCGCTGGCCGCTCTGGCCGCGCTCAGCGATATGGAGGAGGCCGCTGTCTTTCGCCGCGCTGCGGACGAGGCCGCGATCCGGGCGCGGGACGGGCTGCATTATCCCGCCGATCTGACGGCATTCGAGGCCGGGCGCCGGGAGGCCTGGGAACTCCCGGTGCAATACGGCGGTGTCTCCGCGAGGTGAGGAGTGTCGGCTTTGCATAAGGCGCGCGCCGCCGTTCCTTGTCAGACTGCCGCCCTGCCCGGTGAGCAGCGACGTTTCTCCCGCCCATGGATGCGAGGGGGGCAGGCGATCCGCCTTGACGTGCGGCTGAAGCTCTGAAGTCGCATCTCTCTGCTCTGGAAATCGCGAAACGTGTGGATTTCTGCCCGGAGTCCGTCTGGTTGCGAATGATTTCCGCTCCAGCGGACAGCTGAAAGCCTTCCTCATCAGCCTGAAGGCGGAACCGCGATCACTCCCCTTGGGTGAGCTTCTGCATATCCGCGAACAGCGCCGTCCACTCCTGCGCACTGAACCTGACGAGACCGAGGGTCTTGAGCAGGAAAGCCCCCTCACCCGCAAGGAAGGCGACTGCGGTGCGGCGGTCCTCCGGCCGGGACAGGTCCAGCCCCGCCAGGCGGCCTGCATACCAGTCGCGGCTTGACGCCACCTGATCGGGCCGTTCGAGCAGCGCCGTCATCATCGCGGCGGAGCGGGAATGATCGGCGATTTCATCGACTTCCGTCACGCGGAGATGGGCGCGGATCAGTGCCTCCGGCGCGGGGTCCGGCCCGGCAAGGGCCGTCACCTCCCCCTCGAACACTTCCGACCAGCGGGAGATCATCGCGCGGATCAGGTTTTCCTTGGTGCCGAAACAATATTGCAACCCGCCCTTGGTGATGCCCGCTGCCTTTGCCAGCGCATCGAAGGTCAGGCCGGAGGCGCCTTGCGCCATCACGATCTCCTCTGCCGCGTCCAGTACCTTGTCGCGGTCTATCGTTCGTGGTCGTCCGGCCATTTCACCCCTTCCATTTCAATACATACGTATTTATTTAAATGGCGCGCGGTCCGCAAGGGCTGCGACTCGCTGACCTGCCGACTTCAGGCCGACTTCAAAAGGATCTTTCTCATGTTGCCCCGCAACCGCTGGCTGGTGCTCGCTCTGCTGTCCAGCGCGCTTTTCCTCATCTCGGTGGACATGACGGTGCTGCACACGGCCCTGCCCCGCCTTACCCATGATCTGGGCGCCACGGCGACAGAGAAGCTCTGGATCGTCAACGCCTATCCGCTGGTCGTCGCGGGGCTGCTGCCCGGGCTGGGCACGCTGGGGGACCGGGTGACCCACAGGCGGATGTTCCTGTCGGGGCTGGCGGTCTTCGGGCTGGCCTCCCTCTGGGCCGCGTTCTCACCCACGCCGGGGCTGTTGATCGGGGCGAGGGTCGGGCTGGCGGTGGGCGCGGCGCTGATGATGCCTGCCACGCTGTCACTGATCCGGCTCACCTTCACCGACGAGAAGGAGCGCGCCTTCGCCATCGGCATCTGGGCCGCTGTCGCCTCCGGCGGTGCGGCGCTCGGGCCGGTCGTGGGCGGGCTGTTGCTGGAGCACTTCTGGTGGGGGTCGGTGTTCCTGCTGAACGTTCCGGTGGTGGCGGTCGCGCTGCTGGCGGGCCCGCTGCTGCTGCCCCGGCGGCCCGGAAACCGCACGCGGCCTTGGGATCTGGCCGGGTCGGTGCAGATCATGCTGGGCATCGTCGCGGTCGTTTACGGTATCAAGGAGATCGCGCGGGCCGACGCCTCCCTGCTGACCGCGGGCGTGACGCTGGCGTTCGGAGCGCTGGTTCTCACCCATTTCGTCCGCCAGCAACTCGCCCGGCCGCAGCCGCTCATCGACTTTCGCCTGATGACCAGCCGCCGGTTCTCCGCCGGGGTGATCGCCGCGCTGGTCGCCTCTGCCGTGCTGGTCGGCGCGGAGCTGGTCTATAGCCAGCATCTGCAGCTTGTGCGGGGTTTCTCTCCGTTGCAGGCGGGGCTGATGATCCTGCCGATCCCGCTCGCCTCCTTTGCCGCAGGGCCGTTGACCGGACTTGCCCTGCCGCGCATTGGCGCGGAGCGGGTGCTCTGGCTCTCCCTGCTTCTTTCGGCGCTCGGGCTGGGGCTGTTTGCGATGAGCTACGGGTCCGGCTGGCTGTGGATGGGCGCGCTGGCGGTGCTGGGCTTCGGGCTCGGGGCGGCGATGACAGGGGCCTCCAGCGTCATAATGCTCTCCGCCCCGGAGGATCGCGCGGGCATGGCCGCCTCCATCGAGGAGGTGTCGTTCGAGCTGGGCAGCGCGCTTGGCGTGGCGATGCTGGGCGGGCTGATGTCGGCGATCTATACCCGGATGATGACGGTCCCGGCGGGCGTTCCCGAGATAGCGCGCGACGGCATCGACGAGGCGCTGATCCTCGCCGAAAAACTGGAGCCAGACATGGCGGCGCAGGTCATATCGCTGGCCCATGCGGCCTTCGACATGGCGTTTGACGGTGTGGTGCTGACGGCGGCTGTGCTGATGGGCGTCGTGGCGCTGCTGCTCCGCTGGCGGATCCGACACGTCTGACGGGGTGGCGCCCGACACGGAATGCCGCCTCTCGCACGCCGTGTCCCGCACAGGCGGCCCGGATCGGGGAGGCCCCGTTCAGCGGGCTTCCTGTTCCTTCGCCTCCCGCTCCTCCTGATCGGGGTTTCCTGCGGTGGTGGTCGTTGCGGTGCCCTGGGTGATGAGCCGCGATCCCCGCTGATTGCGCAGATAGATCCACAGCCAGCTCAACGCGACGCTCAGCCGGTTCCTGACCCCGATCAGGAAATAGATATGCGCAAGGCCCCAGATCCACCACGCCAGCGCGCCCTTCAGCTTCCACTTGCCGAAATCGATCACCGCCTGCCGCTTGCCGATCGTGGCGAGGCTGCCTGCGTGGTGGTAGGAGAACGGCTTCGGCGCCGGTTGCCCCCGAAGCCGGGCAGCGATCACATCGGCCACGTAGCCGCCCTGCTGCTTGGCGGCGGGGGCGATGCCCGGCACGGGCTTGCCGTCCGATGTGACCGCGGCGGTGTCGCCGATCACGAATATCTCGGGATGCCCCTCCACCGTCAGGTCGGGACCGACCTTGGCGCGGCCCGCGCGGTCCGTCTCCGCGCCGACCCACTGTCCTGCGGGAGAGGCGCGCACGCCCGCCGCCCAGATGATCGTGTCGGCGGGCAGGCGGGTGTCGCCGAATGTCACGCCCTCCGCGTCGCAGGCGGTCACCGGCTGGCCCAGCACCACCTCCACCCCCAGCTTCTCCAGCGCGCGCATGGTATAGTCCGACAGATCCTCCGGGAAGGAGGGCAGCACCCGCGGCCCCCCTTCGATCAGCACGATACGGGCGGAGGCGGGATCGAAGCTGCGGAACTCCCCCTCCAGCGTCTTGCGGGCGACCTCTGCCATGGTGCCGGCCAGTTCCACGCCCGTCGGCCCCGCACCCACCACCACAAAGGTCAGGAGCGCGCGCCTGCGGGCCGGGTCTTCCTCTCGCTCCGCCCGCTCGAAGGCCAGCAGGAAGCGTCGCCGGATGGTGGTCGCATCCTCCAGCGTCTTGAGGCCGGGCGCGTCCTCCTCCCATTCGTCATGGCCGAAATAGGCGTGCCGTGCCCCGGTGGCGAGGATCAGCGTCTCGTAGCCCACCCGGCTGCCGTCATCGAGCATGACCTCCCGCAACCGGGTATCCACGCCCTGCACATCGGCGAGCAGGGTCGTCACCTCGTTCCGCTCGCGGAGCAGGTGGCGGATGGGCCAGGCGATCTCCGAGGTGGTGAGCGCCGCCGTCGCGACCTGATAGAGCAGCGGCTGAAACAGGTGATGATTGCGCCGGTCGATCAGCGTGATGCGGACCGGAGAGCCCTTGAGGCGGACCACCGCCTGAAGGCCCCCGAAACCGCCGCCGACCACGACCACGTGATGCTTCGCTGTGCTGCCCGTCGTCATGCCATCTCCTTGCTGGTCGAGGGCTTCAGATAGAACCGTTCAGGAGAAAAGCTGTCGACAGCGACGAAAGTAGTGGGCCACGCCCCCGGTCCTCAGTGTCGCAGGGGGCGGGAGGCAAAGCCGCTCCCCGGCGATCCGGTCCAGCAGGGGCGCGTCATGGCTGATGGCGAGGATGCCGATCCCGCGTGCGGCGGCGATGGAGAGGAGCGCCCGCCAGATGAGCGCCTGCGCCACCGGGTCGAGCGGCGCGGTGATCTCATCGGCCACCAGATAGGCAGGCTCTGCCGTTAGCGCGCGGAGCAGGGAGACGCGCTGCAACTCCCCTCCCGACAACTCGTGCGGGAAGCGGTCCGCCCAGTCGGACCGGATGCCGAGCGCCGCGGCCACGGCGGGGTCCGGCCTGCCCGCCTCCGCCACGATCCGGGCGATCCGCCAGCGGGGGTTCATCGCCTGTCCCGGCTCCGGGTGGAGATACTGGACCGCACCCCGCGGCGGCGCGCGGCCGTTCAGCAGCACCTCCCCCCCGGCCGGGGGGTGCAACCCGGCCAGGGCGCGGCCCAGCGTCGTCTTGCCCGCGCCCGAGGCGCCTTCGACGCCCAGCACACCCCCCGGCGGCAGGCGGAGCGACAGGCCACGGACCACCAGCGCCCGGCCATGGAACAGCGTGAGGGCGCGGGCTTCAAGCATCGGTCAGAAATCCGTTTTCCGGCAGCGCGCGCCAGAGCCGACGGGCGGCGGGCGAGAGCCCCTCCCCCGCGTCCGCAAAGGCCCGCGCCGGTTCCACTCCGGCCAGCGTCCCCCCTTCCAGCACCGCGACCCTGTCCGCCCGGGCAAGGGCCGCGGAGAGATCATGCGTGATGAGCAGCACGCCCGCGCCCCGGTCCGCCTCTGCGCGGAGCCGGTCGAGAATGACATCGCGGTGGTGCGGATCGAGCCCCGCCGTCGGCTCGTCCGCCACGATCAGCCCGGCCTCCTGCGCCAGGGCCGCGGCCAGCATCACGCGGCGGGCCATGCCGGTGGAAAGCGCGTGCGGGCGCAGCGGCGCCACCCCTGCCGCGAGCCCCACCCCTGCCAGC
>NZ_NIPW01000035.1 GCF_002196855.1 Haematobacter genomosp. 1 | reverse complement strand
ATATCGCATGGTCATGCCGCACCGCCGTTCATCAGGTTGCGCGTCTGGCGCAGCGCGGCCCGCATGTAGCTCCGGGCCTCCCGGATCGGCTGCGGCAGCGGATGGCGGCTTTCGGTTGCGTCCAGCGCCAGCGCGAGGCAGTCGTGGATTTCGTGAAGGGCGGCAGCGGGGCCGTTCCCCTGAATGGGGTTCGTCATCGTCAGGCTCCTTTCCAGAGCGATGGTCAGGGATTGGGGGCGCCGGAGCGCGGGTCAGACAGTGGCGCGCAACTCTGCGCGCAAGGCATCGAGGCGGCGCCAGTCGCAGGGTTCCAGCCGGTCCTTGCATTCGATCAGGAAGATTTCCGCGCGGACTTCCTCAGACGGGCGGGCCGTGGTGGCGATAAGCGCCAGTTCCGCCGCGACACTTGCAGCGATGGCAGCAACCGCTTCACGTCCCACCAGGCGTAGCGCAGCGCACGGGCGAGCTTCTGGCGCAGCGGCTCCCGCGAACCGGCAAAGCGGCGCACGATGGTCCAGGCGGCTTTCATGATGGCAGAGCGGTCGTAGGTCATGGCGATTGCTCTATCTCTTGTGATAGATTATCTATACATCGAGATAGACTGCATATCAATACACTTTCTATCATGGTTGATAGATTTTCTATAGGTGAACAGTGAACGGTGAACAAATCCGCGCCGCCCGCGCCCTGCTCGGCTGGACGGCTTCTGACTTGGCCGAAGCATCAGGTATCAGCTATCCGACCATCCAAAGGATGGATGCCGCCAAGGGGCTGGTTTCCGGTCGGCATGAGACCGTCGAAGCAATCCGCAAGGCCCTCGAAGCTCAAGGCATCCAGTTCCTCGAAAGCGGACAGGTTGCGGCCGGGCTGGGCGTGGCATTGGGGGCGAAGCAATGATGCGCCGATCAGCCCTATTGCTCGCGACAGCAATGCTTGCCTCGCCGGTTGGTGCTCAGGGCATCTCGCCGGGCGCCGCCATTGCGATGGGCCAAGCCGCTCTGGAGCAAGGAGAGGTCGCGGCGGAGGCCGCGAAAAATGCTGCGAAAGAGTTCGAGGAAATCACCGCGAAGGGGCAGGATTTCCCGTCTGAGGCCGGATGCCTAAGTGTCCTTCAGAGCGCTGCCAATGCGACGCGTCTGGTCGTGAACATCATGCCGTTCTCCTCCGTCCAGACGCTGGAGGACGAACGCGGTCCCGTCCTTCGGTATCGTCTCCTTCTGAATGGTGAGAAGCACGTCGGACAGGTTTACTGCCAGGGCAGCAAATTGACGGGAGAGAAAGCCGAGTGGGTGAACGGCTCGACCCTTTCGGACAACTCTCCGGCTTCGACGCTCGACGCGGCCATGGGGGTCTTTGCCCTAAGTTATCTGCGAGGAGATTTCGGCTCGAAGTCCACGGAGGACGGTCGCGGTGCCGAAGATAAGGATGCGCTCTCCAGTTCACTGCCGCCGGAATCGGCGCCTCCTGCATCATCCGGCCGACCACTGACGAGCGGAGAAAAGGATGCAGTTCGCGTCGCGGTGCAATCTTGCTGGAGCGCGGGCTCACTGTCATCGGAGGCACAACGGGTCATCGTGACTGTCGGCGTGAACATGACGCAGAGCGGCACTCCCGAAGGCGGCTCAATACGCATGATCGGGTATGAGGGAGGGTCGGAAGGCGCGGCGCGGCAGGCTTTCGAGGCCGCGCGTCGCGCCATCCTCCGGTGCGGTAGCAAGGGCCTTCCATTGCCTGCGGAAAGCTATGAGCAATGGCGCTCCCTCCAATTCGTGTTTACTTCGGAGAACATGCGGCTGAAGTGAAGCGGAGACCGACCCTCATAATCCGGCAGCCCCCAAACACCC
>NZ_NIPW01000034.1 GCF_002196855.1 Haematobacter genomosp. 1 | reverse complement strand
TTCAAACTTTGCCTTTGCCATCGTCGAGGCGCCCCATGTCCGGGGGTCCGGAATGGACCCGATTAAACACGCGGGGCTACCTATTAGGCCAAGGGCCGGAAATCAAGCACCACTTGCAGAATGACCCTGCGACCCAGGGCAGGCGCGACACCCGGGTTACGGGTTGGGCGGGGTGGCGGGGCGGGCATGACCCCCCGTCCGGCGGGCTTCCGCGGCGGCGGCGGCCCGCGCCTCCTCCATCGCCACCTCGTCCTCGGGGGTGAGTTCGAACCACTCGGGATGCTCCAGCATCCAGTCCTGAACTTCCTTCGCGGCATTGCGGGCGAGGTTGCGGAGCTGGCTTTCCGCATTCTGGGTAAGACCGGAGCCGACGAAGGTCGCGCCCGTCAGGTTCTCCCAGATGGTGAGCTGCTTGGGTTCGGTGTTGATCTTCTTGCGCCGGATGTCGTCCCAGACGTTGGCGCTGATGACCAGCACCGACTTCGGCGAAGCGACGACGGGAACCCCCGGCGGGCCAAGCGCATAGGCATCCACATTGATCGCGATATGATAGAGCTTGCGCCCCTCATAGCTGCCGAACCGCTCCTGCACGGCGTCCCGGAGGGCGGTTTCAAGCTGCTCCGTCGTCACCTCGCGCGAGATGGGTACCTTCTGCGCATTCTTCGCCACGACGATGTTGTAGCCGAGCCGGAACTCCCCCATCGGCGGCAGTTCGCTTTGCACGACACGCCGCTCGCCGATCCCCCCGCAGGCGGCAAGCAGCAGAAGCAGCGCCGGAAAGGCGAGACGATGGAAGGCTCGGATCATCAGGGTCTCCGCATCGGATTTGCGCAGCGCGGCTTGGCGGCAAGGTCGCCCCAGCCATAGCCGAGCGCCCCGCGCCGCGCAATCCGCCCGTCCTCAGTCACGGGTGAAGCGGTTGTCCCGCGGGAAGCCACGCGGCGCCATCCGCCCGGTGGAGGCCCGCGCGGCCAGCCACTCGGTCAGGTCCGTTTCCGTCCGTGTCCGCCCTGCCGGATCCTTCCAGCTCAGCCCGTCGGCCAGCGTGAAGGTCCGCACGTCGGACAGGCCGCCGTCCTTGTATTTCTGAAGCCGCACACCCTTGCCGCGGCCCATTTCCGGCAGCTCTGTCAGCGGGAAGACCAGCAGCTTGCGGTTGTCGCCCACCACGGCGACATGATCGCCGGAGACGGGCTCGCAGATTTTCGCCTTCGCCTCTCCCGACAGGTTCAGCAGCACCTTGCCGGCGCGGGTCTGGGCCAGCGCATCGTCCCCCACCACGACGAAGCCGTCACCGGCATCGGATGCGACGATATAGCGCGCGCCCGGACGATGCACGAACAGCGCCACGATCTCCGCCTCGTTCGGCAGGTCCACCATCAGGCGCACCGGTTCCCCCATGCCCCGCCCGCCGGGCAGGTTGGCGCCGATGAGCGTATAGACCCGGCCGTTGGAGCCAAGGAGCAGGATCCGGTCCGTCGTCTCCGCGTGGAAGAGGTAGCCCGGCCCGTCGCCGTCCTTGAACTTCATCTCCGTTCCCGGCGCGGCATGACCTTTCAGCGCGCGGATCCAGCCCATGCGCGAGCAGACCACGGTGATCGGCTCGCGCTCGATCATCGCCTCATAGGACACATCCTCGATCTGACCGGCTTCCGCGAAGGTCGAGCGGCGCGCCCCGCCGGGAGCGGACTTGCCGAACTGACGGTCCACCTCTGCCAGTTCCTTGCCGATCTGCTTCCACTGCCGTGCCTCGGAGCCGAGCAGCGCCTCCAGCGCCTCCCGCTCCTTCGTCAGCGCGTCATGCTCCCGCCGCAGGTCCATCTCCTCCAGTCGGCGGAGAGAGCGGAGGCGCATGTTGAGGATCGCCTCGACCTGAACCTCGGTCAGCTCCCCCTGCCCCGGCACGGGCGGGCGGTAGTCCTTCTCCGACATGGCGCGGACATGGGCGCGGGACCAGTCCTCCGCCATCAGCGCGCGCTTCGGATCGTCGTCGTAGCGGATGATGTCGATCACCCGGTCCAGGTTCAGATAAGCGACGAGCAGCCCGGCCAGCACCTCCAGCCGGTGATCGATCTTCTCCATCCGATGCGAGGACCGGCGGATCAGCACCTCGCGCCGATGGTCGAGGAAGGCGCGCAGCACCTCCTTCAGCGAGCAGACCTTGGGCGTGCGCCCGTCGATCAGCACGTTCATGTTGAGCGAGAAGCGGATCTCCAGATCGGAATTGCGGTAGAGCTGGGCCATCAGCATTTCCGCATCGACGTTCTTGGACCGCGGCTCCAGAACGATGCGCACGTCCTCCGCGCTCTCGTCGCGCACATCGGCGAGGATCGGCACCTTCTTCAGCTGGATGAGTTCGGCCAGCCGCTCGATCAGGCGGGATTTCTGCACCTGATAGGGGATCTCGGTCACCACGATCTGCCAGGTGCCGCGCCCCAGATCTTCCGTCTCCCATCGCGACCTGAGCCGGAAGGAGCCGCGCCCCGTCCGGTAGGCCTCCACGATGGAATCGCGCGGCTCCACGATCACGCCCCCCGTCGGGAAATCGGGGCCGGGGACCAGCGCCACCAGCGATTCGTCGGTGATCGTGGGCGTGGCGATCAGCGCGCGGCACGCGGCAACCAGCTCGCCGAGGTTATGGGGCGGCACATTGGTCGCCATCCCGACCGCGATGCCGGACGCCCCGTTGGCCAGCAGGTTCGGGAAGGCAGCCGGGAACACCACCGGCTCCTCCAGCGTGCCATCGTAGTTCGGGCGGAAATCGACGGCGTTCTCCGCCAGCCCCTCCATCAACGCCTCGGCGGCGGGGGTCAGCCTGGCTTCGGTGTAGCGGGAGGCGGCGGGGTTGTCCCCGTCGATATTGCCGAAGTTCCCCTGCCCGTCCACCAGCGGATAGCGGACCGCGAAATCCTGCGCGAGCCGCGCCATCGCGTCATAGATCGCGGTATCGCCATGCGGGTGATAGTTCCCCATCACGTCGCCGGAGATCTTCGCCGATTTGCGGAAGCCCCCGGAAGAGGACAGCCGCAATTCCCGCATGGCATAGAGGATCCGCCGGTGCACCGGCTTCAGCCCGTCCCGCGCATCGGGAAGGGCGCGATTCATGATCGTGGACAGCGCATAGGTCAGGTAACGCTCGCCAATGGCACGGCGGAGCGGTTCCGAACTGGTGGGCAGCCCGTGTTCGATATTGTCGGAGGCGTCGGTCATGGCCCGATCTAGCTTGAGCAGGCGGGCACGGTCCAGCGGGAAGTGTGGCGGCAGCGGCTTTCACCGGGGCGCCGGTCGAGCCGTGGGCCGTGCCGTGCCGTGCCGTGCCGTGCCGTGCCGTGCCGTGCCGTGGAAGGATCGCGCGGGAACTGGACCTTCGTCACGCGGATGTGCAAGTTCGCCGCCTTCGCCCACCGCACAAGGAAACGCATGACCCGCTCCATCCTCATCACCGGCTGCTCGTCCGGCATCGGCCTTGATGCCGCGCGCCGGCTCCACACCCTGGGTTGGCGGGTGTTCGCCACCTGCCGCAAGGCGGAGGATTGCGCGCGTCTTGAAGCGGAGGGGCTGGAGAGCCTACCGCTCGACCTGGCGAGCGAGGACAGCGTCGCACACGCGGTCTCGGAGGTGCTGGCGCGCACCGGCGGCGGGCTGGATGCCCTCCTGAACAACGGCGCCTTCGCCTGTCCCGGCGCAGTGGAGGATCTGCCGCGCGGCGCGCTCCGCGAGGTGATGGAGGTCAACCTCATCGGTACGCATGACCTGACCCGGCAGGTGATCCCGGCGATGCGGCGGCAGGGGCATGGGCGGATCGTCACCGTCTCCTCCATCCTTGGAGTGGTGCCCGCTCCGTGGCGGGGCGCCTATGTCGCCAGCAAGTTCGCGCTGGAGGGGCTGACGGATACGCTGCGCCTCGAACTCTCCGACACGCCGATCCGGGTGAGCCTCGTCGAGCCGGGCCCCATCGCCACGCAGTTCCGCGTCAATGCCAAGCTCCATTTCGAGCGCTGGATCGACTGGGAAGCCTCCGCGCGCCGGGAGCAATATCGCACGAGCCTTCTGGAGCGGCTCTACGGCACGCCCGAGAAGGATCGCTGGGAACTGCCCCCCTCGGCCGTGACCCGCGTCATCCTCCGCGCGCTGGAAAGCCGCAGCCCCCGCCTCCGCTACACGGTCACCACGCCCGCGCTGCTGGGGGTGACGCTCAAACGGCTGCTGCCGGATCGGGCGATGGATGCGCTGCTCCGGCGGCAGTAAGGGTGGCCTTGCGCCGCGGGGGGGCGTAAGACGGAGAAAAACACGGGAGGTCCGCAACACGCGGCCTTCGCGCGCCAGACCCCGGATCGCCCGATCGAGAATCGCGGCAGACCCAGAGCCAGCATCGGAGACAGCATGCTCCACGACCCCTTGTTCCTCATCGTGGCGATCGCCTGTTTCGCCGTGCTTATCATCCTGATGATCGGAGTGGGCGGTTTTGCCCGCGGGGGCGAGTTCAACCGCCGCCATGCCAACCGGATCATGCGCTACCGCATCATCGCGCAGGCTGTGGCTGTGATCCTGATCTTGGTCTTCGTTTACCTGCGGAGAATGTGATGGTCGTGCTCAACCGCATCTACACCCGCACCGGCGATGGCGGAGAAACCGCGCTTTCCAACGGCGAGCGCGTCCGCAAGGACAGCCTGCGGGTGGAAGCCTACGGCACGGTGGATGAAACCAACGCGACGGTCGGTCTCGCGCGGCTGCATGCGGAAGGGGAGATGCATGCGCGCCTAGGCCTCATCCAGAACGACCTGTTCGATCTGGGGGCGGACCTGTCGCGTCCGGGCGTGGACCGGGATCATGAGGCGAAATACACCCCCCTCCGCATGGTTCCCGCCCAGGTGGACCGGCTGGAGGCGGAGATCGACGCGATGAATGCCGCACTGTCTCCCCTCCGGTCCTTCGTGCTGCCGGGGGGAAGCGCCCTTGCTGCGCATCTGCATCTTTGTCGCACCGTGTGCCGGCGCGCGGAACGTCTGGCCGTCGCCCTTGCCGCCGAAGGCGATGTGACAGAGGCGGCGGTGCGCTACCTCAACCGCCTGTCCGACTGGTTCTTCGTGGCGTCGCGCGTCGCCAACGACAACGGCGCGGCCGATGTGCTCTGGGTTCCCGGCGCGAACCGTTGACGCTGCGAAGCAGCGCGAAGTGCGAATTTTCCCTGTCCTGTGCCGATCCAACTCGCTAACAAGCCGTTGGAGAGCATGAACCGCGCCTCTGAACGGGCGCACGGAGGGGAGTTGCCCATGAAGATATTGGTGCCTGTGAAGCGGGTGATCGACTACAACGTCAAGGTTCGCGTGAAGGCGGACGGTTCGGGCGTTGACCTTGCGAACGTCAAGATGTCGATGAACCCGTTCGACGAAATCGCGGTCGAAGAAGCGATTCGCCTGAAGGAAAAAGGCGCGGCCGAAGAAGTGGTCGTGGTTTCCATCGGCGTGAAGCAGGCGCAGGAGACGCTGCGCACCGCGCTCGCCATGGGGGCTGACCGGGCGATTCTCGTCGAAGCCGCACCGGATGTCACCACCGACATCGAGCCGCTCGCCGTTGCCAAGATCCTCAAGGCCGTCATCGACGCGGAGCAACCGGGCCTTGTCATCACCGGCAAGCAGGCGATCGACAACGACATGAACGCCACCGGCCAGATGCTGGCGGCGCTCCTCGGCTGGGCGCAGGCGACATTCGCCTCCGAAGTGGTGATCGAGGGCGATTCCGCCGTCGTGACCCGCGAGGTGGATGGCGGCCTACAGACGGTGAAGGTGAAGCTGCCCGCCGTCGTGACGGCGGACCTGCGGCTGAACGAACCGCGCTATGCCTCGCTGCCGAACATCATGAAGGCGAAGAAGAAACCGCTCGAGGAAAAGACCGCCGCCGACTACGGCGTCGATGTCACGCCGCGGCTGAAGATCGTCAAGACCGTGGAACCGGCGGGCCGCAAGGCCGGGGTGAAGGTCGGCTCGGTTGATGAGCTGATCTCCAAACTGAAGAACGAAGCGGGGGTGCTCTGATGGCTGTGCTTCTTGTTGCGGAAGTGACGGGTGCCGATCTCGCGGTCGATGCGACGGCGAAGGCCCTGTCGGCGGTGAAGTCGCTCGGCCCGGTGACGGTCCTCGTCGCGGGCGAAGGCGTCTCCGGCGCGGGTGAAGCGGCTGCGAAACTGGATGGCGTGGCCAAGGTGCTCGTCGCCGATGCCCCGCTCTACGGGCATGGTCTGGCTGAGCCTCTGGCCGATCTCGTGGTCAGCCTCGCGGGGGATTACGAGCAGATCGTCGCGCCCTCGACCGCATCGGCCAAGAACGTGATGCCGCGCGTGGCCGCCCTGCTCGACGTGATGGTGATCTCCGACGTCTCCGGCGTGGTGGACGGCTCCACCTTCGAGCGCCCGGTCTATGCCGGCAACGCGATCCAGACGGTGCAGTCCTCCGACCCGAAGAAGGTGCTGACCGTCCGCACCGCCAACTTCCAGGCGGCGGGCGAAGGCGGTTCGGCATCGGTCGAATCGGCAACGGCGGCGGCTGACCCGGCCCTGTCCTCCTGGGTGGAGGACAAGGTCGCAGCCTCCGACCGTCCCGAACTCACCTCGGCCAAGATCGTGGTCTCGGGCGGGCGTGGCGTCGGCAGCCAAGAGAACTTCGCCGTCATCGAGAAGCTGGCCGACAAGCTCGGCGCTGCGGTGGGCGCGTCCCGTGCGGCCGTCGATTCGGGCTTTGCCCCGAACGACTGGCAGGTGGGCCAGACCGGTAAGGTCGTGGCGCCGGACCTCTATGTCGCGGTCGGCATCTCGGGGGCGATCCAGCACCTCGCCGGGATGAAGGACAGCCGCGTCATCGTGGCCATCAACAAGGACGAGGAAGCCCCGATCTTCCAGGTGGCGGATTACGGCCTCGTCGGCGATCTCTTCACGCTTCTGCCCGAACTGACCGAAAAGCTCTGAGCCTTTCGGCAGCATCAACGACATGGCGGGGCCTTCGGGCCCCGCTTTCTTTTGCACCGCCCTCTGTTGCCGCGGCGCGGCGCGCGCCCTAAGGTCTGCGCAAAGACGGAGGATGACATGCAAGTCAGAACGGTGGGCGTGATCGGCGCCGGGCAGATGGGCAACGGCATCGCGCATGTGTTTGCCCTGTCGGGCTACGATGTGGTGCTGAACGACATTTCGGCGGAGGCGCTGGAGCGGGCGAAGGGCGTGATCGCCAAGAACCTCGACCGGCAGGTTCAGCGCGAGAAAATCACGGCCGAAGAGCGTGAGACTGCCTTCGCCCGCATCAGCACCACGACGTCCCTCCCCGATCTCGGCCCGACCGATCTGGTGATCGAAGCGGCGACGGAGCGGGAGGCGATCAAGCAGAAGATCTTCGAGGATCTGGTGCCGCATCTCAGGCCGCATACGATCCTGACGACGAATACCTCGTCGATCTCCATCACCCGTCTCGCCTCGCGCACCGACCGGCCGGAGAAGTTCATGGGGCTGCACTTCATGAATCCCGTTCCGGTCATGCAGCTCGTAGAGCTGATCCGCGGGATCGCGACCGATGACGAGACCTTCGAAACGATGCTGGCCATCGTGGAATCGCTCGGCAAGACGGCGGCCGTGGCGCAGGATTTCCCGGCCTTCATCGTGAACCGCATCCTGGTGCCGATGATCAACGAGGCGGTCTATACGCTCTATGAGGGCGTGGGGTCGGTGACCTCCATCGACGAATCCATGAAGCTCGGGGCGAATCACCCCATGGGTCCGCTTGAACTGGCGGATTTCATCGGTCTGGACACCTGCCTTGCGATCATGAACGTGCTGCATGAAGGCTTCGGCGACACGAAATATCGGCCCTGCCCGCTGCTGACCAAATACGTCGAGGCTGGCTGGCTGGGGCGGAAGGCGAAGCGCGGGTTCTATGACTACCGGGGTGAAAAGCCGGTTCCCACGCGCTGATCAGAACTCCTCGCCGAAGCGCCCGGAGACAAGTGTCTCAAGCGCGTCGGCGAGCTTCTCTGCCTCCGTGCCCTTCGTTTCGACATGGATCGTGGTGCCCCGTGATGCGGCGAGCATGAGCAGACCCATGATCGAATCGCCAGAAACGGTCATGCCGTCCTTGGATACGGCGGCCTCCGCGTCATGACCTTCAACAACCTCGACGAATTTGGCCGAGGCGCGGGCATGAAGGCCCTTCTCGTTCACGATCCGCAATTCCCGCGCGAAACCCGTCACGAAGCGGCTCGCGGTGCGCAAAGGTCGATGCTGTTGATATATTTCCGCCCCGCATCCATCGCGACCTCGACCGCTTCCTGAACCGTGAGGTTCCGCGATTTCGCCAGCTTGATGAGCATGGGCAGATTCGCACCGTAAAGAATACGGCGCCCCCCCTGCGTGCAGGCGCGAAGCGACAGGTTGGAGGGCGAACCTCCGAACATGTCGGTCACCACGACAACGCCATCTCCGGTGTCCACCGCATCAGCGGCGCCGAAGATTTCTTCCTGCTTCGCCGCGCGATTATGGTCTTCCTCGATGGAGATCGCCCGGATTCCGTCCTGCTTGCCGACCACATGCTCGACGGCTGCCAGGTACTCCCGGGCAAGGCCTCCATGCGCGACGATCACGATACCGATCACGCCCCAGTTACCTCACGCCCTAGTGTCTCGAATGCTGCAGGGGCAACGGACCCTCTGCGCTCCAGTTCCCTATGTCTTTTTGACACCGGCCAGCCCGCTTCCGCAAGCGTCTTGGCCATTTTTTCTGCAGTTGCAACCGACCTGTGCTGTCCTCCTGTGCAACCGAAGGCCACTGCCAGATGCGTCTTGCCTTCCTCAACATAAGCGGGAAGCAGGCTTATCAGGAGATCCCTCGCCTTCACGAAAAAGGGATCGAACCGCGGATCCGCCTCCACATAGTTGGCAACGGCGGGATCGCGGCCATCCTTCTGGCGCAACAGGGGATTCCAGTGCGGATTGCGCAGGAAGCGACAGTCGAACACCATGTCCACGCCACGCGGCAAACCTCGTTTATAAGAGAAGGAATGAACGGAAACGGCCAGTGCCCCCCCGCGCTCAAGCGCGAACCAGCGCGAGATTTCTTCCCGTAGATCATGCGGCGTCATTTCTGATGTATCGACAAGGACGTCCGCGCGCTCCCGAATCGGGGCGAGAAGCTCCAGCTCCCGCTGAATACCCAGCGCGGGTTGCTCCGCAGGCGCGAGCGGATGGCGGCGGCGCGTTTCGGAATAACGCCGCACCAGAACGTCCACCGCACAGTCCAGATAGAGCAGATCGACGTCAATCTCCGGCAGCGCGGTCATGACATCGATGAGTTCCAGAGTCGCATCGGTGGAAAAATCACGGTTTCGCACATCGATACCCAGGGCGAGCGGATGGACGAGCGCGCCGCCTTCCAGCAGTTTCGGCACCATGCGGAGCGGCAGGTTGTCGATCGTCTCGTAGCCCAGATCCTCCAGCGCGGCGAGCGAACTGGACCGCCCGGCCCCGGAAGCTCCGGTCACCAGGACAATCCGGCTCTCGCCGGGAGGATCATCTTGTCGCGTTCCATCGCCCGTCATGCGATTCGTCCCGCCTTGAGCCATTGCAGCAGCGCTGCGGGAAAATGGGGAGCGTCGACCCTGAATAGCAAGGGGAGTGCGACACCAAGGACATCATGGCTGCGCTGCTCGGGCAGTCGTGCCTTTTCCGTGCGGTCGAGGTCAGCCACCAGCGCCAGCGGAACAGCCTGCCCGGCAGCCGCGGCGAGGATGCCCACGCCCCGCGCCTCCACACGACCGTGGATCGTGTCGGGCGACGTCGCCATCACCGCATCGCCCCGCCGGACGACCCTGGTCCGGTCATCGGCCACGAGCTCCGCTCCGAACGCCATCAACTGAAGAACGAGGCCCGATTTTCCGCTCCCCGACCGGCCAAGGATCAGTAGCCCACGTCCGGCGACGGACACCGTGCTGCCGTGAACCAATACGCCCTCCCCGGCTGTCACCGCCGGTTGTCGTCCCTCTGCCCCCAATGCGCACCTCTCGCGGCCACGGCTCTCACCGGTAGTGTATCACCAGCGCGAGCCGATGGGTAACCTGACCTTTTGACAGCCTTGTCAACCAGAGCTGAACCGGTATCCCTCGCCATAGAGCGTGCGTATCGCGGCAAAGGCCGGGTCAACGGCACGGAATTTTTGGCGTATCCGCTTGATATGGCTGTCGATGGCCCGCTCTGCCCCACCCGCCCCAGAAGTGTCGAGCAGTTCCTCGCGCGTTCGAAGATGGCCCGGATGGCTGGCGAGACGGTCCAGAATCGCGAACTCACGGGTCGTCAGGGGAACCGGCGCGCCATTCCACCGCGCGAGACGGGTGGCGCGGTCAAGGTCAAGGCCGCCTCTCACCAGCATATCGCCCTCCGGCACATGGCGGCGCAGCACGGCACGTATGCGCAGCGACAGAAGCGGCGGGGAGACGGGCTTGCGCAGGAAGTCGTCGGCGCCAAGGCGGAGCGCATCCGCCTCGGCTGCCTCTCCATCGCAACCGGTGAGGAAGATAACCGGAAGACGGCTGCGCCGCCGCACCCGCCGGAGCAGGCACAGCCCGTCTATCCGCGGCATCCCGATGTCCATGACCGCCAAGTCGGGCGGCTGCCGCCCGAAGGCCGCGAGCGCCACCCTTCCGTCTGCATACCGCTCCACCACGAACCCGTCCCGCTCCAGCAACCGTCCGAGCGAAATGAGCATGTGACGATCATCGTCCACGAGTGCGATACGCTCCCCTGCTGCCGCCATCACCCCGTCTCCCGAATCGCCTTCATCCCCCGCAATGTAGGGGCAAAAAGGGAACAAACCCCTAACATCCTGTGCACGCCGCAATTTACCGCCAATGATGGCGCTAACCTTTTCGTGCTAGCGCTAACCCGTTGAAAGCGTCCTATTCATTCCGAAATCCGTTCTGTAAGATTGATGTGTCACCCACTTCCGCCGCCATCGCACCGCCCGCGACGGAGAGTTATTTTCATCGCCTAATCTGGGGGCATCGGAGCTTGACTATGACAATTGGACACGTGAACCCCGCCTGCCGCCTTGAGGATCAGGGCCTGGCCGGGCTGGGGAACGTCTATTACAACCTCCTTGAGCCCGCGCTGGTCGAAGAGGCGCTGAAGCGGAACGAGGGTACGCTTGGCAAGGGTGGGTCGCTTCTGGTCGACACCGGCAGCCACACCGGCCGCTCGCCCAAGGACAAGCACGTCGTCCGGACCCCTTCGGTCGAAGACAAGATCTGGTGGGAGAACAACGCGCCGATGGCGCCGGAGGCCTTCGACCGGCTGTATGAAGACATGATCGCGCACATGAAGGGGCGTGATTACTTCGTGCAGGACCTGTTCGGCGGTGCCGATCCCGCCCATCGGCTGGATGTGCGGCTGGTGACGGAGCTGGCCTGGCACGGGCTGTTCATCCGGCATCTCCTGCGGCGGCCGGAGCGGCAGGAACTGGACTCGTTCCAGCCGGAATGGACGATCATCAACTGCCCGACCTTCAAGGCCGACCCCAAGAAGCACGGCTGCCGGACCGAGACCGTGATCGCGCTCAACTTCGACAAAAAGCTGATCCTGATCGGCAACACCGCCTATGCGGGTGAGAACAAGAAGTCCGTCTTCACGCTGCTGAACTACATCCTTCCCGAAAAGGGCGTCATGCCGATGCACTGCTCGGCCAACCACGCGCCCGGCAACATCGCGGATACGGCGATCTTCTTCGGCCTGTCCGGCACCGGCAAGACGACGCTTTCCGCCGATCCGTCCCGCGTCCTCATCGGCGATGACGAGCATGGCTGGTCGGAGAACGGCACCTTCAACTTCGAAGGCGGCTGCTACGCCAAGACGATCAGCCTCTCGCCCGAAGCCGAGCCGGAAATCTACGCGACCACCTCCAAGTTCGCGACCGTGATCGAGAACATGGTGTTCGAGCCCTACACCAAGGCGCTGGATTTCGAGGATGACAGCCTGACCGCGAACATGCGGGCGGCCTATCCGCTGGACTACATCTCCAACGCGTCGGACTCCGGTCTGGGCGGGCATCCGAAGAACGTCATCATGCTGACCTGCGATGCGTTCGGCGTGCTGCCGCCCATCGCGCGCCTTACGCCGGCGCAGGCGATGTATCACTTCCTTTCCGGCTTCACCTCCAAGGTCGCCGGCACCGAACAAGGTGTGACCGAACCGCAGCCGACCTTCTCCACCTGTTTCGGCGCACCCTTCATGCCGCGGCGGCCGGAAGTCTATGGCAAGCTCCTGCAGGAGAAGATCAACAGTCAGGGCGCGACCTGCTGGCTGGTCAACACCGGCTGGACGGGCGGCGCCTATGGCACGGGCAAGCGGATGCCGATCAAGGCGACGCGGGCGCTGCTCGCCGCCGCGCTTGACGGCTCCCTGAATGGCGGCAGTTTCCGCAAGGATCCGAACTTCGGCTTCGATGTTCCGGTTTCCGTGCCGCATGTGGATGCAAAGCTGCTGGACCCGCGCTCAACCTGGGCCGATCCGGCTGCCTACGATGCGCAGGCAAAGAAACTCGTGGAGATGTTTGCGGCGAACTTTGCCCAGTACGTTCCCTATATCGATGACGAGGTGAAGGCTGCCGCGATCGGCTGAGCCGGCACCTCACATCAGGCAAAAAAGCCCCGGCGGAAACGTCGGGGCTTTTTCATGGCCATCAGGCGCAGCCGGACAGAGCACATCTTGTGGGCAGGCAAGAGGGCTGTTAACCCACGCGACGGAAAATTCCCCGACCCGGCAGGAAAGAGCCCCCTTGCGTCGCGGAGCCAGCCACAGAAAGCAATAACATGTCCACCACCTCCCAGGCGGCCGCGGAGCCCGCCGCACCCGTCAATTCAAGAACCAACGTCATTCTGGCCAGTCTCGTCGGAACGACCGTCGAATTCTACGACTTCTACGTCTATGCCACGGCGGCCGTGCTGGTCTTCCCGCACCTGTTCTTCCCCGCCGGCAACGATACGACGGCGCTCCTCGCCTCCTTTGCCATCTTCGGGGCCGCGATGATCGCCCGTCCGCTGGGCGCGATCTATTTCGGCCACCTCGGAGACAAGAAGGGGCGCAAGCTCACGCTGGTCGGCGCGCTGCTGACCATGGGGATCGCGACCTTCCTGATCGGCCTGCTGCCGACCTACCACATGGTGGGTTGGCTGGCGCCGCTGCTCCTTGTCATCCTGCGGCTGGCGCAGGGTTTTGCCATCGGCGGCGAATGGTCCGGTGCAGCGCTTGTCGCGACGGAAAACGCGCCGGAGGGCAAACGCGCCCTGTTCGGCACCTTCCCGCAGCTTGGCGCGCCGCTCGGCTTCATCATCGCGAACGGCCTGTTCCTGATCATCGCGGCTGTCATGCCCTCGGATGATCCGTCGCGCCCCTCCGAAGCCTTCCTGAGCTGGGGCTGGCGCATCCCGTTCCTGTTCTCCGCCATCATGGTGATCGTCGGCCTCTACGTCCGGCTGCATCTGGTGGAGTCGGAAGCGTTCACCAAGACGGTGCAGAAGGGCAAGGTCCAGAAAGTTCCGCTGGCCGCCGCGTTCAAGCTCCATTCGCGCGAACTGATCCTCGGCACGTTCTACATGCTGGCGACCTACGTGCTGTTCTATCTGATGACCACCTTCTCCCTGTCCTACGGGCGCGCGGCTTCCTCCGCGGCGCTGCCCGGTCTGGGTTACGATTACCGCACCTTCGTGCTGATGATGATTCTGGGCGTGGTGTTCTTCGGTATCTTCACCATGGTTTCCGGCCCGCTGGCCGACAAGCTCGGGCGCCGCAAGACGCTGATCTGGGTGACGCTGGGGATTATCGCCTTCGGTCTCATCTGGGTGCCGATGCTGTCCGCGGGGACCTTTGGCGTAGTGGCGTGGCTTATCCTCGGCTTCTCGCTGATGGGGATGACCTTCGGGCCGATGGGGGCGCTGCTGCCGGAACTGTTCCCGGCCAATGTCCGCTATACCGGCTCGGGCATCTCCTACAACGTCTCCTCCATCCTCGGCGCCGCCGTCGCCCCGTTCATTGCCGTGGCGCTCTGGAGCTATGGCGGCGGCAGCCCGTTCTGGGTCGGCGTCTATCTGTCGGTCATGGGGGTGCTGACGCTCATCGCTTTGGTGGCCGGCAAGGAAACCAAGGATGTCGATATCAACCGCTGATCCGCAGCGGTCATGGTCCCGGGGGCGCGTCGTCGATGCGCCCCTTTTTCATGCCCGCTCGCAGAACCTGATCCGGTTGCCGAACGCATCGACCACCTCAAGCAGAAGCCCCCAGGGGGCTTCCTCCAGTCCGGGCCGGTTGAAGCGATATTGCTTGTTGAGCAGGTCGCGGTGAAAGGCCCGGATGCCCTCGGTTTCCACGAAAGCGGTTGATCCGGGGGTCGCGTCGCCATGGTGTTCGGACAGATGCAATTCGAAGCCCCCGCGCTCCACTCCCATGTAAAGCGGCGTCCCGGGGGCAAAGCGGTGCTCGAACAAGACGCGGAAGCCAAGAAAGTCGCAGTAGAACTCCCGCGCCTTCGCCTCATCGAACACGCGGAAGATCGGAGAGCAGCGGGGAAAGCGTATGCCGGTCATGCCCTCCCCCGCCTGTCGCGCGACGATCCCGGCCATGCGGAGGGGAGAGGCCGATCCCCCTCCGCCATAAGCGCCTTCCGAAAGGTATCGGCCATCGCCCGCTGTGTCGCCATTGCCTGCTCTCCCGATTGTGGAGGCAGGTTACCCGTTCCGCAGCAGAACGCGTGGCATTTCTTGTGCCCCGCTCACCGCAGTTTCAGCGTCGCCAGCCCCACGAGCGCGAGAATGATGGAGACGATCCAGAAGCGGATGACGATCTGCGGCTCCGCCCAGCCCTTCTTCTCGAAGTGGTGGTGGATCGGGGCCATCAGGAACACGCGACGCCCGGTGCGCTTGAAATACAGCACCTGGATGATGACGGAGAGCGCCTCCACCACGAAAAGCCCGCCCACGATGGCCAGCACGATCTCATGCTTGGTGGCCACCGCGATCGCACCCAACGCCCCGCCGAGCGCAAGCGATCCGGTATCGCCCATGAAGACCGCCGCAGGGGGCGCGTTGAACCACAGAAAGCCCAGACCCGCCCCGATCAGCGCCGCGACAAAGATCACCAGTTCGCCGGTTCCGGGCACGTAATGCAGGCCAAGATAGTTGGTGAAGTCCACCCGCCCCACGAAATAGGCGATAACGCCAAAGGAGGCGGCGGCGATCATCACCGGCATGATCGCCAGACCGTCCAGACCGTCGGTCAGGTTCACGGCATTGGCCGCGCCCACGATCACCAGCATCGCGAAGGGAATGAAGAACAGGTGCAGGTTGAACAGCGCGTCCTTGAGGATCGGCAGCGCAAGCTGAAACCGCAGTTCCGAAGGCTGAACCCATGCACAGGCGACGGAGGCGAGCAGCGCGATGGCCAGCCCGATGCCGATGCGGACACGGCCGGAGACGCCCTTGGTGTTGTTCCGCGTGACCTTGCGCCAGTCGTCGGCAAAGCCGATGGCCCCGAAGCCCAGCGTCACGAACAGGACGATCCAGACATAGGGATTGTCGAGACGCGCCCAGAGCAGCGTGGAAAGCGTCAGCGCCGACAGAATCAGCGCGCCGCCCATCGTCGGTGTGCCCGCCTTGGTCACCAGATGGCTCGCCGGGCCGTCGTCGCGGATGGGTTGGCCATGCCGCTGCTTCGATTTCAGAAATTCGATGAACGGACGCCCGAACACGAAGCCGATGACCAGCGCGGTGAAGAACGCCCCGCCCGCCCGGAAGGTGATGTAGCGAAACAGATTCAGGAAACCGCCGCCCTGCGCGAACTCCGCCAGCCAATAGAACACTATTCCCCTCCCGCCGCCTGGGCTTCGGGTGTGCCGAGACGGCGCAGCGCCTCCACCACGGGGGGGAGCTTGATCCCCTTGGAACCTTTCACCAGCACAACATCTCCTGCGTCGATCAGATGGCGGAGACGCGGAAGAAGGCTCTCCGCCGTCTCATGCCATTCGCCGCGTTTCTCTCGCGGCAGCGCGGCATGAAGTGCCTTCATCCGCGGACCGACGCAATGCACGATGTTGAGGGTGGCCATGGCCGGATGCGCGGCAATCTGCCGATGCATCTCCATCTCCTCCGGGCCGAGTTCGAGCATGTCGCCAAGAATGGCCACCCGGCGGCCCTTCACGATGCGGCCCGGCCCATCCTTCGGCTCCGTCGCCGCCAGCAGGTCCAGCGCCGCGCCCAGCGAGGCCGGGTTGGAGTTGAAGGCGTCGTCGATCAGGTCGAAGGCCATCCGGTCGTCGATGACGTCAAGCAGGATCCGCTCCCGCGCGCCGCGACCTTCCGGGGGCGCCCAGTGGCCAAGATCGAGGATCGCCATCGTCAGGTCCAGCCCGAGCGCATCGGCGACCGCAAGCGCGGCAAGCCCGTTCATCGCGAAATGCCGCCCCGCCGAGCGCACGCGGAACAGGATCGTCCGTCCCTCCGCCAGCGCGCGGGAGGAGGTGGCGCTGTCGGTGATTCGCGTTTCGAGAAGCTGCCAGTCACAGGCCGGCGTCGCGCCAAACCAAGTGGTCGCCACCCCTTCGGCCCGCTTTGCAAGAACTGGCGTGACGGCCAGGTCTCCCGGCAACACCACATGCCCCCCCGGCTCCAGGCCGTCGAGGATGGAGACCTTCTCCATCGCGATCGCCTCCAGCGAGTCGAACGCCTCCAGATGCGCGGGTGCCACGGTGGTGATCAACGCGACATGAGGGCGGGCGAGCCGGGCAAGCGGCGCGATCTCTCCCGGATGGTTCATGCCGATCTCTATGACGGCGAAGTCGCTGTCGGCCGGCATCCGGGCAAGCGTGAGTGGCACCCCCCAGTGGTTGTTGAAGCTCCGCACCGCCGCATGGACCCGTCCCTGACCGGAAAGGATCGCGCGGAGCATTTCCTTGGTCGAGGTCTTGCCGACGGAGCCGGTGACGCCGACGACCCGCGCCGTGCTGCGTTCCCGCGCGGCCCGCCCCAATTCCTCCAGCCCCCGGAGCACATCCGGCACGACCAGCAAGGGGGCGTCCTCCGCAACACCCTCCGGCACGCGGGAGACGAGCGCCGCCGCAGCCCCCTTGCGGAGCGCCTCGGCCACGAAATCATGTCCGTCACGCAGGTCGCGCAGCGCCACGAACAGGTCGCCCGGCACGAGTTCCCGCGTGTCGATGGCGACACCCGTCGCCTCCCAGCGCCGCGTGACGCGGCCACCTGTGACGCGGGCCGCATCCTCGGATGTCCAGAGCGGGCTCATATGCGCTTGCCGTCCAGAGCGGCGACGGCGATGGAAGCCTGCTCCGCATCGTCGAACGGATAGTCCTGATCGCCGATCGTCTGGCCCGTCTCATGCCCCTTGCCCGCGATGAGCAAGGCGTCGCCCGGCTGGAGCGCGTCCACCGCGCGCAGGATGGCCTCCGCCCGGTCGCCCACCTCGTTGGCCTCCGGCGCTCCGCCCTTTACGGCGGCGCGGATCTCGGCGGGATCCTCGGAACGGGGGTTGTCATCGGTCACATAGACGACATCCGCGTAACGCTGCGCGGCCTCTCCCATGAGCGGGCGTTTCGCCCTGTCCCTGTCGCCGCCCGCGCCGAGGACGACGATGATGCGGCCCAGCACATGCGGGCGCAGCGCCTTCAAAGCGGTCGCCACAGCATCCGGCGTATGGGCATAATCCACGAAGACCGAAGCCCCGTTGGCCCGCGTGGCAACAAGTTGCATCCGCCCGCGCACGGTCGAGAGCGTCGGGAGCGCCTCGAACACCCGTTCGGCCTTGCTGCCGGAGGCGATGGCAAGCCCCGCCGCCAGCAACACGTTGTCAGCCTGAAAGCCGCCGATGAGGTTCAGCCGCACCTGACGCGGCTTTCCCTGCCAGTCGAACCGCAGCTCCTGCCCGGTCGCATCGAACCGCTGGGCGGTAATGCGGAGATCGACAGAACCGCGCCCCACACCCAGGACAGGAAGGCCCCGCTCATGACAGAGCCGCGCGATTTCGACGCCTTTCGGATCGTCCATATTCACCACGGCAGAGCCGTCATCGGGGAGAACGCGGGTGAAAAGCCCCGCCTTCGCCGCAAAATAGGCATCAAAATCATGGTGGTAGTCGAGGTGGTCCTGCGTGAAGTTGGTGAAACCAGCCGCGCGGAGCCGCACACCGTCCAGACGCCGCTGCTCCAGCCCGTGCGAGGAGGCCTCCATCGCCGCATGAGTAATCCCTTCGGCCACCATCTCCGCCAGCAGACGGTGGAGCGTCAGCGGCTCCGGCGTGGTATGGGTGGCAGGTGCGGCGAAGGCGCCCTCCACCCCCGTGGTGCCGATATTGGCGGCGAGATGGCCAAGCCGCGTCCAGATCTGCCGGGTGAAGGTGGCAACCGAAGTCTTGCCGTTCGTGCCGGTGACAGCGACCATCACCTGTGGCTGCGCGCCGAACCAGAGCGCCGCCGCCCCTGCCAGCGCGGCGCGGGCATCCTCCACCACGATCACCGGAATATCCGTTCCGGCCAATGCCTCCCGCGCCATCTCGGCACCGGCCGGGTCGGTCAGCACCGCGCCCGCCTTCATGCGGAGCGCATAGGGAATGAATTCCGCGCCGTGCATCTTTGCCCCGGAAAGGGCAGCGAACAGATGGCCGGGCTTCACGGTGCGGCTGTCCACCGAAAGGCCGGTGATCCGCGTCTCCCGTCCGTCGCGGGCGCGCAGCCCAAGGTCGGAAAGGCTCTTGGTCGTCTCCGGCATCGCAGGCTCTCCCGTCAGTTCCGCACGAGCGTTAACGCAGCGGGACGCACCGCTTCAACCTCGGGCCGTAGTCCGAGAAGCGGCGCGATCCGCCGGATCATCTCCGCTGCAACGGGAACCGCGGTGAAACCGGCTGTCCGCCGCGGTATCGGGCCAGAGGTTTCAACGGCTTCGTCAAGGCTCACGATCAGCACGTATTTCGGGTCCGACATCGGAAAGGCGGAGGCGAAGGTCGCGATCACCTTGTCGTGAGCATATCCGCGGCCATTGCGGAGCGGTTTCTCCGCCGTGCCCGTCTTGCCGCCGACGTCGTAGCCTTCCACCTTGCCGTAGGTGGCGCCCGACCCCTCCTCCACCACGCCGCGGAGCATCTCCCGCGCCATGTCGGAGGTGCGTTCTGCGATGACACGTTCCCCCACCACGGGCTTGTCCTGCCGGATGAGCGTCGGATTGACCCGCGTTCCGCCGTTCACGATCGTCGCATAGGCGGAGGCGAGGTGCAGCGGGCTGGCCGACATGCCGTGCCCGTAGGCGATGGTCATGGAGGAGATCTCCGACCAGACCTTCGGTATCAGCGGTCGCGCGCCCGGGGCCTCCGTCAGCTCGACGGTCGTCGGCGAGAGGAAGCCCAGCCGCTTCAGGAAATCCTGCTGCCGCGGACCGCCGATCATCTGCGCCAGCCGGGCGGAACCGACGTTGGAGCTTTTCTCGATGATGCGGAGCACGCTGAGCTGCGCGCCGTAGTTGTGCATGTCCTTGATGCGGAACCGGCCCCAGTTGAAGGGGCGCGTGTCGATTATCGTGCTCGGCGTCACGAGGCCGAGATCGATCGCCTGCGAGGCGGCGAAGATCTTGAAGGTGGAGCCGAGTTCGTACAGCCCCTGCACCGCGCGGTTGAAAAGCGGGCTGTCCGACGGGTCGCCCTTCACCGGGGGCAAGGGGCGGTCGTTCGGGTCGAAATCCGGGTAGGACACCATGGAGATGACCTCCCCCGTATGCACATCCATCAGGATGGAAGTGGCGCCCTTGGCGTTCATCAGCTTGACCCCACCCGCGAGGATCTGCTCCGCCGCGGCCTGCACGGAAAGGTCGATGGACAGTTCCAGCGGCTCGCCGCCGTTGGCCGGATCGCGGAGATAGTCGTCGTAGATCTTCTCCACCCCCGCCGTGCCGATGACTTCGGCGGAGGAAACCCCCTCCCGCCCGAAGCCCGCGCCGCCCAGAATGTGGGAGGCGAGCTTTCCGTTCGGATAAAGCCGCATCTCCCGCGGGCCGAACAGCAGACCGGGGTCGCCGATGTCATGCACCGCCTGCATCTGCTCGGGCGAGAGCTTGCGCCGGATCCAGAGGAACTTGCGGCTGCCGGTGAAATCCTTGACGAGCTGATCTTCCTTCAGATCGGGGAAGATCTCCGTCAGTTCACGCGCGACGCGGACGGGTTCGATCATCTGCTGCGGCTGGGCATAGAGCGAATGCGTGACAAGATTGGTCGCCAACACCCGCCCGTTGCGGTCCACGATATCCGCCCGCTGCGCGATGATCGGAGAGCCGACACCGGCAATCGCCGGTTCCTCCGGCTCCACCGAAGCCAGCAGCCCCATGCGCGCGCCGATCGCGGAGAAGGCCGCGAAGAAGAACAGCGACAGAACCAGAAGCCGCCCCTCTGCACGCAACCGCGCCTTGTCCCGCGCCGTTTCCGCGCGGAGGCGGATGTTCTCCCGCTCGATGGCATCGGGATTCTCCCCCTTCTCGCGGGCGGAGAGAATGCGGGCAAGCGGGCGGAGGGGGGTCCGGGTCACGGGAGCGTCTCCTGATCGGTCGGGGCGGCAAGCGGATCGGCCACGGTGGGCAACGGATAGGTTACGGAAGCGACGCTGCCGAATTGCGACGGCTCCAGCGGCAGCAGCCTCAGCCGGTCGAAATTGATGATGGTCAGTTCCGCAAGCCGGTCGGGCCGGTTGAGGTAGGCCCATTCCGCTTTCAGAACGCCCATTGCCTCATGCAGCGAGCCGATCTCCTGGCGCAGGCGAGCGGCCTGGCGGGAGGCCTCCTGCGTATGGTAATTCTCCTGATAGGCCCAGTAGGCGAGGCCCATCACGGCGAGGGCGGAGAGGACGTAGAACAGGCTCCGCATCTCAAAGTCCTTTCACCGAAGGCAACCCGAGCGCCGCGCGGTCCGACCGGCGCGCGGCTGCGGATGTCCGCTCCCCCACGCGGAGTTTCGCGGAGCGCGCGCGCGGGTTGGCCGCGACCTCACCCTCGTCCGGCCCGACGGCGCGCCGGGTGACGAGCCGGAAGGTGGCGGTTTCCTCAGGCAGGTCCGGGGCATAGCGGTTTGCGCGCGCGGCAGCCCCCGCCCGATCCTGAAAGAACCGTTTCACGACCCGGTCCTCCAGCGAATGAAAGGTGACCACGGCGAGCCGCCCGCCGGGGGCCAAAGCGCGCTCGGCCGCCTCCAGCCCGGCAATGAGCTCGCCGAATTCGTCATTCACCGCGATCCGCAGCGCCTGAAAGCTCCGAGTCGCGGGGTGGGTCTGGCCGGGTTTTGGGCGCGGCAGGCAGGATTCGACGATCTTCGCCAATTCCAGAGTCCGCGTGATGGGCCGCGCCGCGACGATGGCGCGGGCTATGCGGCGGGAGGCGCGCTCCTCCCCGTAGTTATAGAGAATGTCGGCGAGCACTTCCTCACGCGCGGTGTTTACCAGATCCGCGGCGCTCGGCCCGGATTGCGACATGCGCATGTCGAGCGGCCCGTCCTTGGCGAAGGAGAAGCCCCGGTCGGCCTCATCGAGCTGCATGGACGAAACCCCAAGGTCCAGTACCACGCCATCCAGCCCGGTCGCGTAATCGTCCATCCGCCCGAAGGTGCCCTGCACGAGTTCCAGCCGGTCGCCGTACTCCCCCGCCCAGCCCGCCGCCAGCCGGAACGCCAGCGGATCCCGGTCCACCCCGATCACCTTGTCCGCGCCGGCTTCCAGCAGCCCGCGCGCATAGCCCCCCGCGCCGAACGTCCCGTCGAGCCAGACGCCGCGCACGGGTGCAACTGCGGTCAGAAGCGGACCCAGCAGGACCGGAATATGCGGTGCCTGCACCATTCACTCTACCTCGTCTTCGTCCGGCAGCAGGGAGAGCGGGTCGAAATCCTCCGGCTGCTCGTCCAGCCAGTCGCGGAGTTTCGCCTCCTCCTCCGCCCAGGCGTCGGGATGCCAGATCTGGAACGTCGCGCCGGAGGCCACGAAATAGACCTCTCCGCCTCCCGGAGCGAGGTTCAGCCGCTCCCGCACCACGGGGGGCAGCACCAGACGCCCGTCATCATCCACCTGTGTGGGAAAGGATTGCCCCTGCATCAGACGCTCCAAGGCGCGGCGCTGGGGGGAACCTGTCTTCATCCGGGCGATCAGCCGGTCGATCCGGTGCGCCTCGCGGACGGTATAGCATTCGATGAACTTGCGGCGGTGATCGCCATAGACCAGCACGATGCCCGAGCCGTCACCTGGCTTGCGGTCGGGGTCGCAGGCGTCGAGCACGCGGCGGAACAGCGCGGGGATCGAAACCCGTCCCTTGCCGTCCACCTTGTTGAGGCTTTCACCCCTGAACGTGTCCACCACTGCCCCGCACTCGTCCCTTCCGGTCCGTTGATCGGACCTTGGTCGGCCCGGAGGATCGCCAGAGCGCCCTCCGGATGGACTACGGCGGACCGGGCCGCTGCCACTGCCCGATCCGCCGCCCTCGTCCCATCACTGGGTGCGTCCGGTATTTCTGCGGCACATCCTGGGGGGATGCTGCTCTGCCGCGCCGGATCTCTTTCATCTGATGAAGGGGGGTGCCTGTATGAAACTGCCTTTTGCCGTGGGGTCTTCCGCCCCTTTAGCCCATCCCTCATCGGATGGACAAGGAATGCCATGGGAATTCACGGGAAGCAATGGGAAACTTAGGCACCGGCATGGGAGAAAGCGGCGCAAAATGCCTAGGTTTCGCCGAAAAATTCGCCCCTAATGGAATATATTGTGCCGCCCCGGCGCAATTACGCCAGAACTAGCATGGAGAGGAGTTTTGAGTGTCGGCGCCGATCCTCGCGGATCCGTGCGCAGTTGGTGAGGAGTGATGCCGCAAAGCATCGCCCCCTCACCATGTCCTGCCTGATTTCCAGACGAGGCTTGGCATATCGCAAAACTGCGCTAGCCGCGAATCGTTCCGGTGTTTTGCAGAGATTTCAGGCCATTCCACCTGCGACGAGCCGTTCTGCCAAATGCGCATAGGCCTGCGCCTCGGGCGAGTCGCCAGCGGCGATCGGCGTACCCGAATCTCCCGCCACACGCACATCGAGGCTGAGAGGGAGTTCTCCCAGGAACGGCAGAGCCAGCCGTTCCGCCTCGGCCCGCACGCCCCCATGACCGAAGATATGGGATTCGTGCCCGCAATTGGGGCAGAAGAAGCTCGACATGTTCTCGATGAGACCCAGCACAGGCGTGTTCAGCCTGCGGAACATGTCGATGGCCTTGCGCGCATCCAGCAGCGCCACGTCCTGTGGAGTGGAGACGACCAGCGCCCCGGTGATATTGGCCTTCTGGCAGAGCGTGAGCTGAACATCCCCCGTTCCCGGCGGCAGGTCCACGATGAGCACGTCAAGCTCACCCCAGGCCACCTGCCCCAGCATCTGCTGCAGGGCCCCCATCAGCATCGGGCCGCGCCAAACCACCGCCTCATCCTCCCTCAGCATGAAGCCGATCGACATGATGGTGACGCCATGGGCGGTGAGCGGGATGATCGTCTGCCCATCGGGCGAGGCGGGACGCCGGTTGACACCCATCATCCGCGGCTGTGACGGACCATAGATATCCGCGTCCAGCAGGCCGACGCGCCGCCCCTGTCGCGCCAGGGCAACCGCGAGATTGGAGGACACGGTGGACTTGCCCACCCCGCCCTTGCCCGAGGCGATTGCAAGAATACGGTCCACCCCGCTCACCGGTTGCGGGCCAGCCTGCGGCGTGGGGTGCCGCCCGATCTTGGGCATCGGCGGGGCGGAGGCCGGCGCGGTGAGCACGGCGGAAACCTTCTCCACCCCCTCGAGCCCGCGCACCGCCGCCTCGGCCGCCTGCCGCGCAGGCTCCAGCCCCCGTGCCATGTCGGCATCCGCAGCCTCGATCACGAAGCGGACCGTGCCTGCCTCCAGCGTCAGGGCCCGCAGGAGATCGCGGCTCACCAGAGTGCCGCCCCCCGGCACAGGAACGCCGGAGAGAGCGGCAAGAACGGATTCACGCGTCAACGACATCTTTTCCCTTTCCTGCAGCGCCGGGGCCCCGGAACCGCAACCCCTGCAACTGCGACATTTTCGCCACCTCTTCGGGGCAGATCGTGGCAGACTGAACACCATCCCGGCCCAGAAGGCCAGTTTTACTGGGGAAATTCGTCGCGAAAAATAGGTCAGCATGGGTTATGCATCTTGTGCATGGCCGGATTGCCCCTCCCCCCCATTGTGCAGTCGCAGCATAGGCGTATGTTCATTCCCGAAGGCGCAGGACGAGAGAAAAAGCCCGCTGCGCCCGATCACAAGAGAATGGACTTACAATGGCCTACCTGAACCATACCCATGGGGCGGCCCAGAATGCTTCGGGCCTGAGCGATTTCGTTGCCCGTGTCCGCGAAGCCTGGGCGCAGCGCCGCCTGTATCGGCAAACCGTTGCCGAATTGCGGGAACTGAGCGACCGTGAGCTTGCCGATCTGCAACTCAGCCGCTCTTCGATCTACTCCGTGGCCCGCGAAGCGGTTTACGGCAAGTAAAAAGGATTTCGATCGCCCCTCCTCCTCCCTGGGCGATCGGAAAGGTGACGGCACACTCCTCCTCCCAGTGCCGTCGCCGGAATACGGGGCCTTCGGGTTCCAGACTTTGCGGCAGCCCCTCCTCCTCCCCGGGTTGTCGTGAATAGGCAGCGGTCCTCCTCCCTCCCCGGAGCGCTGTCACCTCCCTCCGGCGGAGCATGCCGGAACAGATGCGCTGCGACCCCTCCTCCTCCCTGGGTCGCATCGCAGGCGAGAGCGGCGGCTCCTTCCTCCTCCCCTGGAGCCGCCGCATCCCCCTCCCGGTCGGGACAGACCGGACAGAATGCGATCGGCCTCTCCTCCTCCCTGGCTTGATCGTCATACAGCGGCAGCCTCCTCTCCTCCTCCCCGGAGGCTGCCGCACCCCTTTCCCCAGAAGCAGTTACGAGGCCGCCCAAGCGCGGCGACTCCCGTCCCGGTGCGCTTGCTCGGAGGGATAGCCCTCTTGCAGAGAGGCGGGTTTCCCGCTGCTTTCGCGCAGGGCGCGGGCCAGGTTCTACTGAACGTCCTCAGCGGTCGTCTTGGCCTGCTCGCCGAAGTCTTTTCATCGGTCTTTCATCCGGGACTTACACCGGTCGCGTCGTCCGCCTCATCGGAGGTGGATGGGTAGACCGCGTGCGGCGGGGCGCAGTCAGGGTTGACAGAAGGGGGAACGGGCGACCTGGAACCCTGAAAGCGGTGATCTCCGAGGTGGTGAGGCACATGACATGGCTTGTCACGGAGCGGGCTTTCAGCGCCCGGTTCCCCTGTGCCGCAGCAAAAGCCGATATCAGAGGGGCAAGAGCCCACGGGGTGAGAAAGGTGCAGACGAGTGCGTTCACCGAAGCCGGGAAACGGTGCACCGGATTGCGACAGAAACCGGTCGCGAAGCATGCACCGGGGTGTGGCGATGCTCGATCGCCGCGCGGCGCAGGAGGCCACTCCCTGGAATGATCAGGGAACAAGATTTGGAAGCCCGGACCGGAACCGTCAGGTTTATGACGCTACGTCAACACCTTACAAGCAGACTGGCGACCCCGGCAGGATTCGAACCTGCGACCAACCGCTTAGCTTACCACTTCGGCTTTCGCCGCAGGCCGGAGGCCCTTCGTGGTCTGGACTGTCCCTTCACCCTTCCGCGGTAGCGGGGCGGGTGCCTGCCGTCCAGTCTCTACACCTTCCCCGAAATGGGGCTTGGCTCGGGATTGCCACGCCGCAGGGCAGAGGTTTCCCCGAATTTGACAGGTTCTGCAGCGCCGGTTTCCCGACGCGCACTCCAATTGAAGGCGGTTGCTCTATCCAGCTGAGCTACGGGGCCATGAGTGGCTGCATGCCGAAGTCACGGCGAAATAGCAAGAGCCAAGAACCGCGGCAGACAACGCTCCGTCCGCTAGGGCGAATTTTATGAAGATAAAGGGGAGATTGGCGAGCAACTCGAATTAGTCGATAAAAAATTCCGTGATCTCACCGAGTTGAGAGACGGACCTGTCCAAAAAGACAGGTCGCGCGAGGACGGAAAATCTCTTACACCTATACGTGCATCAGGTGGTGTGGCGACGATATTACCAAGTGTCAGCTTCACGAGTTCAGGTCGCCGCGCCGCCTGCTGCCATCCCCCGAAAATCGACATGTTTAGAAGATCACCTGCCCCGAGGGGAATGGTGGCCCGGAAGAGATTCGAACTCCTGACATTTCCGATGTGAACGGAACGCTCTACCACTGAGCTACCGGGCCAGCCTGGTCCCTGACGCATCTGCGTCCGGGTTAAATGGTGCGGTCGAGAAGACTCGAACTTCCACGGGAGTTACCCCACAGCGACCTCAACGCTGCGCGTCTACCAATTCCGCCACGACCGCACTGCCTTGGCTTGGTGCGGCGGGTGATAGCGAAAGGCTTTGGGAAAGAAAAGGGGGAATCTGCAACTTTTTCCGGGCGCCTTTCCAAACCTCCTCGCCCGCTGCCCGCCCTCACCTGCGGGCCTCCTCTGGGAGGCGCGGCAAAGGGGTACGGCGGTTGCAATCCGGGCGCGGTTCCTGTCTATCCGGCAGGGCGGAGCGGCGCCCCCCGGGCATTCCCCTCGGGCATCCCCGGGGCATCCCCGATGACCTGCCGCCGGACGCCATCACCTCGCGGAGTTCAGCAAGATGACCGAGTGGATCATATCAGACAGCCGGATCGCCTATCCCGACGCGCTGGAGACCATGGAGCGACGCGTCGCCGCCATCAGCGCGGGCACGGCTGACGAGGCCGTCTGGCTGCTGGAGCATCCGCCTCTCTATACAGCGGGCACGTCTGCCCGGCGGGAGGACCTCACCGATCCCGATCGCTTTCCCGTCTATGATGCCCGCCGGGGGGGCCAGTACACCTATCACGGGCCGGGACAGCGCGTGGCCTATGTCATGCTGGACCTCAACCGGCGCGGACGTGACGTGCGCCGGTTCGTCTGCCGCCTGGAAGACTGGGTGATCGCGACGCTGGCGGAGTTCGGCGTGAAGGGCGAGCGGCGGGAGGGTCGGGTCGGCGTCTGGGTGGTGCGCCCGGAGAAGGCCCCGAACCTCGACGGCTCCCTGCGGGAGGACAAGATCGCCGCGATCGGCGTGCGCGTGCGCCGCTGGGTGACGTTCCACGGCATCTCGATCAACGTCGAGCCAGAGCTTGAGCACTTTTCCGGCATCGTGCCCTGTGGCATCCGGGAGCACGGGGTGACCAGCCTCGTCGATCTGGGCCTGCCGGTGACGATGGGCGATGTCGATGCGGCGCTGGCCCGCACATGGGAGAAAGCCTTTGGCGATCACCCCGCGAGCGCCACCTGCACCCGATAACTCGACACGAACTACCGAAGGAGCCAGCCATGCGCCGATTCCCCCGCGCCGCCAGCGGTCTCGCCCTGGTGAGCCTGCTGTCGCTCGCCTCTCCCTCCCACGCGCAGGGCGACCCAGAGGCCGGAGCCAAGGCCTTCGCCAAATGTCGCGCCTGCCACTCCATCACGGCGACGGACGGAACCGCCATCGTGCGGGGCGGCAAGACCGGACCCGACCTATACGGGGTCGTCGGGCGTGGTGCTGGGCTGGAGTTCAATTACTCCCCCGCCCTGCGAAAGGCGCATGAAACGGGTCTTGTCTGGAGCGCGGAGAGCCTGACACAGTTCCTGGCGGACCCTACCGCCTTTCTGAAGACCTACACCGGCGACGACGGGGCACGCTCCAAGATGGCATTCCGCCTGACCCGCGGGGCAGAGGACATCATCGCCTATCTGGCCTCCCTCTCCGGCCCGCAACCAGACTAAAGTCCGACGCACAGGGGCAACATTTCCACACCGTGTTGTGATCAGGACGATTGCCCCCCTCGCCCGCGCGCTTTACAACCGCATGCAGAGAGCGGCGCGGGAGGAATGCACCCGGGCGTCGCCCCATCAAGATACGGGAGGCGGCAGCATGGCCGACGCAGCCATCCATGGCCACGAAGGGCATGACAAGCGCGGGTTCTTCACCCGCTGGTTCATGTCAACGAACCACAAGGACATCGGGATTCTCTACCTGTTCACGGCAGGCGCCGTCGGGCTGATCTCCGTCCTGTTCACTGTCTATATGCGGCTGGAGCTGATGCATCCGGGCGTACAATACATGTGTCTCGAAGGCGCACGGCTCATCCCCTCCGCGGAAGCCTGTACGCCGAACGGCCACCTGTGGAACGTGATGATCACCTATCACGGTGTGCTCATGATGTTCTTCGTCGTGATTCCCGCGCTGTTCGGCGGCTTCGGCAACTACTTCATGCCGCTGCATATCGGCGCGCCGGACATGGCGTTTCCGCGCCTGAACAACCTCAGCTACTGGCTGTTCGTGGCGGGCACGGCGCTCGGCGTGGCCTCGCTCTTCGCTCCCGGCGGCAACGACCAGATGGGATCGGGCATCGGCTGGGTGCTCTATCCGCCGCTTTCCACGCATGAGACGGGTTACTCGACCGACCTCGCGATCTTTGCGGTGCACGTGTCGGGGGCGTCGTCGATTCTCGGCGCGATCAACATCATCACCACCTTCCTGAACATGCGCGCGCCGGGCATGACCCTGCACAAGGTGCCGCTCTTCGCCTGGTCGGTGTTCGTGACGGCCTGGCTGATTCTGCTCGCGCTGCCGGTTCTGGCCGGTGCGATCACCATGTTGCTGACCGACCGGAACTTTGGCACCACCTTCTTCGACCCGTCGGGCGGTGGCGACCCGATCCTGTATCAACATATCCTGTGGTTCTTCGGCCACCCGGAAGTGTACATCATTATCCTGCCGGGCTTCGGCATCATCTCCCATGTCATCGCGACCTTCTCGCGCAAGCCGATCTTCGGCTATCTGCCGATGGTCTATGCGATGGTGGCCATCGGGGTACTGGGCTTCGTCGTCTGGGCGCACCACATGTACACCGTGGGGATGAGCCTTGCGCAGCAGTCCTACTTCATGCTCGCCACCATGGTCATCGCGGTGCCGACGGGGGTGAAGGTCTTTTCCTGGATCGCCACGATGTGGGGCGGCTCCATCGAGTTCAAGACACCGATGCTCTGGGCGTTCGGCTTCCTGTTCCTGTTCACCGTGGGCGGCGTGACCGGCCTCGTGCTCAGCCAGGCGCCGCTCGACCGCTCCTATCACGACACCTATTACGTGGTGGCGCACTTCCACTACGTGATGTCACTGGGCGCGGTGTTCGCCATCTTCGCGGGGGTCTATTACTGGATCGGGAAGATGTCGGGGCGGCAATATCCCGAATGGGCGGGCAAGCTGCACTTCTGGATGATGTTCGTCGGCGCGAACCTCACCTTCTTCCCGCAGCACTTCCTTGGCCGTCAGGGGATGCCGCGCCGTTACATCGACTATCCGGAGGCTTTCGCGACGTGGAACCTGGTTTCCTCTCTCGGCGCCTTCCTGTCGTTCTTCTCCTTCGTGTTCTTCATCGGAGTGGTGTTCTACACGCTGACCCGTGGCCAGCGCGTGACCGAGAACAACTACTGGAACGAATATGCCGATACGCTGGAATGGACCCTGCCCTCCCCGCCGCCGGAGCATACGTTCGAGACGCTGCCGAAGCAGTCCGACTGGGACAAATCGCACGCTCACTGATCGCGCAGACTGATGCCGTATGAATGGGTCAAACGACCGGAAGGAGCCTCGGAGAAGTCCGGGGCTCCTTTGCCTTCGGGCGGGGCCGAGCCGCTGGCGGAACTGCACCTCTGGCCCTACCGCTCACTGCCACGCCGGGGCTTCGTCTGGGTGATAGGGGGTATGGCGGTGCTTCTGTCCCTGCCGCTGATCGAGGTATTGGGCTCGCCCGTGCTGTGGGGGTTGCTACCCTTCGTGCTGGCTGCGCTCTGGGGCCTCTGGTTTGCCCTGAACCGCAGCTATCGGGATGGCGAGATCCTCGAAAGGCTGACGCTCTGGCCCGACAGGGTCGATGTGGTGCGCGACGGTCCAAGGCGGGCGCATTCCGAATGGCACGCCAATCCGCATTGGGTCAGGGTGGACCTGCATCGCCGGGAAGGGCCCGTACCAAATTATCTCACGCTCTCCGGGGCGGGGCGGGAGATCGAGATCGGCGCCTTTCTGTCGGAGGAGGAGCGCCTCTCCCTCTGGCCGGAGCTTGCCGACCTGTTCCGCCACGCCTGACGCTCAGTCCTTGTGCTCCGGCAGTCCCTTGCGCCTGGTGGCGGCGAAGTCCTCCAGTTGCGCCTCGCTCATGTCGTCATACATCTCGCGCGAGGCGCCCTTGAGGCTGGACACCGGCTCTTCGCCCCGCTTGGCGGCAAGGGCTGCCCCTGCCGCCTTCTGCTGCGCTTTCGACTTGGCTGGCATGATTGTCTCCGCCGCTGGAGTGCTGCGAAGAAACGCCGGGCTTCCGGCGGTTGTTCCCGGCGGAGAGGGCCTCAGCCCAGCCGGTCCTTCACTTTCGGGCCGACCGTAGTGAAATCCATCTGCCCGGTATATTTCGCCTTCAATGCCGCCATCACGCGGCCCATGTCGCGCACCGATGTCGCGCCGAGGTCCGTGATCGTATCGGATATGGCCTTCTCGACCTCTTCCGGGTCAAGCTGCCGGGGCAGGAACTCCTCGATCACCGTGATCTCGGCCCGTTCCTTCTCCGCCAGTTCGAGCCGACCGCCCTCCTCATAGGCGCGCGCGCTTTCCTGACGCTGCTTCACCATGCGCCCCAGAATGGCGAGGATATCGGAATCCGTTGCGCCCTGGTCGTTCCCCTCCCCGCGGAGCGCGATGTCCCTGTCCTTGATCGCGGCGTTGATGAGCCGGAGCGCGGAGAGCCGGGCGGCATCGCGGTTCTTCATCGCATCCTTGAGGTGCTGGGAGATCAGGTCTCGGAGCTGCATGGCTGTTACCCGTGGCTGTTCGCGAAAGGTTTCAGATATACTCGCACCCGCGCGGAAACAACGGGCGTGATCGCCTTGACCCTGCCGAGAGGTTTGCCTAGTTTCCCGCAGATTTTCCGAAGGAGTCGTCTCATGACCGGTCTGTCCCCCCAGAGCCGCCCGACCGCATGCCTTGCCCTGTCCGATGGCACGGTGTTCTACGGGCGAGGCTTCGGCGCGACCGGCGAGACGGTGGCGGAGCTTGTCTTCAACACCGCGATGACCGGCTATCAGGAGATCATGACCGATCCGTCCTATGCCGGACAGGTCGTAACCTTCACCTTTCCCCATATCGGCAATGTCGGCGTCAATGCCGATGACGACGAAACCGCCGAACCCGTTGCCGCCGGCATGGTGGTGAAATGGGATCCGACCGAACCTTCCTCCTGGCGTGCGACGGGTGAGCTGACGGACTGGCTCCGCCGCAAGGGGCGGATCGGCATCGGCGGGATCGACACCCGCCGCCTGACCCGCGCCATCCGCCAGCAGGGGGCGCCGCATGTCGCGCTCGCCCATGATCCCGATGGCAACTTCGACGTGGCCGCGCTGGTCGCCAAGGCGCGGGGCTGGAAGGGCCTTGTGGGGCTCGATCTGGCCAAGGACGTCACCTGCGCCCAGAGCTATCGCTGGGACGAAAAGCTCTGGGCCTGGTCCGAAGGCTATACCCGGCGCGACGGGCCGGGGGCCAAGGTCGTCGCCATCGACTATGGCGCAAAGCGGAACATCCTGCGCTGCCTTGCCTCTGCGGGCTGCGATGTGACGGTTCTGCCCGCTACGGCGACGGCGGAGGATGTGCTGGCGCTGAACCCCGATGGTGTGTTTCTGTCCAACGGTCCCGGCGATCCCGCGGCGACCGGTGTCTATGCCGTCCCGATGATTCAGGCAGTGCTGGAACGTGACCTGCCGATTTTCGGCATCTGCCTCGGGCACCAGATGCTGGCGCTGGCGCTTGGTGCGCGGACGGTCAAGATGAACCACGGCCACCATGGCGCGAACCATCCGGTGAAGGATCTGGAGACCGGCAAGGTGGAGATCACCTCCATGAACCATGGCTTCACCGTGGACAGCCAGACCTTGCCTGCGGAGGTGATTGAAACGCACGTCAGCCTGTTCGACGGCTCCAATTGCGGCATCCGCGTGAAGAACCGCCCGGTCTTTTCCGTTCAGTATCACCCGGAAGCCAGCCCCGGCCCGCAGGACAGCTACTACCTGTTCGACCGTTTCACCGCAGCGATCCGTCACAAAAAATCGAGTTGATCGGTTTCTGTTAACTTCGCGTTAAGGTTGATAGACGGAAGTTGACCCCCTGTTACACGGGGGGTCAGCATGTCCGTCACACCGCTTCGGGCCGTTCGCTCACGTCCTCAACCCGCGCCGCAGCAGGGGCGGCCCGAAATCGGTGCGCTGCTGGTTGGCAAGGGCACTCTGCTGCCGCCCGACCTCTTTCGGGCGCAAGCGCTGCTCGCCCGGCAGGAGGCGGACCTTCCCGATACCCTGCTGGCGCGGGGCCTCGTGTCGGAGCCGACCCTTCTCGCGGCCTTTGCCGATCAATCCAACGCCCGGATCGTCGATCCGCTGGCGGAGCGCCCGGACGCCCGGCTGATCCATACCTTCGGCGCCGTGCGCTGTCTGCGGGAGGGCCTGCTGCCCTGGCGGCGGGCAGGCGGCGTGACCATCGTGCTGTCCTCCCGGCCCGACCGCTTTTACAGGCGGCGGGAAGAGCTGGTGACGCTCTACGGCCCCGTCGCCCTCGCCCTCGCCTCCGCCCCGGCGATCGAGGAAGCCGTGCTGCGATCCGCGCGGGAGGAGCTGCGCGATCAGGCCGAATCGACGGTGGGAGAGGAGGAGAGCTGCCGGAACTGGCGGCCACAGCGTCTGGCCCGGCTCGGCCTCGGTGTCGCGATGGTCATGATCCTGCTGCTCGCAACGTCACCCCGGCTCGTGGTGGGCATTCTGGCCGCCGTCGCGCTGCTGGTGCTGGCCGCGAGCACTGTGCTCCGTCTGGCGGCTCTCGCGGCACGGCTGCCGTCTCTGCTGGCCGAGCGCCGGCCTGCCGCCACCGCCGATGTTGAAGTTCCGCTGATGCGGCTCCCCGTCGTCTCCCTGCTCGTGCCCATGTTCCGGGAGGAGGATATCGCACCGCGCCTGCTCGCACGGCTCGGGCGGATCGACTACCCGCGGGAGCTGCTTGATGTCATCCTCGTGCTGGAGGAGCGGGACCGGCAGACACACAAGGCCCTTGCCGAAGCCGATCTGCCGCCCTGGATGCGGATCGTCACGGTCCCCGACGGACCGCTCAGGACCAAACCGCGCGCGATGAACTTCGCCCTGGATTTCGCCCGCGGATCGATTGTCGGTGTCTATGACGCGGAGGATGCCCCCCATCCCGACCAGATCAACCAGATCGTGCGGCGGTTTTACGAGGCCCCGCCGGAGGTCGCCTGTCTGCAGGGTGTGCTGGACTATTACAACGCGCGGACGAACTGGCTCGCGCGCTGCTTTACCGTGGAGTACGCAAGCTGGTTTCGTGTGATCCTGCCGGGATTGCAGCGCCTCGGCCTGCCGCTTCCGCTCGGGGGCACGACATTGTTCATGCGGCGCGACGCGCTGGAGGCGCTTGGCCGCTGGGATGCCCACAACGTGACCGAGGATGCCGATCTGGGGATCCGCCTCACCCGCCACGGCTATCGGACGGAGGTTCTTCCGACCGTGACGGAGGAGGAGGCGAACTGCCGCGCGCTCCCCTGGGTCCGGCAGCGCTCTCGCTGGATCAAGGGCCACGCGATCACATGGGCGGTTCATATGCGCGATCCTGGCAAGCTCCGCCGCGATCTGGGCTGGCGGGGGTTCTGGGGGATGCAGCTGATCTTTGCGGGCGCGGTGGCCCAACCCCTGCTGGCGCCCGTGCTCTGGAGCTTCTGGGCGCTTGCACTGGGCCTTGGTCATCCCCTGTCGGGGATGCTGTCGCCCGCAGGCACCACGGCGCTGCTCACGCTGTTCTTCGGAGCCGAGGTGCTGAACATGGTCTGCGGGATGCTGGCGGTAGCCGTGCCGGGGCGGCGATTTCTGCTGCCTTTCGTCCCGACGCTGCATTTCTACCACCCGCTGGCGACGCTCGCGGCGGCAAAGGCCATCTACGAGCTCGCCTCACGCCCGTTCTACTGGGACAAGACCGCGCATGGCATCTTCGACGCGCCCGCTCCCGCCTCGCCCGCCTCCCCGCCTGTCAACGCGTGAGGATCATGCGGTCGCCCGCGATCTCCAGCCGCTCGAAGCGGCGCAGGTAGTCCATCCCGAGCAGCGATCCCGGCATTTCGCCCTCACTCACCCATGCGGTGACGTTACGTTCCGCATGCGGTCCGAAGCGCACCTCCTCCAACCGGACGCGGGCTGTGCGCACGAGGCCGTTTGCCGTCATCGCCTGCCCGAAATAGGGGAGTTCATCCGGGTCCAGACCGATGGCGCGGGCATCCTCGCGCGAAAGGACGACGTTGGACGCGCCCGTATCGACGATGAAGGAGACGGGCGTTCCATCGACCTCCAGCGTCAGGTGAAAATGACCATCCCGCCCGCGCGGTACCTCTATCCGGGCGCCGTCCTCCATCACCTGCTGGCGCGGCATGACGGTGGAGCGGATGTCGCCCCACAACCCGATGACCGCCAGCACGCCAAAGAAGATCAGCCCCCAGAGCGCCGCATGGCGCAGGAGCGTCATCCCTTCCCCGCGGCGGCGCAGCAGGAAACTTCCCCCCACGGCGGCGAGAAGCAGCATGAGATAGATGAACTGTCCGGCGTCGTTTCCGCTCAACCCTGCTCCTCCGTTGCCGGGATTTGACATAAGTCCCGCCCGGGCGGCGGCCAGTCCCTGCGACCTATAGCCCCGTCAGCAGCCCCATCTGGCGAATGCCGTCGATCACGAACTGCACCGAAAGCGCCGCGAGCAGCATCCCGAACAGCCGCGTGGCGACCATGATCCCGGTCGGGCCGAGACGCAGCGCGATCCACCCGGAGGCCAGGCACAGCAGATAGACGATCGCCACCACGGCCACCATCAGCAGAAGGATGATGGCCATGTCCAGTATGCCTGTGCCGGACTCGCCCATCAGCAGGATCATCGTCGTCAGCGCCCCCGGCCCGGCGATCAGCGGGATGGCGAGCGGGAAGACCGAGGGATCGGGCGTCGGCTCATCGGCATTGCGCACACGCCGCTCCGTCCGCCGCTCGAACAGCATGTCGAGCGCGGTAAGAAACAGCAGCAATCCCCCGGAGATGCGGAATGCCGGCATCGAGATGCCGATGGCGGAGAGCAGCGGCTCCCCCAGCAGTCCGAAGGCCGCGAGGATGATGATGGCCGTGATGCTGGCGCGCAGGGCGACCTGCTGGCGCTCCTGCGCACTCATCCCGGCGGTGAGGGTGATGAACGGCGCGACAAGCCCGATGGGGTCGATGATGACAAACAGCGTGACGAAGGCCGAAATGATCGCCGTCAGGGTCATCCACCCGCTCCCTCAGCCTTTGCGGCCTCCAAACTTTCGGGGTTCCCGCCCGTCGAGACCCTCAGCCTTCCGCCGCCTCCAGCCGTTCCAGCGCCTGCAGCCAGAGGGCCTCCGCGCGTTGCAGACCCTCCGCCACCTCAAGGCTCTTGGCCTGCCACTTGCGGGCATCGGCGACACGCTCGGGAGCATATAGCGCGGGATCGGCCAGAATCGCATCGAGTTTCTTGCGCATTTCCGTCAGCTTTTCGATGCGTTCCTCGGACTTGCGGACCTCCTGGCGGAGCGTCTGAACTTCGTCGCGTTTGGGACGCGCCTTCTTCTCCGCCCGCTCCTCCCGCGTGTCATCGGAGAGCAGCATCCGGCGGTAATCCTCCAGATCCTCCTCGAACGGCGTCACATCCCCATCCTTGACCAGCCACAGCCGGTCGGCCACGAGGCTGAGCAGGTGCATGTCATGGCTGACCAGCACCACGGCCCCCGAATACTCCGTCAGGGCAACGACAAGCGCTTCCCTGCTTTCGATGTCCAGATGGTTCGTCGGCTCGTCGAGGATCAGCAGATGCGGCGCGTCAATGGTGGCGAGCAGCAGGCTGAGCCGCGCCTTCTGTCCCCCGGAGAGCCGGGCAACGGCGGTATCCGCTTGATCCGCACCAAGGCCGAACCCCGCCAGCCGCGCCCGGAGCCGGGGCTGCCCTTCCGCGGGACGGAGCCGCCGGACATGCTGAAGGGGCGTCTCGTCCAGATACAGCTCATCCACCTGATGCTGCGCGAAGTAACCGACCCGGAGCCTGTTCGACACCGTCATCCGCCCTTCCAGCGGAGCGAGCTTTCCGGCCAACAGCTTGGAGAGCGTCGATTTCCCCTCACCGTTCCGGCCGAGCAATGCGATCCGGTCATCCTGATCTATGCGAAGGTCGAGCCGTTTCAGCACCGCGCGCCCGTCATAGCCCACCGAAACCTTGTCCAGCGCCACGATGGGGGGGGAGAGTTCCTCCGGCACGGGGAAGGTGAAGACATGGGCCTTCGCCTCCTCCGGCGCCGTTATCGGCTCCATCCGGGCGAGTTGTTTCACACGGCTCTGCGCCTGCCGCGCCTTGCTGGCCTTGGCGCGGAACCGGTCCACGAAACCTTGCAGATGGGCGCGCCGCAGTTCCTGCTTCTTGGCCTCCGCCGCCTGAAGCGCCCGCTGCTCCGCCCGCTGCCGCGCGAACTGATCGTAGTTGCCCTGCCAGTAGGTGAGCTTGCGGTTGTCCAGATGCAGGATGCCCTGCACGGACCGGTTCAGCAACTCCCTGTCGTGAGAGATGATGATGACCGTATGGGGATAGCGGCGCAGGTAATCCTCCAGCCACAGCGCCCCTTCAAGGTCGAGATAGTTCGTCGGCTCGTCCAGCAGCAGCAGGTCCGGCTGCGAGAACAGCACGCCCGCCAGCGCCACGCGCATCCGCCAGCCGCCGGAGAAATCCGAGCAGGGGCGAAGCTGCGCCTCCGCGTCGAAGCCGAGCCCCTTCAGGATGGAGGAGGCGCGCCCCTCTGCCGACCAGGCGTCGATATCGATGAGACGGGTGTGGATCTCGGCGATCCGCGCGGCATCGGTGGCGGTTTCCGCCTCCGCCATCAGGTCCGCGCGTTCGGTATCGGCGGAAAGCACCGTGTCGATCAGGGAGACGTTGGAGGACGGCACTTCCTGCGCCACGCCGCCGATCCGGGCGCGGCTGGGCAGCGCGATCTCACCGCCCTCCAGCGACAATTCCCCCCGGATCAACCGGAAAAGGGTCGTCTTGCCCGCGCCGTTACGTCCGACGAGGCCCACTTTGTGACCGGTCGGAATCGTGGCCGAGGCATGTTCGAAGAGCGGTCGGCCCTCCACGCTGTAGCTGATATCGGTGATCCTGAGCATGGGTTGGGCATGTCCTCTGCGCGCAGGCTTGTCAATCCGGCGCCGTTCAATACAGGGCTGCGGGTCAATACAAGGCTGCGGCGCGCTACGGCAGCAGGTGGCGATTCATCCGGCAGGCGGAAGACGCGCGGCTTCCCATCGCGGGCGTCCCGTGCTAGCAGGGCGCGGCAATCCGGGGCGCCCTGTCGGTGCCGCCGGCAAGAGGATATGTGACATGGCCATCGAACGGACCCTTTCGATCATCAAGCCCGACGCCACCGCCCGGAACCTGACCGGAAAGATCAACGCGCGCTTCGAGGAGGCGGGCCTGCGGATCGTCGCCCAGAAGCGCCTCTGGCTCTCCGAAGCCCAGGCCGGCAAATTCTACGAGGTCCACAAGGACCGTCCGTTCTACGGCGAACTGGTGAGCTTCATGGCCTCCGGTCCGGTCGTCGTGCAGGTGCTGGAAGGCGAAGGCGCGATTGCCAAGAACCGCGAAGTGATGGGCGCGACCAACCCGGCCAACGCGGCCGACGGCACCATCCGCAAGGACTTCGCCCTGTCGGTCGGCGAGAACTCGGTGCACGGGTCGGATGCGCCGGAAACGGCTGCTGAAGAAATCGCCTTCTATTTCTCCGGCCTCGAAATCGTCGGCTGAGAGCCCGGGCCGAAAAGCCTACGCTGAAATGAAAAGGGCCGTCCCGATCGGGGCGGCCTTTCCTTTTGCGCCTGGACGCAACGGGGGGAGCGCGACAGCGCCCCCGACCCGGCCGGGATCAGATCGATGCCCAGTCGGTGAACTTCGTTTTCCGGCGGGTCTCGAACGCGGGCTGTGCGGCCTGACGCTGCTCGGTGCCGGTGTCGTCCACGCCCATCTGCGGCGCGGGATTGTTGCTGTCCCCAGCCTGTTGAACGGACTGCTGGACGGGCGGTTTCGCGGATGCCATTCCACTGCTCCTTGGTTTGTGGCGATGGCTACTTACTCCCTCCCCACAAGGAAGCAAGGGGCTATCGTCAGACCCCCGCGCTCTTGTGATCACACCGAGAGAAAACAGCCTGCGACTGGCAGGTTTCCGCGGCATGATGAGGATGGAGCGGAACCAGCCGTGGCTTTTCAATACGCTGTAATAAAATGCTATTTTCGAAATCTATTGAATAATTCCGGGCGTCGTCGCTCTCGGGCAGCCCGGAAAGGGCTGATTAATGTTACGCCAGAAACACTCCGTGACCGATACAGAACCGGCCAAAATGCCACAACGCGCCGGGAGCGGACGCGGACCGCGGGGCGCAGCATTGTTTCCCGGGCAGCGCTAGTCGCGCGACTTTCCCGCCCCGAGTCCCGCCCGCATGAGGGTCTTTCGCACCGGGCCCGCGGAATAGAAGGCACCCAGCGCCGCGGCGCGCAGGTCACGGAGGGGGCGGGCCGAGACCATGGAGGCGCGGTTGAGCAGATCGATGCCCGCTTGCCGCAGATGAACGTCGCGCTCCCGCTGCAGCGCGAACTGACGCAACATCCCGGCCCCGCCCAGCCCCGCCGGATCCGCGGCAGCAAGATCGGCAAGCGTCGCGATGTCGGCAAGACTCATGTTCAGCCCCTGCGCCCCGATGGGCGGGACGACATGCGCAGCCTCCGCCACCAGCGCCACGCGCTCTGCCGTCATCCGTTCCGCCCGCTGGGAGATGATGGGCCACAGGCTCCGCCGCGTGATGAGGCGGAGCGGCCCCACCACTTCAGCCGAGCGTTCAGTCGCTTCCGCCTCGAATTCCTCCACCGGCAGGCGGGAGAGGCGCAGCGCCTCTGGCCCGCTTTCCATCCAGACCACGGCAGAGGCCGGGCGTCCCTCGCGGTCCGGCAGCGGGACAAGCGTGAACGGCCCGCCGGAACGGTGAACTTCGGTCGAGATACCGCCATGCGGGACCGGGTGGGTCACGGCGAAAGCCAGCGCCTTCTGGCCATAGGAAATCCGCCGGACGGGAATCGCCAGCGCTTCCCTGACCGGCGAGTTGCGCCCATCTGCCGCCACCAGAAGCCGGGCAGAAACCTGCGCCCCGTCAGACAGCGTGACCAGAGCCGCTTCCGTCCGGGTCAGAACGCCTGCCGTCGCCACGCCTGTGCGGAATGCGACATTCCGCATCTCGCCCAGCCGCGCCACCATCTCGCGGCGCAGCAGCCAGTTCGGAAGGTTCCAGCCGAAGGGCTGATCGGAGATATCGGCGGAGTCGAAGTCGCGCGTAAGCCGGGGGATCGTCTGCGCCCCTCCCGCATCGACGATCCGCATGATGGAAAGCGGCGCGGCAAAGGGCGCGAGCCGCTCCCACAGGCCCGCGCGGGTGAGCAGATCAATGGCCGGTTGCAGGAAAGCGGTGGTGCGCAGATCGGCCGCCGGGTCGCCCTCCTCCACCGTGGGCGGGGTGGGATCGACGCAAAGCGTGCGGAGACCGAGGGCACCGAACACCGCCGCAGCCGTCAGCCCCGCAACGCCGCCGCCCGATATCATCACGTCAAAGCTTTCGCGCTGCATCTCAGCCCCCCTGACCGCTGGCAAGCCGGGCAAGGAAACCGGCCAGATCGTTCGTGTGATGACGCACATGCGGCGCGTCCAGCCGTTCCGGCGCGACCAGCACCGTCTGCATCCCCATCTCATGGGGCGCGAGAAGGTTCCGGGGATCGTCCTCGAACATCGCGCCTTCCGCTCCGGTCACGCCGGCAAGACCGAAGACGGTCTCGAACGCCGCGCGCTGCGGTTTGGGGAGGTAGCCCGCATGCTCCACCCCATAGATACCGTCGAACAGCCCAGACAGCCCCCGCGCCTCCAGCACCCGTTCCGCATAGGGCGCCGAGCCGTTGGTATAGACGAACCGCCGCCCCGGCAGCGCCGCGATCTCTGCCCGGAGCGCCGGATCGGGCGAGAGCACGTCGAAGGAGATATCGTGCACCCGGGTCAGATAAGACCCCGGCTCCACGCCATGTTCGCTCATCAGCCCGGCAAGCGTCGTGCCGTAGAGCGACCAGTAGTGGTGACGCAGCCGGTCCGCCTCCTGCTGCGCGACGCCCAGCGTCTCCATGACGTATTCCGTCATCCGCCGTTCGATCTGGTCGAAAAGCCGCATGGCCGGGGGATAAAGCGTGTTGTCGAGATCGAACACCCATTGGCGCACATGGGCGAAGTCGTTCGACGGAGGCGAGGGTTGGCGTGTCATCGCACCTGTCTAAGCCCGGAAAAGCCGCGCCGCAACGTCCGCTGCGATATATGCCCGGAGGTCTGCCCGGGGGTCTGCCCGGACATCTGTCGGCAATGCTTGGCCTTGCCCCCGCCCACCGCGCCCTCTAGCTTCGGCCCCGACATTCCGAGACATTCGCATGACTGCCATCAAAGATCCGCCGAAAGACGCCTATTCCCTCATCCTCGACGCCATAGATGCCGGTGTCTATCGGCCGGGTGACAGGCTGGTCGAATCCGAGCTTGCCGACCGTTTCGGCGTGTCGCGCACGCCCATCCGGGAGGCGCTGCAACGGCTTGAGACGCAATCCATGCTCGTCCGGGATGGGCGCAGCATGGTGGTGGCCTCACTCGATCATCACCAGCTCGCCGAACTTTACGCCGTGCGGGCCGAGCTGGAGGGGCTGGCCGCCCGTCTTGCCGCCCGCCACGCCACGGATGAGGAAGTGCGCGTTCTCCGCGCCATGGTGGAGGAGGATCGCCGTCTTGCCAACGACCCGAACGCGCTGGCCCGCGCCAACCGGCGCTTTCATCACCAGATCCATCTGGCGTCGCACAACCGCTACCTGATCCAGCAGCTCGACCTCGTGCACCGCTCCATGGCCCTGCTGGCCTCCACCTCCCTCGCGGCGGAAGGGCGGGCGGACGCGGCCCTTCAGGAGCATCAGGCGATCATCGCCGCAATCGCGCAGCGGGATGGGGATACCGCGGCGGAGGCGGTGAAAACCCACATCTCGCGCGCCTACGAGATGCGCCTCAAGCTGGATGCGCAGCAGTCAGAACAGTTCTGAGGGTGTCGCCCGCGCCCGCCGCCCCCATATAGACGATCAAAGGAGGCGCCCATGACCCTGCCGTTCGACAACAGCTATGCCCGTCTGCCTGACCGGTTCTTTGCCCGCCAGCCCGCCACGCCGGTGGGTGCGCCGCGGCTCATCCGGCTGAACCGCCCGCTGGCGGAGCGTCTTGGGCTGAACGCCGACTGGCTCTCTGGCCCGGAAGGGGTGGCGGCGCTTGCGGGCAACACCGTGCCGGAGGGGGCGGAGCCGCTGGCCATGGCCTATGCCGGTCATCAGTTCGGCGGCTTCGTGCCGCAGCTTGGCGACGGACGCGCGGTCCTGCTGGGCGAGGTCGTCGCCCCCGATGGCGCGCGGTTCGACATCCAGCTCAAGGGGGCGGGCCGCACGCCCTTCAGCCGCATGGGAGACGGGCGCGCGTGGCTTGGGCCGGTGCTGCGCGAATACATCGTCTCGGAGGCGATGGCCGCCCTCGGCGTGCCGACGACCCGCGCCCTCGCCGCAGTGGCCACGGGAGAGCCCGTCTATCGCGAGGGGGCGCTGCCCGGCGCCGTGCTCACCCGTGTCGCGGCATCGCATATCCGTGTCGGCACCTTCCAGTTCTTCGCCGCCCGGCGGGACGAGGAGGCGCTGCGCCTGCTGACCGAACACGTGATCGCGCGGCACTATCCGGGAGCGGCGGGGCCGCTCGGCCTGCTGAAGGGCGTGATCGACCGTCAGGCCCGGCTCATCGCGCAATGGATGTCGGTCGGTTTCATCCACGGGGTGATGAACACCGACAACATGGCCGTGTCCGGCGAAACGATCGACTACGGACCCTGCGCGTTTCTCGACACCTATCACCCGCGCAAGGTCTTCTCCTCCATCGACCGGCAGGGGCGCTATGCCTATGCCAACCAGCCGCAGATCGCGCTGTGGAACCTCGCGCAGCTTGGCACCTCGCTCCTGATGATCATGGACGGGACGGAGGACGCGGCGGTGGAGGCGGCGGTGGAGGCGGCGGAGGATGCGCTCGGCGGCTTCGCCCCGATCTATCAGGCCGAGTACCTGCGGCTGTTCCGCGCGAAACTGGGCCTGCGCGGGGCGGAAGACGGGGATCTCGACCTCATCCAGTCGCTGCTCACGCTCATGGCCGAGGGTCAGGCCGATTTCACCCGCACCTTCCGGGGGCTGGCCGAGGGCACCGCGCGCGACGAGTTCACTGACGGCGCGGCCTTCGACCGCTGGGCGGCGGTCTGGCAGGCACGCCTGGCGCGGGAGACCGGCGACCCGGCAGAGGTGATGCGCGGCGCAAACCCCTGGATCATTCCCCGCAACCACCGGGTGGAGGAGGCCATCGCCGCCGCCGTGGCGGAGGACTACGCCCCCTTCGAGCGCCTGACGGCTGCGCTTGCCGACCCCTTCACCGTGCGGAGCGGGGAGGCCGACCTCGCCCGCGCGCCGCTGAAGGAAGAAGCCGTGCACCTGACCTTCTGCGGCACCTGAGCCGCATCCCGCACCCGTTAGCGCCCTCGGTCGCGCTAACGGGGAAAATCCGGCTGGCGAGGCCGGAGCAGATCGCTTAAACCGCCCCAAACACCGAAGGATTGCGGGATGGAAAGCATCATCGCCCGTTGTGAGGCGCGCGGCCTGCGGCTGACCGAACAGCGCCGCGTGATCGCCCGTGTGCTGGAAACGGCAGACGACCACCCGGATGTCGAGGAACTTTACGCCCGCGCCAGTGCCATCGACCCGCGGATCTCCATCGCCACCGTCTATCGCACGGTGAAGCTCTTCGAGGAGGCCGGTCTGCTGGAGCGCCATGAGTTCGGCGACGGGCGCGCGCGCTACGAGGATGCGGAGCGCGACCACCACGACCACCTGATCGACATCACCACCGGCGAAGTCATCGAATTCGTCGATGAGGAAATCGAGGCGCTGCAGGAAAAGATCGCGCAGCGGCTCGGATACCGGCTGAAGGGCCACCGGCTGGAACTCTACGGCGTTCCGCAGCACAGGAAGGACAAGGACAGGGCATGAGCACGATCATCGACATCATCGGTCGCGAGATCATCGACAGCCGCGGCAACCCGACCGTCGAGGTCGACGTGATCCTGGAGGACGGCACGCTGGGCCGTGCCGCCGTGCCTTCCGGCGCCTCCACGGGCGCCCATGAGGCGGTGGAAAAGCGTGACGGCGACAAGGGGCGCTATCTCGGCAAAGGCGTGCTGGAGGCCGTGGCTGCGGTCAACGGCGAACTGGCCGAGGCGCTGGTGGGTGAGGACGCGACCGAACAGGTGGCCATCGACCGGCTGATGATCGAACTCGACGGCACGCCCAACAAGGCGCGGCTCGGTGCGAATGCCATTCTCGGCGTGTCGCTGGCGGTGGCGAAGGCGGCGGCGGATTTCACCTCCCAGCCGCTCTACCGCTATGTGGGCGGCACCTCTGCCCGCGTCCTGCCGGTGCCGATGATGAACATCATCAACGGCGGCGCGCATGCCGACAACCCGATCGACTTCCAGGAATTCATGATCATGCCCGTCGGCGCGGAGAACATCCGCGAGGCGATCCGCATGGGGTCCGAGGTCTTTCACACGCTGAAGAAGGAACTGTCGGCGGCGGGTCTGTCCACGGGGATCGGCGATGAGGGCGGCTTTGCCCCGGCGCTGTCTTCCGCGCGCGACGCGCTCGACTTCATCCTGAAGTCGGTCGAGAAGGCGGGATACCGGGTGGGCGAGGACATCTTCCTCGCGCTCGATTGCGCCTCGACCGAGTATTTCAAGGGCGGGAAGTATGAGCTGGAGGGCGAGGGCAAGTCGCTTTCCGCCGCCGAGAACGTCGATTACCTCGCCGCCCTCTGCGCCGACTACCCGATCATCTCCATCGAGGACGGCTGCGCCGAGGACGACTGGGAAGGCTGGAAACTGCTCACCGACCGTCTGGGCGACAAGGTGCAGCTGGTGGGCGACGACCTGTTCGTGACCAACCCCGTGCGTCTGGCCGAGGGGATCGCCAAGGGCTGCGGAAATGCTCTGCTGGTGAAGGTCAATCAGATCGGCACGCTCACCGAAACGCTTGCCGCTGTCGATATGGCGACCCGCGCGCGGTTCAACTCCGTCATGTCGCACCGCTCGGGCGAGACGGAGGATGCGACGATCGCCGATCTCGCCGTCGCGACCAATTGCGGCCAGATCAAGACCGGCTCGCTCGCCCGGTCCGACCGGCTGGCGAAATACAACCAGCTCCTCCGTATCGACGAGATGCTGGGCGAGACGGCGGAATATGCCGGCCGCTCCATCCTGAAGTAAGGCGGCAGGGGCATGGACGATGCGGAGCGGATCATCGCGGCGCTCGGCCTTGCCCCGCACCCGGAAGGCGGCTGGTTCCGTCAGACATGGATCGCGGAGGCCGCGACGGGGGAACGCCCGTCAGGCACCGCGATCCTTTTTCTTTTGCGGGCGGGCGAGCGGAGCCATTGGCACCGGGTGAACGCGACGGAGATCTGGCATTTCCATGCGGGCGCGCCGCTCACCCTCTCCCTCTCCGAACATGCGGAAGGTCCGGCGCGGCACCTGCGCCTCGGCCCGGATGTGCTGGCGGGAGACAGCCCGCAATGCATCGTCCCCGCGGGCCACTGGCAGGCGGCCCGTTCCACCGGCGCATGGACATTGGCCGGCTGCACCGTCAGCCCCGGCTTCACCTTCGCAGGGTTCGAGCTCGCGCCTCCTGGCTTCGATATCGGCGGTTAGCAGGCTGCTGAAGGAGGCCCTTGGTCTGCGTCGGAGCGGAGATCGTTGGCAATCTGAGGAAATCCGGTCGGAAATCTACTGATTTCGGGTCCAGCCGGGTCATTCGGGGACCGAGGCCGTGTCAAAACCCCGTCAGGTAGTGTAGCCGTATTGTTCCATAGCGGTCGAGTTGACCTGCGGAGTTCATCGTTTCTTGCGTCGCCCTTCGGAGGAAACGGTTTTGGACAGGTTCACGTATTCCGAGATCGACACAGCCTCGACCGATTTCCCGAGCATGGGCACCCCAGAACCCGTCTCCAGCCGCTCAGGCGGCCCGCGCATCCGGGCGGCTGATCCGGCCGCCTGTCACAGGCCGCGGCACGCCAGTGGTCATCCGCGCGGAGAGCGGCAGGCCACGCAGCACACGGACGGCGAGGAAGGCGAAGGCCTGTGCCTCCAGCATGTCGCCGTCGAGGCCCGCATCCTCCACCGGTGCGACGCGCGTGCCAAGCCGTTCTGCCAGCATCCGCATCAGCGTTGCATTGTGCCGCCCGCCCCCGGTCACCAGCACGCGCGAGACGGGCGTCGGGAAATGCCGGGCGCCCGCCGCGACAGTCGCCGCAACCGCAGCCGACAGCGTCGCCGCCCCATCCGCATCGGACAGCGTTTCGACCGAGGGCAGAAGCCCAGGAAAGCCGTTCCTGTCCAGTGACTTCGGCGGTCTCTGTGCGAAATAGGAATGGGCCAGCAGCGCCGCCACAGCGGCCTCATCCACCGTGCCGGAGGCGGCGAGTGCGCCCCCCTCATCCCGCGTGGCGCCCCGGCGCTGGCGGAGAAAGTCGTCGATCGGGGCATTCGCGGGCCCGGTGTCAAAGGCAAGGAGCGCGCCTTCGGCCTCCGGCGCGGGGCGGCGCGGATCGACCCAGGTGAAATTGCCGACACCCCCAAGGTTCAGGAAGGCCACAGGCTCCCGCTCCCCCGCCCAGCGGGCGCAGGCGAAATGGAAAAACGGCGCGAGCGGCGCCCCCTGCCCGCCTGCCGCGACATCGGCGGAGCGGAAGTCCCAGATCACCGGGCGGGCCAGCGCCGCCGCCAGCGCCGCGCCCGAGCCTGCCTGATGTGTCCCCCGCCCGCCGGGATCATGGGCCAGCGTCTGGCCGTGAAAGCCAGCGACCTCCCCCGCCAGCGGGGACATCAGCGCTGCATGGGCGGCCTCCACCACCCGCGCAGCCTCCGCCACCCCCGGCTCGCCGGGCCAGCGGCCGAGCGCGGCGCGCAGAACGTCCCGCTCCACTTCGGTATAGGGGCGGTAGGCGGAGGGGCCGAAGGTCTCTATCCGTTCGCCATCCGTCACGACCGTCGCCGCATCCACCCCGTCGAGCGAGGTTCCCGACATCGCGCCGAGCGCTGTCATCATCCGGTCCATGACCCCTCCGAAACCGTTCCGCGCCGCCATGACGCTTTCCCTTGCAGCCGCCCGGCGGTATAGGCGACGGCACATGGAGAGGCACCACGGGTGAGCCTTGGGATCCATGTCAGACAAGAGAGGATGAAAGGGCAATGGCCTTCCAACCGAAATCCGATTTTCTGAGCGTCATGATCGAGCGTGGCTATGTCGCCGACTGCACCGATTACGAGGCGCTGGACGCGGCTTTGGTGAAGGGGATCGTGCCCGCCTATATCGGCTATGACGCGACGGCCGCGTCGCTGCACGTGGGGCATCTGCTCAACATCATGATGCTGCGCTGGTTGCAGAAAACCGGGCACAAGCCGATCACGCTCATGGGCGGCGGCACCACCAAGGTGGGCGATCCCTCCTTCCGCAGCGAGGAACGCCCGCTGCTGACCCCCGAGCGGATCGACGAGAACATCGCCGGGATGAAGCAGGTGTTCTCCCGCTACCTCTCCTACGGGGAGGCGGGGAACGGCGCGCTGATGCTGAACAACGCCGAATGGCTGGATCACCTCAACTACCTCGAGTTCCTGCGGGACATCGGGCGGCATTTCTCGGTGAACCGGATGCTGTCGTTCGAATCGGTCAAGTCGCGGCTGGACAGGGAGCAGTCGCTCTCCTTCCTCGAATTCAACTACATGATCCTTCAGGCCTATGACTTTCTGGAGTTGAACCGCCGGTATGGCTGCCTGCTGCAGATGGGCGGGTCGGACCAGTGGGGGAACATCGTCAACGGCATCGACCTGACGCGCCGGGTGATCGACGAGGAGATCTACGGTCTCACCTCGCCGTTGCTCACGACATCGGACGGGCGGAAGATGGGCAAGTCGGCGGGCGGCGCCGTGTGGCTGAACGCGCAGATGCTCTCACCCTACGAGTTCTGGCAGTTCTGGCGGAATACCACGGACGCGGATGTGGCCCGGTTCCTGAAGCTCTACACCGAATTGCCGGTCGCGGAATGCGAGCGGCTGGGGGCGCTCGCGGGGTCGGAGATCAACGGCGCGAAGATCATCCTCGCCAACGAGGTCACCACGCTCCTTCACGGTGCGGAGGCGGCGGAGGCGGCGGAGGCCACGGCGCGCGAGGTATTCGAAAAAGGCGGGATCGGGGACGATCTGCCCACGCTCGCGCTTGAAAGCGGGGAAGTGGGCGAGGGTATCACGCTGGCCCAGCTCGTCGTGCGGTCGGGGCTGGCGAAATCGGGCAAGGATGCGAAACGCCTGATCGCCGAGGGTGGCCTGCGCGTCAACGACGCGGCGGAGGCCGATGCGGGGCGAATGTTCGCGCCTGCCGATCTTGCGGAGCCGGTGAAGCTCACCGCGGGGCGGAAGCGTCACGCGCTGGTCGTATTGAACTGACCGGGCGGGGGCCGCGGGCGTTGCGCCTGCTGCCCCCATCCGTATGCTGCGGGCAAGGATCAAGGAGAACACCATGGATATCCGCGCCCTGACTGACGACTACGCCGTCTCGCCCCAGATCGACCCGTCCGACATTCCGGCGATCAAGGACGCGGGCTATACCACCATCATCTCCAACCGCCCGGATGCGGAGAACCCGCCGGAGCTGCGTAACGACGAGATGCGCCGCGCGGCGGAGGCAGCCGGACTGACCTTCGTGGAAAACCCGGTGATCGGCGGCGCGCTCACCGAGGACAACGTGACGGCGCAGGCCGCCGCACGGGAGGCGGCGACAGGGCCGGTGCTGGCCTACTGCGCCTCCGGCAACCGGTCGTCCATCATGTGGGCGCTGACGGAGGCGGGCAATCTCGCCACGGACGACATCATCGCGACGCCGTCGCGCTATGGCTACAACCTCGAACCCGTGCGCGGGCTGATCGACGCGCTGGCCGCGCGGAAGTGATCCTGCGCTTCGCCGGCAGCCACGCCTATCCGGGCTGTCGCGTCGGACTGGCGGAGGCCGTGGGCGATACGCTGGCGGAATTTTCCGACGGCAGCACCGCCCCTGCCATGGCAGAGCGGCAGGGCACGGGCTGGGACATTCGGATCGCCCCTTACCGGACAGCGCGGGGCACCGCCATCGCCGCCGGGAACTGGCGGTTGTCGCCCGTTGGCGACGGCTGGAAGGTCACGACACGGCTCGGCGGGTGACGCGGCAGCCTGTGCCGAACGAAACATGCAGCCTGTGCCGGGCGAAACAGAATGTGAGAGCGCGCAGTCCTCTCATCCGGCTTTCGGCAGAGGTGCTTTCAGCCCCATTTGGGCAGAGCACGCCCGGTCCGCTGCCGAAAGTCTTCAGATCAACGCGGGCGCAGGGGGCCGGGAAGTCCGGCCGCCTGCATCAAGGCGGGCGCAGGGACCGGGAAACCTGCCGCCCGCGACCCGCGCCGTTCAGTGCATCGACACGAAGCCATGCGCCTCGAACAGCGCACGGATCGGCTCGGAGGACAGGAAACTGACGAAGCCATCCGCTTCGGAAGGATGGGGCGGCTCCTTCATCACCGCGATCGGATAGAAGATCGGCGCGTGGCTTTCCGGCGGGAAGGTGGCAACGATGGTCACCGCCTTCTGCGCGACCGCATCCGTGCCATAGGCGACGCCATAGGCCGCCTGCCCCTCGGCGACGGCAGCAACCACCCCCGGCTCCGTCTCTGCGGTCAGCAGATGCGGCTCCACCATCTCCCAGACCCCGAGATGGCGGAGCGATTCGCGCCCGTAGTCACCAAGCGGCAACCCCTCTGCCGCCAAAGCCACCTTGCCCTCGGCCAGAAGTCTGGCGGCATCCGGGCTTTCGAGCGGGACGGGATCCGTATGCCCCGGCCCGCCGATCAGCACGAGCGTGTTGCCCAGCAGGTCGAACCGCTTGCCCTCCGCGATGAACCCGCCCGCATCCAGCAGGTCCATGGATTCCGCATCGGAGGACAGGAACACATCCACATCCGCGCCCTCCGCCACCTGCCGCGCCAGTTCCGAGCTGGCCCCATAGGTGATGAGCGCCCGCTCCCCGCTCGTCCGCGCCCACTCCGCCGCGGCGAGGTCGAGCGATGCCTTGAGGCTGGTGGGCGCAAAGACCACCACCGGCTCCGCCGCGTGAACAGGCAGGCTAGCCAAGCTCAGGCCAGCGGCGAGCAGAAGGCGGCGTGTCAGATCGAACATGGGGTTCCTCCTTGGATCGGAACGAGGGGCGCGTCGGAAGAGGCGCATGTCAGAGCGGCACGGGGGTCAGCACTTCCGGCTCATGCACCGTCACGCCGGGCAGGCCGGCCTGCAGGACCGAGGCATCCTGCGCGAGCAGCGGGAAGGTCCGGTAATGGCTGGGCAGGACAAGCGAGAAATCGAAGAACGTCTTCGCGGCATAGGCGGCACGGGTCATGTCCATCGTGTAATGTCCGCCCGCACAGAGGATGCCGATATCGGGCGCATGCAGATCCGCGATGATCTTCATGTCGGCCATCACATCGGTATCGCCGGAGAAATAGATCGTCCGCCCCTCGCCCGCGATGACATAGCCCGATTCCGTGCCGGCATAGATCGTCTGGCCGTCCACGGTCATGGAGGAGGAATGCGTGGCGTTGACCATCGTCACCTTTGCGCCGTTCAGATCGACCGTGCCGCCCTTGTTGAAGTCGATGGTCTTGCAGCCGTGACGCTCCGCGAAATAGCCCATCAGTTCGGGGATACCAACCAGCGGGATGCCAAGTTCCCCCGCGATGGCGAGCATGTCGCCGGTATGGTCGTTGTGGCCATGCGTCAGCACGATGTGGGTCGCGCCCCTGATGGCATCCGCGCGGCGGCCCTCCGGGAACATCGGGTTGCCGGTCAGCCACGGGTCCACCAGCAGAACCGCGCCCTCGACCTCGATGCGCCAGCCGCCATGGCCAAGCCAGATGATCTGCATGGATTTCTCCTTTATTGTTCCGCCCGAAAGGTAGCCGCGCCGCGCGGGAATGGAAACGCATGGACTGGAGCCGGACGATAGACGCCTATTGCGAGCGGACGGACGCCTCCTTCTGGTCGGAGCCGCTGAATGCCGTCACCAACCTGGCCTTTCTCATCGCGGCCCTTGTGTCCTGGCGGCGGATCAGCGGGGAGCGGCTGCCGCTGGCCGGTGTGCTCTGCGCGCTCCTGGCGCTGATCGGCATCGGATCCTTCCTGTTTCACACTTTCGCGACCCGCTGGGCGGCGCTGGCCGATACGCTGCCGATCCTTGCCTTCATCCTCGCCTATCTTTTCACGGCGAACCTGCATTTCCTGCGGCTCCGCTGGCCCCTGGCCCTGATCGGTGTGGCGTTGTTCTTTCCCTTCGCCGCTCTGGTCACCCCGTTTCTGGCGGGTGTGCCGCTGCTGGGCCGATCCGCCGCCTATCTGCCGGTGCCGCTCCTGATCCTGTTCTACGCGCTCCTGCTGTCGTCTCGCGCCCCGCAGACGGCCGGGGGGCTGGCGCTCGGAGCGTGCATCCTGCTTCTGTCGCTCACCGCCCGCTCCGCCGACGGGCTGGTCTGCGCCCGCCTGCCGATGGGCAAGCATCTGCTCTGGCACGTGCTGAATGCGCTGATGCTCGGCTGGATGATCGAGGTCTATCGGCGTCACATGCTTGCGGAACGGGGCCTGCCTCGCTAAACGATCCCGGTCCTGACGCGGAGACACCCCATGTCCATCGACACCGATACCGCGCGCCGCGTGGCGCACCTTGCCCGTATCCGGGTGGAGGAGACCGACCTGCCCGCGCTGGCGCAGGAACTGTCGAACATCCTCACCTTCATGGAACAGCTCAATGAGGTGGATGTGGAGGGCGTGGAGCCGATGACCTCGGTCACGCCCATGCGGCTCAAGCGTCGTCAGGACGTGGTGACGGAAGGGGAGATGCAGGACAGGATCCTCGCCAATGCCCCCGATGCCCGCGAAGGATTCTTTGCCGTGCCGAAGGTGGTGGAATGACCGAAGTCCTGCCGAACCGTCTGACCATCGCAGATGCGCGCGACGCGCTCCGCAAGGGCGACATCACCTCCGTCGAACTGACGGAATCCTGCCTTGAGGCGATTGCCGCGGCGGGGGCGCTGAACGCCTTTGTCCACACCACCCCGGAAATCGCGCTGCACCGCGCGACGGAGGCCGACAAACGGCTGGCCGGGGGCGATGCGCCCGCCATGTGCGGCATCCCGATCGGGGTGAAGGATCTGTTCTGCACCGAGGGCGTGGCCTCGCAGGCCGCCTCGCGCATTCTGGAGGGCTTCCGTCCGGGCTACGAATCGACCGTCACGCAGCAGTTGCGCGATGCGGGCGCCGTGATGCTGGGCAAGCTGAACATGGACGAATTCGCCATGGGCAGCTCCAACGAAACCTCCGTTTACGGCGATGTGGTGAACCCGTGGAAGGTGGACGACCGCAACCTGACGCCCGGCGGCTCCTCCGGCGGATCGGCGGCGGCGGTGGCGGCGGACCTGTGCCTTGGCGCCACGGGAACGGATACCGGCGGCTCCATCCGCCAGCCCGCCGCCTTCACCGGCATCGTGGGCATCAAGCCGACCTACGGGCGCTGCTCCCGCTGGGGCACCATCGCTTTCGCCTCCTCGCTGGATCAGGCGGGGCCGATGACCAAGACGGTGCGCGACGCGGCCATCATGCTGGAAGCGATGTCCGGGCCGGACGCGAAGGATTCCACCTCCGCCGACCTCGCCGTGCCGAATTTCGAGGCCGCGCTCACCGGTGACATCCGCGGCAAGCGCATCGGCATCCCGCGCGAATACCGCATGGACGGCATGCCCGACGAGATCGAGGCGCTCTGGAAACAGGGGACCGAAATGCTCCGCGACGCGGGGGCGGAGATCGTGGACATCTCCCTCCCCCATACGAAATACGCGCTGCCGGCCTATTACGTGATCGCGCCGGCGGAGGCGTCCTCCAACCTCGCGCGATATGACGGGGTGCGCTATGGCCACCGGGCAAAGCTCGGGCCGGGCGAAGGCATCGTGCAGATCTATGAAAAGACCCGCGCCGAAGGCTTCGGCAAGGAAGTCCAGCGCCGGGTCATGGTCGGCACCTACGTGCTCTCCGCGGGGTTCTACGACGCCTACTACAACCGCGCCCGCAAGGTCCGCGCGATGATCAAGCATGACTTCGACGTGGTCTTCGGCGACGGGATCGACGCGATCCTGACACCGGCCACGCCCTCTGCGGCATTCGGTCTGGGTGAAATGGCCGATGCGGATCCGGTAAGGATGTACCTCAACGACGTCTTTACCGTGACGGTCAACCTCGCGGGCCTGCCGGGGATTTCGGTGCCTGCGGGGCTGGACCGGCAGGGCCTGCCGCTGGGCCTCCAGCTTATCGGCAGGCCGTGGGAGGAGGGCGAGCTTCTCAATGCGGCCTTCGCACTGGAGACCGCTGCGGGATTCGTTTCCAAGCCCGCGAAATGGTGGTAAGGCGCTAGAAAATCAAATGGGTTGCCCGATGCGCCTTACCTTCGCTGTCCTCGCTCTCTCTGCCCTTGCTGCCTGCTCCTCCGAAGGGAGTTATCAGGAATACATGCACATGCGTGAGGGGGGCGCGGCTGGCGCCGCGCCGGCCAGTGCGATCGGCGGGCCTTCAGTCTCGTCCTCCACCCTCGGCGCACCCGCCGCCACCTACGGCGACACGGCGCCAGCGCAGGAGCGCGCGGCGGTGTTCACCGGCATCTCCGACGAGCAGAGCTTTGCCGCCGTCCGCTCGCGCGAGACGATCGAGAGCGACAAGGCCCGCATCGAGGCCAACGCCCGCAGCTACCAGCAGGTTGCGGCGGTTCCCCTGCCCCAGCGCACCAATACCGGGCCGAATATCGTGGCCTATGCGCTCCAGACCACCAACAACGTGGGAGAGCAGCGTTACAGCCGCGTGAACCCGTTCCGGGGCAATATGAACGCCAGCGCCTGCGCGCGCTATGCCTCGCCCGATCTCGCCCAGCAGGCGTTCCTTGAGGCGGGCGGCCCGGAGAACGACCGGCGCAGCCTTGATCCCGATGGCGACGGTTTCGCCTGCGACTGGGATCCGACGCCCTTCCGCAACGCGATGCGCTGACCCGTGGCCTCGCCGAACTTCGGCGAGCGTCGGGACGGCGCGCGGCCAGACATGGTGGTGATCCACTACACCGCGATGACCGATTTCCGCGCGGCGGAGGAGCGGCTGTGCGATCCCGCGGCGGAAGTGTCGGCCCACTGGCTGATCGGCAAGGACGGCGCAACGCTGCCGCTGGTGGAGGAGAGCCGCAGGGCATGGCACGCGGGGGCCGGCCAATGGGGCGCCGTGACCGACGTGAACTCCCGCTCCATCGGCATCGAGCTTGACAATACCGGCGCGGAGCCGTTCTCCGCCCCGCTGATGGCATCGCTGGAGCGGCTGCTGGCCGACATCCTCGACAGATGGGCCATTCCGCTGGAGCGGGTGATTGCCCATTCCGACATGGCGCCCGCACGCAAGATCGACCCCGGTCCCCGGTTCGACTGGCGGCGGCTCGCGCTGTCCGGTCTGTCGGTCTGGCCGGAGGCGGCAGAGGGGGGCGGAGCATGTCTGGACGGGCTTCCGGCCTCTCTCCGCGCCTTCGGCTACCCGGAGGGTGATGCGGCGCTGCTGCTCTCGGCCTTCCGGCTCCGCTTCCGCCCCTGGGCCGATGGGCCCGCCGACCCCGTGGATGCGGCGCTGGCCGCCGACCTTGCCCGTCGCTTTCCCGTTGACCAGAGGCGGGGGAGCGTCTAGCTCTCTCCCCGCGCGGATGGCCGGATGACCGCGGGGGCCGCAAGGCCCGCGAGGAAAGTCCGGACTCCATGAAGCAACGGTGCCGGGTAACGCCCGGCCGGGGCAACCCGAGGGAAAGCGCCACAGAGAACAGACCGCCCGCGGTTCGCCGCTGGCAAGGGTGAAACGGTGGGGTAAGAGCCCACCGCGGGACTGGCAACAGGACCGGCTTGGCAAGCCCCACCGGGAGCAATGCCGAATAGGGGCCTCGCGCCTTCCGCTCCGGCGGAGGCAGGGACGCTTCAGCCCGGAGGCCCGGGTTGGCAGCTTGAGCCCGGAGGTAACTCCGGGCCTAGAGGAATGGTCATCCAGGGGGTCCGCCCCCGGACAAAATCCGGCTTACAGGCCATCCGCGCATACAGACCAATGGGCAACGGACACCGGAAGCCCGACCACCGGAAAAACTGCGGAAGCCCCGAAGCCGCCCGCGGAGGATGCCATGACTGACGACCGGACCCAGAAACAGCGGATGCTGGCGGGGGAACTCTATCTGGCGAACGATCCCGAACTGGTGGCCGAACATCTTTCGGCGCAACACCTGCTTGCGGTCTTCAATGCCAGCGCGCCCGATGAAACCGCGGTGAGGGATCATCTGCTGTCCCGGCTGTTCCGCCACTGGGGCGATGGTGCAGTGCTGAAACCCGCCTTCCGCTGTGATTACGGCATCCACATCTCCATCGGCGCGCGCAGCTTCGTGAACTACGACTGCGTCTTTCTCGACTGCAACCGCATCGACATCGGGGAAGAGGTGCAGATCGGCCCCGGCGTGCACATCTATACGGCAACCCATCCCCTCGACGCCGCCACCCGGCGCTCCGGGCTCGAATCGGCCCTGCCCGTGCGGGTGGGCGACGGCGCGTGGATCGGCGGCGGCAGCATCCTCTGCCCCGGCGTGACGGTGGGCGCGAACACCGTCATCGGTGCGGGCAGCGTGGTGACGCGCGACCTGCCCGGCGGGGTGCTCGCGGTGGGAAATCCCTGCCGTGTGCTCCGGCCGATTTAGAATCGTTCCAGAAATCTTGACTTTCCCTGTCGGAATCGACATCTTGGCGGCAACAGGAGACAGCCCATGTTCATCCAGACAGAGACGACCCCGAACCCCGCCACGCTGAAATTCCTTCCCGGCCTGACCGTGCTGGAGGTCGGGACCGCCGATTTCCCGAACGAGGGCGCGGCCGACCGTTCCCCCCTCGCCCGCCGCATCTTTGCGGTGGAGGGCGTGACGGGTGTGTTCTTCGGCACCGATTTCGTGACGGTGACCAAGGCCGAAGGCGTCGCCTGGGAGCACATCAAGCCCGCGATCCTCGGCGCGATCATGGAGCATTATCAGTCCGGTATCCCGGTGATGGAGGGGGAGGCCCCGAAGGCCAACTCCGGCCACCGCGAGCATACGGGAGAGGATGCGGACATCGTCGAGCAGATCAAGGAACTGCTGGACACGCGTGTCCGCCCTGCCGTGTCCCAGGACGGCGGCGACATCACCTTCCACGGGTTCGACCGGGGCGTCGTCTATCTGCACATGCAGGGGGCCTGCGCGGGCTGCCCGTCCTCCACCCTCACGCTGAAGATGGGGATCGAGAACCTGCTGCGCCACTATATCCCCGAGGTGATCGAGGTCAGACCCGTTGCCGCCTGAGCCGCTGATTCTCGCCTTCGACACATCGGCCGCGCATTGCGCGGCCGCTTTGCTCTCCGGAGACCGGCTGCTTGTTTCGCGGCAGGAGGCCATGGAAAAGGGGCAGGCGGAGCGGCTGATGCCGCTGCTGGAGGAGGTGCTGGCGGAGGCGCAGGCCGGCTGGCGCGATCTCTCGGCGCTCGGCGTGGGCGTGGGGCCGGGCAATTTCACCGGCATCCGCATCGCCGTCGCCGCGGCGCGCGGGCTGGCGCTGTCGCTCGGCCTCCCCGCCATCGGCGTCAGCCGGTTCGAGGCGCTGGCGGTCGGCACCCAGCGCCCGGTTCTCGTCAGTCTCGATGCACGCCGCGATCATGTGTGGCTCTGTCCCCTGCGCGCTGAGGGCGGATCGCTGCCCCGGGGAACAAGCGAAGGCGCTGTGCTGGCCGACCCGAAGTCCCTGCCGGAGGGACTGGCAGAGAGCCAGCTTCCTGTTCTGGGCCACAGAGCTGCGGAGATCGCGCGCCTGACAGGGGGGGGAGCACTTGGGCCGGGGCTGCCGGTTGCGGAGGGCGTGGCCCGGCTCGCGGCTGAGCGGCGGCACCGCCCGGCTTCTCCGCCGGCCCCTCTCTACCTCCGCCCCGCCGATGCGGCGCCGCCCGCGGACCCGCCGCCGCTCATCCTGCCATGACGCCGGCGGAGCTTGCACAGCTTCACGCGGAAAGTTTCACCACGCCCCGCCCCTGGTCGGAGCGGGAGATGGCGGAGGTACTGGCCGGGCGCGGCGTCTTTCTGCTGAGGGAAGGCGCTGCCTTTCTCATCGGCCGGGTCATCGCGGATGAGGCGGAGTTGCTGACGCTTGCCGTCTCCTCCGCGTTTCGCCAGCGGGGTATCGGGCGACGGCTGGTCGAGGGGTTTGCGGCGGAGGCGGCGCGGCGCGGCGCGGCAAGCGCGTTTCTGGAAGTCGCCGCCGACAATGCCCCGGCGCGCGCGCTCTATGCCGCGACAGGTTTCCGGGAGGCCGGGCGCCGCAGGGGGTACTACGCCACCCCCGATGGCCGTTCCGTCGATGCGGTGGTCATGACACGGGCACTCTCCCCCTCCTGAACCGCCCCGCCACCGTCTGCGCCAGAAATCTGTTGACCGCCCGCAGGGGCTGCGGCCAAATCGTGCTGGGCGAAGACCCGGCTGTCGCCACTGGGACCGGGCGGCTGGCAGACAGGCAACAAGGAGACATTTCATGGGTTTGATGCGGACCTATCTCGGCGCCGCCGCTGCGCTGTTTCTGGGCGCGGGCGTTGCCGCAGCCGATCCGGCGCTGATCTTCGATCTCGGCGGGAAGTTCGACAAATCCTTCAACGAAGCAGCCTATGGCGGGGCGCAGCGCTGGGTCGCGGCATCGGGCGGCAGCTACCGTGAGCTTGAGATGCAGTCGGAGGCGCAGCGGGAGCAGGCGCTTCGCCGTCTGGCCGAAAGCGGTTCCAACCCCATCGTGATGACCGGCTTCGCCTTCGGCGACGTGTTGAACAAGGTTGCCCCGGACTATCCCGACACCAAATTCGTCATCATCGACATGGTCGTCGATCAGCCGAACGTGCGCTCCGTCATCTTCACGGAGGAGCAGGGGTCATATCTTGTGGGCATCATGGCCGCGATGGCCTCCAAGACGGGCACGGTCAGCTTCATCGGCGGCATGGATATTCCGCTCATCCACAAGTTCGCCTGCGGCTTTGTGCAGGGTGTGAAGGCGACCAATCCCGGCGCCAAGATCATCCAGAACTACGTGGGCACCACGCCCACCGCCTGGAACGACCCGGTGAAGGCCGGTGAGCTGACCCGCGCCCAGAAGTCGCAGGGCTCGGACGTGGTCTATGCGGCGGCAGGCGGTTCCGGCATCGGGGTTCTGCAAGCCGCCGCGGATGAGAAGATGCTGTCGATCGGTGTCGATTCGAACCAGAACTTCCTGCATCCGGGACAGGTTCTGACCTCCATGATCAAGCGCGTGGACAATGCCGTGTTCGAGGCCTTCACCGAAGGCGGGAACCTGGCACCGGGGCTCAAGGTGATGGACCTGGCCTCCGAAGGGGTAGGGTATGCTCTGGATGAGAACAACGCCGCTCTCGTCACCCCGGAGATGAAAGCCGCCGCAGACAAGGCTGCCACGGAAATCTCGGCCGGAACGCTCAAGGTGCACGACTACATGACCGACAACACCTGCCCCGTGCAGTGAGCGACGCGATGACGGGAGGCGGCGACGGCAGGGACACGGCGGCGCCCCTCGCCATCGAACTCAGGGGCGTGTCCAAATCCTTCGGCGCGGTTCAGGCCAACCGGGACATCTCGCTCAAGGTGCGCAAGGGCACGATCCACGGCATCATCGGCGAAAACGGCGCCGGGAAATCGACGCTCATGTCGATCCTGTTCGGGTTCTATCAGGCCGATGCGGGAGAAATTCTGATCGACGGCAAAGTGACCGCGATCCCGGACAGCCAGTCCGCGATCCGGGCGGGCATCGGCATGGTATTCCAGCATTTCAAGCTGGTGGAGAACTTCACCGTGCTGGAGAATGTCGTGCTCGGCGCGGAAGGCGGGCGCTTGCTGCGCCCCGCGCTCGCGCGGGCGCGGAGCCTGCTTGTGGACCTCGCCCGTGATTATGAGCTGAACGTGGACCCGGATGCGCTGGTGGAGGAGCTTTCCGTCGGCCATCAGCAACGGGTGGAAATCCTCAAGGCGCTCTACCGGCAGGCCAATATCCTGATCCTCGACGAACCGACGGGCGTGCTGACCCCGGCGGAGGCGGACCACCTGTTCCGCATCCTCCGCGCGCTCCGGGACGAGGGCAAGACCATCCTCCTCATCACCCACAAGCTGCGCGAGATCATGGAGGTGACCGATGCCGTCTCCGTCATGCGGCGCGGGGAGATGGTGGCGACGCTGCCCACGCGGGACACCACACCGGAGGCGCTGGCGGAGCTGATGGTCGGGCGCAAGGTGCTCCTCCGCGTGGAGAAGGAGGAGGCGACGCCCGGCCCTGTCGTGCTGTCGGTCGAAAACCTGACCGTGCGCGACCCCTCCGGCGTGGAGCGGGTCAAGGATGTCTCCCTCACCGTGCGGGCGGGGGAGATCGTCGGCATCGCGGGGGTTGCGGGAAACGGACAGTCGGAACTTCTGGCGGTGCTGGGCGGTATCATGCCCGCCGCCTCCGGTCACCTCCTGCTCAACGGCCGCGCCTTGCCGCTGTCGGGGCGGGAGGCGAACGGACGGACCCGCAGGAAGGCGGGCATCGCCCATGTGCCGGAGGACCGCCATCACCTTGGCCTGATCCTCGATTTCACGGCGTGGGAGAACGTGGCCTTCGGCTATCAGGACGACCCGGCCTACCGGCGCGGCCCGTTCATGCAGAACGGCGTGCTGATCGGGGAGACGGAGGCGAAGATGCAGCGTTTCGACGTGCGCCCGCCCCTTCCCCGCCTTGAGGCCAAGAATTTCTCGGGCGGCAACCAGCAGAAGATCGTTCTGGCGCGGGAGATGGAGCGCAACCCGGACCTGCTGTTGATCGGCCAGCCGACGCGGGGGGTGGATATCGGGGCGATCGAATTCATCCACCGGCAGATCGTCGCCCTGCGCGATGCGGGCAAGGCGATCCTGCTGGTTTCCGTTGAACTGGACGAGATCCGCGCGCTCTCCGACCGGATCGTGGTGATGTGCGGCGGTGAGATCATGGGCGAACGCGCGCCCGAAACGACCAGTGAACAGGAACTCGGCATGATGATGGCAGGAATGGACGGGAAGGCCGCGTGATGCCGAAATGGGCCGATGTCTTTCTCGTGCCGCTGATCAGCATCCTGCTGGCCTTCATCATCTCCGCGCTGGTGATCCTCGCCATCGGCGCCGACCCGGTGGAGGCGATCCGCACGATGGTGACGGGCGCGCTCGGCTCCTCCTACGGCTGGGGTTTCACGCTCTATTATGCCACCTCGTTCATGTTCACCGGGCTGTCGGTGGCCGTGGCCTATCACGCGGGCCTGTTCAATATCGGCGGCGAGGGGCAGGCGACGCTGGGCGGCCTCGGCGTTGCGCTCGTCTGTCTGGCGCTGCCGTGGACCTCTTGGTGGCTGGCGCTTCCCGCCGCGATGATCGGCGCGGCGGTGTTCGGCGCGGCCTGGGCCGCGATCCCCGCCTGGCTTCAGGCGCGGCGGGGCAGCCACATCGTCATCACCACCATCATGTTCAACTTCATTGCCGCGGCATTGCTGAACTATCTGCTGGTGAACATTCTGCGGCCCATAGGCTCCATGGACCCCGCGACGGCCCGTTTTCCCGCAGGGGCCACCCTGCCCCGCCTGTCGGAAATCCTCGCGCTCGTGGGTATTCCGTTCAACAACCGCAATCCGGCCAATATCACCTTTCTGATCGCCGTTGCCGCCTGCATCGCAGTCTGGCTCCTCATCTGGCACACGCGTCTGGGCTATGAGATCCGCGCCTTCGGCAAATCGGAATCCGCCGCGCGCTATGCCGGTATCTCGCCCACGCGGATCACCATGTGGGCCATGCTCATCTCCGGCGGGCTGGCGGGGATGATGGCCATCAACAACGTCATGGGGGAGGCCCAGCGGCTGGTGCTGAACTCCGTCGAAGGGGCGGGCTTCATCGGCATTGCCGTGGCGCTCATGGGCCGTTCGCATCCGGTGGGGATTTTCCTCGCCTCCCTGCTGTTCGGATTTCTCTATCAGGGCGGCGCGGAGCTTTCGCTCTGGATGGCGATCCCGCGTGAACTGATCACCGTGATACAGGCGCTGGTCATCCTGTTCACCGGCGCGCTGGACAACATGGTCCGCATGCCGGTGGAGCGGCTGTTTCTGAAATTCGGGAGAAAGGGCTGATGGACGCGGCCACGATCCTGCAGATCCTCGACAGCACGATCCGCCTCGGGACACCGCTGCTGCTGGCCTGTCTGGCGGGGATGTTCTCCGAACGGGCGGGGATTTTCGACATCGGGCTGGAGGGCAAGATGCTCGCCGCCGCGTTCCTGTCAGCGGCGGTGGCGGCGGTGACGGGCAATGTCTGGATCGGCCTGCTGGCGGGAATAGCGGCCTCGCTGGCGCTGTCGGCCATTCACGGCCTCGCCTCCATCACCTTCCGCGGCAATCAGCTCATCTCCGGCGTGGCGATCAACTTCCTGGCCTCCGGCTTGACGGTGCTGATCGGGCAGAACTGGTTCCAGCTCGGCGGACGCACCCCGTCGCTGGAGGGCGCGGCGCGGTTTCAACCCATCACGCTGCCCTTTGCGGAGACATTGCGCCATGTCCCCGTCATCGGCCCGATCTATGCGGAGCTGATCTCCGGTCATACCATCCTTGTCTATGTCGCGTTCCTGCTCGTCCCGGCGAGCGCGTTTCTCCTCTACCGCACGCGGTTCGGCCTCCGGCTCCGGGCGGTGGGGGAGAACCCGGCGGCTGTGGACACGGCGGGCGTGTCCGTCACGCGGCTGCGCTATGCGGCCGTGGCGATCTGCGGGGTGCTTACCGGGCTTGCGGGCGCCTATCTGGCGACCGGGCTCTCCGCGGGCTTCGTCAAGGAGATGACCGCGGGGCGCGGCTATATCGCGCTGGCCGCGCTGATCTTCGCCAAGTGGCGGCCATGGTATGCTCTCGGCGCGACGATGCTCTTCGGCTTTCTGGAGGCGCTGACCAACCGCTTCCAGACGATCGAAATTCTGGGCATCACCGTGCCGGTGCAGGTCATGCAGGCGCTGCCCTATGTGTTGACGGTCATCATTCTCGCCGGCTTTGTCGGTCGGGCTGTTCCTCCGCGCGCGGGCGGGGTAGCCTATGTGAAGGAGCGGTAGCCGCGGGCGCGCCGAACCGCCCGCGCGGGGAATGAGATGCTGCAAGTCTATCTGCCGATCGCCGAGGTTTCCGTCAATGGCGGGATCGTCTTCGCGATAGGCGCCATCGTCGGTATCCTGTCGGGCGTCTTTGGCGTGGGCGGCGGGTTCCTCATCACTCCCGCGCTGTTCTTCATCGGCATTCCGCCGCCCGTCGCAGTCGCAACCGGCGCCAACCAGGTGGTCGCCTCCTCCGTCTCGGGCGTTCTTGGTCACCTTCGCCGCAAGACCGTGGATCTGAGGATGGGCACCGTACTGCTCGTCGGCGGTCTCATCGGTTCATTGATCGGGATCTGGCTGTTTAACCGGTTGAAGGCGCTGGGGCAAATCGACCTGATCGTGCAGCTTTCCTACGTTGTGCTGCTCGGGACGGTGGGCCTGCTCATGTTTCAGGAAAGCCTCCGCGCGTTGCGACGGCAGCGGATGCAAGGCCCGGTCCGCATCCGGCGGAGCCAGCATCTGTGGGTCCACCGGTTGCCCTTCAAGATGAAGTTCCGGGCGTCCGGCCTTTATATCTCCGTCATTCCGCCGATGCTGGTGGGGTGCCTCGTGGGGATCATGGCGGCGATCATGGGCGTGGGCGGCGGCTTCCTGATGGTGCCCGCGATGATCTACCTGCTCGGCATGCCGACCAAGGTCGTGGTGGGCACATCGCTTTTCCAGATCATCTTCGTCACCGGCTTCACCACGCTCATGCAGGCGTGGACCAACCAGGCGGTGGACCTCATCCTCGGCACCCTGCTGATCATCGGCGGCGTGATCGGGGCGCAGATCGGCACGCGGCTCGGCGCCAGACTCCGGGCGGAGCAGCTCCGGGTGCTGCTGGCAGTTCTCGTGCTGCTCGTCTGCGGGCGGCTGGCCTATGATCTCGTCGTGACGCCGCCGGAGCTTTTCTCCATCGCGCGCGGGGGCGGGTTCTGATGCGCTTTCTCCCGCTGTTCCTGTTGCTCCTCACCCTCCTGCCGTTCACCGCAGACACGCAGACCCGCCCGACGGGTGAAAGGATCGTGGCGGGCTTCAGCCACGACTTCATCGACATCAGCGCGCGTTTCGACGGGTCGGAGATCCTCGTCTTCGGCGCCGTCCGGCGGGAGCAACCGATTCCAGAGGACAACCCCCTGGGTATCATCGTCACCGTCGAGGGACCGCCGGAGACGCTGACCGTCCGCAAGAAAAGCCATGAGTTCGGCATCTGGATGAACACGCAGAACGTCCGTATCCGCTCCGCGCCGAGCTTCTATGCCGTCAACACTTCCTGGCCTGTTTCCTTCATGCTGACGCCGGAGCAGGACCGGCAATACGGCATCACCCTGCCGCGGCTCATCTACATCGCGGGGCGGGACGTGTCGGAGGAGGAGGAACCGGCCTTCGTCGATGCGCTGATCCGAATTCGCCGGGAATCGGGAACATATCAGGTCAACGAGCGCGCCGTGTCGCTGGAGGAATCAACGCTGTTCCAGACGCGGGTGGAGCTGCCCTCCACGCTGGTGGAAGGGACTTATATCACCCGCATCTACCTGACGCGGGAGGGGCAGGTGATCGACCGCTACGAAAGCCACCTGCCAGTGTACAAGGTGGGGGTGGAGCGGTGGGTGCATCTTCTGGCGGTGGAGCAGCCGTTGATGACGGGGATTCTCGCCCTCGTGGTGGCCGTCGTGGCAGGGTGGGGCGCCTCGGCGCTGTTCCGGTCGCTCCGGCTCTGAGCGGTCAGAACGCCTTGAACGTCATGGTCGTCAGGCTGCGCTGGATATCCGCGATGTCGAATAGGTTCTCGGCCAGCCAGCGGCCGGTATCCTCTTCCTCGGGGATGTAGATCTTGGCGAGGAGATCCCATTCGCCGGAGGTGGAGTAGAGTTCGGAGACCACCTCCCGGTCATAGATCGCATCGGCAACCTCATAGGTCTTGCCGGGAGTGCAGCGAAGCTGAACAAAGATGCAGCGCATGGCATTTCCTTTCCAAATCATCCCGAACGGGGGTCATTCCTCCGCTTCGGCGGCGAGTTCCAGCGTGGGCCGCGCACCGGCCAGATCGGCAACACCCAGCGCCGCCGTCGGCCGCGCCAGCCGGTTGCGCACCACCCAGAGCAGCCGTTTCTCCGCCCGCGTGATAGCCACATAGGCAAGCCGCTTCCACAGGGGAAGTCCCGCCTCCATCCGCCCGGTCTGCGCCGCGGCCCAGAGATCGGGGGCAAAGACCTGCACGGCCTCCCATTGCGAGCCCTGCGCCTTGTGGATTGTCACCGCCGCGCCGTGCAGAAAGGTGGCGCCCATCCGCGCGGCAAAGGGGATGAAGGGCTCCTCCTCATCCGGCTTTTCGATCTTGACGATGGAGGCGGCGGAGACCTGCGGATCCTCCGCCCCCAACACGTGCAGACGGGAGAAGCCCGGCTTGCGCCCCTCGCCCAGATAGATGACCTGCGCGCCCTTGATGAGCCCGCGCGCCTCAAGGTCGATCCGCTTCTTGCGATGCTTCAGCGGCAATTCGATCCCGTCGCAGATCAGCGGCTCACCGGGCAGCAGCGCATCCTCCGGCGCACCGAAGGCCGCCCGGAACGCCTGGATGAGCCGGATCCGCGTGACATTGCGCCAGACCAGCACCGGGGAGCGCGCCATCAGATCGGACTCCACCCGCTGGCTCACCACCACGCGGGGGTCGCGCCGGGCCGCGTCCTCCACCATCGCCTCGAACCGCTCGAAGGTCAGCGCGGGATCGGCCAGCGCATGGGCGAGATCTAGGATCGGGTTGTCCTCCGCCTGCCGGTGAATTCGGGAAAGGTGCAGGACCCGCTTCTCCCCCAGCCCCTCGAAGGCCATTTCGCCCGACTGCCCCACGGGCGCGAGCTGCGCCGGATCGCCGAAGAGCACAAGCGTCGGAAAGATTTCCTGCAAATCCTCGAACTGGCGGGCGTCGAGCATGGAGGCTTCGTCCACGAAACCGATGTCCAGCGGATCCTCTCGCCGCTTCCAGCCCCGAATGAAGTCGGACCCGCGCAGCCCCGCGGTGGCAAGCGCGCCGGGGATCGACTTCATCTGATCGTAGAACGCCTTGGCCCGGTCCAGCGCGGCTTCCGCCATGCCCTCCACCACCGGGCGCTCACCGCCGTTCGCAAGCCATTCGGCCAGCCGCTCATATTGCGGATCATAGACGGGCGTATAAAGGATACGGTGGATCGTCGTCGCCGGCACCCCGCGGGAGCGGAGCACGCTCGCCGCCTTGTTAGTGGGGGCGAGCACCGCCAGCGTCCGCCGCTCCTTCCGCCGCCGCCCTTCCCAGTCGCCGGAGACGATCTCGACCCCGGCATCTTCCAGCGCCTTCGTCAGACTGGCGAGCAGCATCGTCTTGCCCGAACCCGCCTTGCCCGTGACCGCCAGAACCGAAGGCGCTTCCCCACCGGCGGGTTGAAGGGTTCCGTCGATCAGGTCCACCCCGGCCCCGGCCAGCATTTCGGCAAGTCGATCCCAGGCCTCGGCCTGATCGGGAGAGAGGGGGAGCATGTCGGCAGCCATGGCGCGACCCTATCCCGACAGCCGGGCACGCGCCAGCCGGATCAGCCGGGTTGTGGGGGCGGATGCGGAGCATCCTGCGGCCCGGCGTCGATCTCCCGCCGCGCCACCTCCTCCGCGATCACGATCTGATCGGAGAGAAGCGGCAGACCGTTCAGTTCTGAAAAGCGGCGCAAATCCGCGAGGACATCAAAAATCCAGTCATGCCGCGTCACAAATGCTCTCCATTATCGAAACATCTTGAGGTTAGCATGTCTTTCCCCTGCAACCGTGCGCAAATCAGCAGCATTGGGGAGACGCGCCTGCTTGCCGCGGCAGCCCGCGAAGCCTATCTTCTCAATATGACAACGCCGTTGATCGATCCTTTTGCGCGCGCAATACGTTACCTCAGGGTATCGGTGACAGACCGTTGTGATTTCCGCTGCGTTTACTGCATGGCGGAAAACATGACCTTTCTTCCGAAGGCAGAGCTTCTGACACTGGAGGAGTTGGACAGGATCTGTTCCGGCTTCGTGGCCCTGGGGGTCGAAAAGCTCCGCATTACCGGGGGGGAGCCGCTTGTCCGGCGGGGGATCATGACCTTTTTCCGGGCGATGGGGCGTCATCTGGAAAGCGGCGCCTTGAAGGAACTTACGCTGACGACCAACGGCTCGCAGCTTGCCCGCCACGCTGCGGAGTTGGTGGATTGCGGCGTCAGGCGGGTGAATGTCTCGCTCGACACGCTGGACGCGGGCCGCTTTGCGGAAATCACCCGCTGGGGACGGCTGTCACAGGTTCTGGAGGGGCTGGAAGCGGCAAAAGCTGCGGGTCTTCGGGTCAAGATCAATACCGTGGCGCTGAAGGGCGTCAACGAGGATGAGCTTGAGACGCTGGTCCAATGGTGTGCCGCCGAGGGTTACGACCTGACCTTCATCGAGGTCATGCCGATGGGCGATATCGGCAATGAAAACCGGCTGGACCAGTTCTGGTCACTTCGCGACCTGCGTGCGCGCCTTGCGCAGAGCTGGACCCTGACCGACCTTACGGAGCGGACGGGCGGCCCCGCCCGCTATGTGCGGCTGGAGGAAACCGGCCAGAAGATCGGCTTCATCACGCCGCTCTCACATAACTTCTGCGAAAGCTGCAACCGTGTCCGCCTTACCTGCACGGGGGAGCTTTTCATGTGTCTGGGGCAGGAGGACAAGGCGGACCTGCGCGCGCCCCTGCGCGAAGGCGCGGACGATGCAGTGCTGGAGACCGCCATCCGCGCCGCCATCGCGCGCAAGCCCAAAGGCCATGATTTCGACTATTCCCGCCAGACCGTCGCGGGAACCATGTCCCGCCACATGAGCCATACCGGCGGCTAGTGGCGTCAGTTCACCTGACCGGGAAGGCGCGCCAGCAGGGTGTCGACCATGTCGCCGGTGAACGGCTCCCGAAGCAGCAACCAACCTTCGGACAATGCGTCTTCTTCCGCCAGCGAACCGCTGACGACAATGACCTGTCCTCCCCGCTCCGCCACGGACCGGTGAAGCCCGGAGTCGAGGATCGCCTGCTTTCGCATCGACAGGAACGCGGCCGTAACGTCCGACATTTCCGCCATGGCATGATGGGCGATGTCGGCGCGGGAAAAGACCTGAACATCACATTCCCCCGCCGATCCGCGGATCGCCTCCACAATATCGGTCGCGATAAGCGGCAGGGGTTCGACCACAATGAACCGCGCAACTTCGGGCCGCCGTACTACGGAAAATCCGGATCCTTCCGTCAAGGCTCCCTCCATATCTTAAAATGTCGTATCCTGTCTTTGGAACATTCCAGCGCCGTCGTCATTAAACTACGACATACCAAAAGGAGCGACCGGCATGACGGTATCGTGTACTGCCTGCCCTCTTCGCCGCCGCCCTGCCTTCCTTCCCATGACCTCCGAAGAGCTGCGTTTCATGGAGCGTTTCAAGCGGGGTGAGATGATCGTCTCGCCCGGCACTCCCCTTTTCAGCGAGGGGGAACAAAGTCGAAACATGTACACCGTATTCTCTGGAATGGGATTGAAATACAAGAGCTTGGAGGATGGCCGCCGCCAGGTGGTGAACTTCGTCTTTCCCGGAGATTTCGTTGGGCTGCAAAACGCAATCAGCGCCGGAATGCAGTTCGGGATAGAGGCCACGACCCCCATGACCCTCTGTGTCTTCGACCGGTCGCGATTGGGGGAACTGTTCACGAGCCAACCGACGCGCGCTTATTCGCTGACATGGATCAGTGCGGCGGAGGAGTATTTTCTGGGTGACGCATTGGCGACAATCGGCCAGCGGGACGCGCGGGAGCGGCTGGCCTGGGCCATGGCGCGCATCTTCGGACGGCTGACCGCGCTTGGTCTCGCGGAGGGGCAGACCGTGCCCTTTCCCTACCGGCAGCAGGATCTCGCGGATGCGGTCGGGCTGTCGCTCGTCCATACCAACAAGATGCTGGCGCGCCTGCGGCTCGACGGGCTGGCGGACTGGGCGGGTGGGCGGCTCACCGTGCCGGATGTCCAGCGGCTGGGGGCGGCGGCGATGATGGATGAACTCATCCCGCCGCCGCGCCCGATCTTCTGACCGCCCTCAAGCGGCGCGGAGACGCTGCTCCACCAGTTCCGCCCAGAACGACGCGCCCGCCGGGATCGCCTCATCGTTGAAGTTGTAGGCGGGGTGATGGACATCCGCGCTGTCGCCGTTGCCGATCTGGATATAGGCGCCCGGCACGACCTCCAGCACGTAGGAGAAGTCCTCGCCCCCCATCAGCGGCTCGGCGTTGGTATCAACGTCGCCCGCCACGGTGCGGGCCGCTTCGGCGGCATAGCCGGTCTCTGTCTCCCAGTTGACGGTCGCGGGGTAACCGGGACGCCAGTCTATCTCGGCGCTGCCGCCAAAGGCCCCGGCGATCTGCGGCACCAGCGCCTTCAGCCGCTCCTCACCCAGCGTGCGCAGTTCTTTCTCGAAGGTGCGGACGGTGCCGCGCAGGGTCACCCGCTCGGGGATGACGTTGAAGGCTTCCGTCTCGGTGCGGAAACTGGTGACGGAGACGACGATCGACTTGACCGGATCGGCATTGCGCGAGGCGATGGATTGCAGCGCGATGACGATATGGCTCGCGATCAGCGTGGTGTCGATGCCGGCATGGGGCTTCGCGGCATGGCCGCCCTTGCCGGTCACGGTGATCTCGAACTCATCCGTCGCGGCATAGAAAGGACCGGAGCGGATGGAGAACTTGCCCACCTCCAGCCCCGGCGAATTGTGCATGCCATAGGCTTCGGTGATGCCGAAACGCTCGATCATGCCGTCATCCACCATGGCCTTGCCGCCCGCGCCGCCTTCTTCCGCGGGCTGGAAGATCAGCGCGACCGTGCCGTCGAAGTTCCGCGTCTCCGCCAGATACTTCGCCGCGCCAAGCAGCATGGCCGTGTGCCCGTCATGGCCGCAGGCGTGCATCTTGCCGGGCGTGCGGGAGGCATAGGGAAGCCCCGTGGCCTCGTAGATCGGCAGCGCATCCATATCGGCGCGCAAGCCGATCACCCGGTCCGATCCGCTCCGCCCCCGGATGATGCCGACGACGCCGGTGCGGCCGATCCCCTCCACCACCTCGTCGCAGCCGAACTCCCGCAGCTTTTCCGCCACGATGCCTGCCGTGCGGTGGACATCATACATCAACTCGGGGTTTTCGTGGAAATCGCGGCGCCACGCGGCGATCTCCTCCTGCAACTCCGCCAGACGGTTCTTGATCGGCATGTCTTGTCTCCTGTCAGACGCCGGGGCCGAGTTCGAGTTTCGACCCATCGGTAAATCGGGACCAGCGAAAGCGGGTCATGTCGTGGCCTGCCGGGCGGCCCGTCACCATGTCGGCGACGATCCGGCCCATCGCGGGACCGATGCCGAAGCCATGGCCGCTCATCCCCGTCGCCAGGGTCAGCCCCGGCAGGGCGGGTATGTGGTCCACCACGGGCACGGCATCCGGCATGGCGTCGATCATCCCCGCCCAGGCGCGGGCGATCCGCACGGTGCCGAGCTGCGGGAAGGCCTGCTGGAACCGCGACCGGAACTGCTCGACGATCCGCTGGTTCGGCTGCGGGTCCAGCACACGCATCCGCTCGAAGGGCGTGACCTCATCGGGCCTCCAGCGGCGCGGAGTATTCCATGCATCGGGATAGCCGTCCGGCGCCTTCCAGACGAAATGGTTGGAGGCGAAGTCGTCGAACAGCGCGGGCAGATATTTGCGGAAGTGGCGGAACGCATCCGGCCCGATCAGCACCTCATGGAAGCCGCGCGGGGCGAGCGTGTAGCCGCCGTCCTCCCGCCGCCGGAAGGCGTGGTCGGTGGCATAGACATTCCCGCCGAACACCTCCGGCAACGGCTCCGTCGCGGCGACGGTGGAGCGGACGGAAAGCTGCGGGATCATGACGCCATGGTTGCGCAGGAAGAGCGAAGACCACGCCCCCCCGGCGAGCACCACCCTGTCGCAGGCGACGCGCCCCTGCTCCGTCACCACCCCCGAGATCCGGCCCGCCGCGATGTCGAGCGTGCGGACAGCGCAGTTCTCCAGCACGGCGACGCCCCTGCGCTGCACGGCACGCGTCAGCGCGGGCACCGCGACCCACGGCTCCGCGCGCCCGTCGGATGCCGTCCAGAGCCCGCCGACCGCCGCCTGTCCGGCCATCGGCACCATGGCAGAGACTTCCGCAGGGGTCAGCAGCCGCGTGTCGAGCTGATGCGGCACGGCATTCCGTTCGCGCCAGTCTTCGTAATAGGCCAGTTTCTGCGCGTCCCCGGCGATGTAGAACACTCCCTCCCGCCGGAAGCCGAGGTCTTCGCCCGCCGCCTCCGCCAGCCCGCCCCAGATGCGGCTCGCCTCCATCATGATCGGAAGCTCGGCATGGTCGCGCCCCTGCTGGCGCACCCAGCCCCAGTTGCGGGAGGATTGTTCCCCCGCGATCCGGCCCTTCTCGCAAAGCACTACCTTCTCGCCCCGCTCCGCCAGATACCAGGCCGTCATCACCCCGATGACGCCACCCCCGATCACCACAACATCCGCCTGCGCGGGAAGGGGGTCGGTGAACTGCACGGGAGTTGCCGCGGTGATACCCGCCCGAACTGTGAATGCCATGCTGTCCCTCAGGCCGCCAGTTGTCCGACAAGGCGCTGCATGAACGCCCAGCCCGCGTCAAGCTGCGCGACCGTGATATACTCGTCGGGCTGATGCGCCTGCGCGATGTCGCCGGGGCCGCAGACGATGGTGGAATAGCCCTTGTGCTGGAAGTGTCCGGCCTCCGTGCCATAGCTGACGACCCCTGCCGCGTTCTCTCCGGTCAGGGCGCGGGTGATCTCCTCCGCCCGGCCACCGGCTTCGGGTTTCAGGAGCGGCACGAAGAAACGCTCGGTCACGGTGATGCCAGCGGCCGGGTTGATGGCCTTCATGCCCGCCTCCACCTCCGCCACGCGTTCGGCCAGACGCCGGCGATAGTCCGCATTCTCCTCCCCCGGGATGACGCGGAAGGCCATGTCGAGCCAGCAGTCCTCCGCCGTGATGTTCCCCGCCGTGCCGCCCCGGATGGTTCCGACATGGATCGTCGTCCACGGGGGGTCGAACATGTTCGCAAGGTCGGTTCGCGGCTTCGCCCGGTTTTCCGCATTCACCTCGTTGGCCCACATGATGAGCCGCGCCGCCTCATGAATCGCGCTGACGCCCTTGTGGAGCATGGAGGAATGCACCGGCACGCCGCGCACATGGATGGCGAGCCCGGACCCGCCCTTGTGGCCGGAGATCGGCTTCATCATCGACGGCTCCCCCACGATAACGGCAGAGGCCCGCGGCAGCCGTTCCGCCATCTCCGCCACCATGGAGGGGGCACCGACGCAGCCCACTTCCTCGTCATAGGACAGCGCGATCTGCAGCGGGCGCCTTACGCCCGCCGAAAGCGCCAGCGGCACCGCCGCCAGCGCCAGCGCATCGAACCCCTTCATGTCGCAGGCCCCGCGCCCGTAAAGCCGCCCGCCCCGCTCCGTCAGCACCCAGGGGTCGCTTGTCCAGCTCTGCCCATCCACCGGAACCACGTCGGTATGGCCCGACAGCACCACGCCGCCTTCGACATCCGGGCCGACTTGGGCGTAGAGGTTGGCCTTGGTGCCCTCGGCGTTATAGACGCGATGCGCGCTCACGCCATGCCCGGCCAGGTAATCCTCCACCCAGTCGATGAGGGGAAGGTTGGAATCGCGGCTGACGGACTGGAAGGAAACCAGCTTCTCCAGGATCTGCCGCGGGGTAAGGGTGGTCATGGTCTTCTCCGGCCCGGCCGTCCCCGCCGGGCGCTCATTCAGGATTGCAGGACGAAGTGGCCCGGACCGACCTCATCGTAGAGCGAGGGAGCGGGCTCGTGGCCGACCGGGAAGATCGGCGAGGGGATGGGCTTGAAGCTCAGATCCTCACGGATCTTCTTGCGCGACGGATCGGCCACCGGAACGGCGGAGAGCAGGGAGCGGGTGTAGGCATGGCGCGGATCCTCGAAGATCGCCTGCCGCGGCCCGATCTCCACGATCCGCCCCAGATACATCACACCGACGTGGTGGGAGACCCGCTCCACCACCGCCATATCATGGCTGATGAACAGGAAGGACAGTCCCAGCTCCGCCTGCAGTTCCATCATCAGGTTCAGCACCTGCGCCTGCACGCTCACATCGAGGGCCGACACCGCCTCATCGGCGACGATCAGCTGCGGGTTAAGGGCCAGCGCCCGCGCGATCGCCACCCGCTGCCGCTGGCCGCCCGACAGTTCGTGCGGATAGCGCCGCAGGAAGGAGCGCGGCAGTTCCACCCGGTCGAACAGGCCCGCCACCCGCTCCTCCAGCTCTGCGCCGCTCATCAGCCCGTAGTTGACGATCGGCTCCGCCACCTGATCCGAAAGGCGGCGCTGCGGGTTCAACGAGGCGAAGGGATCCTGAAAGATCATCTGCATCTCGCGCCGCATATCCCGCAGCTGGGATTCGGAAAGCAGGCGCACGTCCTTGCCGTCCATCCAGATGCGCCCCTCGTCCGGCTCCACCAGCCGCAGGATCGACCGGCCCGTGGTGGACTTGCCGCAGCCGGATTCGCCGACCAGCGACAGGGTTTCGCCCACGTTGAGGCGAAAGCTCACATCCTCCACCGCGTGGACATTGGCGACCGTCCGGCGCATCAGCCCGCCCTTCACCGGGAAGCGCGTCGTCAGATGCTGGACGTCCAGCAGCACCTTCGGCTCCCGTGCGGGGATGAGCGCGTCTGCAACCTTGGCGGGTTCGGCACCCATGATGCGCATGGGTTCGGGCGCGGACTTGCCACGCATCTCCCCGAGCTTCGGGACGGCTGCGAGCAGCGCCTTGGTGTAGTCCTTCTGCGGGTTGGAGAAGATCTCCTCGACCGTCCCCTCCTCCACCATGTTGCCGCGGAACATCACCACCACCCGGTCGGCCATCTGCGCCACCACCGCCATGTCATGCGTGATGAACAGCACAGCCGTGCCATGCTCCCGCTTCAGCCGGTCGATGAGGGCGAGGATCTCCGCCTGGATGGTCACGTCGAGCGCGGTCGTCGGTTCGTCGGCGATCAGCAGGCGCGGCTCGCAGGCCATGGCCATGGCGATCACCACGCGCTGCCGCATGCCCCCCGACAGCTCATGCGGATACTGCTTCAGCCGCCGCTCCGGCTCCGGGATGCGCACCTGCCGCATGAGGTCGAGCGCCCGCTCCCGCGCTGCCTCCTTCGACAGGCCCTTGTGAACGCGAAGCCCCTCCACCAACTGCCGCTCCACCGTGAACACCGGGTTGAGGGAGGTCATCGGCTCCTGAAAGATCATGCCGATCTCGTTGCCGCGGATCGTGCGCATGAGCGAGGGATCCGCCTGCGACAGATCGACCGTCTCCCCCGACTCGCGGGTGAACATGAGCTTGCCGCCCGCGATTGTGCCGCCGCCGTATTGCACAAGCCGCATGAGCGACAGCGAGGTGACAGACTTCCCGGAACCCGATTCGCCGACGACGCAGACCGTCTCTCCGGGGCGGATGGCAAAGCTGACATCCTCCACTCCGACCACGACTCCATCATTGGTATCGAACTCCACCCGGAGCTTTTCCACCGAGACAAGCGGCTTCGCGGCGGCGGGATCGTCGAGCATATGCGTCTCCTTCAGAGGATGGGTCACGCTAGGGAGCAGCCCGCGAAAAAGTCAAACGCCGCCTCCTGCACCGCATACATGCTCCGGTCGATGGTCTATATTTTGAGCTTATCGCTCATCGCTTGGGCAAAAACCACTGTTTGCGCCGATGAATGGCCTGATCGCGACACAGAGATGATTTGACTTCGCCACACGCCGCGCTTGCAATCGCATCTTCCCGTGACAGAGTGTGGAGGCGAAACGGTCATCGGAAAGCGCCGAGCGGTCAAGGACAAGCAGCCAGAAATGTCGTCCGCCCACAGCCCTCACAGTCCGTCGATCGGGGAAGGAACCCCGGCAGACCGCGCAGTTTCAATTCCAGCAAGGAGACTTCCATGAGACGAACCACGGCCCTGAGGGGAGCGGCGGCGCTGATCGCGCTTCTGCCTGCCGCCGCCATGGCGGAACGCGGCGCGGACGGCCATCTGAACATCATCTATTATCAGGCCCCCTCCATCCTGAACCCCTATCTGTCGGGGGGCACGAAGGACATCGAAAGCTCCTCCCTCATCATCGAGCCGCTCGCGCGCTACAACGAAAAGGGTGAGCGCGTTCCCTATCTGGTGGACGAGATCCCGACGCTGGAGAATGGCGGCGTGTCGCAGGACATGACCTCCATCACCTGGAAGCTGAAGCCGGGGCTGAAATGGTCCGACGGCTCGCCGCTGACCTCGGCAGACATCGTGTTCACCGCTGAATACTGCATGCATCCCGAGGGCGGTTGCGCGCAGCTTTCCAAGTTCGAGGGCGTCAAGACGGTCGAGGCCGTGGACGAGCTGACGATCAAGGTGACCTTCGAAGGACCGAAGCCGAACCCCTACCTGCCCTTCGTCGGCGGCCAGTCCCCGATCATCCAGAAGGCGCAGTTCGCCGAATGCCTCGGCACCAAGGCGCCCACCTGCACCAGCGCGAACTTCGGCCCCATCGGCACCGGGCCCTACGTGGCGACCGAATTCCGCCCCAACGACGTGATCTCGCTGAAAGCGAACCCGAACTACCGCGACCCGGCGAAGCCCGCCTTTGCCACCGTGACGTTCAAGGGCGGCGGCGATGCGGCGGCGGCGGCGCGCTCCGTGCTGGAGACGGGCGAGTTCGACTACGCCTGGAACCTGCAGCTTCCGCCCGAGGTGCTGGAGAAGATGGTGGCCGCCGGCAAGGGAGAGCTTGTCACCGGCTTCGGCACGCTGGTGGAACGGCTTGAGCTGAACCTCACCAACCCGAGCCCCGCCCTTCCGGCAGAGACGCGTTCGACCCGCAAGGAGCCGCATCCCTTCTTCTCCGACATCCGGGTGCGCAAGGCGCTCTCCATGGCGATCGACCGCCCGCTGCTGACGGAGATCGGCTATGGGCAGGCGGGCCGGGCGACCTGCAACCTCGTCCCCGCGCCGGAAGCCTTCGCCTCCACCGCCAACGACGCCTGCCTGACGCAGGACGTGGCCGGCGCCAAGGCGCTTCTCGACGAGGCAGGCTGGGTTCCCGGGCCGGACGGCATCCGCGTGAAGGATGGCCAGAAGCTCGCCATCATCTTCCAGGCGCCGGTCAACGCGATCCGTCAGGACTTCCAGGCGCTCATCAAGCAGTGGTGGCAGGATATCGGGGTGCAGACCGAGCTGCGCACCGTCGATCCCTCCGTGTTCTTCGGCGGCGATCCCGGCAGCCCGGACACATTCCAGAAGTTCTACGCGGACGTGGAGATGTACGCGAACAACTTCGACGGGACGGACCCGGAAGCCTATCTTGCCATGTACAAGTGCAACAACGAGCCGCGCCCGGAAACCGGCTGGCAGGGCGAGAACATCAACCGGTTCTGCGATCCGGCCTATGACGCCCTGATCGACAAGCTGGGCGAGACCGGCGTGTTCGAGGAGCGCACGAAGATCGCCAAGGAAGCGCACGACCTCTACATGCAGCAATCCGTCCTGCTGCCGCTGGTCGATCGCGGCCGGGTGTCGGGCAAATCCAAGACCTTGGGCGGCGTCGTCCTGAACACCTGGGACAGCGAGCTGTGGAACGCGGCGGACTGGTACCGGATCAAGTGATCTGATCCGTCGGGCGCCCCGCCTTTCCGGGTGGGGCGCCCCCTCCCCCGGCCATTCCGCCGCACGCTCCACGAGGCGCCATGTTCACCTATACGCTCCGCCGGCTCCTGCTGGCGATCCCGACACTGCTGTTCATCTCGCTGGTCATCTTCCTGCTTCTCGACCTCGCTCCCGGCGATCCGATGGCGCAGATGCCGCTGACCATTCCTCCCGAAGTGCGCGACAAGATGCGCGAGGCGCTCGGCCTCAACCAACCCATCTATGTCCGCTACGGGCTGTGGCTCTACCAGTTCTTCTGGGTGGAACCGCTGCATATCCTCGGCAATCTCACCGGCCACGAATTCGCCGCCGGTCAGCAACGCATCCTGTCCTGGCAGAGCCGCAGCCCGGTGGCCGATGTCATCGCACAGCGCCTGCCACAGACGCTCTGGGTCGTGGGCCTGTCCTATGTGGTCGGCGTGCTGCTCGCACTGCCCATCGGGATCATTTCCGCCTACCGGCAGTATTCCTGGTTCGACCAGATCGGCACCTTCGTCTCCATGATCGGTTATTCGGTGCCCACCTTCTTTACCGGGGTGCTGATGATCGTGATCTTCTCCGTCTATCTCGGATGGTTCCCCTCCATCTACGATACGACGCTGGTGGTGAATTCCTGGGACACGTTCCTCCAGCAGGCGCGGCAGATGGCGATGCCGGTCTTCGTGCTCGCGCTCTACAACGCCAGCCAGATCAGCCGGTTCATGCGTGCCTCCATGCTCGACAATCTCAACCAGGACTACGTGCGGACGGCGCGGGCCAAGGGGCTGTCGGAAAAGACCGTGGTCCTCAGCCATGTGCTGCGCAACTCGCTGATCCCGGTCATCACGGTGATCGCGCTTGGTGTTCCGACGATCTTCGGTGGAGCGATCATCACGGAGCAGGTGTTCAAGGTGAACGGGTTGGGGCAACTCCTCATCACCGCGATCTATGCCAATGACATCCCGATGGTGCAGACCCTGACCTTCATCTTCGCGGTGCTGATCGTGCTTTTCAACCTGATCGCCGACATTCTCTACGGCATTCTGGACCCGAGGATCCGCTATGACTGATGCAACGCTGGCCAAGACCGCGGCCAAGCCGCCCCGCAGCCAGTGGGTGGACATCTGGCGGCAGTTCCGCAGCCACAAGGGTGCGCTGATCGGCGCGGCGGTGTTCCTGCTGATCGTGTTCGGCGTCGTCCTCGGCCCCTATCTGTGGCACGCGGATCCGACGACCATCGACATCCGTGCCCGCAATCAGGGCCCGAGCCTGCTGCATCCGCTGGGCACCGACCAGCTGGGCCGCGACATGCTGGCGCGGATGATGGCGGGGGGGCGGGTTTCCGTCGCGGTGGGGCTGACGGCAATGGTGCTGTCGATGCTCCTCGGCACGCTTGTGGGCGTGGTGGCGGGCTACTTCCGGCGGCTGGACGGCCCGCTCATGCGGCTGACGGACCTGTTCCTCGCCCTGCCGCTGCTGCCGCTGCTGCTGGTCATGGTGCTGCTGTTCCGGGAGCCGCTTTCGGGCTGGCTCGGGCCGGAGATGGGCACCTTCCTGCTGATCGTGACCGCCATCGGGGTCACGAGCTGGATGCACACCGCGCGCATCGTGCGGGGTGACGTTCTGGCCATCAAGGAACGGGAATTCGTTCCCGCGCGCTCCATCGGGACACGGCCGAACAAGATGATCCTGCGCCACATCCTGCCCAACATCCTCTCGCCCATCATGGTTTCCGCTACCCTGGGGATCGCCACGGCGATCATCACGGAAAGCTCGCTTTCCTTTCTCGGGCTGGGTTTTCCGCCTGACTTCCCGACGTGGGGACGGCTGCTCTACGACGCGGTGGACTACCTCCAGCAATACCCCGAGCGGGTGATCTGGCCGGGGTTGGCCATCTCACTCACGGTGCTGTCGGTGAACTATATCGGCGACGGCCTGCGCGACGCGCTCGACCCCCGCATCCGCGGGCGGTGAGACTTCAGGCAGGCAGGCAAGGCGCCCCCGGGGGGCGCCTTTTCGTTTCGCGCAGATCGTTTCGCTCAGAACAGGACGCGCCAGAAAAGGCTCCGCCGCGGGGGGGCGCCTCCCCTCTGTCGGCCAGCCGTGGTGGCGCTGTCGCAATGGATGTATTCGCGCGGGGCATCGGAACAAAGGAAGAAATAGCCCGCCACCGCGGTCTTCGGAAAAGCCAGCATGATGAAATACCTCAAATGAAAAGACGCCCGGCAATCACCGGGCGCCTAATATTTTAGCAGATTATGGCCGTTTCAGCCAGTCTCAGTTGATCAGCGGCAGGAGCTGGTCCAGCGACTTCTTGGCATCGCCGTAGAACATCCGCGTGTTGTCCTTGTAGAACAGCGGGTTCTCGATCCCCGAATAGCCGGTTCCCGCGCCACGTTTCGACACGAACACCTGCTTGGCTTTCCACACCTCCAGCACCGGCATCCCCGCGATGGGGGAGTTCGGATCTTCCTGCGCAGCGGGGTTCACCACGTCGTTGGAGCCGATGACGATGACCACATCCGTGTTCGGGAAGTCGTCGTTGATCTCGTCCATCTCCAGCACGATGTCGTAGGGCACCTTCGCCTCCGCCAGCAGCACGTTCATGTGCCCCGGCAGACGGCCCGCGACCGGGTGGATGCCGAAGCGCACTTCCTTGCCCGCCGCGCGAAGCTTGCGGACCAGTTCCGACACCGACTGCTGCGCCTGCGCGACCGCCATGCCGTAGCCCGGCACGATGACGACGGAATCGGCATCGTTCAGCGCGGCGGCAACACCCTCCGCGTCGATGGCGATCTGCTCGCCGGTGATCTCCATCGCGGGGCCCGTGGTGCCACCGAAGCCGCCGAGGATCACGCTCACGAAGGAGCGGTTCATCGCCTTGCACATGATGTAGGACAGGATCGCACCGGAAGACCCGACGAGCGCGCCCACCACGATCAGCAGGTCGTTGCCCAGCGTGAAGCCGATCGCCGCCGCCGCCCAGCCGGAGTAGCTGTTCAGCATGGAGACCACGACGGGCATGTCCGCGCCACCGATCCCCATGATCAGGTGCCAGCCGATGAAGCCCGCGAGGATCGCCGTGACGATCATCGTCCAGATGCCCGCACCGTTGAAATACATCACCCCGAGGATGATGCAGACCAGCAGCGCAGCGAGGTTGAGCAGATGGCCGCCCGGCAGTTTCTTCGGCTTGCCATCCACCTTGCCGGCCAGTTTGCCGAAGGCGACGACGGAGCCGGTGAACGTCACCGCGCCGATGAAGATGCCGAGGAACACCTCCACCTTCATGATGGCGAGTTCGACGCCGGACTTGTGCGCCAGAACCGCCGCAAACCCGGAGAAGGTCTCCGGCGAGGCACCGGAGGCGAGCAGGCGCGCGACCCGGCCCGCCTCAAGTTCCGCGTTGAGCGCGATGATCACGGCGGCGAGGCCGACGAGACTGTGCATCGCCGCGACGAGCTGCGGCATCTCCGTCATCCCGACCCGGGAGGCGAGCACAACGCCCGCCGCACCGCCGATGACGACCATCAGCAGGACGAGCCAGTCGCCATGCACACCGGGCGCCAGAAGCGTCGCGATGAAGGCCAGCGCCATGCCGGCGATGCCATACCACACCGCGCGTTTCGCGCTTTCCTGACCGGACAGGCCGCCCAGCGACAGGATGAACAGGACCGCCGCCGCGACATAGACGGCAGCAACCATTCCAAGGGACATGATTTCCGCCTCCTCAGCTCTTCTGGAACATGGCAAGCATCCGGCGCGTGACCAGGAAGCCGCCGACGATGTTGACGGAAGTCATAAGCACGGCAAGCGCCGCAAGGATCGTGACGAGCCAGGAGCCGGAACCGATCTGCAGGATCGCCCCCACGATGACGATGGAGGAGATCGCGTTCGTCACGGCCATCAGCGGCGTGTGCAGCGAATGGCTGACGTTCCAGATCACCTGGAAGCCGACGAAGCAGGCCAGCGCGAACACCACCATATGCTGCATGAAGCTCACCGGCGCAAAGCTGCCGAGCACCAGCAGGATGAGCGTGCCGACCACGAGCAGACCCACCTGGTTGAGTGTCGCCTTGCGGAAGGCGGCGGTTTCGGCCGCGCGCTTCTCTTCCGGCGTCAGTTCCTTTTCCTTGGGCTTCGGCTTCGCCGCGGCGATGGCCTGCACCTTGGGCGGCGGCGGCGGGAAGGTGATCGCATTGTCCTTCACCACGGTCGCGCCGCGGATCACGTCATCCTCCATGTTCTGAACGACCTGCCCGTCCTTGGCGGGGGTCAGGTCGGTCATCATGTGGCGGATGTTGGTCGAATAGAGCGCGGAGGACTGCGTGGCCATCCGGCTGGGGAAGTCGGTGTAGCCAACGATGGTCACGTCATTGTCGGTGACGATCTTCTGATCCGGCACCGTCAGCTCGCAGTTCCCGCCCCGTTCGGCAGCGAGATCGATGATGACGGAGCCGGGCTTCATCGCCTCGACCATGTCCTTCGTCCAGAGCACCGGCGCGTCCCGGCCCGGGATCAGCGCGGTGGTGATGACGATGTCCATCTCCGGCGCCAGCTCACGGAACTTGGCAAGCTGCTTTTCCCGGAACTCGGGGCTGGAGGGCGCGGCGTAGCCCCCCGTGGCAGCACCGTCCTGGCTTTCCTCGAAGTCGAGGAACACGAAGTTGGCGCCCATGGATTCGATCTGCTCGGCCACTTCCGGCCGCACGTCGAAGGCATAGACAATGGCGCCAAGAGAGGTGGCCGCGCCGATGGCGGCAAGACCTGCCACGCCCGCGCCCACGATCAGCACCTTTGCGGGGGGTACCTTGCCCGCCGCCGTCACCTGCCCGGTAAAGAAGCGGCCGAAGTTGTTCGCCGCCTCGATCACCGCCCGATAACCGGCGATGTTGGCCATGGAGGAGAGCGCGTCCATCTTCTGCGCGCGGGAAATCCGCGGCACCATGTCCATCGCGATGACGCTGGTGCCCCGGTCCTTCAGACGCTCCATCAGGTCCTTGTTCTGGGCCGGATAGAAGAAGGAAATCAGAAGCTGGCCGGAATGTGTGAGATCCGCTTCCGCCTCCGTCGGCGGGCGCACCTTGGCGACGATGTCGGAAAGCTGGAACAGCTCCTCCTCCGTCGGCACCACGCGCACGTTCGCTGTCCTGTAGGCTTCATCCGTGAAGCCCGCCTTCAGCCCCGCTCCGCTCTGGATCAGGCAGTCGTATCCAAGCTTTTGAAGCTGAAGCGCGCTGTCGGGCGTCATCGCCACGCGCGCTTCTCCCTCGAAGCTCTCCTTCGGCGCCCCTATTCTCACACTCGTGTCCCTCTCTTGGATCGTTCTTCGTTGCGAGCCGGTATGGCCAATGAAATGTGGCTTCGCAACAAACTATGCGCCTCGCCGCCTGGCAGAGGCAAAAATGGCCGAGAAAATCGCATTTGCGCAACGCCGTTCCACGAGGCTGTCATCAGGTGGAACGGTAGTCTCAAGATCGTTAGCGCTAACCCCGGACGGGGGCGCGCCATGCCGCACGAATCGTCACAGGTTTGTCGGAATTTTCCGCAGAACCGGCAGGAGTGTGGCCATTTCCGGCCCGTGATCCATGCCCGTCAGCGCTTTGCGGAGCGGCATGAACAGGCCGCGCCCCTTGCGCCCCGTCGCCGCCTTCACCGCGCCGGTCCAGGTGCCCCAGGTGGTTTCGTCATGCGGGGCGGGCGGCAGAAGCGAGAGCGCGGTCGCCACGAACTCCTCGTCCTCCGGCGCTACCACGGGCTCCGCACCCTCCGATACCAGTTTCCACCAGCCATCGAGGTCGGCGAGCACGGTAATGTTGTCCTTCACTGCGTTCCAGAACGGCGCCGCCATCTCCTCCGGCACGCCAAGCGCCGTGAGCCGCTCCTTCACCGCGGAAAGCGGCAGGGACTGCACATATTTCTGCGTGAGCGGGAACAGATCGTCCGGGTCGAACTTGGTCGGTGCCGCGCCGAACTGGTCGAGCGAGAAGTTCTCCGCGATCTCGTCGAGGGAATGGAACAGCTCCACCGGCTGAGAGGAGCCAAGCCGCGCCATCAGCGACAGCAGCGCCATCGGCTCCACCCCCTGCGCCCGCAGATCACGGAGGGAGAGCGTGCCGAGCCGCTTGGACAGCCCCTCGCCCTGCGCACCCGTCAGCAGGCTGTGGTGCGCGAAGTCGGGCGGCGTTGCGCCCAGCGCCTCGATGATCTGGATCTGCGTCGCGGTATTCGTCACGTGGTCGGAGCCGCGCACGATATAGGTCACGCCCATATCGACGTCATCGACCACCGAGGCGAAGGTATAGAGCACCTGCCCATCCGCCCGGATCAGCACCGGATCGGACACGGAGGCCGCGTCGATGGAGATCTGGCCGAGGATGCCGTCCTGCCACTCCGTCCGCTCCTGATCCAGCAGGAAGCGCCAGTATCCGGGCTGCTCCAGCCGCTTGGCGTCCTTCTCCGCTTCCGTCAGCTTCAGCGCCGCGCGGTCATAGACCGGAGGCTTGCCCATGTTGAGCTGCTTCTTGCGTTTGAGGTCCAGCTCCACCGGGGTTTCGAACACCTCGTAGAGCCGCCCCTTCTGCCGAAGCTCTGCGGCGCAGGTCTCATACCGGTCCAGCCGGTCGGACTGCCGCTCCAGCCGGTCCCACGTCAGCCCCAGCCATTCGAGATCCTCCATGATCCCGTCGGCATATTCCTGCTTGGACCGCTCCCGGTCGGTATCATCGAGACGCAGGATGAAGGTTCCCCCCGCCTTCCGCGCGATCAGGTAGTTGAAGAGCGCGGTGCGAAGGTTGCCGACATGGAGATAGCCGGTCGGCGAGGGCGCGAAGCGGGTCGTGGTCATGGTCGGCCTCCTGTTGAGGCTGCTCTTTCACAGCCGGTCGCTTTTGTCCATAACAGCGACAGGAGACATGCCATGACCGAAGAAGAACTCGACGAGAATCTGCTCTGGGCGGGCACCACCCCCCCGTCGCTTGAGGATATGGAGGCGCTGGCGCGGGAAGCCATCGCCGCGCTGCCGGGCCAGTTCCGGGCGGAGGCGCTGAAGGTCGCGCTCCGCGTCGAGGATTTCGCGCCGGAGGATCTGCTGGCGGAGATGGAGATGGAGGATCCGTTCGAGCTGACCGGCCTCTACGAAGGCATCCCGCTGCCGGAGAAATCCGTGATGGATCAGCCGATGCGGCCCGATACGATCTGGCTGTTCCGCAGGCCCATCCTGGACGAATGGGTGGCGCGGGGGGATGTCGCGCTCGGCGATCTGGTCGGTCATGTGGTGGTCCATGAACTGGCCCACCATTTCGGCTGGTCGGACGAAGATATCGCCACCATCGACCGCTGGTGGGAATGACGTCTCTGCCATGGTCGGGCTCTGCTCCTGCGGAGACATCCCGCAGGAGAGCCGGACTGGTCCGGGTCTGCCTAAGCGGGCCTGCCTGACCGGACCTGCTGACCGGGCTGGCGGTCGGGAGGCCCAACACCGCCTCGCCCAGCGAAACGGCGGTGCTGCGCAGGCCGACTGGGCATGATGGGCACCTCAGCTGTCAGCCAGCGAAACGGCCGTGCTGCGCGGGCTCGACCATGCCGCTTCCTCGCCGGCGCGGCGGGCCATATTGTTTGTGGGCCGTATCGTCTGCGGAGGGCAGCGGAGGACGAGGTGCGTCGGGTCTCTTGGGGAAGCCAACCACCGCATTCGCAAAGCTCGGCGGGACAGCCGGGAGTGATCTCTGCCTTGTCATGGGCTATCCCTTGCTGCTCTCCGGTAAACCGGGGGCGGTTCAGAGCGACCTTTCAGACCTGCCGGACCGTAGCGGCCGAGGGCTGCCCACCGAGCCGGACCCCATCTTCCCCGATGGTGCCACGCACCCTCCGGTTCGCGATCAGAGGCTGTCTTCACAAAGCGCATAACAGCCACACGCACGCAAAGACCGGTGCCTCCCCGCGCCGGATCGGCCGGGAGCGTGCCGAAACTCGGCTCCAGCGACGTGCAGAGGAGTTTGTTCCCCTTTGCAACCACTGACCTTACTTGCGTACTGATGTCCTGAAAGTGGCATCGGATCGGAACTGTATTCCACATCACCGCGGTAGATGAGGAAACAGCCTTGGCCCTCTCCTCAACTCGCAGCCGGAGCCTGATACCGCAGGGGCGGCAGCGGGCAGCGGGCAGCGGGCTCTGATAAAGCGACCGGCAGCCATATCAACCACTTTTCCGCTCCTTCGCACCCCCTCATGGCCGAGTCCCCCACCTTCGCTTCAATCACGAAACGGTTGAGATAACCGTTAGCCGGATCAACCAAGACGTGACGGCATAATCATACCCACACCAAAACGATTATACTTCCAACCTTGGCGTGCTGGCGTGCTGGCGTGCTGGCGTGCTGGCGTGCTGGCGTGCTGGCGTGCTGGCGTGCTGGCGTGCTGGCGTGCTGGCGTGCTGGCGTGCTGGCGTGCTGGCGTGCTGGCGTGCTGGCGTGCTGGCGTGCTGGCGTGCTGGCGTGCTGGCGTGCTGGCGTGCTGGCGTGCTGGCGTGCTGGCGTGCTGGGAAACACGCGCAAACCCGTTCCATTGTCCACCGCCTTCCCTGCGGCGTCGCGTCGCAGCGGTGACAATCAGGCGCGGATTTCTCCAATCCCTGCGCTACCCTTCAGGACCAAAGCAGCACAGGAGAACCGCCATGACCGGATTGACCCGCCGGACGGCCCTGATGAGCGGGGTTGCCGCTCCGTTTCTCGCAACCCTTCCCGTCGTTTCCCCCGCTAGCGCCGCCGCGCCGGCACTCGGAGCCTCGATGCCCACGCATTACCGCTTCCCCCTTGGCGCGATGGAGGTGACGACCGTCCTCGCAGGCTCCGGCGCGATGCAGGATATCCATGCCACCTTCGGCCTCAACGCCAGCGCGGAGGAATTCGCCGCGCAGGCCCGCGCCTATTTCCTCTCCGACAGCGAGGGGCGGAACGGCTATGCGCCGACCGTGGTGAATAAGGGAGAGATGGTGCTGCTGTTCGATACCGGGCTTGACGGCATCGCCACGGCGGCGGCGCTCGGCGGCGCGGGTATCGATCCCGCGAGCATCGATGTCGTCGTCCTCACCCATATGCACGGAGACCATATCGGCGGGCTGATGACCCAGGGCGCGCCCACCTTCCCCAATGCGCGCTACGTGATGGGGCGGGCGGAGTTCGACTACTGGGCGACGACGGGCAACGAGCGATTCGAGTCCCATGTCCGCCCACTGGCCGACAAGACCGCCTTCATCGCCGGCGGTCATGAGGTCGCGCCCGGCATCACCGCGATCGAGACCTTCGGCCACACGCCCGGGCACCTCTCCTTCCGTGTGCAGAGCGAGGGACACGTCCTGATGATTCTCGGCGATGTGGCGAACCATTACGCCTTCTCACTCGCCAAGCCGGACTGGCACGTCCGCTTCGACATGGACAAGGACAAGGGTGCACAAACGCGGCGCGCCATCCTCACCCGGCTGGCGGAGGAGCGCATTCCCTTCGTGGGCTACCACATGCCTTTCCCGGCCGTGGGCTTCGTCGGGGCCGAAGGGGAGGATTTCCGCTTCTTCCCGGCAACATATCAGTTCCTCCTCGGTCAGTCTTCGGACTGAGCGCTCGGAGCGGCGTTCCGGGGGTGACGGGCAGTCCGAGGGTGGCGGGCATTCCGGGGGTGACGGGCCCTTCCCCGGAACTGGCGCCTCGTCCCCGTGTGGGTCCGGCACCCCGGACGGAAGGGGATTTCCGCATGACCGACCTGGACCCGTTACGGCAGGCGCGGGGCTCCACCCCCTGGCGGAGCGAATGACCTGCGGAAGACACATGTCGGACTCTGGCCCGCTGCACCTGCACCGGCACCGACCGTGCCAAAGGCAAAGGCAAAGGCCCGCTCCGCACAACCGGAAACCGTGGGTGCCACCCTTCTCCGCCGGAGCGATCCTGTGGCGGGTGCGCGCACATTTCTCCGAAGCTGCCTGCCGCGCGCTGGCAGGATCGAAAGCCTGCTCCCTTGGCCGTGAGTATTCCAGAACTAGGCTCCAGCGCGGCGGAGCGGCATTCTCCTCCACTCAGTGACCAGTGACCAGTGACCTCATCTGCACGCACTGATGGCATGAAAGCAGCCTTGAGGTTGAATTTTCATTCCACATCGCTGCCGAAAGACATGTGTTCAAGCAGCCTCGTCCCATTCCACCCAAGGGGCGCTCCCCTCTCGACATGGCCCGGGTGTATGTCTGGCCCCGCTCCATCGACACCGCCTGAAGCGCAGGCGAAGCCCCGGACGCAGTTCCACAGAGCAGCCGCCCGAGAGGGGTGAGTGTGGACCTCGTGGTGACAGGGTGCAGTATGGAGCACGCCGAGCCTAACGGCGTGGGGCATGTACGGTATCGATGCATTTCCTCCGGCAGTTGCCGATCACTGGCGCGGGAATATCGCCTGCCTCAACGATACAGCCAGCCGAAGCTCCCGCGCGCAGGCAGGCGAGAGGCCCCACTCGACACAGAACCCAATGAGCCACTGCGGCGGGGCAGACCGCCGGACAGCATGGCGCGTGTCAGACGCGCCGGGTCACGGGCGCCGGTTTCTCCGCCATCGCTGCTTCCAGATGCGCGCGCAGGAGCCTGTCCATCGCCGCCCGCGCCTGAAGACTGCCGACCCGGTCGAAGCCGAAGCTCCGCACCATGCGCCAGTGACCATGCACGAGGCTCACGAAGACGAAGGCTATCTCCTCGCAGGCGGCGGGCGGCAGGCTCGGATAGCTTTCCGCCGTCGCCGAGACGATGGACAGCCGCAGTTCATCCTGCCGCTCTGCCAGCGCTTCCAGCAGATCGGGCGCGCGACAGGCCAGCACGACCAGCGCATCCTCCACCGGCTGGAGCGCTCCGCGCGGCGGATCCTCCTCGTCCAGCAGGCCGAGGTGATAGTCGAACAGCACCCCCAGCCGGCTTTCGTCACCGCGGGCAAGCCCGGTCGCCACCCTGCCCTGCTGCACTTCCGAAATGGCGTGCGACACCGCGCCCATCAGGCTTTCCGCATCGGGAAAGTAGTGCCGTACCAACTGACGCGACATTCCCGCTTCTCTCGCCACGGCGTCATAGGATGGAAATGGCAGGCCCTCCCGCTGAATCGCAGAGACAGCGCTCGCCACAATCTCCTGACGTCTGAGATCCGCCACAGACTTCGGCATGATCGTTCCCCCCCCTCAGGCACCTCCCCGTGCCTTTCACCATGCTAACGCGCTCCGGCGATCCTGCCAGCCTTCTTTGCACCCGGGGCCGCTTGCGGAGTTGATTTCGCAAAGATTTTGCGATTTGACCGCCCCCGACACGGACGGCGGCAGCGCCGCGACGCAGAAGGAGCGGGCGATGGCGGAGACGCGGGACCACGGCGGCGGGCTGGACGCGGCCCGCGCGCGGCATGGCGGCGCGGCGGCGGAGTGGCTCGACCTGTCCACCGGCATCAACCCGGAGGCCTATCCGCTTCCCGTGCTCCCCTCCGAAATCTGGGCCCGC
>NZ_NIPW01000033.1 GCF_002196855.1 Haematobacter genomosp. 1 | reverse complement strand
CCACTTGGGGAATGCAGGTTCAAACCGTCGAATGCGAGATAATTCGAGCCGAGATAGGATCAAGGTGGGCTACCGTCTCGGGCTTTTTCGAAACACTGCTTTCACCGGCGATTAACAGGTTCAGCCTATGGTTGTCGAAAGTATGAGGGAACAGAAGAGGAGTGTTTCGTGTTTTTGGCAATGACTATCGATACTTCTTCGGGGTATCTGACATGAACGGGCAGGGAAGATGCCCCGGTCGCAGGGTTGCTTTAGATACCGAAAAGCCACCCTGCGAAAGAATTGCTTTGTACCTTCCACTTTTCTTTTTGCAGACAAGGCTAGATCATTTTCCGGCAGTGAATGTTTTTTTTAAGGTTTGAGTGTCATGAGTGCTGTTCCCGCTTCCCACCTCTCCTCCGTGCCGCAGGATACGGGCGAAGTTGCCATCCGTACCGCTGTGGCCGTGCTTCTCGCGAATGTGAGGGGTGAATACAACAGGCTGTGCCTGGTGGACGATCTGGAGGATCTTGCCAGCGATTCGCGTGCCGATGAGGCCGAAGTGCTGCGCACTATCGCCTCGCAGGTCCGGCGTCTCGTGAAGATGTAGCGGCTGGGATGTCGCCGCTCTGGGCGGTAGCTGAGTTGGTTGGTCCTGCCGCGGTCTTGTGACACGCGGCGGGAGACTATAGGTTCAGCGGAACTCTCCGACGGACACTTCATATGCCTGCCAGCGACAGCGCCCCGGCGACCTATCAGGTCCTTGCCCGCAAGTACCGACCGCAGACCTTCGCCGATCTGATCGGGCAGGAGGCGATGGTCCGCACGCTGAAGAATGCCTTCGCGGCGGACAGGATCGCCCATGCCTTCATCATGACCGGCGTCCGGGGGGTGGGCAAGACGACCACCGCCCGGATCATTGCGAAGGGGCTGAACTGCACCGGCCCAGACGGGACTGGGGGCCCGACGACGGAGCCGTGTGGCGTCTGCGACGCCTGCCGCGCCATTACGGAGGGGCGCCATGTCGATGTGATGGAGATGGACGCTGCCTCCCGCACGGGGGTCGGCGACATACGGGAGATCATCGATTCCGTCCATTACCGGGCGGCGTCGGCGCGCTACAAGATCTACATCATCGATGAGGTCCACATGCTCTCGACCAGCGCGTTCAACGCGCTGCTCAAGACGCTGGAGGAACCGCCGCCGCATGTGAAGTTCATCTTCGCCACCACGGAAATCCGCAAGGTTCCGGTAACCGTGTTGTCCCGCTGCCAGCGATTCGACCTTCGCCGGATCGAGCCTGAGGTGATGATCCCCTATCTCGCCGGCGTGGCGGAGCGCGAGCGCGCCCTTGTCGCCGCCGATGCCCTGGCGCTGATTGCGAGGGCGTCCGAAGGATCGGCGCGGGATGCGATGTCTCTGCTCGATCAGGCCATTGCGCATGGCGCGGGCGAAACCACGCTGGAAGAGGTGCGGGCGATGCTCGGCCTCGCCGATCGAGGCCGGGTGCTCGACCTCTTCGACCTCATCATGCGGGGAGATGCGGCCGGGGCGTTGGCGGAACTTTCCGCGCAATACGCGGCGGGCGCCGATCCGATGGCGGTGCTGCGCGATCTGGCGGAGATCACGCACTGGCTCTCAATCGTTCGCATCACCCCGGAGGCGGCGGAGGATCCGACCGTTCCGCCGGACGAGCGCGCGCGCGGGCTGGATCTGGCGGAGCGGCTTTCCATGCGGGTGTTGACCCGGATGTGGCAGATGCTGCTAAAGGCGCTGGAGGAGGTCTCCCTCGCGCCGAACGCAATGATGGCCGCCGAAATGACGGTGATCCGCTTGACACATGTGGCCGACCTTCCCTCCCCCGAGGATCTGGTACGCAGGCTGCAATCCCTGCCTCCCCCGGGCCCCGGCGCGCCGGGAAGCGGGCCCGGAAACGGGCGGGGCAGCAGGGCGGGAGCCGATCGTCCCCTTCCACAGACCGCGCAGACCGGCCCGCGGACGGTCGCTACGCCCTCCGGCGGGGGCGTGGCGATGGCGCTGTCCTCCGCACCGGAAACGTCGCTTGCCCGCTACGCCAGCTTTCCGCAGGTCGTCGAACTCATCCGCGCGAACCGGGATGTGAAACTGCTGATCGAGGTGGAGACGACGCTCCGCCTTGTCCATTACGCGCCCGGCCGGATCGAGTTCCAGCCGACACCCGAGGCACCGCCGGATCTTGCCGCACGGCTTTCAGGGCGCTTGCAGGGCTGGACCGGCGTGCGCTGGGGCGTCTCCGTCGTTTCGGACGGCGGTGGCCGCACGATTGCGGAAGAGCGCGACGCGGAGCAGGAAGTGCTGCGGCTGGAGGCACGGAACAATCCGCTGGTGCAGGCGGTGCTGGAGGCTTTCCCCGGCGCCCGCGTGGCGGAAGTCAGAACAGCCGAGACGGCGATGGCCGAAGCGGCGGAGGCGGCGCTTCCCGAAGTGCCGGATGAATGGGACCCCTTCGAGGACGAATGAGAGGATAACGGATGTTCAAGGGACTGGGCCAGATGGGCGACATGGCGAAGCTCATGAAATCGGCCAAGGACATTCAAGAGAGGATGGAGGCGCTTCAGGAGGAGCTTCGCACCACGACGGTGACGGGCGAATCCGGTGCCGGTCTGGTGAAAGCCACCGCGACCGCCAAGGGCGAGTTGACGGGGCTGGACATCGACCCCTCCATCTTCAACCCGGAAGAAAAGGAAGTGGTGGAGGATCTGATCCTCGCCGCGATCAAGGACGCGCAGACCAAGGCCGCCGAGAAATCGCAGGCGGAAATGGCGAGCCTCACCGAATCCTTCGGCTTTCCCGCCGGGATGAAGCTGCCCTTCTGAGGTCATCTTGAAAGACGCCGCCAGCGAGGAGATCGAGGCGCTGATCGCGCTCATGTCGCGTCTGCCGGGGCTTGGCCCCCGGTCGGCGCGGCGGGCCGTGTTGCACCTGCTCCGCCGCCGGGCTGCGCTGATGGCCCCGTTGGGAGAGGCGCTCCAGCAGGTTGCCGTGAATGCGCGCGATTGCGTGGTCTGCGGCAATATCGGCACTGGCGATCTCTGCGCGATCTGCGCCGATCCCCGCCGGGAGACGGGCGAGATCTGCGTGGTGGAGGACGTGGCGGACCTGTGGGCGATGGAGCGGGCGGGAGCGTTCCGCGGGCGCTATCACGTGCTGGGCGGCACCCTGTCCGTGCTCGACGCCGTCGGGCCGGAGGACCTGCGCATCCCGGCGCTGGTCTCTCGGGCGAAGGAGGCGCGGGAGGTGATCCTCGCGCTCCCCGCCACGGTGGACGGTCAGACCACCGCGCATTACATCGCCGAGGCGCTGGAAGGCTCCGGGGCGGCCATTACCTCTCTCGCACAGGGCGTGCCGGTGGGGGGGGAACTCGACTATCTGGACGATGGCACGATCAGCGCGGCGATGCGGGCGCGGCGGTCCTTCTGACCCTCACTCCGCCCAGCCGGGATCGGTGGTGAAGGCAATGGTCAGCCAGCGGTCCGGCCCTTCCCCCCCGATGGCATCCCCGATTTCGTCCCGCAGACGATCCCAATGCTCCAGAGGCTCGGGTGGCAGGCCTGTCCGCAGGATGAAGTAGAGCTCCACCTGAGTGCCCCGCCCGACGCGGGCAGCATAGGCGCGATAGCCCTTGAAGCCGTATTTCGCGACCATCTCCTCGGCCACGCTGTCCACATGCACCTTCAGATCGGGCGGCGTGATGAGCAGCACATCCGAAAGCGCCTGCCGCACGGTGCCGAGCGGCAGCGGAATGATGACAAGGCAGACCAGCGCCAGCACCGCCGGATCGACATAGGGCGACAGCCATTCCAGGCGTGTGCCTTGCACCGCCCAGCCCAGCACGAAGGCGACCAGCAACGCGCCAGTGATACACCCTGACATGATCCACGCGCGCACATCGAGCTTCAGGAATTCGGATTTGAGCCGCAGGTTCACCCGATGCCCCAGCCACGCCATCGCCATGCAGACCGCCAGCGTCACCACGGCATAAAAGATAGCCAGATCGAATTTCAGGACGTTGCCACCGTCCAGAATGGTCATGACCGCGTTGATCAGCGCATAGATCGCCACGACCATGAGCAGAAGGCCGTTCAGCCCCAGCACGATGGGCTCCAGATGCCAGAAGCCCATCGTGAACCTGTCGCGCAGCTTGCCGGAGAGCGCATTCGTACGGGCGGACCTGAAGATCAGTTCCGACACGATGAGCGCGAGCGCCGTCATCGTGGCATCGGCAAGCGAATAGAACCCGTCGAAGGCAATGGAGAAGGCGCCCGACAGCAGCCCGAACAGAATGCCGAAAAGCGCGACCACGACGGTCGCGCCAATGGAAAGGCGCAGCGCGCCCTGTTCGGTCAATCTGTCCATTTTCCCCATCGGCCAGCCGCCGTTGGGGAGGAATTAGCCGTGGCTTTCGCGAAGTCCAGCCACGGCAACGGTCTCAGCGACGGTGATCGTCGTCCTCGTCCTCATCGTCGTCGTCATTGTTGGGCAGGTTGAAGAAGCTGTCCGCATTGGAGAAATCGGCCGGTTTCTTTTCCTCCTCGGAGAGGGAGAAGTTCTCCAGACCCGCGATGGAGGACGGCAACCGTGCATCGGGCGACATGCCCAGCGACTGCTCGGTGGAGACGAGCTTGCGACGTTCGTCGTCGGTCATCACGACACCATCCGCCGTCTTCTTGCGGGCGGCCTGCTGCACGGCCGCATCCAGCTCGGACTGGCGGGCAAGGCCCAGCGCCACCGGATCGACCGGCGTGATGTTGGAGATGTTCCAGTGCGAACGGTCGCGGATCGACTGGATCGTCGGCTTCGTCGTGCCCACCAGCTTCGCGATCTGGCCATCCGTGAGTTCCGGGTGGAACTTGACGAGCCAGAGAATCGCGGCGGGACGATCCTGACGTTTGGAAAGGGGTGTGTAGCGCGGCCCGCGGCGTTTTTCCTCGCCCACGGCGGCGGGGTTGAACTTCAGCTTGAGCCGGTAGATCGGGTTCTTCTCACCCTTCTCGATCTCCACGGCGTCGAGCTGGTTGTTGGCGATCGGATCGAAACCCTTGACGCCGGTGGCCACGTCTCCATCGGCGATGCCCTGCACTTCAAGCTCGTGAAGTCCGCAGAAATCCGCGATCTGCTTGAAGGACAGGGTGGTGTTTTCGATGAGCCAGACCGCGGTCGCCTTGGCCATCAGGGGCTTGTTCATCGGGTCTCTCCTAACATATCTCTCCCGCGCCGGGAAAACGGCTGCGGCCTTGGCCGCGATCTCCACGTTTTCGGGAAGTCCGGTGATATATAGGCGGGAAGGCCGAAGGAGAAAAGAGGCAATGCGCGTGACCACAGCGGTTCTGACCGCCTTCCTGAGCCTCTGCGCAACGGCGGACGGCGCGTTGGCGCAGGCGCGCGGCGGACGTCCGGCAGGGGAATTCGACTACTATGTCATGGCGCTCACATGGTCCCCCGGCTGGTGTTCGCGCGAGGGGGAAACGGGCGGGCAGTGCGACCCCCGGCATCGCCACGGCTTCCTCCTTCATGGCCTTTGGCCGCAGTATGACAAGGGAGGCTGGCCCGAATTCTGCCGCACCTCCACGCGCGATCCCTCGCGGGTGGAGACGGGAGCGATGACGGATATCATGGGCTCGCAGGGACTTGCCTGGTATCAGTGGAAGAAGCATGGGCGCTGCGCGGGGCTGAGCGCGCGCGACTATCTTACCGCCCAGCGCAGGGCCTACCGCAGCATCGCGCTGCCGGAGATCTTCTCTCGCCTGCAACAGGATGTGCGCCTTCCCGCCTTCGTGGTCGAAGATGCGTTCATCGAGGCGAACCCCGGAATGACGCGCGACATGCTCACCGTCACCTGTTCCGCAGGCCATATCGCCGAGGTGCGCGTCTGCCTGACGAAAGACCTGGAACCCCGCCGCTGCGGCCCGGATGCGATCCGCGACTGCACCTTGAAAAACGCTATACTCGAAGCGCCTTAGGGGCTTCTTCGCTGCAATGCGGCACGGTAAGGTGGACACTCATCCAGACGCGGCTTCCAGATGCGCCTCCCTCCCCTCGTCCGACCGCTGGTCATCGCCCTCTCGCTGGCTCTGGCAGGCTGCGCACCGCAACTCGCGCTCTACGATGCCGGCACGGTGGACCGGGCCGCCGACCTCGCAACGCTGGCCATAGGCATCTATCAGGAGCTGCTCATCCTGCCGCCGTCGGAGCGTGCGGCCGCGGTCGAACGCCTCCGGCCCCGCTATGCCGAAGTGGAGACGCGGCTCCGGGTTCAGCTTCTCCGCCAGGAAAGCCGTGTCGCCAATGCCACCAGCGCCGTTGCCGCGCACGAGTTGCTGATCCTGTGGCAACAGGCTTCCGCCGAACAACTCCGAGGCGATCCGGCAGCGCTGTCCTCTGCCGCGCTGCTGACCTATCGCGACCGGATCGAGCGGCTGTTCCGCACCCTTCTGAGCGCGGAGGAGGGCAAGCGCCTGCTCGCGCTCGTCCCGCTGGTGGAGTAACGGCCCTCTTGCGCCCGCGCCCACCTTGAGTGAGAACCCGACGGACCCCAAGAGCGAGGCGCCCATGTCGTCGCCGACTTCCCTTTCGGGCGGTGTCCCGACGAATCGCCTCCGCAAACTGCTTGCGCGGGAAACGGCAACCTATACGAAGGCGCGCCCCCGGAGCCGCATGGCGCTTGACCATGGCGCGGCCGCCTGGCTGGACGGCGTGCCGATGCACTGGATGCGGGACTGGCCGCTGCCCTTCCCCATCATGGTGAAACGGGCAGAAGGCGCGACGCTCACCGATATCGACGGGCACGATTTCGAAGACTTCTGCCTTGGAGATACTGCCTCGCTCTTCGGCCATTCACCCAAGCCGGTGGCACAGGCGATTCGCCGGCAGGCGCGGCAGGGCCTGACCTACATGCTGCCGAATATCGACGCGCTGGCAGTCGGGGAGTTGCTCTCCTCCCGCTTTGGAGAGTTCCACTGGCAGATGGCGACGACGGCGACGGACGCCAACCGCTTCGCGCTGAAGGTCGCGCGGGCGGTCACGGAGCGGCGAAAGATCGTCGTCTTCAACGGCGCCTATCACGGCACCGTGGATGAGACGATGGTGCGGCTGTGCAACGGGCGCACGGTGCCCCGCTCCGGCCTTGTCGGCATGGCCGGGGACCCGGCTTCGGAGACGGTCGCGGTGGAGTTCAACGATCCCGCCGCGCTCGAAGCCGCGCTTTGCGAGATGGACATTGCGGCGGTCATCGCGGAGCCGGTGATGACAAATGCCTGCATGGTGCTGCCCGACCCCGGTTTTCATGAGGCGCTCCGGCGGCTCACACGGGCGACGGGAACGCTCCTTATCCTCGACGAGACGCATACGATCAGCTCCGGTCTCGGCGGCTACACGCGCCGCCACGGGCTGCGGCCCGACATCCTCACCTGCGGGAAAGCGGTGGCGGGCGGCGTCGCGGCGGCGGTCTGGGGCATGACGGAGGACATCGCCTCCCGTCTTTCGGCGCAGGAGGCACAGCGCGCGGCGGGCCATACCGGCATGGGCACCACCCTCTCCGGCAATCCGCTCCAGTTCGCAGCACTTCGGGCCACGCTCTCCGAAGTCATGACGAAAGACGCCTATCGGCGGATGGAAAGCGGCGCGAAGCGGCTGGAAAAGGGGCTGCGCACAGTCATCGGGGAGCGGAATGTGCCCTGGCATGTCGCCCGCTGCGGCGCACGGGTGGAGTTCGTCTGCGCCCCCGGCCCTCTCCGCAACGGCACCGAGGCCGAGGAAGCCTATCAGCCGCTGGTTGAGGCGGCCGTTCACCTGTCCCTTGTCAACCGCGGGCTGCTGATCGCGCCCTTCCACAACATGATGCTCGTCTCTCCCGTCACCCGGAAGAAGCAGATCGACCGGCTGATCCACGCGTTTGACGAGATATGCGCGGAGCTGTTCCGATGACATCGCTTTCCCCCTCCGGCTCCGACGCTTCCGAAGCTGAGGACTTTCTGGCCCGCCACCCGGAGATCGAGGCGATCGACCTCGTTCTGACGGATGCGAACGGTGTGGGCCGCGGCAAGATCATCCGCCGGCATGAACTCCTGTCGCTCTACCGCAACGGGCGGCATCTGCCGATCTCCATTCTCGGGCTGGATATCTGCGGCGAGGATGTCCACGAAACCGGACTCATCTGGGATCAGGGGGATGGCGACCTGCGCGCCTGGCCGGTGCCGGGGAGCCTGGTGCCCATCGCGGGCACATCGCCCGCTCGGGCGGAAGTGCTGATCTCCATGTTCACCCTCGACGGGGCGCCGATGGCCTCCGATCCGCGTCACGCCCTTTCCCGTCAGGTGGCGGCGCTGGCGGCAGAGGGCCTGTTTCCCGCAGGCGCGTTCGAGCTGGAGTTCTTCCTGCTCGACAATGCCCGCGACGCAGAGGGGCGCGTCCGCCCCGCTGCCGCCGTGCTGGACGGGCGGCGGTCGGACAGGACGGAGGTCTATTCCGTCGATCACCTGCACGGGATGGAGCCGCTCTTTTCCGCCATCTATGCTGGCGCTGCGGCAGCCGGGATCATGGCGGAGACGGTGATCTCCGAATACGCGCCCGGTCAGTATGAGCTGACGCTCCATTACCGGCCCGATGTCATGCGGGCGGCCGATGACCTCATCCGGCTCAAGCGCATCGTGCGTCTTGCCGCGCGGCGCTTTGGCGTGACGGCCTGCTTCATGGCGAAGCCCTTTGCCCGTTATGCCGGGTCGGGGATGCACTTCCATGTGTCGATGGCAGATGCCGGGGGGCGCAACATCTTCAGCGAGGCGCAGGAGGGCGTCTGGAACGACCCGATCCGCCGGGCAATCGGCGGTCTTCGCACGACGATGGGCGAATCGATGCTGGTCTTTGCCCCGCATGGCAACTCCTGGCGCCGCTTCGCGAGCCAGAGCTATGCCCCGGTGTCGCCGACCTGGGGGGTGAACAACCGCTCCGTGGCGCTGCGTATCCCCGCTGGACCGGTTGCGGCCCGCCGCATCGAGCATCGCCCCGCGGGAGTGGACGCCAACCCCTATCTGGTGGGCGCGACGGTGCTGGCCGGTATCCACAAGGGGCTGGCGGAGCAGTTGGACCCCGGGCCGGAGACCGTCGGCAACGGCTATGAGGAGAGCTCGTCCCTCCCCATCCCGCGCGACTGGCGGGAGGCAATTCAGGCGGCGGAACAATCCGCCTTCCTTAAGGCGGCGCTGGGGGAGGAGATGCATCGCACCTTCACCGCCATAAAGGCGGCCGAATATGCCCGTGTCGCCGCGACCATCCCGGACGTGGATTTCGACCTTTATCTCCACTCCGTCTGACGGCGCGCGTGGCCTTTGCGGAGGGCGTCACTGGACGGGCGTCTCCTCCGGGATCGGCAGGATGGTCGTGGCCTTGATCTCCTCCATGGAAAGGAGCGCCGTGACATTGTAGATCCGCACTTCCGAGATCAGCGCCTGATAGAACTTGTCATAGGCGCGGGCATTGGCGACGCGGACCTTCAGGATATAGTCGATATCGCCCGCAAGCCGATGCGCCTCCAGCACTTCCGGGCGTTCGCGGAGTGCCTTGAGGAACTTCTTCTGCCAATCGGCCTCATGCTCCGAGGTGCGGATCAGCACGAAGAAACAGGCCTCCAGCCCCAGCGATTCCGGATCCAGAATCACCGTCTGCCGCCCGATCACCCCGGCCTCGCGCAGCTTGCGGATCCGGTTCCAGACCGGCGTCTTGGAGGAATTGACCTTGCGGGCGATTTCATCCAACGACTGGCTGGCATCCTCCTGCAATTCGACAAGGATTTTCCGATCGATCTCATCCAGCCGGACTGCCATTCGTTGATCTCCCTCAAAACGGGAAGGATGCCCCGTTGGGGCCGATTATCCGAACAAACATCCTTATCTGCAAGGCAGGATAGCATTCATGGCGGAAAATATCCTACATTAGCGCTGCGATTCCAGACTTGGTTCCTGTCATGAAGCACTTTCCGCTCTTCCTCGATACCACGGGGCGCCGCATCCTCCTGTCGGGAGGGGGCGATGCCGCCGTCGCGAAGCTGCGGCTGCTGCTCAAGACAGAGGCGCAGGTCGAAGTATTTTCCAACGATCCGGTGAACGAAATCCTCCTCTGGGCGGCGGAAGGGCGCATCGCGCTCCATCATCGCGCGCTCACGTCCGAGGATCTGTCGGGGGCGGTGCTCGTCTATGCCGCGGATGAGGATGCGGCGCGCGACGCCGCGACCGCAGCCCTCGCCCGCGCGGCAGGTGTTCTGCACAATATCGTTGACGATCTCCATGGCAGCGCCTTCATCACGCCCGCCATCGTGGACCGCGATCCGGTCACCGTCGCCATCGGGACGGAGGGGGCGGCCCCGGTCCTTGCCCGGGCGATCAAGGCGGATCTGGAAGCGCGGCTGCCTGTGCGCCTTGGCACGCTGGCCCGGATCGGCAAAGCCTTTCGCAACATGGCGGAGGCGCTGCCCATGGGCCGCCGCCGCCGCGATTTCTGGAGCGAGTATTACTTCGACATCGGCCCCCGCGCACATGAAGCGGACGGCGAGGACGGGGCGGAGCGGGCGCTGGACGATCTGCTCGCCCGCCACCTGGACGCGGCTCCCCGGCCCGGCCATGTGGATTTCGTCGGCGCTGGCCCCGGTGACCCCGAACTGCTGACGCTGAAGGCGCGGCGCGCGCTGGATGCGGCGGATGTGGTCATCCACGACCGCCTGATCTCCCCGGAGATCCTTGAGCTCGCCCGGCGCGAGGCCACGCTGATCGACGCGGGCAAGGAGGGGTTCGGCCCGTCGATGAGCCAGCAGCGGATCAACGCGCTGATCCTCGCCCATGCGGGGTCGGGGGCGCATGTGGTGCGGCTCAAATCCGGCGATGCGGGCCTGTTCGGACGGCTTGACGAGGAACTGGAGGCGGTGGAGGAGGCCGGTATTTCCTGGCGCATCGTCCCCGGCATCACCTCCGCCGTGGCCGCGGCGGCAAGCATCGGCCAGAGCCTGACCCGCCGCGGGCGCAATTCCTCCGTCCGATTCATCACCGGCCACGACATGCAGGGCTTTGCCGAGCATGACTGGCGCACGCTCGCCCGTCCGGGCGAGGTGGCGGCGATCTACATGGGCCGGAAGTCTGCCCGATTCGTTCAGGGCCGGCTCATGATGCACGGTGCGGCGGGGACCACGCCCGTCACGCTGATCGAGAACGCTTCCCGCCCGGATGAACGAATTATCGGCTGTTGTCTCAATGATTTTACCAAGGCCGTCACGGAACTGACGGGCCCAGCGATCATTCTTTACGGGCTGTCGCCCCGACGCGCAGTCCAACTTCTCGAAGATTACAAGGAGGCCAGACCATGAGCCGCCGTTTTACCCCGAAAGTCGTCACCGCCAACGCCCTCCTTGAGGGCGATGTCGTTTATCTCACCCCCGATGACCGCTGGTCGCGCGAACTGCGCGAGGCGGAGCTGATCGAGGACGAGGCCCATGCCGCGATCCGCCTGCTGGATGCGGCAGCCCAATCCGGGCTTGTCGTCGGCGCCTATCTCGCCGATGCCAAGGCGGGATCCGCCGGACCGGAACCCGTCCACTTCCGGGAGGCGTTTCGCGCGACCGGCCCGTCAAACTATCCCCACGGCAAACAGGCCGAACGCGACCTCGATCGCGTCGGCTGAATCCCAGGAGCACGACCGCATGTACCGCTACGACGATTTCGACGCAGCCTTCGTCTGCGAACGGGTGGCCCAGTTCCGCGCGCAGGTGGAGCGACGGATCGACGGATCGCTGACGGAGGACGAGTTCAAGCCGCTCCGGCTGATGAATGGCCTCTACCTCCAGCTGCACGCCTACATGCTGCGCGTGGCCATCCCCTATGGCACGCTGAACGGCGCCAAGATGCGTCAGCTCGCGCTCATCGCCGACCGGTGGGACAAGGGGTACGGCCATTTCACCACCCGTCAGAACATCCAGTACAACTGGCCGCTGCTCCGCGACGTGCCGGACATGCTGGAGGCTCTGGCGGAGGTGGAGATGCACGCCATCCAGACCTCGGGCAACTGCGTCCGCAACGTGACCGCCGACCATTTCGCCGGCGCGGCGGCGGATGAGATCGAGGATCCGCGCCCCGTGGCGGAACTTCTCCGCCAATGGTCCACCGATCACCCGGAATTCCAGTTCCTGCCGCGCAAGTTCAAGATCGCCATCACCGGCAGCCCGAACGACCGCGCCGTGACGCGCGCGCATGACATCGGGCTGCGCATGGTGCGCAATGCGAAGGGCGAGCCGGGGTTCGAGGTGATCGTGGGCGGCGGCCTTGGCCGGACGCCGATGCTTGGCCATGTCGTGCGGGAGTTCCTGCCGAAAACCGACCTGCTGCCCTATGTGGAAGCGGTTCTCAGCGTCTACAACGAGCTTGGCCGCCGCGACAACAAGTACAAGGCGCGCATCAAGATCACCGTGCATGAAACGGGCCTTGAGACGATCCGGGAGCTTGTGGAGGCCCGGTTCGCGGAAATCCGGCCGGAGTTCCATGGCGCCGATCAGGCATTGCTTGCGGACATCGAGGCGGCCTTTGCCCCGCCCGCGTGGAAGAACGCGCCCACCGACGCCTATGATGCCGCGCTGCGCGACCCGGAATTCCGTCGCTGGAGCGAACAGAACCTGAGCCGCCACCGGAACGACAACTATGCCATCGTCTCCGTCTCGCTGAAGAAACAGGGTGCGACGCCGGGGGATGCGACATCTGACCAGATGCGCGTTTTGGCCGATCTGGCGGAGCGCTACGGACATGACGAGCTACGCATCAGCCATGAGCAGAATGTCATCCTGCCGCATGTGCACAAGGGCGATCTGCCCGCCGTCCACGCCGCGCTGAAGGCCGCGGAACTGGCCACGGCGAATATCGGGCTCATCTCCGACATCATCGCCTGCCCCGGCATGGATTACTGCGCGCTGGCCACGGCCCGCTCCATTCCCATCGCACAGGACATCGCCACCCATTTCCACGCTCTCGGGCTGGAGGAGGAGATCGGCGGGATGAAGATCAAGATCTCCGGCTGCATCAACGCCTGCGGCCATCACCATGTGGGGCATGTGGGGATCCTCGGCCTCGACCGCGCGGGGGTGGAGAATTATCAGATCACGCTGGGCGGCGATGGCACCGAACGCGCGGCCATCGGCGAACGCGCCGGCCCCGGCTTTCCGGCGGAGGAGGTGGTGCCCGCCATCGAGCGGCTCATGCGCGCCTATCTGGCCGAACGGCAGGGGCCGGAGGAGACGTTCCTCGACGCCTTCCGCCGCCTTGGCCCGGCCCCCTTCAAGGCCGCGCTCTACCCGGAGGAAGGCAAGCGCGATGCGGCCTGACGGTTCCGTCGCGGATCGGGTGGATGCCCTTAACGCCCGCCATGGCGGCAAGGGCGGCGCGGATGCGATCCGTGCGGCACTCGCCGATCCGGCGGCGGGGCGGGTGGCGCTCGTCTCCTCCTTCGGGGCGGAATCGGTCGTGCTGCTCCATATGGTGGCGGAGGTGGCGCCCGATCTGCCTGTGCTCTTCGTCGATACGGAGATGCTGTTCGCGGAAACCATTGTCTATCAGCAGGAGATCGCGCGCAGCCTCGGCCTGACCGGCATCCGGCGCATCACCGCTGATCCAGAGGAACTTGCCTTCGAGGATCCCGATAATACGCTGCATCAGTTCAATACCGACGCCTGCTGCGACCTGCGCAAGACCCGCCCGCTCGAACGCGCGCTGAAGGGATTCGACGCTTGGATCACCGGGCGGAAGCGGTTTCAGGCCGCGACCCGCGCCACGCTCGACCTGTTCGAGGCGGAAGGCGACAGTCGGATCAAAATCAATCCGCTCGCCGACTGGACGCCGGCGAAGGTGGATACCTATATGACCCGACATGATCTGCCCCGGCACCCGCTCGTGGCGAAAGGCTATCCGTCGATCGGCTGCGCCCCCTGCACCTCTCCGGTGAAACCGGGCGAGGATCCGCGGGCCGGCCGCTGGCGGGGACAGGCAAAGGTCGAATGCGGCATCCATTTCATCGACGGCAAGGCCGTGCGGATGCCAAAGGACAAGGAGAACGCGGCATGACCGTGATCGTGCGCGACGACGGCTTCCATGCCGAGGATTTTGCCGGAGACTTCCTGCCGCTCGATGCGATGGATGGTCCGAGTCCCGCCGTGGATGTCCCGTCCAACACCGCGACCGCCGATCTGGCGCCGCTTCTGTCGGCCGGCTTCGTGCGGATCGACTTCCCCGCCTTTTCCGACGGTCGCGGCTTCACCCTCGGGCGGGAGTTGCGGCGGCTGGGATTCACCGGGCGGCTCCGCGCCAAGGGCCATGTGATCGCCGATCAATATGCCATGGCGCGTCGCTCCGGTTTCGACGAGGTGGAGATCGCCTCCGAACTCGCCGCGCGCCAGCCCGAGGATCAGTGGCTCGCCCGTGCCGACTGGCGTGCCCATGATTACCAGCGGCGGCTGCGGGGCTGACCCTTCCGCCGACCGCCAATTCCCGATAAAAAGGATGCGACTCTCCGCCATGAACGACCTCGCTCCCGTGACCGATACCGCCGCCCCCGCCGCCAAGACGCTGCCCACCGAAACCGTGACCTCCGTCCGGCACTGGTCGGAGCATCTGTTTTCCTTCCGCGTGACCCGTCCACGGTCGCTCCGCTTCCGGTCGGGCGAATTCGTGATGATCGGCCTGACCGGCGACAACGGCCGCCCGTTGCTGCGCGCCTATTCAATCGCCTCCCCCGCTTGGGACGAGGAACTGGAGTTCTACTCCATCAAGGTGCAGGACGGCCCGCTCACCTCCCGGTTGCAGCACATCCAGCCGGGGAACGAGATCATCCTGAAGCCGAAAGCGGTGGGAACGCTCGTGCTGGACGCGCTGCTGCCCGGCAAGCGGCTGTGGCTCTTCGCTACCGGCACCGGGATCGCGCCCTTTGCCTCGCTGATCCGCGACCCGGAGACTTATGAGCGGTATGATGAGGTCATTCTCACCCATACCACGCGGGAAGTGGCGGCACTGGCCTATGGCGAGGAGCTGGTCGCCTCCGTCGCCGAGGATCCGCTGGTCGGCGAATTCGCCGCGGGCAAGCTGCGCTATTACCCCACCACGACGCGCGAAACCTCGCCCGTCATGGGTCGGATCACCGACCATCTGCGCTCCGGCGAGGTGTTCGAGCGGCTCGGCATCCCGGCGATCAACCCCGCGACGGACCGGGGCATGGTCTGCGGCAGCCTCGCATTCAACAAGGACATCATGGAAATCCTCGACGGATTCGGTCTGCGTGAAGGCGCAAACAGCGAGCCGGCCGAATATGTGGTGGAAAAGGCCTTCGTCGGCTGACCCTCACTCCGCAAGCTGAAGCCTGAGTTCCTGAAGGACGCTCTGGATCGCCTCCGGGGCGTCCTTCGCCTTGTCCCAGACGTGGAGCAGCCGGTCCTTCAGCTCGGGCGCCAAATCGGCTGCGGAGATGTTCGCGCGATATGCGCCCGCACGCTCCGCCCACCAACGCTGCGCCTTTTCCCCCAGCGCCTCCGTCCCCTCCGTGACGAGGTCAGTGGCATGATCGGCTGCTGCAAGCGCCCCCTCCGCCGCACTCCGGGTCGACTCGGAGGGGTCGCGCAGCGCATCCTGCACCCCTGACATCGCGGCATCGACAGCCCGCTCCACCTCTCCCGCAGCAAGGGTCACCGCTTCGCGCAGATTGGCGGAGGTCATGCTGCGCAGCGCCCGGCCCGCCTGCTCTGCCGCGCTCTGCGCATCGGTAGCGGCTTCGCGCGCGGTGCGGGCGGCACGGTTGACGAAACTCTCCTCGTCGTCCTCCTCGACGGGAAATCGGAAGACCGGAGGCGGAGAGGGCGCTTCCCGCGCGAGCCCGCCGACCGGGCCGCGAACATCCGTGGCGAAGTGGCGCCAGGTCAGAACGCCCAAGGCTACCAGTATCGCCGCGATCAGAAACGACTTCATCTTCCAACTCCTCGGGGCCTTTACCGCCCATCGCGGTGCCGAGCCGCGGCGGAAATACCGAATCCCTGTTGTATCACGCCTTCGCCAACACTATTTTGCCCGCGGCACACAACATCGTAAGGATTACCACCATAGCCCGCAGACCGCACAATGCCCCGCCCCAACGCGACACCGGACCCCGTGTCAATGATCGCATCCGCGCGCCGGAGATTCGGCTGATCGGGGCGGAGGGCGAGAACGTCGGGGTCGTGACGCCAGCGCGGGCGCTCGCCCTGGCGCAAGAAGCCGGTCTCGATCTCGTCGAGATCTCGCCGAATGCCACGCCGCCCGTCTGCAAGATCATGGACTTCGGCAAGTTCAAGTATGAGAACCAGAAGCGCGAGGCCGAGGCGCGGAAGAAGCAGAAGACCATCGAGGTCAAGGAAATCAAGTTCCGTCCGGGGACCGATACTCACGACTACGATGTGAAGATGCGCTCCGTGCTCAAGTTCCTCGAAGGCGGCGACAAGGTCAAAGTGACCCTTCGCTTCCGTGGCCGTGAGATGGCGCACCAGCAGCTCGGCATGGAACTGCTGAACCGCGTCGCTGCCGATGTGGCCGAGGTCGGCAAGGTGGAGAACATGCCGAAGCTCGAAGGTCGCCAGATGGTGATGATGATCGGTCCGAGGTAAACCACCCGGATCATCTCTATCGCGCCCAGGCCCCCTTGCGGGGGCCTTTCGCATTTCTAACTGCTGAAAAAGGCTTTTTGGCCTGTATTGGAGTGGAAATCGTTCGCCATCTGACGAAATCCAGCCGGAGATTTTTATACTTCCGGGCGTTTCCGGGCCGATTTTCCGATTTTCCAGCGCATAGGCATGACATTTCAGGACTTTTTCAGCAGCCTGCTAAAGGCCGCCTTCCCGCGCGATGAAGCGGACGACCTCCTCCACGCCGACCGCTTGCCGGAGACAGGCCATCACATAGGGAAGTCTGCCGCGCGCCGCGCGGGTGTCGCTCTCCAGCAAGGCGGCATCCACACCCACATGCGGCGCGAGATCGACCTTGTTCACGATGAGCAGGTCCGATTTCGTGACACCCGGCCCCCTCTTGCGTGGAATGTCCTGCCCCGCCGCCGTGTCGATGACATAGAGCGTCAGGTCCGCCAGTTCGGGTGAGAACGTGGCTGCCAGATTGTCGCCCCCCGATTCGATCAGGATCATGTCCAGATCGGGAATGGAGGCGGTCAGATCCGCCACTGCGGCAAGGTTGATCGACGCATCCTCGCGTATCGCGGTATGGGGACACCCGCCCGTTTCCACCCCCCGGATGCGCTCGAGCGGCAGGGCCTGTGCGCGCATGAGGTATTCCGCATCCTCGCGGGTATAGATGTCGTTCGTGATCACGGCCACTGACCAGCGATCCCGCATCGCTCTGCAAAGCTGCTCCGTCAGGGTCGTCTTGCCCGCCCCCACCGGACCGCCGATCCCGACGCGGAGGGGGCCATTCCCGCTCTTCATGTTCTGAAAATCCTTACATCCATCGTCTCGTGCCGCATGGCGGCGAGGTCGGAGCGGAAGGCGCCGCTCGCGATGCCCTCCAGCGGGGTTGCGATCGCCTCCGCTGCAATCCGCATCATCAGCGGATGGAGCGCGGCAATCACGCGCTGCCCCGCTGTCTGGCCGATCGGCACGAACCGCACCGCCGCCTGCACCAGCATCCCGGCAAAAGCCTGAAGATAGAAGGCCACGACCGTCTCGGCGGCGAGGTCCAGATCACGGCAGGTCGCGCCCAGCGCCACGGGATAGGGGAGATCGAGCGCCAACGATCCCCTGTCTTCCGGGAGTGCCGCCAGATAGGCGCGGCCCTGATCGAGCGTTTCCCGCACCCGCTCCGCGCCGGCGGCGAGCGCAAGGGACATATCAGAAAGCAGCCGCAAATCCGCCCCGGGGACGAGGGCATGGGCCAGAAGGATCGCATCGCTCCGCCCGCTGCCATGGGCCAGAACATCCTCCACCCACAGAAGAAGCGTATCCGCGTCCGTCACGTCACCTCCGGCAATGGCCCACTCCAGCCCATGCGAATAGGCAAAGGAGCCGACCGGGAATGCCGGGGAAAGGCGTTGGGCAAGAGTGAGAAGCGCCGCCGTCATGGAAAAAGATCAACCCGCGGCGATCATTCGGGATCCCGCGGCGGCGGATCCTCCTCCTCCTCCGGGCCGTGGCTGCCGTGAAACCGCACCTGCGCCCCGGAACTGTCAGAGCGATCCTGGGCATGGTCATCCGGCCCGTGCGAATGGCCAAGGGTCCGGCCGTGGCCATAGGCGCCGCCTTCGGGCCGGAAGGGGGCGATTATGGCATGCACATGTCCGCCCAGCCGCTCGACCATGTCCTGCAAAACGTGATCGCGGCGGATCAGCAGACGGCCCGGTTCGATCTGGCAGGGCGTATGCCGGTTGCCGATGTGCCAGGCCAGCCGCACCAGATCGTCGGCATGGATTTCCAGCAGCGGCTCATCCGCAGCAGCGACGGAAATCAGGCGACCATCCTCCAGTTCGAAGGCATCGCCATGGTTGAGGCTGGTTGTCTCCGGCAGATCGACCATGAACGCCTCGCCCGCCGCGGAGTCCAGCCGACGGCGACGGAGAAACCGCTGATCGTAGTCGAGCAGCACTTCATCCACAGCGCCCGCCCAAGTACCGGCCGGGCGGATGCGCACCGCTTTCGGAATGTCTGCCATTACCTGATCTCCCGCGCTTTCCCCGTTGGTGCCTCCTCCGGGGAAAGGCGTCAAGGCGGCTCAGGCGGCGAAAAGGTCGCGGAAGACGTATTGCGGGATCCGGTCGCGCGTCAGGCCCATGTCGTCGAGCTCTGCGTCGGATTTGGCGTCAAGCCTGCGGATTTCGGCCATGCGCGATTCGCGGACACGATAGGCGCTGACGCCTTGGCCGAGCCCCACAAAGAAATCATCGACGATCTCGCGGAGGGTTTTCTCGCGGGCGGGCGTGGTTTCGATGCGATTGTAAGCGTTCATTGGGAAACGTCCGAACTTGCGGTGTTTCCTCCCCGAAGGGGGAAATAGGCAGCCTCCCCCCGAAGTGCTACGGACGTTTTTGCATTGCAGCGTTGCGGCTGGATCAGCAGCGGTAAGCTGTCGCATTGAGTTCGTAAACCGGCTCGCCGGGCGTGACCTTCTGGAACACCACCGTATTCGCCCCGGAGCTGCGCGCGGTATCCAGCACCTGATTGCGCGCATAGCTGATGCCCTGATCGCCGAGAAGCGGCCCATAGACGCTGGGCCTGCCGGTGATGTTGGACACATAGGCGCAGGAGCCGACCTGCGACGCCTCCGCCTCACGCACACCGGCAACGCCGCGGAAACCCGGATCGGTGCAGGCGGCGAAGGCGAAAGGCAGGATGAGCCACAGACGCATGGAGAAACCTCAGAACAGGAAGTAGCGCTGCGCGAGGGGGAGTTCCTTCGCGGGCTCGCAGGTCAGAAGTTCACCGTTCGCCCGAACCTCGTAGGTTTCCGGGTTCACCTCGATCTCCGGCGTGGCGGCGTTGAGCTTCATGTCCGTCTTGCCGATGTTGCGGGTGTTCTGGACAGCGAGCGTTTCCTTGGCAATGCCGAGCCTGCCCCGCAGCCCCTCCGCCTCTGCCGCGGCGGAGACGAACACCACGGCCGAGCGTTCCACCGACCTGCCGTAGGCACCGAACATCGGCCGGGTATAGACCGGTTGCGGCGTGGGGATGGAGGCGTTGGGATCGCCCATCTGCGCCGCCACGATCGTGCCGCCGATCATCACCATCTCCGGCTTTGCGCCGAAGAAGGCGGGGTGCCAGAGCACGAGATCGGCACGCTTGCCTTCCTCGATGCTGCCGATATGGCGCGACAGCCCATGCGCGATCGCGGGGTTGATCGTGTATTTGGCGATGTACCGCTTGGCGCGGAAGTTGTCGTTGTCGCCGGTCTCCTCCGCCAGCCGCCCGCGTTGCACCTTCATCTTGTGCGCGGTCTGCCAGGTGCGGGTGATGACCTCTCCCACGCGCCCCATGGCCTGGCTGTCCGACGAGATGACGGAAAACGCGCCCATGTCGTGCAGGATATCTTCCGCCGCGATGGTTTCCTTGCGGATACGGGATTCGGCGAAGGCCACGTCCTCCGGGATCGACTTGTCCAGATGGTGACACACCATGAGCATGTCGAGATGCTCCTCCAGCGTGTTCACGGTATAGGGCATGGTCGGGTTGGTCGATGACGGGATGACGTTCGGCTGGCTCACCACCTTGATGATGTCGGGCGCATGGCCGCCGCCCGCGCCTTCGGTGTGAAAGGCATGGATCGTCCGGCCCTTGATGGCGGCCAGCGTGTTCTCCACGAAGCCCGATTCGTTCAGCGTGTCGGTGTGGATCATCACCTGCACGTCCATGTCGTCCGCAACCGACAGGCAGCAGTCGATGGCGCCCGGCGTCGTGCCCCAGTCCTCATGCAGCTTCAGGCAGGAGGCGCCCGCCTTCACCATCTCCTCCAGCGCAGCGGGGAGCGAGGCATTGCCCTTGCCCGCAAAGGCCAGGTTCATCGGAAAGGCGTCCGCCGCCTGGATCATCCGCGCCAGATGCCAGGGGCCGGGCGTGCAGGTCGTGGCAAGCGTGCCATGCGCCGGACCCGTTCCGCCGCCCAGCATGGTGGTGATGCCGGAATAGAGCGCGTCGTCGATCTGTTGCGGGCAGATGAAGTGGATATGCGCATCCATCCCCCCGGCGGTGAGGATCCGCCCTTCCCCCGCGATGGCCTCCGTGCCGGGGCCGACGATGATGTCCACGCCCGGCTGGGTGTCGGGGTTGCCCGCCTTGCCGATCTTGTGGATACGGCCGTCGCGGAGGCCGACGTCGGCCTTGTAGATGCCTGTCCAGTCGAGGATCAGCGCATTGGTGATGACGGTATCCACCGCGCCCTCCGCCCGCGTCGCCTGAGACTGGCCCATGCCGTCGCGGATGACCTTGCCGCCGCCGAACTTCACCTCCTCGCCATAGGTGGTCAGGTCGCGCTCCACCTCCACGATCAGGTCGGTATCGGCCAGCCGGACCCGATCCCCGGTCGTCGGGCCATACATGTCAGCATAGGCGGCGCGGGAAATCTTGGCGGGCATCGGGTTCTCCGGGATGGCTCTCGGTCCGTTCTGCCGTGCAGCGGCGGGCGTTTCAACAGGCTCCGCGCAGTCGTCCGCGCCGCGCCCCGCTCATGCCCACTTTTCAGGCAAAATCAGCGCTTGCTTCCCGGTCGGGCAGTGAGCCCGAGAGCGGGGCCGGACCTTACGAGGCGCAGATGATTGGCGCGGGTCTTCCTGCGCAGCGGCTTGATCGCCTCTGCCGCCACCTTTTCCGCCGATTCACCGTTCATCGCCGCGGACATGCCCCGCATCCAGCCCTCGAAGAAGGCAGGCGGCTTTTCGGTTATCATCCGCAGGGCTTCGGTATCCCGCATGCGCCAGAAGCCCATGAACCCCATCATCCGCATCGCGATGATCGCGTTCGCCTCCATACCCAGTTGGGCGAACTCCATACCCGTCCGCCAGAGCGCCAGGGGGTCGGGAAGGTCTTTCACATTGCTCATGATACGCTCCCACGACAGTAAAGGTCGGCCGCCTCGCAGGAACGATCCCGGAGCCGCTGCGCGACAACATGTCGCTGAGGCGGCGCGCGTCAATCATTCAATGGAATGACGCAGCGCAATCAAAGCCCGCCCATCACCTTCTGGTTGAACCCATACACGATACGCGCACCCGAGAAGGGCACCAGACGCACCTCCCGCTCCTGCCCCGGCTCGAACCGGACGGCGGTGCCGGAGGGGATGTCGAGCCGGTAGCCCAGCGCGGCCTCCCGGTCGAAGGACAGCCGGGGATTGGTTTCGGCGAAATGATAGTGCGAGCCGACCTGAACCGGGCGGTCGCCGGTATTGGCGACGGTCAGGGTGATCGCCTCGGCGCCGTCGTTCAGCGTGATCTCACCCTCGGCGGGAAGGATTTCTCCGGGAATCATCTCTGGACCTCTAGCGGATCGGGTGGTGAACGGTGACGAGCTTGGTGCCATCGGGGAAGGTCGCCTCGACCTGCACCTCATGGATCATCTCGGGGATGCCCGACATGCACTGATCGCGGGTGACGACATGCGCGCCCGCCATCATCAGCTCCGCGACCGACCGGCCGTCCCGCGCGCCTTCCACCACATAGTCGGTGATGAGGGCGATCGCCTCGGGATGGTTGAGCTTCACCCCCCGCTCAAGCCGTCCCCGCGCGACCATTGCGGCGAGGCTGATGAGCAGCTTGTCCTTTTCTCTGGGCGTCAGGTTCACGTGTTCTCGTCCTCACAACTGCCAAACGCGGGGAAGGGGAGCACCCCGCACTACTTCCATGACCACGCGCAGCGCCTGCCGGAGCGCTGCCGCCCGTTCCGCCGCAAGACGGACAAGACAGCGACCGTCCCAGCCCGAAACTCCGGCCTCCACGCCATCCACCCCGCCCAGCGCGGCACGCAGCGGTCCGACCGCATCTTCCGCACCACGGGCCAGAAGCGCAAGGGTCGCCATCGCCCGATGCGCGCCGATCAGCGCCGCGCGCCCCTGCGAGTGATCTCCTAGGCGCAGCGGCTCCAGAAAGACCGGGCGGCCGTCGCGCCATACCTCCCGCCGGTCGAGGAGATCGAGGCTCCGCACCTCCTCCCCCATCGCCGCGCGGCCCAGAACCAGCGTTTCCACAAGAAGAAGCTCCGCATCGCCTGCCAGATCGGCCCGCGTGTGGCGGGAAAGGCGCGCGCGGTCGAACAGGATCGTCTCCTGCGGCAGCCAATGGAGCCGGGCGCCCGCCTCCGCGAGAAGGCGCACCTCCACCTCCGCCAGATCGCCGGTACTGGAATAGATCCGCTCGGCCGTCTGGGTGGTGCCGGTCACCGCCGCCCCTGTCCCGACGGCCAGCCGGTAGGAAAGCCGGTCCCCCCCCGTGAGACCGCCTGCGGTATTGAGGAAAACCACCTCCGGCACCGGCCCATGCACACGCGGCAGAAACGCCTTGGCGGATCCCTGCTGCGCGAGCCTGTCGAGACGGACGGCATCGGCGCGATGCGAGAGAGTGACTTCCGCCGCGCCCCGCACCCGTTCCATCCGATATGCCTGCCTGTCCTGCATCGTCTCTCCACTCTTTGGTGCGCACCATGCGCGGAAAGCGGGGCCCAGGGGAAGGGGCCTGCGAATCACCGGGAGAAATTGCGCGGCAGGCCGGGGCATGCTAGGGGCCGGGCTCATGACCCAGATCACCCTTCGCCGCCCAGACGACTGGCACCTGCATCTGCGCGACGGCGCGATGCTGCAAGGCATCCTGCCCGAAAGCCGCGATTTCGCCCGCGCCATCGTGATGCCCAACCTTGTTCCGCCCGTTGTGACGGGCGATGACGCCCGCCACTACCGCGACCGCATTCTCGCCGCGCTGCCGGAGGGACAGGCGTTCGAGCCGCTGATGACGCTCTACCTGACGGAGACGACGGAGGCGGCGGATGTCGCTGCCGCCCATGCCTCCGGTCTGGTGAAGGCGGTCAAACTCTATCCCGCGGGAGCCACGACGAACTCCGCCTCCGGTGTCCGCGACCTGGAAAAGGTGCGGGGCGTTCTGGAGACGATGGCGGAGATCGGCCTGCCCCTCTGCATGCATGGCGAGGTGACGGATCCTGTCGTGGACATCTTCGACCGGGAAGCCGTGTTCATCGAGCGCGTTCTGGCGCCGCTGCGGCAGAAGACACCCGGCCTTCGCGTGGTCATGGAACACATCACCACCCGCAACGGCGTGGAATACGTCAAGAACGGCGGGGATGACATCGCCGCCACGATCACCACGCACCACCTGATCATCAACCGCAACCACATCCTCGTGGGCGGGATCAAGCCGCACTACTACTGCCTTCCCGTCGCCAAGCGCGAGGAACACCGTATCGCGCTGCGCGAAGCGGCCACCTCCGGCGCGGCGAGCTTCTTCCTCGGCACCGACTCCGCGCCGCATGCGGACGCGGCGAAGGAAAGCGCCTGCGGCTGTGCGGGCTGCTTCACTGCGACGAACACCATGCCGCTTCTCGCGCATGTGTTCGAGGAGGAGAAGGCCCTCGACCGGCTGGAGGCCTTCGCCAGCCTGAACGGCCCGGCCTTCTACCGCCTGCCCGCGAACGACACCACCCTGACGCTGGTCAAGCGGGAGACGCCCACCCATTTCCCGACACGGATCGAGACGGGGGCGGGGCCGGTCACCGTTTTCGACCCCGGTTTCCCGGTCCACTGGGCCGTCGCCTGATCCCTCCGCTTCGGGCCGCCCCTCACCGGGCGGCCTTTTCAAAAGACCCTTCGTCCAAGGAAATCCCGCCATGATCCCCACCAGTTTCCCCTCCAGAGAGGAAATCGCCCGCCTCACCGCCCGCATGTTCCTTGAGATCGGGGCCGTCGATTTCAACGCCGCCACCCCCTTCACCTATGCCTCCGGCCTGAAGGGGCCGACCTATATCGACTGCCGCAAGCTCATCTCCTATCCGCGCATCCGCTCCACGCTGATGGACTTCCTGACGATGACCGTGCTGCGCGATGCGGGCTTCGAGGCTTTCGACAACATTGCCGGCGGCGAGACGGCGGGCATCCCCTTCGCGGCGCTCGTGGCCGAGCGGATGGGACTGCCGATGAGCTATGTCCGCAAGAAGCCCAAGGGCTATGGCCGGAACGCCCGGATCGAGGGCGCCATGACCGAGGGTCAGCGCGTGCTGCTGGTGGAGGATCTGACCACCGACGGCGGATCGAAGCTCTCCTTCGTCGATGCGATCCGGGAAACCGGCGCGAGCTGCAACCATACCGCGGTGATCTTCTTCTACGGCATCTTCGAGGGCACGGAGCAGCGCCTCGCCGATCACGGCGTTCAGCTTCACCATCTCTGCACCTGGTGGGACATGCTGGCAGAAGCCAAGGCCGCGGGCAGCTTTGACGCCGCCACGCTGGACGGGGTGGAGGAGTTCCTGAACGATCCCCGCGGCTGGCAGGGCCGTCACGCCTGAGGGACGCCTGCGGAAATCCGCCGAGACAGGAACCCCGCTGTGGATTGTCCTGTTTCGGCGGCGCGGCGGAATCGGGCAGATGCGGTGCTGCACCACAGGTCGACCCCAACATTCGGGGCGCACCGCGGCGCAGCCTGTGATATACAGGATTATACACAGGCAGAAGCGAGTCTTATCCACAGGTTTTTCCCGCGCTTTTGGCCGGACACCGTAGGGAGTATGACAGTCGCTTGACAGAAGACGACGGCCCGCCTGCCTGCGGGGGCGTCGCAAAGGGCAGGATCATGATGACCGAACTGAGGGCGATCCAAGCCGCCGCCGAGCCGGAGGCAGAGGTTCTTCCCCACAATATCGAGGCCGAGCAGCAGTTGCTGGGCGCGATTCTCACGAACAACGACATCTACGACCGCATCGCCAGTCTGGTGCGGCCCGAGCATTTCTACGACCCCGTCCACCAGCGGATCTTCGAGATCGCGGCTTCCCGCATCGTCAAGAACGCGCTCGCCTCCCCGGTGACGCTGAAGGCGTTCCTTGAGGATGACCAGGGCCTCAAGGAACTGGGCGGACCGGCCTATCTGGTGCGCCTTGCCGGCGCAGCCATCTCCTCCTTCGGGGCGCGGGACTATGCGCAGATGATCTACGATCTCGCCGTCCGGCGGGAGCTGATCGGGCTGGGCCGCGACATCGCCGCGAAGGCCGCCAAGGTCGATGTGCAGAGCGAACCGAAGGAACAGATCGTCGAGGCGGAGCAGCGGCTCTACAAGCTCGGCGAGCAGGGGGTGGCGGAGCGCGGGTTCCAGTCCTTCCTGAAGGCCGTGACCGATGCGGTGAACGTCGCCAACGCCGCCTACCAGCGGGATGGCGGGCTGGCGGGCGTGTCCACCGGTCTTGTCGATCTGGACAAGAAGCTCGGCGGTCTGCACCGCTCGGACCTGCTGATCCTCGCCGGGCGGCCGTCGATGGGCAAGACCTCGCTCGCCACCAATATCGCCTTCAACGTCGCGAAGAACTTCAAGCGCGGCCGGATGCCGGACGGCTCCGAAGGCGCGGTGGACGGGGGCGTGGTCGGGTTCTTCAGCCTGGAGATGTCGGCCGAGCAGCTTGCCGCCCGGATCCTGTCGGAAGCGGCGGAAGTGCCCTCCGAGCAGATCCGCCGGGGCGACATGACGGAGGCCGAATTCCGCCGCTTCGTTGAGGCGGCAAAGGCGCTGGAGGCGTGCCCGCTCTATATCGACGATACGCCGGCGCTGCCGATCAGCCAGATGGCGGCGCGGGCGCGGCGGCTCAAGCGGACGCACGGGCTGGATCTGCTGGTGGTGGACTATCTCCAGCTTCTCCGCCCCGCCACGGCGAAGGACAGCCGGGTGAACGAGGTGTCCGAGATCACGCAGGGCCTCAAGGCGGTCGCCAAGGAACTGGATATCCCCGTTGTCGCCCTTTCCCAGCTTTCACGTCAGGTCGAAAGCCGCGAGGACAAGCGGCCCCAGCTCTCCGACCTGCGCGAATCGGGCTCCATCGAACAGGATGCCGACGTGGTGATGTTCGTCTATCGCGACGAATATTATCGCGAGCGGGAGAAGCCGGGCGACGAAAACCTTGAAGCGATGGCCAAGTGGCAGGAAGCCATGGAACGGGTGCATGGCAAGGCCGAGGTCATCATCGGCAAACAGCGCCATGGGCCAATCGGCACGGTGGAACTGTCCTTCGAGGGCCGCTTCACCCGATTCGGCAACCTCGTGAAGCCATGGCAGCAGGGGATCGACGCAGGGTTCTGAGCTACCGCTGCAGCGGCACGCATCGCCCGCCGCTGCAGCCGCCATCGACGGGGTTTGCTGTGCAGGAGGCTTGCTTCAGCGCCCAGCCTTGCGTGCCTTGCGTGCCTTGCGTGCCTTGCGTGCCTTGCGTGCCTTGCGTGCCTGCGAAGCTTTCGTCTGGAGAAAATGCCGTCAACCTGCCCGGTGCCTTGGGAGCTTCGGCATGCGGCCTCTATGAAGGCGGTCCTCCTTGCGCTGTAGTGCTTCGAGGCGACCTCCTTGGCATCAGGACATCTCAGGACGAAAATTCACGGGCATGCAGCAGTCCGAATCTCAAGGGACCGCAGAATTTTCGGGATGTCCTTCAAAGTCCAGTCCGCCCGACCCCAAAGGCCTGCTCCCGGAACCGCATCTCCGTCGCACAACCCCCGCGGATGACCTCCGCCGCTCAGAGATGCTCGAACCGCAGCACGCCCATCACCCGGCTTTCATTGCCGTCCGAGGGGTGATGAACTCCGTCATTCACCTGAACTTCGGCAAAATCGAACGGGCTGATTCCCAGACAGGCGGCATTCACACCGAATTGATCCGGGTTGGAACGCCTTTTATGATGCGTGTAGATCCCGCAGTTTCCGCAGAAATGGTGCTCCGCGACCCCGGTGTTGAACCGGTAAGTGCGCAGCACCTCCACGCCTTCCAGAAGGGTGAAATCCGCCAGCCGGGCCGAGAGGGTTACCGCGCCGCGCATCGCGCAAAGGGAACAATCGCAGCGTCTGGCCGCACCCAGCCCTCCCTCGAGCCGCACCCTGAAACGCACCTTGCCACAGTGGCAGGCGCCCTCCAGCCGTTCGTCGTTCTGTTCCATGTCCTGCCCCTTTTCCGCCCCGAGAATGCGACAAAGCTGTCGCCCGTCTGCGCCAAGGTCAACCGCCTGTGCTGCCTTGCCCCTTGACCTTCGCGGAGGGCCAGCCGAAACAACCGCCATGGCAAGCGGCATCCTCTCCATTGATCTCGACGCGATCGCCGCGAACTGGCGGGCGCTCGATCAGGCATCCTCCCCCCAAACCCAGACCGGCGCGGTCGTGAAGGCCGATGCCTACGGGCTCGGCGCCGACCGTGTCGCGCGAACCCTCGCACGTGCCGGGGCGCGGCGGTTCTTCGTCGCGATGACGGAAGAAGGCGCGCGGGTGCGGCAGGCGCTCGGCCCTGGTCCGCAGGTCTGCGTGCTCGGCGGCCATATGGAGGGCGACACCCGGCTTATCGCGGAAGCCGAACTGACACCGATGCTGAATTCGCTCGACCAGCTCACCCGGCATTTCGAGGCGCTGCCCGGCCATCCCTTCGGCATCCAGCTTGACACCGGCATGAACCGGCTCGGTCTGGAACCCGGTGAATGGGCGGCCGTCGCCAGCCTCGCCGTGGCGCAGGGGCCGGATTTCGTCATGTCGCACCTCTCCTGCGCGGATGAGCCGGATCACCCGATGAACCGCGCGCAGCTCGACAGTTTCCGCCGCATGACGGATGGCACCGGCCTGCCCCGGTCGCTGGCCGCGACGGGCGGCATCCTGCTCGGCCCCGACTACCACTTCGAACTCACCCGTCCCGGCATCGGTCTCTATGGCGGCCTGCCCTTCACGGAGGCCAACCAGACGGTCCGTCTCTCGCTGCCCGTGGTGCAGATCCGCGCGGTGGAGCCGGGGGAAATCGTGGGGTACTCCGCCACGTGGCAGGCGGCAGCACCGACTCTCATCGCCACCGTCGCCGCGGGTTACGCCGACGGGTTGAGCCGGAGGCTGTCGGGTCAGGGAACGCTCTGGGCAGGCGACGTCCCCTGCCCGCTCATCGGGCGTGTCTCCATGGATCTCATCACCGCCGACGTGTCGCATCTGGACGAGATGCCCGGTTATCTCGACATCCTCGGCCCAAGCCAGACACCCGACCAGCTGGCAGAAGTCATCGGCACCATCGGCTATGAGGTGCTGACCTCGCTTGGCCCCCGCTATCGCCGGACCTACAGGGAGACGCGCTGATGATCCTGCTCTCTCCGCTCGCCGCCCTGGGACGGATGGTGCTGTCGCTGCTGACCTCCATCGGGCAGGTCGCGATCTATGCGGGCCAGACGGTGAGCCATATGTTCCGCCCGCCGTTCTACTTCCGCGAATTCGCCCAGCAACTCCTCGCCATCGGCTATCTCAGCCTGCCCGTCGTCGGGTTGACGGCGCTGTTCACGGGCGGCGCTCTGGCCCTGCAGATCTATGCGGGCGGCTCGCGGTTCAATGCCTCCTCGGTCGTTCCCTCCATCGTCGCCATCGGCATGACGCGGGAACTCGGCCCGGTTCTGGGCGGGCTGATGGTGGCGGCGCGGGTCGCCTCCTCCATCGCGGCGGAGATCGGCACGATGAAGGTGACGGAGCAGATCGATGCGCTGACGACGCTGTCCACCAATCCGATGAAATACCTGACCGTTCCACGTGTGCTCGCCGCCACGATATCCGTGCCGGTGCTGGTGGGAATTGGCGACATCATCGGGATCATGGGCGGCTATCTGGTCGGGGTGACCCGGCTGGGCTTCAACGGCGCGACCTATCTGCACAACACATGGAACTTCCTTGAGGGTTGGGACATCGGCTCCGGTCTTGTCAAAGGCGCGGTGTTCGGCTTCCTGATCGCGGTGGTCGGCTGCTACTACGGCATGAATTCCGGCCGGGGCGCACAGGGCGTGGGCGGGGCGACCAAATCCGCCGTGGTCGCCGCCTCCATCCTGATCCTCGCCTCCAACTATGTTCTGACGGAGTTCTTCTTCGCCTCATGACCGACATGATCGAGATCACCGAGCTGAAGAAATCCTTCGGGCCGAAGCATGTTCTGCGCGGGGTGAACCTCTCTGTCCCGAAGGGCAAGAGCATGGTCATCATCGGCGGATCGGGTACGGGCAAGTCGGTACTGCTGAAATGCGTGCTTGGCCTCGTCACGCCCGATAGCGGCGATATCAAGGTGGATGGCCATGACGTGACGGAGGGGGATCGCGATGCCTTCCTCGCCCGGTTCGGCATGCTGTTCCAGGGTGGCGCGCTGTTCGACAGCCTGACGGTCTGGCAGAACGTCGCCTTTCGCCTGCTGCGCGGCTCGCTGAAACGCCCCAAGGCCGAAGCACGCGAAATCGCCATCGAGAAACTCCGCCGTGTCGGCCTGAAGCCGGAGACTGCGGACCTGTTCCCGGCCGAGCTTTCTGGCGGCATGCAGAAGCGCGTGGGCCTTGCCCGCGCCATCGCCGCGGAGCCGGAGATCATCTTCTTCGATGAGCCCACCACAGGGCTCGATCCGATCATGTCCGGCGTCATCAACGATCTGATCCGCGAGATCGTGACCGAGATGGGCGCGACCGCCATGACAATCACGCATGACATGACCAGCGTCCGCGCCATCGCCGACAGGGTCGCCATGTTGCACGACGGGCTGATCCGCTGGACCGGACCGGTTGAGCAGATGGACGCGGCGGACGACCCCTATCTGCAGCAATTCATCCACGGTCGCGCGGATGGACCCATCGAATCCGTCCGCTGACACCGCATTCGCGACTTTGACGCAGGGTGTCACGTTGCCCCGCCGCTCCAAAGCGCCTACATTGCTTCGATAGCGCGTCTTGCGCCTGTCCGGGGGGAGGGCTCATGCCGGATTTCTGCCACAACCCCATGTTCGCCAAACCGACAAGCCGCCACGGAAGCCCAGCGTCATGCGGGGCCTGTCCGTGAACGCGACCCCCGCCTCCGACAAGGAGATGCTGGCGCGCGGCGCTCTCGACCTGATGGGGAGCGGTCTGCCGGGGTTTGCGCTTGGCATTCTGGGGGCCTCGCCGGATTGCATCAAGCTCATCGACCTTGAGGGACGCGTGTCCTTCATGAGCGAGAATGGCATGTGCGCCATGGAGATCGAGGACTTCGGCACGGTGGCCGGGTTGCGGTGGACCAGTCTGTGGCCGCTGGAAGCCAAGGAGACGCTGGAAACCGCACTGACCGCCGCCCGGGACGGCAAGCTCACGGAGTTCGAGGCCTTTTGTCCCACCGCCAAGGGAACACCGCGGTGGTGGTCCGTCACCGTGACACCGGTTCGCAACCAGATGGGGGAAGTTCATCTGATCCTCGCCTCGTCCCGCGATGTGACCGAGACCGTCAACGCGCGCCGGATGCTGGAGGAACAGGCGGCGACGCTGGCGCGCGAGGTCGCGGAAAAGGACACCGCGCTCGCACGGCAGAAGGTTCTGCTGGCCGAGATCGACCACCGGGTGAAAAACAGCTTCGCCGCCGTCATCGGATTGCTGAACCTTCAGGCCCGGAGCCATACCGACCCCGCCTTGCGCGAAGCCGTGGCACAGGCCGCAAGCCGGATCGCCACCCTCGCCCGCGTTCACGACCAGCTCTATCGCGATCCGGAATCCGACCATCTTCCCCTTGCGGCCTTTGCCTCCGGCCTGCTGGCCGATCTGGACCGGGCGCTGACCGGAACGGTGCGGGCGGACATCCTTGTGCCGAAGGAGATGCTTCTTTCCGTCAATGCCGCGACCGCGCTCGGACAGGTCATGGCGGAACTGGTGGGCAACGCGATCAAGCATGCCGGAAGGGAATGCCTGCCGATTGTCGAAGTCACCCTCGCGGCAAAGGGGGAGGGGCGGCTGCTTCTCTCCGTTTCGGACAATGGGCCCGGTCTCCCGCCCGACTTCGACCCGGCCGCTCGTCATGGTCTGGGTATGCGCATCCTGTCGATCTACAGCGATCAGCTTGACGCCGATCTGACGTGCGGAAACACGCCGGAGGGTGGCGCCATGTTCCGGCTGGACTTTCCCGTCCGCTGAGAGCGGGGGCCCAGGAAATCCGGGCGGGCGCGCTAGATGCGCACGCGCTCCGGCCGGAAGCCCAGCCCGACCAGGCGGCCGGCAAGATGGCTCAATGCAGGCCACCGCCCGATGACTCGCAGGAATTTCGGGGGGCCGGAAGGTTTTTCCGGGGTGGCTGAGGCATTTTCCCCGGCAACCACGGGCCGCTTGCGGCGCATCATCAGTTGCAGCTTCTGCGTGGCGCGTGTCGGGAAACGGCGGCGACGCTCCACCCGTGCAAGATCATCCGGGCCCATTCGCCCGTCGCCAAGCGGGGCCGCAAGGATATTCGCCGCAGCGATCGCATCCTGCACGGCGAGGTTCACTCCGAACCCGCCGATCGGTGACATGGCATGGGCCGCATCCCCGATGCAGAGCAACCCCGGCCGCCACCAGCGTTCGAGCCTGTCCATACGAACGGACAGCAGATGCACCTGATCCCAGTCCCGGATTTCCTCGAACCGCTCGGGGGGAAGCGGGGCGAGAGCCGCGAGGCTTTCCCGGAACGCAGGCAGGCCGCGGGCCTTCAGGTCATCGTAGCTGCCCTTGCGGATCACGTATCCGCATTGCCAGTAATCCCCCCGGTCGATCAGGACGAGGCCCTGTTGCGGCCCGGCATGGCTCATGGTCAGGACGGGATCCCCCTCCCGCCGCGAAAGCCGCAGCCAGAGCACATCCACCTGACTGCCGAAATCAGTGACGGGAAGCGCCGCGTCGCGCCGCGTGACGGAATTCCGCCCATCGGCGCCGATAACCAGATCGGCCGGCAGCTCGCGCTCCACACCCCCCTCCCGGATGCGGATCCCCCGGATTTGGCCCTCGGATTGAACAAGGCCCAAGACTTCCACCCCCATCATCAGGCGGAAACCGGGAAATGCCGCCGCACGGCGGGCGAGGAAGTCGAGAAAGTCCCATTGCGGCATGAAGGCGATGAACCGGCAGCGAGCGGGAATACGGGAGAAGTCGGCGATCTTCGTTTGCACGCCTCCGATCTCTGCCTGAAGCACGGGTGCCTTCTGATGCGGGATCTTCAGGAAATCTTCGAGCAGGCCCAGATCGGCGAAAGCTTCCAGCGTGGAAGGATGGATCGTGTCGCCGCGGAAATCATGCAGAAAGTCGGGATGCTTCTCCACCACGGTCACCGGAAGACCGGCGCGGGCCAGCAGATAGCCCAGCATCATGCCCGCCGGACCTGCTCCCACGATCACACAGCTTTGCGGGGCCATGGTGCTCCTCCTTCAGTCGGATCTCTGGCGGATCTCCGGGATCATCGCCGATCTCCACTGCGACCGAAAGGGCTCTCCCCGGAATACGGCATCCCGATGGGCCGAAAAGAAAGAGTTCACGTGGGGTGCCGCCCGCCGCTGTTCCTCACAGCCGCAAACTCGGCGCGGCCCTCATCATGGCTATCGGCGAAGGTGGCAACCGTAACTGGCTCGGGCAGGTCCGGAAAATGATAGAGGGCGTTCACACCGACGGGTCCGCCGCCGGTGTGCCCGATGGCTCTGCCGACAGACCCCATCCTTCCGGTCATGAGGCCAAGGCCATATCCGCAGTCCGTCCAGGGGCGTCCTTCAAGCGCGCCGCCAAGCGACACAGGGGTCAGCATCTGCCGAAACGATGCTTCGTTCAGAAGCTGCCCGGTAAAGAGAGCATGCAACACCAGTGTCGCTTCCCGTGCAGTCCCGATGAGACAGCCGTGATAGACCCAGCCCGGATGGTAGCGCTGCGCCCCTTTCCAGTGCACATGTGAAAATTGCTCCCGGGTCGTCGCGAGGGCAAGAGTTTTGAGCCCAAGCCGCCCAGCGATCATGCTCTCCACGACATCGGGGAAAGCGGATCCGGCAGCTTCCTCGATACGCTCACGCGCAAGCATGTAGCCGACATTCGAATAGCGCCAGCCTCCGCCCGGCGGGAACAGCATGCCCTGCCTCATCGTTTCCCGGAGCAGATCGTCACGCGCCCACGGCTCCTCATTGTTCCGCACGGCTTGATGATAGGCAGGAAGCGTGCCGTAGTCGGGCAGGCCAGCGGTATGGTTCAGAAGCTGGCGCAGGGTAAAAGGCTGCCCCGGGAGAGCTTTGTCCAGATCGACCCTGCCCCTTTCCGCCAGTATGAGGGCGCAGATCGCGATGACGGTCTTCGTGAAGCTCCAATAGGGAAACAGACGTGAGCCGCCGGTGTCTGCCGACTCGGCTCCGCGAAGCAGAAGGGTGCTGGAGAACAGGAGACCGTGCTGCATCATCCTCTCACCCTACCATGCTGCTGAAAAAGTTCAGAAGCGTCATATCCATGCTCTGGAAAATCGGAAAATCAGCCCGGAATGGTCCGAAATACGTGGATTTTCGGGAAAATCCGTCAGAGAGCGGGCAATTTCCGCCCAACGCAGACCTGAAGGTCTTTTTCAGCAGCCTGCTAAGGTGCTCTCGCCGGTCAGCAATCGCCTGCCAGCAATCCGTGGACCCTCCGGGGTTGCAGGCCACCCGTTTCCTGCAAACGAGGATTCGCCATGCCACGCGGACTTCGGTGATTGCGGATGACCGCAGAGATTGCAGATCCTGGAGAGACAGGCGGCAATCAATGGAAATCCCGGCTCGGGAACAGGCGTTTGGTCTGCTCCCGCGGGTGCCGGGCGGTCGGGCGGGGTGGACGGACGGGCCGGGGCGCGCTGTCGGCGGGAGCGGCAGGTTCGCCCACCACCGCTTCGAGCGGATGGCCGAGTTCCGTGAGCCGGTGGGAGAGATCCTCCAGCTGTTCCGCGATCACGTGCACGACCGCTCCCTCCCGCTCCACCCGCCCCGTCACGCGGATGAGCCGGCCACCCATCACGACACGGCGGAACCGCTCGAAAGTCCGCTTCCACACCACGATGTTGGAAACGCCGGTTTCATCCTCCAGCGTCAGGAAGATCACGCCGGACGCGGTGGCAGGCCGCTGCCGGGTGATGACAAGACCGCAGACCGACACCCATCGGAGCGGCGTTCCCACCAAATCCCCATGTGGTGTCACCCCCTGAAGCGCGGGGCGAAGGAGGGCCACGGGATGCGTACGCAGGGTAAGGCGGGTGGCCACGTAATCCTCGACCACCTCCTCCCCCTCATGCATGGCGGGCAGGATCACCTGCGGCTCCCGGTGCCCCTCGCCATCCAGCGGGTCGGCAAAGAGCGGCAGCGGCTCGGGCGCGCGGATGGCCCGCACCGCCCAGAGCGCATCCCGCCGGTTCAGGCCCATGCCGGTGAAGGCATCGGCCTCCGCCAGCCGCTCCAGCACGGCAGGGGCGATCCGGGCGCGGAGCCACAGGCTCTCCGGATCGGGATAACCGTTGCCGCGGGCGGAGGCGATGGTTTCCGCATCTGCCCTGCGGAAGCCCTTGATCTGCCGGAAGCCCAGCCGCAGGGCAAAGCTTCCGTCGGGCCGCTTCTGCAGCCGGTTGTCCCATGTGCTGTGGTTTACGCAGACGGGCCGCACCTCCACCCCGTGTTCCCGTGCGTCGCGCACTAGTTGCGCGGGCGCATAGAACCCCATGGGCTGGCTGTTCAGCAGCGCACAGGTGAAGATGGCGGGATAACGGCATTTCAGCCAGGCCGACACATAGGTGAGCATGGCAAAGGCCGCGGCATGGCTTTCGGGAAAGCCGTAATCCGCGAAGCCTTCGATCTGGCTGAAGCAGCGTTCCGCCACCTCCCGGTCATAGCCGTTCTTCTCCATCCCGGTGACGAACCGCTCCCGGTGCTCAGCGATCGTGCCCATGCGACGGAAGGAGGCGAGCGAGCGGCGGAGCTTGTCAGCCTCCTCCGCCGAATAGCCCGCACCGACCATGGCGATCCGAAGCGCCTGTTCCTGAAACAACGGCACACCCAGCGTCTTCGCCGTCACTTCCGCCAGATCGGGGCCGAAGGGCTCTGCCGCTTCCAGCCCCATGCGACGGCGGATATAGGGTTTCACCATGCCGCCCTGAATCGGACCGGGCCGGACAATGGCCACTTCGATCACCAGATCGTAGAATGTCCTGGGTTTCATCCGGGGCAGGAAGTTCATCTGCGCGCGGCTCTCCACCTGAAAGACGCCGACCGCATCGGCGCGCTGGAGCATTCCGTAAGTCTTGCCATCCTCCTGCGGCACGCTGCCCAGCGTATGGGAAATGTTCTCATGATCGGAGAGCAGCTTGAACGCCTTGCGGATGCAGGTGAGCATTCCGAGACTCAGCACATCGACCTTCAGGATGCGGAGAGCGTCGATATCGTCCTTGTCCCATTCGATGCAGGTGCGATCCGGCATCGCGGCGTTTTCGATGGCGCAAAGCTCATCGAGCCGCCCGCGGGTGATGACGAAACCACCCACGTGCTGCGACAGATGGCGGGGGAAGCCGATGATCTCCCGGATCAGCCCGATGGTGAGCATGAGCCGCCTGTCGGACGGGTTCAGCCCCACCTCACGCATCCGCTCTGCTCCGGCGCCTTCGTTGGACGTGCCCCAGATCTGGCCGGAGAGGGCGGCGGTCACGTCCTGCGACAGCCCCATCACCTTGCCCACTTCGCGGATCGCGGCGCGGGTACGGAAATGGATCACCGTGGCGCAGAGCGCCGCACGGGCGCGAGAGTATTTATCATAGATCCACTGGATCACTTCCTCCCGCCGCTCATGCTCGAAATCGACGTCGATATCCGGGGGTTCCTTGCGGTGACGGGAGATGAAACGCTCAAAGACCATACCGATCATCTTCGGGCTGACATCGGTGATCCCGAGCGCCCAGCAGATGATGGAATTCGCGGCCGACCCCCGCCCCTGGCACAGAATGTCCTTCGACCGCGCCCAACGCACGATGTCCTGAACTGTAAGAAAATACGCGGCATATTCGAGCTCTGCGACCACCGCGAGCTCCTTGTCCAGCAGGGCGAGGTAGTCCTCTGGAACCCCTTCCGGGCAGCGGCGGGCCAGCCCTTCCCGCGCCAGCCGTTCCAGCCGGGTCTGCGGAACCTCCCCGCAGTCGCTTTCATCGGGATAGTCCTGCGCGAGTTCCTTCAGGTCGAAATGGCAGCGGGCCGCGATCTCCAGCGTGCGGTGGAGCGCCTCGGGATAGCGACGGTAAAGCCGCGCCACATCGGCAGCCCCTTTCAGCCGGCGCTCCGCATTGGGGAGCGCGCGGGTGCCGATCCTGTCAATGGTCAATCCCTCCCGCAGGCAGGTCAGCACATCTGCGAGCGGCCGCCGCCGCCCGTGATGCATGAGCACATCCCCCGCCGCCACCATCGGCGCACCGGACTGCTCCGCAAGACGGGCACAACTGTCGAACCACTGCTGGTCCGACCCATCATATCGCGGCACGGCACCGACATGGACAAACCCCGGAAAGCGCCTGTGGAGACGCGAGAGGATGGGCAGGCTTTCCTCCTCCTCCCGGGGCAGGGCAATGAGGATCATCCCCGCCGCTCCCGCCTCCAGATCGGCGAGGCGCAAATCACATTTCCCCTTCACCGTGCGGCCCTTCCCAAGGGTGAGAAGCCGGGTCAGCCGCCCATAGGCCGCCCGGTCCACCGGCAGGGCTACCCATTCCACCGGGCAGTCGGTCAGCACCAGCCGCGCGCCCACGATCAGCTTCGGCAAAGCGGACAGAACCCGATGGCGGAGCGGGGGCTGATGTCCGACATCCTGCCGGGAGCAGGTATCCACCAGCCTGTCCGATCGCACGGCCAGGGCCTTCTCAGCCTCCTCCCGCAGATTGCGGAGGGCGGTCCAGGCGCGCACGACCCCGGCCAGAGAGTTGCGATCGGTGACGGCGAGAGCCTCCAGTCCCAGTTCCGCGGCCCGTAGAACCATCTCTTCGGGATGGGAGGCACCGGTCAGGAAGGTGAAATTCGTCATGGCACAAAGTTCGGCGTAACGCGGGGTTCCGGTCTCCCGAAGAGACGGCTCCCCCACCTTCGGGCCGGGGGACAAGGGTGCGGCCGTGTTGCCTTGGCCCGGTGAAGACGCGTGGTCTGTCAGGCCGGAAGGTTCGACCCCCTGCTGCGGAAGCCTTCGGGGCCCGGGGTGCTTCCCGCGCTTCAACCCGTGCCGGACAGTCGGACCCCCCCTCATGTCGGGCCCACCATCATGTCAGGCCCGCCGTTATGTCAGGCCCGCCGTCATATCGGGACTGCGGACGTCGTTCAGGGCCGGTCTCCCTGATCGCAGGCATCCTGCAGGCACGGGATCTGGCAGCACATCCCCGGGGGGAGGTCACCGCCAGATAGCTGCCTTCGCTGTCATCCGCCACGGGACCGCCTGCGACAGGGGATGGCCCCCCGCAATGTACCGGAAGGCCGGGTATCCGGTGGGGAAAGATCGTCCCGCGCGGCGTCATGGAAAAATCCCCTGAACGAACCATCCGGGTGCCTGTGGGGTATGGAACAACCACAGGCGACGGCCCTCACGGGTTTCCACCCGCCAGTAGTCCCGGACGCCTGAGCGCCAGTTCTCATCTTCCACCCACCATTCCGGCGCAATCCGTTCCGGCCCGGTGGCCCGCCCCGTCGTCAGGCGGAGGCCGCGCCAGCGAAAGGTTTCCGGTGGCGTGGAGCCGCTCGCAAGGATCGGCTCCGGCGGGAACAGGATCAGCGGACGGGGGCGGGGCGGCTCCGGCCATGGCTCCTGCATCGGCGGCGCCTCGGTAAAGGGTACGAGCGAAAAACTCCGCTCCGGGATATGGCTGTCAACCGGACGGAAGCACAGGATGTTCTCCAGGCCGATCCGCGCGCCGATGCGGGTCACCAGCGCGTTCAGCCGGTCCGTCGCCGCCGTTCTCTCTCCCATTTGCTGCAGGGGCAGCGGCTCGACCAGCGTCGCCTCCAGCCGTAGCTGATCGATACCGAACCCGGCATCCACGCCCTCCACCCCCCGGGTGAACAGGGGCTGAATGCGCTCTGCATCCCGCATGGCAGCGGCAAGCCGGAGATCCACATGCGCCGCGTTTCCATCCACTCGCCGGAGTGTCAGCCGCAGCTCCCGCGCACCGGCTTCCTGCCCGCGCAGCTTGTCGCACAACCGGTCCAGCAGGCGGCAAAGCCCCGCCATCACGTCCTCAGTCCTGCCGATCGGCTCCGGCAGGGTCAGGCGCACACCGAAATGGGGAGGCTCGGCCAAGGGGTTGACCGCTTCCGGCTGTTGCCCGAGTGCGCGGTCCAGCAGATCCAGGAGTTCCGGACCGAAACGCCGGGCCAGTGGCGCACGGGGCGCCCCGGCCAGTGCGCCGATCCGCCCCAGCCCCAGCCGCTGAAGCGACACGGAATGCTCCTCACTGATCCGCAGCGCCGCAACCGGCAGATCCGCCAAAGCCGCAAGGGTATTGCCGGGAGCCGCAAGCCCTTCACCATAATGCGCCAGCGCCCAGGCCGCCCCGCGCGTATCTGCCAGCCCCATCCGCAGGTCGAACCCAGTCCCGCACAACCGCTCCCGCATATCGGACAACAACCGGCCCTCCCCCCCGGCAAGATGCGCGGAACCGGTGATGTCGAGCACCAGGCCGTCTGGTTCTTCCAAGCCAACCCAAGGGCAATAACGCAGCGCCCAGCGAAGAAGGGCACGGAGCAAACGGCGCTCACCCGCCCGGTCAGCACGCGTGCTCACCAGTGGAGGACAAAAGGCTCTCGCATCCGCCAATGTCATGCCGCGCGATAGCCCCGCGCGCTCTGCCGCGGGATTGAGGCACTGAATGAAATCGGTGTTGTTGAGCCGCTGGGAAACGACGAACGGCCCCTCCACCGGGCAATAGCGGAGCGCCCGGTCAGTCGCCAGCCGGGGAAACCATATCGAGACGATGCGCCTTTGCATCCCATCGAACATGCCACGCCCCAGTTGTTCCCTTTTTGTTCTTAATAAGCTCCCACCTCATGAGAGTCGAGTCCACAGGAGTGCCAGAGGCGGACATCCTCAACATTGGTCCAGAAGGAGCGGGATCGAATACCGGGCCGCAATGCCAGCGCGTCTCCGCCGCATTGCTGCCCATACCTTCCGGGATCAGACACAGACCCGTTGCTTCCCCCGCCTGCGCCGCGAGTTGCAACCGCCGCCCCTCACGCAGGTTGAGCGGCCGCGTGATCTCAACCACCACCATGGGTATGACCCCATCCTTCAACGCCTCCTCTGCGATGGCCAGGGTTTCCACCTGATCGTCACCACGGGCCAGCAGAAGGCGCCGCGGATCAATAAGCGTCCGCAAACCTTCAGGCGTCACCTGGGCGGGGGTCCATGCCTCCCGCGCCCAAAGGACCGGCCGCTTCCCCAGAGCGCCCAGAACAGCGCCAAAAGCCGCCGAAAGCGGCCCGAAGGCTTCATGCACGCGACCACTGCGCAGGGGTATGGGAAGAGGTGATGACATCTTCCCACCTATAACGCCTGCGCCCGAAAGGCACATGGTCGGAATGTCAGGCTCATATCCTTCCGTGTCCCCCCACTGCTTCAGCGTAGCGATCACGGAATAACTCACCCATAGGAGGCGGGATCAGGCAAATGTAGTGGCCACGTCAGTCAGGCCCATGACCTTTCAGCGCGTTGGGATTGAGACACAGTCGAGATGAATGACAACCCCGCGACGCAATCTTGCGGGCGTTTCAAGAGCCGAGACCGAGAGGGCACAAATTCAGCACTTGGCTTACGACCGACCACAAGAAGCTGGTCGACGCCATTATTGCGGGCGTTCCGGCGGAGCAGGTCAAGGAGCGGATGATCGAACTGGACGGCCGGCGGAAGGATCTGGAGCGCCAGCTATCGACCTCCCCTGCCCCGGATCCGATCCGCATCCATCCCGGCATTGCCAAGACCTATCGCACCCGGATCGGCCAGCTGATCGCGGGCCTGTCAGAGGCGGAGCGCATGGGCGAGGCGAAGGAGGCACTGTGGGGCTGCCGATGATCGGCAACATCAGCAACGTGAAGATCTACGTCTGGACGCGCCCGATCGATTTCCGGGAGGGAATGGACGGACTTATCGGGCGCCCCCACCGCTCGATGAGCGCCGTCAACTCTCGCGCGACGCGGTGCCCCGGACTCTAGCATCAGATGGAAGAACCATCGGGGGGCAGAGCAGACGCGATTCCCTTTCAGTGGCCTGCGGGCGACCGGTGCATGAGATGGGCGGAGCGGCAGCCAAGCGCAAAGAGCCTCGCGAGACGCGGGGCGTGATTATGCAGCGCTTACGCTCTCTTTGTATTTCTTATGGTTTCTGCGAATGCGGAAGGCCCCGCTGGTGGCGGGGCTGCATGTATTGTTGACTTTATGGATTTGGTTGCGGGGACAGGATT
>NZ_NIPW01000032.1 GCF_002196855.1 Haematobacter genomosp. 1 | reverse complement strand
AGGAAAACCCGGCGCGGTTCAACGGGTTTTGGAAACCTATCATGCTAGGTGGCTGATGAACACGAAAGGCCGGAGCCTCAGCATGCGGCAGCTGGCGCTCCTTGCAGCCGTGACCGAACCGGCCGCTAGTAGTTCGATCAGCATAAGAGGGCTTTAAGCTTGAGAAGCCCGAAGGCGCGGACCAAGACGGCTCTGCCTTATCGCCTGAACTCTGCGGATGCCCTGATCTGGCTCTCCCGACGGCGAGGTCACATTCCTAACTGCGATAGCATCAAGGTGGAGACCGAAAGCATCATGGCCGGACTTTGGGCCGACGCCCAGCAGGACTTCCCTTCTATCCTAAATTGGATTTCTTGCCAACACAGCCCCGAGCGGCACGCGGGGGACAAGGTCTGGATCTTGTCGGGTGCGAGCGTTACTCGGCGGTGCGGCCGTGGCGCAAGATATTGGCGCGCTTCGCACCCTTGCTCGTGTCGTTAATGCTCCGGAGCCAGCGTTCGTCGGCGGAGCCGTGGCGTATCTCTCCAGCATTTAGCGATATCAATAGCTCTGGAGCCTAGTACTACAGTTGCGTTTTATTTGGATTTTTGATTCACTTTCTGCATTGTATGGCGGAATTTCATGTCTGTTTCAGATTGGGCGGTGCGGTATCTGATTGGCGTGATGCGCTTGAGGATATGAAGGGGCTGATCGCGCCAGTGTTCCGGCGGTCGGAGCAGCGATCATCTGCGGGTGCCTTCATCGACGGGCTCTTGTCGGGGGCGGAGCCGAGAAGACAATCATGATCGACGCAACCTACCTGAAAGCCCATTGCACGGCCTCCAGCCTGCGGGTGAGAAAAGGGGGCGCGGGCGCCAGATCGGACGCACGAAGGGCGGCATGAATACAAAACTTCATGCCGTAGCCGATGCTCAGGGACGTCCGATCCGCATGTTTGTCACCGCTGGCCCCGTCAGCGATTATAGTAGAGCCACTGCCATGCTGAGCAGTTTGCCGCAGGCAGAGTGGATGCTGGTCGATCGGGGCTACGATGCCGACTGGTTCAGAGATGCATGCATTCCCGGCCGGAAGGGCGGAAAGAAAGCCATCAAGCACAACAAGCGGCGCTACAAACGCCGCAACCGCATCGAGATCATGTTCGGCAGGCTCAAAGATTGGCGGCGGGTTGCGACCAGATACGACAGGTGCCCGATCCTCTTCTCTCGGCCATCGCTCTCGCCGCAACCTTCTGTTCTGGCTTTGACGGTTAATGAGTCTGCAGCCTAAACCATTCCCTGAGTCTAGCAGCCCGATTTCCCCTTACGCAAGTCCCAAGGCGCATGATCCGCGTCCCGACAAGGGCTTGCCGGCGCCCTGCCCTCATCGGCGGCGGCACGGGACTGAAGCGGTCAGTGAAGTCCGACAAGTTCAGGCCACTCCTGCAGAAAGGCATCGCGGGCAAGCAGGCCCGGTGACGCGGAGCTGCGCTGATTTGCCTGCGTCAGCCTTGCAAAGATTAGCACATCACCCTCGCGCTCCGCCCAGCCCACATACCAGCCCCAGCCATTCGCATAGTCGAAACTCCTGTCCGCTCGTCTGGGATAGGCGGCGCCAGTCTTGCCATGAAGCATCCAGCCGGCCGATCTCTTCACCTCCACGATAGATCGGGCACGGGCCATCGCTTGCCGATCAACCGGCAACGCATCCAGCACCAGCGCCCGCAGGAATGCTGCCTGCTCACGCGGAGATATTTGCAGGGACGAGGACACCCATGCGCGTTCCAGACCGTTTTCCAACCCCGGATCGCCCGAGAAATCGGCATTTCCATAGTCGAATTCCTGCGCATAGCGCGTCAGGGTCGCGCTTCCCATGGCTGCGGTGATACGCTGTGAATACCAGAGCACCGAATAGCGCATCCAGTCGGCCGGGTCGGTGTCACGCTTCCAGTTTGCACCGCCCCAATCGGGATCGCCGGAGCGGAATGCCATGACCGGATCATGCGCATCGCGCAGGATTCCGGCATCATATCCCATTACCGCCAGGGCAATCTTGAAGGTTGACGCGGGCGTGACGCGAGATGTGCAATCTCCGTTCTCAACCAGGATCTCCGCCGACCGCGCGTTCAGCAAAAGCGTGCAAACCGTCTCCGACGATGCGGGAGATGCCGCAGTCGCCGAAAGTGCCATGGCCACGACAGCGATCCAGATGCGCAAAGCAGACCTCCCGAGTTCTGGCTCGTTATTAGCCCACATCAAAACGCAGCACAAACCAGCGAGCGGCCGGCGAACCGCCTTCCCGGGCGGCGCGGATCAACGGGGAGCCGCACGGCCTTGGACAGGGCGAACAACGACACCGGCAAGGCGCGGCGGCTTGCTCATAGACCTCATCGTCAACACGGAGGTGTCACATGGTTCTCCTTGCCGGCATATTTTCTCCATTACGGTTGAACGCATCGCATCCGAGATACAAACCAATGCGCCCTCGGCGGTGGACAGATGGCTGGGCGCTTGCCAGTTCGGCCGCAGCTCCGTAGTTTTGACGTGGAACAGGGGCATGCAGCGGCGCTCGGCGTCGGCGCGCAGGCTCCCGGCAGGCAAGGAAAGGCTCCGGGCATGATGGACACTCCTCAAGACGGCCTCAAGCGCCGCGACCTGCTCAAGGCATCCATCGCTTCGGTTGGATCGGCGGCGGTGCTGCTGGCTCATGCCGGACCGGCCGCCGCACAAGGCGTGGCCCCCGGCACTGCCGCGCCGACAGCGGGAACCGTCTATACCGGAGGAGTGCTGCAGGGAAAGAAGGTCGTCAGCGCGCTCGATGTCGAGGATCTGGAACCCGGCCAGACGCACAGGCTGTATTTCCAGGGCGCCGAGATGCGCACCGGGCAGTACTGGCATGCCTCGGTGATCGTCGCCAAGGGCGCGAAGCCGGGCAAGCGCGTCGTCCTGACCAGCGGTGTGCATGGCGACGAGATGAGTTCCGTGCATACGGTCATGTCGGTGATGAACCAGCTCGATCCGGCCGAGATGACCGGCACGGTGATGGCGGTGACCGATATCTCGCCCCCGGCCCTGCTGGCCATGCAGCGCAAATGGCCCAATACCAGCCGCAGCATCGATCTGGTCGACATGAACCGGGTCTGGCCGGGGAATGAGAACGGCAGTGCCCCCAGCCGGCACGCCGCGCTGATCTTCCACCACCTGCTGATGCCGAATGCCGATGCCGCGATCGACTTCCACACCGGCACGACCGGTTTCGAAGTCAGCGCCTTCAACATTGCCAGCATGGACGTGCCGGAGGTCAGGGCCATGGCCGATCTCTATCCGGTCGGAAAGATCATGGACATGCCGAAGGAGGCCTATCCCACCACCCTGCACAACGCGCTTCTGATTGCGGGCATCCCCGCGATCTGCCCCGAGATCGGCGCCGCGCGCGTGCTGGATATGCCGATGATCGCGCTCTTCGTCGAAGGCACGATGAATGTGCTGAAACACCACCGTATCGTCGCCGGGCCAATGGGGCGCACCGGCAAGGACATACCGGTCTTCGTCACCCGCGGCGCGGTGCAGGTGGTGGCTAGCCGGGGCGGGTTCGTGGAGCATCTGGTGAGGCTGGATGGCCGGGTCGAAGCCGGCCAGAAGATTGCCCTCCAGCGCAACAGCTTCGGCGAGGTGATTGCGGAATATGAAAGCGGCGTGACCGGCGTTGTGGCCGGCCTGCGCACTGATGTGATGGCTGAGCCCGGTGACAATCTGGCGTTCATCATGTTCGACACGCCGGGCGTGGCCAGCGACGGAGCCTATCAGGAATAGGCGCCCCAGACCGGCGCGATTTCTCGGCCGGCCGCTTTTACCCCCAATCCGGAGGGCTGTGATGTTGAGGAAAATGTCGATCATCAGCGCCCTGCTGCTTGCCGGCGCCGTGCAGGCTGACGAGCCCGCCGCCGCGATCGGAGCCGAGAACCCCTTCCCTGTCAGTGAATACAGCTGTGCGGATGGCACGCATCTGGCGGTGCGCCTGCTAGGAGAGAGCGCCTCGGTCTCCGTCGATGGAGGGGAGGAAGTTGACCTGCCTGCGATGGGCACGGACGGCACGACCTATTCCAACGGCCAGTGGACCCTGTCCATCCGGGAAGGACGCCTCTCCTGGGCGGTCGGCCGGGCGACACCCTCCCAATGCCCGGGCGGGTAGGCGTCTCGCCGAAAGAAAACGCTCTGCCGAAAAAAGAGGGACACTCCGAAACTGCGGGCCCACCCTGCTTGGCCGGCATCCGGCTGACTTTCCGCAATGGGACCCCGAAGGAGCAAGACTGAGTGGTGCTATGCGCCACCCTTCTGCATGCGATAGACGGGGATACCCATCTTGCGGGCCTTGTCGGCGAGGCTCTCCTGGATGCCGGTGCCGGTGCCGGTGCCGGTGCCGGTGCCGGTGCCGGTGCCGGGGAAGATGATGACGCTGATCGGCAGGCAGTCGAGCATCTGGTCGTTGCGCTTGAAGGGCGCGGCCTTGGCGTGTCGCGTCCAGTCGGGCTTGAAGGCGACCTGCGGCACCTTGCGGTTGCTGGCCCAAGTGGCGGCGATGCGCTCGGCGCCCTTCGGGCTGCCACCATGCATCAGCGCCATGTCCGGATGTTTGGCGAGGATGTGATCGAGACGGCCCCAGATCATGAGGTGATCGGTGGTGTCGCCGCCGGAGAAGGCTACCCTCGACTATGCGTTGCGCCACGCCTGCGTGCGGCGGAGCATTCGTCGGGCCACGAACCCGTGCAGCAGCCGCGCCGCGGCATTCGTGTAGAGTATCATCATCCCCATCGCTGCGGCTGCCGCGATATCTCCCGCATCGTCCATGTTCAACACCGCGACGGAGGCCAGCGCCGTATGGGTGGAGTAAAGGAAGACCACCGCCGAAACCGTCGTCATCGCATTGACGAAGAGATAGATGAAAATGTCCATGATCGCGGGCATGCAGATCGGCACGGTGACACGGCCAAAAACTCGAAGCGAGGGTTGACGGAGAGAGGCTGCGACGGGCTCAAACTCCCGATCGATCTGTTTCAGCGCCGTCATGGCCGTCAGATGACCTACCGTGTAGAAGTGAGTGATGGTGGAGATCACAAGAATGGCCATCGTGCCGTAGAGACCCGCCAGCGGGTTTGCCGGGTTGTTGAAGAAGAAGATATAGGCCAGCCCCAGTACCATCCCCGGCACTGCCATGGGCAGCATCGCGAGAAACTGAAATAGCCCTCTTCCCAGTGCAAAGCCCTCCATCCTGTCCGACATGTAGGCCCCGGTGAAGATCACGGCGGTGCCGATCCCGGCGGTCAGCAGAGCCAGCTGGATGGAATTTGCGTAGGCGCTCCAGCCGCCACCGTCCATCTTGCTGAAATCATAGTTCTTGAGGCTCGGGGTGAGGTCATAGGGCCAGAAGGAGGTAATCGCAGCAAGCTGACAGGTCAGCACGATCGCCAGAATGAACCCCGTCACGATCAGGCAGAACAGAAGGCAGGCGCTGTCCCGCCCTCTCTGCGGACGTGGGCAATAGGCGACTGAGCGGGAAGACAGCAGGGCAACCTGGCGTCGCTGCACGATACGGTCAACGCCAAAGGCCAGCGCCGCGGGAAGGAGCAGGACGACCGACACCACTGCTCCCATCTCGAAGTTCTGCTGCCCGATGACCTGCTTGTAGATATCAACGGCGAGGACGTTGAACTGTCCGCCAATGACCTTCGGCAACCCGAAATCCGTGATCACAAGGGTGAAGGTCACGAAGGCCGCAGAGATCAGACCATAACGGGCCCCTGGCAGCGTGACAGTCATGAACGTGCGGAAGGGGGAGGCCCGCAATGCCTCCGCCGCCTCGTAATGGCGTTGGTCTGCAATCGCGAGCGCGGTGGTGAGGATGATCATCGCATGTGGAAATGCAAAGAACACCGACCCGATGAGAATACCGATGGGACCATAAATGGAATTGCCCATCATCAACACCTTCAGCATCCCCTGGTTGCCGAAGAGGTAGATCAGCGCGATGCCCGGAAGCAGCGACGGGATCAGGAGCGGCGCTATGGCGATCACCTTGAACATCGCCTTCCCGCGCATGCAGCTCCGCGTCAGCCCATAGGCAAAGCCGAAGGCGAGCGCCACCGTCACCATTGTGGCAGCAAGCGCGATCATGACGGAGTTCACAATGGAGGACACCAGCGCCGGATTGGCGAAATAGGCGCGGTAATTGTCCAGGCCCGTATCGGCGACGGGGCGCAGATTGATCCGACGGAACGTATTGCTGTCGTAGGTCTGCCACTCGCTCGTCCGTTGCAGATCAAGGCCGACCAGCCACGGCGCACCGTCTGTACTGCGGAGCCGGTATTCCACCGGACTGCGGAAGCTGAACTCTGGAAACAGCTTTGTCGCATCGAGGCGGGAATCGGTTCCCGCGCGCAGGTTGGACGGATCGAACGCGCCGACGCGCGCATTTATGGCGTCCGCCGTTTCAATGGGCCCCCAGTTGCCCTGCCCATCGCTCACCTGAAACTCGTAGCGGGTCAGGTCGAACTTCCACGTCGTAAAGGATTTGGAGAGCATCAGCGCAAGCGGCAGCGCAAGGCATACTATGAGATAAAGCGCGAGAATGGCCATGAAGGCCCGTCGAAGCCACGCATCCGCATCGACCTGCTGGCGGAGTTTGGGAGCGGTCCACGTATAGATCACGTATCAGCCCTCCGCCGGAAAGGTCAGCAAACGGTCGGCGGGCAGTTCGATCATCAACCGCAGCCCGGGGTGGGGAGACAGGCGCCGCATGGCATGTGCGGACAGGCTGGCAACCAACGGGCCTGCGACGGTCAGCAGATGCACCCGCCAATGCGCGCCCAGGAACTCCAGGTCCGTGACCGTCGCCTCCAGACCATTTTCGATCGGTATGACAGGCGACGGATCGGCGTGCGGCACGATATCCTCTGGCCGGATGGAAAGGGTGATCGGCGCATCCTCCCGGAAGCGCGCACCGCGGCAGGTAAGCCTTGCGTCGGCCACCGCCGCCTGACCGCCCTGCCAGCGGGCGTTCAGACGGTTCGTCTCTCCGATGAATTCGGCCACGAAAAGTGACTTTGGATTCCGGTAGATCTCGGTCGGTGTGCCCACCTGCTCGATCACGCCCTGGTTCATCACCACGATCCGATCGGCCATGGCCAGCGCTTCCTCCTGATCGTGAGTGACCATGATCGTCGTCACCCCGAGCCGTCGCTGCAATTCCTTGATCTCATGGCGCAGATGTATCCTGACCTTGGCATCCAGCGCGGAAAGCGGCTCATCCAGCAGCAGCAGCCCCGGATCGATCGCAATGGCGCGGGCAAGGGCGATACGCTGCTGCTGTCCGCCTGACAGCTGCGCCGGGTAATGGCGCGCCTTGTCTGGCAATCCAACCAGAGCCAGCAGCTCTGCGACCCTCAGTGCGATCTCCGTCCTTTTCCGTCCGGTGTTTTTCAGCCCGAAGGCGATATTCTGGCTCACCGTCAGGTTGGGAAACAGCGCGTAGGACTGAAAGACGATGCCGTAATCCCGCTTGGAGGCGGGAAGCACCGAGATGTCCCGGCCATCCTGCATGATGGCGCCGCGGGTCTGGAGATCCAGACCGGCGACCGCGCGGAGCAGGGTTGTCTTGCCGCAGCCGGACGGGCCCAGGAAGCAGATGAACTCCCCCTTGCCCACCGACAGGCTGACGTCGTCCAGAGCCGTGAAGTCACCGAACACCTTCGACAGATGCGTGATCTCCAGATAGGGGAGCAGGGTCGCGGGCGTTGCCTCGCGTTGGAAGGCGTGAGGAGCGGCATGGGTCATGGAGGATCCTCCGGTCATGTGCAGGCTGGGCCGCTGGATAGCGATCAGTTCCGCGCTTCCGATTTGCCGTCGTAACGGGTGGACCACTCCTTCAGAATGGCTTCGCGATTGTTCGCGGCCCACTCGAAGTCGTTCTTGATGAGCGAGGCTTCCAGCGTATCGGGCAGATACTTCACCGGCTTGGCCAGACCTGGAACGGCCAGCACGGCATAACCTTCGTTGTATTGCGCCATTGCTGCAGGGGTAATGGACCAGTCGATCAACGTCTGAGCCGCTTCCGGCGCATCGGTTCCCGCGACGATGGCACTCGCCTCCAGATCCCAGCCGATCCCTTCGGTCGGAATGATGATATCGATTGGGGCACCGTCGGCCTTTGACTTGGCCGCGCGGAATTCAAAGGAAATTCCGATCGGAACTTCTCCCGCGGCCGCCATTTTGCAGGGCTTGGAGCCGGAATGGGTATAGGCGGCGATATTGTTGTGAAGCGCGTCCATGTACGCCCAGCCGGCGTCATTCCCCATCATCTGAAGCCAGCTCGACACATCGAGAAAACCCGTGCCGGAGGAAGCGGGGTTCGGCATCACGATATGACCGGTATATTCCGGTCTGGTCAGATCGGCCCAGCTTGTCGGCGCCGTCAATCCGAGCTTGGCACCTTCGACCGTATTGAAGCAGATGGTCGCGGCCCACGCGTCCATGCCCACCCAGGAAGGTGGATTGTCTGCGTCCCGATAGCGTGCATCGACCGTCTGGAGCCCCTTTGCGGCATAGGGTTCAAGCATGCCTTCCGCTTTCAGCACCAGAAGCGAGGTGGCCGCCAATCCCCAGACGACATCCGCCTGAGGGTTGTTCTTCTCCGCCAGCAACTTGGCGGTGATGACCCCTGTGGAGTCCCGCACCCAGTTTATCCTGATCTCGGGATGATCCGCGTTGAAGGCCGCGGCGTAACGCTCAAGGAACTCGGCTTCCAGCGCAGTATAGACCGTAAGCTCCTCCGCTTTCGCACCAAAGGCGCAGAGGGCGGAGGTGGCAAGGGCGAGGGCAAGCATCTTGGTCATGATCGGTTTCTCCGGTCAGGAAGTGGGAGGCGGATGAGGGAGCTTGCGACTACGATTTTCCGCAGCGCAGCATCCGTTGCCGTCGAAAATGCGGACCGTAATACGATAAGTAAAATGTATAATACTTATGCTTGCATCGATTGTTTCGATGAAAAAGAGCTTAAATCCCGTTTGGGGGAGAGCATATTAGAGGTCTTCTGTAACAGTGATTTTACATCCTGCCCAAGAACGGCAATTCCACTCCAATTGTTGCCTTGATGATGTGCGGCGGGGGAAAATTCCATCGAAATGAAAAAAACGGGGCCGATGGCCCCGCTTTGGAAGTGACTCGCAAGGTGATTCGAGATTCGCCTCAGGGCCTCTCCCCGGCGGCAAGGCGCGCATTGATATGGGCAATGACCGCGGGCAATTCGGCGACTGTCCCGATCGTATAATGTGCTCCTGCGGCATCGAGCTTCGCGATGGCTTCCGCCCGGCGGTCTTGTCGGTTCTGCTCCTCCAGACCCTGCCAGGCGGCGAGCGACAGGCCAACCTCATTGCCGCTGTCCACGATGCCCACAGCCCATGCCCCGGCCGCACGACCGGAGGTCAACCCCGTCGGGCTGTCGTCCACAACCACGCAGCCTTGCATCGTGGGGGCGCCAAGCGCGAGGGCGTTGTCCAGAACCATGTCCGGGTAGGGCCGCCCCCGCCGGACCTCGGACACGGTTGTGCAGTGATCGGGCACATACCCTTGTGCGGCGGCAAGCGGCATCAGCCCCTCCATCACGCTGCGCGGATAGCCGGTGGTGGAGCCGATGCGGATCCCCTGCCCCCGCAGTGCTGCGACAGCTTCGAGCGCGCCGGGGATCATCCCGCTGTATTTGGCACAGTTCACCTCGTCGATGCGCAGAAAGGCGGCGTAGAGCCGGTCCACATCCGCCTGATCTGAGGGCTTGCGGTAATAGGCCTGCCAGCGGGCCTGAACCCCGGGCTGATCGAGGATCATCTCGATATGGACCCGTTTGGCAGCGCCCATCGGCGCGCGCGCTTCTGCCTCGGTGATCTCCACTCCGGCTTCGGCAAAGGCTTCGCGAAAGGCCTCAACCGGCGCTATGCACCCGAAGTCGAGCATCGTGCCTGCCCAGTCGAAAATGGCGGTGGTAACGGTCTGGCTCATGTTGATCCCTCGGTGCTCAGGCGGCAAGTTTGGCGCGCTCGTCCAGCGCGGCTGACGGCGGAGCGGCAGAGACCACCCCCATCTCCGCCAGCGCCTCCGCAGCGGCAGCGACCACGCGGCGCATCACATGGGTGTCCATGCGGCCGATACAGCCCACGCGGAAGGAATCCACCACGGTCAGCTTGCCGGGATAGATTATGAAGCCCTTCGCCTTCATCAGCTCATAGAACCGGGCGAAGGCGAAGTTGGGATCCGCGGGGCAGAAGAAGGTCACGATGATCGGCGAGAGCCACCTGTCATCCAGCAACGTTTCAAAGCCGAGCGCGCGCATCCCTGCGACCATCACATCACGGTTGCCCGCATAGCGCGCTCCCCGGGCCGCTACACCGCCCTCCTCCGCATGAAGGCGCAGCGCTTCCAGAAAGGCTGCAACGACATGCGTGGGCGGGGTAAAGCGCCACTGACCGGTCTTCTGCATGTAGGCCCACTGGGCATGAAGATCGAGAGCAAGGGAATGGCTGTTGCCTTTGGCAGCCTCCAGTGCCTGCTTCCGCGCAATGACGAAGCCGAAGCCCGGCACGCCCTCGATGCACTTGTTCGCGGAGGAGACCATTGCCTCGAAGGTCAGCGGCACCGGGACCGCGCCAAAGGCGCTCATGGAGTCGATGAGAAGTTTGCGCCCGGCCGCCTGCACCGCATCGGCAATTTCCGGCAGCGGGTTCAGGATCCCGGAGGAAGTTTCGCAATGGATGGCAACAACATGGGTGATGGCCGGATCGGCGGCCAGCGCCGCCGCGACTTCCTCCCCCCTCGGCGGCATGTAGTCGCCCTTGTCGATCAGCGTGCAAGCCCGGTCCAGATAGCGCAGCGTCTCTGCCGCCCGCAGCCCATAGGCACCGTTCGCCAGAACCAGCACCTTGCCATCGCGCGGCACGAAGGTGCCCAGCATCGCCTCCACCGCGAAGCTGCCCGACCCCTGAACCGGCACGCAGGAATAGTCCTCCGCATCCGCCCCGGCAATCGCCAGAAGCTGCGTGTTGAGACGGGCGGTCATGTCGCGGAACTCTATATCCCAGGAGCCCCAGTCACGCAGCATCGCCTCCTTGACAGAAAGCGCAGTGGTGAGGGGCCCGGGCGTCAGCAAGTAAGGCTCACCCTGGGCGGGCACGGGAAAGGGAGCGGGGGTCTGATGAGACATGGCATCCTCAAACGGCGGAATTTGGTTCCCGAAGCATCGCCGCTTTCCCATCATTTGAAAAATCGTTAGTTTAGATCGAATGATAAATTACACTGTTGAAAACTGAAAGCGGCAGCCCCTCCGACATCGGCCCCCTACCATCGCTCGGAGTATCGGAAGGAGCATTCACATGCGTTACGTGCAACTGCGGGCGTTTCATCATGTCGCCATCTGCGGCGGCTTCTCCCGCGCGGCAGAGCAGCTGTTTCTCACGCAGCCCGCCATCTCGGATCAGGTGCGCAAGCTGGAGGAGGAATACGACATCCTGCTGTTCAACCGTCACAAGAAGCAGGTCACGGTCACCGCTGCGGGCGAGCGGCTGCTGGAGATCACACGCCGGATGTTCGACTGCGAACAACAGGCGTTCGAGCTGTTGTCGGAAAGCCGCGCCCTTCGCGCCGGTCGCCTTCGTATCGTGGCGGATAGCGCGCATCACCTTCTCCATACCCTTGCCCTCTTTCGTGAGAAGTATCCGGGCGTGCAGGTGACAGTGGACGCAGGCAACACGGAGACGGTGACAGAGCGGCTTCACAGCTATGATGCGGATCTGGGTGTGCTCGGTGAGCTTCCGAACAGCCGGGATTTCGATGTGATGCCGCTCAACGCCACGCCGATCTGCGCCTTCGTGCCGCGCGGACATCGTTTGGCCACGCTGGAGCGGGTAACGTTCGCCGACCTCCTCTCCGAACCACTGGTCCTTCGGGAGCGTGGCTCCAAGACCCGGCGGAAGCTGGAGGAAGCCGCGGCCGCGGAGGGACACAGCGTCATCCCCGCCATAGAGGCCGAAGGGAGGGAGGCAGTGCGCGAGATCGTCGCCTCCGGGGCCGGGGTGGGTTTCGTATCGGCGGCCGAATTCGGGCGCGATGAAAGGCTCGTGCTGCTGCCGATAAACAGCCGAACACCGATGATGATGGATGAAGCCCTGATCTGTCTCCGGGAACGAAGGGGCGGAAAGCTCGTGGCCGCATTCTTCGATCTCGCGGCAAAGACTGCTGTGCGCAGTTACGTTCAGCAATGAAAGCGGCGGTCGTGAGCCCTCAGGACGCAGTAATGCCCATGGCGATCCGTAGACCCTGCCACTATGTGGAACTTGACGCGCCGCCAACCTGCACGAAAATCTGGTTGGTGTCCCAGGATCCCGGTGTAATTTTGACGCGGCTTACGGTCTGATCCGGGGTTGCCATCGAGGTGTAGGATTGTGGTGACGTTCCGACGCTTCAACACCAAGCCATAGGGAAACCCCGATGACCAAGATGAACACGGAACGCCCGAGAAGCTGGTCGGGATCGAGGAAGCCGCCGAAGCGTTCCTGCTTCAACAGCGTTTCGGCCTGTGCCGTCAGACCATACCGCTTAGGATAATCCGGGCAATATGGACCGTGGGAGCCGCGACAGGCCAAATGTCCGCCAGTTTCCCCCCAACTTCTCTGTCGCGGAGGCGTCGCGGCAGGTGTATCTATATGATATCAATATTTTACCTGCAGAATACGCGGTGGACAGGCGAGGTTTCAGCATTTCCATGAGTTCGCTGTCGCTAACATGTGTCTACATACTTTCTCCACGCGCTCTGTTCACTCGTCTTCGTGCAAGACCAATTTTGCCTACAGGAGGCGGTACCGGATGCTGAATATGGGGCAGACCTCATAAGAGAATGCCTGACCGCGATCACTGGACCCCTGGATCCCCATGTGCCGAAACATCCTGGAATTCGATATCCAGCTTCTTCTTCGGCGTGGCGACTGCAGCAACAAGGTCATTGGCAAGCTGGCGGTCCAGCAGCCAAATCTACGGGGTACCGCCGAGCTCTTTTCATTTACCCCTTCCACCAGACGGCCCTGCAGTTGCCCCGCCAGTATTTGTCATTGACCTGACGGTTGCCCCAAGTGCGGGACGCCGGGTTCTCCAGCAACAGCCAGAATGACGGCAATGACGCGATCCGATCTACCTGCCCACGGCTGGCCAAGAGGCTATCGGACTCATGGTTTATGCGGCTAAACGGTAGAAGCGGGTGAGTTACGGTGGGCTTGCCTCCACGGAACGGATCGCCTCAGCAATATCCGCGGCAGAGAGGCTCCTTTCGAAATTGAGGGTGTGAGGGGCCTTCAAGGTCAAATCCGCGATGATTCCGATCACGGATTCATCGACGGTAGTCACTCCAAGCTCAGCGAGCGTCGCCGGCAGACCGGCGGCGCGGTAGAAATCCCGCATCTCGGCAACAAATCCCTCCGGCCGGTTCTCCAGCCTGAAATGCACCATCAGCGCATAGGCAACTTGAAGGCCATGCAACTGTGCTGCGGCTTCGGGAATGGCCGACAGGCCCCTGGTCATCGCATGCGGGATCGACAGGCCGGAGCCTTCAAACCCGAGACCCGCCAGCAGTAGACAGGCTTCGATCACACGTTCGAATGCAGAGTCCGGCGCCCCACTACCCGCAACACGCAGCGCGGCTGGACCATCCGCGAGGAGCACGTCGGCACAAAGGCGGGCGAGCAGAGATGAAGCGATGGTAGCGGACGCACCATGCATGTTCGGCCCACCCGAGGCGATGCATTGCTCAGCCTCCCACCGCTTGACCAACGCATCGCCGATGCCCGAGGACAGAAGCCGGGGCGGTGCCTGAGCTATTACTGCCGTATCCACCAGCACCGCATCAGGGTTACGCACCAGTTTCTCCACCGACAGCAAAGCGTGGGTATCGGAATAGAAGACATAGTTGCGGCTGGTGGGTGCGTCGCTCGATGCCGCGGTCGGAACGGAAATCATCCGAGCGCCAAGTATATCGCCAACGGCCTTGCCCGCATCGATCCCCTTGCCACCACCACAGGCAAAGACGACATCCGGAGCGAACTCGCGCGCCTGTGCGACCATGCGATCCACATTTGCGTGGGTCACATCGTCCGCGAAAGACACGCTATGGAACGCAAGTCCGGCCGCTTCTACCGATCGACGCATGCGTTCACCGATCAATTCGAGTACGATGGTATCGGACACCATTAGTGCTCGCCGACCCGATGCCGCCGCCACCGCTCCTGCCCTCTCCAGGGCACCGGGCCCCTGGATGTAGAGCGCAGGTGAGGAAAAGATCTTCATCGGATCGGTACGCGCCTGCAGCCGGGCAGCGGGCTGGATGATTTCCTGCAGGCTCATGCGGCGTCCCCCAGCCAGTGCCGCGTCGTCTCCGCCACGCTTTCGGCAGTCAGGCCGTAACGGGTCTGAAGGTAGGGCAGAGATCCACATTCGATGAAACGGTCCGGAATACCCACGGATCGCAGGGGTCTGACCACGCTGGCCCGGTATAGCGTGTCCGTCACCAGTGTGGTCAACCCGCCGTGCAGCACATGGTTTTGCGCGGTGACGAGGCGATCGACTCCCGCCGCGAACTCCGCCACGCCTTCGGTATCAAAGGGCTTGATGGTTGGCACATGCAGCACCGATGCATTGAACCGCCCCGGGTTTGCTG
>NZ_NIPW01000031.1 GCF_002196855.1 Haematobacter genomosp. 1 | reverse complement strand
CCGATAAGTGCAACAATGCCCGTTCCAGGGAAAGACGGCGGCAGGGCTAGGCTCCATTCTCGCATCCATCGCCCGAAATACGCTCTCGGCGATACCAAGGTCACGCGCGACCTGCGTCATCGCAACGCTCCGGTCTGTTACCCGCCTCACCGCGTCCCGGCTGAGCTTTCGCCTCACCATGTCCGCTCTCGAGGTTCTCGGTCACGACCTATCTTCGTGCTGCCGAAACCGGCAGTCGTCCCGTGCGGGGTGCCGGTTTCGCAAGAAAAGAGCCTGCTTTCGGTGCTGTGCCTTATGCGTAAATCCGCTCAGAAAAGGGCAGCGATTAGGATCGGGCTACCCCATAACTCGACGCGACACCCGGTCCAGCGCGTGAAGGAACTGCTCGACGGCAACCTCCAGCGCCCCGCCATTGTCAATCGTGCTGACAGCGAGGTTTCGCGGGAGAGGCGCGGTATCACGGACAAGGCGTTGCGCGATTTCCCCTGCGGTTTCCCGCCCGCGCTGGGCAAGGCGGTGGGCGAGCACTTCCGGCGGGGCGGTGATCTGAAGAATTCGCAGCGCGGGAAAGACCTCAACGGCCCTTTCCACCATCGCGCGGGAGGCGTTGAACAGCACGTCTCGCCCGGAGATTATTTCCGACCACGGAATACCATAGGACAGGCCGTGCGCCTGCCAGTGCAGGGCGAAATCGCCCGCTGCCAGCCGCTTCTGGAATAGCGCTTCGCTCACGCCCTCGAAGTCTTCCCCGCCGGCTTCGGTGGGCCGCGTGATGACGCGGCGGACGCGGTGGATCTCTGGCCTGTGCGCGAGCGCCGCGGCGATCACCGTGTCCTTGCCGGCGCCCGATGGGCCGACCACCGCGAAGATCGCTGTCCTCATCTTATCCTCCTGACCCCTTCGCGGTCGTTCGCCGGCGAGGGGTGTCAAACGGTTACGGCGCACTCGCGGCATTCTGCAATAATAATTTCGTGAATATTTGACGACATTTCAAAGACATACAAATATTTGCAGAGCCGTGGAATTTTTTCCGCGAGGTCTTTGTATTTCATCTTGCCGTCATAGTCTGCAGCTATTCATAATTCATTCGAATGACTCGGAGGCTCACATGGGGCGCGAGAACTGGCAGATGATCCGGGACAGGATTTCGGAGGAGATCGCCTCGGGCAGCTTTTCGCCCGGCGACAGGCTGCCGACAGAGCCCGAACTGTGCCAGCTTTTCGGCGCGGGCCGGCATTCAATCCGCCGCGCTGTCGCCGCCCTTGCGGTGGAGGGCAAGCTGCGGGTGGAGCAGGGGCGGGGAACTTTCGTGGAATCGGCCCCGCTCATCAACTATCACATCGGCCGCAGGACCCGCTTCCGCCAGAACCTTCAGGAGCAGGGTCTGGCGCCCGGGGGCGATCAGATTTCGGCGGAAATCGTGCCTGCGCCCGCCCGGATCGCCCGTGCGCTGGCGCTGGAGGAGGGTGCTGCCGTTCACCGGCTGCTGAACCGGGGGCTGGCCGATGACGTGCCGATCAGCCTCGGCCTCTCCTGGTGCTGCGCCGCGCGGTTTCCTGATTTCGCAGAGCGCCGCGCGGCGGGGCAGGCCGTCAGCGACATCTATGCCGCTCATGGCGTGACCGACTATTTCCGGCGCTCCACCACCATCTTCGCCCGCCGGGCGGAGGAGGAGGAAGCGCGCCTGCTTGCCCAGCATCCGTTGCTGCCCGTCCTTGTCGTGCAGAAGACCGACGTGGACGAGGCAGGCCAACCGATCGGCCATTCCGAAGCGGTCTGGTCGGCGGAGCGGGTGCAGTTCACCTTCGACACCGATCCGCCGGGCGCGGAACGGCCTGACGACAGCCGGTTCTGACCGGCAACAGAAAGAGGACAAGATGTTCGACCAGAACAGCCTCCCCCCCGCGGGGGGAGACGATCATGCGCGCCTGCTCGCTACACTGGCGCGGGCCGATGCCGCGGCGCTGAAGGCGCTGGCGGAGGGGCTGCTTCCCCGGCTGGGGGAGGTGGAAGTGCTGGCGAGCCGCACCGGCCTCGTCATGCTGCCGATGCGCGACACGGTGAAGGGGACGGATTTCCACCTGGGCGAGGTTCTGGTGGCGGAAGCCCATCTGCGCCTCACCTCCGGGACCGAGGGCTATGGCATGGTGATCGGCCGCGATCTGGAGCGGGCGATGGCGATGGCGCTGACGGATGCCGCATATGCCGAAGACGTCGGCCGGCCGGAGATCGAGCGTTTCGTGACAGCTGAGGCCGCGCGTCAGGCCGCCGGGGACCGTGACACCCTCCGCGCCGTTGAGGCGACTCGCGTCGAGATGGAGACGTTCTGATGGCTGCTCCCCTGCCGAATATCGACGAAACCCGTGACAATGCCACGTTCGAGGCGCTGATGTGGGCGCTGTCCCGCCCGGGCGTGGAGCGGCGGCTGCCGGAGCCGGGGCTCGCCCCGGTGGCGCAGGCGCTCGTGGATCTGGAGGTCACGGCCTTCACGGATGACGAGGGGCTTCAGCGCCTCATCGACCGCACGGGTGCGCGGCCTGCCCGTCTGAACACTGCCGATTACCTGTTTCTTGCCAGCGGCGCGGAGGCGGCGTTCCGGCAGGCTCGGACCGGCTCCGCGATCCACCCTGAAGCGGGGGCGACGCTGGTCGTCGCCGCGCCGCTGGAGCGCGGGCCCCGTCTGCGACTCGCCGGTCCGGGGATCGACGGTTCTGTCACCATTGCCGCGGCTCTGCCGCCGGAGCTTTGGGACATACGTGCCGAGCGCGTGGCCTACCCGCTCGGCTTCGACCTGTTCCTCGTGGACGGAGACCGGATCATCGGTCTGCCCCGCTCCACCCGCATCGAGGTGCTCTGATGGCTTATGTTGCAACGCGCGGCGGAGAACGCGCCATCGCGCAGGCGGAGCGGCTTTACCGGGAGGGGCTGGGCACCATCGACCAGAGCCGTGTCGCCGCTGTCGCCGCGGCGCTGCCCTGGCTCGTGGACCGGGTGATGGGCGAGGCCTCGCTCTATGAGCCGGAACTGGCCGCGCTCGCGCTCTCCCAGACGGGCGGCGATCTTTACGAGACGGTGCTTCTGCTCCGCGCGTGGCGCACGACCCAGCCCCGGCTGATGGTGGCGGAGCCGGTGATACAGGAGGCGCTGTTCACGCACCGCCGCATTTCCGCGGCCTTCAAGGACATTCCGGGCGGTCAGATCCTCGGCCCGACGCTGGACTACGCCCACCGCCTTCTGGCGACGGGTGTTCTGGAAGGCGCGCCGCTGGTGCCAGAGCCGGTGGAGCGCGCGGCGATGCCTGCTCCGGCATTTCAGCCCTCGCTTGCCGCCTGGCAAAAGGCCGAGGGCCTCGTGGCCGACCCGCCGCGCGAAAATGTGGCGCCGGAAAATATTCCAGATCTCACGCGGGAGCCGCTCCTTTTCCCGGCAAAACGCGCGCATACGCTCCAAAGCCTTGCAAGAGCTGACACTGGCGGCGTTCTGGCACTGGGCTATTCGGCCATGCGGGGCTACGGCAATGCTCACCCGACGGTGAATGAGCTGCGGCTGGCGGAGGCGGAACTGCGCGTGCGCCATCCGCGCGGAACGATATTCGCGGCAGGACGTGTCAGGGTCTCGCAGGCGGAGGTCGCGGCAAAGGACACGTCCAGCCAGATCCGGCTGGGTTTCTCCGCCACGCTGGGCTGGAACGAGGTGAAGGTGATCTCGGCCGCGACGCTCGACCTGAACGCGCCGGGCGCGGCAAAGGGATCACCGACGGAGGAGGAGTTCTTCCTTTACCACACCGAGCCAGTGGAAGCCTCCGGCTTCTGCATCCACTTCAAGCTGCCGCACTACGTGACCTTCCAGTCCTCGCTCGACGCAATGCGCGACGCACGGGCGCTGAAGGCGGCGACTGTCCCTGAAGCCGATCCGCACGCCAGCCCGGCCGAGGAGAAAATCGAGGAGCCGACCCCATGACCGCCCTGAGCGACCTTACCCGCCCTTGGGAGGCGATGAGCTACGGCTTCCTCGACCCTTCCGCCAAGCGCGAGATGCGCCGCGCCATGCTGAAGGCCATCGCCGTGCCCGGCTGCCAGATCCCCTATGCGAGCCGCGAAGTGCCTATGGCGCGCGGCTGGGGCACGGGCGGGCTTCAGGTGACGCTGACGCTCGTGAACCCCGCCTCCGTGGTGAAGGTGATCGATCAGGGCGCGGATGACAGCGTGAATGCCGTTTCCATCCGCCAGTTCGTCGCCCGCGTGGCGGGTGCGCAGGGCACGGAGGACACGGCGGAGGCCACGATCCTGCAATCCCGCCACCGCATCCCGGAGGAGGTGATGCGCGAGGATCAGGTGCTCGTCCTCCAGGTGCCGAACCCGGAGCCGCTCCGCCCGGTGGAGCCGAACATCTCCGTGGCGCGGCAGATGCATGCCGATGCCGATTACGGGCGGCTCTGGCTGGTGCTCTATGAGCAGATCGTGCGGTCCGGGCGGATCATGCAGGGTGCCTCATACCCGGCGCTGGTCAACGGGCGGCACGTGATGACGCCGTCGCCAATCCCGCGCTGGGACGTGCCGAAGCTCAACATGGCGCAGCATCTGACGCTGCTGTCGGCGGGGCGGGAAAAACGCATCTTCGCCGTGCCGCCGTTTACGCCGGTGGAACCGCTGGCGTTTTCCGACGTGCCCTACCGGGTGGAGGATCACGCCGGGCTCACCTGCGGGCGCACGGGCGTCAAAGGCTTCTTCATGAACGAAATTCCGCAGGCCGACGGCGGCTCGATCCATGAGCTGTCGGACTCGGGATATGCCGTCAAACACATCCGGGCGGCGGAGGGCGAGGGCGTCGCCCCCGGAGAAACATGGTATGTGAACGGGGTGATGAAATGACCCGGATTGCTGAAGGAACGGGCCGCGCCGCGCCGCGCCTGATGACGACGCCGCCGATCATGACAATGACCGGCATTTCCCGCCGCTTCGGCAGGGTGACGGCGCTCGACGATGTGGATGTGACGGTCTATCCCGGCGAGGTTCTGGGCATCGTCGGCGAGAGCGGGTCGGGAAAATCCACGCTGCTCCGCATGATGAACCTTGAGGACACGCCCGACACCGGTGACTACAGGCTGGCGATTCCGGGGGCGGAGGGCAACCTCTTCGACCTCGACCGTTATGCGCGGCGGATGCTCTGCGCGCGCCATGTGGGGATCGTTTATCAGAACCCGCATCTGGGGCTTCTGATGCGCAACTCCTCCTCCGGCAATGTCGCCGAGCGGCTGCTGATCGCGGGGGAGCGTCGCTTCGCCACGCTGCGCGAAAAGGCGAAGGAGGCGCTGGCGGCATCCGAATTTCCGCTGGAGCGGATGGATGCGCGCCCGATCGAGCTGTCGGGCGGGATGCAGCAACGGGTTCAGCTTGCCAAGGCTATCGCTCTGGAACCCGCGCTGCTGCTGCTGGACGAACCGACCACCGGGCTTGATGTCTCGGTGCAGGCGCTGGTGCTGGACACGCTGAAACGGCTGCAACGCGACCGGTCGATCACCATGGTGCTGGTCAGCCACGATCTGGGCGTCATCCGCACCATGGCGGACCGGGTGATGGTGATGCGCCGGGGACGCGTGGTCGAGCAGGGACTTGCCGACCAGATTTTTCAGGACCCGCAGCATGACTACACCCAGTCCCTCGTTCATGCCAAACTGTGAGGTGACCATGATGCACCGCTCCCTCCCCGTGCTCGAAGTCGAAGGGCTCGCCAAGCATTTCGACATGCACCATCTCCACCAGCGCCTCCCGGCATTCGAGGGGGTGAGCTTCCGTCTGCATCCCGGTCAGTTCCTGCTGCTCAGCGGGCACAACGGCGCGGGCAAGTCCACGCTGCTGCGGACGCTCTACCGGACCTATCTGCCGAAGGGCGGCCATATCTGGCTCAACACTGCGGAGGGGAGGATCGACCTTGCCACTGCGGCGGATGTCGATGTGGCGCTGCTCCGGCGGCGGGAGATCGGGTTCGTCACCCAGTTTCTCATCGCCCGCCCCCGTGTCGCGGCGGAGGATATCGTGGCCGAACCGCTGCGCCTCGCCGGGCGCCCCGCTGCCGAGGCGCTGGAAGCCGCGCGTGCGGCCCTGGCGGAGTTCGGGGTGAAGCGCGAGCTTTGGGCGGCCTATCCGTCCACCTTCTCGGGCGGGGAGCAGCAGAAGGTGAACCTCGCCCGCGCGCTCATCCTGCCGCAGCGGCTCCTGATGCTCGACGAGCCGACGGCCTCGCTCGACGCGGGCGCGCGAGGGGCGCTGGTGCGCCGGTTGCGGCAACTGAAAACCGAGGGCGTCGCGATGATCGGCGTCTTTCACCATCCCGGCGATGTGGCCGGGCTGATCGACGCAGAACTCGACCTGTCCACGAAGGAGTTGGAACATGTGGCTCAGTGATTTCCGGGTCATCCTGCCGGATGACGTGCTGGAGAGCGGCTCCGTCCGTGTGGAAGACGGCCGGATTGCCGATATCGTGGAAGGCCCTGTCGCGGGCGCGGCGGTTGCGGGCGACGGGCTTCTGCTCATGCCGGGCTTCATCGACATGCATGGCGACATGATCGAGCGGGAGGTGGAGCCGCGCCCCTCCGTCCACATGCCGCTGGAGCTGGGTATCCGCGATCTGGACAGGAAGCTGGCCGGCTCGGGCTTCACCACCGCCTACGCCGCGCTGTCCTTCAGCCCTGCCTCCACCTATGGGCACCTCAGGAGCTATGACCACACGACGGAGGTCATCCGGGCGCTTCGCCGGATGCGGGGCGATCTGCTCATCGAGCATCGGGTTCATGCCCGGTTCGAGATCACCTTTCCCAAGGCGCTCGACGTGGTGCATGAACTGATCTCCGAGGGGAGCGTGGAGCTTATCTCCCTCACCGACCATACGCCGGGGCAGGGCCAGTATCGCGACATCGAGCGCGTGGTGGAGCGGACCATGGCGGAAAAGGGACTCTCGGCGGAGGAAGCCGCCGCTGCCGTGGCCGAACGCATCGCCGAACGCACACGCCCGGAGGAGGAACTGGCCGCGACGCTCTCCCGCATCTCCACTGCCTGTCACGCGAATGGCGTGGCGCTGGCGAGCCATGATGACGATACCGTGGCGAAGGTCGGTATCATGGCCGCGCTTGGCGTCTGCATCAGCGAATTCCCGGTGACGGAGGAAGCGGCGGTGGAGGCGCGCAGTCGCGGGCTGGCCACGGTGATGGGTGCGCCGAACGCGCTGCGCGGCCAGAGCTATTCGGGTAACCTCTCGGCCCGCGCGGCGCATGCGGCGGGTCTGCTGGATATCCTCGCCTCCGACTATCACCCCTCCGCGATGCTGCCCGCCGTTCTGGAGCTGGCCAAGAGCGATCCGAACGGGCTGGCGGGTGCCGCACGGCTGTCCGCCGGAAACGTGGCGGAGGCGCTGGGGCTGAAGGATCGCGGGGCCATCGCCGTCGGCCGCCGCGCCGACCTGATCGCCGCCACGGACGAGGGTCTGGGCCATGTCGTCGCCACGTTGCGCGGCGGGCGGATGGTCTATTCCAACGGTCGGCTGGACAGCGGGGCCTTCCGCGCGGCGCGGCCGGTCAGGGCGGTCGCGGCGGTGTCCTGACGGTCAGGGCGCGGTGGCGGCGAGATAGGCAGCGCAGCCCGTGAGGGCTGCGAAGTCGTCCTCGATCACCGACAGGCCGAAGTCGGCCATGAAGGGGCCGAAGCGCCCCTTCTCCCGGAAGGCGTCCGACAGGCCGAAGGCGTCGAACCACGGCAGGAAGGCGCGCGCCACCCCGCCGATCAGGTAGATCCCGCCAAAGGGCAAGTGGATCAGCGCCAGATCACCGGCGACGGCGCCAAGCAGGCGAACGAAGATCCGCCCTGCCTCCACCGCGCGCGGCTCGCCTGCTTCCAGTGCGGCCATGATGGCGGCGGTATCGCGGGCCGGCGCGCCATGGCCGAGCCAGGCGTCGATCCGCGTCACGCCGCGCCCGGAGAGGATGTCCTCCACCCCGACGAAGCCATGCACGCCCTCCAGTGCGCGCACGAGGGACAGCGCCTTTTCCGTGCGGACCGGCAGGGTGACATGGCCCGCCTCCGACGGCAGGACGACCCGTCCCGCGGCGGTTTCGTGCACGGCGGCGGCGTTGAAACCGGTGCCGACCCCGATCACCAGCCGAGTGGCACCCGGCCCTGCGTTGCTCCCGGCAAAGACCGGGGTGATCTCCCCTTCGGGTATCGCGTCGAGCGCATAGCCCTGCGCCACGAGATCGTTCAACACCGCCGCCCGGGCCGCTCCCGTCGCATCGCGGAGCAGGTCGGGATCGGCGGACCAGTCGAGATTGGTCAGCCGCCCGATATGATCCCGCACCGGCCCGGCAATGGCCGCGCAGGCGCTGTCGCAACGCTGCAGGCCCATGTCCGCGCCGAACTGGCGCAACACCTCCGCCAGCGAGCCATGCCGGGTATTGGCGAAGCGGCGGATGGTAGCCGCATCGACCCTGCCGCCCCGGGCGATGGCGACACGGGTATTCGTGCCGCCCACATCGGCAACCACATCGATCCGTTCGGGTGTCTGCATGTCCGGCCTCCGCTCGGTTTTCCCCTGTTTGCACCGGGTGGGCGCGCGGTTCCAGCCCGTCGGACCGAAAGCCGCGCGGAAACGGAGCGGGATCAGGCGGTCAGGGCGCGGAAATGCAGGTAGGCGGCCGCGCTCCAGGAGAAGCCCTGTCCGCCCAGCCCCTCTCCCGTGCCCGGGTGGAAATATTCGACGAAACCCGCGGTTTCCATCGCCCGGCTGACGGAGATGCGGAGCGTCCGGGCCAGGTCCGGCACCCCGTTCCGGTCAAGCCCTGCGGCGAGCAGCCAGTCGATGATGGGCCAGACGGGCCCCCGCCAGTAGCGGCGCGGCTCATAGGCCGGGCTGTCGGCGGGCGTCGTGGGGAAGGCCACGCGGAGGCCCTGCATCCACTGCCGCATCTCTGCCACCGCCTCATCGCGGATGTCGGCGGGCAGATCAAGCGCGAGGAGCGGGATGAACCCCGCCTGCGTGGGCGTGGCTACATCGGTTCCGGCGATCAGGTCGCGGATGAGAAAGCGGCGATGCTCCGGCGACCAGCGGGACAGAAGCGCCGCGCGGGAGCGGGCTGTCATCGCGCGAAGCTCCTCCCCCGCTTCCGGCAGGGCCAGCGCCTCTGCCACCTTCAGCAGATCCTCCCCCGCTTTCAGCAGGATCGCGGTCGTCTGCACGCAGCCCATGCGGAAGGGCGCGGCCGCCCACTGCCGCGCCGGTTCCCAGCCGCACTCCGCGTAGGTGTCCACAAGGTGGATGAACCGCTGGTAATCCTCATCCCGCGGCCGCATGGCGGGGTCCACATGGCCGGTGTCCTTGCGACGCACCGGTTCCCGCGTGGTCGTGGGCACGCGGGAGAGCGCTTCATCCCATGCGGGCGAATTGTCCGATCCGCTTTCCCATGGGTGGAGCAATGCCACGAAGCCCGTCCCCTCCGGGTCGCGGGCCGAATACCACCAGCGATGCCAGCGGAGCGCCGCCTCGAACAGCGGGCGGATGCGGGCCTCCGGGGCGCCCCGCTCCTGCAGCACGCGGACCGCCATGCCGAAAACCGGCGGCTGGGTAATGCCGGACGTGGCCACGGCATTCCCGGTACGCCAGACCTCGGGTCCGGGGTAGTAGCTGTCGCTTGGCTGGTGGAACACGATCTGCGGGATCATGCCGTCCGGCCACTGCCCCTCCGCGAGGCGTTCCAGCTCGCGGCAGCCCCGGTCAACGTCATAGGTTGCGAACCCCATGGCGACAAAGGCGGAATCCCAGTTCCACTGGAAGGGATAGAGCCGATCGGTCGGCAGGGTATATCCGCCCCTGTCGTTGCGGGCGAGGACGGCCTTGGCGGCGGCGATGTGATCGGGTGTCATGGGAATGTCCGGTCAGGCTGAAAGGCTGCGTCCGCTCTCGGGCGAGAGCCAGACAAGGCGGGCGATGTCCGGGGCAAGGGCGATCTCCTCCCCCGGTCGGATGTTCTCTCCGGGCGGCAGGCTCACGCGGACCGGCTCTCCGGCGATGGTGCCGGTGAGGAGGAGGTGGGAACCCATCGGTTCGGCCACGCGGACGGTCATCGGCAGACCCTCGCCCGCCCTTGCCCGCCGGACGGCTTCTCCGCGCAGGCCGAGCGTCACGGCCGCGCCCGATCCGGGCGGGGCAGCGACACGAAAACCGCCGAGCGCCACCGCACCGCCCTCCACGGGCAGCGTCAGGAAGTTCATGGGCGGATTGCCGATGAAGCCGCCGACGAAGCGCGTCGCGGGCCGGTCGTAAATCTCCACGGGCGAGCCGATCTGCTCCACTACACCGTCGTGCATCACCGCGATCCTGTCGGACAGGCCCATCGCCTCCGTCTGGTCGTGGGTGACATAGAGCGTGGTGGTTCCGGCCTCCGCCAGCACCTGCTTCAGCTCCGTCCGCATCTCCAGCCGCAACAGCGCGTCGAGGTTGGAGAGCGGCTCGTCCATCAGCAGCACCGCCGGTTCGACGGCAAGCGCCCGCGCCACCGCCACCCGCTGCCGCTGGCCGCCCGAGAGCTTGTTCGGATAGCGGTCCAGATAGGGCTCGATATGCAGCAGCGCCGCAGCCCGGGCGACCTGCGCGGTCACGCGGGCCTCCTCCGCCTTCTGCATCCTGAGACCGAAGGCCACGTTCTCCCGCACGGTCATGTGGGGAAACACCGCATAGTTCTGGAACACCATGGCCAGTCCCCGGTCCTTCGGTTCCAACCCGAGGACGGAGCGGCCGCCGATGCGGACATCCCCGGCGGTCGCCGTTTCCAGACCCGCGACGATGCGGAGCAGCGTGGTCTTGCCGCAGCCGGAGGGACCGAGGAGGGAGACAAACTCTCCGTCCCGGACGGTGAGGGACACTTCCTTCAGCGCGTCGGTCGCGCCGAAACGCTTCCGTATGCGGTCGATGACGATATCAGCCATGAATGGGTCTTCCGGTCATTTCGACGAAACGCCCCAGATCGCGAACAGGTAACGCCGGACGGCGAAGATGAACGCGACGGAGGGCACGATGAGCAGCAGCCCGCCCGCAAAGCGGTAATGCAGCGGACTTTCCGACAGGACGGTGAGCAGATAGGCGGTGAGCGTCCGGTTGCGGACGGTCAGGACGGAGGCGGCGAACACCTCGTTCCACGAGATGACGAAGGCGAAGACCGCCGTCGCCGCGAATCCGGGCAGCGCCAGCGGCACGACGATGCGGAAGAACGCCTTCAGCCGCGAGCAGCCGAAGACCCATGCGGCCTCCTCAAGCTCCCGGGGGACGCCCATGAAGATGCCCTGCGTCACCAGCGCCGCAAAGGGCAGCGCGAGGATGGTGTGGATCAGCCCGACGCCCAGCACCGTGTCATAAAGACCGAGCCGGATGTAGGACACCGTGAGCGGCAGGGCCAGAACCGCCAGCGGGAAGGCGCGGGTCAGCAGCACCATCACCCGGAACAGGTTCTTGCCGCGAAAGTCGTAGCGGGCGAGCGCATAGCCGGCGGGCGCGCCCAGCAGCAGCGACAGCAGCACCGTGATCCCCGCCGCCCAGAGCGAATTAAGCAGGGCCGTGATCAGCCCCTCCGTCTGGAGAAAGACCATGAACGCATCGAGCGAGACATTGGTGGGCAGGATGGTCTTGGGCCATTGATAAACTCCCTGCCTGCCTCCGAAGGCGCCGAGCGCAAGCAGATAGATCGGCACCAGAACCCAGGCGCAGAGCGCGGCGATCCCGGCCCAGAACAGCAGGCGGCGCGCGGCAGGCACGCTGGGAGGGGCGGCGGTCACGGGGGTATCGCTCATGGCAGCCGCTCCGGGTCAACCTTGATGGCTTTCAGGTAAACGAATGTCGCGGCGAGCGAGATTACCATGATCAGCACGGCATAGGCCCCCGCCACCGCGTAGTTCTGGTTGTCGTGCTGCCAGACGTAGGTTTCGCCCATCAGCACGGGGAAGTTCCGTCCGCCGAGCGCATAGACGACCGCAAACACCTCGAACGCCAGAACGGTGCGCAGGATGAGCGCGGATTGCAGCGCCGGACGGATGAGCGGCAGGGTGATCTTGGTGAACCGCGTCCAGCGCGACGCGCCGAAGACCGCGGCCGCCTCGCCGAAATCCTTCGGTACTTGGTTCAGCCCGGCGACGATCACGATGAGCACGATGGCGGTGGAGCGCCAGATCTCCGCCGCGACCACGCCGAAGAACAGCGCGACCGGCGTCTGATAGGTGAGCCAGGCCGTCTGCCGCGGGATCACGCCCAGCATGTAGAGCAGGCTGTTGAGATAACCCGAGTTCTGCAGGATGGAGAGCCAGACCAGCCCCGCCGCCAGATCGGATATCGCAAGCGGTATCGTCCAGATCCACAGGATCGTCTCCCGCCCCCGCCCGATCTTGGCCACCATCGTGCCCATGAGCAGCGACAACGCCACCTGCACGGGAACGACGATCGCCGTCAGCAGTAGCGTATTGCGAAGCGCCGGAGCGAAGTTCAGATCTCCCGCCATCCGCCGGACATGGTCGAGCGTCGGCTGCCCGCCGTCGGAGAAGGCCAGCCAGACCGTCTGCACCAGCGGGATGAGGAACAGCACCACCAGAAACACGCTGGCGGGCAGGATGAGCAGATAGGGGGTCCAGCGTCTTTCGGGCATGGTATCCTGCGTGAAGGGGCTTCCCGGGCGACGTTTCAGGTCAGAAGGGACCAGCGACAGTGGCGGGAATGCACACCGGCCGGCGAAGCGGGGGTCTCGACCGGGAGGTTTCCGGGAAGGGGTTTGCGGGTCTCCGGGTTGCGGGGAGGGAGCTTATACGGGGGCCGGTATGGGGCCTGATGCGGGAGGCCGGGGGCCTGATGCGAGCCCGGGGTCCGGCGGGCGGCGAACCGCCCGCCGTCCGTCTCTGACGGATCAGGGGGGAGGGATGATCCGCCGGGACAGCGGCGCGCCGGGGAGGGCGGCGCGATCCGCCGGTGCCGTCATGTCAGGGGGCGCGGCACTCATCGCTCATTCCACCGGACAGGGTCCGTCGCTTTTCGCATCCGGCGCCCAGCAGGGTGCCTTTGTCGTCTCCATGAGGCCGCTCAGCGCCTTGGCCTCCGCGTCCAGCACGGCCTGGATATCCTCTCCGTTCAGGACGATGCGCTGGAAGGTGTCGGTGTAGACCTTGTTGAACTCACCCCCCTTGTCGCCCAGCCCGACCGGCAGGAGAGAGATCATCCCGTCGCTCGCCGTCTGCGTGGCGGTGACGGCTGCAGCCATCGCCGCGATGCCGGGATCGCCGCCTTCGGGCAGCGGCACGGAAAGGGTCGGGAAGAAGCCGACCTTCTCCGCGGTCATGAGCTGCACCTCGGGCGTGACGAGATGCGCGATGACCTTCTCCGCCCCGGCCACATCGGGCGAGCCCTGCGGTATGGCCAGTCCCGCGACGACCGGCATGTAACCCCGGCCCTTCGGACCTGCGGGGGCGGGGAAGACCTTCACCTGATCCGGCATGGAGACGACGGCCTCCTTCAGGCGCGCGACGTGATCCCAGGCGACCCATACCTCGTCGGCGAGCAGCGGCTCCTGCATGAACCCGTAATTGGTGGAGGAGGGATTGGTCACGGCCCAGAGCGCCTTCATCATCTCCCAGCCCTTCACGGCCTCCGGGGACTTGAAAGTCCGCACCACGCCGCCGGTGTAGGAGGGGTAGAGATAGCCCTGGAAGAAGCGGGAGAAGAGACCCTTCGGCCCGGCGGGGAAGCCGATCCGTGCCTGCCCCGTCGCCTCCTGCATGGCCTTGCCCCAGGCGATGAGCTGCTCATAGGTCAGCGCATTCAGATCCGCGCCTTCGGGCAGGAATTCCAGCGCCTCCTGCTTGGCGACCATGACATAGGTCGCCTGCATCCAAGGGATATACTGCTGGTGGTCGTGCCCGAGCTTGCCGAGATCCATCAGCGCGGGGGTGATCCCCTTGTCCTTCAGCGCCGCGGCGATGTCGTCGAGCGGGGTGAGCATGTTCCGGTCCGCCAGCGGGGCAAGCTCGCCATGCGTTGCGCCGACGAGGCTGATGGTGTGTTTTCCGGCCTCCGCCTCCGCCGCCATGCGGACGGCGAATTGCGGCGGTTCCTCCACCACGTAGTCCACACCGTCGAGACCTTTCAGCAACTCCTGCCGGACGGCGGTCGCCTCCTCGATCGGGCGGAGCTGGGTGGACAGGAATATCGTCTCCGCCGGTGCGGCGCTTGCCGTCGTCGCGGCGAGGATGGCCAGCGCCAGCCCCTTGCGGGTTGCAGTCGTCATGATGTCTCCCTCCCTTGATTGGCCTTGCCCGGCCAAAGATGGCTTTCCCGGTCCACGAAGCGGACGGGGCGCAGATCCTGAAGTTCCGCCGCAGGGCGTCCGGCCATGGCGCCGATGATGAGCTCTGCCACCCGGTGCCCCAGCGCCTCGCCCTGCATGCTCATGCTGGAGAGCGACGGATGGGTGAAGGCGCCGAGCGGCAGGTTGTCGTGCCCCACCACCGCCGCGGAACGTCCCGCGGCGCGCAGCGCGCCAAGCGCGCCGATGGCCATTTCATCCGTCGTGCACAGAAGCGCCGTCGGCGGATCCTGCGTGGCGAGCAGCGCCTGCGCCGCGTCGAAGCCGCCCTGTTCCGACAGCTCCCCCACCGCCAGCAGATCGGCGGGAAGGCCCGCTGCCGCCATTGCGCCCTGCCAGCCCGTCGCGCGGGCATGAGCAAAGAAGAAATCCTGATTGCCGGCGACATGACCGATCCGGCGATGCCCGTCCGCGATGAACCGCTCCGTCGCGCGGCGAAAGCCGTCCTCGCCATCGCCGTCGAGCCACGGGTGCGGCTGGGCATTCTCCGTCCGTCCGTCCGTCACGAACGGCACACCGCGGGCTTGCAGGAAGGCCACACGCTCATCCTGTCTGCGGGTGCGGACCAGCAGGATCGCATCCACCCGCCGCCCGTCCACGAAACGGCGGCAGATGTCGATCTCGCTTTCCCCCTTCGGGACCGGGGCGATCATGAGGTTGAGCCGTTCCTGCGCCAGCCGCTCCGCACAGCCGGACAGCAGGTCGAGCAGGTGCGGCGTCCCGATCCGGCCCGCAGCGATGGGGAGCGGAACGGCCACGAGCTCCGCCCGCTGACGCCGGAGCCGCCGGGCCGAGGCATTGGGGCGGTAGCCCGCCGCATCCGCCGCCTGCCGCACGCGGTTCCGCGTCGCCTCCGCCACGTCGGAATAGCCGTCCAGCGCCCGCGACACCGTGGTGATCGACAGGTTGAGGGATTCGGCGAGTTCGCGCAGGTTTGTCATGGCTCCTCCGACGAGAAGTCTCTCCAAAACGTTTTGGGCTGTCAAGGAAGGCGTGCAGGGGAATGCATGGAGGAGGCCCACGAGACGTGAAAAAACCCCCGGAGCGGAGGCTCCGGGGGTTTCATGGCTGTCCGAACGTGCGGGCGGGATCAGGCGGCCAGAGCGGCCTTGGCCTTTTCCACGATCGCACCGAAGGCTTCCGGCTCATGCACGGCGAGATCGGCGAGCACCTTGCGGTCCACCTCGATCCCCGATTTGGCGAGGCCGTTGATGAAGACCGAGTAGGTCATATCGGCATCGGCAAGCCGCACGGCGGCGTTGATGCGCTGGATCCACAGCGCGCGGAAGTTCCGCTTGCGGACCTTCCGGTCGCGCGTTGCGTACTGGTTCGCCTTGTCCACCGCCTGCGTGGCGGTGCGGAAGTTGCGCGAGCGGGCGGAGTAGTAGCCCTTCGCGGCCTTCAGGACTTTCTTGTGAGCGGCGTGGGTGACCTTGCCGGATTTGACGCGTGCCATCTGTCAGCCTCCCTCAGCGATCGTACGGCATGTATTTCTTGACGATCTTCGCATCCGAATCGGACAGGATCATCGTCCCCGTCACTTCGCGGATGAATTTCGTCGAGCGTTTGATCATGCCGTGGCGTTTCCCGGCGGGACCGGCTTTTACCTTGCCCGTCGCGGTCATCGAGAACCGCTTCTTGGCGGCAGACTTGGTCTTCATCTTGGGCATTTCCATCTCCTCTTTCGAGTGGTCTTCCGCGCGACTCGGCATGCCACACTGGCCGGCCGCACGATTTCGGAAGGGGCCGCATACACGGGACCGGCGGGGGAGACAAGGGCGATGCGGCATTTTCCCGGAAATCCGTCGCGCCTTGCGGTGCGGACGCCCTGACAGGCTGCTGAAAAACTCGCGCACCTCCCCGGAAAGACAGAAACCGGACCGCTTCCGAGCCAAAACTTGCGGTTCTCGGGGCGCTCTACAACAATGTGGGGAAAGATCTCCGCCTCAGTATAAACCCGGAATGCCTTTTTCAGCCGCGTGCCGGGATCGCCGGTAAGCACGGATCATGTCGCACCCCCCGGTTCAGGATTCCATCCGTTCAGGACAGGGGGCGCGACGGAAGCGAAGTCGCCTCGGCTCCGGGATCAACGGGCGGAAAGGGAGGACGCGCTATTCCGCGTCCTCCTCCACCTTCATGATCTGGCGCACCTCGCAGGGCGCGATGCGCAGGATGTTGGTCGTGCCCTGCGTGTTGAAGGGCACGCCCGCGATGACGATGATATTGTCCTGCGGGCTGGCAAAGCCGTGGTTGATGGCCGCGCGCACCCCGTTCAGCACCGCCGTGCGGAACCGGTCAAGCTCCCCCGTCATCACGCAGTAGGTGCCCCAGGTGAGGCAGAGCTGCCGCGCGACCTGCGGCGTCATGGTCATGGCGATCTGCGGCACGCGCGAGCGTTCGCGGGCCACCAGCCGCGCCGACCGCCCCGTCTGGGTGAAGCAGCAGATCGCCTGAAGCTCGGTGGATTCCGCCACCTGGCGCGCAGCGGCGACGATGCTTTCCGCCCGGCCCGGATGGGGCACCTTCCGGGAGCTTTCGATGATCTCGCGATAGGTCGGATCGGTCTCCACCTCCTCCGCCACGGCGTTCATCGTGCGGACCGCCTCGACCGGGTATTTTCCGGCAGCGCTTTCGGCGGAGAGCATGACGGCATCCGCGCCCTCATAGATCGCGGTCGCGACGTCGGACACCTCCGCCCGCGTCGGCATGGGCGATTCGATCATGCTTTCGAGCATCTGGGTCGCGATGATGACCGGCTTGGCCGCGGCCCGGCACTTCCGCCCGATGCGCTTCTGGATCGGCGGCACGTTCTGGACGGGCAGTTCAACCCCCAGATCGCCGCGGGCGACCATGATGCCGTCCGACACCTCCAGAATCTCGTTCAGCGCCTTCACGGCGGCAGGCTTTTCGATCTTGGACAGAATCAGCGCCCGGCCTCTCGCCAGCTCCCGCGCCTCCGTCACGTCGGCGGGCCGCTGCACGAAGGAGAGCGCGAGCCAGTCCACGCCAAGCGCGCAGGCGAACTCCAGATCGGCCCGGTCCTTCTCGGACAGGGCAGCAAGCGGGAGCACCACATCCGGCACGTTCACGCCCTTGCGGTTGGAGATGGCTCCCCCCGCGATCACCGTGCAATCGGCGTAATCCACGCCGCAGGCGGTAACGGAGAGCCGTATCTTGCCGTCATTGACCAGCAAGGTCGCACCGGGTTCGAGAGCCGCGAAAATCTCCGGATGGGGAAGGCACACCCGCTGCTGGTTGCCCGGAGCGGGGTCGAGGTCGAAGCGGAATGCCGCGCCTTCCTCCAGCACTTCGGAGGCGTTCGCAAATACCCCGCAGCGCAGTTTCGGGCCCTGAAGGTCGGCGAGAATGCCGATCGGGCGGCCGATATCCGTCTCCACCTGCCGGATGATGGCGTGGCGCGCGGCCTGTTCTGCCTGACTGCCATGGCTCATGTTCAGGCGGAACACGTCCGCACCCGCCTCGAAAAGCGCTCGGATCGTCTCGTAATCGCTGGAGGAAGGGCCAAGCGTGGCCACGATTTTAACGTTGCGTTGGCGTCTCATCTGTCCTCGTTCGCGCTAACGGGCTTGTTCGGGCGCACTATTGCCCCATTGCGGCGTTGCGGCAACTGGTCGTTTGGCGGAGGCGGATCTATGGTCCGCTCTCGGAGGCCCGAATGACATACCAGCCCTATCACATTCTTGGCGCGGATCGCCCGTCCCGATGGCTCGTCACGGTGGATCACGCGGCCAATACGGTGCCGGATGCCGTCAACGGCGGTGATCTGGGCATCGCTTCCGCCGACATGCAGCGCCACATCGCCTACGATGTGGGCGCTGCGGGCGTGGGCGCGCGGCTGGGGGAGCTTCTGGACGCACCGGTGATCCTGTCGAACTTTTCCCGCCTCGTCATCGACCCGAACCGGGGGGAGGATGATCCGACCCTGCTGATGAAGCTCTACGACGGCACGATCATTCCCGCGAACCGACATGCCGACGCGGCGGAGGTGGAGCGCCGGCTCACCGCCTATCACCGGCCCTATCACATGGCGCTGGAGGCGCTGGCGGCGCGGCGGGAGGATACCGTGATCCTCGCCATTCACAGCTTCACCCCCAGACTTCAGGGGCGGGAGCCGCGGCCGTGGCATCTGGGGGTGCTCCATGCCGGAGAGGATGCGTTTTCGCAGGCGGTGCTGGCGCGGCTGCGGCGGGAAAGCGATCTCTGCATCGGCGACAATGAGCCTTATGCGGGGCACCTGCCGGGGGATTCGATCGACCGGCACGCGCTTGCACAGGGGCGAGCCAACACGTTGATCGAAGTCCGCAACGATCTTGTCCGGGAGGCGGAGGGGCAACGCGGCTGGGCGGAGCGGCTGGCGCCGCTGCTCACCGACGCCCTTGCCGACTCCGCCGTCTGAGGGGATGCGTCCAGCAGGCTGCTGAAAAAATTATGAAGTCTCACGCCTAAGCTCTGGAAATCTGTAAATCGGCCCCGGTATGCTCCCGAAATGTCCGGATTTCGCGCTGGATTTCGTCAGATTGCGAATGATCTCCGCTCCAACGCAGACCCAAAAGCCTTTTGCAGCAACCTGCTAAGGCGGATCTGTCTAAGGGAACCTCGTGAGCGGAACCCGGAGGCGCTCTGCCGGAAGATCGAAACCCATCTGCACACAAACGATACAACTATTGGAGGATGAACATGGACGACCAAACCCGTATCGAACTGGAGGCTGCGGCCTTTCGCGCGCTTCGCGACCATCTTGCCGCGCATCCCGAGGTGCAGAACATCGACCTGATGAACCTTGCCGGGTTCTGCCGCAACTGCCTGTCGCGCTGGTATCAGGAAGCGGCGGAAGCGCGGGGCATCCCGATGGACAAGGAGCAGGCGCGCACGGCCTTCTACGGGATGCCTTACGAGGACTGGAAAGCGCAGCATCAGCAGGAGGCCGGTGCCGCACAGCAGGCCGCCTTCGATGCGGCGAAGCACGACTGAACCTGCGCCGCGTGACCCAACGGAATACGCCGAACCCTCCGCAACGCGACAATGAAGTTCTGGTGGTTTTGCCGGCATTCGTGCCACAAAATGCGGAATGAGGCGCCCGAAGGGGCGCATCCGGTCCAAGGGGGAGGATTACTGGATGCTCGGCGGAATGATGTACAAGCCGCTCTTGATCAGCAGCCTGATCGAACATGCGGCGCGCTGGCACGGTGATACGGAGATCGTCTCGGTGGAGACGGCGGGCGGGATCGACCGTTCCGACTGGGCAACGGTGGAGGCCAATGCGCGGCGGCTTGCCTCGGCGCTGGAGGCGCGGGGGTTCGAGCGCGGCGACCGTATCGCCACCCTGGCCTGGAACAACCGCCGGCATCTGGAGCTTTACTACGGCATCGCTGGGGCGGGGATGGTCTGCCACACGCTGAACCCGCGTCTGCCGCCCGATCAACTCATCTATATCATGAACCACGCCAGCGACCGGCTGATCTTCGTGGACCGGACCTTCCTTCCGCTGATCGCCAAGGTGCTGCCGGAGCTTCAGACGCTCCGGGGTGTCGTCCTGATGGGGCCACGGGAGGAAGAAGCGGCCGCGATGGTCGAGGGGCTGCTCTTCCACGACGACCTGGTGGCGGAAGGGAACGACGGTTACACATGGCCGGAGTTCGACGAACTCAGCCCCTCCTCCCTTTGCTACACGTCCGGCACCACGGGCAATCCGAAGGGCGTGCTCTACACCCATCGCTCCACGGTGCTGCATTCCTATGGCGCGAACCAACCGGACGGGCTGGCGCTCAAGGGGTCCGACACGGTGATGCCGGTGGTCCCGATGTTCCACGTCAACGCCTGGGGTGTGCCCTATGTCGCGGCGGCGATGGGCTGCAAGATGGCGCTGCCGGGGCCGGGGCTGGATGGCGAGAGCCTCGTCAGGCTCATCAATGCGGAGGAAGTGACCGTCGCGCTCGGTGTGCCGACGATCTGGATGGGGCTGCTCGGCGCGCTGGAAAAGGCGGGCGAGACCTCCCTCAGCCTGCAGCGCACCATCGTCGGCGGATCGGCCCTGCCGCCCTCCATGATAAAGATATTCCGCGACCGCTACGGGGTGGAACTGATCCACGCCTGGGGGATGACGGAGACAAGCCCGATCGGCTCGCTCAACCAGTTGAAGCAGAAGCACCAGCATCTGAGCGACGCAGAAAAGGAAGCGATCCGGCAGGGGCAGGGACGCCCGCCCTTCGGCGTGGATCTGCGCGTCGTGGATGCGGAGGGGCATATCCTCGCCAATGACGGGGAGGAGCAGGGCCAGCTTCAGATCCGCGGTCACTGGATCATCCAGAACTACTTCGGGCAGGAGAAATCCGCGCTGACCTTCGACGGGTGGTTCGATACGGGCGACATCGCCACGCTGGACGAGGATGGCTACATGATCATCCGCGACCGGGCGAAGGACATCATCAAGTCGGGGGGAGAGTGGATCTCCACCGTGGAGCTGGAGAACATCGCCATCGCCCATCCGCTCGTGGCCAATGCCGCGGCCATCGCGGCGCGCCATGAGAAATGGGACGAACGGCCGGTGCTGATCGTGCAGAAGCGGCCCGCCGTCGAGGTGACGGAGGCAGATCTGCTGGCCTTCTACGACGGCAAGGTGGCGAAATGGCAGGTGCCGGACCGCGTGATCTTCGTCGAAAGCCTGCCGCTCGGCGCGACGGGCAAGGTGGTGAAGGCGAAGCTGCGGGAGCTTTACGGGGATATCCTGCTCGGTCAGGTGGCCTGACGGGCGGGTTCAAAGGGCTTTGCGGTGGGACGGGCTCCTGAAAGGGTGCCTGTTTCACTGCAACTCGCCGACACCGGCGTTGATTTCCCGGAGTGCGGTGGCCGTGACCCCGGATTTGCGGCCGTCTGCCAGCAGGCTGCTGAGGAAGCATTCCGCGGTTGCGCCGGGGCGGAGATCGTCTCCACATTGGTGAGGCGCGCCCCGGAAACTGCACGTTTTGCGTGTGACCGGATAGATTTTCCCGCTTTCAATGCAAGCCCGGGGAGGGGCCCGGCCTTTTCGGCAGCCTGCTAGGCTTTCCGGCGGATCAGGGCGGTTGCGGCGAAGATCAGCGTCGCGGCGGTCACGATGGAGGGGCCGGCGGGCGTGTCCAGCCGGAAGGAGGCCCAAAGCCCCGCCAGCGTCGCCACGGCGCCCGCCGCGACGGCGGTCAGCGCCGCAGATTCCGGCGTCCGGGCAATGCCGCGGGCGGTCGCGGCCGGGATGAGCAGCATGGCGGCGATCAGCAGGGCACCCACCACCTTGATCGCCAGCGCCACCACCAGAGCGAGCGCGATGGTCAGCACCAGCCGCTCCCTGTCCGGGCGGAGCCCCGAGGCCACCGCCAGATCGCCCGACAGCGTGGTCAGCACCAGCGCGTTCCAGCGCAGCCCGATCAGCGTCAGCGTCAACGCCGCGCCGATCCAGATCGTCGCCACATCCCCCCAGCTTACGGCGAGGATATCGCCGAACAGATAGGCGTCGAGGCTGACGCGCACCGGCAGGAACGACACGGCCACCAGCCCGAAGGCCAGCGCCGAATGCGCGATGACGCCGAGCGTCGTATCCAGCGCCCAGCCCCGCGCCGCCAGCGTGGAGACCGCAAGCGCGGCCAGCAGCGCCACCAGCAGGATCCCCGCCTGCACCGGCAGGGTCAGCGCCAGCGACAACGCAACTCCGAGGATCGCGGCATGGGAGGTCGCGTCGCCGAAATAGGCCATCCGCCGCCAGACGACGAAACAGCCGAGCGGCCCCGCCGCCGCCGCGACGCCCAGGCCCGCAAGGGCCGCGCGGATCAGGAAGGGGTCAAGCATGTTTCCTCTCGCCGTCATGATGGCCGTGGTCATGCGGGTGATCGTGACCCTGTCCGTCATCGCCGCCGTGGTCATGGTCGTGGTCATGATGGTGACGGTAAAGCGCCATGGTGCCGCCGGTGCCGTCGCCGAACAGCGCCCGGTATTCCGGCGCGGTGGAGACGTGCCGGGGTGCCCCCTCGCAGCAGACATGCCCGTTCAGGCAGATCACCCGGTCGGAAGCCGCCATGACCACGTGCAGGTCGTGGCTGACCATCAGCACCGCCGCGCCGGTTTCCTGCCGGACCGTTTCGATCAGCCGGTAGAAGGCGCCTGTTCCCGGCTGGTCCAGCCCCTGTGTCGGCTCGTCGAGCATCAGCAGGTTCGGGCGGGACAGCAGGGCGCGGGCCAGCAGCACCCGCTGAAACTGTCCGCCCGAGAGAGCGGAAAGCTGCCGGCCACCAAGGCCCGGCACGCCCACCCGCTCCAGCATCGCTGAGGCCTCGGTATCGGTGACGGGGCGGGGAAGCGACAGAAACCGCCGCACGGTCATGGGCATGCCGGTATCGACATGCAGCTTCTGCGGCACGTAGCCGATGGTGAGGTCCGGCGCGCGGGTGACCCTCCCGGTGGAGGGGATGGCGCCGAGCAGCGCCTTGAGCAGCGTGGACTTGCCCGAGCCGTTCGGGCCGATCACGGTCACGATCTCGCCCGGCTCGATGGCGAAATCCACCCCGGTCAGCACGGGCGCGCCGCCGTAGCTTACATTCAGGGATCGCGCGGTGAGCAGGCTCATGCCGCGCTCCGGCAGGCGGGGCAGAGGCCGACCGCCTCGATGCTGGACCGCTGGACGACGAAATCCCCGGCCGCGGCTTCCAGCGCGGCGCGAACCGTCTCGCCAGGCGTTTCCGCGACCGTGCCGCAGCCCTCGCAGATCAGGAATACCGGCGCGTGGTCCTTGCCGGGGCTCATGCAGGCGGTGAAGGCGTTCAGGCGGCGCACGCGGTGGGCAAGCCCGTTCTCCACCAGGAATTCCAGCGCGCGATAGGCCACCGGGGGCTGCTTGCCGAACCCCTCCGCCGCCAGCCGCTCCAGCACGTCATAGGCCCCCATGGCGCGATGGGCTTCGAGCAGGATTTCGAGCGTTCTCCGGCGCACCGGGGTAAGCCGCACGCCGTGTTCGAGGGCAAGCATCTCCGCCCGGGCGAGGAGATCGCCGGTGCAGTGGGAGTGGTCATGATCCGCAAAGGCGCGCGGCCCGGGCGTTTCTGTGCTTGACATGTTATATTATAACTCAATACGAAGCGTTACAGAATAACATATGCACTTGCAGAGCGACCGCAAGGAGAAACCGGATGCGCTACCTCATACCTTTGCTGACCGCCTTTGCAGCGCCCGCCACCGCTGCGCCTACCGTGGTCACGGACATCCCGCCCGTGCATTCGCTGGCCGCGCAGGTGATGGAGGGCGTGGCGGAGCCGGTGCTGCTCCTCGACCGGGGGGCGGATGCGCACGACTTCCAGCTCCGGCCCTCGCAGGCACGGGCGCTGGGGTCGGCGGATCTCGTGGTCTGGATCGGGCCGGAGATGTCGCCGTGGATGGCGCGGGGCATCGGCAAGACGCCCGCCCTTGCGCTCCTGCACGCGCCCGGAACCGAAGTGCGGAGCTTTGGGGAGGACGGTCATGCCGACGGTCATGACGACCATGGTCACGATCAAGAGGGACACGGGCACGATAGCCACGGTCATAATGATGACGGTGATGAGACGGATCATGCCGCGGGCGATGATCATGCCGGCCATCACCATGAGGGCCATCACCATGAGGGCCTTGACCCCCACGCCTGGCTCGACCCCGCGAATGCCGCGCATTGGCTGGAGGCGATCGCGGCGGAACTGTCGCGCCTCGACCCGGAGCATGCGGCAACCTATGCGCGCAACGCCGCCTCCGCGAAGGAGCGTGTCTCCGCGCTGGACGCACGACTGAAGGCGGAACTGGCCGTGGCGAAGGACCGGCCCATCGTGCTGTTCCATGACGCCTACGGCTATTTCGCGGCCCATTACGGGCTCGACATCCTCGCCACGGTCTCGGACGGAGAGGCGGCGACGCCCGGCGCCCAGCGGTTGAGCGCGCTGCGCGGAGAGATCGCGGATGCGGCCTGCATCTTCCCGGAGGCCAACCACGACCCCGCCTATCTCAGACTGCTGACCGAAGGGACGACCGTGAAGATAGGCGGCGCGCTGGACCCGGAGGGCAGCCGGCTGGAGCCGGGGGCCGCGCTTTACGCCGACCTGATGACGGGTCTGGCGGATACGGTTTCGGCCTGCCTGAAGTAACTTGGCCTGAAGTAACTTGGCCTGAGGTAACTTGGCCTGAAGCAATGCCCGCCTGAAATAGTCTGGCCCGAGGTACTGGCCCTAAGTAACTGGCCCGAAGTCAGGACCCGTTTGCGGCGCGATACCAGGCGATGATCCGGGCGCGCTCCTCCGGCTCCATGAAGGAGACGTTGGCGGGCGGCATCGCATGGGTGATGCCCGCCTGCAGGTAGATGTCCTTGGCCTGCCGCGCGATATGGCCGGGCGTGTCCAGCCGCACGCCGCGCGGCGCCCACAGGATCCCTTCATAGCCCGGCTCCGCCGCGTGGCACATGGAGCAGCGCCCCATCACGATGTCGGAGACCTGCTGGAACCCCTCCGCCTGCGCGAATTTCGCGGCCCCGCCCTGCAGCAGCACCTCATCCGGCGGATCGGTGCGGAACATGGGCGCGGTGGAAAGCCAGGCGATGATGAGGAAGATCACCGCCGTCACCGCCCAGGTCCAGTTGGGCTGACCCTTCCGCGCGTGCATCGTGTTGAAGTAGTGACGGATCGTCACCCCCATGAGGAACACGAGGCTCGCGATCAGCCAGTTGTATTCGGTGGCGAAGGCGAGCGGATAGTGGTTCGACAGCATCAGGAAGATGACCGGCAGCGTCAGGTAGTTGTTGTGGGTCGAACGCTGCTTGGCGATCTTGCCGTATTTCGGATCGGGCGTGCGGCCGGCCTTCAGGTCTGCCACGACGATCTTCTGGTTCGGAATGATGATCATGAACACGTTGGCCGACATGATCGTCGCGGTGAAGGCGCCCAGATGCAGCAGCGCCGCACGACCTGAAAAGACCTGCGTATATCCCCAGGCCATGCAGACCAGCAGCACGTAGAGCAGGATCATCAGCCGCGTGTTGTCATCGCCGAATTTCGATTTGCAGATCAGGTCATAAGCCAGCCACCCGAAGCCGAGCGAGCCGAGCGAGATCAGGATCGCCCCCCAGGCCGGGATATCCGCCACCGACGGATCGACGAGGAACAGCGACGCGCCGTGATAATAGACCACGGCCAGCAGCGCGAAGCCCGACATCCAGGTAAAGTAGCTCTCCCATTTGAACCAGGTGAGGTGCTCGGGCAGCCGCTCCGGCGCCACGAGATATTTCTGGATATGGTAGAAGCCGCCGCCATGGACCTGCCATTCCTCCCCATGCGCGCCTTCCGGCATGCCCGGCGCCCTTTGCAGGCCGAGGTCGAGCGCGATGAAATAGAAGGACGATCCGATCCATGCGATCGCCGTCACCACGTGAAGCCAGCGGATGGCAAATTCCAGCCATTCCCCGAGGACGGTCAGATCGAACATTGGCAAACTCCCGGCTATGCGCCGGGCAGGCTATACCGGGGACGACCTTCCTGTTAATTCGATAAATCTCCCAGCACTTTCAAAATCCGGCGCAAAATAACCCATGGCCTATGTCGAGAACGTCCGCATGTTCGTCCGTGTCTATGAATTGGGCAGCATGAGTGCGGCAGCACGGGATCAGCGCACCTCCCCCGCCGTCGCATCGGCGCGGATTTCCGATCTGGAGCGGCATCTCGATACCCGGCTGTTCAACCGCACGACCCGGACCCTGACGCCGACCGAGTCGGGCCGGATCTTCTATGAAGGCGCGCTGCGGCTTCTGGAGGCGATGGAGGCGGCGGAGGCGGAGGTGCGGGACGCCGCCAATACCCCTCAGGGCACGGTGTTCGTCGCGGCTCCGCTGGGGGTGGGGCGGCGGCTGATCGCGCCTTTCGTGCCGGAATTCCATGACATGCATCCTCGTGTCGATATCCGCATGCGGCTGAGCGACCGGGGGGTGGACATGGCGGGAGAGGGGCTGGATGTGGCCTTTCATCTCGGTCGGCTGGAGGACAGCGAGCTGAAGGTGCGGGTGATCGCCGAATGTCCGCGGCTTCTCTGTGCGGCGCCGGCCTATGTCGCGGCGCGGGGAAATCCGGCGGATGGCGCGGCGCTGGTCCGGGATCGCCATGCCTGCCTCAACCTGCGCTTTCCGGGCGCGCGGGAGTTTCGCTGGACGCTGATGACACCGGAGGGGCCGGAGCGGTTCCAGGTCTCCGGCCCCTATGAGAGCGATGACGGCGACGTGCTCACGGGCTGGGCACTGGCGGGCCGGGGCATCGTGATGAAGCCGGTGTTCGAGGTGGCCCGACACCTTGCCTCCGGCGCGCTGGTGGCGGTGGCGGAGGCGACGCCCCCGCTTGCCATCCAGCTTTCCTGCCTGACCCCGCATCGCCGTCTCCGCGATCCGAAGATCCGCCTGTTCGTGGACTTCATGGTTCAGCGCTGCCGTGAAGGCCTCACCCGGCGGATGGAGCTTCTGGGGAAGTGAGCGGTCTTCGGCCCGTAATGCGCTGAGGGGGGCACGGCGAGTCGAGGTCTTGGGAGAGAGGCCTCTGCGGTAGCCGATAGCTCGCGGCGTCCGGCGGACAGGGTGTTACCAGCTTGCTGCTTTATTCATACGGTGCCCCAGTAGCCCACCGTTGTTGTTGACTTGGTCGGCGCGGTCCGCCCCGCTGCCCCGCTGCCCCGCTGCCCCGCTGCCCCGCTGCCCCGCTGCCCCGGTCATGCAGGTGGCCGGTCGTCTGCCTCGGGACTGTCGTTCAGCCGCTTCCCCCGGCCCGGGCCATCCACCGTCCGATGGATTTTCATGGTCCGCCCGCCCCCAGGAGCGCCCCGTGCACAGGTGACCGGACTCCTTTTCCTGACCGTTGGTGACGCGCTGATGCACCCGGTTCGACGACGATGGGTCATCGGATTTCGCGCCGGCAGCCTCCGATACCCCCTTGCGGAATACGTGCCTGGATGATCCGCCACGCGTCAGCGGCTGTGGCGGCTGTGGCGGCTGTGGCGGCTGTGGCGGCTGTGGCGGCTGTGGCGGCTGTGGCGGCTGTGGCGGCTGTGGCGGCTGTGGCGGCTGTGGCGGCTGTGGCGGCTGTGGCGGCTGTGGCGGCTGTGGCGGCTGTGGCGGCTGCCGGAGCGCGCGGAAATATTCGCCCACGGCGCCCTGTCCGTTTTGCCAGAGCGGCCTGCTCCACACGCGGCGATCCTCTATCCTCACCTTTGCCAGCAGCAAGCAAAGGCTCCGGGAGCAGGCCCAAAAGGAGCTGCCTCCGCGCGCATCAGCCGGAGGCGAGGGCTGGATCGCGATCCAGCCCGAAATCGGTCAGATCGACGCGCCCTCTCCTCATCTCGCTGCCTTCACGAACGTGAATCACGGTGCTCTCCCCGGGAGAAACCCCTGCGGGACGTGACGCGAGAGGCGGGACGTGACGCGAGCGGCGGGAAGGGGCGCGAGCGGCGGGAAGGGGCGCAGGGGGCGGGGGACCTGGCGCAAAAGACGGATATCGCGCCCTGTCTCTCCGCCGGGGGTCGCGGGGGGCGTCCCCCGCGCCTTGTTCACCGCCCGTGCTTACCCCAGACGCGTGATGAAGCGGGTTTCCACATAGGCGTCCAGCGCTTCCGAGCCGCCCTCCGTGCCGTAGCCCGAATCCTTGATGCCGCCGAACGGAACTTCCGGCAGGGCAAGGCCAAGATGGTTGATCGCCAGCATGCCGGATTCCACTTCGCGCGACAGCCGGTCCGCCGTGGCGGAGGCGCGGGTGAAGGCATAGGCGGCAAGCCCGTAGGGCAGGCGGTTGGCTTCCGCGATCGCCTCGTCCAGATCGCCGAACCGGTTCACGACCGCAACGGGGCCGAAAGGCTCCTCGTTCATGATCCGTGCCTCGGTCGGCACATCGGCCAGCACGGTCGGCTCGAAGAAGTAGCCCTTGTTGCCGATCCGCTGGCCGCCCGTGGTCAGCCGCGCGCCATGCTCCACGGCATCGCCGATCAGCGCCTGAAGGGCTGGAATGCGGCGCTCATTGGCGAGCGGGCCCATGTCCATGCCCTTTTCCAGCCCGTTGCCGACCTTCACAGCCTTCGCCGCTTCGGTGAAGCCGTCGATGAAGGCGTCGGCCACTTTCTCCTGAACGAGGAAACGGGTGGGCGAGACGCAGACCTGCCCGGCATTGCGGAACTTGTGCACGGACATCAGCGAGATCGCCTTCTCGATATCCGCGTCCTCCGCCACGATGACCGGCGCATGGCCACCAAGCTCCATCGTCGCACGTTTCATGCTCTGCCCGGCGAGCGCTGCGAGCTGTTTGCCGACGGGGGTGGAGCCGGTGAAGGTCACCTTGCGGATGGTCGGATGCGGGATGAGGTATTCGGAGATCTCCGCAGGCACCCCGTAAACAAGGTTGATGACGCCCGCAGGCGCGCCCGCATCGATGAAGCAGCGGATCAGTTCGGCGGGAGAGGAGGGCGTCTCCTCCGGCGCCTTCACGATGATGGAGCAGCCTGTCGCCACGGCGGCGGAGAGTTTGCGCACCACCTGGTTGATCGGGAAGTTCCAGGGCGTGAAGGCCGCGACCGGCCCGACGGGAAGCTTCATGGTGATCTGCATCACCCCCGGCTGGCGGGAGGGGATGACCTGACCATAGGTGCGGCGGCCTTCCTCGGCGAACCATTCGATGGTTTCCGCGCCGGCGAGGATCTCACCCTTGGCCTGGGCAAGCGGCTTGCCCTGTTCGCGGGTCATCTTCCAGGCGATATCGTCGGCGCGCTCCCGCAGCAGCGCCGCGGCCTTGCGCATGACCTTCACCCGGTCCATGACGCCGGTGTTCTTCCAGATCTCAAAACCCTTCTCCGCGGCGGCAAGCGCGCGGTCCAGATCCGCCTGTTTGGCCCAGGCGACGCGGCCGATCTCTTCCTCCGTCGCGGGATCGACGACGGGGATCCACCCGCCCGTGCCATCGCACCAGGCGCCGTCGATGTGGAGCTGGACGTCTGTATAGGCAGGCATGATGGTTCCTCTCATCCGAATGCAGGTCAGCAGATGCGCCGCAGGCTGCGGCCCCGCGCAGTCTTGGCTCCGCTCTCCGTCAGGGTCAAGGGCGGGTTGTCTGTCAGGCGGTCAGATGCCTGACAGACGTCCGCCCGCCCGCCCGCGGCGCGTCGGTTGCGGGCCTGCCGCCGGCAACCGACGTCGCGGGTTCGGCGACGGCTCCCTTGCCAGCTTCCGGTCCCGGTCCTACGCTTTCCCGAATGGCGGTCAGCGGAGATAGCTTCATGCAACTTCAGGTGTTGCAGGTCGATGCGCATCTCTCGTTCACTCTGGCGGTGTTCCTGCTCATCGTCGGGAAGATACTCACTTTGCGCTGGTCGCTGCTGCGCCGGTATTCCATCCCCGAGGCGGTTGCGGGCGGGCTGGCCTTCATCGCCGTCGTCACGATCCTCCACATGTGCTGGGGGATCGACGTGGAGATGGAGCTTGGCGCGCGGGATTTCCTTCTGCTCGTATTCTTTGCCGGGATCGGGCTGAACGCCGATATCCGGGCGTTGCGGGAGGGCGGCCGCCCCCTGCTGGTGCTGACAGGCATTTCGGTGGCCTTCATGGTCATCCAGAACATCGCCGGGGTTCTGGTCGCGCTGGCCTTCGGTCGTCCCGCGCTGGAGGGGCTGCTGGTCGGCTCCATCCCGCTGACAGGCGGCGTGGGAACCACCCTCGCCTGGGCGCCGATTCTGGAGACGCAGCACGGCATCGCCGCGGCGATGGAGCTGGGTGTGGCCTCCAATACGGTCGGGCTGATCGCGGCCTGTCTCATCGGTGGGCCGATGGCGGCCTTTCTGATGACCCGCTACCGGGTGCGCCCCTCTGAGGACAGACGTCTGGAAATCGGCGCCACGCATCAGAATCCGCCGCCGCTCGACTACATGTCGGTGCTATGGGCAGTCCTGCTGCTGGATGTCACGGTGATGGCGGGGCGGGCGCTGCATGGCGTGATCTCGCTCACAGGCGTCACGCTTCCCGCATTTGTCAGCTGTCTTCTCGCCGGTATTCTCGTCAGGGCGCTGCTTCCGGGCAGGCTGCGGGGCCGGGTGAGCCGCCAGTGGCCCGGGATGCGGCGCGCGATGGCGCTTCTGTCGGAACTGGCGCTGGGGCTGTTCCTGGTCATGGCGCTCATGGGACTGAAGCCCTGGGCGCTCGCGGAGGTTCTGGGTTTCGTGACGGTTGCGCTGGCGGTGCAGATCGCCCTGACGCTGATCTACACGGTCTTCGTCGTGTTCCGCGCGATGGGGCGGAATTACGAGAGCGTGGTGATTTCCTCGGGCTTCGGCGGCATCACGCTCGGCTCCACGGCCACGGCCATCGCCAACATGACGGCGGTGGCGCGGCAATACGGGGCCGCGCATGCGGCCTTTGTCATCGTCCCGCTGGTTTGCGGGTTTTTCATCGACCTTGCGAATGCGGCCATCATCTCTGTCTTCGTGCGGCTGTTGACATAGTGGCATTCAAATGGATTGAATCCAAACTAGTTTTATGACATATTATTAGTATGCGTCATGATACTCCTCTCTCCCGTTTCGGTTTCGTCTTTTCCCGCACCGCACGCCGCTGGCGGCGCGAGCTTGACCTGCGTCTGGCCGGGATCGGCATGGCCGATGCAACCTGGCCCCCCCTCGTGCACCTCAGCCTGTCGGGGGGCGGGATCAGCCAGAAGGAGCTTGCGGAGCGTGTGGGCATCGACGGGTCGAGCCTGGTGCGGCTGCTTGACATCCTGTCGGAGCGGGGGCTGCTCGAACGCCGGCCCGATCCGGTCGACCGCCGCTCCCGCCGGCTCTATCTCACCCCCGCGGGGGAGACGGCGGTCCAGCGGATCGAGGCCGTTCTGGAGCGAACGGAGCGTGAGATGCTTGAGGATCTCGGCCCCGATGACCTCATGCGTCTTCTGGAGGCGATGGACCACATCGACCGCCGCATCGCCCGCATGCAGCAGGAGGAGCGGTGATGGCCCGCCTCCTTTCCCGTCTGGGCATCGATGCGGCGCGTCTCCGCTTTACCGGACTGACGGCGCTTGCAGCCTGTATGTCGCTTGTTGCGGCCTGGGCATTGGGGCTCGAGCATCCGCAATGGTCGGCCATGTCGGTCTGGGCGGCGGCGCTGCCGGTGCGGGGCCAGCTTCTGGAAAAAGCCGCCAACCGGTTTCTGGGGACCGTGGTCGGCGCCCTGTTCGGCATGGGGCTGATGGTCGTCTCTGGCGGGGACATGGTGGTTCTCGTCGTGGGAATCGCGCTGTGGCTGGGGCTTTGCGCCGGGCTTGGGAATGTCATCCGGGGGTTCGCGGGCTATGGCGCCATGCTGGCGGGCTATTCCGCGGCCATGGTCGCGCTGCTGGATACCGGACACCCCGAGAATGTGCTGCACCTCGGGCTGGACAGGATGGCGACGGTGCTTGTCGGTGTTGCCATCGCGCTGGCCGTCGGCTGGGTCTTCGGTCGCGCCGCCGATGGGTCGGAGCCATATGCCCGCGTCAGGGCGCTGACCCGTCGCCTGCTGTCGGCGGCTGCCGCCACGCTCCGCGGCGTGCCTGCCGATGCGCGGGAGGCGACGGCCCTTCTCTCCGAAATGGCGTCGATCGAGGATACGCTGGACACCGCGACTGCTGGCTCCCGCCGCGCCCGCAGGAGCGCGCGGGCGACCCGTTGGCTTCTGTCGGGGCAGGTCGGGCTGATGCTCTGGCTCCGGTCGGAACGGGCGGGCCGCGTGCCGCGCGCGGGGGATGCGCAAACAGCGGCGGCGCTGGACACCGCTGCCGCCGCCATCGACCGGGGGGACGACATCTCGCCCGTGTTGCGCGCCGCGGCGGCCGAGGCC
>NZ_NIPW01000030.1 GCF_002196855.1 Haematobacter genomosp. 1 | reverse complement strand
CCGCGCCCCTCCCCGCGCCCGCCCGCCGCCGCGCGGCCCGTGGAACTGCCGGTGACGGATATCGGGCGGCTGATCCGCGACCCCTATGCGGTCTATGCGCGGCGCATCCTGCGGCTCCGCCCGCTCGACCCGCTCCGGCCCGAACCGGATGCGGCCCTGCGCGGCTCGGTGCTGCACGAGATCCTCGCGCGGTTCTCCACCGTCGATCCCAGGGCGCCCGAGGCGCGGGCGCGGCTGATGAAGATTGCCGACACGGTGCTGGCGGATGAAGTGCCGTGGCCGGTGGCCCGCCGCCTGTGGCGCGCGCGGCTGGACAGGGCGGCGGACTGGTTCCTCGCGCGGGAGGCGCGGCGGGACGGCACGCCCCGGCTGGTGGAAAAGCCGGGAGGGATCACGCTGGAGCCGTCCGGCTTCCGGCTGACCGCCCGGCCCGACCGGATCGACGAGCTTCCCGACGGGCGCATCCACATCTACGACTACAAGACCGGCAGCCCGCCCACGGAGAAGCAGCAGCGCGCCTTCGACAAGCAGCTTCTGCTGGAGGCCGCGATGGCCGAACGCGGGGCATTCGAGGATTTCGGTCTCGCCGATATCGCGGGTGCCACCTATATCGGCCTCGGCGCCACGCCGAAGGAGGAGCCGCTCGACCTCTCCCCCGCCGTGACGGCGGCGGCATGGGAGCAACTGGCCCAGCTCATCGCCCGCTATGCGGCGGAGGAGACGGGCTATACCTCCCGCCGCGCGATGTTCAGCGAAGGCAGCGCCGGGGCCTACGACCACCTCGCCCGCTTCGGCGAATGGGAGATGACAGCCGTGCCGGAGCCGGAAGGCGTCGGGCAGGATGCGGCGGAAGCCGGTCCCTGCGGGGACGAGCCGCAGGCCATGCGGGCAGGGGATACCGGCAAGGAGCCCGGGGATGCCGTCCCCCACGCACCCCGGAACGGGAAGGACGACCGATGAGCCGCGACGCAGCCAGCCAGCGGCAGGTCGATGCCGCCAACCCCCGCGCCTCCACATGGCTTTCGGCCAACGCGGGCTCCGGCAAGACCCGCGTGCTGACGGACAGGGTGGCGCGGCTCCTGCTGAACGGGGTGGAGCCGCAGCGCATCCTCTGCCTGACCTATACCAAGGCCGCGGCGAGCGAGATGCAGAACCGCCTGTTTCACCGTCTGGGCGAATGGGCGATGCTGGGGGATGGGCCGCTTGGCGAGGCGCTGCTGAAGCTCGGCATTCCGGCGGCGGAGATCGGCGCGGAGCGGCTGCGGGGCGCGCGCCGCCTTTTCGCCCGCGCGATCGAAACCCCGGGCGGTCTGAAGATCCAGACGATCCACTCCTTCTGCGCCTCGCTGCTCCGCCGCTTTCCGCTGGAAGCCGGGGTCACCCCGCAGTTCAGCGAGATCGACGACCGTGCGGCAGAGCTTCTGCGCGAGGAGGTGATCGAGACGCTGGCCGACGATCCCCGCCATGTCGCCGCCGTGGACGGGGTGGCCGCGCTCTGGACCGGGGACAGCCTGAGGGATCTGGTGGCCCAGATCTGCCAGCACCGTGCAGCCTTCGCCGATCCGCTGGACCGCCGGGCGGCCTTCACGCTCTTTGGTCTGCCGGAGGCATTCACCGCCGCAGATGTGCTGGCCGATGTCTGTCTGGGCAATGAGGGCGACCTCTGCCGCGAGTTGATCGCGGCGCTGGAGACCGGCGGCGCGACGGACCTGTCCGCCGCAACGAAGCTCCGCGCCGCGCGGTTCGACCCGATGGGGCTTGGCACGCTCGCGGTGCTGGAGGGCGTGTTCCTGACCGGCGCTGCGGCAAAGGAGCCGTTCACCGCCAAGATCGGCAGCTTCCCCACCAAGGCCACCCGCGCCCGCGTGCCGCGCATGGCGATGGTGGAGGATCTGATGAAGCGGGTGGAGGCGGCGCGGGCCAGGCGCCTCGCCCTCGTCGCGGCGGAGCGCGCCGCGGCGCTCCACCGTTTCGCCGCTGCCTTCCTGCCGGAATACGACCGGCGCAAGGGGGAGCGCGGCTGGCTCGACTTCGACGACCTCATCACCCGCGCCCGCGCCCTGCTGACGGACCGCGCCGCCGCGCAATGGGTGCTGTTCCGGCTGGACGGCGGGATCGACCATATCCTCGTGGACGAGGCGCAGGACACCAGCCCCGGCCAATGGGCGGTGATTGAACGGCTGGCGGAAGAGTTCGCCGCGGGCGAAGGCGCACGGGTGGAGACGCCGCGCACGCTTTTCGTCGTGGGCGACAAGAAACAGTCGATCTACTCCTTCCAGGGGGCCGATCTTGCGGTGTTCGAGGCGATGCGGCAGGAGTTCGGCCAGCGTCTCGCGCGGATCGAGATGCCGCTGGTGGAACTGACGCTCGCCCACTCCTTCCGTTCCTCGGCCGCCGTCCTCGGCGTGGTGGACGCGACTTTCGCGGCGGATGGCGGCAAGGGGCTTGGCGGCGACGTGCGCCACATCGCCTTCAAGAACGACATGCCGGGACGGGTGGACCTGTGGCCGCTGGTGCCCAAGGCGGGCGACCCGGAGGAGGACGTCTGGTACGAACCCGTCGATCTCGTCACCGATCAGCATCACGAGGCGCGGCTTGCCCGGATGATCGCGCGGGAGATCCGGCGGCTGATAGACGCGGGCACGCTGATCCCCGAAGGCAACGGCCGCACTCATCCGATGACGGAGGGGGACGTGCTCATCCTCGTGCGCCGCCGGAACACCCTCTTTCGCGAGATCATCCGTGCCTGCAAGCAGGCCGGCCTTGCGATCGCCGGGGCGGACCGGCTGAAGCTCGCCGCCGAAATGGCCATCCGCGATCTGACGGCGCTGCTCTCCTTCCTCGTCACGCCGGAGGATGACCTGTCGCTGGCCGCCGCCCTCCGCTCGCCGCTGTTCGGCTGGGGGGAGGGCGATCTCTACCGGCTGGCGGAGCCGCGGGGCGGCGCCTTTCTCTGGGAGGCTCTGCGGCGGGAGCGGGAGCGGCACGGGCCGACCCTTGCGATGCTGGACGATCTGCGCGACCAGTCGGACTTCCTGCGGCCCTATGAGCTGGCCGAACGCATCCTGACCCGCCACGGCGGGCGGGGCAGGCTTCTGGCGCGGCTGGGGCCGGAGGCGGAGGACGGGATCAACGCCTTTCTCGCGCAGGCGCTGGCCTACGAGCAGGCGGAGGTGCCGAGCCTTCAGGGCTTCGTCGGCTGGCTCGCCTCCGGCGATGTGGAGGTCAAGCGGCAGGTGGACGCGGCGGGAGGACGCATCCGGGTGATGACGGTGCATGGCTCCAAGGGTCTGGAAGCCCCCGTGGTCATCATGCCCGATACCGCCAAAACGCGCCCGCAGGAGCGGGAGCAGATCTACCTTTCCAACGGCACGCCGCTCTGGCGCACCGCCGCCGCCGAAAGTCCCGACCTCATCGCCAGCGCGCGCGGCGACCTTCTCGCACGGCAGGAGGAGGAGCGGGCGCGGCTGCTTTATGTGGCGATGACGCGGGCGCAGTCCTGGCTCATCGTCTGCGGCGCTGGCGAGCCTGCGAAGGACCTGTCCTCCTGGCACGACCGGATCGCCGTGGGAATGGCGCGGGCGGCCGGGGCCAGTCTTGGGGCCAGTCTTGGTGCCAGTCCGGGCTCCAGTCTGGGCGCGGATCACGGCCGGGGGCTGGATGAGGGCCTGAAGCTGGCCCCCTGCCCGTTTCCCCCGGGAGAGGGCAAGCGGCTTTCCTGGGGCGACTGGCCCGCCGATCGCCCCGCCGACCGCCCCGGCGAGGGCGTCGCGGCCAGCGCGGAGCCGGCGCCCGCCGCCCTTCCCGGCTGGACGATGCAGCCCGCACCGCCGCCGCGAGAGGAGCCCGGCCCCGTCTCTCCCTCCGCCCTCGGCGGCGCGAAGGCCCTGCCGGGAGAGTCCGGTCTGGATGAGGCGGCGGCCAAGCTCCGCGGCACGCGGCTTCACCTTCTGCTCGAACACCTGCCGCATTACCCGGCGGCGGAGTGGGACCGGCTCTCCCACGATCTGCTGGCGCTGGACGACAACCCGCCGCCCGCAGCGGAGCGGCTGGCCCTGCTCGCGGAGGCCCGGGCGGTCATCGGCAATCCGGCGCTTGGCTTCCTGTTCGCGCCCGAGACCTTGGCCGAAGTGCCGGTCACGGCGGAAATCGGCGGGCGGCGGATGCTCGGCACCATCGACCGGCTTGTGATCACATCCGATCACGTCCTCGCCATCGACTTCAAGTCGAACGCCGTGGTCCCTTCCTCGGAAGCGGGGGTGCCGGAAGGTATTCTCCGCCAGATGGGAGCCTATGCGGCGGCGCTCCGCCTGATCTGGCCCGGACGGCGGGTGGAGACGGCGGTGCTCTGGACGCGGACGGGGGTGCTCATGCCGCTCTGCCCGGCGCGGGTGGCCGCGGCGCTTGCCGCGGCGATACCCGCGACCCGGGAAGCCGATCCCTGTCCGCCTTGACGCTCCCCTTCGCCATACCTACGTTTCCCCCAACACTCACCCGAGGAGAATCCGATGGCCACGCAACCCGTCACCGATGCCACCTTTGACAGCGAAGTCCGCCAGTCCGACCTGCCGGTCGTGGTGGATTTCTGGGCCGAATGGTGCGGCCCCTGCCGCCAGATCGGCCCGGCGCTGGAAGAACTCGCCGCCGAATACGACGGCAAGGTCAAGATCGTGAAGGTGAATGTGGACGAAAACCCGCAGTCGCCCTCGCAGCTCGGTGTGCGCGGCATCCCGGCGCTGTTCCTGTTCAAGGACGGTGAGGTGGTGTCCAACAAGATCGGCGCCGCACCGAAGGCGGCACTCAAGAACTGGATCGACAACGCGATCTGATCGCGGCGCGATCCATGGCAGGGGCGCCCGCATCGGGGCGCCCTTTTGCTTGGCATCCCGGAAGGAGAGAAGAATGGCGGAAGAACGGTTCCCCGGCTGGCATGGCACGACGATCGTCGGCATCCGCAAGGGCGACGAGGTGGTGGTCGCGGGTGACGGGCAGGTGAGCCTTGGCCAGACCGTCATCAAGGGCACCGCCCGCAAGGTGCGCCGCCTCTGCCCCGGTGGGGTGCGGGAGATCGTGGCGGGCTTCGCCGGGTCAACCGCCGATGCCTTCACGCTGCTGGAGCGGCTGGAGGCAAAGCTGGAGGCGACACCCGGACAGCTCGCGCGCGCCTGTGTCGATCTGGCGAAAGACTGGCGGACGGACAAATACCTGCGGAATCTGGAGGCGATGCTGATCGTCACCGACGGGCGGGATCTGCTGGTGCTGACCGGCGCGGGCGACGTTCTGGAACCGGAGGACGGCGTGGCCGCCATCGGTTCGGGGGGCAACTACGCCAAGGCGGCAGCGCTGGCCCTGATCGACAGCGATCTTCCCGCCGAAGATATCGCCCGCCGCGCCATGAAGATCGCGAGCGACATCTGCGTCTATACCAACGGCAATCTGACCGTGGAGCGGATCACCGCCCCCTGACACCTGCGCGGGGAGGGCCCGATTCCTCCCCGCGTATTCAGGAGTCGCGGTCTGTCAGGCGGCCGGCCGCTTTGCACAGCCCTCACCCCGGCAATGGGTGCTCCCTTTCCCCGACCGTGGATTTGCACTGACACTGTGCCGAGCGACAAGGGAAGACGCGGAACTGAAAGCTACACCCCGCGTCCCGCGAACCGGCGCGTCCCGCAAAACCGGCGTCAGAGGCGCACCTCCGCCACGTTGTCCTTGTAGTCCTCCTTCGGGTCGGAGCCGAACAGATGCTTGATCCCGGCCCACATGCCGCTGGCGTCCTTCCAGATCTCCGCGCTTTCCGGGTCGAAGCGGAGGAGCGCGAGTTTGGGATCGTCCTTCCCTTCCTCATACCAGGCGGCGATGTGACGGTTCCACAGGCGGTCCACCACCGCGCGATCATTATCGACCGTGAGCGAGCCGTGCAGGCAGGCAAAGATCCCGTGACCCTCCGAGGTGAACGTGGCGATGGCCAGCGACGTCTTGTCGCCCAGACCGCGCACAAGCTCGCTGTCGCGGCTGGTGAAGAACCACACGGGGCCGCCCTCTTCACCCTCGAAAAGCGCTGTCATCGGGCGGGTATGGCTGTCATCCTTGCCCGAAATGCCCAGCATGACCGTCATGTCGGATTTCAGCGCTTTCCAGAAGTCGGCCGCGAGTTCCTGGGGGGTAGGCATTGTCATTCCTCCGCTACTGCATAATTGGGAAACGGGCGGAATGCGCGCGTGTTCCCGCAACTGACGAACAGGACCAGACATGACCAACCTTACCCCGCGCGAGATCGTCTCGGAGCTCGACCGTTTCATCATCGGCCAGAAGGAGGCGAAACGCGCCGTGGCCGTTGCCCTGCGCAACCGCTGGCGGCGAAAGCAGCTTCCGCCCGAGATGCAGGAGGAGGTCTATCCGAAGAACATCCTGATGATCGGGCCGACCGGCGTCGGCAAGACCGAGATCTCCCGCCGTCTGGCAAAGCTCGCGAAAGCGCCGTTCATCAAGGTGGAAGCCACGAAGTTCACCGAGGTCGGCTATGTCGGCCGGGACGTGGAGCAGATCATCCGCGATCTCTGCGACGCGGCCATCGCGGAAACCCGCGACCGGATGCGCGAGGAGGTGAAGGCCCGCGCCCACAAGGCCGCGGAGGAGCGCGTCGTCGAAGCCATCGCGGGCCGGGACGCACGGGAACAGACGCGCGAGATGTTCCGCCAGAAGCTGAAACGCGGCGAGCTTGACGGGCAGGTCATCGAGCTGGAGGTGCAGGATACGTCCAGCCCGTTCGGGGGGATGGAGATCCCCGGCCAGCCCGGACTGGGGGCGGTCAATCTCGGCGATATCTTCGGCAAGGCGCTCGGCGGGCGGCGCGTGAAGCGCAAGCTGAGCGTGGCCGAAAGCTATGAGGTGCTGATCGCCGAGGAGGCGGACAAGCTCATCGACGACGAAACCGTGACGCGCGCCGCGCTCGAATCGGTCCAGCAGAACGGCATCGTCTTCATCGACGAGATCGACAAGGTGGTGGCTCGGGGCGATGCCCGCGGCGCGGAAGTGAGCCGCGAGGGCGTTCAGCGTGACCTGCTGCCGCTGATCGAGGGGACGACCGTTTCCACCAAATATGGCCCGGTCAAGACCGACCACATCCTCTTCATCGCCTCCGGTGCCTTCCATGTCGCCAAACCCTCCGACCTGCTGCCGGAGCTTCAGGGCCGCCTGCCGATCCGGGTGGAACTGCGGGCGCTGACCGAGGAGGACTTCGTGCGCATCCTGAACGAGACGGACAACGCGCTGACCCGGCAATATGCGGGGCTGATGGGCACGGAATCCGTCACCGTGACCTTCACCGACGATGGCATCGCCGCGGTGGCGCGGATCGCGGCGGATGTGAACCGCTCGGTGGAGAACATCGGCGCGCGGCGGCTTTACACGGTCATGGAGCGGGTGTTCGAGGAGTTGTCCTTCACCTCGCCCGACAGAGCGGGCGAGACCGTAACGGTCGATGCCGATTTCGTGGAGAACAACGTGGGCGCGCTGGCGCGGTCCGCCGATCTCAGCCGCTACGTGCTCTGAGCGGTTTTCTCTCCCGGCGATGAACCGGCCTCATCGGGCCGGCTCATTCCCCCCTCCCATGCGTGGCGCGGACCCTTTCCTTCACGAACATTTGGAATAGCCGCAGTCCAGACAGGTCATGCAGCCCTCCGCCATGTGGAGATCGTGGCCGCCGCAGTTGGGACAGGCGGGGCCGCGTTGTTCCCCCACCGCCACCCGCTCCGCACGGGGATCGGACTTCAGCCCCTGGCCCTCGCCCGCGATGAACCCGATGGAGACGAGGTGCCGCTCGATCACCCCCCCGATCGCAGCAAGGATGGAGGGCACGTAGCGTCCCTCCATCCAGGCCCCGCCGCGCGGGTCGAACACCGCCTTCAGCTCCTCCACCACGAAGGACACGTCCCCCCCGCGCCGGAACACGGCGGAGATCATCCGCGTCAGCGCCACGGTCCAGGCATAGTGTTCCATGTTCTTGGAGTTGATGAACACCTCGAACGGCCGCCGCTGACCGCCCACGACGATATCGTTGACGGTGATGTAGATCGCATGGTTCGAATCGGGCCATTTCAGCTTGTAGGTCTGGCCTTCCAGCGCCTGGGGCCGGTCCAGCGGGTCGCTGAGATAGACGACCTCCCCGCCGGTGGCGGCACGCGCGGGATGTTCCCCGGCGGGCGCGGGAGTAGCCGCGGGCTCCGGTTTCGTCTCCGCCACGGTCAGGACAGATCCCGTCACGCTGTTGGGACGGTAGGTGGTGCAGCCCTTGCATCCTGTTTCATAGGCGGCGAGATAGACATCCTTGAATGCGTCGAAGGAGATATCCTCCGGGCAGTTGATCGTCTTGGAGATGGAACTGTCGATCCATTTCTGTGCCGCCGCCTGCATCCGCACATGGTCGAGCGGGGCGAGGTTCTGGGCATCCACGAACCACTCCGGCAGGGGCGCATCGCCGAACCGCTCCCGCCACAGGCGGACGGCGTAATCCACCACTTCCTCCTCCGTCCGCGATCCGTCCTTCTGGAGCACCTTGCGCGTGTAGGCATAGGCAAAGACCGGTTCGATCCCGGAGGAGACGTTGCCCGCGAAAAGCGAGATCGTCCCCGTTGGCGCGATGGAGGTGAGCAGCGCGTTGCGGATGCCCTTCTCCCGGATCGCGGCCCGCACCTCCTCATCCATGTCGCGCAGGGAACCGGAGGAAAGGAACTTCTCCACGTCGAACAGCGGAAAGGCCCCCTTCTCCGCCGCCAGATCGGCGGAGGCGAGATAGGCGGAGCGCGCGATGGCATGCAGCCATTCCTCCGTCCGTAGGGCCGCCTCCTCCGAGCCATAGCGCAGGCCCAGCATCAGCAGCGCATCCGCCAGCCCCGTGACGCCCAGCCCGATCCGCCGCTTCGCCGCCGCCTCCGCCGCCTGTTCCGGCAGGGGGAAGCGCGAGGCATCGACGACATTGTCCATCATGCGGACGGCCACGCGCACCAGATCGTCCAGCGCGTCGAGATCCAGCCGCGCCTCCGCCCCGAAGGGATCGGAGACCAGCCGCGCGAGGTTGACGGAACCCAGCAGACAGGCCCCATAGGGCGGGAGCGGCTGCTCCCCGCAGGGATTGGTGGCGGAGATCGTCTCGCAATAGGCGAGGTTGTTCATCGCGTTGATCCGGTCGATGAAGATCACCCCCGGCTCCGCATAATCATAGGTGGAGCGCATGATGCCGTTCCACAGGTCACGCGCCTGCACCGTGCGATAGACCTTGCCGCCAAAGGTCAGATCCCACGGCCCGTCCGCCTTCACCGCCGCCATGAACGCGTCCGTCACCAGAACGGAGAGGTTGAACATCCGCAGCCGCGCGGGATCGCGCTTGGCTTCGATGAACGCCTCTATGTCGGGATGGTCGCAGCGCATGGTGGCCATCATGGCGCCCCGCCGCGATCCGGCGGACATGATCGTGCGGCACATCGCATCCCACACATCCATGAAGGAAAGCGGGCCGGAGGCATCCGCCGCCACGCCCTTCACCTCCGCCCCCCGCGGGCGGATGGTGGAGAAATCATAGCCGATGCCGCCCCCCTGCTGCATGGTCAGCGCGGCTTCCTTCAACATGTCGAAGATCCCCGCCATGCTGTCCGGGATCGTTCCCATGACGAAGCAGTTGAAGAGCGTGACGCTGCGGCCGGTGCCAGCGCCCGCAATGATTCGGCCTGCAGGCAGGAAGCGGAAATCCTCCAGCGCGGCGTAGAAGCGGTTTTCCCATGCGCCGGGGTCTGCTTCCGTCTCCGCCAGCGCGCGGGCGACGCGGCGCCAGGTATCCTCCACCGTGCCGTCCACGGGGGTGCCGTCCGCCTGCCGGAGCCGGTACTTCATGTCCCAGATCTGTTCGGCGATGGCGGTTTCAAAGCGGGACATGGCAGAACCCTGTATGTTGTGTGCGAATTGGCGGATGACACAAGATAGGCATTGATCTGTCAGGGTCAACCTTGCCCTCCGGCCGATCCGCGCCTATGTGATCCGGTATCCCCGGAGGCGATGATGACCGATTCCCTGCATATCGTGAAGCTTTGCGTCGGCGCTGAGGCGGTCGATGACCTGATCCGCTGGCAGAAGGAGCGGTATCCCGCCGGCAATCCGGTGCATGTCACGCGCATGTGGCCGAAGCGGGAGACGGAGATCCTCTCGGGCGGTTCGCTCTACTGGGTGTTCAAGGGGCTGATCCTCGCCCGTCAGCGCCTGCTGGCGTTCGAGGAACGCGATCACGGCGACGGCATCCGGCGCTGCGGCTTCGTGCTGGACCGGGAGGTAGTGCAGACCCATCCGATGCCCCGGCGCCCGTTTCAGGGCTGGCGCTACCTTGCCGCCGCCGATGCGCCGCGGGATCTGCCCAAGGGGCGGGAGAACGAGGATCTTCCCCCCGCCCTCGCCGCCATGCTGGATGAGATCGGCCTTCGCTAGCAGACCGCTCTTGGCAGGCTGCTGAAAAAGCCTTTCCGAGCTGCGTCGAAGCGGAAGTCATTCGTGATCTGGCGAAACCCGGCCGGAAATTCACACGCTTCGGACCATCCCAGAGCCGATTTCCCGTTTCCAGAGCATGGGCATGGCGCTTCTTGAGCAACCTGTCAGGCCCGAGCCGGAGCGGGAATCGCTCGCGATCTGACGAAACCCGGCCGGAAATCCGTACGTTTCGGACCATCCCAGAGCCGATTTCCCGTTTCCAGAGCATGGACACGACACTTCAGGCTTCTTCAGCAGCCTGCCAAGCCCGAGCCGGAGCGGGAATCGCTCGCGATCTGATGGAAACCCGGCCGGAAATCCACATGGTTCCGGCCGGGTCTCAGAACATGGACGGACACAGCCTGCTAGACGCCGATCCGGGCGGAAAGCTGGGTCAGCGCGCTGCGCTCCCCCTCGGTCAGCGGCGCGCTGCGCGACAGGAACAGCGTGGCTTCCGACCGGTGGATGAGACCGTCCGACAGGATCTTCAGGTGGTTGGCGCGCAACGTCTCCCCGGTGGAGGTGATGTCGGCGATCGCCTCCGCCGTCAGGTTCTTCACCGTCCCCTCCGTCGCGCCCTGACTGTCCACAAGCTGATAATCGGCCACGCCGTTGTCGCGCAGGAACTCCCGCACCAGCCGGTGATATTTGGTGGCGATACGCAGCCGGTGCCCGTGGCGCGCCCGGAAATCCGAGGCTACGGCGTCCAGATCGTCCAGACAGTCCACATCGACCCAGAGCGCCGGAACCGCGATCACCAGATCGGCGAAGCCGAAGCCCAGCGGGGCCAGCGCCTCTGCCCGTTGCTGCCAGTCGACGATCTTCTCCCGCACCAGATCGGATCCGGTCACGCCGAGATGGATGCGGCCCGCCTGAAGCTCCCTCGGGATCTCTCCGGCGGAGAGCAGGACCAGTTCCACACCCTCCACCCCGCCGACATGGCCGGAATATTCCCTGTCGGACCCCGTGCGCATCAGCCGCACGCCGCGCGCGCCGAACCATTCGAAGGTCTTTTCCATCAGGCGGCCCTTGGAGGGCACGCCGAGCTTCACCGCCATTCGCCCGCCTCCTTCAGCTCCGCCAGCACGCCCGGCCGGATGATGCCGCCGACCGCGGGGATCGACTGCCCCAGCCCCAGCCGGGAGGTCATCGCGTCATAGCGCCCGCCGGTCGCCACCGGCGGAAGATCCGGGCGGCGTTCGGCATAGAAGCCAAAGACGAAGCCGTCGTAATATTCCAGCGTGGTGCGCCCGAAGCTCGCCTCGAAATCCAGCCGGTCCACATCGATCCCGTGCGCGACCAGAGCATCCAGCCTGAGAGACATCCGTTCCACCGCCGGAAACAGCCCCGGCATGTCCACGGAGAGATCCTCCAGACGGCTGAGCGCGGCGGGCGCGGTATCGCGCAGCCCGATCAGCTCATCCAGTATCTCCGCCTGGAGGGCGGGGATCGGTGGCGTATCGGCCTCCTCCACCAGATGGCGCACCCGGGCGGCGACTTCCTCATCGCTGCGCAGACCGACGGCGGTGCCCGCTTCCCAAAGGAGCCGCTCCACCGGCGTCGCGGCAAGCCCCCGCAGCATCCGCTTGCGCGCATCCGTGGGTTTGGTGCGGCCGGAATACTGGTCCAGCAGGGCGCGGAACCGGCGGGGCCGCCAGATATGGTGATGAAGCCGCGCCTTGCGCGCCTCCGAAGTCTCCAGCGCGTTCACCGCGGCCAGCAGCAGGCCCATGTCGCCCGTTGCGGCCCGAAGGCCGAGCGGGGCCAGTATCTCCGCGAACAGCGCAAAGACCTCGGCATCCGCCGCAGGAATATCGTCGCGGGCAAAAAGCTCGTAACCCACCTGGAAATACTCGCTGGCCCGCGCGCCGCGATGTTCCTGACGGCGGAAGACCTCGCCGAAATAGGTGTAGCGGGCGGGCTCCGCGCCCTGCGCCATGTGCATCTGCACGACGGGCACGGTGAAGTCCGGGCGCAGCATCTGCTCCCCCCGGAGCGGATCGGACGTCACATAGGCGCGGGCGCGGATATCCTCGCCATACAGGTCCAGCAGCGTTTCGGCAGGCTGGAGGATATCCGTCTCCACCGGCAGGGCGCCTGCCAGCAGGAACCGCGAAAAGATCGCCTCGCCCTCGGCCCGTGCGGCTGCTTTCGCCGGCATCAATACCGCCCGAGGATGCTGCGCACCCCCTGCACCAGTTCGCTCCGCGGCAGTTCGATCTGCGCAGGCTGGGATTTCCATTCCTCAAGGCTCGCCTCGGCGGCGATCCTGGCGCCCAGATACAGATCCTTGAGCTGCACGACGCCCCGCGCGCGCTCATCCGATCCCTGGATCACCGCAACAGGAGAATTGCGTTTGTCGGCATATTTGAGCTGATTGCCGAAGTTCTTCGGGTTGCCCAGATAGACCTCCGCCCGGATCCCGGCGTTCCGCAGTTCCGCCACCATCGACTGGCAATCCGCCAGCCGCTCGCGGTCCATCACGGTGACGATGACCGGGCCAGCAGTTTCGCCGCCGATCCGCCCCTTGGCCCGCAGCGCGGCCAGCAGACGGTCCACGCCGATGGAAACGCCGGTCGCGGGCACGGTCTGGCCGGTGAAGCGCTTCACCAGATCGTCATAGCGCCCGCCGCCCGCAACGGAACCGAACTGCCGCGGACGGCCCTTTTCATCGAGGATCTCGAAGGTCAGCTCCGCCTCGAACACCGGGCCGGTGTAGTAGCCAAGGCCGCGGACCACCGCCGGGTCGATCATCACCCGATCCGCCCCGTAGCCCTGCGCATCCAGAAGCTCCGCGATCTGTTCAAGCTCGCCCACGCCCTCCAGCCCGATGGCCGATGCGCCGACGAGTTCCCGCAGCCGGGCCACGGTCGCCGCACCGCTGTCGCGCCGCGCGGCCATGAAGCCCATGACCACATCGGCCTGCTCCGGGCCAAGCCCCGCGCCCTTGGTGAAATCACCGGATTCGTCCCGCCGCCCCTCGCCCAGCAGGGCGCGGACACCCGCCTCCCCCAGCCGGTCGATCTTGTCGATGGCGCGCAGCACGATACCGCGCTCGGAGGCGAAGCGATCAGGGTCGGCGGGGTCGAGCACGCCCGCAACCTCCATCACCCCGTTCAGCACCTTCCGGTCGTTCACGCGCACGACATAATCGCCCCGCGGAATCCCCAAGGTTTCCAGCGTGTCGGAGAGCATCGCGCAGATCTCGGCATCCGCGGCCACGCTGGCGGAACCCACCGTATCGGCATCGCACTGATAGAACTGGCGGAAGCGTCCCGGCCCGGGCTTTTCGTTCCGCCAGACAGGCCCCATGGCATAGCGACGGTAGGGGGAGGGCAGGTCGTTACGGAACTGCGCGGCCACGCGGGCCAGCGGCGCCGTCATGTCATAGCGAAGCGCGAGCCAGTCGCCCTCGTCCTGCCAGGCGAAGACGCCATCATTCGGGCGGTCCACATCGGGAAGGAACTTGCCGAGCGCCTCCACCGTCTCCACCGCCGGGGTTTCCAGCGGATCGAAGCCGAAGAGATGATACACCTCGGCAATCCGGTCGAGCATGGTCTTGCGTTCGGTGACCTCTGCGCCGAAATAGTCCCGGAAGCCGCGGGGGTTCTCCGCCTTGGGTCGGCGGGTTCCCTTGGCCTGGCTGCCCTTGTCCTTCGCCATCGGTGTGCCTCGTGGTTGACGGGCGTCGTCTAGCGGATGGACCCGTTCGGGGCAAGGCAATGCGGCTTTTTGGCCCGAAAGGACGAGATTATGGATGACCGCCTTACCCGAGCGGAGGAACAGATCGCCCACCTCACCCGGATCGTGGAGGACCTGTCGGACGTGACGAGCGCGCAGGCCCGTGACCTCGCACGCCTGACGCGGCTCGTCTCCCTGCTGATGGAGCGGGAGGCGGAGCGCGAGATGCAGGCCGGGGGCACGATCCCGCTCGCCGACCAGAAACCGCCGCATTACTGAAAGGGCCGGGCCACCGCCCGCCCTTTTCGGGCAAGGGCCGCAGAAAAAGGGGCCGCAGAGATCCGCCGCATGAGCCACGGCTGCTGCGGCCCTGTCTGACAGCCCGCTCGGGCCCGCGCCAAGCGCAGGCCCGCAGGGCGGAGGCCACCGGCCAACCCTCCGGCGGTCCCCTCCTCACGCCACCTTCAGGACGATCTTGCCGATATGGGCGGAGCTTTCCATCCGTTCATGCGCCCGAGACGCCTGCTCAAGCGGAAAGACCGAATCCATCACCGGGGCCACACGCCCTGCCGACAGCAATGGCCAGACCGACGCCTCAAGCCCCTGCGCGATTCGCGCCTTGTCGAGATCGGAGAGCGGCCGGAGCGTCGATCCGGTGACGGATAGCCGCCGCCGCATCGGCAGGCCGAAATTCACCTCCGCCGTCGGACCGGAGAGGAAGGCGATCTGCACCAGCCTGCCATCCTCCGCCAATGCGCGCAGATTGCGCGGGATGTAATCGCCCCCCACCATGTCGAGGATCAGGTCCGCCCCGCCTTCCCCCTTCAACACGGCGACGAAATCCTCCTCCCGGTAGTTGATCGCCCTCTCCGCGCCCAGAGCACGGCAAGCGTCGCACTTTTCCCCGCTCCCCGCCGTGGCAAAGACCCGGGCGCCAAAGGCATGGGCAAGCTGGATGGCCGTCGTGCCGATGCCGGAGGATCCGCCGTGGACGAGGAACCGCTCCCCCGCCTTCAGCTTTCCGCGGCCAAAGACATTGGTCCAGACGGTGAAAAATGTCTCGCAAAGTGCCGCCGCAGCGGCGGGCTCAAGCCGCTCCGGCACCGGCAGCGCCTGCCCCCAATGGGTCACGACATAATCCGCGTAGCCGCCGCCGGGCGTCAGGGCGACAACCGCATCGCCCGCCTTCCAGCGCTGCGCTCCCGGCCCAACGGCAACGACATGACCCGAGACCTCCAACCCCGGCAGGTCGGAGGCCGTGGGGGGCGGTGCATAGTTCCCGGCACGTTGCAGGGCATCGGGACGGTTCACGCCCGCATAGTCCACCCGGATCAGGATCTGTCCGTAGCCCGGTTGCGGAATCGGGCGCTCCACCAGGCGCAGCACTTCAGGCCCGCCGGGCCGCGATATCTCGACGGCACGCATGGACCGGCTCATTCCGCCGTCCTCCCGAGCGGGCCGGGGGCCGTCCTTGATCGCCGTCCGGGCAACCCGTCCCTCCGGCACCGGTCGGGCGAGGGCACCTGCCGGGCCAGCCAGTCGGGGCCGGTCATCAGCAGATTGAATCCGGGCGTCTTGCGCAGGAAGGACTTGGTCTTTTCGATCCGCATGACCCCGTCGATCCGCCGCTCCAGAAACGCCGCGGTTGCGCTGCTGTCGGGCGTTTCGTCCCCAAGCCAGTAGAGCACCGTCGCGCCAAAGACCCCGGAAAGGCTTGCGCGTTTCGTGTACCAGTTCAGGTCGTCCGCCGTGTCGCCAAGCGCTGTCCAGATGGCATCCGCCGTCTGCCAGACCAGCCGGGATCCCTCCGCCGCGTGCTGGGGCAGCGAAAAGAGCGTCATGCCGCGGCGCACCGCCTCCCGGTCCCCTGCGAGTTCAAGGCGCAGCATGACGGCCTTTGCAACCCGCTCGCGGAAGCGCAGGGCGGAAAGGTCGCTCGTCGCCAGCGCCTCTGCCATGCGCCTGTCGCCGCGGACGTGGAAAGCGTGCGCAAGATCGATTGCGCCCCGCGGCGCGGCCATATGCGCCAGAGTGGGATCGAGCCCCGAATCATCAACAGCCGCCCTGTAGGTGACGGCAGTCCAGCCATCGAAGACGACATGCGGCAGCGCCGCGTCCAGAAGGCGATCGCGAACCTCCTCCATGGAATGAGCTGAGCCGGAAGAAGTTTCGGTCATGGCAATTCCCCTTTTCCTTGCGAGGCGCGGTGGACAACCCCTTTACCCTCTGATATGGAGCGGCGTCCTGCACCTGACAGAAACCCTAGACCAGAAAGGTGGTGACAACCACATGCAGGTAAGCGTTCGCGATAACAACGTCGAACAGGCCATGCGCGCTCTGAAGAAGAAACTTCAGCGTGAGGGCGTGTTCCGTGAGATGAAGCTCAAGCAGCACTTCGAAAAGCCTTCCGTAAAGAAGGCGCGTGAGCAAGCCGAGGCCGTTCGCCGGTCGCGTAAACTGGCTCGCAAGAAGGCGCAGCGCGAGGGTCTCCTCTGAGCCTCTGACGCGACGGGTAACCTCATGGTTGCCGAACCCCCGCTGCTTTTGCGCGGGGGTTTTCTTTTGTGCAGAGGCCGGCAACGCCATTGGCGAAGGCGGGGCGGCCTGTCTGGCAGGAGCACTCTCGGGGGAGGGCGGCACTTTGGCAGACTGCTGAAAAAGGCCTTCGGGTCTGCGAGAGCGGAAATCGTTCGCATCTGGGGAACTCCAGCCAGAGACCCACGCGTTTCTGGCAGTTCCCGGGCTGATTTCCCGATTTCCAGAGCCCCGATTTCCAGAGCACGGACATAACACGTCAGACCTTTTTCCGCAGCATGTTAGCCCCGAACGCGTCGGCGCCCGCTGGCCAGAGACCGCCGGAAAAGGCGCGCGCGCCTACCGTGGTGGTGCCCCCCTAAGCGGGAGTCAGACGGGCAATCAAGGCAACGACCCACGGGCCTTGCAGCGCGATCACCGGCTGTCTGCTTCCGGTATCAGGGCGCGTGAGCTGATCCGCTTGGATATCACCCCTGTAGCCGCAGCGCTTGCACGGAAAGGGCTATACGGGAATCGCCGTGGTGCGGAAGACGGTGCGCAGCGCGAAGGAGGAATGCATCTGCGACACCCCCGGCAGCTTCGCCAGATATTGCCTGTGAATCCGGGCGAAATCCTCCGTATCGGAGGCCACAACTTTCAGCAGATAATCCGCGGACCCCGCCATCAGGTGACATTCCAGAATGTCGGGGACGCGCGCCACCTCGCGCTCAAAGGCTTCCAGCACCTCATCCGCCTGACCGGAAAGCGTGATCTCGACGAAGACCGTCGTGGGCACCCCCATGCGGCGTTCGTCCAGCAACGCGACATAGTCCCGGATATACCCTTCCTGCTCCAGCCGCTGGACGCGACGGTGACAGGCGGAAGCGGAGAGGTTCACACGCTCCGACAGGTCGGAGTTTGAAATCCTCCCCTCCTTCTGCAGGACGATGAGGATTCGACGGTCCGTCGCATCAAGTTCCATTCAGCGCAAACTTCTTCGAAAAGGGGCGGAAAATCCGGTAGAGCCTACCAATATTTCCGCCCCTGACGAAGGGGTTATTGCATCAGACGGCAGGGCGATTTTTCAGCTCGTCACGGATTTCGGTGAGAAGCTTGATCTCCGGCGGATCCTCGGCCTTCTCCTCCTTGCCTTCCATATGCGCGAATCTGCGTGCCGTGTTCACACCCTTCACGATCAGGAACACGACCCAGGCGATGATGAGGAAGTTGATCACCGCCATGATGAACTTGCCGTAAGCGAATTGCGCGGCATTCGGCCCCTCGCCCAGGACGATCGACAGGCCGGAGAAATCGAGGCCACCGGTGAAAAGCGAGATGATGGGGTTGATGAGATCCGCAACCACGGAATTGACGATTGACGTGAACGCGGCACCGATGATGATACCGACAGCGAGGTCGAGCACGTTGCCGCGCGCGATGAAGTCCCGGAATTCCTTCAGCATTCTCTGCTCCAATCGAATGGTCGGCGGCAAAGGAGACCGCCGGTGCCTGCGAAAGAAGTTGAACCCCTCGTGTTGTTTGTCAACACTCGCTTCGAGAGCCACATATCTCTCTCGGGATCCGTTGCGGGGATGACAGATGACCGGATATGCCAAGACAGCGCTGCTGATGGCCGCCATGACGGCGGTTTTCATGGGCGTCGGATATCTGCTGGGCGGACAGGGCGGCATGATCTTCGCGCTGATCTTTGCAGCGCTGATGAATGTCTTTACCTGGTGGAACTCTGACAAGATGGTGCTGAAGACCTATTCAGCCCAGCCCGTTGATCCGAGAACCGCGCCCGAATTCTATCGCATGGTGGAAGGGCTGGTGGCGCGCGCGGGGCTGCCGATGCCAAAGCTCTACATTCTGCCCAACGACCAGCCGAATGCCTTTGCCACGGGCCGCAACCCGGATAACGCCGCCGTCGCGGTGACCACCGGCCTCATGCGCGCCCTGACGATGGAGGAGGTGGCGGGCGTCGTTGCGCATGAGCTGGCCCATGTGAAGCACCGCGACACGCTCATCATGACCGTGACCGCAACCTTTGCCGGGGCGATTTCCATGCTGGGCAATTTCGCGCTGTTCATGCCGCGTGACCGCAACAGCCCGATGGGGCCGCTGGGTGGCCTGATCGCCATGATCGTGGCCCCGATGGCGGCGGCTGTCGTCCAGATGGCGATCAGCCGGACGCGGGAATACGAGGCGGACCGGACAGGGGCGGAAATCTGTGGCCAGCCGCTCTGGCTTGCCTCGGCGCTTCAGAAGATCGAGGGCTATGCCAGCCGGATCGACAACGTCCCGGCGGAGCGCAATCCGGCCACGGCGCCGATGTTCATCATCAATCCCCTGCATGCCTTTCAGCGTGACAGGCTGTTTTCCACCCATCCCTCGACTGCGAACCGGGTTGCGGCCCTGAGGGAGATGGCCGCGCGCATGGGAAATACCGCCGCGCCGAGGGCAGCACCCCTGCAGGACAGACCTGCCCCCGACGCTGGATTGAGCACCAGCCGCATCCCGCCCTCCGGCACGAAACGGCCCCCCGGAGGAGGCTGGCCGACCTGACCCGTTCAAGGGCTCGCGTCATACCAAAGCGGCTGCCCAGACTGCTGCGGGTGCAAAATAACGGCTTCGCGGTTGCCGAAACGGCAGCGACGCTCTAGTTTCCCTCCATGCAGATCAGTCAGACGCCGCCCCCGGTCGCAGACCGGGATTCCCTCGCTGACCCGGTTGCCGCTGCGGAAGCCACGCTCAGGTCGCTTCCCGCCGTTTCCGAACGCTGGGCCATGTTTCTGGACATTGACGGGACGCTGGTCGATCTCGCCGAAAGCCCGGACGGTATCGTCGTGGAGGAAGGGCTGGCCGCCCGGCTCACCCGCCTTTCCGCCCTGCTGGGCGGGGCGCTTGCGCTGGTCACGGGGCGGTCGCTGGCGCGGGCGGAGGCCATGTTCGCGCCGGCCTGTCTGCCGATCGCCGGCCTGCACGGGGCGGAATTGCGGGGCGCGGATCAGCCGCCCCCCCCGCGCGATTACCTCATCGCCAAGGCCGGGGCCGCACACTTTGCCGAGCGGACACCAGGCGTGCTGTTCGAGGACAAGGGCCTCGCCTTTGCGCTCCACTACCGGGGGCTGCCGCAAGCGGAGGCCGAAGTCCGCCGCGAGATGGAGACAGCGCTGGCCACCGCGGGCAGCGCCTTTCAGCTCCAGTCCGGCAAGATGGTTGCCGAGTTGCGCCCCGCCTCCGGCGACAAGGGCACCGCCATCGCCGCTTTCCTTGCGCAAGCCCCGTTCCGGGGCCGGTTGCCGCTCGCCATCGGCGACGACCTGACGGATGAGGCGATGTTCCGCTTCGTCGCGGACCGGGGCGGACGCGGTATCCGGATCGGGCCGACGCTGGAGGACAGCGCGGCGACGGAGCGGCTCCCCTCGCCCAACGCGCTGCGCGCCCTGCTCGCGGAGATCGTCCGATGAGCAGGCTCGTCGTCGTTTCAAACCGCGTGCCGCTCCCCGACAAGCACGGGAATCCGCCGCCCGGGGGGCTCGCCGTGGCCGTTCACGCGGCGCTCCGGGATCAGGGCGGCATCTGGATGGGATGGTCGGGACGGGCGGTCGCCGATACGGAGGATGTCCGCATGACCACCCGCGAACAGGGGCGCATCGCCTATTCGCTGATGGATCTGACGGAAACCGACGTGGAGGAATACTACAACGGCTTTGCCAACCGCGTCCTCTGGCCGATCTTTCATGGGCGGGTCGATCTGGCGGAATACGCACGCCGGGAGATGGCGGGATACTTCCGGGTGAACCGGCTTTTTGCCGATCAACTCGTGCCCATGCTCCGCCCCGACGATACGATCTGGGTGCATGACTATCACCTCATCCCGCTGGCGGAGGAGTTGCGGCAGCGCGGGGTCAGGAACCGAATCGGCTTCTTCCTCCACATCCCGTGGCCGCCTGCGGATATCCTTTTTGCCATGCCGGTCTATGAGGCGGTGCTGTCGGGTCTTTCCGCCTATGATCTGGTCGGTTTCCAGACCGACTACGACATGGACAATTTCATCGGCTGCCTCCGGCGCGAGGGCAGCGGCAGCCCGCTCGGCGACGGGGAAGTGGTGGCCTATGGGCGGCAGTTTCGCGTGGGCGCCTTTCCCATCGGCATGGAGACGGAGGAGTTCGCCAACCTCTCGCGCGCCTCGGTGGGCAAGCCGGGGGTGCGCGACCTGCTCCGCAGTCTGCACGGGCGGCGTCTCATCATCGGGGTGGACCGGCTGGATTATTCCAAGGGCATCCCCAACCGCATCGACGCCTATGAGCGCTTTCTGAAGCGTCACCCGGATTTCAGGGGGGAAGTGACCTTCCTTCAGGTCACGCCCAAGTCCCGCTCCGACGTGCCGGAATACCGCGCCATGCAGGAGGCGGTCGCGGCGCAGGCGGGGCGCGTGAATGGCGATAACGGCGCGGTGGACTGGACGCCGATCCGCTACATAAACCAGTCGCTGAAACGCCCGGTGCTGGCAGGTCTCTACCGGGTGGCGCAGGTGGGATTCGTGACGCCGCTGAAGGACGGGATGAATCTCGTCGCCAAGGAATACGTGGCAGCTCAGGATCCTGCCGATCCCGGTGTCCTGGTCCTGTCCCGCTTCGCCGGCGCCGCGCGGGAGATGGTGGAGGCGTTGCTCATCAACCCCTATGACATAGACGCGACAGCCAATGCTCTGGCGCGCGCGCTCTCAATGCCGTTGGAGGAGCGCAAGGAGCGCTGGAGTGCCATGATGGACAGGCTCCGCGCCTATGACGTGCATCACTGGTGCCGCGACTATCTCGGTACACTCGCAAAGGTGGAGCGGCCTTCCGGGCCCGCCTTGCCGCAGGCTGCCCCGGAAGCCGCAAATCCTCCCTGACGAGATCAGGCCAGCGCACCCGCGTTGGCATGAAGATGCGCCACGAGATCCGCCGGAAGCTTCAGGCGCGCGGCCAGCATCGCAAGATAGCCCTTCTCCGCCGCCCCCTCCGGATCGACCGCAAGCAGGGAGGCCGCATAGATCTCCGCCGCCTCCGCCTGATTGGAGGCGAGGGCCGCGATCCGCCCCACATCGAGCGGTGCTGCCAACTCTTCGGTCAGCACCTGCGCGGCGCTGTCGTCATAGCCCCGCTCTTTCAGGGCCGTGGTGATCCGCGCCCGTTCCACGGCCGTGACCTCCCCGTCCGCCTTGGCGGCGGCGACCATGGCGCGCGCCAGCTTCTCGGCCAGTTCCTCGGGATCATCGGGCATGAAATCGGTGCCCTCCGGGGAAGGCAATGCCTCCGGCGCTGCTGCCGATTGCGGCTGGGCAGCGGAGGTATCGGAGCTGAACGGTGCCCTGCCTGCCTGCCAGTCGTTGTAGGCCTTGTAGGCGAGCGTGCCGATCGCGGCGGCGACCGCCCCTTTCGCCAGCCCCTTGCCGCCGAGAAGCGCCCCGGCAAGACCACCTGCGGCCGCCCCCTTGGCAAAGGAGCCCTGATCGCCGACGAGACCGCCCAGCATATCGGAAAGGCCGCCGGAGCGGCTGGACGAGGCCGTCGCTCCCCCGCCGGTCAGGCTGGAGAGAAGATCCCCCAGACCTCCGCTGCTCCCGCCAGTCGCACCGCTCGCCGCACTGCCAGCGGTATTCTGACCACCAGTCTGGGTGCGACTCGTGCCCGCATCACCGGTAATCTGGCCCAAAAGACTGTCGAACATGGATTTCATTGAGGTCGGCTGCATCTGCGCCTCCAGTCAGAGAGTGTCGGCAGAAAGGTGGCACAATCTTCTCAAAGCGCAAGGTTTGGCGATGAACCTCGCCCAGATGAGGCAAAAATCTTCCACTGGATTAATTCCCGACAAATCTTGTTTGACATTTCCGACTGTTTCGCTCAGTTTCATCATCAGTCCTAGCCGCCCGAACAGGTCAGCCCGGAACAGACCCTCCGTCGGAGTACGGAAAATGAAACCTGAGATCCTGTTCTGGCCGGATCACCGGCAAATTCGGGAAGGCGCGCCTTCCACTCCGCTGGGGGAGCTGTACCGGCTCCTGCTTCTTGCCTTTGGGGGCGGACGCCCGCTTGACCAGGTTCTCGACAGATTTGAGAGGATGCCATGAACGCCACCGTCTCCCGCACGCTGACGCTGCAGGACTCCATCCCCGTCCACGATGCACACCTGCTGACCGCCGGGGGCGTGCAGGCGCGCATCGTCCTTGATGGACAGGTCTATTCCCTCAGGATCACCAAGGCGGGGAAGCTTATCCTCACCAAGTGATCGGAAACCCGGCATCCCCCTCCCGGAACATGCCGGAGAGGCGCAACACACGCTCCCGTTTCTGTAGCGCCTTCAGAAGCCCTGCGACCCGTCTCCTCGGGGATCGCAGGGCTTCTCTCGTTCCGCAAGCTTGACAAGGGGCCGGGGCTTGCCTCTAACCGCTGACTTCGGGCGCGCGTCGCACCCGATGGAGGCTCCAATGACGAAGCTGCCCTCTCCCTGCCTCAGCGTCTGCAAATTCCGCCGCGCGGGGCATTGCATCGCATGCTCGATGACCAAGGATCAGAAGTCTCTCTTCAAGAAGCTGAAGAAAGAAAAACACCAGCAAGGTTTTCTGACCATGCTGGTGCATCAGCAGCGCGACCTTGGCAAGTTTCCCGCTTGGGGCCGCGCCTATGCCCGGAAATGCGCGAAGAAGGGCATCGAAATGCCCACCCTTCCCGGTCTCTAGGTCATTCGAGGTGGGATTGCAGGATCCACGCGAATTTCTCGTGGACGCGACCCCGCTCGATGGCCAGATCCTGCGTCAGCAGGTCGCCGTGGCTTTCGGAGATCGAAGCGACACCGGCAAGCGTTTCCGTCACGGTCCGCTCCGCTTTCAGCAGGGCGCGGATCATGTCCTCGGCACTGGCATGGCCGTCGTGCTCATCGACCTTGGAGCGCTTGACCATATCGGCCAGACGGCCTTCGGCATGGGCACCGATGGCGCGGACGCGTTCGGCCAGATCGTCCTGGCCCTCGAAGTGATCTTCATAAATCTTCTGGAACAGCTCGTGCAACGGTCCGAAGGACATGCCCTTGACGTTCCAGTGGAAATTCTGTGCGAGCATCGTGGTGACGACGGTCTCCGCGACGGCCTGGTTCAGCGCGTCCGCGATGGCGGCCTGCGCACTTTCGCTCAGGTTGGCAGCCGTTTGCGACATGTTCTCATTCCTTTCGAGTTGCGAATCATTAGCTGGCGTCCGCTTGCCATGATCCCCAATTTAGAATGATTTTAAATTGTGTCCAGTCCCTCGGCGAGACCTTTCGCAAGATAGGCAATCTGACGACGGTAAGGCTTGCGCACCTGCGAGGCGATGAGAAAGGTCGTGCTGTCGCCATCACCCTGCCGGACGGCCTCCACCAACCGAAGGAGCCAGCTTTCATCGAAGGAGCGTTCTCGCGCGCCGGGAAACAGGAAATTCAACGGTTTGCCGGTCGCCTGCGGCAGGGCGCGCAGCAGGGCCTCAGCAAAAGCCTGCGCCGCTTCCACCCGGTCCATGGCGAGGAGGGCGCAGGCCGAGAATACGTCGATCCGGCGCGCCGCGCGGCACCGCAGGGAAAGAAGCCTCAGCCGGTTCAGCGTTGCGGTCAACTGAACATCCCGCTCCTCGTTCTGAGGAGTGGCAACGGCAGGTGCGGGAAGAAGAGCTGCGACGGCCATAAGACTCGCGTTCCGTTCCAAGATGGTTGACTGATACAGTCAACATAACCGCGAGTAAAGCAAAACACGGCGCTTTTGCCTGACAAAACCGTGCGATGACGCTAGCTTCGCGGCTTAGCCAGTGGCTGGCCTACAGAATGGACCTGACGACTGGCACGTGCGACTTGTCCGTACGACTGTTCCGTACGATTGGCCTAGGCTACCGACCGCGCGATTGGCCGGTGAAGGAGGGAATAACTCATGACACGCCTTGCAACCGTCGTATATCACGCCGGACAGTCGCCGGACGACGCCATTCTCTCCGCCGTGCGCGGCCTTGCAGGGGTGCGCGGCTATGTGCAGGCAAGGCGCGGGGACGGCGGGTTGGCGCTGCTGGATGTGGCGGACGGCGTGCTGGTGCCTCTGGGCGGCCCTGCTGGCGGCGGATGCAGGCTAGACCCCGCGGCGCTCGATCAGGCAGCGGCCGGGCTGGAAGCGCGGCTGACCCCTCCGCCGTCTCTCCTGGTGCTCAATCGTTTCGGTGACAGCGAGGCCGCCGGATTCGGTTTCCGCCCGCTGCTGGAAACCGCGGTAGAGGCCGGAATACCGGTTCTGCTCGCCGTGGCAGATACCCGGCTGGCACTCTGGCAGGCTTATGCGGGGGAGATGGGCGAAACGCTTCCCTGCTCCAAAGAAGCGGTTTCCGCCTGGGCCGCGCCGCTTGCAGGAAGGAGCTGACCGGCTATTCGATCAGCAGGCGATCGGCATCAGGTTGATGCGATCGCGGCCCATTTCCTCGATGCGTTCGCGATAGGCGTTGAGATAGAGACGCCAGACATTCGCAGCCTCCTCCGCATCGCCCGCTTCGGCACGCCGGATGAGCTTCATCTTGGTACCGACACCTGCCTCATAGCGTCCGGCGAGGTCCTCCTCGGCAGAACGGGTGGCATGCGCCCGGTTTTCCAGATGACGCGTCATGACCTCATCCAGAATCTCGCCGAACACCTCCGTGATGCCGTTGCCGGAATGTTTCACGAGGGTCCGGCGAAACTCGTCGTCCAGCTCATTGTAGGCAATCGCGACTTCGGCAGGATCGTTTCTTGATATCGCCGCCCGCTGTTCGACCATGCAGGCCCGCAGCGCCTCTATGGCGTCAAAGTTGCGCGCCCTGACGATGTGGTGAACGGCGGCAGGCTCCGTCTGCAGGCGATAATCCATCACCTCTCCCAGAGTCATGCGCTGCATCTGGAAGTAAAAGCCGATCTGACGGGCAATCGGCTCGATCGTCGGCCGGAGAACGCGCGTGCCCCCCCGCGGCCCGCGCTCCACCGTCAGCAACCCCTCCGCCTCCAGCACCCGGATAGCCTCCCGGTAGGTGGGACGCGAGATATTGTGTTGCTCCATCAACTCGACTTCACCGGGAAGGAGAGAGTTGGCGGGAAACTCGCCAGATGCGATGGCGAGCCGGAGCGTGTCCGCAAGTGCCTCTGCCTTGCTCGCGGCACGTCTCGTTGTCTTCGCCATTTCGCTCTCCGCCAAGTTGTTTTCGATGAAACTCATCCTTCTCAAAGTTGAATATAAAATCAATACTAATTTCTGCAAGAACAGCTGCTTAAAAAGAAAAAGGTAAGATATTCTCACCAAACTCAGCGAAGTTCGATTAAAAAGCAGGCTCGAAAAACATGAGTGCGAAGTTTTCGATGAGAAAGTGTGTTTAAGCCACGCGGGGGATGTCGCGCAAATTTGATCGCGAAGCAACACATAACTTGCGTTCAGGCGGGAACCTGCGCAATTCCGTGGCGTTACATGCAGTTGATCTCAGAAAATGAGAGGTAACGGATGGCGCCCCGCCCCTTTTGGAAAGGCTATCTCAAACTCTCTCTGGTGACCTGCCCTGTCGCGATGACTCCCGCGACCAGCGAAGCTGACAAGCTGCGGTTCACCACCGTGAACGCGAAGACGGGAAACCCCACGCTCAGTCGCTATGTCGATGACAAGACAGGAAAAGAAGTCCCCGAGAAGGACCAGATGAAGGGCTATCCGAAAGGCGAGGATGAGTATGTCCTGCTGGAGGATGCCGAAATCGAATCCCTTGCCCTGGAGAGCACGCGCACCATTTCCATCGACCGGTTCGTGCCGTCGGACAGCGTGGGATGGGTCTGGCTGGACACCCCTCACTACCTGCTGCCGGACGACAAGGTGGCGGAGGAAGCCTATGCCGTGATCCGCGCCGCGATGGAGGCGACGGGCACCTTCGGGCTGTCGCGGCTGGTGCTCTACCGCCGGGAACGGCCGGTCCTTCTGGTGCCGAAAGGCAAGGGGATCATGCTGTGGACGCTCCGCTACGGGGATGAGGTGCGCGATCCCGGCGATTACTTTGAACAGAAACCGGAGGCCCCCGACACGGATCTTCTGAAGATGATCACCAAGCTCATCGACGCGCGGAAGACCGATTGGACGCCGGAGATCGTTCATGACCCCGTTCAGGCGCGTTTGTTGGAAATGATTGAAGCCAGGCGCAAGCCGGCGCGCAAGGCCCGGAAACCTGCCTCTCCCCCCGCCCGGCAGGAGGAGGAGGGCAAGGTCATCGACATCATGGACGCGCTGAAACGGTCCCTCTCTGGTGGGAAAAAGCGCTGATCAGAAGACCTGTCGCTGATGCAGGAGCGCCATCGCGTCCTCTGCCGTCTCGACATAGTTGAAGATCGACAGGTCACTTTCCGTGATCGTGCCCGCCTCCACCAGCGCTTGCCAGTTGATGACGCCATCCCAGAACTCCCGCCCGAACAGCAGGATCGGAATGCGCTGCATCCGCCCGGTCTGGATCAGCGTCAGGCATTCCATGAGTTCGTCCAGCGTGCCGAAGCCGCCGGGAAAGACACAGACCGCCCGCGCCCGCATCAGGAAATGCATCTTGCGGATCGCAAAGTAGTGGAAGTTGAAGCACAGATCCGGCGTGACGAACGGGTTCGGCGCCTGCTCATGCGGCAGAACGATGTTAAGGCCGATGGACTGGCCGCCCGCCGCTGCTGCCCCTTCGTTGCCGGCCTCCATGATGCCCGGCCCGCCTCCCGTCATGACCACCGAGTCACGGCCGTAGGTCTTGAGGCTTTCCTCGGTGATCCGCTGGGCCAGATCGCGCGCGACCTCATACCAGCCGGACAGCGCCGCCGCCGGACCCGCCTCGCCCTCCCGGGGGATTCTCGCGCTGCCCATCAGCACGACGGTTGAGCGGATGCCGCGCTCCGCCAGGATCATCTCGGGCTTCAGGAGTTCAAGCTGCAGCCGCACCGGCCGCAACTCCTCCCGCACGAGAAAATCCGTATCGGTGAAGGCCAGCCGGTAGGCGGGTGCGCGCGTCTGCGGGGTGTCGGGTGTCTCCTTCACCACGCGGGCATCCTGACGGCTGTCCCGGAACGGGTGCTGACGGTCGGTTGCGCTCGCTCCGCGGGGGGTGTCCGCATCTTCGGTCATGGCCCGTCCTTTCGGCTGCGTTGCGTGACTGCCGTGCGCGGTCTATAGGCTTGGCCCCGGTCGAGCCATAGAAATCGGAGCATCCCCATGTCGAATGCCGCGTCGAACGCCGCGCTTGAAACCGCCATCGAAGCTGCCTGGGAGGCGCGCGACGGCATCACCCCCGCCACGACGGGCGAACAGCGCGACGCGATCGAAGCGACGCTGGAGGCGCTGGACAAGGGACGCCTGCGCGTGGCGGAGCGGCAGTCCGACGGCAAATGGCACGTGAACCAATGGGCGAAGAAGGCCGTTCTGCTCGGCTTCCGCCTGCGCGACATGGAAATGCAGTCCGGCGGGCCGCAGGGTGGCGGCTGGTGGGACAAGGTGGATTCCAAGTTCAACGGCTGGCAGGACGGCGAGTGGAAGGCCGCAGGCTTCCGCGCGGTGCCGAACTGCATCGTGCGCCGCTCCGCCTATATCGCGCCGGGCGTGGTGCTGATGCCCTCCTTCGTCAACCTGGGCGCCTATGTCGATTCGGGCACGATGGTGGATACCTGGGCCACCGTCGGCTCCTGCGCCCAGATCGGCAAGAACGTGCATCTCTCCGGCGGCGTCGGCATCGGCGGCGTTCTGGAGCCGATGCAGGCTGGCCCCACGATCATCGAGGACAACTGCTTCATCGGCGCCCGCTCCGAAGTGGTGGAAGGCGTGATCGTCCGCGAAGGCTCCGTGCTCGGCATGGGTGTTTTCATCGGGCAATCCACCAAGATCGTGGACCGCGAGACCGGCGAGGTGATGTATGGCGAGGTTCCGGCAGGCTCCGTCGTGGTCTCCGGCTCGCTGCCCTCCAAGAATGGCGTCAATCTCTACTGTGCGGTGATCGTGAAACGCGTGGACGCCAAGACCCGCTCCAAGACCTCGATCAACGAGCTGCTGCGCGACTGATCGGACTTGAGATGCTGGCACCCTCCCGTCTCAACGGCGGGGGTACCGGCGCCGGTGTTTCTTGGCGGAGGCCAAGCGGTCGCATAGGCTCACCGGCCGGTTTCTTCCAGATGGTGATCCGCAATGCTGCCTTCCGATCACCGGAAGGAAGCAGGGGCTGCGATCCGCTTCAGGCGACGTTGCGCAGGCATTGCTTGCCGGCGAGGCGGGAAGCGAGCGGCGGCTGGGGGGCTGCTCGCGCATTCTCTGACCGGAGCGATGCTGGTCGATGCTGGTCGATGCTGGTCGATGCTGGTAAAGGTTCTCGGATCGCTGCGGTTGTAAAGGGGTGTGTCGGGACAGGGCCCGTCCCTGCCCGAATTCGGGGATTTTCCGGCGTTGAGGTCCATTTCGATTTCAGCGGCGTGTCGCCGATCCAGGCTTCGTCAGCCTGTTGAGGTTGGCCGACCCACTGAAGTCCTGAAGTCCCGCTTCACATCAGCACGCGCTCGAGCAGCAATCGCTTTTCTTCACGGCCTCGCGGAGGACGGCTTGCCGCAACGGCAAGTGCGGCGCTTCGCAGAAGTTGGCGACTGCCGGAGATGGGACCCGCTTCGGCGAAGCAGGCAATTCCATGGTCCATGCACACATTGACCCTCTCTGTGCGACGATGAACGCGGGCGCCTTCCCGGCAGTCGATACACCGAAGTTCTCGTGCCCTGATGGAGGCCATCGCCCCAAAGCTCGCAGCAGGCCCCCGCCCCGGGACACCCGCTCTCCCCCTTCCGCGGCAGCCGGCCCGGTGGGGGCTCGATGCCCCCGGCGGGCCGGCTCGGCTTAGGGTTGGCGGAACAGGTCGGCGTCAGGGTCTTCGATCCCCTCGACCCGGCCCCGCACGATATCTGCAGCAATGGCGGAGAAAGTGATCCCGTTGCCACCGAAGCCCATCACCACATGCACCCGTTCCGCTCCCGGCGCGCGGTCGATGATCGGTAGCCCGGTGGTGGTGTTGCCGAAGGGCGCGGCCCACGCATATGCCGGTTCGCCGATGTCGATGCCCGTCAGGTCGGCGAGCTTCTCCACGATCCGTCGCGTCTTTTTCTGACCCTTCGCGGGGTCTGCGAAGGCGGTGGCGCTTTCCTCGTCCTCGCCGCCCACGATGATCCGCCCGCCGCTCGCGGTCCGAAAATAGAGATACGGATCAGACGCCTCCCAGACCAGAAAGCCGTCCAGCCAATCGGGCCGGGCCATGTCGGGGCGGGAGGCCAGCGCCCAGGTGGAGATGATGCGATGGGCCGGGTTTTCCATCACCTTGAGAAATTCGTAGCCCGTGCAGAAGACCACATGCCCCGCCGTGAGCAACCGTCCCTCCGATGTGGCGAGAATCACGGTCTCCCCCCGTTCCTCGACATCCGTCACTTCGACGGGAGAAACCAGTTCCGCCCCCCGCGCCAGGGCCGCGCGCAGCAGGCCCGCCGTCATCTGCGCCGGATTGGCGGAGGCGGAGAAGTCGGACACGATGGCGCCTGTACGGCTGAGACCGAAGCGATCCTGAAGCGTGGCGACGTTCAGATATTCTGCCGCGATTCCAGCGTCATGACGGGTCTGCGTCTCCGTCTGCAAGGCGCGCGAGCCATATTCGTCGCCGGCAAGGTAAAGCGCCTGTTTCGCCGTCATCGCGCAATCGATGCCCAGCCGCTCCACGCGGAGACGCAGGTCCTCCACGGCACGGGCGGACCGCCGCCATGCCCGCGCCGCCTTCTCCGCACCGATCTTGCGGGCGAGCACGTGCAGCGGCACGTCGATCTCATGCTGGATCATCGCCGTGCTGGCGAGCGTGCTGCCCTCCACCGGGTCGCGCCGGTCCAGGATCAGCACGCGTCGAACCCCGTCCGCCAGCGATTCCGCCACGAGCGCTCCGCTGATGCCGCTGCCAATGACGATCACGTCATAGTGTCGGCTCAGCGGCTCCAGCGCGGCAGGCGCCTTGCGGTGCGGTGTCGCTGCCCAGAACGGCCGGTCGCGATGCAGCGGGCGGTGTTCGGTGGGTCCATCGCTGCCCGTGGAGGGGGAGCGCTCGGTCTGTCCGTCATCCACGGTGTTTCTCCTGTGCGAACCGCTCCGCCCGAACGCCCGGTCCCGCGCCCGGTTCCACTTCGGGGGAAAGGCAATGGTTGTGCCGGGGCAGCGCTGTGCCTATTGCGGGAAATGTCGCTGGAGCAGCCATCTCGGCGCCGCGTGCAACGTGAGGGAAAGAGATGACCGATACGGAAAAGCAGAAGCGCCCGCAGCAGGTTTACATGCTGGTGGTGGAGGTGGGACGGCGTCCGGGCGACGGCCTGCCGAACGGCGCGACCGGCGCGGGGCTGATCGTCTATGCCAGCGGTGTGGATGAGGCGGAGGCCGTGCGCGAGACGGTCGCCGTGCTCCGTCAGGCAGAGATGGCACCGCTCGACGTCTCCGGCTATGGCACGCTGGAGGAACGGCTCGCCGCTGGGCAGGACGTGCCGGACGAGGAGCGCGCGCTGATGGAGCGGGCGCTGGCGGAGAACGCCGTCGTCATTGCCCAGATGGAACCCTATTTCGACAAGGGTTGAACGGCAGACGTCAGGGGACTTGGCTATCCGCTGAACTGACAGGTTGCCGAAGCCGGGAAACCGGCACCGGAATTCCCCGGCATAAGCGGATTTTCAGCGGTACCTTGTCAGGCTGCGAACGATCTCTGTTCAAGACGGAGCTAACAGGCTGCCTGACAAGGCTTCCGGGCCTGCCCTGGAACGCAATCGTTCCACATCTGGCGAAATCCGGCAGTAAATAAGGACATTTCGGATCGTTCCGGGGCCGATGTCCCGATCTGCGAAGCATAGGCCTGAGGCGCAGCTCGGAGAGCGGGAAAGTGCCCCTTCGCCGCCGCCCCGAAAGGCAGCGGCCATGAGTCCCTCCGCCTCCGGGAGAGCGCGTCAGGGAACCGTATAGCCCCCGTCCACCAGATGGTAGCTGCCGGTGACGAACGAGGCGCGGTCCGAGAGCAGGAAGCAGGTCAGCGCCGCCACCTCCTCCGAACGGCCAAGGCGCCCCATCGGATGCAGGGAGATGAGGTGGTCATGCGTAGCCGTGTCCATATGGGCCAGCAGCGGTGTTTCGATATAGCCGGGACCGACCGCGTTCACGCGGATGCCGCGCGTCGCATAATCGAGCGCGGCGGTCTTGGTCAGACCGATCACGCCGTGTTTCGCCGCCACGTAATCCGGGTTTCCCGCCGTGCCCACGGAACTGAGGATGGAGCCCATGTTGACGATCGCGCCGCCGCCTGCCCGCTCGATCGCCGGCAGCTCATGGCGGAGACAGTAGAACACGCTGTTGAGGTTCACGTCGATCACGCGCCGCCAGGTCTCAACGTCATAGTCACCGACCGGCGCAGGGTGCTGGCCGCTGATCCCGGCATTGTTGACCGCCAGATGCAGCGCGCCGAATTCGGCCTCGGCGAAGGCGACCATGGCGCGAACGGCCTCCACATCCGTCACATCGACGCGGAAGGTCTTGCCGCCCACCTCGGCCGCGAGCGTCGCGGCGCGATCCTCGTCCATGTCCGCGACAACGACCTTCGCACCGCCCGCAGCCAGTTCACGCACCACCGCCGCACCGATACCGGAGGCGCCCCCGGTCACTATGGCGACCTTGCCATCGAATTCCGCGCCTTTGGCTTCAGCCATGACACATCTCCTTCAGGATGTCTGCGCGGGAAACATAGGCGCTTTGGCCGCGTCGTCGCCCCTTCATGACGAAGTGACGCAGCGGAGCGTGACGTTGATCCGCCCGCCCTGCGGCAGAAGCGTGGAGGAACCGAAGCGGATCCTGTCGATCCCGTGATAGGCCAGCCGCGCCGCGCCTCCCATCACCACCACATCGCCGGACCGGAGCCAGACGGACTCCGTTCGTTCCTCCCGCTTCGTGCCGCCCATGCGGAACAGGGCCTCGTCGCCAAGCGAAAGGGAGACGACCGGAAAGCGGTAATCGCCCTCATCCTTGTCCTGATGCAGCCCCATGCGCGCCGCTTCCCCGTAGAAATTGACGAGGCAACTGTCCGGCAGCCGCCCGGTGCCCGAAACGGCGCGCCAGACGGCGAGGATGCTGTCGGGAATGGCGGGCCATGCCTCCCCCGTGCCGGGGTGTCGCGGCTCGTAGCGATAGCCGCGCCGGTCCGTCACCCAGCCCAGGCGCCCGGCGGAAGTCATCTGCACCGACATGGGCTTGCCCCAGGCCGTCATGGGCCGCAGGAACGGTGCCTCTCCCGCGACGGCGCGGAGATCGGCCACCATCGCCTCCTGCTTCGCCCGGTCGAGAAGAAAGTCGCGATAGAGCAGGAAGCCCCGGATCGCGACAGGCGGGGCGGGCGGAGCGGCCTCCTCCCCCGGATGCGGATCAGGCCCCTGCCCCCGCTCCGGGGGCGGCATGGATGACGGGTCGCGTTTCGGCATTTCTCCCTCCGTCTGCGAGGCCGGTGATGGAGACCGCCCCGCCGCGCGTTTTGCCCCGAGTTTGCACCGAGTTTGCACCGAGTTTGCCCGGTGCTCCGCTTGCAGCGCTATTTCACCCTCCTTATATACCGCTGGAGCCGTCGGGAGGGTATCTCCCGGCGAACCACTGGGATCGGGGAGCGGAGGCCGAAGTCCGGCTCCGAACTCCAATAATCGCCGAAGGAAGAGGTAAATACATGGCCAAAGTCATCGGGATCGACCTCGGGACAACCAACAGCTGCGTCGCCATCATGGACGGGTCGCAGCCCCGGGTGATCGAGAATTCCGAAGGCGCGCGGACGACCCCGTCGATCGTCGCCTTCACCGACACCGAGCGCCTCGTCGGACAGGCCGCCAAGCGGCAGGCCGTCACCAACCCCGCCAATACCGTGTTCGCCGTGAAGCGCCTGATCGGTCGCCGCGTCACCGACGCGGAGGTCGAGAAGGACCGCAAGCTCGTCCCCTACAACATCGTGGACGGCGGCAATGGCGACGCTTGGGTCGAGGTGCATGGCGAGAAATACTCGCCCTCGCAAATCTCCGCCTTCATCCTGCAGAAGATGAAGGAAACCGCCGAGTCGTATCTTGGCGAAACGGTCACGCAGGCCGTTATCACCGTGCCCGCCTATTTCAACGACGCCCAGCGTCAGGCGACCAAGGACGCGGGCAAGATCGCGGGCCTTGAGGTGCTGCGCATCATCAACGAACCCACGGCCGCCGCTCTGGCCTATGGGCTCGACAAGAAGGAAACGAAGACGATCGCGGTCTATGACCTCGGCGGCGGGACCTTCGACATCACGATCCTTGAGATCGATGACGGTCTGTTCGAGGTGAAATCGACCAACGGGGACACGTTCCTCGGCGGCGAAGATTTCGACATGCGCATCGTGAGCTACCTCGCCGAGGAGTTCAAGAAGGAGCATGGCGTCGATCTGACCAAGGACAAGATGGCGCTTCAGCGGCTGAAGGAAGCTGCGGAAAAAGCCAAGATCGAGCTGTCCTCCAGCCAGCAGACCGAGATCAACCAGCCGTTCATCTCGATGGACAAGAACACCGGCACGCCGCTGCACATGGTCATGAAGCTGACCCGTGCGAAGCTCGAATCGCTGGTGGATGATCTCATCAAGAAATCGATGAAGCCGTGCGCCGACGCTCTGAAGGATGCCGGCGTCTCCAAGGGCGACATCGACGAGGTGGTGCTGGTCGGCGGCATGACGCGCATGCCGAAGGTCGTCGAGGAAGTGACGAAATTCTTCGGCAAGGAGCCGCACAAGGGCGTGAACCCGGACGAAGTCGTGGCGCTCGGCGCGGCCATTCAGGCCGGCGTCCTGCAAGGCGACGTGAAAGACGTGGTCCTGCTCGACGTGACCCCGCTGTCCCTGGGCATCGAGACGCTGGGCGGCGTGTTCACCCGGCTCATCGACCGCAACACCACCATCCCGACCAAGAAATCGCAGATCTTCTCCACCGCCGAGGACAACCAGTCGGCCGTGACGATCCGCGTCTTCCAGGGCGAGCGGGAAATGGCGGCGGACAACAAGATGCTGGGCCAGTTCAATCTGGAGCAGATCCCGCCCGCGCCGCGCGGCATGCCACAGATCGAGGTGACCTTCGACATCGACGCAAACGGCATCGTGAGCGTGTCTGCCAAGGACAAGGGCACCGGCAAGGAGCAGAAGATCACCATCCAGGCGTCCGGCGGTCTGTCGGATGACGAGATCCAGAAGATGGTGCGCGACGCCGAGGCGAATGCCGAATCGGACAAGAAGCGCAAGGAACTCGTCGAGGCCAAGAACCAGGCGGAAGGGCTGATCCACTCCACCCGGAAGTCGCTGGAAGATCATGGCGACAAGGTCGATGGCTCCACCGTGGAGGCGATCGAACTGGCCATCGGCGCGCTGGAAGAGTCGCTCAAGACGGAAGATGCCGGCAAGATCAAGGGCGGCATCCACAACCTGACCGACGCTGCGATGAAACTTGGCGAGGCGATCTACAAAGCCAGCCAGGAGGAATCGGCCGAGAAGGAAGAAGGCCCCGCCGGGGCGCGCGATGACGATGACATCGTCGATGCGGACTTCGAGGATCTGGGCAACAACAAGCGCTCGTAACGGGCGCGGAATGCGGAAAGGCCCGGCCCTCGGCCGGGCCTGACCGTGTTTGAAAGGGAATTTCAATGGCAAAGCGGGATTTCTACGAGGTTCTGGGCGTCGAAAAGGGCGCCTCGGCCGAGGAAATCAAGAAGGCCTATCGCAAGAAGGCCAAGGAACTTCATCCCGACCGCAACGCCGACAATCCGAATGCAGAGGCCGAGTTCAAGGAAGTGAACGAGGCCTATGAAACGCTGAAGGACGAGCAGAAGAAAGCCGCCTACGACCGCTTCGGTCATGCGGCCTTCGAGGGGGGGATGGGCAGCGCGGCCCGCGGGCGCGGTGGCGCCTATCAGGGCGGCGACTTCGCCTCCGCCTTCTCCGACGTGTTCGAGGATCTGTTCGGCGACTTCATGGGCGGGCGTCAGGGCGGTGCCCCGCGCTCCCGCGCGCAACGTGGCTCCGACCTGCGCTACAACATGCGGATCACGCTGGAAGATGCGTGGAGCGGCGTGCAGAAGACGATCACGGTACCTGCCTCCGCCGTGTGCGAGGCCTGCCACGGCACCGGTGCCGAAGGCGGCGCGGAGCCCGTGACCTGCCCCACCTGCTCGGGCATGGGCAAGGTGCGCGCCCAGCAGGGCTTCTTCACCGTGGAGCGGACCTGCCCGACCTGCGGCGGCTCCGGCCAGATCGTGAAGAACCCCTGCAAGGTCTGCCATGGTGCCGGCCGGGTGGAGAAGGAACGGACGCTCTCCGTCAATATCCCCGCCGGGGTAGAGACGGGCACCCGCATCCGGCTTGCCGGTGAGGGAGAGGCCGGTCTGCGCGGCGGGCCGACGGGCGATCTCTACATCTTCATCGAGGTGCGCGAGCACCCGATCTTCCAGCGCGACGGCCAGACACTGCACTGCCACGTGCCGGTCAGCATGACCACGGCCGCCCTCGGGGGTGAGATCGAGGTGCCGACGATCGACGGCGGGCGGAGCCGCGTGAAGGTGCCGTCAGGCTCCCAGTCCGGGCGTCAGATGCGGCTGCGCGGCAAGGGGATGCCCCAGCTCCGGGGCGGAAACCACGGCGACATGCTGATCGAACTGACGGTGGAGACGCCGGTCAACCTCACTCAGCGGCAGAGGGAGCTTCTGCGGGAGTTCGAGGAAATCGACGCGAACAACAACCCGGAAAGCTCCTCCTTCTTCACGAAGGTGAAGAGTTTCTGGGATGGGATGAAGGGCTGAGGGGGCGGAAGCCCCCTCTTCCACCGACAGGCCTCCTGAAAGCGTCTCGGCAGCCTTCGCGGCGGTCCTGATCGGGCGATACGTTCTTCAATAGTTCAGAGCTTATCAGGGCTTGCGATAGCGAATCGCCGCGGACGGAGAGTTTTTTAACGCTTTGTTCACTCCGCCTGGGCACACTCCCCCCATGACCCACGCGTTTCAGGAAGCCCCCCTCCCATTGTTGCTCGACCCAGATGAGGCCGAGGGGTTTCCGCTGCCCGACAGGCTGCCCTCCTATATCCGGGATCATCGCAAGCGTCTGCGTCACCGGTTCATGACGGGCGGCGCCGCGGCAATCCCGGATTACGAGCTGCTCGAGCTTGTGCTGTTCCGTGCCATTCCCCGGCAGGATGTAAAGCCGCTCGCACATCGGCTGATGGCTGCCTTCGGCGATTTCAACGGCGTGATCTCCGCGCCCCTGCCGCGGCTGAAAGCGGTGGAGGGGGTGGGAGAGGCTGTGATGCAGGAGTTGAAGATCGTGGAGGCGGCAGCGCATCGCATGGCGCGAAGCCGCATCATGCATCGCCCCGTTCTGTCCTCATGGAGCGCGCTTCTCGACTACTGCCGGGCGGCAATGGCGCACCGGGAGACGGAGCAGTTTCGCATCCTGTTTCTTGATCGGAAGAACACGCTCATCGCGGATGAGGAGCAGGCGCGGGGCACGGTGGATCACGTGCCGGTCTATCCGCGTGAAGTGATGAAGCGGGCTCTTGAACTGAACGCCTCCGCCTTGATCCTGGTGCACAACCACCCCTCGGGGGATCCGACGCCGTCCGATGCCGATATCTCGGTGACGGCGCAGATCGCCGCCGCGGCGCAGGTCCTCGGGCTGACGCTGCACGACCATCTCATTATCGGCAAGGCGCGGGAGGTGAGTTTTCGCGCCGCAGGGTATCTTTAGCAGGCGGCTGAAAAAGTTCTGAGGTGACATGGCTTATGGACCGGAAATCGGGAAATCAGCCCCGGAATGGTAGATTCTGGATGTCGTCTGATTGCACACGATCTCCACTCCCACACGGACTTGGAAGCCTTTCTAAGCACTCTGCCAGTGATGCGACGCCCGCAGATTCCCCTGCGTGTAAAGCGGTATCTTCCGCCATAATCGTGCCGCCAGGTTCAAACCGGCAGTGTGGGGCCGCTGGGCGGGGAGTACCCTAACAGGCCGCTGAAAGAGCATTCCGGTGTGGCGCGGTTTTGGAGATCGCCCCGGGTACCGCACATTACGGCTCGTGACAGAACCGATTTCCGGGTTTCAACGTGGATATCGCGTTTCAGCAGGCCGCCCAGCCACAGAGCCTGGCGCGGCGATACCGCAGGCATAGCTCGCCTTCAGTCAGCCAGCCCCCGCAGGTGAAGCCTCTCCCCCACGGCGTCGCAGGCGGGAAGGCTCACCGTCAGATCGCGGCGCTCGATGTCGCCGCGCCGGATCACCAGCGTCTCGCCGATGAGGTCGCGGCCGCAGGTCTCGGGGGTGACCGGCAGAACCACCTCGGGCGCGAGGCTGTCCGACGCACGGGCGGACAGGACAAGCGCGCGCAGCGGGAAGGCCACATCCGCGGTGCCGTAATGGCCGGCTCCCGTCAGTTCCGGCTCTCCCGGCCCCAGCCACTGCAAAACGAAGCGGTTGTAGGCCGTGGCTGTCGGCACCTCGATCTCCGCCAGAACGAAGGGCGCATCGGGCAGCTTCGCCGTGATCTCCACCCTCGGCGAGAGCGCGGGATAAACGCCCGAGAAATGCCCCCTCGCGTCCAGCCGCTCCGTAACCACGAAGGCATCCTGCGCGATCAGGATGCGCGTATCGGGTGCGCAATCCGCCTCCACCGTCACGCTGACAGAGGCCGGCGCGGCAGGGGTGAGCGTCAATACAGGCGCACAGGCCCAAGCCCCGCCGGGGAGAAGGGCGACACCTGCAGCCAGCAGAGGACGGCGTAAGGGGGGCACGGCAATCTCCCTGACGCCCGCGACCCGTTCAGGGGACGCGGGCAGATGCCGGTCAGATGAACCGACCGTGGCAGTGCTTGAACTTCTCGCCCGATCCGCAGGGGCAAGGATCGTTGCGCCCGGGATTGCCCCAGGTTGCGGGATCGGCCTCATCGAAGCCGCTTGCCTCCACCCTCACCGGGGCCGGTTCCGCCTGATTGAGCGGCGCGTCATCGGCGGTCGTAACCAGTTCAGGCACGGCCGCGGGCTGGGCGGCGCGTTGCTGCGCGATGAGCTGGCGCATCATCTCCGCCTGCTCCTCCTGCGTGAGCGGGCGGATCATGGCGAGCTTGGCCGTCACCTCGGAGCGCAGGGATTCGAGCATGGATTCGAACAGGCCGAACGCCTCGGTCTTGTATTCGTTCAGCGGATCGCGCTGCGCATAGCCCCGGAAGCCGACGACGGAACGGAGATGTTCGAGCGTCAGCAGATGCTCCCGCCACTTCGCGTCGATGGTCTGGAGCAGCACCTGCTTTTCGATGCTGCGCATCGTCTCGTCGCCGAAGGCTGCGGCCTTTTCCGCGGTGAAGGCGTCGGAGGCTTCCGCCAGCCGCTCCCGCACCACCTCCTGATCGACGCCCTCCTCCTCCTGCCAGTCCTTTACCGGCAGGTCGAGGCCAAGCTGGGTCTGCACCGCATCGTGGAAACCGGCCATGTCCCACTGATCAGAATAGCTTTTCGGCGGAAGATGCGTATCCACCAGATCTTCGATGACCTGATGGCGCATGTCTTCCGCGATCTCGGCCACTTCATTGGCCGACATGATCTCCCGGCGCTGGCTGAAGATCGCCTTGCGCTGGTCGTTCATCACGTCGTCATATTTGAGAAGCTGCTTGCGGATGTCGAAGTTGCGGGCCTCCACCTTGCCCTGCGCCTTCTCCAGCGACTTGTTCACCCAGGGGTGGACGATGGCCTCGCCTTCCTTCATCCCCAGTTTCTGGAGCATGGAGTCCAGCCGTTCGGAGCCGAAGATCCGCATCAGGTCGTCTTCCAGCGACAGGAAGAACGACGACCGGCCCGGATCGCCCTGACGGCCGGACCGCCCGCGAAGCTGGTTGTCGATCCGGCGGCTTTCGTGACGTTCGGTCGCCAGAACGTAAAGCCCGCCCGCCTCCAGCACCTTCTGCTTCTCGGCGGCGTGCTCCTCCTCGATCCGGGCGCGCACCTCGTCCGGGTTCGCTTCCGGGTCGATCTCCAGCGCCTGGATCACCTTCATCTCGACGTTGCCGCCAAGCTGGATGTCCGTTCCGCGGCCAGCCATGTTCGTGGCGATGGTCACCGCGCCGAGTTTGCCGGCCTCGGAGACGATCATAGCCTCCTGCTCATGGTGGCGGGCGTTCAGCACGTTGTGCGGGATACCCTCCTTCTTGAGCAGGCTGGACAGCAGTTCCGACTTCTCGATGGAGGTCGTGCCGACCAGAACGGGCTGGCCCTTCTCGTTCGCCTCACGGATCGCCTTGACGATCGCGTCGAACTTCTCCCGCGCGGTGCGATAGACCTGATCGTGTTCGTCGATCCGCTGAATGGGCCGGTTCGTCGGCACCTCGACCACGCCGAGTTTGTAGATCTCGGCGAATTCCTCGGCTTCCGTCGCGGCCGTGCCGGTCATGCCGGAGAGCTTGTCGTAAAGCCGGAAGTAATTCTGAAAGGTCACGGAGGCGAGCGTGACGTTCTCGGGCTGGATCTGGACGTCTTCCTTGGCCTCGATGGCCTGGTGCAGCCCTTCGGAAAGCCGCCGTCCCTTCATCATCCGCCCAGTGAATTCGTCGATCAGCATCACCTCGCCGTCCCGCACGATGTAATGCGTGTCGCGCTGGAACAGCTTGTGCGCCCGGAGACCCTGCGTGACGTGGTGAACGATGGTGGTCGATTCGGGATCGTAGAGCGACTGGCCCTCCGGCAGCACCCCCATCTCGTGCAGCCGCTGCTCCACGAATTCGTTGCCGTCCTCCGTGAAGACCACGGTGCGCTGCTTTTCATCCAGCGTGAAGTGCTCGGGCTGCACTTCCGGGATCAACACATCGATGGTCTTGTAAAGTTCGGATCTATCCTGAGACGGGCCGGAAATGATGAGCGGCGTGCGCGCCTCGTCGATCAGGATCGAGTCGACCTCATCCACCACGGCGAAGAAATGGTCGCGCTGCACCATCTCCTCGATGGAGGACTTCATGTTGTCGCGCAGATAGTCGAAGCCCAGTTCGTTGTTCGTGGCATAGGTGATGTCGGCCTTGTAGGCCGCGCGCTTCTCCGCATCCTGCTGGAACGGATAGACTACCCCGGTCGTCAGGCCGAGCGTGCCGTAGACCTTGCTCATCCAATCCGCGTCGCGCTTGGCCAGATAGTCATTCACCGTGACGACATGCACACCGCGACCCGCCAAGGCATTGAGATAAACCGGAAAAGTCGCCATGAGGGTCTTGCCCTCACCCGTCTTCATCTCCGCGATATTGCCCTGATGGAGGAAGATGCCCGCCATGAGCTGCACGTCGAAGGCCCGCAGGCCCAGAGCGCGGCGCGCGCCCTCTCGGCAGTTGGCGAAGGCCTCCGGCAACAGGTCGTCCAGGCTTTCGCCCTTGGCGTATCGGTCCTGGAACTCGACCGTCTTGGCCCGCAGGCCCTCATCCGAGAGAGCCTTGAACTCAGGCTCCAGCGCATTGATCCGCGCGACGAGCGGGCGAACTTCCTTGACCTTGCGATCATTCGGGGTCCCGAAGACCTTCTTGGCGATTTTACCCAGCCCCAGCATGTTTTCTCCGCTTGGCCCACGTCATCGTGTGGCCACCGGCCTTGCCCGGGCGGGATGCCTTGCCTAGAACCACCCACGGAACGGCTCCGGAAGGGCAATGGACAGGGACGCCCCGGTCGCGCCGGTGCCATGAATCCTTGGGCGATGTAAGGGTCGCCCGCTCAACTGTCAACGCCGCGAGGGGTCGCGGCTTCTGCGAGGAAAGCATCCGACATGTCGAAAATGGCGAAGTTCTGCATGAGCGCGGCGGTAACGCTGGCACTGGCGCTCCCTGCTGCTGCCGCAGATGTGACCGCTGAAACCGTCGTCGCGACGGTGAACGGCAAGAATATCACGATGGGCGATCTGCTCGTGGTGAAGGAGGGTCTGCCCGCGCAGTACCAGCAGCTTCCCGATGACGTTCTGATGAACGGGCTGATCGAACAGCTCGTGCAGCAGACCGTTCTGGCCGACAGCGTTGAGGGCAAGCTGACGAAGCGGGAGGAGATCGGCCTTGGCGCGACGGAGCGGGCCTTCCTTGCCGGGACCGCGCTTGAGCGCGTGGCGGCGACGGCGGTGACGGAAGAGGCGGTCAAGGCCGCCTATGACGAGCAATATGCCAAGGTGGAGCCGGGCAAGGAATATCACGCGCGCCATATCCTCGTTCCCACGGAGGATGAGGCGAAGGCCGTCGAGAAGGCCATCGCGGACGGCGGCGATTTTGCCACGGTCGCCAATGAAAAGACCCAGGATCCCAGCGGCAAGACCAATGGCGGCGATCTGGGCTGGTTCGGGGCCGGTATGATGGTGCCGGAATTCGAGGAAGCCGTGTCCGCCCTGCAACCCGGACAGGTGTCCCAGCCGATCCAGACCCAGTTCGGCTGGCATGTCATCAAGCTGGAGGAAGTGCGCGACGCCGCCGTTCCCGCGCTGGACGAGGTTCGTCCGCAGATCGAGACGCAGCTCCAGCAGGCCGCCGTTCAGGCGGAACTCGCGAAAGCCACCGAATCGGCCAAGATTGAGCGCACCGAAGGGATTGACCCGTCCGTGCTTCGCAATCAGACATTGCTGAACGAGTAACAGCCCAGCGGCGCGAGGAGACGGGAATGGCGAAGGACTGGAAGGCCAAGGCGAAAAAGGCCGAAGGCAAGGTCGCCAAGCTGAAGAAGAAGCTGGAAACCGCGGTAGGCGAGGCGGTGGAGCGGGTCGAAGACGCCGTTTCCACCGCGAAGAAGAAGAAGCTCCCCGTCTCTCCCCTCGCGCCCGCGGCCTTTCCCGCGCTGCCCGTCATCGCGGGTGTGGAATTCGCCGCCGCAGAGGCCGGTGTGCGCTACAAGGGCCGGACCGACGTGATGCTGGTCCGGCTGGCCCCCGGCACGTCCATCGCCGGGGCCTTCACCAAATCTTCCACCCGCGCGGCTTCGGTGCTGGACTGTCAGGCAAAGCTTTCCGGCCCCATCGCGCAGGAGGCCGGGGCCGCGATCATCGTGAACTCCGGCAATGCCAATGCGTTCACCGGCCGGAGCGGTCAGGACGCGGTGGACAGCGTGACAGGCGGGGTTGCCACGGCGCTCGACCTGCCTGTGTCCCGCGTCTTCTCCTCCTCCACAGGAGTGATCGGCGAGCCGCTGCCGCATGACCGGATCACCGCCGCGCTGGAGGACCTGAAAACCGCGCTGTCGGCGGACGGTATCGCCGACGCCGCCCGTGCCATCATGACCACCGACACTTTCCCCAAGGGCGCGATGGCCGAGGTGCAAGGGGATGGCGGCACGATCCGCATCGCCGGGATCGCCAAGGGATCGGGCATGATCGCGCCCGACATGGCGACGATGCTCGTCTATATCTTCACCGATGCGAAAATCCCCGCAGCCACGCTGCAACGCATGGTGAGCGCCCATGTCGATGGCACGTTCAACAGCATTACCGTGGACAGCGACACCTCGACCTCCGACGCGCTGATCGTCGCGGCCACGGGGCAGAGCACTGCCGCCGAAATCCGGGACCTGCGCAGCAAGGGCTCCCGCGCCTTCCAGAAGGCGTTGCAGGGCGTGATGCTCGACCTCGCCAAACAGGTGGTCCGTGACGGTGAGGGCGCGACGAAGTTCGTCGAAGTCCGCGTGACCCGTGCCGCCAATGACGCGGATGCACGCAAGGTGGCGCTCGCCATCGCCAATTCCCCGCTCGTCAAGACAGCCGTGGCGGGTGAGGATGCGAACTGGGGCCGGATCGTCATGGCGGTCGGCAAATCGGGGGCGGAAGCGGATCGGGATCTGCTTGCCATCCGATTCGGAGACCTGCTTCTGGCGGAAAAAGGCCTTCGCGCGGAGGGTTACAGCGAAGAGGCCGCCTCCGCCTACATGAAGAATCAGGAGTTGACGATTTCCGTCGATCTGGGACTGGGCCGCGGCAAGGCGACGGTCTGGACCTGCGATCTCACCCACGGATATATCGACATCAACGCCGACTACCGCTCGTGAAAGTCGTTCTCGTTTCAGCGGTCGCGCTGGTGGATGGTGACGGGCGCGTGCTCCTGGCGCAGCGCCCGCCCGGCAAGTCACTGGCCGGACTTTGGGAGTTTCCGGGCGGCAAGGTGGAGCCGGGGGAAACACCGGAGACGGCCCTCATCCGCGAACTGCATGAGGAGCTTGGCATCGACACGGAGGAGAGCTGCCTTGCGCCGCTCACCTTCGCCAGCCATTCCTATGCCGATTTCCACCTGCTCATGCCGCTTTTCGCCTGCCGCCGCTGGCGTGGTATCCCCGAGGCGCGCGAGGGGCAGGTGCTGAAGTGGGTGCGGGCCGATGCGCTCCGCGATTATCCCATGCCGCCCGCCGATATTCCCCTGATCCCTATCCTGCGCGACTGGCTTTGATTTCTTTCCGATCGGTCGATCCGTTAATCATCCTTTAGGTGGTTGCGGCATAGAATCAACACATTCGCGGGAGTTAATCTTGCGGGATGATTTAAGACCGTTCATGAGATATCCTTAACGGACCGCAATGGTCTTGCTTTGGGAGGAGAAAGCCATGCTGCGCACCATCACCATCGGAAGCTGCATTTCCGTGCAGGGAATGTTCATAAAGATGCTCGAAAACGGCAAGGTCGTCGTTCGGGTGGGCGACAAGACCTTCACCGGAAGGCCCGTGGAAACCGGCAAACGCGCGGCCTGACGGTCGGGGACAGAAGGCAGGGTTCCGGTCGGGGGACTCCGGGGCGCGAAGATCAAGAATAATGCGCCTCGCGGGCTGAACCGTTTCCTATCCAACTGGCGGAGTTGACGCGTCTTGCAGCTGAGCGCCGCTGCAGCCGTGACCGCGGTCAATCGGCCCGGAAGCATCGGCCCTATCCGCGCATGTCCGGTTCCTTGTCCTTTGTTCCGAGTCCTTTGTTCCGACCCTATGCGGCTCGGCTCCGTGGCCTTGTGCGATCGTCTGCAATGGCAGCGACAGCAGCCTGACCTTGCGTATGGGCGCTTTCAGAGCGGTCTCGTGCTCGCCGTGACGTAGTTTACGGAGAGATCCCTCGGAGAGAGCGACCATCTCTGGCGCAGCGGATCGAAGACCATGCCCTTGCGATCCACCTGGGTCATTCCCGCGGCCGCGATCAGGGTGCCGAGTTCTTCGGGCGTGATGAACTTCCGCCAGTCATGCGTCCCCTTCGGCAACCACCGAAGAACCCATTCCGCGCCGACGATGGCAAGGGCGAAGCTCTTGGCGGTGCGGTTCAGCGTGGAGCAGATCATCAGCCCGCCCGGTTTCAGAAGATCATGGCAGGCGGTCAGATAGGCGAGGGGATCGGCGACATGTTCGATCACCTCCATGTTGAGGACGACGTCGAACCGCTCCCCTGCGGCAGCGAGCGCCTCTGCCGTGGTATGACGGTAGTCGATGGGGAGTCCCTGCTGCGCAGCATGCACCCGCGCGACCGGAATGTTGCCCGCTGCCGCATCCGCGCCCACCACATCGGCGCCGAGCCGCGCCATCGGCTCGGACAGAAGTCCGCCGCCGCAGCCGATATCCAGAAGCCTCAGCCCCGCGAAAGGGCGCGGCTCGTTCCTGTCGCGTCCGAATTCCGCGGCGATCTGGGCACAGATATAGTCGAGTCGGCAGGGGTTCATTCCGTGAAGCGGTTTGAACTTACCATCAGGATCCCACCATTCCGCCGCCATGGCTTCGAATTTGGCGACTTCGGTGGCATCGACTGTGGTCTCCGTCGTCATCCCCTGTCCTTTCGCGCAATCGGAATAGGCAGCGCCCGCCTGACGGTTATATAGTACCCTCATGGACAGGACCGCATCCCCGAAACGCCCCCCGGCGACGCTTTACCCTCCGACCGACCCGTTCGACCAGCGCATGATCGAAATGGGCGACGGCCATGTCGTTTACATGGAGCAATGCGGGAACCCTGAGGGTCAGCCCGTGATCGTGCTCCACGGCGGTCCCGGCGGCGGGTGCAGCCCGATGATGCGCCGGTTCTTCGACCCGCAGGTCTATCGCATCGTGCTGTTCGATCAGCGGGGCTGCGGGCGCTCCCGCCCCTACGCCAGCGTGGAGGCGAATACGACGCAGCATCTGATCGGCGATATCGAGCGCATCCGCAAAGCGCTGGATATCGACGCCTGGATGGCCTTCGGCGGAAGCTGGGGCGCGACACTCGCTCTGCTTTATGCGCAGGCCCATCCCGAGAGGGTGAGCGCGCTGGTGCTGCGCGGCGTGTTTCTGATGACGCAGGCGGAACTGGCCTGGTTCTATGGCGGCGGGGCGGGCCGGTTCTTCCCCGATCTGTGGCAGCGTTTCGCCAATGCCGTCCCGGAGAGCGAGCGGGGCGACCTTATCGCGGCCTACCACCGGCGCCTGTTCAGTGGAAACCTGCAGGAGGAAGTGGCCTATGGCCGGCTCTGGGCAGGGTGGGAGAATGCTCTGGCAAGCATCGACCACCCTGCGGTGATGGGCGACGGGCCGGCGGACTATGTCCGCGCCTTCTCGCGGCTCGAGAACCACTACTTCACCCATCGCGGCTTTCTGGAACAGGACGATCAGATCGTTGCCCGGGCGGCAGGCATTGCCCATATCCCCACCCGGATCGTGCAGGGGCGGTACGACATGGTCTGTCCGCCTGTCTCCGCCTGGCGGCTGGCGGAGCGGCTGCCGCGCGCGGACCTGCGGATGATCCCCCTGGCGGGCCATGCGCTCTCCGAACCAGGCATCGCCGCGGAACTGATCAGCGCGACCGACGACTTCCGTCTCTGATCCGCTGCGCCGGAACGGCACCGAGTTGCCACCTGCGCCGGGTTTCGTCGGTCCCGCTATTGTGACTGGCGGTGACTGCGGCTAGCCTTGCTGCAATCAAAGAGCAGGCGGACACACCGCGACAACAGGCCGGGGACAGATGACACCACCCTTCAGACGAGACAGGCGCCCCGGGCGCGCCGTGGCCTCTGTCCTCGCGCTTTGCGCCGTGGCCGCGCCGCTTTCCGCCGAGACCCTCTTGCCCTCGCCCGCGCTCACACCTTCCCCCACGATGAACATGAACGGCGTTGCCGGCCTGATCGACATGCCCACGGGCGAGGCCATGCCGGATGGGGAATTCACGCTCGGCATCGGGCATTTCTCCGGCATCACGCGTGGCACGCTGAGCTTTCAGTTTCTGCCGTGGCTGGGCGCGTCCTTCCGCTACAGCGAGACGCGGGATTTCAACTACGCGGGCTACGACACCTTTTACGACCGGAGCTTCGACCTGCGGCTAACCCCCCTGAGGGAGCAGGGCTACTGGCCCTCGCTGACCATCGGGTTTCAGGATCTCGCGGGAACGGGGGTGTTCTCGGGGGAATATGTCGCGCTGACCAAGACCGTCATTCCCGGCCTCAAGGTCACGGGTGGTCTGGGCTGGGGGCGGCTGGGCACCGGGCATGACCTGGGCTCGCCCTTTGGCGACCGGCCCGGCGGATTCAGCGGCACGGGCGGCAAGTTCGAACCGGATCGCTGGTTCCGGGGGCCGATGTCGCCCTTCGCGGGCGTGGAGTGGCAGGCCAACGACAGGTTGGGCTTCAAGGTCGAGTATTCCTCCGACGCCTATGTGCTGGAATCGGAGCAGAGCGATGTCTTCGACCGCAAGTCCGACTGGAACTTCGGCGCCGAATATCAGGCAAGCGAGAATATCCGGCTGGGCGCCTACTACATGTATGGCAGCGAGTTCGGCCTGACATTTCAGCTCGCGCTCAATCCGAAGAACCCGCCGAACCGCAATACGACCGAACCCGCTCCGCTGCCGGTGGTGGCGCGCCCCGATCCAGTCTCCCGCCCGGAGGCGTGGAGCCGTGAATGGGCGCAGAACCCGGAAGCCGCAGTGACGCTGAGAGACCGGCTGGAGACGGTTCTGGCCGCGGACGGCATGCATGTCGAGGCGCTCTCCGTCACCGCGGAGACGGCGCGGCTCCGGCTGCGGAACAACAAGTTCGATCAGGAACCGCAGGCCATCGGTCGCGCCGCCCGCGCGATGACCCGCACCCTTCCGGCCTCCATCGAGACGTTCGAGATCGAGCCGGTCAATCGCGGCATCCCCGCCGCGCGCGTCACCTTCAAGCGGAGCGATATCGAGGCGCTGGAGAACGCGCCCGACGGATCGAATCGCCTTCTCGCGCGGACCGCAATCGGCGAGACGACCGATGCCGTGGCGGAAGGCACCGTCTGGGGCGAGGGGCTGTATCCGAAATTCCGCTGGTCGCTTGGCCCGAATGCGGTGTTCAGCTGGTTCGACCCCGATCAGCCGGTGCGGGCCGACCTGAACGCCTTGCTGGCGGCGGAGTATGATCTCCTGCCCGGCCTGACGTTTTCAGGCGCTGTCTCCAAGCGGATCATCGGCAACCTGGACAGCGTGGAGCGCGTGTCGAACTCGCGCCTGCCGCATGTCCGCTCCGATCAGGCGGAATATGACAAATACGGCGATCCCCGTATCGAGCGGTTGCAGGTGGCCTGGTATCGCCATCCGGCGGAGGAGATCTACACTCGTGTCACCTTCGGCTATCTGGAGCAGATGTTCGGCGGCATTTCGACAGAGGCACTCTGGGCGCCCGTCGGGAGCCGCCTGGCCTTCGGCGCGGAGCTGAACTGGGTCAAGCAGCGCGACTTCGACGGTTACTTCGGCTTTCAGGACTATGATGTCGTGACCGGCCATGTCTCGGCCTATTACGATATCGGCAGCGGCTACCGCGCGGAAATCGACGTGGGCCGCTATCTGGCGGGCGACTGGGGCACCACGTTGACGCTGGAGCGTGAATTCGCGAACGGCTGGCGTGTGGGCGCCTTTGCCACCTTCACCAACGTCTCGTCGGAGGATTTCGGCGAGGGATCGTTCGACAAGGGCATCACCCTCACCATTCCGATCTCTTGGATGCTCGGCCAGCCGACGCAGCAGGCCTATTCCACCGCCATCCGCCCGATCAACCGCGATGGCGGAGCACGTCTCGGCGTGACGGGCCGGCTTTATGACACGGTGCGCGGCATGCATGAGGAGCGGCTCGAACAGCAATGGGGCAAGGTATGGCGCTGATGCGAAAGGCGCTCGTCGCCACTATCGGGCTTGCGCTCATGACGCTGGCCGGTTGCGGCGATCTTCAGGATTCACGCACCCTGCTTCGCGACGTGGTCATGGGCGCGGGCGACCGTCCCCAGCCCACACCTATGCCCCAGGTCACGCAGGCAATGCTCGCGCAACAGAAAACGCCTCTCATCTCCGCCCATGTCGAGCGGACGGGGGGCAATGCGCTCCTCGCCCTCGCCGGGCGAAATGCGGGGGTGGATACCTATGTGTCCGGCGATGGATCCACGCTTGCCTTCAGGGAGGGCGTGCTCGTCGCGACTCGGGGCCTCGCCGGAGCGGATCTGATGTCCGCCGACGTGCCGTCCCGCGCCGTCATTTCCGCAGGCGCAGGCCAGCACCAGCGCCGGATGTTCTACATCGACGGGGATAACCAGTCCTACGGCCGCTCCTTCCTGTGTGATCTTGGCAACATCGGGCGGGAGAATCTTGTCGTGGCAGAGCGGAGTTTCGCCACCCGGCACATCATCGAACGCTGCACGAGCGAAGACATTTCCTTCGAAAACGCTTATTGGATTGACGATTCCGGCGTCATACGCGGCTCGCGGCAGTGGGTCTCGCCCTATCTGGGGTGGGTCGAGCTTCGTCAGCTCAAGGATTGATTGCGTTTGGAAAATCCATGGGCCATGCTATCTTCTGATCGTGAATTACACGCTAGCCGACCCAAGAGGTAGAAAATGATGAAATCGACTGTTTCCGCACTTGCGGCCGGAGCGATCCTGCTGTCCAGCACCGTCGCAAGCTTCGCCGGCTCCGTTGCTGCGCCGATCCCGGAGCCGGAGCCCGTCGTCGTCGTCGGTGAGACCGGCAGCATGGGTGGCGTCGGCACCATCGCCGCCATCGCAGCCGCCGTTGCCGTCGTCGCTCTGATCGCGGACGACAGCAGCGACAGCCGCCGCGGCACCACGACCACCACGAACTGAGCTTTCGTGCAAACGTAAGCGGGAAAGGGCAGACGCTTCGGCGTTTGCCCTTTTTCATGCGATCTGGAACGACGGTTCCCGCTGTCAAGACATGAGCTTGGCCCCTTCTGGCGCGTCTTGGCCGGTGACAGACCTGCCGCGACTTGCTAGGCATGAAGCGGGGAGGCGTGAAAAGGAACGGAGCAGGGATGCAGATCGAGGAGACGGCCCTCCCCGGGGTCGTAATCATCACCCCCAAGCGATTTGGCGACGACCGCGGTTATTTTTCCGAGACATACAACCTCAAGGCCCTGTCCGATCTGGGGATCTCCACCCCCTTCGTGCAGGACAACCAGTCCCTCTCACGCCAGGTCGGGACCGTCCGCGGCCTGCATTTCCAGCGTCCGCCCCATGCGCAGGCGAAGCTGGTCCGCGTGCTTCAGGGCCGGATCCTTGACGTTGCAGTGGATGTCCGCAAGGGTTCACCGCATTACGGGAAATGGGTGGGCGTGGAGCTTTCGGCCGAGGATGGTCGTCAGCTCCTGATCCCGGCAGGCTTCCTGCATGGTTTCGTCACGCGGGAGCCGGATACGCTCGTGTTCTACAAATGCTCGGACTACTACGCGCCTGAATGCGACGGCGGCGTCCGGTTCAACGATTCCGACATCGGCATCGACTGGGGAATCTCCCAGGATGACGCCGTGCTTTCGGCCAAGGATGCGGCGGCGCCCGCCTTTGCCGATTTCGACAGCCCGTTCCCCTATACGGAGTGAGATCGATGAAGATTTTGGTGACCGGCGGAGCCGGCTTCATCGGATCGGCCGTGGTGCGCCGGGCCGTGGCACAGGGCCATGAGGTCGTTAATCTCGACGCGCTGACCTATGCCGCCTGCCTTGACAACGTGGCGGGCGTGTCGGGTTCGAACCTCTATACTTTCGAGCAGGCTGACATCCGCGACCGGGAGGCGCTCGACCGCATCTTCGCCGCCCATGACCCGGATGCAGTGATGCACCTTGCCGCCGAAAGCCATGTGGACCGTTCCATTGACGGGCCCAAGGACTTTATCGAAACCAACGTCACCGGCACGTTCAACATGCTGGAAGCCGCGCGGGCCCACTGGACGAACAAGGGGCGCCCCGAGAGCTTCCGCTTCCACCACATCTCCACCGATGAGGTCTTCGGCACTCTGGGGGAGACCGGCAAGTTCACCGAAGACACGCCCTATGCCCCGAACAGTCCCTATTCGGCGTCCAAGGCGGGGTCCGACCATCTGGTCCGGGCCTGGCACGAGACCTACGGCCTGCCCGTGGTGATGACGAACTGCTCCAACAACTACGGTCCTTTCCACTTCCCGGAAAAGTTGATCCCGGTCGTCATCCTGAAGGCCCTGGCAGGAGAGCCGATCCCTGTCTATGGCAAGGGGGAGAATGTCCGCGACTGGCTCTACGTGGAGGACCACGCCGATGCACTGCTTCTGGTGGTGGAGAAGGGCGAGATCGGACGCAGCTACAACATCGGCGGAGAGAATGAGGCGAAGAACATCGACCTCGTGCGCATGATCTGCCGCATTCTCGACGAGAAGCATCCCGAAGGCGCTCCGCATGAGCAGCTCATCACCTTTGTGAGCGACCGTCCGGGCCATGACCTGCGCTACGCCATCGACCCCTCGCGTATCCGCGAGGAACTGGGCTGGCGCCCTTCCGTCACGCTGGAGCAGGGGCTGGAGAAGACGGTGCAGTGGTATCTCGACAACAAGCCATGGTGGCAGGCCCTGCAGGATCGCGCGGGCGTTGGTCAGCGGTTGGGGACCAAGGCGTGAGGCTTCTGGTTATCGGCAGGACCGGGCAGCTCGCCACGGAGTTGCAGGACCGCGCGGGCGCCGCTCTGGAAATCACCACCCTGCCCCGCGACAAGGTTGACCTGACCGACCCGGAGAGCGCGGCCCGCGCGATCCGGGAGGCGGAAGCCGATGCCGTCATCAACGCCGCCGCCTATACCGCGGTGGACAAGGCCGAGGCGGAGGAGGAGACGGCGCGCCTCGTCAATGCCGCCGCTCCTGCCGCCATGGCCCGTGCCGCAGCCGGGCGCGGGCTGCCGTTTCTGCATGTCTCGACCGATTATGTCTTTGCGGGCGACGGCACGGCGGCCTGGAAACCCGACGACCCGACAGGACCGCTTGGCGTCTATGGACGCACGAAACTGGAGGGGGAGGAGGGTGTCCGCGACGCGGGCGGCACCTCTGCGATCCTGCGGACCTCATGGGTTTTCTCGGCGCATGGGGCGAATTTCGTCAAGACCATGCTGCGCCTCGGGCGCGAGCGGGAGCGACTGACCGTCGTGGCGGACCAAGTCGGCGGGCCGACACCTGCTGCCGACATTGCCGATGCGCTGATCGTCATGGCCCGCGGACTGATCGCCGATCCGGGGAAAACCGGCACCTATCACTTCTCCGGCGCGCCGGATGTGAGCTGGGCCGACTTCGCGCGCGAAATCTTCCTTCAGGCCGGCCTGAAGGTGGACGTGGCGGACATCCCTACCTCCGCCTATCCGACGCCGGCGCGACGGCCGGCCAATTCGCGGCTCGACTGTTCCTCCCTCACGGCCGGTTTCGGCATCCCGCGGCCGGACTGGCGGCAGGGGCTGGCGGCTGTTCTCAAGCAACTGGAGACCTGAGATGACGGCACGCAAGGGTATCGTTCTGGCGGGCGGTTCCGGCACCCGGCTCTACCCGATCACCATCGGGGTGTCGAAGCAGCTCATGCCGGTCTATGACAAGCCGATGATCTACTATCCGCTCACCTGCCTGATGCTGGCCGGGATCCGCGAGATCGCGATCATCACCACGCCGGACGATCAGGCGCAGTTTCAGCGGCTTCTGGGGGACGGCTCGCAATGGGGCGTGAGCCTGGAGTGGATCGTCCAGCCCTCCCCGGACGGGCTGGCGCAGGCCTATCTGCTGGCGGAGGAGTTCCTGGCCGGAGCTCCCTCGGCGATGGTGCTTGGCGACAACATCTTTCACGGCGCAGGTCTGCAGGAGTTGCTCAGGTCTGCCGATGAGAAGGAAAAGGGCGGCACCGTCTTCGGCTACCGCGTTGCCGATCCCGAGCGGTATGGCGTTGTCGGCTTCGGCGAAGGCGGGCGCGTGACCCAGATCATCGAAAAGCCGAAGGTACCGCCGTCCTCCTACGCGGTCACCGGGCTCTACTTCCTTGACGGCACCGCCTCCGCGCGGGCGCGGGACGTCAAGCCCTCGGAGCGGGGGGAGCTTGAAATCACGACGCTGCTGGAAAGCTACCTTGCCGACGACCTGCTGTCGGTCGAACTCATGGGGCGCGGCTTCGCCTGGCTCGACACCGGCACGCATGCAAGCCTTCTGGACGCGGGAAACTACGTCAGGACGCTGGAAGAGCGGCAGGGCCTGCAAAGCGGCTGTCCCGAGGAGATCGCCTACGCCGCTGGCTGGATCACACGCGACCAGTTGCTCGCGCAGGCCAAACGCTTCTCCAAGAACACCTACGGTGCTTATCTCCAACGCCTCGCGGCGGATTGATCCAACGCCCGCGCGCGGCACTATCGCCGCCGCGTGCGGGCGTTGCAGTCTTAGGAATTACCGTAAAGACGAGAGCCCGCATACGACATGCGGGCATGGCGTTGTTGCGCTAA
>NZ_NIPW01000029.1 GCF_002196855.1 Haematobacter genomosp. 1 | reverse complement strand
CCCGGGCCGCGCCGCAGCTCCGCCACCCGAAGCGGACAGCGCCGGCGATCCGGTGGCCGAGGCCCGCGCCCTTGCCGCCGCCGCGCCCGACCTTGCCGCGCTGCGGGAAGCCATGGCGGGCTACAGCCATTGCGAACTGAAGAAAGGCGCGCGGAACCTCGTCTTTGCCGATGGCCAGCCCGGCGCGCGGGTGATGATCGTCGGCGAGGCGCCGGGACGGGAGGAGGACCAGCGCGGTCTGCCCTTTGTCGGGCGTGCGGGGCGGCTGCTCGACCTGATGTTCGGCGCCATCGGCATGGGCCGCGCCGCGCCCGATGTGGAAAAGGCGCTCTACATCACCAATATCCTGCCCTGGCGGCCCCCGCAGAACCGCGATCCCTCGCCGGAGGAAATCGCCATGATGCTACCCTTCGTGGAGCGGCATGTGGCGCTGGCCGACCCGGATTTCCTCGTCCTCATGGGCAATATCTCCTGTCAGGCGCTGCTGGGGCGCAAGGGGATCACCCGGCTCCGTGGCAACTGGCAGACGGTGTTCGGGCGGCCGGCCCTGCCGATGTTTCACCCGGCCTTCCTGCTCCGCAACCCACCCTGCAAGCGGGAAAGCTGGTCGGACCTGCTGCTTCTGCAATCCCGGCTGGAGGGAAAATGACCGATTTCATTCCCGTGCGTTTCGCCGTGCTGACCGTTTCCGACACGCGGACCGCGGCGGAGGACCGCTCCGGCGACACGCTGGCCGCGCGGATCACGGCGGCCGGGCATGTGCTTGCCGCGCGCGGCCTGCTGCCTGACGACCGCGCCGCCATCACGGACCGGTTGCGGGAGTGGATCGCGGATGAGGGGATCGACGTGATCCTGACCACCGGCGGCACCGGCCTTACGGGCCGCGATGTGACGGTGGAGGCGCATCGCGACGTCTATGAGAAGGAGATCGAGGCGTTCGGCACCGTCTTCACCATCGTCTCGATGCAGAAGATAGGCACGTCCGCGGTGCAATCGCGCGCCTGCGGAGGTGTGGCGGGGGGCACGTATCTTTTCGCTCTGCCCGGCAGCCCGGGGGCCTGCAGGGATGCTTGGGACGAGATTCTCGTCCATCAGTTCGACTATCGCCACAAGCCCTGCAACTTCGTGGAAATCCTGCCCCGTCTGGATGAACACCTCAAGCGCAATTGATCAGCAGTTCGGCACGTTGACGGCGAGGCCCCCCAGCGAGGTTTCCTTGTACTTGTCGCTCATGTCCGCGCCTGTCTGACGCATCGTCTCGATACAGGCGTCCAGCGGGACGAAATGTGTCCCGTCGCCCCGGAGCGCCAGCGACGCGGCGGAGACGGCCTTGATCGCGCCAAGCCCGTTCCGTTCGATGCAGGGCACCTGAACCAGCCCCTTAACCGGGTCGCAGGTCATGCCGAGATGATGCTCCAGCGCGATCTCGGCCGCGTTCTCCACCTGCTCCGGCGTGCCGCCCATCACCTGCGCAAGCCCCGCTGCCGCCATCGCCGCCGCCGAGCCCACCTCTGCCTGACAGCCGCATTCCGCCCCGGAGATGGAGGCGTTGTGCTTCACGATCCCGCCGATGGCGGAGGCGGTCAGCAGGAAATCCCCGATCCGCGACGCGCTCGCCCCCGGCACATGGTCGAGCCAGTAGCGCAGCACGGCAGGCACTACGCCCGCCGCGCCGTTGGTGGGTGCGGTCACCACCTGTCCGCCAGCCGCATTCTCCTCGTTCACGGCCATGGCGTAACAGCCGATCCAGTCGTTGACGGTGTGCGGCGGCGCGATGTTCAGCCCCCGCTCCCGGAGCAGCGCCGCATGGATGGCGGGCGCCCGGCGCCGCACGTTCAGGCCACCCGGCAGGATGCCTTCGGTCGCCAGCCCCCGGTCTATGCAGCCCGACATCACCGTCCACAGGCGCCCGAGCCCGTCCTCCACTTCCCGCCGGGAGTGGACGGCGCGTTCATTGGCCCGTTTCATCTCCGCGATGGAAAGGCGGGAGGCCGCAGCCATTTGCAGCATCTCCGCCGCGCTGGCAAAGGGATAGGGCACGCTGATCCGCGCGGCACCGCCCGGTCCAGCCGCCTGTTCCTCCGGCGTCACCACGAAGCCGCCGCCGATGGAGTAGTAGGTTTCGCTGACGAGCGTATCTCCCTGTGCATCGCGGGCGGAAAGGGTCATGCCGTTCGGATGTCCGGGAAGCGGCGCGCCGTAGTCGAACACCAGATCGTGCTCGGGCCGGAAGCCGAGCGGCGGCAGGCCGGGGGGTGAGACCTCGCCCGTCTCGCGGATGCGGGCGAGGGCCGCTTCGGCGTGATCCGCGTCATAGGTCGCGGGCAGAAATCCGTCCAGCCCGAGGATCACCGCCCGGTCCGTCGCATGGCCGACCCCGGTGAAGGCCAGCGACCCGTGCAGGCTGCACCTGAGCGCCACGGGCCGGAAGGGCGAGCCGCGGAGCAGATCGAGAAACCGCCCCGCCGCCACCATCGGCCCCATCGTATGGGAGGAGGAGGGGCCGATGCCGATCTTGAAGACGTCGAAGACGGACAGGAACATGATGCCTCGCGGTTTCCCTTCTACATAGTGCCGCCCGCCGCCCGCGTCTCCCCCCTTGACCGTGATCCGGTTATGCCCTCGCCCATTCTGGGCCGCTGGGCCGCTGGGCCGCTGGGCCGCTGGGCCGCTGGGCCGCTGGGGGGTTACCTCCCGCCGCCGCGCGTGGGGGATATGCAGGGTTTCTGATCTGCCTTGTAGCCGGATGGCCTTGTAACAGGCAGGACGGACAGGCAGGACGGACAGGCAGATGGTCTGGCCGGCGGAGCTGTTTCGCGTCGCCGCGGCGCTCTGCGGCCAGCGGACGGATCCTCGCCCCTTGACCTTCGCGGCTTTCCTCCTGCCGCAGTGCGGCACGCCGGCACCCCGGCCGGCGAGCCAGCGGAGTGGAGCGGCATCCTCGTTCAACCGGCATCCGCATCGACGGGCGGAACGCGGCCTTCCCTCGCTCCCGGCGATCCGCTAGAGGCTTTGGCTGAAACCCTCGGCCTGAAAGGGAGTATTGCCATGGACCATTTCCTTTACCGCGACGGCATCCTCCATGCCGAGGATGTCGCGATTCCCGACATCGCCCGCACTGTCGGTACACCCTTCTACGTCTATTCCGCCGCGACGCTGGCCCGGCACTACCGGCTGTTCACCGAGGCGCTGGCGGGGCTGCCGCATCTGGTCTGCTTCTCGGTGAAGTCGAACTCCAACCTCGCGGTGCTGAAGCTGCTGGGCGATCTGGGTGCGGGGATGGATGTGGTCTCGGGCGGCGAGTATCGCCGGGCGCGGGCGGCGGGTGTGCCGGGAGAGCGGATCGTGTTCTCCGGCGTCGGCAAGACGGGGGAGGAGATGGCACTCGCGCTGGAGGGCGGCATCCGCCAGTTCAACGTGGAGAGCGAGGCGGAGCTGCGCGCGCTCTCCCGTATCGCGGAAGGGCTTGGGGTGCAGGCTCCGGTCACCGTCCGCGTCAATCCCGATGTCGATGCCCATACGCATGAGAAGATCTCCACCGGCCGGAAGGAGGACAAGTTCGGCATCCCGATCTCCCGTGCGTCGGAGGTCTATGCACTGGCGGCCTCCCTCCCGGGGATAGAGGTCGTGGGGATCGACGTGCATATCGGCTCGCAACTCACCGACCTTGCCCCGTTCGAGGCCGCTTTCGCCAAGGTGGCCGATCTGACGCGGCAGCTTCGGGCGGAGGGGCACCATATCCGCAGGCTCGACCTGGGCGGCGGTCTGGGCATCCCCTATACCCGTTCCAACGAGGCGCCGCCCCTGCCGTTCGACTACGGCGCGCTGGTGAAAAGGACGCTCGGCGATCTGGACTGCGAGATCGAGATCGAGCCGGGGCGGCTCATCTCCGGCAATGCGGGGCTGCTCGTCTCCGAGGTCATCTACGTGAAGGAAGGCGAGGAACGGGAGTTCCTGATCGTGGATGCGGCAATGAACGACCTGATCCGCCCCGCGATGTATGGGGCCCATCACGATATCGTCCCGGTAACCGAGGCTGCTGCGGGCGCTGCCTCGTCGCCTTATGACGTGGTCGGCCCGATCTGCGAGACCTCCGACACCTTTGCTCGTCAGTGGCCGCTCCCGCCGCTCGCGCCCGGCGACCTGATCGCCTTCCGCTCCGCCGGGGCCTATGGCGCGGTGATGGCGTCGGAATACAACAGCCGGCCGCTGGTCCCCGAGGTGCTGGTGCAGGGCGATCACTTCGCCGTCATCCGCAAAAGACCTGACTTTGACGAAATCCTTGCGCGAGATACCATTCCCGAGTGGCTCTGACACGCATGTCGCGTGCCGTAGCCCCCAGGATGAGGTATGACCGCACAGGATCGTGACCCTGCCGCAGCGCTCGACCGACTGAAATGGCCCCTGCGTCTGACGCGCTGGGGGCTGGTGGCCGAACGTCTGACGCAGGCCTTCTGGCCGGTCCCGGTGATCCTGTTCGCCACGCTCGCGATCATTTTCTTCGGTGTGCTGGATGCGGTGAGCATCGAGGTTGCCTGGGCGGGCGCGGTGCTGATCGTCGTGGGCCTCGTCGCGGCGGCGGCGCTGGGCGCGCGGCGGTTCCGCTGGCCCAGCCGGGCAGAGGCCGCGGCGCGGCTGGACGCCACCCTGCCGGGCCGCCCGATCTCCGCTCTCGGCGACCATATCGCCATCGGCAAGGGGGACGAGGCGGCGCAGCGCGTCTGGCGGGCGCATCTGGCCCGCATGGCGGAGCGCACGCGGGGCGCGAAGCCGGTGCATCCCGATCTCAACGTCACCCGCCGCGATCCCTATGCGCTGCGTTATGTGGCGCTCACCGCGCTGGTGGTGGGGCTGATGTTCGGCTCCGTCTGGCGGGTGGCCTCCGTCGCGGATCTGGCGCAGCTGCCGGGGGGCGGGGCCGTGGCTTCCGGCCCGTCGTGGGAGGGCTGGATCCAGCCGCCCGACTATACCGGCAAGCCAACGCTCTATCTCAACGACATCCGGCAATCTGACCTTTCTGTGCCGGTCGGCAGCAAGGTAGTGCTGCGTCTTTACGGCGAGGCAGGCAGTCTTACGGTCGATGAAACGGTATCCGGCCGGACCGGCATGGTGGACAGCGCCTCTGCCCCCAGCCAGGAATTCACCATCACCCGCTCTGGCCGGCTCAACATAAACGGTCCGCGCGGCGCGGGATGGGACGTGACGACCATTGCGGACCGCGCGCCCAGCGTGGAGCTTTCCGGCCCCATCGGGCGCGAGGCGGATGGCGCGATGCGCCAGCCCTTCACCGCGCATGACGATTACGGCGTTACCGCCGGGCAGGCCCGGATGGAGCTGGACACAGCCGCGCTCGACCGGCGCTATGGCCTGACGGCGGAGCCGGAGCCACGGGACGCGCTGGTGGTGGATCTCCCCATGCCGATCACCGGCAGCCGTGCGGATTTCACCGAGACGCTGGCCGAGAACTTTTCCCAGCACCCCTGGGCCAACCTGCCCGTGAAGATCAGTCTGACGGTGCAGGATGCGGCCGGGCAGACCGGCGCGGCGGAGGCTCGCAGCATCGTGCTGCCTGGGCGGCGGTTCTTCGATCCGCTGGCAGCGGCACTGATCGAGAACCGGCGCGACCTGCTGTGGTCGCGGGAAAACGGGAGGCGGTCCCTTCAGGTGCTCCGCGCCGTGACCAACCGGCCCGAGGGGTTCATCCGCAACCAGCGGGCCTACCTCCAGCTTCGCGTCGCCATGCGGCAGCTTGAAACCGGGGTTTCGCAGGGGCTCACCGCCGAAACGCGGGACGAGGTGGCGGCCGCGCTCTGGGATATCGCGGTGCTGCTGGAGGACGGCGATCTCAACAACGCGATGGAACGGCTGCAACGCGCGCAGGACCGGTTGTCCGAGGCGATCCGCAACGGCGCCAGCGACGAGGAAATCGCCCAGCTCATGCAGGAGCTGCAGGAGGCGATGAACGATTACATCCGCCAGCTTGCCGAGCAGCAGCAGAACGACCCGAACCGCCAGACGGCCGAGGATCAGCAGGGGCAGGAGATCACCGGCGATCAGCTTCAGCAGATGCTCGACAGGCTCCAGCAGCTCATGCAGGAGGGCCGGATGGCGGAGGCGCAGCAGCTTCTCGACCAGCTGCGGCGGATGATGGAGAACATGCGCGTCACGCAAGGCCAGGGCGGACAGGGCAGCCCCGGCCAGCAGGCGATGCGCGATCTGGCCGAAACGCTCCGTCAACAGCAGGGCCTTTCCGACGAGGCGTTTCAGGGGATGCAGGGCCAGCAGCCCGGCCAGGGCCAACAGGGCCAACAGGGCCAACAGGGAGAGGGCCAGCAGGGACAGGGGGGCCAGCAACCCGGGCAGGGCCAAGGCCGGGGTCAGGGTCAGGGTCGGCAACAGGGTCAGGGGCAAGGCGGCGGTCCCGGTCAGGGCGGCAGCCTTGCCGACCGGCAGCAGGGCTTGCGAAACCAGCTCGACGGGCTGATGCAGCGCGGGCTTCCGGGGCTGGGCACGCCCGAAGGGCAGGCGGGGCGTGACGCGCTTGGCCGTGCGGGCCGCGCCATGGACGAAGCGGAGCAGGCGCTCAGGGACGGTGACAACGGACGGGCGCTCGACCGGCAGGCCGACGCGATGGAAAGCATGCGCGAAGGGATGCGCAACCTTGGCGACGCCATGGCGCAGAACCGGCAGCAGGGCCAACCGGGCGAAGGCGGCGGCGGCGACCAGTTCGGCTCGGGCGATCCCAATGGGCAGCGTGATCCGCTGGGCCGTCGGCCGGGAGAAGTCGGCCGCGGCATCGGAACGCAGGATTCCATGCTTCAGGGAGACGATGTCTATCGCCGCGCGCAGGATATCCTGAACGAACTCCGCCGCCGTTCAGGAGAGCAGGAGCGCCCCGACTTGGAGCGGGATTACCTTCGGCGTCTGCTCGACCTGTTCTGAAGGCTCCGCCGGAGCGGATTTTGCGGCGAATACCCTCACTGTTGCAGGAGCGGGGACTCCGCGTGCTTTCTTGGGCGCCCGGCATTCCCCCCGGTGCCTGATGGCGCGTTCGTTCTACGGCTGTTTCTGGACCGGCGTTGCTGGCCACAGAAACTGGCCATAGAAAACAGCATGGCGCTATCGCGGGCCGCGCTTCGCGAGTTCGGGTGGAGTCTGGATGGCGCCGCTCGGGTATCGGTTCTCCATCGACCTGCGCGGACTGTGCGCCTTCCCGCACTGCAAGGCCGACGATCACACCGCCGGCACATCCATCGGAGGCGGTCTTTGCGGAAACGGGATCACATTGCCGCCCCACAGCCCGCCGAGCAGCAGGCTCAGCAGGGCGGCCTCCGTCACCGGCAGAGTAAGGAAGCCGGTGGCCCCCGCTTCCAGCGCGGCGGCGCGGCTGCCCCGGTCCCCAAGTGCGATGAGGCTGCGTTGGCCGGGAAGAAACCGCACGGCGTCGCGGAGAACCTCGACCCCCTCCGCCATATCGACGATGACAAAGGTCGGCCGGTAGCTTGCCAGATGCCGAAGCATTGCCCCGTGTCCATCCGCATGACGCAGTCGCGCGCCCGCCCGTTGCAGCGCTGCGAAAACCGTGACGGACGGCGCCACGACAAGCACCGTCTGGCCCGTAAGCGGGCGCCTGGGCGCGAGCAGCGGCGGTCGGTTCAAGGTGAGGAGGGCCATGCGATTCTCCTTTCCATCTTTCTACACCCATTCCAGGAGGAATTCCTCACCCCATGGTTAATGGAGCGTCCGCCCTTGCGACGGCGGGGTGCAACGCCCATAAACCGGGCGGAGCGGAGGGAGATTGCGAAAATGATTGGACGTCTCAACCATGTCGCCATCGCGGTGCCGGATCTCGCGGCGGCCGCGGCGCAATATGCGGATACGCTGGGAGCGCGGGTCGGCGCCCCGCAGGACGAGCCCGATCACGGCGTGACGGTCGTCTTCATCGAGCTGCCGAACACAAAGATCGAACTGCTGCACCCGCTGGGTGAAAACTCTCCCATCCAGGGGTTCCTGGACAAGAATCAGGCGGGAGGCATCCACCACATCTGCTACGAGGTGGATGACATCCTCGCCGCGCGGGACCGTCTTCTGGAACAGGGCATCCGCGTGCTGGGCAACGGGGAGCCGAAGATCGGCGCGCATGGCAAGCCCGTGCTGTTTCTCCACCCGAAGGACTTCACCGGAACGCTGATCGAGCTGGAGCAGGTCTGATGACCATCACCGGGGCAGTCGTCCTTTTCGCCGTCATATGGTTTCTGGTGTTCCTCGTCATCCTGCCGATCGGCATGAAGAGTCAGGCGGATGCGGGCCATGTGGAGCCGGGGACCCCCGCCTCCGCTCCCTCGGACGCGGCCGTGGGGCGCAAGGCGAAGCTCACGACGCTCATCACCATCGGGCTGTGGATCGTGGTCGCGGGGATCATCATGTCGGGGGTGATTTCCATCCGCGACATAGATTTCTATCACCGCATGAACCCGCCAGCTGCCGGGGAATAGTCAGCCCGCATCGCGCGTCAGCCGATGGTAAAGATGGGTGAAGGTGGCGGCTCCGATCACCGGCACGAAAAGATTGACGATCGGCACGGTGAGGGGCGCGGCCATCAGCGTTCCGGCGAGCCATATCTGGCCGAAGTGGCGGGTGCGCAGGATGCGCGCCTCCTCCTCGCTCACGCGGCGGAGTGCAACGAGCTGGAAATACTCCCGCCCGAGCAGAAAGCCGTTCACCACCCAGAAGAGCACGGGCCCCAGCGGGCCGGTGAACAGATAGACCACGAACAGGCCGAGGTTCAGCACGATCACCAGCAGGAACAGGCCGAGCGAATCGCGCAGCATCTCCAGCAGCGGCACATCGCGGGCTGGTGGCAGGCCGGGGTAGTAGCGCGCCTCCACGGCGTCGGCCACCTCCTCCAGAAAGAAGCCGGTGACGGCGGAGGCGACAGGCACCATCAGAAAGACCGACAGCGCCATCATCACCACGACGCCCGCCCAGGACAGGAACAGGTTCAGCCCGCCCACCTGTCCGATCCACGGGAGGGAAAAGCTCTCCGGCGCAAAATGGTCGATGAGCCAGAACACTCCCATCGCCAGCGCCAGGAACACCAGCAGGGTGATGAGGATGCCGCGCCAGAACACGCTTTGGAACCTGCGGTCGCCCAGTTGCGACAGGGCGCGGAAGAGATCGGTGAAGATCACGCCGCCACCCATGTGACGATCCGGTCCAATGGGGGCCGGGGACGATCCGCCACGGCGGAGCCGGGGGTTCCCAGATGGACGAAGCCCGCCACCCATTCCTGCGGCGCCAGATGCAGCGCCTCGTCCCCGAAGCCGCGGTCGAAGGCGGGCCAGCCGGTGATCCATGCGGCACCCCAGCCGGAGGCGAGCGCCGCATTGACAAGGCTCACGCAGGCCGCGCCGGTGGAAAGGGTCTGCTCCACCTCCGGGGCCTTCTCGCTGGCCACCGGGCTCGCGATCACCGCGACAGCAAGGTGCGACCGGGCGAACTGCCCCTCGCCCTTGCCGATCCTCTCCGCATCATAGCCGAGGGCTGCCCCCCGCGCCGCGGCGATGCCGGCCAGCCGCTCCAGCGCCGGCCGCTCCAGCACGATGAACCGCCACGGGGCCAGTCCGCCGTGATCGGGCACGCGGGCGGCGGCGGTCAGAATCGTCTCCATTTCCGCGCGGGAGGGCACGGGCAGGCGGAGCGTCTTGGCGGAGACAGACTGCCGGGTCAGCAGAAAGTCGAGAGCGGCGGGGTTGGCGTCCGGCATGGGTATCTCCTTGATCCGGGGACAGATGTCGGCGATCACCCGAGACGGTTCAAGAGGAGAGGGGCCATGGCGCGCGGTGAACTGGCGCATCTGGTGGTTGAAGGCGCGCGGATCGAGGTGCGCGTGACCCCGCGTGCCCGCCGTCCAGGCCTGACGGTGCCGGAGGAGGGACCGATTCGCATCGCGGTGACCGAAGTGGCGGAGGATGGGCGGGCCAATGCCGCCGTGACGAGGGTGCTGGCCGAAGCGCTTGGCATAGCGCCCTCACGGTTGACACTGGAGCGGGGGGCCACGGCGCGGCTCAAACTGTTCCGCGTGGATTAGCCGGCTGCTGAAAAAGGCTTTTTGGGCTCGGTCGGAGCGGAAATCGTTCGCGATTTGACGAAATCCAGCCGGAAATCCATATATTTCCAGGCGTTTTCGGGCCGATTTTCAGGTTTCCGGCACATGGGCATGACACGTCAGGACTTTTTCAGCAGCCTGTTAGGGGCTGCGGCAAAAGGTTCTCCGGCAGCCGTTGCGGCAGAACAAGGTTCATTCGGAGCGCTCATCTTGGCACCGTTCCGATGCTTTCATGCCGATTTGCCGGACCCCGGGGCTGGATGGCTCTGGCAGGTTGCTGAAAAGTTCTGAAGCTGTAGGTCGTGGAAAATCGGAAAATCCGCCCCGAACTGACCCGGAATATTTGGATTTTCGGCTGGATTTCGTCAGATCGCGAACGATTTCCGCCCTGACGGAGTTCAGAAAGCCTTTTCGCGCAGCTTCCCGGAGGGTTTTGCATCCTGCCGGAGGCGCAGTCCTTCGGCGGAAACCGCCTGAGGCCGTCCGGGAACTGTGCAAGCTGCCGGCGACAGAAAGCGGGTTCGTGATCCGAGGTCCGGTGATCCGGGTCTATCGACGCTATCCGGCGATCGCCACGCCCTGCGCCCCGACGCAGTCTCGTCTCATCGTGGCCGCAGGGCAGCGCGGAATGACTGTGCGGCGATGTCCGATCAGCCCTCGGATATGCAAGGAAGGACCGAGCGGAGATAACCACCCAGCCGTTGGGCCCGCAAGGAAAGGCGCTTCCTAGATCCGGTCGAAAACCGATCCCATCCGGGGCGCGAACAGCCGCTCATAGGTGCGCAGCAGGTGGGCATCGGTCATGCCCGCAACGTAGTCGCAGATCGCGCGACCGTCGTTTTCCATGCGGATCAGCCAGTCGCGGGGCAGGAGGCGTGCGGGATCGGAAGCCAGAGCCTCGAACACCGCCATCACCATCCCCTGCCCCTTGAACTCCAGTTGCTGAACGGACGGGCTGTAGATCACCTCGTCAAAGGCCAGCATCGTCAGGGCGCGCAGAAAGGTCGCTTCCGCCTCCGGCAGCGCCACGCGATAGCGCAGCAGCGGATCCGCAAAGGCTTCCGTGGTGGTGTAATGCACGGCGCTGATGAAATGGTGGACAAGCTCGCCGATCCGCCGTTTCCGCGCGCGCGGGCTTTCGTAAAGATCACGGATCAGGGCATCACGCGCCGGCGCATCTGCGCAAAGCGAGCGGCAATCCGCGATGGCCAGCCCGTCCCGGAACCGCCCCTCCGGTATCAGGCCGAGCGTGATTGCGTCCTCCAGATCGTGGATGCTGTAGGCGATGTCATCCGCCACATCCATGAGCGCACAATCGAGCGATTTGTGCAGGCTTCGCCCATGCCTGCCCACCGGCTGCTCCATTGCCGTAAAGACCGCGCGCTCCGCCGCCGACAGCGGCGCGAGCAGCCAGTCCACCACTTCCGCCTCGCTGTCGAGATAGCATTTCGGCGGGGTGGAGGCGGCAATGTCCAGCGTGCGGATCTTGCCCTCTCCCGGCTGGAGCGCGGGGCGGAGGGCGGGGTTGAGCGCCCGGCTGTAGGCCACGGGATATTTCAGCAGCCCGAGCAGCGTCCGCCGCGTCAGGTTCGCGCCTGCACGGTCGGAGAAATGCTCCAGCCGCGCGACGATCCTGAGCGTCTGGCCGTTGCCCTCGAACCCGCCCGCATCGCGCATGGCGTAGTTCAGCGCGACCTCTCCCCCATGGCCAAAGGGCGGGTGGCCAAGGTCATGGGCGCAGCCGATGGCCTCGATCATGCTGCGTTCCGGCAGGATGGCGCTGGCGGGGTGGTCCGGGAAGGAGCGGGCGAGCTGCCGGGCCAGCCCGGCGGCGATCTGGGCCACCTCCAGCGAATGGGTCAGCCGGGTGCGGTAGAAATCGCCATCGCCCACGCTCAGGATCTGCGTCTTGCCCTGCAGGCGCCGGAAGGACGCCGAATGGATGACGCGGGCATAATCCACATCAGCCGGAGAGCGGGCATCCGTCGGCGGCGCCCGGCGCGGCTCCCGCCGCTCCAGCCAGACATCCGCCGCCGCGGATGGGCTCAATGCGTCCACGCGCCCCGGCGGTTGGTGGCGAAATTCTCGCCATATCCCATGGCGCGGACGTTGGCCTTCCGGCCATGAACGGGAAGCACGATGTAGTCGATGCCGTTCTCCCGGGCGTAGGTCTCCGCTTCCTCCTGCGTGTCGAAGCGCAGGCGGACCTGGGTCTGGGTATCGTCGCTGGATGTCCAGCCCATGAGCGGGTCGATCTGACGCGCGTTTTCAGGGGCGTATTCGAGAATCCAGCGCTTTGTCCGGGCGACGCCGGATTGCATGGCTGTCTTGGCTGGCTTGTAGATGCGCGCGACCATGGCCTTCTCCGTGATGTGGCTTCGTTATGGAAAAACCAGCGCCGCTGTGCAAGGGGAGGTTGCCCCCTTGAACGGGAACAAAAACAGATCAAATGTGAGAGGCCGGTCGCCGGAGGTCCGTTCATGCCCCATAATAACACCAATGCCCCGATGAATCGCTTCGACGTGCTGACCCGTCCCAAGCTGGAAGGCGGGCGCGCCTTCGTCATGCATACGGAATTCTCGCCGGCCGGGGACCAGCCCGCCGCCATCGCCGAGATCGCGGCGGCGGTGAACGGGGGAGAGCGCAATCAGGTGCTGCTGGGCGCCACCGGCACGGGCAAGACCTTCACCATGGCCAAGGTCATCGAGGAGACGCAGCGCCCGGCAATCATCCTTGCGCCCAACAAGACGCTGGCCGCCCAGCTTTACGGGGAATTCAAGGGCTTCTTCCCCGACAACGCGGTGGAATATTTCGTCAGCTATTACGACTATTACCAGCCGGAAGCCTATGTTCCCCGGTCGGACACGTATATCGAGAAGGAAAGCCAGATCAACGACCAGATCGACCGGATGCGCCACTCGGCCACCCGGGCGCTGCTGGAGCGCGACGACGTCATCATCGTCGCCTCCGTTTCCTGCATCTACGGTATCGGCTCGGTCGAGACCTATTCCGCGATGACGCAGGATCTGGTCGTCGGGCAATCCTATGACCAGCGGCAGGTGATCGCGGAACTGGTGGCGCAGCAATACCGGCGCAACGATCAGGCGTTTCAGCGCGGGTCGTTCCGTGTCAGGGGCGACAGTCTGGAGGTCTGGCCGGCGCACCTTGAGGATCGGGCCTGGCGGTTCTCCTTCTTCGGGGAAGAACTGGAATCGATCACCGAATTCGATCCGCTGACCGGGGCCAAGACCGACGCCTTCAAGCAGATCCGTATCTATGCCAACAGCCACTACGTCACGCCGCGTCCGACGCTGAAACAGGCGATCGACGGGATCAAGAAGGAACTCCGCCAGCGCCTCGACCAGCTTGTCGCCGAGGGGCGGCTGCTGGAGGCGCAGCGGCTGGAACAGCGGACGAACTTCGATCTGGAGATGCTGGACGCCACCGGGGTCTGCAATGGCATCGAGAACTATTCCCGTTATCTTACGGGCCGCGCGCCGGGAGAGCCGCCGCCGACGCTGTTCGAGTTCATTCCCGACAATGCCATCGTCTTTGCCGACGAATCGCACGTCACGGTGCCGCAGATCGGTGGGATGTACCGGGGGGACTACCGGCGGAAGTTCACGCTTGCGGAACATGGTTTCCGTCTGCCGTCCTGCATGGACAACCGTCCGCTGAAGTTCGAGGAATGGGATGCGATGCGCCCGCAATCGGTGTTCGTTTCCGCCACTCCCTCGGCGTGGGAGATGGAGCAGGCGGGCGGCGTCTTCGCGGAGCAGGTGATCCGCCCGACCGGGCTTGTGGATCCGCAGGTGGAGATCCGCCCGGTCACCATGCAGGTGGATGACCTGCTGGACGAGGTGCGGCGCGTCTCGCAGGCGGGGTATCGCAGCCTCGTCACCGTGCTGACCAAGCGGATGGCGGAGGATCTGACCGAGTACCTGCATGAACAGGGCATCCGTGTCCGCTACATGCATTCCGACATCGACACGATCGAGCGCATCGAGATCCTGCGTGATCTCAGGCTCGGCGCGTTCGACGTTCTGGTGGGGATCAACCTGCTGCGCGAGGGGCTGGATATTCCCGAATGCGGGCTGGTGGCCATTCTGGACGCGGACAAGGAGGGGTTCCTGCGCTCGGAGACCTCGCTCATCCAGACTATTGGACGCGCGGCGCGGAACGCGGAGGGGCGCGTCATCATGTATGCCGACCGCATCACCGGCTCCATGGAGCGCGCGATGCGGGAGACGGAGCGGCGGCGTGAGAAGCAGGTCGCCTACAACGAGGCGCATGGCATCACCCCGCAGACCGTTCGGAAGAACGTGGAGGACGTGCTGGCCGGGCTGTGGAAAGGCGATACCGACCAGTCGCGCATCACCACGAAAGTGGAGAAGGCGATGGTCGGCGGCAATCTGTCGGCCCATCTGGAGGCGCTGCGCACCCAGATGCGCAAGGCAGCCGAGAACTTGGAGTTCGAGGAAGCCGCCCGCCTTCGCGACGAGGTTAAGCGGCTGGAGGCCGTGGAGCTTGCCGTGGCGGACGATCCGCTGGCCCGGCAGTCGGTGGTGGAGGAAGCTGCGGAGGCTGCCGTTGCCGCCTCCGGTCGCTCGACCGCAGGTCGTGCAGGCGCGCGCCCCAACCGGCGAAAGCGGCGGTCCTGATCGGATTTTACGGGGGCGGGCATCCTTGGGGTGTCGGGCAGGGGGGGGCGAAGCCCTCTTCCTGACCGGCCCCCAAAGCAGCATTTGACTTGCAACAAGGCTCTGATGCTCTGATGCTGATGCTCTCAGGCGTTCCCGGCGGACTAGAAATGCTCCGTCCGCCAAGACCGCACCGGTCAGCCGATGTGGGCCGAGCGGGCACGAGCCGTTGACACGCGCTCATGAACAGTACCATCGGGCCTGCTCTTGGAGGGAGTCTGGCGAGATGCAGAAGAAGGATTGGCGCGGGAGGGGAATCTTCCGAAATCCGGAAATCCGGCCGGAGATATACCTATTTTGGACCCTTCCAGGACCGATTTCCCGATGTTGGGAAGATCGGTACAACACTCGAGGCTTTTCCGCAGACTGTCAGCGCGATGCTGCGCCACTCCTCTGGCGGAACAGTCCGGCGTCGGGCGGGGAGGCAATTCGGTCTCATCAGGATGATAGGGCAATTCGACAGGCCGGGCCCCGTTCGATCCGGCGAGACATGGCCATGGAGGGGGAAAATACTTAGCCAGCCTCTGCAAGCTGGCCCGCTCAGGGTGAAAAAGAGGGCGATGTCTTTGCGGCTCGCTTGCCTATGGATGCGGGGGGAGCTCGACCGAAGGTGGCGGCGGGGATTGGCGCGCCTTCTGGGTCGCGGCGGGCATGGGCACCCTGCCGGCTCGCGGCCGCGGGCCGGCAGGGCCCAGGGATCATCGGCGCAGATGGGCTGGAGTCTTCGCGGTCTTCCAAGCCTGAGCCATAGGCCAGCCGCCCGTGTGCCGCCGGGAGTGCCACCCTCTTGCCTTTTCCGGCGCAGGGCCTCTCGTTGCTCGTTCGGCTCTCCGCAGGCCCCTACAAGAGTGCAGGCTTGTCGCTCCGGTATTCACGCGCCAGCCGGTCGCTCTGCTGATCTGACCTCCCTGAATCCGACCATCCGTCGATCTGCGCAGCGCGGGCTGCTGAAAAGTCCTGAAGTGTCATTCCTATGTGCCGGAAATCGGAAAATCGGCCCGGAAACGACCGGAAGTATAGATTTCCGGCTGGATTTCGTCAGATTGCGAACGATGTCCGCTCCAACACAGCCCAAAAAGCCTTTTTCAGCAGCCCATTAGGCCGTGCGGGCGGTCCCACCGGCGGTGTCAGCCCAATTGCCCTGCCACGTTGTCGGCTATGGCGAGGCAGGACGTCAGGCCGGGACTTTCGATACCATAGAGCGTCACCAAGTTCGGGATGCCATGGGCGGCGGGGCCATCTATGCGGAAATCCGCAGCAGCCTCACCCGGGCCCGCAATCTTGGGGCGGATGCCGCAGTATGTTGGTGACAAGGCATCCTGTGGCAGGCCGGGCCAGTATTTGCGAATCTCCGCCTCGAAATGCGCCCGCCGTTCCGTGTTCACCCGGTAGTCCACCTCCGGAATCCATTCGACATCCGGGCCGAAGCGCATGGCACCCCCCAGATCGAGCGTGAGATGAACCCCCAGCCCGCCCGGCTCCGGCACGGGATAGATCAGCCGCTGGAACACCGGCCGACCGGGGAGGGCATAATAGCTGCCGCGGGCAAAGCGCGTCTGGGGCACGTCGGCCAGCCCGTCTATCTGTTGTGCCAGACGGGACGCGTCCAGCCCCGCTGCGTTGACGAAACGGGCGGCGGAGAGCTCGAACAGCCCCGATTCGTCTTCCGTCGTGACGATAAAGGCGTTCCCCTCCCGGCGTACCGCACGCACCGTCGTGCCGGTGACGAGCGTTGCTCCGTGCGCTTCGGCTTCTCCCAGAAGGGCCAGCATGAGCGCGTGGCTGTCCACGATCCCTGTCTCCGGCGACAGAAGCGCCTGCGTGCAGAAGAGCGCAGGCTCCAGCCCCATGGCCTCCTCCCCGCTCAGATGGCGAAGGGGAACGCCCGCCGCCTCTGCCTTTGCGGCGACGGCGGCCAAAGCGGGCTCCTGCGCGGGATCGGTGGCGACGATCAGCTTGCCGGAGCGGCGATGGGGCACATCCCGCGCCGCGGCGAAGGCGTAAAGCAGTTCCCGCCCCCGCAGGCAGAGCTGCTGCTTGAGGCTGCCCGGTTCATAATAGATGCCCGCGTGGATGACTTCGGAATTACGTGAGGATGTGCCTGTGCCAAAGGCCTCCTCCCGTTCCAGCACCAGAACCTCCATGCCTCTGAGCGCCAGATCCCGCGCGATGGCAAGTCCGACCACCCCTGCGCCTGCGACGATACAATCCACACGATCCATTCATTCCCCCGCTTTTGTCCGAGCGTAGGAGGAAGTGGCGAGCAGTAAAAGACAGGAACCTTGGGGGAGAAACGGCGTTCACTCTGCATGGACCGAAACGATCCATGGAGGATACAATGCAGACCGAACTCGCCAATCCGATGATCTCGTCCGCCGATGTGAATGGCACCGCCGTTTACAATACCGAAGGTGACAAGCTCGGGACGATCGACCACCTGATGCTGGACAAGAAATCCGGCAAGGTTGCCTATGCCGTCATGGGTTCGGGTGGATTTCTGGGCATCGGGGAAGATTACAGCCCTATACCTTGGAATGCGTTGAAATACGACACGACACTCGAAGGATATGTGACCGGTATCACGGTAGAGCAGTATCGCACGGCCCCTAAATGGGAACGCGACTGGGACCGTGATCGCGATTGGGAAACCCGTGTCTGGAGCCATTATGGCCTGCAGCCTTATTGGGTCTGATGGATGCCACAGGGAAACGGGGCGCATCTGTGCCCCGTTTTCTTTTATAAGAGAGATATTTCCCGCCGCTGACAGCCTTGCCGAAAAGTTGTGAAGGGCCGTTCTTCGGAAATCGAGAACTCCGGCACGGAATGATGCAGATTTCGGGCTAGTTCTCCTTGGGCCGCGAAGCATTTCCGCGCTACGGCGGATCTAGGTCATGTTGAGAAATGGCGTAACCATAGCCTGCTGCATGCGACGTCGATGAAGCCGAGAAAAGTGTCTGCGGTTTTGTCGTAGCGAGTCGCCAGCCAACGGCTATTCTTGAGCTTGTTTGAAGGACCGCTCACCATGTTGCGCAACGTGTGGATGGTTATGTCGACAGCCTTGCGCAGCTTGCGCATGGGTATCACCCGCAGAGCGCTGCAATCCTCGCGTGGGTCATTACGCGTCCAAGATATCCTCCAAAGCCCTGCCAGGGTCCAGCGGCGGAACTGGCGGTAGACCGACGACCCGAACTCTTCGGGCAAGTCACGCCAGGGTGCGCCGGTTCGCGCTATCCAGAAAACTCCATCCAGAGCGAGGCGATGATCGGAGGGTTTACGTCCGTTCAGATGTCGAATGGCTTGGATGAACTGCTCGAGAAGGCCCATTCATCGTCGGATATCAGGTTGCATCGTCGGATATCAGGTTGCGCGCCAAGCTCTTCTCCCACGTCGGGATGACCTTGAATCACAGAGCGTCGATAACCGGAATCCCGTTTTTCAACACGTCCTAGCAGCCCAAGGATTTGGAACTGCCGCGCCACAGACGATCACAGGTAAACGCGGACCAGCCTTACCCCAGCGATCCCCAGAGGTCGTATTCCCCTGCTTCGTCCACTGTCACCGTGACGATATCGCCCGGCTTTAGGCTCTCGAACCCTGCATCTATGAAAAGGTTTCCGTCGATCTCCGGCGCGTCGAAGCGGGTGCGGCAAGTCGCCCCGTCCTCATCCACCTCGTCAACGATCACCTCTTGCCGCGTGCCGACGCGGGCTGCGAGCCGGGCTTCGGAAATGGCCTGGGCCTTTTCCATGAAGCGCTCCCAACGGTCTTGCTTCACGGCTTCCGGCACATGATCCGGCAAATCGTTGGAGCGGGCCCCCGCGACGTTTTCATATTTGAAGCAGCCGACACGATCGAGCTGAGCCTCGTCCAGCCAGTCGAGCAGGGTCTGGAATTCGGCTTCCGTCTCGCCGGGGTAACCGACGATGAAGGTGGAGCGCAGCGCCAGTTCCGGGCAATCGCTTCGCCACGCGGCGATTTCGTCCAGCGTGCGCGCGGCCGCGGCAGGGCGCGCCATGCGGCGCAGGACATCAGGGTGCGCGTGCTGGAAGGGGATATCCAGATAGGGCAGCACCAGCCCCTCCGCCATCAGGGGGATAAGTTGGCGGACATGCGGGTAGGGATAGACGTAGTGGAGCCTCACCCATGCGCCGAGCCCGCCCAGTTCGCGGGCCAGGTCGGTGATATGCGCCCGCACATCCCCGCCCTTCCAGGGAGAGAAATCGTGTTTCCGGTCCACCCCGTAGGCAGACGTGTCCTGGCTGATGACGAGGAGTTCCTTCACCCCCGCCTCCACCAGCTTCTCGGCCTCGCGCAGCACTGCATGGGCCGGGCGGCTCTGCAGCTTGCCCCGCATGTCGGGGATGATGCAGAACTTGCACTTGTGATTGCAGCCTTCCGAAATCTTCAGGTAGCTGAAATGGCGGGGTGTCAGTTTGATGCCGGAGGCTGGCAGCAGATCGACGAACGGATCCGGCGCGGGCGGCACGGCCTTGTGCACGGCATCCAGCACCTGCTCGTATTGATGCGGCCCCGTGACCGCGAGAACCGAAGGATGGGTGCCGGTGATGAACTCCGGTTCGGCGCCCAGACACCCCGTCACGATCACCCGGCCGTTTTCGGTCAGCGCCTCGCCAATGGCCTCGAGGCTCTCCGCCTTGGCGCTGTCGAGAAAGCCGCAAGTGTTGACGATCACCGCATCAGCGCCCTGATAATCGGACGAGATCTGATAGCCTTCCGCCCGGAGCCGCGTCAGGATCCGCTCGCTGTCCACGAGTGCCTTGGGGCAGCCGAGGGACACCAGGCCGATCGACGGTTGTCCCGTGCGACGGGGTCCCGCGTCGAAAGTCGGCGCGGGGGCGAGATCGGGGCGGAGATTGGGCGGGTTCAGAGCCATCGCGCGCATATAATGCAGCGCAGACGCCGGGAAAAGCCCCGCTTCGTCCCTTGCCGCTGTTTCGCGACGTCCGTAGAATCGCCGGACGACCGCCTGTCGGGGCTTTGCGGCGAGTCTCTGCGGCCTGTTGCGGAGTTTCGACCTGGTCCCCGCGTCGGCATCCTGTCGCGGCTTCACGCGACCTGGCCTCTCCGTCGTCCTGGCGGTGGGCACTTCGTTCATCCGCCACGCCGCGCTGTGCTGTGGCCTCCTGAGGTGCTTGCGTTCCGCCGCCCTGCGGACCGCAAGGCGCAGGTTGCCGAAGGGCGTCGGAAACTGGCGGCGGTTTTGCCTGCGGTGCGCCACGCGACGGGCCAGACGACCGCCGCACGGTGGCTGCGGCCGCTCCCAGTCGTCGCCCACAGGCGGCGGTTTCCATCGTCGCCTTCAGGGCGGCCGCCATTTCTCAGCCGCTCCCGGAGCGGCGCCCGCCCGTGGTCTCCATAAAGACCGCCCACCGATTGCCCGGAGGATTTCTTGCACTGGTTCGTTCGCGTCGTCCTGACGCTTGCGCTGTGCCTCGCCCTTGCGGTCGGCCTGCTGTTTCTGGTGCCGTCAGAGCGTGTGGCGGCGATCGCCTCGCGCGAGTTCGAACAGGCAACGGGCCGCGCCCTGCGCTTCACGGGGCCGATCCGTCCGGTTCTCTGGCCTCAGCTTGGTATCCGGGCGGGGGAGGTGGAGCTTGCCAATGCCGGTTGGTCCGCCGAAGGCCCGATGATGCGGGCGGATGGATTGCTTGTCGGTATCGATGTGGCGCCGCTCCTGCTTGGGCATGTGCGGCTCAGCCGGATCATCATCGACCGCCCGAGGCTGCTTCTGGAACGGAATGCCGCCGGTCGCGCCAACTGGGAGTTCCAGGGCAATGGTCAGGGGGATTTCTCGTTGGCGCATGGCGCGCTTACGGATGGCACCGTCACCTTTATCGACCGTCTGAACGGGCGGCGGCGGGTCTTCGATGCGGTGAATGCCGATTTCCGATTGCCCGATTATCATGGCGCGGCGCGGCTTTCGGTAAAGGCCATGTGGGAGGGGCAGCCTCTCACCCTCACAGCGGGCACGGCGGAGTTCGGCGCCTTCCGCGCGGGAGATAGCGTGCCGGTGGAGGCGGAATTGACAGGCGACGCCCTGCGGTTGGGGTTCCAAGGCATGATCGGCGGTGCACCGGCGGGGGCGAAAGGGCGGCTTAGGCTCGCCACCCCGGATGCGATGCGGGCAGCGGCCTTGCTGGGCGGGCAGCCTGTGGGGGAGCCGTCCCAGGCGCTGAGACTGCCCGTGACGCTGGAGGGCGATCTGGACTGGGTTCCCGGCCGGGCCGTCACGCTGACAGAGGGGGTGCTGTCGCTTGATGCAGACAGGTTGAGCGGGGGGATGATGCTTGATCTCGCCGGTCCCCGTCCGCGTTTCGCCGTGACGCTGAACGGGGCCGTCTTCAACGCGGGCGCCCTGCTGCCCCGGTTGATCGCGGAGACGTCGGAGAGCTGGTCTCCGGCCCCCGTTGCGTATGACTGGCTGCAGAAGGCCGATGGGGTGCTCGATCTGCGGGTGGAGCGGCTGTTGCTGTCAGGGGCGGTCTTCGGTCCTGCGGCGCTGCATGTGGCGCTGGATCGGGGGCGGGCGGTCGCCACGCTGGCGGATGTCGGGGCCTATGGCGGGAAACTCTCGGGCGAACTGGTGATGAACGGGCGAAGCGGCCTCTCCGTCGGGGGCGACCTGAGGGTGACGGACATGGCGCTCCGCCCGCTTTTCGCTGATTTGGGGGAAGCCGAGTTTGCAGGGGCTCTGACCGGGAGCCTGAAGTTTCTCGGCGTCGGCAACACGCCTGCCGCGATCATGAACAGCCTCTCCGGCGAGGGGCAGCTTGCGATCGTGAATGGCCGTCTGGCGGGTGTCGATCTCGCGGCGGCCACGCTCGGCCACGCGCCGGTGGGGCGCCTTGCCGTGACGCCGTTCACCAACCTCACCGCGCGATTCGCGATGAAGGATGGGGTTTTGCTCAACGATGACCTCACGCTGGACGCGCCCACGCTCACCGCGAGCGGTTCTGGCGTGATCGGGATCGGTCCGGGGACATGGAACTACCGCCTCCTCCCGCATCCGAGGGAGGCCGGGCTGGGTCGGCTCCGCCCGCCGGTTCTGGTGACGGGGACGTGGATCCACCCGGAAATCCGGCTGAGCCTGCCGACCGCGACGGAGGAGGCCGTGGCGGCAGAGCGCGCGCGGCTGGAGCAGGAGGGTCGGTGATCCTGTCTTGCGGGGAGTTTTCTTGTGAGATTTTTTCGCCACAGCCACAGCCACAGCCACAGCCACAGCCACAGCCACAGCCACAGCCACAGCCACAGCCGCACCACAAGGCAGGATCCATGGCCGATGCCCGTGGTTCAGTGCGTAATCCTCTGACACAACGCCGGTGGTTTCTCTGCGATGGCCGAAGGGTGCGGTTGGAGGCGCTGCGGGCTTGTCCCGGGCCGTGGCTCAGCCGCCCCAGGTCTTTTCCAGCACCCGCAGCCAGTTCTCATGGCACAGCTTCGCGATGAGCGGCGCGTCATAGCCATGCGCGGCCATCGCGTCCTGCAAGGCGGGCATCCCTGTCACGTCGCCGATCTCGTCAGGCACGGTCGCGCCGTCGAAGTCGGAGCCGAGCCCCACCCGCGTCTCGCCCAGTTTCCCGATCAGATGGTCGAGATGCGCGAGAACCGGCTCCCAGCCGATATCGGAGCCGCGCCGCCCGTCGGGCCGCAGGAAACTGGTGGCGTAGTTCAGCCCCACCATCCCGTCGCTTTCGGCGATGACGGCGAGCTGCCGGTCGGTCAGGTTCCGCGCGGAGGGCGTCACGGCATGGGCGTTGGAATGCGTCGCGACCAGCGGCGCATCCGAGAGCGCGGCCACGTCGTTGAAGCCGGCCTCGTTCAGATGGCTGAGGTCGATCATCACCCGCAACGCGTTGCAGCGCCGGACGAGCCTCTTGCCCGCCTCCGTCAGCCCCGGCCCTGTATCGGGAGAGGAGGGGAAGCGGAACGGCACGCCATGTCCGAAGATCGTCGGGCGGCTCCACACCGGGCCGAGCGAGCGCAGCCCCATCTCATAGTAGAGGTCGAGTTCGTCGAGGCTCTCCGAAATCGCCTCCGCCCCCTCCATGTGCATGATCGCGGCGATCCCGCCCGCCTGCATCGTGGCGCGGATCTCCTCCACCGTACGGCAGATGCGGAAACTGCCGCCGGAGGAGCGTTCCATCCACAGGAGCAGCGACGCCTCCGTCACCGCGACATGCTGGGCGGTGGCGGTTCCCACCATCCCCGGCAGGCCGATGGAATAGGGCGGGTTGTCCATCAGCGCGTCCACATCGCCGCCGCCTTCATGCGGGGTGGGGATCCAGATCGCGAAGAAGCCGCCCGCGAACCCGGCCTGCTTCATCCGGGGCAGGTCCAGATGCCCGCGGCCTTCCCCCTTGAGCCAGATCTGCTCCCGCCGCTCCGGCGCACGATAGAGGCGGAGCAGAAAATCGTTGTGACCGTCGAAGACAGGCTGGCTCATGGCAGTTCCTTCAGGAGGCAGGCGCGGCAAGGGGCGTATAGCCCTCGGAGGCCGCAAGCAGGGTCCGGGTATAGGGTTCGCGCGCCTCGTGCCGGCGGAGGGCGTCGCGCGTCAGCTCCTCTACCGTTCGTCCATGCTGCATGACCATCAGCCGCTCGCACATATGCGCCACGACGGCAAGGTCATGGCTCACGAGCACATAGGTCAGCCCGCGTTCCACGCGGAGCCGTTCGAGCAGGTTCAGCACCTCCGCCTGGATGGACGCGTCGAGCGCGGAGGTCGGCTCGTCCAGCAACAGGATCTGCGGCTCCAGAATGAGGGCGCGGGCGATCGCTACCCGCTGCCGCTGCCCACCGGAAAGCTGGTGCGGATAGCGGAAGCGGAAACCGGGGCCGAGGCCGACATCCGTCAGCGCGGCCTCTATCCGATGCTCCCGGTTGTCGAAACCGTGGATCGCCAGCGGCTCCGCCAGTACCCTGTCCACGGTGTGCCGGGGATGGAGCGAGGCATAGGGGTCCTGAAACACCATCTGCACCCGGCGGTAGAAGTCGGCGGTGCGCGGACTCGCGATTTCCCGCCCCTCGATCAGCAGATGGCCGCCGCTCACCGGCGCCAGTCCGCAGAGCGCGCGCAGCACGGTGGACTTGCCCGAGCCGGATTCGCCGACAAGGCCGTAGCTCTCCCCCTCCGCGACGTTGAAACTCACACCCTTCACGGCGCGGACCTCATCCATGCCGGAGCGGTAGGTGACTTCGAGGGCGTTCACTTCGAGAATGGGGGTCATGTCGCCCAGGCCGCGTCACGTTGCAGGGTGGGAAGGGGGTGGCTGTCCCCCTCGATCTTCGGCAGGCAGGAGAACAGCCCACGCGTATAGGGGTGCTGTGCTTCCGCCAGACGCGAGGCGGCGATCTCCTCCACCACCCGGCCGGCATACATCACGAGCACCCTGTCGCAGAAAGTGGAGACAAGCCGGAGGTCATGGCTGATGAAGATCAGCCCCATGCCCCGCTCCCTGACCAGCCGGTCGAGGATGCGCAACACCTCTATCTGCACCGTCACGTCGAGCGCAGAGGTGGGCTCGTCCGCGATCAGCAGGTCAGGCTCCGTGATGAGCATCATCGCGATCATCGCCCGCTGACCCATGCCGCCCGAAAGCTCATGCGGATAGGCGCGGAACACCCGTTCGGGGTCGCGGATCTGCACGGCCTCCAGCATGGACAGGGCGCGCGTCTTCGCCTCCTGCCGGGAGGCGCCGTGCAGACGCGCCGTTTCCATGAGCTGCTTGCCGATGGTCATGACAGGGTTCAGCGAGAATTTCGGGTCCTGCATGACCATGGAAATCCGCGCGCCGCGGATCGACCGCCACGTGGCCTGGTCGGCGTTGCGCAGGTCGATCCCGTCGAAGGTCAGACGGTCTGCCGTGGCCTTGCCCGGGGGCGGCGTCAAGCCGAGGATCGCCCGCCCCGTCTGGGACTTGCCGGAACCGGATTCGCCCACGATCCCCAGCCGCTCCCGCCCGAGCGAAAAAGTCACTCCCCGCACGACCTCCACGGGGCCGTGGCGGGTGGGGAAGGCGATGCGGAGATTCTCCACCTCAAGCAGCGCCATCACTTCTCTCCCTTGGGGTCGAGCACGTCGCGCAGCCCGTCACCCAGCAGGTTGAAGCCGAGCGAAACCACGAAGATCGCGATCCCCGGCATGGTGGCGACCCACCACTGATCGATCAGGAACCGCCGTCCCGACGCCACCATCGCCCCCCATTCCGGGCTGGGCGGCTGCGCGCCGAGGCCCAGAAAGCCCAGACCCGCCGCCGTCAGGATGATACCCGCCATGTCCAGCGTGACCCGCACAATGACCGAAGGCATGCAGAGCGGCACCACATGGCCCCAGATGATCCGGGCGGAGGAGGCGCCCTGCAGCTTCGACGCGGCGATGAAGTCGGTGTTGCGTATCGTCAGCGTCTCCGCCCGTGCGAGACGCGCGTAGGGCGGCCAGGAGGTGATGGCGATGGCGATGATCGCATTCTCGATCCCCGGCCCCAGCGCCGCCACGAAGGCGAGGGCGAGGATCAGCCGCGGAAAGGCCAGCACGATATCGGTGATCCGCATCAGCACGGTATCCACCCAGCCGCCGAAATAGCCCGCCGTGGTGCCGATCAGCAGCCCGATCGGCGTGGCGATCACCGCGACCAGCGCCACGATCATCAGCGTCAGCCGCGAGCCATGTATGACCCGGCTGAAGATGTCGCGCGCCTGATCGTCGGTGCCGAACCAATGGGTGGAGGAGGGGGGCAGCAGCCGTTCCGTCCGCAGATCGCCGCCGACCAGCGGATCGTAGGGTGCGATCACATTGGCAAAGAGCGCGACCAGTATCAGCGCCACGATGATGCCAAGGCCCACCATCGCCAGCGGGTTGGAGCGGAGGGCGAGCCAGGTCCGGTAGAACTGGCCGAGCCGCGCCTGACGGCGGGAGCCGGGCTGCTCCGTCAGCAGCCATTCGCGGCGGGAGAGGGACTGGCTCATCTGCTCCTCCTCACACGGGGGTCGAGCAGCGAATAGAGCAGGTCGGACACGAGGTTCAGCAGCACGAAGGTCGCCCCGATGACCAGCGTGCCGCCGAGAACCGCGTTCATGTCGGCATTCTGCAGCGAATTGGTGAGATACATGCCCAGCCCGGGCCAGGCGAAGACGGTCTCTGTCAGGACGGATCCTTCGAGCAGGTTGGCATAGGAAAGGGCGATCACCGTGATGAGCGGCACGGCCGCGTTGCGCAGCGCATGGACCCAGATGATCCGCCACTCCGGCACGCCCTTCACCCGCGCTGTGGTCACATATTCCTGGCTGAGTTCCGCCAGCATGAAACTGCGCGTCATGCGGCTGATATAGGCCATGGAAAAATAGCCCAGCAGACAGCCCGGCAGTGCGATGTGGCTGAACACGTTGCGGAATGCGGCCCATTGGCCCTGCATCGCGGTGTCGATCAGCAGCAGTCCGGTGCCGGGAGAGATGGAGTATTCATAGGCGATGTCGATCCGACCCGGCCCCGCCACCCAGCCCAGCCGCGCGTAGAAGATCAGCAGTCCAAGCAGCGCCAGCCAGAAGATCGGTGCGGAATAGCCGACCAGCCCGATGATCCGCACGATCTGATCGCCGAGCTTTCCCTTGTTCACCGCGGAATAGACGCCGAGCGGCACGCCCAGAAGGGTGCCGATGATGATCCCGAAGGTGGAAAGCTCCAGCGTGGCGGGAAACACCCGGCGCAGGTCGTCCGCGATGGGCCGCTTGGTCAGGAACGACGTGCCGAGATCGCCGGCCATGACGGAGCGCCCGTAGATCCAGAACTGCTCGATCAGCGGCTTGTCGAGGCCGAGCTGCTGATAGACCTGATCGTAGGTGCTCTGCGAGGCGCGATCCCCCACGACGGCCAGCACCGGATCCACCGGGACGATCCTGCCGATCATGAAGGTCACGAACAGCAGGCCGAGAAGCGTCACCGCAAGAGTGACGAGCACTTTCCCCGTCTTCCAGAACAGTCCCGAAAGGGCGCCTCTGCGCCCCACCGGCCGGTCTTCCGCGATGGCCATCTACTTCGTCACGGCCTTGAAGGAGTTGTCGTTGAACGAGGGGCCAAGCACGAAATTCTGCACGTTTGACCTCACCGCCACGTTCTCCACCTGCTGGAACATGATGACGAAGGGCGAGTCCTGCTGCTGTTCGCGTTGCAGCGTCTCGTACATCTCCGCCCGCTTGCCGGTGTCCCGCTCCAGCATGGCGGCGCGGGTGCGCTGTGTCATCTCCGGGATGTCCCAGGCGTTCCGCCAGGCCAGCGTCTTGGAGGAGGCGCCGTCCGCATTGTCCGGGTTGGAGGCGAAGGTGTCGGCGTTGGTATGCGGATCCTGATAATCCGGGCCCCACTGGCCGATATAGATGTCATGGGTCCGCGCGCGATACTTGGTGAGCGTCTGGCCGCCATCGCCGGGAATGAGGCTGAGCTTGATCCCCGCCTGTCCGAAGGTCTGCTGGATGGCTGTTCCCATCGCCGTGATATCGGCGGTGTTGCGCGTGTCCATGGTCACGCTGAACCCGTCGGGCACGCCAGCCTCCGCCAGCAATTCCTTGGCCTTTGCCACGTTGAGGGCGAAGGGCGTGTCGTCGATCTCCCCAAGGAAGCCCTTCGGCAGGAAGGACTGGTGCACCATGGTGCGGCCCTTCATGATCGTGTCGGAAATCGCCGCGTAATCGACGAGGTATTTCATCGCCTGCCGGACCTGCGGTTTCGACAGGAATTCGTTCTTCTGGTTCAGGCCGAGGTAGTAGATCGACCCTTTCACGCCCGACTGGTTCTTGATGTCGGCATTGGAGGACAGCGCCTCCATCTCCTCCGGGCCGAGGTTGCGGGCGATGTCCACGTCGCCCTGTTCGAGCAGCAGCCGCTGCGCCGCGGGTTCCGGGATGTGGCGCATGATGGCCCGTGCGATCTTCGGTGCATCGCCGGAATAGTTGTCGTTGCGCTCCATCACGACGACCTCGTTCGCCCGCCATTCGCGGATGGTGAACGGGCCGGAACCGGCATACCCGGTCTTCAGCCAGTCATAGCCGAAGTCGCCGTTCGCCTCATGCGACATGGCGAGTTTCTGATCCACCACCGAGGCGACCGTCGCCGTCAGGCAGTAGAGCACCAGAGACGGCGCATAGGCCTGGTCCATCTTGAAGTCGAACGTGTAATCGCCGGTCTGGACGATCTGGGCATCGACATTCTCCGGCGAGAAGCCGAACTGCGTCAGAATGAAGGCGGGCGACTTGTCCAGCTTCACCGCGCGTGTCAGCGAGAAGACCACATCGGACGCGGTGATCGGGTTGCCGGAGGCGAACTTGCGCCCCTCACGCACCTTGAAGTGGATGGTCTTGCCATCCTCCGAGACCTCCCAGCTCTCGGCGACGACACCGAAGATATTCGACACGTCCTTCACATCATAACCGATCAGCGTCTCATAGGAGTTGCCGATCAGCTCGGAGGCGGTGAACTCGAATACCTCCGCCGGGTCGAGGGAGATGATGTCGTCGATCGCCCAGGCCTGGATCAGCGTGTCGGGCGGGGTCGCGGCGAAGGCGGGCAGGCCCGGTTGAAAGGCTGCGAGGGCACCCGTGATTGCCGTAGCGGCAAGGAAGCGGCTCGTGTGTCGCATGATCGTCCCTGTTGATTTTGCTCGGTCCTCGACCGGGACCATGGACGGGATAGGACGCCCTGCGACGGAGCAAGTCAAGCCGCGCCGGTTTACTTCGCGACGCCTGTCCGGGCGCCGCGACGGGCCACATGACGCAGGAAGATCTGCGGGGTGATCATGACCGCGATCAGGATGCGGAAGACGTGATGCGCCGTCACGAAAACCGGGTTCGCCCCGATGGAAAGCGCGATCAGCCCCATCTCCACCACCCCTCCCGGGATGTAGGAGAGCACGAGGGCCGGAACCGGAATGTCGATGAAGGGCAACACGATGGCGATGATCGCCCCGACCGCCGCCACCGATATGCCAAGAGCCACGACCGCCCCGCCCAGGCATTGCACCAGCCGTGCCCGTTGCATCCCCGCAAAGCGCAACCCCAGGGCCGTGCCGACGAGCCATTGCGCGCCCGAGACAAGGCCCGGCGGCACCTGTCCGCCGATCAGCCCTGTCGCATGGGCGATGGCACTGACGATGAGCGGCCCGACGACTACCCCCGCGGGCAGGGACAGGCGACGCGCGCCCCACTGGCCAAGCACCAATGCCGCGGCGAGCAAGAGGCCGTCGGTCGCCGTCAGGGGCGGGCCGGGCACCTGCACACCCGCCGAACTGCCGACCGGAGCGCCGTTCCAGATCGAAAACGCCGTAGGCAGGGTGATGACCACGAGGATGATGCGCAGGAACTGCAGCGCGGAAATGATGCGGAGATCACCGCCATGCGCCTCGCCAAGCGCGATGTTCTCCATCAGACCGCCGGGGGAGCCGGAGAACCAGGCCGTCGTCGGGTCCAGCCCCATGCCGCGCCGGAACCATAGGTAGTTGAGGCATTGCAACAGCAGTGTCACCGCTGCCATGCCCAGAAGCGTGATCCACCATTCCCCTGCCGAACTCATCAGCGCGGGCGTGAAGCTCCCGCCGATCATCAGGCCCACCACGCCGACGCAGATGCCGCGGATGCTGTTTGGAAACGGCGGCACCAGCCAATGCCCTGCCGGCAGACTCATCGCGAGCATGGCTGCAGCGATGAGCGGGCCGAGCATCCAAGGCAGCGGCATGCCCCCCCAGCGTGCGATGACCGCCGCCGTCAGCGTGATGAGAAGCACGCCGCTCAAGCGGGCAAACAGGCGGAGGGTGAGGCGGGCTGTCGGCATGGTCATGAAATCCGGTCACCCGACCGTCGCGCCATTGAAGACGATGCTCAACCCCGTTTTGCCGGAAGGTCAAAACGGTGTGGCCCAAACGCCCGCGGCAACCGCTGGGGAAGATTGCGGAGAGCACCGAATGATAAGATCATCTTGTCAGCCGTCAGCCGTCAGCCGTCAGCCGTCAGCCGTCAGCCGTCAGCTCTCCGTGAACCGCGCCCAACGCAGTGCTGCCGCGAAGCAGGGAACCCGTATGGCACCGACGTCCATCGCGAGTGGCACCGCCCGTCAGCCCGCCGCTTCGATAGCTCTCGGCCGAAGTGGCACTATCCTATTATCGATACGCTTATAGATTCTGGCGGAAGCGGCGCAGCTCCCTGGTCCGCTCCAACAAACCGGCATGTCTTGGAGAGCGCTGTCGGGCTATCGCGGTCACGGCGTCCCATCCAGAGACTAGTGTTTGTGTTCTATCCAGCCAGGTCGCTGTGGGGTTCTGAAGCTTGAACAAGGGCGTATTTCACGCTGTCACGTAGGAACGCCGGGCATTGCTCCCACAAGAGGTGCGGACAGGCGGTTCACGTCGAAGGACAGCCCAGTCCATCAGACCCGCGCCCCGGTTCTGGTGCGCATCCGCGATTTGTTGAAGGCGCCGCACACGGGGGCGGAGTTTCATGCCGCGTCACAAGGTCCGCGTCGCTCCCACGCACAGATTTTTCGTCTGGTTGAATTGCAGAATGCGTGCCTCGGATCGGGACCAACTTCAGAGCGCATTCTGCCGTTCTCACGGTATCGTGAAATTACAGGGCATCTTACCCACAGCGTAGGTAAAGTATTGGATGCGCAGATATACTGCATGAAACTGCAAGTATAAGAGATTATCGGAGAGATTTGGTGGAGCCAAGGTCCACCATACCTATGCATCAAGCCATCCGATGCCATCCAAAGAAGTGATGCATTGCAAGGAAATGGTTGCGGCCATCATCCAGTAGCGTCTAATGCCATCTTGTTCAGTCCCACACTTTGCGTGGGGCAAAGTGTGGGGGGAGGATGAGCGACAAGGGCAAGAAGGGGCTAAGTGCTGCATTCGTCCGGTCAGTGACGGAACCCGGCAAGTATGGCGATGCCTTGGGGCTTTGCCTCGTCGTCGCCCCGGGGGGATCTAAGCGCTGGGTCCAGCGCATCACCATTCGCGGCAAGCGCGTTGACTTGGGGCTGGGGCCATTGTCGGCCGTTTCCCTTGCTGAGGCGCGCGAAGCTGCCTCGCGGAATCACAGGGACGCCCGGACGGGGGGCGATCCGTTGCGGGCCAAACGAGAGACGCAAGCGGCGCTCACATTCGAGGAGGCCGCTCGCAAGGTGCATGAAATCCACCTTCCGACCTGGCGCAACGAGAAGCACGGCAAGGACTTCCTTTCCTCACTGGAGATGCACGCATTTCCGAAGCTCGGGCGGCTCAAGGTGCAGGATGTGACAACAGCAGATGTGCTGGCTGTCCTTACTCCGATCTGGACAAAGACCAACGAGACCGCGCGACGAGTCCGCCAGCGCATCGGCACCGTGATGAAATGGGCAATCGCCCAAGGTTGGCGGCAGGACAATCCGGCCGACAATCTGGACGGGGCGTTGCCGAAGGTGCCGAAGGTGAAGGCTCACCGCATCGCGCTTCCGTACGATCAGGTCACGACCTTTCTTGCGGTGCTGGCGGCTTCTGGCGCCGGGCCGTCAACCAAGCAGGCGTTGGAGTTCCTCATCCTTACGGCTGGCCGCTCCGGTGAGGTGCGCGAGGCTCGTTGGAATGAAATCGACATGGCCGCGAAGGTTTGGGAAATACCGGCTTCGCGGATGAAGATGAAACGCCCGCACCGGGTTCCGCTCTCACCCCGGGCAATGGAAATCCTGTCCGAAGCACAGCGATTGCCAGTCGCCAGCGGGCAAGCTGATGCCTTCATCTTCCCGGGGCAACGTCCGGGCCGTCCGCTCTCCGACATGACCCTTTCCAAGCTCGTGAAGGAACTCGGCTTCCCCGTCGATGTTCACGGCTTCCGCACGTCCTTCCGCACTTGGGCGCAGGAACGCACGACGGCAGCGCATGAAGTTGCGGAAGCGGCGTTAGCCCATGCCGTGGGGAACAGCGTGTCACAGGCCTATGCGAGGTCCGACATGTTCGAGAAGCGACGCGACCTGATGGAGCGGTGGACGGACTACCTGGCCAGGGAGAAAGGGAAGGTGATTCGGCTCGGATAGGGCAGAAGGCGAGCCCATGAATCGACACAGGGATGGATCCCGACTTTGGTTCGGCGAAAGTTCCTGTAGACAGAGCCCCGAACCTAGATACCATATCTAGCGTTGAGGGTTACCAAGTTCTCCTAATGGGCGCGGATAAACCTAGCAACGTCTAACATGGCCTACCGCGTTCTGTTGGGCGGTAGGTGCGCCTTGGTCTAGCTTGCAACAAGACCAAGGCGCGGGCTGGGAAACCTCGCGGGCACCCATCCCCATTCCAGCACAACCCCGGGCGATTTGCCTAGAGCGATTCTGGCCGCCCAATCAGGAATGGGACTTTTTATGTCAGCCAAAATCTATCGCCTCCCCGCCGTCATCGAGATGACCGGCATGTCTCGCGCATCCATCTACCTTGGGGTGAAGCGCAAGACTTTCCCCGCGCCAGTGAAGCTGAGCACCCGTTCTGTGGGTTGGACGGCTGAATCCATCGCGGAATGGGTGAAGTCCCGTCCCGCGGCAGTCGCCTAAAGGAAACCCCGCCTGGGAGGCGGGGCGTCCGGCATTGTCGCAATCGGTTCAAGGGACAAGGTAGCCAGCCCTGCCGCCCGGCGCAACGCCGGAGGCGTTCTGATGACTAACCACGACATGACTTTTTCCAGCCCGACGCAGGTTTACTGGACCTGTGCTGCGCTTCTGGGTGGCCGGGCCATCGGTCACGGAGACGAGATTGCCGAGGTGAATGGCTGGCGGCTCGCTGCCATCGTCTGGAGGCTCAAGCATTACTACGGCTGGCCAATCGACACGGATTACATCGGCCCGGAAAACCATGCCCGCTACAAACTCGCGGTGGGTTGCGACAGGAGCAAGCTGCGGCTCCCGCCGTCCGCCCGCCGTCTCGCGGAGGGTGCCGCATGATCGAACTGGGCACCATCCGCAAGAACGCGCGGGAGGAAATCCGCTTCACG
>NZ_NIPW01000003.1 GCF_002196855.1 Haematobacter genomosp. 1 | reverse complement strand
GAGCGCGCGGGCCAGCGCCACCCGCCCCGCCTGCCCGCCGGAAAGTGCTGCGGGTCTGCGCGCGCCCAACCCCTCCAGCCCCACATCGGCAAGGGCTGCGGCGACCTGCCGCCGCTCCGGTTCACCAAGCCGCAGATCCGGGCGGAGACCCAGCCCGACATTCTGGCTGACGGTCAGATGCGGGAAAAGGTTGTTGTCCTGAAACAGCACGGTCATCGGCCGGGCACCCGGACGCAGCCCCCCGATATCCTCACCCGCCCAGAGGATGCGGCCCGAAGCGAGCGGCAGGAACCCGGCGATCGCGTTCAACAGCGTGGACTTTCCCGCCCCCGACGGCCCCATGACCGCGACCCGCCGCCCGGCCTCCACCGTGAAATCGGCGGAGAGAACGAAGTCGCCCTGCCGGATCGTGACCTGTTCAAGCCTCAGCACCGCGTCCCATCCTGTCGATGATCCAGAAAATCCCGAAGCTCAGCGCAAGCAGCAGCACCGCAGCCGCCGAAGCCTCCGCCATCCGGTAGGCGCCCATGAGCCGGTAGATCTGCAAGGGCAGGGTCGCCTCGTCCGCGCGGGCGAAAAGCGCGATCACCCCCAGATCCCCCATGGAGAGCGCCGCCGCCAGCCCGCCCGCAAAGCAGAGCGGCCGCCGAAGCCGCGGCAGCGTGACGAGACGGAGTCGCGACACCCCGCGCATCCCGAGGCTCTCCGCCAGACGGGCATAACCTGCCTCCTCCGCCCGGACGGCGGGAAGCAGGATGCGAAAGGCAAAGGGCAGCGCCATCACCGCATTGACCGCCGCCGTGACACCGAGCGACAGCTGCGCCGGATCGACCAGCGGGTTCAGCAGGATGAACAACCCCGTGCCCATCACCAGAGAGGAAGAGGCGAGCGGCAGCATCCCCGCCGTCTCCACCCATCGCCGGCGCGGCGATGCGAGCAGGGAGAGCGACAGCGAGAGGAGGAGCGTGAGCAGTGCAGACCCCACCGCCACGACCAGCGAGCGCCCCGCCGCCCGGAAGACGCTTGCGGAAAGGCCGGGCAGACCGCCCGCCCCTTCCATCACCAGCGCCAGAAGGGGGACGAGCAGAAAGACCGCCGCCCCGCCGATGGCCAGCGTGTCGAGCACACGCGCCATCGGCCCCGCCGCATCCCAGCGCTGCACCGGCCGGTCAAGGCCGGTGCCGAAGCCGGAGGGCACGGAGATCACCGCAGCAACCACCGCCGCCATGGCGCAGATGCCGAACTGCACGAGCGCGAGCAGCGCCGCACGCCCGAGATCGAAGTCGAAACCGAAGGCCTGATAGATGGCAAGCTCCACCGTCGTCGCCCGTGGACCGCCCCCCAGCGTCAACGCCACGGCAAAGGAGGTGAGGCAGACAAGGAAGATCGCCAGAAACGCGCCCGGCAACCGCTCCCTCAGCATAGGTCGCTCCAGATGCCGCCGCATGTCCGCCGGACGGAAATCCAGTGCGGCGGCAAGGCGGAAGCGTTCCGCCGGTATCGCGAGCCAGCCCTCCAGCAGCAACCGGGTGGCGAGCGGCAGGTTGAAGAACACATGGGCAAGGATCACCCCCTGCGGCCCGTAGATCGACACCGGCGGCAGCCCCAGGGCCGTGAGCGCCGCATTCACCAGCCCGGCCCTGCCAAAGACGGAGACGAGGCCCAGCACCGCCACGATCACCGGCAGCAGAAACGGCGCGCCCAGCAGGGTGATGAGCAGCCCCCGCCCCGGAAACCGCCGCCGCGCCAGCGCGCGGGCGACCGGGATGGCAAGCAGCACGCTCACCACCGCGGAAATCAGCGCCTGACTCACGGTGAAGCGGATCGCAGCCACATCGCCCGGCCGCAGCGCGCTGAACCCTCCGGCCGTTATCGCCACGGCCAGCAGCGTGCCGAGCGTCAGGCCCAGAACGAGGGCAAGCGCCGCCCCCCCTGCCAGAAACCTCACCGGCTGAGCGCCCCCAGCCATTCGTCCAGCGCCGCGTCACGTATTGAGCGGGCCTCCTCCGGCGTGAAGATCAGCGCGCGTTCGGGGATGGAGAGCTTCTCGAAGCCTGCCGGGAGCCCCCCCGCCGGGATGATGGCAGGATACATCCAGTTGGTCGTGGGCAGCACAGCCTGCGCCGCATCCGAGAGGAGGAAGGACAGGAAACGGCCAGCCAGTTCCTGCTCCTGGCTGCTGGCCAGTCGGGCGGCGACTTCCACCTGCAGGTAATGCCCTTCGGCGAACATCGCGGCGGCCTTGGTATCGTCCTGCTCCTCGATGATGTGATAGGCGGGCGAGGTGGTATAGGAGAGAACCATGTCCGCCTCTCCCTTCAGGAACATCCCGTAAGCCTCCGACCAGCCCGGCGTCACGGTGAGGACATGGGGCGCAAGCCCCTTCCAGATCTCCGGCGCCCGGTCGCCATAGGCCGCCTTTACCCAGAGCAGCAGCCCGAGGCCGGGCGTGGAGGAGCGCGGATCCTGGAGGATCACCTTGAAGGAAGCGGGCCTGTCGATCAGCGCGGGGAAGCTGTCGGGCGGGTCGGAAAGCTTCGTGCGGTCATAGACGAATGCGAAATAGCCCCAGTCGAAGGGCAGGAAGGTGTCATCCCCCGCCTCCACCGGCAGGTCGAGCGCGACATGGCCCAGCCCGTGCGGCGCGAACAGGCCCGATTCCCGCGCGGCATCGATCAGGTTGTTGTCCAGACCGACCACCACGTCGGCGGGGCTTCGCGTGCCCTCCAGCCGCAGCCGCCCGAGCAGCGAGGCCCCGTCGCCCGCCGTCACGAAATCAACGGTGCAGCCGCACTCCGCCTCGAACAGGGCCTTGATCTTCGGCCCCGGCCCCCATTCCGAGACGAAACTGTCGTAAGTATAGACGGTGAGCACGGGCGCCGCTGCCACCCCTTGCCCCAGAAACCCTGCGAAAACCGCGGCGATCAATCCAAGCCGCATGACGGCGCCTCCATTTTGGGGCAACAGCGTCGGACCTTCCCTCCGCCGGTGCTGACCGGATCAGGTTCTACGGGTTCGCGCGATGCGTCTCAGCCGGATGGCACCCCGAGGTGAGGTAAAGGATAACCCTTCCCGCAGAAAAGGCAAAGTGCCCTTCCGATCACGGCAGGACGGGCCTAGAATGGCTCGCCTGCATGAAGGAGGTCACAGGCTGTCAAACTCCTCTCCCAAGCAACAGAGCCTCGTGATGGCGATGCTCGACACGATCGACCGGGCGAACCTGTCGCTCGCTGCAGGAGGCGTCGCCTTCTTCACGGTCTTTGCGATGTTTCCCGCTGCCAGCGCGCTCATCTCCGTCTGGGGATCGTGGCAGGATCCCTATGTCATTCAGGAGCAACTGGAGTATTTCCGGGAAATCGTTCCGCCCGCCGCCTTCGAGATCATCCGCTCGCAGGTGACTTCGCTGGTGGAGACGAATTCGGGCACGCTGGGCTGGGCCACGCTCATCTCCTTCGCCGTGGCGCTGTGGTCAGCCATGGCGGCCATAGACGCGATGGTCAGGGGTCTCAACGCGATCTATCGCAAGCCGAACCCGCACAGTGTGATTGCCTATCTGGTGTCGATCCTGCTCACCCTGACCTTTACCGCCACGGCGCTTGTGGCGTTGACGGTTGCGGTGGTGCTGCCGATCCTGCTGACATTCTTCCACATCCCGCTGCTGGAAAACATCGCCTTCAACCTCGCGCATGTTCTCGCCTCCACGGGGATCGTGCTCGGGGGCATATGGCTCCTTTACCGCATCGGGCCGAACTGGCGGGGGAGCAAACCCGGAAACCTGCTGCCGGGGACGTTGCTGGCCGTGGTGCTCTGGGCCATCGCCTCGCTTGGTTTCACCTATTTCCTGACGAACTTCGGCCGCTACAACGAAATATACGGGTCCATCGCGGCAGTGATGATCCTGCTGATGTGGCTGTATCTTTCCGCTTATTCCGTGCTGCTCGGCGCCGCGCTCAATGCAGAAGTCCGGCGCAGGCGGCTTTCGAGTGCGAGAGAACACGCCGCGCAGCTCAATCTGGAGCCGCGCGGCGCGGATGTTCAATAAAGGTCGCGCGGCCCTTAATAACGGTCGCGCGGCGGTGGGGGGGGTGGCGGCGCACCGTTCCGCGACCGCAGGGCCGAATCCAGCCCGAAGAAGAATGCTTCCATCAACGGCGGAACGACGGACGAGCCAGACGCGAATGCTCGCGCAGGGTCACGCGGGCCCGGGCCGACGCCACCGGCTGGCGGAGCGTCATACGCCCGCACGCCCGGCGTTCCGGGATGTGCCGCCCGGTCACGGTTTCTGCCGACCAGCAGCACGATGATACCCGCGAGAATATAGGCCAGCGCCACGCCAAGGGCCGCTGTCAGCGCATTGCTCTGCCGCTCGATGAACAGCCAGAGCGCCGCTGTCAGGAATGCGATACCGACGCAGAAAAGCACCCCTGCAACCAGCGAGAGGAGGGATTTCCGCGCCGCGTCGACGGCAGCCTCCTTCACGCCGGCGGTCAGCTGCTCCAGCATGGTCAGCGGCGCGACAGGAGAAGGCCGAACAGGAAACCGGCCCCGGCCGCGACGCCAAGCGCGGTTGCCGGGTTTTCGCGCACCATTTGGCTCGTCTGATCGCTGAGCTGATAGGCGCGGTCCTGCATGTCCGCGACCTTCTGCTCACCACGCTCTCGCAGGGCCTGTGCTTCGGAACGGGCGGCGTCCGCCACCTGCTGACCCTTGGCGCGACCCAGCTGGGCAAGTGTTTCCGTGATGGCCACCATATCGGCCTTGAGGGAATCAAGCTGGCTCGACAGCTCGGCCATCGAGGGTTCGGTCACTTCTTGTTCGACTTCCGTACGGGCCATCTGCCAGCTCCTTCGACTGCATTTCTCCAACGATCGACACTACGACCGCGCACTTTGCTAACGCAGAGTTACCCTCGACGGTTCCATTCGGGAAGCGTCGATAAGAAGGGAACCACAAAGCTCATTTACAGGTTGTAAACACAATAACGCCGCTTGGCGTAAAATTGAAAGGGAAGGGAAAACCTCATGCTCTACTGGGCTCTTGTCTTTCTGGTCGTCGCCATAATTGCAGGGGTTTTCGGCTTCGGCGGAATAGCCAGCGCATCTGCCGGCATCGCTCAGATCCTGTTCTTCATCTTTCTGGTCCTGTTTATAGTTGCCCTTATCGCGCGCGCGGTCGGCGGGCGTACGCCCTGATAAAAAGGGCGACGGTGTGATCCGTCGCCCTTCTGACCGCTTCCCGAAGATCAGGAAATCTAGACGCGCATGTCCTCGGTGGACGCAAAGAACATCGCCTGACTGACCGCAGACCGCACCTGCTCCTCCGAATAGGGTTTCGTGATCAGGAAGGCTGGCTCCGGTCGCTCGCCCGTCAGCAGACGCTGCGGGAAGGCGGTGATGAAGATCACTGGAACATCGCCAAGAATTTGCAGAAGCTCGTTGACCGCATCGATGCCGGAGGATCCATCCGCGAGCTGAATATCCGCAAGGATGAGATCGGGGCGATCCTTCTGGCCCAAGGCAACGGCGGCATCGCGGGTTCGCGCATTGCCCGTCACGCGGTGGCCCATTCCCGTCACGATCGAATGGATATCCATCGCGATGATGGCTTCATCCTCGATGATCATGATCTTGCCGAGGACGGATTCTTCCATCTCGTTCAGAGCGGTCGTGAGCAGCTCTTCCGCTTCTGCAGGCGAAATCTGCATGATCTCGGCGATTTCCTCGAAAGAAAACTCCTCGACCGTGCGAAGCAAAAGGGCCTCGCGCGTATTTCTCGTCAGGGTGCCCAGATGCACCTGCGCCCGCCGTTCCAGAACATCGCCCACGGCTTCGGCAATCGGAGCGCCTGCGCTGGACCAGATCAGGTGGAAGGCACGGAACAGCGCCACTTTCGGGGAAAGCGCGCCCTCGAAGACGCTTCGGTCTTCAAGGATGGCCTCCAGCGTCGCAGCCGCATAGGCATCCCCGGTTGTCTGGCTACCCGTCAAGGCACGGGCGTAGCGGCGCAGATACGGAAGCTGCTCTCCGATCCGTTGGGCGAGGTCAGCCTGCGTCTTTGTCATGATGTCTCCGAAGATTCTTCCTGTGCAGTTGGAACCGAACGCGCTTCCAGACGTTTTGTTCCCGCGCAACGACTAGAAAATGACGTCAGGATCAAGCCTTCATCATGACAGACAAACCCAAGGAAGCGACTCTTCGCCTCCAGATCGATGAGAACTTGCGACGAGTTTATCAGGAGAAAGTGGAGGAAGCGATTCCCTCACGTCTGATGGATTTGCTGAGCAGGCTGAAGGACCAGGATCAGGCAGTGGGTTCCGCAGTGGGTTCTGACGAAGAGTCCTCGCGATGAAGGCCACCCTCGCCGATCCGAGGGACGAACTCGTCCAGCATCTCCCCGCTCTTCGTGCTTTCGCTCTCAGCCTTGCTCGCAACGGCGCGGCGGCGGACGATCTGGTTCAAGACACGATCCTGAAAGCCTGGACCAATATCGACAAGTTCGAGATCGGAACCAACCTCCGCGCGTGGCTGTTCACCATTCTGCGCAACACCTTCTATTCCAGCCGTCGCAAGGTCAGCCGGGAAGTGGCGGACAGCGATGGTCTCCACGCGGCCCGACTGGCACAGAAGCCCGATCATGACGGTCGTCTTGCGCTTGCGGATTTCCGCACGGCTTTTGCCCAGTTGCCCGATGAGCAGCGTGAAGCACTAATCCTTGTGGGCGCCTCCGGTTTCTCCTACGAGGAAGCGGCGGCAATGTGCGCCTGTGCTGTCGGCACGATCAAAAGCCGGGCCAATCGCGGCCGCAAGCGGCTGTCCGAGCTTCTGCACCTGCAGGATGGTGAGGAATTCGAATTGACGGACCGGGCCACGCTGGCGGTGATTTCATCGAAGGCCGCCCACGGCTGAGGCGCTTGAGAAGGATGGGGCATGAAGACCGGACTCAGGTCGCGGATCCGGTTCATTGACTCGCTGGGCTTTCGCCTTGCCGCCCTGCTGTCCATCGCACTTCTGCCCATCGGCCTGATTGCTGTTGCGCAAAGCTCGCGCAGCATCATGGAAAGCCGCCGTGTGTCCGACACGGCACTTCTTGGCCGCACAGCGGAGGCCGCGGCTTCCGAGCGCACCCTGCTTCTGACGACCTTCGGGGCGGCAGAGGCGCTCGGTGACAGCGTGCTCGCCGCGGCAGAGCGGCCAGAGCAATGTTCGGCTCTGCTCCGTTCCTTTGTCGCGCAGTCCTCCGTGATCGATTTCGTGGGGTATACCGACGAAACGGGGCATCAGAACTGCATCTCCTCCGGCGTACCGCTCGATGTTTCCGGATATGAACCGTTTCAGATCATGGCGGCACAGCAGGAGGTTCTGATACTTGCATCCGACGGCAACCGGCGGGTGTCGGAGCCGAGCGTCGATGTCCGCTGGCCGCTGTTCTCCGAAGGACGGTGGCGGGGGTATCTCTATTTCGGCATTCCGAAAAGCAACATCGGATCCATCAGGGACTATTCCGAAGGCGTCCGCCGCCCGACCGTCATCACCTTCAATGCACGCGGCGAGATCCTGACAAGCTCACTGGCGCGGGACGATCTTGAGGGACAGCTGCCGGAAGGACATCCCCTTACGACTTTCGCGGTCGATACGGAGCAGGTTTTCCGCGGGCGCAACAACCACGGGGAAAACCGGCTCTTCGCCGTGGTGCCGGTGATCCGGGGACAGGTCTTCGCCATCGGCAGTTGGGGGCCGCGAGAGGATCTGACCGCCGCGGTCAGCATTCCCGCCGCCGTCCTTTATCCTTTGTTGATGTGGGCCGTCAGCCTTGTCGTTGCGTATCTGGCGGTTCATCGCCTCGTCATCCGCCACATCCGCGAAATGCGCGGCCAGATGCGCCGCTTCGCGCTCGGGCAGCGGGATACCGCCCCCGAAGTGCTGACCGATGCCCCAGCCGAAATTCAAGAGATGAGCCACACGTTCCACAACCTCACCCGCATCCTGATCCGGGATGAGGACGCGCTGGAAGCGTCTCTGAGCGAAAAGACCGTTCTGCTGAAGGAGGTGCACCACCGGGTGAAGAACAACCTTCAGCTCATCGCCTCGATCATGAACATGCAGATCCGCCGGGTGAAGGAGCCCTCTGCCCGCCGTGTGCTGAAGAGTGTCCAGAACAGGGTGATGAGCCTCGCCTCCGTGCACCGCAGCCTTTATCAGGCCGAACAGCTTTCCGCCGCACGGGTGGACAGGCTGATCTCCGAAATCGTCGATCAGATGGCCGCTGTGGCCACAGACGGACATCACCGGATCGATATCCGCAAGGATCTGGCAGAGATCACCCTTTATCCCGATCAGGCTGTGCCGCTTGCCCTGCTGACAACCGAAGCCTTCACCAACGCGCTGAAATATATCGGGAGACCGACAGAAGGCGATCCGTGGGTGCGTGTGGCCCTGTCGCAGCCGGAACCGGGACTGGCCATATTCTCCGTTGAAAACACGCTCGGCACCGAGATTTTCGGAGAGGAGGAGCGGGATGCCCAGGCGGCCAGCACCGGTCTCGGCTCCCAGCTCATCCAGGCTTTCGTCGTACAACTGGAGGGGGAGCTTCTTACCGCCGCGGTGGAAGGCGACATCTACCGGCTGGCGGTCAGCTTTCCCGTTCAGGCTTTCACGCCCGCCTGACATTTGCGGAACCAGACCCGAGTTCCCGCGTTGATCGGCAGGAAACAAGGAGATCACGATGAACTGGGACCAGATCGAAGGCAAGTGGACGCAATTCAAGGGCAAAGCCAAGGAAAAATGGGGCGACATCACCGATGACGACCTGGACAAGATCGCCGGTAAACGCGATCAGCTCGTTGGCAAGCTTCAAGAGAAATACGGCTACGCCAAGGATCAGGCCGAAAAGGAAGTGGACGAATTCTCCAGTTCCATGCGCTGATCCCAAGCAGCTTTCATGACAAAGCCCCGGTAAACACCGGGGCTTTCCTATTTTGCGCGGCAGAACCTCAGAAGTCGAGATTCTCCACCGAGAGCGCATTCTGCTGGATGAATTCGCGCCGCGGCTCCACCACATCGCCCATGAGCTTGGTGAAGATGTCGTCCGCTTCCGCCACATCCTCGATCCGAACCTGAAGGAGCGTCCGGGCCTCCGGGTCGAGCGTGGTTTCCCAGAGCTGGTCGGGATTCATCTCGCCCAGCCCCTTGTAGCGTTGCAGGGTAAGCCCCTTCTCGCCTTCCGCCAGAATGGCTTTCAGCAGGTCGATGGGGCCGTGGATCGGCTGTTCCCGGTCCTTGCGGACGAGCTTTGCCGGGGTGCCGTAAACCTCACGCAGTTTCTCCGTCAGGCTGCCGAGGCGCCGCGCCTCTGCCGAGCGGAAGACCGGGCCGTCCAGCGTCCGCATCTCCTCCACTCCGCGCACCAGACGGCTGAACCGCAGGCCGTGGTCCTGTGTCGGACGCCCCTGCCACCCGCGCTCATACTCCACAGAGACGAGATCCAGCCGCTCCGCCACCACATTGGCCACGCCCTGGGCATCCTTGTCCACCGCGCCGGGCAGCATGGCCCCGGCAATGGCGGCCTGCTCAAGAATGTTCTGCGGATAGTGGGTCGGGAAGGTCTGCAGCACACGCCGCACGGTGCGCGCCTCCTCCACCACGCGGGCGAGGTCGGCGCCGGCAATCTCGCTCCCGTCGCCCAGCCGCAGGATCGCCCCTTCGACCCCTTGATGGACAAGATAATCCTCCAGCGCGGCCTGATCCTTCAGATAGACCTCCGAGCGGCCCCGCGCGACCTTGTAGAGCGGCGGCTGCGCGATGTAGAGGAAGCCGCCCTCGATGATCTCCGGCATCTGCCTGAAGAAGAACGTCAGCAGCAGCGTGCGGATATGGGCGCCGTCCACGTCGGCGTCCGTCATGATGACGATCTTGTGGTAGCGCAGCTTCGACACGTCGAACTCGTCCCGGCCGATCCCGGTGCCGAGCGCGGTAATGAGGGTGCCGATCTCCTGACTGGCGAGCATCCTGTCGAACCGGGCGCGCTCTACGTTCAGGATCTTGCCCCGGAGCGGCAGCACCGCCTGATTGGCGCGGCTGCGTCCCTGTTTGGCGGACCCGCCGGCGGAATCGCCTTCGACGAGGAAGACCTCCGACTTGGAGGGGTCCTTTTCCTGACAATCGGCCAGCTTGCCCGGCAGGCTTGCCACATCCATAGCCGTCTTGCGCCGGGTAAGCTCGCGGGCCTTGCGGGCGGCTTCACGGGCCAGGGCGGCTTCGATGATCTTGCCGATGATCGTCTTGGCTTCGGCGGGGTGCTCCTCGAACCACTCGCCCAGCTTTTCGTTCACCAGCCCTTCGACCGCGGGCCGAACCTCTGACGAGACAAGCTTGTCCTTGGTCTGGCTGGAGAATTTCGGATCGGGAACCTTGACCGACAGCACGCAGGTCAGCCCTTCGCGCGCGTCGTCGCCCGTGAAATCGATCTTTTCGCGTTTGGCGATGCCGCTGTCCTGCGCGTATTTGGTGAGCGTCCGGGTCAGCGCACCGCGGAATCCCGCGAGGTGCGTGCCGCCATCGCGCTGCGGAATGTTGTTGGTGAAGGGCAGAACGGTTTCATGATAGCTGTCGTTCCACCACATCGCGACCTCCACCCCGATGCCGCCCTTTTCGCCGGTGATATAGATCGGCTCGGGCATCATCGCGGTCTTGGACCGGTCGAGATAGCGGACGAATTCCTTGACCCCGCCCTCATAGCACAGCTCCGTCCGCAGCGGCTCCGCCGGGCGGTCGTCTTCCAGAATGATGCGGACGCCGGAATTCAGGAACGCCAGTTCCCGCAGCCGGGCTTCCAGCGTCTTGAAGGAGAATTCGCGGTTGGAGAAGGTGCCGTTCGGGTCATCGATCTTGGTGGAGGCCATGAACCGGACCTCCGTCCCCTTCTCGCCGGCCGCGTCACCCACGACGCGCAGATGCTCCACCGTGTCGCCATGTTCGAAGCGGGCGTAATGCTCCTTGCCGTTCCGCCAGACGCGCAATTCAAGCCAGTCGGACAGCGCGTTGACGACGGAGACGCCGACGCCATGCAGTCCGCCCGAGACCTTGTAGCTGTTCTGGTCGAACTTCCCGCCGGCGTGAAGCTGGGTCATGATGACCTCGGCGGCGGAAACCCCCTCCTCCCGATGGATATCCACCGGAATCCCGCGGCCATTGTCACGCACGGAGACGGAGCCGTCCGCGTGAATCCTTACCCCCACGAAATCGGCATGACCGGCGAGGGCTTCGTCAATGCCGTTGTCCACGACTTCATAGACCATGTGGTGCAGGCCCGAGCCGTCGTCCGTGTCGCCGATATACATGCCGGGGCGCTTGCGAACGGCCTCCAAGCCCCTGAGAACCTTGATGGATTCTGCGCCGTATTCTTCGGGCTTCGGAACGGGTTGAGCCATAGGGGAGATACCTTCGACATTGCCCCCGATTTATAGCGGGGGGAGCATGAAATGTCACCCTCGGACACAAGATTTGGTGTCAGAGAAATGCGATCGCGCCTCCGACGAGGATGAGCAGCGCCCCCGCGATGCGGTTGGTGCGCGCCATCGCCGAGGGCGAGGACAGAACCGCCCGCGCGCGCGAGACGGCGGCAGCGGCGATGAGGTTGCCGGCCAGCGGCACGGCGGCGGAGACAGCCACGATCACGGTCAGGTCCGCGGCTCCGGCATGGGACAGATCGAAGAACCCCGGAAGGACAGCCATGTAGAACAGGATCGCCTTCGGGTTGCCGAGGATGGCCATCACCCCGGCGGAGAACCCCGACCACAGGCCGGGGCGGGCAAGGCGGCTGTCACGATCAGGCGGCGCACCGGCGTTGCGGATCAGCCCCCAGCCGAGCCACAGGAACATCGCCACCGCGACCCAGCGCATCACGTCGAGCGCCCATGCGTTGGCGGTGATGAACCAGGCCATGCCGAACGCGGCAACCAGCGGCCAGAGCACATCCCCCACCGTCACGCCGAGCGCCAGCGGCCAGGCGGCGGAGAACCCGCCGGAGAGCGCCCGCGCCGTGATGGCCACGAACACCGGCCCCGGTGTCAGCCAGAGCACGAACAACGCCCCCGCGTAGAGCCAGAGCGCCTCTGCCGTCAGGGTCATGCGACACCATCGCGCTGCACCGGCGGCTGAAGCGCCCGATCAGCTAACGGTCTGGCGGACGCCGCTCTCACAGTGCGGGGTAGAACCTGTCCGCAGGGGACAGGGTGAAGATCTCGCAGCCTGTCGCCGTCACGCCGACGGCATGCTCGAACTGTGCGGAGAGCGACTTGTCCCGCGTGACCGCCGTCCAGTCGTCGGCCAGCACCTTGGTTTCCGGGCGGCCGAGGTTCACCATCGGTTCGATGGTGAAGAACATCCCCTCCTCCAGCATGGGGCCGGAGCCGGGACGGCCATAGTGCAGGACGTTCGGCGGCGCGTGGAACACCCGCCCGATGCCGTGGCCGCAGAAATCGCGCACCACAGACATGCGCTGACCCTCCACATAGGCCTGAATCGCGTGGCCGATGTCGCCGAAGGTGTTGCCGGGCTTCACCTGCTCGATGCCCAGCATCAGCGCATCATGCGTCACGCGGATCAGACGTTCCGCTTTCCGGGAGGGGGTGCCCGCGACATACATGCGCGAGCTGTCTCCGAACCAGCCGTCCAGGATCACCGTCACGTCGATGTTCAGGATGTCGCCGTCCTTCAGCACCTTCGCACCCGGAATCCCGTGGCAGACCACGTGGTTCACGCTGATGCAGGAGGCGTGCTGATAGCCGCGATAGCCGATGGTGGCGGAGACCGTACCCTTCTCCGTCACCTTGCGGGTGATGATGTCGTCGATCTCCGCCGTGGTGGCGCCGGGATAGACCGCCTCGCCGATCTCATCGAGAATCTCGGCGGCGATACGACCGGCGGCATGCATGCCGGCAAAGTCTTCAGGATCGTGGATTCGGATGCCGTCCTTCGTCAGACGGCCATGGTGGCGATCGTCCACAGGCAGCTCCGTCAATTGTGATGGCCCCTAGATAGTCATTTGCTCCGGGATTTGCCAGAGCCGGGACGCACCGGCACGGCGGGGCCGAGCGTCAATCCTTCCGGGGCGATCCGGGTCGCGTGGGCGATCACCTCCACCCCCGCCGCGTGTGCCGCCTCCGCGGCGCGCGCATAGGCCGGGTCGATGTCGCCCGCGACCGCCACCGCGTCGCAGTCGGACCGGCCGAGCAGGTAGAGCAGGACCGCCCGGCGCCCCTCTCCCGCCGCGGCCGCAAGCTCCGCCAGATGACGCGCGCCCCGCGCCGTCACCGTGTCGGGAAACTCGCCCAGCCGACCCTCCCGGCGCAGGGTGACGCTCTTCACCTCCACCAGTGCATCGGGCAGCCCCGCGCCCGTGAGCAGGAAATCCGCCCGGCTCGCCTGACCGTAGCGCACCTCGGCGCGGTGGGTGCCATAGGCGGCGAGCGCCGGGATCGCGCCGGCCCGCAGCGCTTCCGCCACGATACGGTTGGGTGTCGAGGTGTCGATGTTCACCAGCGTCCCGTCCGGCAGTTCCGTCAGCCGCCAGCCGTAGCGCAACTTGCGGCGCGGATCGTCGTTCCCCTCCACCCAGATCGGCATCCCCGGCTCGGCCAGACCCGTCATCGCGCCGGGGTTCGGGCAATGGGCCACATGCTCCGTGCCGTCCTCCAGCAAGATGTCAGCGAGGAAGCGTTTGTAGCGGCGCAGCAGCCGGACCCGGCGGAGAGGGGATTGAAAGCGCATCGTCAGGGTCTATAGCTGTGACGGGGACGCGACAAGACGACCGGCATTGCCCGGCAGGAGGACAGGATGACGAACCCGACAGCCGCAATGCTGGTGATCGGAGACGAGATCCTCTCCGGTCGCACCAAGGATACCAACAGCGGCCACCTTGCCGACGAGTTGACGGTGCGGGGCATCGACCTGCGGGAAATCCGTGTGATTCCCGACGATCACGCCGCCATCGTGGAGGCGGTGCGCTCGCTTTCCGACAGGTTCGACCATGTGTTCACCTCTGGCGGGATCGGGCCGACGCATGACGACATCACCGCCGATGCGGTGGCCGAAGCCTTCGGCGCGACGATCGGCGTTCGGGCGGATGCGCGGGAGATCCTCGCGCGCCACTATGCCCGTCAGGGCACGGAACTGAACGAGGCGCGGCTGCGCATGGCCCGCATCCCGGACGGCGCCGCGCTGATCGACAATCCGATCTCCGCCGCACCGGGGTTCACGATCGGCAATGTGCATGTGATGGCGGGCGTGCCGACGATCTTCGGCGCGATGGTGGCGTCGGTGCTGGCCACCATCGACGGGGGCGCGCCGCTCCTCTCCCAGACTCTCCGCATCGAGAGGGGGGAGGGCGAGGTGGCGACACCGCTCGCCGATCTCGCGCACCGCTATCCCGAACTCACGATGGGCTCCTACCCGTTCCAGAAGAACGGCGTCTATGGCACGAATATCGTCGTCCGCGGCACCGATCCCGGCCGGATCGGCACCGCGGTGACGGAGCTTGCAAGGCTGTTCCCGGAGGCGATCGCGTGACTTACGGCGAGGTGATGGACGCCACCTGGCCCGCCGAATCGCTGCACCGGGCCGGCGCATGGCTCATCCGTGTCTCCCCTGCGGCGGGGGGCAAGCGCGTGCAGGCGATCACACCCGCAGAACCCGGCGCCCCGGACCCGGAGGAGGCGATCCGCGCCGCCCGCGCCCTTGGCCAACGCCCGATCTTTCGCGTGGAGGCGGAGGATGACGCGCTGGACACCCGGCTGGCAGCGGCAGGGCTGACGAAAATCGACCCCGTCATCTACTACACCGCCCCGACGGCGCTGGTGGTGGGCACCGGTCCGAAGCCGGTCACCGGCTTCACCATCTGGGAGCCCTTGCAGCTCATGCTCGACATCTGGGCAGATTGCGGCACCGCGCCGGAGCGGATCGAGGTGATGCATCGCGTCAAGGGGCCGAAGACCGCCCTTCTCGGCCGGTCGAAGGACCGCGCCTCCGGCGTGGGGTTCGTCGCGCTGGCGGGAGATCGGGCGATGGTCCATTCCCTCGCCGTCCTGCCCGCCTTCCGTCGCATGGGCGCGGGGCGCAACATGATGCAGCGCGCGGCGCTCTGGTCGATGGAACAGGGCGCAGAGGAGATCGCCCTGGCCGTGGAGGCGGAGAATACCGGCGCGCGCGCATTGTATGACTCGCTCGGCATGCGTGCTGCGGGGGGATATCACTACCGCGTGGGAGGAGACGACTGATGAGTGACAACGCAACCGCCCTTGACCTGCCGATGGTCGATCCGCTGCCGGAGGCGACGGCCAAGTATTTCCGCATCTGCGAGGAGAAACTGGGACTCGTCCCCAATGTGCTGAAGGCCTATGCCTTCGACATCGACAAGCTGAACACCTTCACCGCCCTCTACAACGACCTGATGCTCGCCGGCAGCGGGCTGACCAAGCTGGAGCGGGAGATGATCGCGGTGGTGGTCTCCTCCCTCAACCGCTGCTGGTATTGTCAGGTCGCCCATGGCGCGGCGGTGCGCGAGCTGTCGGGCAATCCGGCGCTGGGGGAAGCGATGGTGATGAACTGGCGCGCGGCGGAGCTGGATGCCCGGCAGACGGCGATGCTGGCCTTTGCCGAGAAGCTCACCCTCGACAGCGCCCGTGTCGTGGAGGCGGACCGGGAGGCGCTGCGGGCCGCGGGCTTCTCCGACCGCGACATCTGGGACATCGGCGCCGTCACGGGGTTCTTCAACATGACCAACCGCGTAGCCTCCGCCAGCGACATGCGCCCCAACCCGGACTACCACGGCATGGCGAGGTGAGGGGAGCGCTCCTCTCTCTGCCGTACCTCGCCCTGCTGATAAGCCCCCTGCCGCTTGCCGCAGCGCCGGACCTCGGGCTGCCGCCTGACGCCGTGCTGACGGTGGACAGCCATGTGGCGATGGGCAGCTATGCCCTGCCGACCGGGCCCGCCGATGGATCTGCTGATGGCTCTCTCCCCACCAGGATGCTGGAGGGGGAGGTCACGCGGCAGGTCTGGCGCGTGCCCCGGCCCGGCTTTTCCACCCTCGCCGCGCTGACGGGGATGGAGGAGCGGCTGTCCGCGGCGGGTTATCGTATCGGCTTCACCTGCGACACGCTGGCCTGCGGCGGCTTCGACTTCCGCTATGCCACCGATGTCGTCCCGGAGCCGGAGATGCATGTCGATCTGGGCGATTTCCGTTTCGCGGTGGCGGAGGGTGCGGCAGGCATCGTCAGCCTGTTCGTCAGCCGGTCGAGCGACAGCGGCTTTGTCCAGATGACCCATGTCGCCCCGCGATCCGCGCGGCCTGCGCCTGCGCTGGAGTCGGCGCCTGCGCCGGAGTCGGTGCCGGAGTCGGTGCCAGAGTCGGTGCCGAAGCTTCCCGAGGCGCCCCCCCGGGGCGACATTGCCGAACGGCTTGCGGCGGAGTTTGCCGTCCCTCTTGAGGACCTGCGGTTCGCCAGCGGCGCAGCGACGCTGGATGGCGGGAGCTTCCCCTCCCTCGACGCGCTCGCGGCATGGCTCAGGGAGGATGCAGGGCGGCGCGTGACACTTGTCGGCCATACCGACAATTCCGGCACGCTGGAGGCAAACCGTGCGCTGTCACTCCGGCGGGCCGAAGCGGTGCGCAATTACCTGACCGGCAAGGGGGTCAGCACCCGCCAGATCCGGGCGGAAGGCGTGGGCTGGCTGGCTCCGCGCGATAGCAATGCCACGGAAAGCGGCCGCCTGCGCAACCGCCGGGTGGAAGCGGTGGCGGATTAGCAGGCTGCTGAAAACGCAGTCCGCGGTCAGCCCCTGGGCGGAGACCTTTCCCACATTGTTGATGAGCGCCCCAGTTGGTGAGCGCCCCGGAAACCGCCCGTTCTAACGCGACCGGACAGGTTTTCTGGCTTTCAAGGCAAGCTTGGGGAGGTGCCCGACTTTTTAGGCAGCCTGTCAGATAAGGCCAGCCACGCCCACACGGATCAAATCTGATGCTCCGCAAAGCGATCGCTCAGGAAATCGATGAAGGCGCGCACCTTCGGCTGGGTAAACCTGCCGGGCGGATAGACGGCATGCACGCCCACGGTCTCCATCGGCAGGCTGGGAATCGCCTCCTCCACCAGGCCCGCCTTCATCGCCTCCGCATAAAGAAACCGGGGCAGATAGGCGATGCCGAGACCGGAGATTGCTGCGTTCAACAGCGACTGGCCGTCATTCACGGTGAGCCACCCGGTCGTCCGCACTGCGCGCCGCTCCCCGGATGGCGTTATGATGCGCCAGACATTGGCGCTGGCTTCGTTGGAGTAATGCAGCAGCCGGTGATCGCTCAGGTCCTCCACCCGCTTCGGCCGGCCGAACTGCTCGAAATAGGCAGGCGCCCCGACCATCCTCCGGGTGGTGTTCAACAACCGCCGCGCGCGGAGCGAGCTGTCCTCCAGCTCCCCCATGCGAATGGCAAGGTCGAACCCCTCCGAAATCAGCTCCACATAGCGGTTGGAGAGCGACATGTTCACCGTCACTTCCGGGCAATCGCGCAGAAAATCCGCGAGAATCGGTGACAGCAGGCTGACCCCGAAGTCGGTATCGACGGAGACGCGCAGCACCCCTGAAGGCGCTGTCTGCATGGAGGTGACGAGCGCATCGGCCTCTCCGGCATCATTCAGCACCCGGCGGGCGCGGTCGTAATAGGCCAGCCCGATCTCCGTCGGGCTGACGCGCCGGGTCGTGCGATTCAGAAGCCGCGCGCCAAGCCGCGCTTCAAGGGAGGACACATGTTTCGACACGGCCGATTTGGAGATACCCATCTTGCGCGCGGCATCCGTGAATCCACCCTGATCCACGACCGTCGCGAAGGCCTCCATCTCTGTCAGTCGATCCATTCCAAATCTCCAAAACTAATCACCGGACACCGGCCCACACAAGCTATCTCACTGATAAGGAAGAACAATGAGAAGCTCTAAAAAAGGGCACGGGATGTGGGAGGGCATGCAATTAAAAGAAGAAGTAACACATAATCAATCGCCAAAAAAGTGTCCTTACGCTTGAAACGTATTTGGAAACGAATCACGCGTCAAACGCGCGCCCCTAGATTATTCCGAAACAGCAGGGAAGGCTTCCCGATCCTCACCGGCGAATCCTTGCCGATCTCCCATTTGGAGCCCTCCCGGATAGCCTCAAGAAGAAAGCCGTCCGCCTGCCCGAAATTTCAGCTTGTCCAAACTGTTCCGTCCTCTCAAGTCTGTAACCCAACGCATCCTGTGATCCTGACGGGTATGCCGAAAGCGGTGCCCGATGTCCTATGCCCCCCTCTCCACATATGTCGCGCCAGCGCGGCGGCGTTCTGCCCTGTGGCGGACGGTGCTCGGCCTGTTGCTGATCTTCGCGGTTTACGCGGCGATTCTCGCGGCGGTTGCGGTCGTGCTTTTCCGGCTGGCCGGAGAAGGACGCTTTCAGCCGCTCGCCGCCGACATCGCATTGGGTGAGACACCCTGGGGTATGATCGCGCTCCTGTGGTCCTTCGCGGCGCTGGCCATCGGCCCGATGATCGCGGTGCGCCTGCTGCATGGGCGGAGCATCCGCTCGCTGTTCGGGCGGGGGGGCACGGTCCTGCGCGACTTCGTGAAGGCCGCCGCAACGCTCATCGTGATCTATGTGCTCGGCATCACTGTCACCAGCCTGCTCCCGGGGGAGGAGGGAACGCTGCCCGGGCTCGACCTGCGGCGCTGGCTGACCTTCCTGCCGCTCGCGCTGATCGGGATCGGCATCCAGACTCTGGCGGAGGAGCTGGTGTTCCGCGGCTATCTTCTCCAGCAACTCGCCGCGCGTTTCCGGTCGCCGCTGATTTACCTGCTCCTGCCAAGCATCCTTTTCGCATTGCTGCATTATGAGCCCGGCCTGATGGGGCCGAATGCGATCTATGTGGTCGCTGCAACGGGGCTTTTCGGGCTGGTGGCCGCCGATCTGACAGCGCGGACCGGCTCCATCGGCGCGGCCTGGGGGCTGCATTTCGCCAACAATGCCGCTGCGCTGCTCTTCGTCTCCTCGGGCGGCGCGCTGCAGGGTCTGGCGCTTCGCATCTCCACCGTGGCGCCGGAGACGGAGGGCTTCGTCGCGATGATCGTGATCGACGCGGTGATGCTGGCCATCGTCTGGGGTCTGTGCCGCCTCGTGCTGCGGCGCTGATTGCATTTCAGGCCCGCGCGGCTTATCTCAGTCGCGACCGAAAGAGGGCCCTCTGCGCGCATGAACTGGATTTCCAACTACGTCCGCCCGAAGATCAACTCGCTCTTCTCCCGCCGGGAAGTGCCTGAGAACCTGTGGACGAAGTGCCCCGAATGCGGAACGATGATCTTCCATCGGGAGCTGACGGACAATCTGAACGTCTGCCCCAATTGCGGCCATCACATGCAGATCAGCCCGCGGGACCGCTTCCGCGCGCTCTTCGATGGCGGGATCTTCACGGAGGTGAAGGTGCCGGAGCCGATCGTCGATCCGCTCCACTTCCGTGACCAGAAGAAATATCCCGACCGCCTGAAAGCCGCTCAGAAATCCACCGGCGAGAAGGAGGCGATGCTCGTCGCCGAAGGCGAGATGGGGCGCACCCCGATTGTCGCCGCTGCTCAGGACTTTTCCTTCATGGGCGGGTCGATGGGCATGTATGTCGGCAACGCGATCATCGCCGCAGCGGAACGCGCCGTGGAACTCGGACGGCCGCTCGTGCTCTTTTCCGCTGCGGGCGGGGCACGAATGCAGGAAGGGATCCTTTCCCTGATGCAGATGCCGCGCACCACGGTCGCCGTGGAGATGGTGAAGGAAGCGGGGCTGCCGTACATCGTCGTTCTCACGCATCCGACCACCGGCGGCGTGACGGCAAGCTATGCCATGCTGGGAGATGTGCAGATCGCGGAGCCGAATGCGCTCATCTGCTTTGCCGGCCCGCGCGTGATCGAGCAGACGATTCGCGAGAAGCTGCCCGAGGGCTTCCAGCGGGCGGAATACCTGCTGGATCACGGCATGCTGGACCGCGTTACGCCGCGCAAGGACCTCAAGGATGAGCTGACCGCGATCATCCGCCTGCTGATGAGCCAGCCGCAGGCCGTGAAGGCGGAGCTTCCCGCCCCCGCTGAAGACGCGGAAGCCGAGCCTCTCGACGTGGACACAACTCCGTGAGCGAGACGCCTGCCGGTAGCAAATTCCACGACCGCAAGGGAGATGGGCCGGTGACCGGCATGTCCGCGCAGGAGGGGGCGGGCAAAGGGCCGCACTCTCCTGACACGGTTCAGCCCGGCGCGCTGCCGCAGGACGGGCCTGTACCGGCAAGCGCGGGGCAGGATGGATCCGCCAAAGGCGCTGCGTCTCCGCTTGAGGGGACGGCAGGAAGCGACGCGATTCTCGACCGCATGATGCGGCTGCACCCCAAGGTCATCGATCTCACGCTCGACCGTATCGGGGAATTGCTGAGCCGGCTTGGCCATCCCGAACGCGCCCTGCCGCCGGTGATCCATATCGCCGGAACCAACGGCAAAGGCTCCACGCAGGCCATGATTCGGGCCGGGCTGGAGGCGGAAGGCAAGCGGGTCCATGCCTATACCTCTCCCCACCTCGTCCGGTTTCACGAACGCATCCGGCTGGCCGGAGAGCTGATCGACGAGGGCGAGCTGATGCGCCTTCTGGACGAATGTGACCGGGTGAATGCCGGGGCACCGATCACCTTCTTCGAGATCACCACGGCGGCGGCATTTCTCGCCTTTTCCCGTGTCCCGGCCGATTACCTGCTGCTGGAGGTAGGGCTGGGCGGGCGATTCGATGCGACCAACGTGATCGACCGCCCTGCCCTGACCGTCATCACGCCGGTGTCCTTCGACCATGAGCAGTATCTGGGCGACACGCTGGGGCAGATCGCGTTTGAAAAGGCGGGAATCCTGAAACCCGGCGTCACCGGGATCATCGGGCCGCAACCTCCCGAAGCGCGCGAGGCGATCACGGCACGGGCGGAGGCGATCGGCGCGCCCCTCCTCCTCTCCGGGCAGGATTGGCAGGTCTGGGAGGAGCGGGGACGCCTCGCCTATCTGGATCAGCGGGGCCTGCTCGATCTGCCGCTCCCCAATCTTCCCGGGCCGCATCAGGTTGAAAACGCAGGCGCCGCGCTCGCCGCGCTCCGCGCTCTCGGCATCGGCGAAGCGGGGACGGAGGCAGCGGTCACACGCGCTGTCTGGCCGGCGCGGATGCAGCGTCTTCGCCGGGGTCCGATCGTGGAAGCTGCGCCCGCGGCGGATATCTGGCTCGACGGGGGCCACAACCCGGCAGGCGGACAAGCGCTGGCGGCGACGCTCGCCCGGATGCCTGAACGCCGGACCCATCTTGTCTGCGGCATGCTGAACACGAAGGATATTACCGGCTATCTCCGCCCGCTGGCCGCGATGGCGGAGGATCTGCGCGCCGTCAGCATTCCCAATGCGCCCGCGACGCTACCGGCCGGGGAAACCGCTGCCGCGGCACGGGCAGCCGGCCTGAATGCCCATGTCTGCGAGAGCGTTCTGGCAGCCGTCGAAGAGATTGCGAACAGCGATCCCCACTCGCGCATTCTGATCTGCGGCTCCCTGTATCTCGCGGGAGAGGTGCTGCGCGACAACGGCTGACACCCGTTACTCGCCCAGCACCACTTCAAAGCGCGTCAGGTTGGTCCGGGCGCTGCGCCGGTAATCCAGGTGCTCGGCCATGGAGCGGACGAGGAACCAGCCATAGCCCCCTTCCGGCGGCGGACCGCTTTCCGGCAGCGTCCCGTCGGGCAACGTGCCCCCCGGCATGACCACGCCCCTGTCGCTCACGACGAAACAGGCGCGGTCATCCCCGCAGCGCATGCGGATCGCAATCGGCCCCTCATCCCCTGCATAGCCATGCTCGACGATGTTGTTCAGGATTTCGGCCAGGGCGATCTCCGCCCTTGCCAGACCTTCATCGGAAGTGCCGCGCAGCCGGAGCACGCCGATGATCCGGGTCAGCGCACCGCGCACCGCCATCGGGTCGGCGGGAATGAGCAGGCGCATCTGCTCCTGCCCGCCTGCCATGTCGCTCCTCTCTACGCGGCCCATGTGCCGTCAGGAGGCGAGGGGCAACGGCCCCGCCTCGTCCAGCGGCGGGTGGATCGGGAAGATCCGGTCCATCCGTGTGAGCGTCAGAACCTTGGCGACCGTGGGGGTCAACCCCGCAAGCTCCAGCCGCCGCTCCGGTTGAAGAAGCTTCATCACCGCCACCAGCGCGCCAAGGCCGGAGCTGTCGAGAAAGGCGACCTGCCCCATATCGAGAATCACGCGGGCCGCGGGTTCGGCGGTGAGATGGCGCATCCGCTCCTTGAAGGCGATGGCGGAGGCCGCGTCGATCCGGCTCTCCTCCACCCGGATGAAAAGAAGGCCGTCTGTCAGTCTGGCGGAAAGCTGCATGTCAAATACCCCTTAAAAACCGGCGAGTCGCACCCGCGTATGGAAATGCTGGCAGCAAAGGGTTACTTTTGAGTAAACTCTCCGCATGCTCAGGAGGACAGAATGAGAGAAGTTGTTATCGCAGGCGCTGCCCGGACCCCGATGGGCGGCTTTCAGGGCGCTTTTGCCGAACTGGACGCCCCCACCCTGGGAGGCGCGGCGATAGAGGCCGCGCTGAAGGATGCGGGTATCTCTCCCGCCCGCGTTGAAGAGGTGTTGATGGGCAACGTCCTCTCCGCCGGTCAGGGGCAGGCGCCCGCGCGGCAGGCGGGTTTCAAGGCGGGTCTGGGCGAGGAAGTTCCGGCCACCACGCTGAACAAGATGTGCGGCTCCGGCATGAAGGCGCTGATGATCGCCGCCGATCAGGTGGCGCTTGGCCAGACGGGGCTGATGGTCGCGGGCGGGATGGAAAGCATGACCAATGCCCCCTACCTGCTGCCGAAGATGCGCGGCGGCGCGCGGATGGGGCATCAGCAGGTCATCGACCACATGTTCCTCGACGGGCTGGAGGATGCCTACGACAAGGGCCGGCTCATGGGCACCTTCGCAGAGGATTGCGCCGAAGCCTTCCAGTTCACCCGCGAGGCGCAGGACGAATTCGCGCTCGGCTCGCTGGGCAATGCGCTGGAAGCGCAGAAATCCGACGCCTTCCGGCGGGAGATCGCGCCCGTCACCGTCACCACCCGCAAGGGACAGGTCACAATCAGCGAGGATGAACAACCCGGCAACGCGCGGCCCGAAAAGATCCCCACGCTGAAACCCGCCTTCCGCAAGGACGGCACCGTGACGGCTGCGAACTCTTCCTCCATCTCCGACGGCGCGGCGGCTCTGATCGTGGCCAGCGGCGATGTGGCCGTGTCGGAGGGCCTGCCGATCCGGGCGCGGATCCTCGGCCATGCTTCCCACGCGCAGGCACCGGGCTGGTTCGCCACCGCCCCGGTTCCCGCCGCGAAGAAGCTGCTCGACCGGTTGGGCTGGTCGGTCGAGGATGTCGATCTGTGGGAGGTGAACGAAGCCTTTGCCGTCGTTCCCATGGCGTTCATGCAGGAGCTGAACATCCCGCGCGACAAGGTGAACGTGAACGGCGGGGCCTGCGCGCTCGGCCATCCGATCGGGGCCTCGGGAGCACGGATCGTCGTCACGCTGCTGAACGCGCTGGAGACGCGCGGCTTGAAGCGGGGCATCGCGGCGATCTGTATCGGCGGCGGCGAAGGCACGGCCATCGCCATCGAACGGCCCTGATGAACGGCCGCTGCCTCTGCGGGCATGTCTCCTTCACCCTGCGGGAGACGCCCGAGGGTGTCGTGATCTGCCGCTGCCCCGATTGCCGGCGGTGGTCGGGCAATGCCTGGGCCTCCGTCTCGGTGCCGCTGGAGGCGCTGGAGGTGCGGGGCACGCCGGTATGGTATCGCTCCTCCGCCCACGCCCGCCGGGGGTTTTGCGGGGGCTGCGGCGCGTCGCTGTTCTGGCAGCCCGTGACCGAAGAGATGGCGAACGGCGAAATGGCAGGCGGCGAGAGAATCGCTGTCTCGGCGGGCGCGCTGGACCTGCCCACGGGGCTGTCGGTCCTGCGGGAGGAAGGCGACCCCGCCGACTTTCAGCAGGCCGGCCCCCTCCCTGCGGAGCCGCGACGGCTGACCGGCCGCTGCCTCTGCGGCGGCGTCACCGGGCGGCTCGCGGGGCCAGCGGGCGCGGTGGAAGCCTGCCATTGCAGCCAGTGCCGCCGGATGACGGGGCACCACAGCGCCTCCTTCGGACCGGTGACGGAGCTTGTGCTGAGCGGACACACGCTCCGATGCCGCGCCACCGGGACGGGTCACTGGAAGTTCTGCGGCACCTGCGGCTCCACCATCGGGTTCAGCCGGGGAGAGGACACATGGGTGGATGCGGGCTTCATCGACCCGCCCACGGGCGGCAGGCTCACCGCGCATATCTTCACCGCCTTCAAGGGCGACTATTACGAGATCGCGGACGGATTGCCGCAGGCTGCGGAGCGCTAGCAGGCGACCGAAAAGCAGTCCGGGGGGAGCCCCCCGATTGCCGGAGATCCGCCCGGAAACCGCAGGTTTTGGCCCCGTGTCCGGGCCGAATTCCGGTCTTTCAGCGCAAGCCCGGACGATGCCCGGCTTTCCACAGCCTGCCAGGCTTGGAACGGCGGCGCGGATGGCTTACATCCGCTCCGCCATGACCGACCATTACGCCCCTCCCGACACCCCGCTCAGCATCCTGCACCACGACCATGAGATCGTGATGGTGGACAAGCCCTCCGGCCTGCTTTCCGTGCCCGGCAAAGGGGAGCATCTGGCCGACTGCCTCATCACCCGCCTGCAGGGGCTGTTCCCGGAGGTCCTGCTGGTCCACCGGCTGGACCGGGATACCTCCGGCGTCATGGTCTTCGCCCTTACCCCACATGCGCAGCGTCATCTGGGGCTGCAATTCGAGAAGCGGATGACCAAGAAGGTCTATCTGGCCCGTGTCTCTGGGCATGTGGAGCCGCGTCATGGCACGGTGGACCTGCCGCTCACCGTGGACTGGCCGAACCGCCCGCTCCAGAAGGTGGATTTCGAGACGGGCCGGGAAGCGGTGACCGACTGGCGCGTCGTCCGCCACGAAACCGGGCCGGAAGGGGCGACGACGCGGATGCGCCTCATGCCGAAAACAGGGCGGAGCCATCAACTCCGTGTGCATATGCGGGAACTCGGCCATCCGATCCTCGGCGACAGCCTCTATGCGACGGGCGAGGCCCGGAATGCGCCCCGGCTGATGCTCCATGCCGAAAGCCTGCGCTTCCGGCATCCCGATGGCGGCAAGAGCCTGTCCTTCTCCGCCCCGGTGCCGTTCTGAGACAGGCGTCCCGAAAGCGCGGCAAGGCAGGGAAAGCGTTTGGCGCGGCTCGCCCGCGGTGGAATGCCGTACCTTTCCTTACCCGCCCGCTGACACCGGGCGAGAAGCTGCCTATTCTCCTAGGCAACCGGCAAGCAGCCTGAAAGGATGGACCATGTCGCTTCGCATCAACGATATCGCGCCCGACTTCACCGCCCAGTCCACGGAAGGGGAGATCCGCTTTCACGACTGGATCGGTGACGATTACGTCATCATCTTTTCCCATCCGAAGGACTTCACCCCCGTTTGCACCACGGAATTCGCTGCCGTGGCGAACCTTCAGGACGAATTCGCCAAGCGGGGCACCAAGGTGATCGGCGTTTCGGTGGACCCGCTGGACAGCCACCAGAAGTGGAAGGCCGACATCGCGCAATACGGCGGAACGGAAGTGTCGTTCCCGCTGATCGCCGACCCGGACCTGACGGTGGCCAAGCTCTACGACATGATCCCGGCCGAGACCGTGCTGCCGGACGGGCGCACGCCCGCCCATACCGCCACCGTGCGCTCCACCTTCTTCATCGGGCCGGACAAGAAGATCCGCGCGGCGATCATCTATCCGATGACCGTGGGGCGGAACTTTCAGGAAGTGCTCCGGGTGCTTGACGCGCTCCGCCTGACAGATGGGGTGCCGCTGGCTACGCCTGCCGACTGGAAACAGGGCGATGACGTGATCGTGGCGCTGGTGCTCGACGATGCGCAGGCCAAGGAGAAATACGGCGAGCTGGACATCCAGCTCCCCTATATCCGCAAGGCCAAACAGCCCTCATAAGCCCGCACGCCTGAGCAGCCGGTCAAGCGCAGTGTGCAAGGCCGGCCGCCATGGAGAGGGACGCCGGGCGTCAAACCCCGCGGCGCGGTCCGATCCGCCCTTGAGCGCAAAGCAGGCACCCCGCAGGCTGCCTGCTCCCCTCGCCGCGGCCCGCGTTTTGCGTCACACGACGGGAACGATATCCTTCGGATACAGCATGACGGGCGCCCCCACCGGGACGAGGTTGTAAAGCTCCTCGATATGCTCGTTCATCAGCCGGACACAGCCGTTGGAGACAGCCGTCCCCACCGTCCAGGGATCGGGTGTGCCGTGGATCCGCAGCATCGTATCCCCCGCGTTCGGTGCGAAAAGATAGAGCGCGCGCGCGCCCAGCGGGTTCGTCGGCCCCCCCGGCATCGGCTCCTCGGCCCATTTGGAGTAAGCGGCGGGGTTGCGCTCCACCATCTCTGCCGTGGGCTTCCAGGTCGGCCATTCCTTCTTGGCGCCGATCCAGAAATTGCCGGATTCGTAAAGATCGCCCTTGCCGATGCCGACCTTGTAGCGCCGCGCGCTTTGCCCCCCGAAGGTGAGGTAGAGCGCGAAATCGCTGGGAACGACATGCACCTGCCCCGCAGAATAGCTGTTGTTCAGCAACACCATCTGCGGTGTCCAGTCGGCAGGCATCGTCCACCCGGTCCGCGCATCGGCGCGCTGCATCAGCGATGCCGCCGAAACCGTTGCAAGACCTGTGAAAATGAAGCCACGGCGGGAAAATCTGGGCATGTCGAACTCCGTTCCATCTACCCTATCAAAAACATTATATAAATTCCGGTTCCCTGATCTCACCCCAAAGTCAGTCGTCGGGAACAAAAAAACCCCGGCCGTTACCGGCCGGGGCAATCAGAAGCGAGAATGCCTTATTCGGCGTTCTGCTTTTCCTTCTGTTCGGTGATTTCCTCACCGGTTTCCTGATCAACCATCTTCATGCCGAGCCGGACCTTGCCGCGATCGTCGAAGCCGAGCAGCTTGACCTTCACTTCCTGGCCTTCCTTCAGCACTTCGTTCGGATGGTTCAGGCGCTTGTTGGCGATCTGGGAGACGTGGACCAGCCCGTCCCGCTTGCCGAAGAAGTTCACGAAGGCGCCGAAATCGACAAGCTTCACGACCTTGCCGGTATAGACCTTGCCCTCTTCCGGCTCCGCCACGATCGACCAGATCATGTCATAGGCTCGCTTGATCGCACCGGCGTCGCTGGACGCGATCTTGATCACGCCGTCGTCGTTGATATCGACCTTGGCGCCGGAGGTTTCCACGATCTCGCGGATGACCTTGCCGCCCGAGCCGATCACTTCGCGGATCTTGTCGGTCGGAATGGTCAGCGTCTCGATCTTCGGCGCGTATTCGGAGAAACCCTGCGGCGCGGAAAGCGCCCGGTTCATCTCGCCGAGGATGTGAAGACGGCCGTCTTTCGCCTGCGCCAGCGCCTGCTCCATGATCGCCGGGGTGATGCCCGCGACCTTGATGTCCATCTGGAGCGAGGTGATCCCGGCTTCGGTGCCCGCAACCTTGAAGTCCATGTCGCCGAGGTGATCCTCGTCGCCCAGGATGTCGGTCAGCACGGCCCATTTGCCGTCATCCTCAAGGATGAGGCCCATGGCCACGCCGGCGACCGGCGCCTTCAGCGGCACACCCGCATCCATCATCGACAGCGAGCCGCCGCAGACGGACGCCATGGAGGATGACCCGTTGGATTCGGTGATCTCGGAGACGACGCGGATCGTGTAGGGGAAGTCCGTCGGCGCGGGCAGGACGGCCTGAAGGGCGCGCCAGGCAAGTTTCCCGTGGCCGATCTCACGACGGCCGGGGGAGCCGACGCGACCCACTTCGCCGACCGAATAGGGCGGGAAGTTGTAGTGCAGCAGGAAGTTGGACCGCGAATTGCCGGTCAGCGCGTCGATGATCTGCTCATCCTCGCCGGTGCCGAGCGTGGTCACGACCAGCGCCTGCGTCTCGCCGCGCGTGAACAGCGCGGAGCCGTGGGTGCGCGGCAGGATGCCGACTTCGGAGACGATGGGACGGACGGTCTTGTTGTCGCGCCCGTCGATCCGCGGCCCGCCGGAGATGATGTCACCGCGCAGGATGGAGGATTCGAGCTTCTTGAAGGAAGAGCCGAGGTTCGGATCCGCCAGTTCGTCCACCGAGAGCGTGGCTTCGACGGCGTCCCGGGCGGCTTCGATGGCGGACTGGCGCTGCTGCTTGTCCTTGATGGCGAAGGCGGCGCGCATCTTGGTCTCGCCCGCCTTCTTCACCTTCGCATAGAGCGCGGAATAATCGGCGGGTTTGAAGTCGAAGGGCTCTTTCGCGGCGTCTTCGGCAAGATCGATGATCAGGTCGATCACCGGCTGCATCGCCTCATGGCCGAACTTCACCGCGCCCAGCATCTCTTCCTCGGTCAGCTCGTAGGCTTCCGATTCGACCATCATCACGGCATTCTTGGTGCCCGCGACGACAAGGTCGAGACGCTGCTCCGGGTTCGCGCGGAGCTTCTGCATATCCTCCACCGGCGGGTTCAGACGGTATTCGCCGCCCGAGAACCCGACGCGCGCCGCCCCGATCGGACCCATGAAGGGCACGCCGGAAATGGTGAGCGCCGCAGAGGCCGCGATCATCGCCACGATATCGGGATCGTTGACGAGGTCATGCGACAGCACGGTGGCCATCACCAGAACCTCGTTCTTGAAGCCCGGCACGAAGAGCGGCCGCGTCGGACGGTCGATCAGGCGGGAGACGAGCGTCTCCTTCTCCGAAGGACGCGCCTCGCGCTTGAAGAACCCGCCGGGGATCTTGCCCGCGGCGTAGTACTTTTCCTGATAGTGCACGGTGAGCGGGAAGAAGTCCTGACCGGGCTTCGGCTGCTTGGCGAAGGTCACGTTGGCCATGACGCTCGTCTCGCCCAGCGTGGCGATCACGGAACCATCCGCCTGGCGGGCGACGTGGCCCGTCTCGAGGGTCAGCGTCTCGCCGCCCCATTCGATGGATTTCCTGGTAATATTGAACATGTCGTATCCTTTTCGCCGGAGGACCCTCCCCCGGCCGTTACGCGTACGGGCCGCATGCCCGTGACCCCTGACGATCATTTCTCCGGCCTGTCCCGCGGGATCCGACGGGGAGGCTTCGGCCTTGGCCCGGCGATGCGCGGGCGCGGTGCCGGTCCTTGGACGGGCGCGGTCATCCTGCGCCCCTGCCCGGATATATATATAGCGGTCGCGCCCCGCGGGCGAGGCGCGACCGGAAAGGTCAGCGACGCAGGCCGAGACGCTCGATGAGCGACTGATAGCGGGCCTCGTCCTTGCCCTTGAGATAGTCGAGCAGCTTGCGGCGCTGCGCCACCATCATCAGGAGCCCACGGCGGGAATGGTTGTCCTTCTTGTGGGTCTTGAAGTGCTCGGTGAGCGTCGCAATCCGCGAGGAAAGGATTGCAACCTGTACTTCGGGCGAACCGGTGTCGCCTTCCTTGGTTGCGAATTCCTTGACGACGCGGTTCTTCTCTTCGACAGTGATCGACATCGGGGCCTCCTGTTCGGCTTGAGATAAGGGCGCGAGCCGGGATGTCGTCCAGCAAGGCCCGTGGAGCATCCGCGCGGAGACACGATGATCTCCCGGACGGATGCGCGCCTATACTGGAAAAACCCGATAAAGGAAAGCATAAATGGCGCGCCCGCGCCGCCCCGAAAGGCTTCCCAGACGCCTCCGCAGCCGCTAAACGGGCGGGCGAAGGAGACCCTCCATGAGCCTAAACACGTTCGGCCACGTCTTTCGCGTCACCACCTGGGGGGAGAGCCACGGGCCGGCGCTCGGCGCGACGGTGGATGGTTGCCCGCCCGGCGTGCCGATCGACCTTACCCGCGTTCAGGCTTGGATGGACAGGCGCAAGCCCGGGCAAAGCCGTTTCACCACCCAGCGCCGCGAGGCCGATGAGGTGGAAATCCTCTCCGGCACCTTCGAGGGTGTCACGACGGGCACGCCGATCCAGCTCATGATCCGCAACACCGACCAGCGGTCGAAGGACTATGGCGAGATCGCCAACGCCTTCCGCCCCGGCCATGCGGACGTCACCTACTGGCAGAAATACGGCATCCGCGACTATCGCGGGGGCGGACGTTCCTCGGCGCGGGAAACCGCCGCACGGGTGGCGGCGGGCGGTATCGCGCGGGAGGTGCTGGCACGGCTCGTTCCCGATCTGCGGATCACCGGCTATCTCGTGCAGCTTGGCGCGGATGCCATCGACCGCGCCCGTTTCGACGCGTCGGAAATTGAACGGAACCCGTTCTGGTCGCCGGATGCCGCGGCGGCGGAACGCTGGGCGGCCTCGCTCGACGCGCTGCGCAAGTCGGGCAATTCCGTCGGCGCGGTGATCGAGGTCGTGGCCGAAGGCGTGCCTCCCGGCCTTGGCGCGCCGATCTACGGCAAGCTGGACAGCGACCTCGCCGCCGCGATGATGTCGATCAACGCGGTGAAGGGGGTGGAGATCGGTGACGGGTTCGCCGCCGCCGCCCTGACCGGGGTGGAGAATGCCGACGAGCTGCGTATGGGCAATCAGGGCCCCTATTTCACCTCAAACCACGCGGGCGGAATTCTGGGCGGCATCTCCAGCGGGCAGCCCGTCGTGGTGCGCTTCGCCGTGAAGCCGACGTCCTCCATCCTCACCCCGCGGCGGACGGTGACAAAGGACGGGGCGGAAGTGGAACTGGTCACCAAGGGCCGCCACGATCCGTCCGTCGGCATCCGCGCCGTGCCGGTGGGCGAGGCGATGATGGCCTGCGTCCTGCTTGACCACCTGTTGCTCGACCGCGCCCAGACGGGCGGCGTGCGGGGCGAGTTCGCCTGACCTGCGGGCCATGCGGCCGTGAGACTCGTCCATACGGCCGGGCCCTGCGACCGGGCCCGTGGGATTGGGCCTTGGGACTGGGCCTTGGGACTGCGCCGTGGAACTGCGCCGTGGAACTGCGCCGTGGGACTGGGCCGTGGGACTGGGCCGTGGGACTGGGCCGTGGGACTGGGCCGTGGGACTGGGCCCTCCGACGGGCCATCCGTGGGCGGGGCCGGTATCGGCGGGATACCGACGGGCCGCCGAAACGCTGCGAATGGGAGAAGACCTTGGCAGGGACCGCAACCGCCCTTTTGAGGGGGGCTCAGGCTTCCTGACTCTCGGCCAGAACGGGGCGGGTGCGGATCTGCTTGGAGAGCTGCACCGCGAGAATTCCTGCCATGATGATGAGCACGCCGACCAGATCGGCGCCATGTACCGGCTCTCCCAGCAGCAAAGCCGCAACGGCTACGCCGAAGAACGGGTTGAGGAAGTGAAAGGTCGCGGCCTTGACCGCGCCGATCCGCAGCACCAGCCGGAACCAGAGCCATGTCGCGAACAGGCCTGGAACGAAAACCATGTAGAGAAAAGCCGCCAGCACCCGCGGGCTGCCGTCGAGATGGAACGGCTCGGTCACAAGGGCGATGGGCAGCAGAACTGCAGTCCCGACCAGCATCTGCAACCCCACCACCATCAGCAGGTTCCCGCTCCCCGACGTTCCCCTGACCGCCAGCGTCGCAGCGGTGAGCGCGAGGGCGCCAAGGCAGAGCAGGAACAGCCCCCATGGATCCACCCCGCCGCTGATCCGCCCCGCCATGATGAGCGCGACGCCGACCATACCCGCGATCAGCCCGGCTATACCCAAGGGGCGCGGGCGCTCGCCAAGGATCAGCCACCCGAACAGCGCCACGAGCAGCGGCATGGTGGAGCCGACGATGGCGGCGAGCGAAGCCTCCACCGTCTGCATGCCCACGAAGTTCAGCCCGAGGTAGAGCGCATTCTGGCACACGCCGAACACGATCACCGAAATCCATTGCGAGCGCGTCAGCCGCGCCGTCTGACCGAGCGAGAGGGCAAGCAGGATGCCGCATACCCCCGCCAGCAGAAAGCGCCCTGACAGGGCGTAGAGCGGCGGAACGGCGGTAACGACGATCCGGGCGGCAGTGAAGGCCGACGACCAGATGAAGGCGAAGGTCAGCCCCATCAGGAGCGCGCGGACGTCCATATTCCCCCCCGGAAATGGAAAGGGCCGCTCCTTGCGGGCGGCCCTTCGATCTTCGCCTCAGGCGTTGATGCTGTCTTTGAGAGCCTTGGCGACGGTGATCTTCACCACCTTGTCCGCCGGCTTGGTGATCTGCTCGCCGGTGGCAGGGTTGCGCACCTGACGCTCGGGGCGGGTCCGGCAGACGATCTTGCCAAGGCCCGGAAGCGTCACGGCACCGCCGGCCACCACTTCCTTGGTCACCACGGACGCGATTGCGTCGAGCGCAGCCGTCGCCGTCTTCTTGTCCGAGCCCATCTCTTCGGCCAGGGCGGCGACCAGTTGGGTCTTGGTCAGCGCTTTCGACATCAGAACACTCCTCGTATAGTCCCGCTTGTGTTGTTATCGGCCCGTCATTTTAAGGGCATGTCGCTTGCTACACAGGTTTTCACCGCGCATTTCAAGCCGTTTCGCGTGGGGCAAGGCGGAAATCGGCCTTTAGAGAAAGGCTGTCTCCTCAAAAGAACGCAACTTGCGGCTGTGCATGCGCTCCAGCGGCGTCTCCCGCAGCAGTTCCATGGCCCTGACGCCGATCTTCAGATGCCGCGCGACCTGCGTGCGGTAGAAGGCGCTGGCCATGCCGGGCAGCTTCAGCTCCCCGTGCAGCGGCTTGTCGGAGACGCAGAGCAGCGTCCCGTAAGGCACACGGAACCGGAAACCGTTCGCCGCGATGGTCGCGCTTTCCATGTCCAGCGCCACGGCGCGGCTCTGGCTGAGGCGCTGGACGGGGCCGGACTGGTCGCGCAGTTCCCAGTTGCGGTTGTCGATCGTGGCCACGGTGCCGGTCCGCATGATGCGTTTCAGCTCATAGCCCTCCAGCTCCGTCACTTCCTCCACCGCATCCTCCAGCGCCACCTGTATCTCCGCGAGCGCGGGGATCGGCACCCAGACGGGCAAGTCGTCGTCCAGAACGTGATCTTCGCGCAGATAGCCATGCGCGAGCACGAAATCGCCGAGGCTCTGGCTGGATCGCAGCCCCGCGCAGTGTCCGACCATCAGCCAGGCATGCGGGCGCAGCACGGCGATATGGTCGGTGGCCGTCTTGGCATTGGAGGGGCCGACGCCGATGTTGACCAGCGTGATCCCGGCAGCCCCCGGACGCTTCAGATGGTAGGAGGGCATCTGCGGCATCTTGCCCAGCTGCGGCAGCGGATCGCCGGCCCCGGTGATCTCCACCCCGCCCGGACCCACGAAGGAGGTATAGCCGCTCGCCGGATCGGCGAGGCAGGCGCGGGCATAGGCCTCGAACTCCTCAACATAGAACTGGTAGTTGGTGAACAGAACGAAGTTCTGAAAATGCTCCGCCGCCGTCGCGGTATAATGCTGAAGGCGGGCCAGCGAATAATCCACCCGCTGCGCGGTAAAGGGCGCGAGGGCGCGCGAACCATCCTCATGCCGGATGTCATAGCCGTTCACGATGTCGTCGTTCATCGTATTGAGGTTCGGCACGTCGAAAATATCGCGCAGCGGAAAGTCCAGCGCGGCTTCCTGCGGAACGGTGAACCCCTCGCTCGACATGGCGAAATGCAGCGGGATCGGCGTGACTGAGGGGCCCACGGCCACCGGCACGCCGTGGTTCTGCATGACGAGCCCGATCTGCTGGGTCAGGTAGGCTTCGAACAGGTCGGGACGGGTCACGGTGGTCGAGTATTCCCCCGGCTCCGCCACGTAGCCGAAGGACAGGCGGCTGTCGATCTTGCCGTAACTTGTCGTGGTGATGCGGATTTCCGGGTAGAAGGCACGGTATCGGGCGCGGGTCGAGCCACCATTCAGCGTCTCTCCGAAGCGGTCGCGGAGGAAGGCCGTCGCCTCGTCATACAGTTCCCGGAGAAATGCCACCGCGGCGGCCGGATCGTCGAAAAGCTGCGGCTCGCGCAAGGGGGGCGTGCGGATCGGCAGGTTGTTCTTGGGCAGGGACACGAGGTTCACGTGAAAAGCTCCGTCAACTCGAAGGTCGTGACATCGACGAGCCCGAGGTCCGAAATACGGATCTCCGGGATCACCACGAGCGCCAGAAGCGAATGCTGCATGTAGGCATTGTTGAGCCTGCAGCCGCATTCCGCCATGGCGTGCACCATGCGCTCCGCCGCCGCGGCCACCTCCTCTGCGGGCCGGTCGCTCATCAGCCCGGCGATGGGAAGCGGCACGGAGGCGATCTCCCCGCCGTCCTTCCACACGGTGATGCCGCCGCCGATCTCCCCCAGCCGGTTCGCGGCCTTTGCCATCAGGTCGCGGTCGGTGCCCACCACGATCATATGGTGGCTGTCATGCGCGACGGTCGAGGCGATGGCCATGCGCCCCTTGTAGCCGAAGCCGGAGACGAAGCCGTTCACCACCCCGCCGGTGCCCCTGTGCCGCTCCACCAGCGCGATCTGGGCGACGTCGCGGCCCTCGTCCGGCTCCACCCGGCCATCGGTGACGGCAAGATCCACGGTCAGGGCCTTGGTCGGGGCCTGATTTTCCACCACGCCGATGACGCGGGCGGTGACGGTATTCGCCCCGTCGGGCGCGGCGATCAGGAAATCGTCCCCGGCCAGCACCTTGCCCAGATGCACTGTCTGCCGCGCGTCCTCCGGCCAGTCGAGATGCGGGCAGTCCACCTTCAGGTCGCCGTCCTCCGCCACGGTCACGCCCCGCGCGATCACCCGCTCGATGGGCAGCATCATCAGGTCGGAGGTAAAGATCAGATCCGCCCGCCGCCCCGGCGCGATGGAGCCAAGCTCCCGCTCCAGCCCGAAATGCGCGGCGGTGTTGATCGTCGCCATCTGCAGCGCCACCAGCGGATCGCAGCCGCAGGTGATGGCATGGCGCACCACCCGGTTCATGTGCCCCTCGTTCACCAGCGTGCCGGAGTGGCAGTCGTCGGTGCACAGGATGAAGCTCCGCGGGTCCAGCCCCCGTTCGGTGACGGCCTTGATCTGCGTCTCCACGTCATACCAGGCGGAGCCGAGGCGCATCATGATCCGCATGCCCTGCCGGGTCCGCGCGATGGCATCCTCCACCCGCGTGCCCTCGTGATCGTCCGCCGGGCCGGCTGCGGCATAGGCATGGAAGGCCGGCCCGAGATCGGGGGAGGCATAGTGCCCGCCCACCGTCTTGCCCGCGGCCTGCGTCGCCGCGATCTCCGCCAGCATCTGCCGATCGCCATTGATCACGCCGGGGAAGTTCATCATCTCGCCCAGCCCGATGATGCCGGGCCATGTCATCGCCTCGGCCACATCCTCTGCGCTGATGGCGAAACCCGTCGTCTCCAGCCCCGGTGCGGAGGGCGCGCAGGAGGGCATCTGCGTGAAGATGCTGACGGGCTGCATCAGCGCCTCGTCATGCATCATCCGCACACCTTCCAGCCCCAGCACATTCGCGATCTCATGCGGGTCGGTGAACATGGTCGTCGTGCCGTGCGGGATGACGGCGGCAGCGAATTCGGCCGGGATCAGCATGCCGCTTTCGATATGCATGTGCCCGTCGCAGAGACCGGGGATCAGGTAACGCCCTTCGGCGTCGATCACCTCCGTCTCCGGGCCGATGCAATGCCGGGCGTCCGGCCCCACATAGGCAAAGCGCCCGGCGGCGATGGCAACCTGCCAGCCGTCCAGCACCTCGCGCGTGTGGACGGAGACGACCTTGCCGCCGGTGATGACCAGATCGGCCGGCGCGCGTCCCGCGGCGACGGCGACCAGAAGGGGGGCCGTATCGGCCCAGCTCTGAAGGGGAGAGACTTTGCGTTCCATGCCCGAGATTTTCACCCTGCGGCGTTGCGTTCAAGTGATATTGCGATGACAGTCGCGGCATGACCATGCCTCGCCCCGAAGAATCCCGCATTCCCACGCTCCTGTCGCTCGGCCACGGCTACACGGCCGGCTTTCTGGAGCGGCATCTGCCCGACTGGCGCATCATCAGCACCACCCGGGACGCGGAAAGGGCCGCGGCTTTCGCCTCGCGCGGGGTGGAGCCGCTCCTGCTGCCCGCCGATCTCCGTCCCGCGCTGGCGGTGGCCACGCATCTGCTCATCTCCTCCGCGCCGGGGATGGAGGGGGATCCGTTTCTGGCGCTGGCGGGAGAGGCGATCGGCAAGGCTGCCCCGCATCTCGCCTGGGTCGGGTATCTCTCCTCCACCGGGGTCTATGGCGATCACGGCGGCGGCTGGGTGGATGAGACGACGCCGCCCCGCGCGACGGAGGGCCACCGCGACCGCAGGCTGATGGCGGAGCAGGCATGGCAGACGCTCGCGGCGCAGACGGGCCTGCCGCTCCATATTTTCAGGCTTGCCGGGATCTACGGGCCGGGGCGCGGCCCGTTCGAGAAGCTCCGCGCGGGCACGGCGCATCGCATCGTCAAGGAGGGGCAGGTCTTCTGCCGCATCCATGTGGAGGATGCAGCAGAGGTGCTCGCGGCCTCCATCGCGCGGCCCGATCCGGGCGCAATCTACAATGTCTGTGACGATCTGCCCGCGCCGCCGCAGGACGTGGTGGAAGCCGCCGCGCGGATGGCGGGCCTGCCCGTCCCCCCCGCCGTGCCCTTTGATGAGGCCGAGATGACGCCGATGGCGCGGGCCTTCTACCGCGACAACCGCCGGGTCAGAAACGACAGGATCAAGCGCGATCTCGGCGTCACGCTCCGCTACCCGACCTATCGGGAGGGGCTTGCCTCGCTCCTGTCGCCGTCACTCGCAGGGCTGGACTGAGCAGGCCACGCCCGAACGCTGTTCCGACCGGCGCGCATCCCAGACGGTCACACCCAGCAAAAGAAGCCCGCCAAGCGCCAGCGCGCTGCCCACGAAGCCCGAGGCCGGAAAGCCGTAGCCCGCCGTCAGCACCATTGCGGCCAGCCACGGCCCGAGCGCATTCGCCGCGTTGAAGGCGGAGTGGTTCAGCGCCGCCGCCAGCGTCTGGGCATCGCCCGCGACATCCATCAGCCGGGTCTGCAACACCAGCCCCAGCGATCCGCCCGCCCCGATCAGGAAGACGCAGGGCGCGATAGTCCAGAGGCTGTGGACGCTGAACGGATAGAGAAACAGCATCACCGCCGAAAAGATCAGGATGCCCGCCGCCGTCGCCATCAGCCCCCGGTCGGCGATCCGCCCCACGATCAGCGTCCCCGCCGTCATGCCGAGGCCGAAGACCATGAACACGATCGGCACCGCCCATTCCGGGGCCATCGTCACCGTCAGCAGGGTGGAGGCCACATAGGTATAGACCGCGAACAGCCCGCCGAAACCCACCGCACCCGTCAGCAGCGTCAGCCAGACCTGCCGGTTGCCGAGCGCCGACAACTCCCGGAGCGGGTTCGCCCCCGGATCGGCTGCGGGATCGGGGGCGAGCCGCAGGATCAGCACAAAGGTCAGGAGCGCCAGCACCCCCACAACGCCGAAGCCCCAGCGCCAGCCGATCGTCTGACCCATCACATTGGCCATCGGCACGCCCAGCACGGTGGCGATGGTCAGGCCGATCATCAGCATAGACACGGCCCATGTCCGCCGATTCGGCGGAACGAGGGAGGCGGCCATCAGGCTCGCCACGCCGAAATAGGCCCCATGCGGCAGCCCGGCCATGAAGCGGAACAGCAGCATCACCGGATAGCTGGGCGACAGCGCCGCCGCCACGTTGGCCAGCCCGAAAACCGCCATGAGGATGAGGAGCAGGCGCTTCCTCGGCATCCGCGCGCCCAGTACCGCCAGCACCGGCGCGCCCACGACAACCCCAAGCGCATAGGCGGAGATCACATGGCTTGCCGTCGCCGCGTCGATGCCGAGCGCGGGGGAGAAATACGGCACCAGCGACATCGCCGCGAACTCCGTGGTGCCGATGGCAAACCCGCCCATCGCCAGAGCGAAGAGCACGAGCCTTACCGGCGCCTGGGCGATGGTGGGTGAATCGGTCATGTCGGGATCCCGCGGTTGCTGAGGCGAGATGTCGCATAACCGGCCAGCCATTCAAGGGGGTCCGTCAGGTATTTCTGCATTGCAGCACGGGAATGGCCGGGTCAGGCCCGCCGTTCGATCCGCGCGACGCCCAGAACTTCCAGCACCTTCGCCTCTATCTCGGCGGCGTTCATTCCGGCGACGGCGTACATGTCCTCCATGCTCGCCTGGTCGATGAAGATGTCCGGCAGCACCATGGAGCGGAAGCGGAAGCCCTTGTCGAAGACGCCTTCCTCCGCCAGAAGCTGCGCGACGTGGCTGCCGAAACCGCCGACCGCGCCCTCCTCCAGCGTGATCATCGCCTCATGCCCGCGGGCAAGCCGCAGGATCAGCTCCCGGTCCAAGGGCTTGGCAAAGCGCGCATCGGCCACCGTCGGCCGCAGGCCCCGCTGCGCCAGTGCCTCTGCGGCGGCATTCACCTCCGCCAGCCGCGTGCCGAAGGAAAGGAGCGCCACGCGGTTGCCCTCCGACACGATACGGCCCCGGCCGATCTCCAGCGGCTGGCCTCGCTCCGGCAGATCGACGCCGACACCCTCACCCCGCGGATAGCGGAAGGCAGAAGGCCGGTCATCCAGCGCGGCGGCGGTCGCCACCATGTGGACAAGCTCCGCCTCGTCCGCGGCGGCCATCACCACCATGCCGGGCAGGTTGGCGAGAAAGGCGATATCGAAGGAGCCGGCATGCGTCGCCCCGTCCGCCCCCACCAGCCCCGCCCTGTCGATGGCGAAACGGACGGGCAGACGCTGAATGGCCACGTCATGCACGACCTGATCGTAGCCCCGCTGCAGAAAGGTGGAATAGAGCGCGCAGAACGGCTTCATCCCGCCCGCCGCCAGCCCGGCGGCAAAGGTCACGGCATGTTGTTCCGCGATACCCACGTCAAAACAGCGCTTCGGGAACCGTTCGGCGAACAGGTTCAGCCCCGTGCCGTCCGGCATGGCGGCGGTGACGGCGACGATCCTGTCGTCGCGCTCCGCTTCCGCCACCAGCGCCTTTGCGAAAACGCTGGTGTAGCTCGGCGCATTGCTCGGGGTCTTTGCCTGCTTGCCGGTGAGCACGTCGAACTTCGCCGTGGCATGGCCCTTGTCGAGAGCGGCCTCGGCGGGGGCATAGCCCTTGCCCTTGCGGGTGATCGCGTGGATCAGCACCGGCCCCCGCGCCCGCGCCTTCGCGGTGCGCAGCACGGCCAGAAGCTGCTCCATGTCATGCCCGTCGATCGGCCCGATATAGGAGAAACCCAGTTCCTCGAAGAGCGTGCCGCCCACGGTCATGCCCTTGAGCATTTCCTTGGCGCGGCGCGCGCCTTCCTGCATCGGTGGCGGAAGGAAGCGCACGGCGCCCCGCGCTGCCGCCTTCAGTTCCTGAAACGGCTCGCCCGCATAAAGCCGCGCGAGGTAGGAAGACAGCGCCCCGACGGGGGGCGCGATGGACATGTCGTTGTCGTTCAGCACCACGAACAGCCGCTTGCCCAGATGACCTGCGTTGTTCATCGCCTCGAAGGCCATGCCCGCGGACATGGAGCCGTCACCGATGATGGCGACCGCATCGCCCACGCCCTCCGCGCCCAGATCGCGCGCCACGGCAAACCCGAGGGCGGCGGAGATGGAGGTGGAGGAATGCGCCGCTCCGAAAGGATCGTAGGCGCTTTCGGACCGCTTGGTGAAGCCCGACAGCCCGTCCTTCTGGCGAAGCGTGCGGATCCGCTCCCGCCGCCCGGTCAGGATCTTGTGCGGATAGGACTGGTGGGAGACATCCCAGATGATCTTGTCGCGCGGCGCGTCGAACACGGCATGGAGCGCGACGGTCAGTTCCACAACACCCAGCCCCGCGCCCAGATGCCCCCCGGTTTCCGACACCGCGGAAATGGTTTCGGCGCGCAGCTCATCCGCCACGGCGGACAGCTCACGGTCGGTCAGCCCTTTCAGGTCGGCGGGCAGCCGCACCCGGTCCAGATGCGGCGTCACGGGTCTGTGGCTCATCGGGGCCTCCCTACATCTCCCGGGCGATAACGAAACGGGCGGTGTCACGCAACCGTTCCGCCCCGTCCCCATAGGGGGTGAGCGCCGCGCACGCCTCCTCCACAAGCGAGATGGCACGTTTCCGCGCACCGTCGAGCCCCAGAAGCGACACGAAGGTGGCCTTGCCCGCCTCCGCATCCTTGCGCAGCCGCTTGCCGGCCTTTGCCGGGTCGCCCTCCGCATCCAGAATGTCGTCCGCGATCTGAAAGGCGAGACCCAGCGCCTCGGCATAGGCGCGCATCGGCTGCCGATCCGCGCCCGCCAGCAGCGGCCCGGCCTCCGCCGACCAGCGGATCAGCGCACCCGTCTTGTTGGCCTGAAGGATGGTGATCTCCTCCAGCGTCAGCGGGCGGGCCGCGGTCTCCGCCGCGATGTCCTGCGCCTGCCCCAGCACCATGCCCTCTGCGCCCGCCGCCCGCGCCAGCCCCGCGATGAGCCGGAGCCGGATATCCGCGGCCGGTGCCGTTTCCGGGCGCGAGAGAATATCGAAGGCCAGCGTCTGCAAGGCGTCGCCCGCAAGGATCGCCGTCGCCTCGTCCCATTTCACATGCACGGTCGGCTGGCCCCGGCGCAGGTCGTCGTCATCCATCGCGGGCAGATCGTCATGGACGAGCGAATAGGCATGGACCGCCTCGACCGCCGCAGCCGCATGGACGGACTGTTCGGGCGGAATGCCGTGCAGCCGGGCGCCCTCCATGACCAGAAAGGCCCGCAAGCGCTTGCCGCCGCTGACCGCATACCGCATCGCCTCGATCACCGGCAGATCGCCCATGGGAGAGAGCGCGGCCTGAAGCCGTGCCTCCACCCGTCCGGCTGCCGCGCGCAGCGCCTCCTCGAACATCGGTGTCAGAGTCCCTCGGCCGGCCGCGTTCCCGTCGGCTGACCGTTCTGGAGCGTGATCTGCTCGACCCGCTCCTCCGCCGCGCGCAGCTTTGTCTCGCAATGCTGGCGCAGCGCGTTGCCGCGTTCATAAAGGGCGATGGACGCCTCCAGCGCCACCTCCCCCCGTTCGAGCTGGCTCACCACCTGCTCCAGTTCCTTCAGCGCTTCCTCGAAGCTCAGCTCCGTCACGGGCTGCGTCATGGCGCGGTCTCCTTGGTTCGCGCCCCTGAAAGCACAAGGCTGCGCCGGAGTCGAGCCGCCCCGCCGCGGGATCCGTCCCTCCAATACCCCGCCGATGTCCCGCCGCTGTCCCGCGGCAGCCGGAAAGCCGGGGGTTCGATGCCCCCGGTTTTCCGTCCCGCCAGGTGCTTTCCGTCCCGCCAGATGCCTTGTCAGGTGCCCGTCGGGCACAGTCAGGCCCGGTCAAGTTCACGTCAGCTCAGTCGGGCGCCAGCATGTAGCCTTCGCCCCGCACGGTCTGCAGGTAGCGTGGCTGGCGCGGATCCTCCTCGATCTTGCGGCGGAGGCGGGTGATCTGCACATCGACCGCGCGTTCCTGCGCCTGCCCCTTGTCGCGCCCCAGATCCTCCACCAGCTTCTCGCGCGTCAACGCCTCGCCCGGATTGGCCGCGAAGATGCGCATCAGCGCGACCTCGGTCGCCGTCAGCCGTACATGCTCCGGTCCGCGCCACATCTCGCCCCGTTCCACGTCATAGCGGACGGGACCAAGCTGAATGACCTTCGGGCCCGCCTGCTCCGGGCGGGCGGCAGGCACCCGGCGCAGGATCGCGTTGATGCGCAGCAGAAGCTCCCGCGGCTCGAAGGGTTTCGTCAGATAGTCGTCCGCCCCCGCCTCCAGCCCCTTGATGCGATCATCCGCCTCCCCCTTCGCCGTCAGCAGCAGGATCGGCGTATCGAGATCTTCCCTGAGCGCTTGCGTCAGGCTGATCCCGTCCTCGCCGGGCATCATCACGTCGAGCACCAGCAGGTCGAACTCCAGCCCCGCGAGCAGCCGCCGCGCCTGCCCCGCATCCCGCGCGGTGGACACCAGAAATCCATTCCGTATCAGGAATTTTTGCAAAAGGCCGCGGATCCGCTGGTCGTCATCGACGATCAGCAGATGCGGCGCGGAAATCTCCGTCACGATCCCTGCTCCTTCAATCCGCCATAGAGCCGGCGCATCTCCGGGTCCATCATCGCCTCCAGCACCTGCCGGAACCCGGCCACCGCCTCCGGTCCCACCGCCCGGTAGGCCGCGCGCATCCGTGCCCGCTGCGCTTCGGACAGGTCGCGTTCCAGCACGGTGCCGCGCTCGGTCAGGTAAAGGTGCCGCTCCCGCTTGTCGTTCCGTCCGACCCGGCTTTCGACCAGCCCGTCCTCCACCAGCGCCCGCAGGACACGGTTCAGCGATTGCTTGGTCACGCCGAGGATCGCGAGCAGGTTGTTGACCGTGGTGCCCGGGCAGCGGTGAATGAAGTGCAGCGCCCGGTGATGGGCGCGGCCATAATCGTATTGCTCCAGAATCCGGTCAGGGTCCGCGGTAAATCCACGGTAGGCGAAGAACATCGCCTCGATGCCCTTGCGAAGCTGTTCATCCGTCAGAAACAGCAGTCCCTCGCCCTGCACGGGCGATGCGCCGATACCTTCCGCCAACCCGGACTCCCTTGCTCCATTGCGTCTGGACACCGTGTTTACGTCAGACATGTTGACTTTCCAAGAATCAATTGATAGCTCCGCCGGGCTTGCGCGCAACATTCTTCAATATGGAGAAATAGGCGCGCAAGATTCGCCAAGGAAATCCCCGAGGCGGGGAAACACGAAAGGAATGGCCCGATGGCCGGCTCGTACGAAGACCGCGATGGCAAGATCTGGATGGATGGCAAACTGGTGGAGTGGCGGGATGCGCAGGTGCATGTGCTGACCCACGCGCTGCACTACGCCTCCGCGGTATTTGAGGGAGAGCGGTGCTACAACGGCAAGATTTTCAAAGGCACCGAACATTCCCAGCGGCTTCACCGCTCGGCCAACCTGCTCGACATGGAAATTCCCTTCACCGTCGAGGAAATCGACGCGGCGAAGGACGCGGTCCTCAAGGCCAACGGGCTGACGGACGGCTATGTCCGCGCGCTTGCCTTCCGCGGCGCGGGTGACGAGATGGGCGTTTCCGCCATCGGCAATCCGGTGCGGCTCGCGATCGCGACCTGGGGGTGGGGCGCCTATTACGGCGACGCCAAGATGAAGGGCGCAAAGCTCGACATCTCCAAATGGAAGCGCCCCTCGCCCGAAACCATCCCGGCGGAGGCCAAGGCGGCGGGGCTTTACATGATCTGCACGATGTCGAAACATGCGGCGCAGGCCAAGGGCTGCTCCGACGCGCTGTTCTTCGACTATCGCGGCTATGTGGCCGAAGCGACCGGGGCGAACATCTTCTTCGTCAAGGATGGCGAGGTGCATACCCCGCTGGCCGACTGCTTCCTGAACGGCATCACGCGCCAGACGGTGATCGGCCTGCTCCGCGACAACCAGATCAAGGTGCACGAACGCCATATCCTGCCCGCGGAGCTTGAAGGCTTCGAGCAGTGTTTCCTGACCGGCACGGCGGCGGAAGTGACCCCTGTGGGCCAGATCGGTGACTACAACTTCGAGGTGGGCGCCCTTACCCGCGACATCGCCTCCACCTACGAAAAGCACGTGCGCGCCTGACCTGCCCGGTGTGATCAGCAAAGACGGGGCGGTGCCGCACGGGCCGCCCCGCTCTTTTCCGGGCCGGGACAAGCCCCCAAGGAAGCCGCGTCAGCCCCGCTTTGCGACGATCAGGCTTCGCGACCGCGCTCGATACGCGTGTACTGGGCCACCCGGGCATCGGCTTCGGGGGATTTCGCGCCGGTGCGCTTCATCAGTTCGAGGCTGGCAGGATGCGGCCCTTCGCCCTGCTCACGCGCCAAGGCGGCGAATTTTTCCAGCCGCCCGGTCTCGCCGGGTTCGCGGCGGTCGGTGATATGTTTTGTCATGCGCCTTCTCCTCCTGGAGAGGCGAATATAGGGCCGATGCGGCCTTTTGTCTGCCCCGGTGGCGGAAAGTCACTGATCCCGCTGCATGGACAGGCGATTCACGGCCCATTCCGCCGCCTCCGCGACCACCGGATCGGGGTCGGAGCAGAGCGCCATCGCCGAAGGCATCAGGCGGCTCTCGGCGGAATTTCCAATTGCGTAGAGCACGTTGCGCACAAATCGGTTGCGTCCGATCCGCTTGATCGGACTACCGGAGAATCGGGCGCGAAAGGCGGCATCGTCCAACAGCGCCAGTTCCGCCAGCGGCGGCGACACCAGATCCTCGCGGGCGGCATAGCGCGTCTCCCGCGCCTCGACGGCGAACTTGTTCCACGGGCAGGCCGCCAGACAGTCGTCGCAGCCATAGATGCGATTGCCCATCCGCTGCCGCAGCGACTCCTCCACCGGCCCATGATGCTCGATGGTCAGGTAGGAGATGCAGCGGCGGGCATCCAGCTGATAGGGCGCGGGAAAGGCGTCGGTCGGGCAGGCGGTCTGGCAGCGCGTGCAGGAGCCGCAGTGGTCCGCCTCCGCCCCGTCCACCGGCAGGTCCAGCGTGGTGAAGATCGCCCCCAGAAAGAACCAGTTGCCCATCTCGCGGCTGACGAGGTTGGTATGCTTGCCCTGCCAGCCCAGCCCCGCCGCCTGCGCCAGCGGCTTCTCCGGCACCGGAGCGGTATCGACGAATACCTTCACCTCGCCGCCGCCCTCGGCGATCAGCCACCGGGCGAGCCGCTTCAGCCGCTTCTTCACCAGATCGTGATAATCCTTGCCCCGCGCATAGACGGAGATCGCCCCCCTGTCCCGCCGCGCGACGGCGGCCATGGGGTTCTCCTCGGGTGTATAGCTCTCGGCCAACATGATGACGGAGCGCGCCTCCGGCCAGAGCGCGGCCGGATCGGTCCGCCAGGGCACCCGTTCCGCGAGCCAGCCCATCTGGCCGTGAAACCCGGCGTCCAGAAAGGCCCGATATCGCTCCGGCACTTCGGGAATATCCGTTGGACGGCAAAGTCGCGCGGCGGAGAACCCCTCCGCCAGCGCCTGGGCGACCAGGCGGGCCTTCAGCTCAGAAGTCGAGATCGGCATAGTGCCTGGGGGGCGGGAAGCCCGGCACCTGATCGGCCAGCAGCGACCGGAAGGAGGGGCGCGACTTGATCTTGGCATACCAGTCCCGCACGTTGGCGGCCCGGTTCCAGTCCACGTCGGAGATGTAGTCGAGGCAGGACAGATGCGCCGCAGCGGCGAAATCCGCCAGCGTCATCAGGTCTCCCGCCAGCCAGCGGCGCTGATCGAGCAGCCAGCCCATGTAGTCGAGATGATACTTGATCTTCTGCGCGCCCGACTTGACGTTCTTGCTGTCGGGATAGCCGAGACCCATGATCTTCTTGTTCACCCGCTCATAGAGCAGCTTGGACGTGACCTCATGGTGGAACTTGTCGTCGAACCAGGCGCAGAGGCGGCGCACCTCGAACCGTTCATCGGGACTTCTGGGAAACAGCGGCGGGTTCGGCACCGTCTCCTCCAGATATTCGCAAATCGCCTGACTTTCGGACAGGACGCGGTTGTTGAGACGCAGGACCGGCACCTTGCCGGCTGGGTTGCGGCGCAGGAAATCCTGGTTCGGCTCCCAGTAACGCTCCTCCACCAGTTCGACCTCGATCCTTTTCTCCGCGAGCGTGAGCCGGACCTTGCGGGAGAAGGGAGAGAGGGGGAAGTGAAAGAGCCTGTTCATCGCTGCGTCGTCTCGCGCTTCATGGGTATCGGGCGGAATGGCCTTTCATCGCGCCCGCGGCGGGGAATTTCAATCCCGTCCGAAGGGAAAGCCGCCTCAGCCGGTGAAACAGTTTGCGCGTCCGTCGGCGCGTATCGTCTGCGCCCCGTCCTGAATCGCGGCCCCCCGACGCTGGACGAAAGCCGTCGGCCGACGCGGGTCACGTCCCTTAGGGTCCGGCAGAATCGCGGCCAGCCGCGCGGCCTGCGGCGGCGTGAGCCGGGCGGCATCGACATTGTAGTAGTGCTGCGCCGCCGCCTGAACGCCAAAGACCCCCTCACCGAATTCCGCCACGTTCATGTAGACCTCAAGGATCCGCCGCTTGGACCAGAACGTCTCCACCAAGGGCGTCAGCACGGCCTCCAATGCCTTGCGCGGCCAAGAGCGGCCCTGCCAGAGGTAGACGTTCTTCACCGTCTGCTGGCTGATAGTGGAGGCGCCACGCTGGCCGCCCGCATCAATGGCACGCCTTATCTCACCCATGTCGAAGCCCCAGTGCAGGCAGAAATTCGCATCCTCCGCCGCGACGATGGAGCGGGCCATTACGGGGGCCACGTTCTCGAAATCCACCCATTCCTGCTCAACCCCGCCGAGCCTACGGGATTCTGCGGCCATGTAGATGGTCGTGGGCGGATTGAAGAGCGAGAAGAACAGCACAGCGGCGAGCAGCACGGCCACCAGCCCGATCCCCCCGCGGATCGCCCAGCGGGCCATGTCCTTCCGGCCGGGCGCGAGGCGGACGCGCGCGGGGGCTGAAGCGGCCTTCGAACGGGCGGTCTTTGCGGGTTTCGCCATGGCGGAGCCAGACCATGTGGCGTCTCACCGGTCAAGTGCGACATGATGTGCGGATATGGAAAACGACCGCTGTGGATTATGAGCGGCACCCGACCGGATGCCGACGCGAGTCCCGATGCACGTGCGGGGACATCCACTGCCTCTCCGCCCTACGCCAATATCAGCGGCAAGTCCCCCCGCACGTGCGTCGGGACTTGCCGCCCGCGTGATCGCCCCCCTCACCGGCGGATACGGGTGCATGACAAAACGGTCGGCCCCGACCATCGCGGGCAGGCGCTGCGCGGTGGGGTGCACGCGGGATGGACCGCGGGGTGATGCCGCGGCCGCCAAGGCGATGTCGGACACGCCTGCGGGGGCCGCCGGCACGCGGCCCACCCTCCTACGTGCAGGAGGGCGCGCGACATGCCATGGGCCATGCCGCGGCAGGCGCTCCGGGGAAGCCGGTCAGACCTCCGCCAGCGCCCGGACGATGGCATCGCCCATCTGCGAGGTGCTGAGCGGCGCACGGTCGCCCGCCTGCATCAGATCAGCCGTCCGGTCGCCATCGGCCAGCACCTTCTCCACCGCGCGCTCCAGCCGGTCGGCCTCCGCACCACGGTCGAAGGAGTAACGCAGCGCCATGGCGAAGGAGAGGATGCAGGCGATCGGGTTGGCCTTGCCCTGCCCCGCGATATCCGGCGCAGAGCCGTGCACCGGCTCATAGAGCGCCTTCGGCCGCCCGTTGGCCATCGGCGCACCGAGGCTCGCGGAGGGCAGCATGCCGAGGGAGCCGGTCAGCATCGCGGCAAGATCTGACAGCAGATCGCCGAAGAGGTTGTCCGTCACGATGACGTCGAACTGCCTCGGCCAGCGGGTGAGCTGCATGGCACCGGCATCGGCATACATATGCGTCAGCTCCACGTCAGGGTATTCGTCGTCGTGGACCTTCTGGACGACTTCACGCCACAGAACGCCGGATTCCATCACATTGGCCTTCTCCATCGAGCAGACCTTGTTGTTGCGCCGCCGCGCCAGCTCGAAAGCGGAGCGGGCAACGCGGGCGATCTCGGATTCCGTATAGCGCTGGGTGTTGATGCCCACCCGCTCATTGCCTTCGATGAAGATGCCGCGCGGCTCGCCGAAATAGACGCCCGAGGTCAACTCCCGCACGATCATGATGTCGAGCCCGGCCACCACCTCGCGCTTGAGCGAGGAGAAATCGGCCAGCGCGTCGAAGCACTGTGCAGGCCGGAGGTTCGCGTAGAGGTCCATCTCCTTGCGGAGGCGCAGCAGCCCCCGCTCCGGCTTCACCGAAAAGTCCAGCACATCGTATTTCGGCCCGCCCACTGCACCGAGCAGCACCGCATCCACCGATTGCGCCAGTTCCATCGTCTCGTCCGTGAGCGGCGTGCCATGCGCGTCATAGGAACAGCCGCCGACAAGACCCTCATGAATGTCGAAGACAAGGCCCTGACCAGCAAACCAGTCGATGACCTTGCGGACCTCGGTCATCACTTCGGGGCCGATGCCATCGCCGGGCAGGATGAGAAGCGACGGGTTAGACATGGACAATTCCTCCTAATGCGCCGGGATGGCCTAGCCTTCGTCCCTCCGCCGGTCAAGCGGCGTGGATCAGAACGGGGCTGCGGACTCCCGCCGAACCGACCCGTCCCGCATGCCGCCGGCCGTCTCTGCGGGAGGCGTCGGGACGTCCGATCCCGGCCTGCGGGCAGTCGCTCGCTCCGCCTGCGGCGACGGAAGCGGATCGCCGGAGTGCTGCGGGACTACTCCATCGGCTGCCTCCACGCGCGGCGAGGGGAGCACCACATCCACCACCACGACGGCATGGCGATCCTCCCCCTCCGGCGGGAGCAGAGCGGCGGAGAGAAGCGTCAGATCGCGGGAGGGTAGGACATAGTCCACACGCAACCGGCCGGGCCCCGGCTTGCCGGAGCGGAGCACGGTCCAGTCTGCCGTCGCCGTGCCTCCCTCGGGATCGGCAGGGCGGGGATCGGCCAGACGGGGATCGGCCAGAAGGCGCGCCATGCCCTGCCGCATGCCATCGCCGCCTTCGGGATCCAGGTTGGCGTCCCCCATCAGCACGAAGGGCGCAGAAGGCGGCGGACCAAGACGTCCGTCCAGCAGTGCACCCCAGATCGCTGTTTCGTCGTGATTGCGGCGCAGGCTGGTCTCCCCGCCGAAGGCTGGCGGCCCTGCGCACCAGGTCAGCAGCGTCACCCGCCCGGCCCCCCACAGAAGGGGCACCTGCCAATGCCCGGTGGTGGAGAGCCTTTGCGCCGCCGCCGCCGGGCCGGTCAGGGGGGAAAAGTTACCGGGAAAGTCGCGCCAGAGCATCGCGCTGTGATCGACGATCTCCTCTCGCGCGATGGGCAGGCGGGACAGCAGGGCCATTGCCTTCTCCCCGCTGAAATTCCCGAACCCCTGCGCGTCGGCCGGCCCGCCCAGACGCCCGTCGCCATCGAGATCCAGCCCCGTCGCCATGCCGGTGTTCGGCCGGAGCGCCAGCCGATGCGGATAGTCGAGGCCCGCCGCCCGCACCCGATCCGCGAGGGCGTCGAGCGCCAGCCCGTCGTGGTCCCAATCGATGCCGCACAGCAGCAGCACATCCGCCCCCGCCGCCACGATCCGGCGCACCGCAGTTTCCACCCCCGGCGCGCCCGGTTTCAGCAGGTCACGATACAGCAGGCCCGGCCCGTCACGGGTGAGTTCGGTCGTATATTGCGCAAGCCGCAGCCGGTCACCCGCATAGGCGGGTGTGACGAGGAGCAGAAGAAAAAGAAGCCGCAGCATCCCTGCAGGATGTCACGACTTCCCTAAGACGCGGTTAACACGCGCCCGAAACGCCCCGAGTTAGCGCAGACGGCCGCCGGAAAATCCCGTCTTCGGCACGGGGATCCGGCCCGGTGTCCCGCCGCCCCGACCGTTGACGGGCTTTCCGGCAGCCCGCGAGCCGGTCAGGCCCAGGGGCGGGACATGCGGGTCTTGGCCTCATAGGCGTCGATGTCGCCCGCGTTCTCCAGCGTCAGCCCGATGTCGTCGAGACCGTTCAGCAGGCAGTGCTTGCGGAACGGGTCGATCTCGAAGTGGAACACCTCTCCATCGGAGGCGGATACGGTCTGCGCCTCCAGATCCACCGTGATCCGCGCGTTGGAGCCGCGGCGGGCATCATCCATCAGCCGATCCACCTGCTCCTGCGGAAGCGCGATCGGCAGGATGCCGTTCTTGAAGCAGTTGTTGTAGAAGATGTCGGCAAAGCTGGTGGAGACCACGCAGCGGATGCCGAAATCCAGAAGCGCCCAGGGAGCATGCTCGCGTGAAGAGCCACAGCCGAAGTTGTCGCCCGCGACGATGATCTCCGCATTGCGATAGGCGGGCTGGTTCAGCACGAAATCCGGCTTCTCCGACCCGTCGGCCTCATAGCGCATCTCGTCGAACAGGTTCTTGCCCAGCCCCGTCCGCTTGATCGTCTTGAGGAACTGCTTCGGGATGATCATGTCGGTGTCGATATTGACCAGCGGCATCGGCGCGGCGACCCCGGTCAGCGTGGTGAAGCGGTCCATCAGGCAGTCTCCCTTTCGCCGGTCAGTTCGCGCACGTCCACCAGATGGCCCGCGATACCCGCGGCGGCGGCCATGGCGGGGCTCATCAGGTGTGTGCGTCCGCCGCGGCCCATGCGACCCTCGAAGTTGCGGTTGGACGTGCCCGCGCAACGCTCACCAGGGGCGAGCTGATCGGGATTCATGCCGAGGCACATGGAGCACCCCGCCAGCCGCCATTCGAAGCCCGCCGCGCGGAAGATGTCGGCCAGCCCCTCCTCCTCCGCCTGCAACCGCACGAGACCCGATCCCGGCACCACCATGCCCCGCACGCCGGAGGCGAGCTTGCGCCCCTTCAGCACGGCGGCGGCGGCGCGCAGATCCTCGATCCGGCCATTGGTGCAGGAGCCGATGAACACGGCATCGATCGGGATCTCCGACAACGGGGTTCCGGGCGTCAGACCCATGTAGTCGAGGCTCCGCCGCGCGGCTTCCGCCTTTGCGCCCGGAAAATCCTCTGGGTTCGGCACGATGCCGGTGATCGGCAGCACGTCCTCCGGGCTGGTGCCCCAGGTGACGACGGGAGCGATATCCTCTCCGCGGAGCGTGACCACCTTGTCGTAATGCGCGCCCTCATCCGTGAAGAGCGTATTCCAGTAGGCGACCGCCGCCTCCCACGCCGCGCCCTTGGGCGCATGCGGCCGGCCCATGACATAGGCGAAGGTCGTCTCGTCCGGCGCGATGAGGCCCGCGCGTGCGCCGCCCTCGATCGCCATGTTGCAGACGGTCATCCGGCCTTCCATCGACAGTTCGCGAATCGCCTGACCGCAATATTCGATGACATATCCGGTGCCGCCCGCCGTGCCGGTGGCGCCGATGACGGAGAGCGTGATGTCCTTGGCGGTCACGCCGGGGCGGAGGCTCCCGGTGATCTCCACCTTCATGTTCTTCGACTTCTTCTGGATCAGTGTCTGGGTGGCCAGCACATGCTCCACCTCCGACGTGCCGATCCCGTGCGCCAGCGCGCCGAAGGCCCCGTGCGTCGCGGTATGGCTGTCGCCGCAGACGACGGTCATGCCGGGCAGCGTCCAGCCCTGCTCCGGCCCGACGATATGCACGATCCCCTGCCGGATGTCGTTCACCGGATAATAGACCACGCCGAAATCGCGGGCGTTCTTGTCCAGCGCATCGACCTGAATGCGGGATTCCTCGTTGTCGATGCCCTTCTCACGGTCCCAGGTGGTGGGAACGTTGTGATCGGGCACGGCGATGGTCTTTTCGGGCGCGCGAACCTTGCGGCCCGTCATCCGCAGCCCCTCGAAGGCTTGCGGCGAGGTCACCTCATGCACGAGGTGCCGGTCGATATAGAGAAGGCAGGTGCCGTCTTCGGACTGGTGGACGACGTGATCGTCCCAGATCTTGTCATAAAGCGTGCGGGGACCGCGGCTGACGGTGTCGGCTGACATCGGAATTCACTCCGTTCGGAATGGCTGTTGCGCGGCAATGCGCGCGGCTTTTCGGAAGGGTGTCGCAAGGCGCATGGGGCGGACGCGTGACGGCGCCGCCCGCGCGATCAAAGTCGCCCGAGGATCGAATGCTCCACGCCGAAGAAACGGCCCGGAAGCCGTGCGCGGTCGTGGATATTGAAATAGACGAAGCCTCTCATGGCCGCTCTCATAGCCGCATTTCCGGCGGCAGGCAAGCACCCACCGCCGCACGGCGCAACAACTGGATGGCAGATGCGCGCAACGGGCAAGTTTATTGCGCGCACCTGCGGGACTGGATGGACCGGCACCGCTTCGCTGCCCGTCACGGGCAGCTTCGCCGGGAGGGATGACCTCCCCCGAGCCGCTCTGTCGAAACGCCCTGTCGAAACGCCCTGCGGAACCGGATCAGCCCTTCGCCAGCTCCGCGTCGATCGCCGCGACGATGCGGGGATCGTCCGCCGGAATATCGGGGGCAAAGCGGGCGACAACCTGGCCATCGCGGGAAATGAGGAATTTCTCGAAGTTCCATTGCACCTCGGGCCGCGGGTTCATGGCGATCCCCTTGCCCTCCAGCCGGGCGCGCCAGGGCCCCTCGCCCTCCGCTTCCGGGATCGCCCCGATCAGCGCGGTATAGAGCGGGTGGCGATTTTCTCCGGCCACGGAGATCTTGGAGAACATGGGAAAGCTCACGTCATAGGTGAGGGAGCAGAACTCAGCGATCTCGCTGTCCGACCCCGGCTCCTGACCCAGAAAGTCGTTCGCGGGGAAGCCCAGCACCTCGAAGCCCTGATCCTTCTTGCCCTCGTAGAGCGCCTCCAGCCCGGCATATTGCGGGGTGAGGCCGCATTTCGACGCGACATTGACGATGAGGAGCACCTTGCCGGCATGGGCGCCAAGCGTGTCGGGGCTGCCGTCGATGCGGGTGAGCGGAAGGGTGGTGAGCGTATCCATGGAGGGTCTCCGGCAGGGGTTTGTCAGCGGCTTTCCGGCAGGGCGTCGCGCATGCTGCCCCCCCGGATGCCGCCATGCACCATGCCCCAGCCGCGCCCCGCCGTCACCCCCGCCCGTCGGGAGGTCATCACTTCTGCGCGGGAGAAGGAAAATCGCGGCGGCGGCGGCACGAATCCGGGGCCGCTGTGCATTGAGAAATCGCCGTCGAAGTGTTAAATGGATAAGCGTCCCGGCGCCGGGGAGGATCGGGCGCGCAGATAAGGAGGACAATGTCCTGTCGTACATATCGCCCGCGGTCGGCGCCAAGACCGCTCCGGGAGCCACGGCCTTGAGCGCCGCACCCGAAGGGACAATCGCAGAGCCCTCCAGTGAGGAGGTCCTGTCCCGCATCGTCGCCTCGCTGGATGACGACAAGGCCGAGGAGATCGTGACGATCGACCTCAGGGGCCGGTCGTCGGTCGCCGATTACATGGTGATCTGCTCCGGCCGGTCGTCGCGTCAGGTGGCCGCCATCGCCGACAAGCTCGTCGAGCGTCTGAAGGAGGACTACGGTCGCTCCTGCAAGATCGAAGGCAAGGAACAGGGCGACTGGGTGCTGATCGACGCGGCCGATGTCATCGTTCACGTCTTCCGCCCGGAAGTGCGCGAGTTCTATCAGCTCGAGAAGATGTGGATGCCCACCGGCCCCCGCGCCGCCTGAGCCATCGACCTGCCTTGACGTTCTGCCGGCGACCTGCGGGAGCCTCGACGACGGAGCCTCTGCCCGACGACGGTGAGAACGATTTGGCCGAGGGGTGCCGCATCTGCGGTGCCGGGAGATATGACGCGCCGTGAAAGTGCAGATTTGCGCCGTGGGCCGGCTTCGAAGCGGCCCGGAGGCGGAGCTTGTGTCGGATTATCTCGCGCGTTTCGACCGGACGGGTCGTCCGCACGGCCTTGGCCCCGCGACAGTCGCGGAGGTTGAGGACCGCAAAGGCGGTGGCATGGCCGCGGAGGCGGAGCTTCTGCAACGCAGCCTGCCCGCCGGTGCCCTGACCGTCGTGATGGACGAGCGGGGGCAGATGCCCTCCTCCCCCGATTTCGCGGCGATGCTTGTCCGCTGGCGCGACCAGGGGCGCGATGTGGCCTTCGTGATCGGCGGGGCGGACGGGTTGTCTCCCGCCTTCCGTGACCGGGCCGACGCCGCCCTCTCGCTGGGCACGATGGTCTGGCCGCATATGCTCGTCCGGGTGATGCTGGCCGAACAGCTCTACCGCGCCGCGACCATCGTCGCCGGAACCCCTTACCACCGCTCCTGAACCAACGCGCCTGAAATCCCCCCGCACTCCGCCCCGCCCGGTCAGGCGCCGCCCCCGGCGCGCCGACCGCCGGACCACTGACAGCGGCCGCCGCACGAAACCGTCACCGAAGGGCGGCGGAGTTGCCTTGCGCAGCGGCGGAGCGTAGAACGCCTGCGACCCGGCCGTTGCCATCCGCCTTTGCCAGCCAAGGAGCCCTTCATGCCGTCGATAAAGCCCGTGGTTCTCTGCATTCTCGACGGTTGGGGATTGCGGGAGGAGCGGGAGGCGAATGCCCCGGCGCTGGCCGCCACGCCGAATTTCGACAGGCTGTGGACCGGCTCTCCGCATGCGACGCTCATCACCCACGGCCCGGACGTGGGCCTGCCGACGGGGCAGATGGGCAATTCGGAGGTCGGCCACACCAATATCGGCGCCGGCCGCGTGGTGGCGATGGATCTGGGACAGATCGACCTCGCCATCGAGGATGGCAGCTTCTTCGCCAATGAGGCCCTCCGCACTTTCCTCGCGCGTGTGGGGGCGGCGAACGGGCGGGTGCATCTGATGGGCGTCATCTCCGACGGCGGCGTGCATGGTCACATCGAACATGTGCTGGCCGCGGCCCGTGCCGCGACGGAGGCGGGGCTCGCCGTGCTCGTCCACGCGATCACCGACGGGCGGGATGTGGCGCCCACCTCCGCCCCCGGCTTCATCGCCGATCTGGCGGCGCGGCTGCCCGCCGGAGCGGAGATCGCCACGGTTTCGGGCCGCTATTACGCCATGGATCGCGACAACCGCTGGGAGCGGGTGGGCCTTGCCTATGACACCATCGTGCGGGGCGGCGGCGAGCGCGCGCCGGATGCCGCGACCGCCGTGGCCGCAGCCGCAGCGCGGGGCGAAACCGACGAATTCATCCGGCCCACGATCATCGGCGGCTATGCGGGCGCGCAGGATGGCGACGGATTCTTCTCCCTGAATTTCCGGGCCGACCGCACGCGCGAGATCATGGCCGCCATCGGCGCGCCCGGCTTCGACGCTTTCGACACCGGGCCGCGGCCCGACTGGTCGGCGCTGCTCGGGATGGTGGAATATTCCGATGCCCACAACGCCTACATGACGACCGCCTACCCCAAGCGGGACATCGTGAACACGCTCGCCTCCTGGGTGGCGGATCATGGGCTGCGGCAGTTCCATATCGCGGAGACGGAGAAATATCCCCATGTCACCTTCTTCCTGAACGGCGGCAGGGAAGCCCCGATGACGGGGGAGGACCGCTACATGGCGAAATCCCCCAAGGTCGCGACCTACGACCTGCAACCCGAAATGTCGGCGGATGAGGTGACCGATCACCTCATCGCCGCGATCGGGGAGGGCTACGACCTCATCGTGGTGAACTATGCCAACCCGGACATGGTGGGCCATACCGGCATCCTCTCCGCCGCCATCGCCGCCTGCGAGACGGTGGACCGGGGGCTGGGCCGGGTGATCGCCGCCGTGGATGCCGCAGGCGGGGCGCTGATCGTCACCGCCGACCATGGCAACTGCGAAACGATGGTCGATCCCGTGACGGGCGGGCCGCATACGGCCCATACCACGAACCCCGTTCCGGTGATCCTTCATGGCGGACCTGAGGGGGTGTCGCTGGCGCCGGGCAGGCTCGCCGATCTCGCACCGACGGTGCTGGACCTCATGGGCCTGCCGAAGCCGGTGGAGATGACCGGCGAAAGCCTCGTGCGGCGATGAGCGGTTCCGGGACGGCCATGCGGCAGATCGCGCTGCCCCTGCTTCTCGCGCTCGGTCTGGCCACGCCGCTCAGGGCGCAGGACGATCCGGCCGATGCCGCGCGTTCGGCGGCGGCATCGCTCGCGGCGGCGATCGACAGCCTGGACACCGCGACCGGCGCGCAGGACCGGGTCGCGGCCCTCACCCTCACCATCCGCGCCTATGAGGACGGTCTGGCCGCCGCGCGGGAGGCGCTGCGCCGCGTGACCTACCGGGACGCGGAAATCCGTGCCGACCTGAACGGAAAGCGGGAGCGCGTCTCCCGGCTGGTGGGCGTGATGACGGGGATGAGCCGCGATCCCGCCCCGGTCCGCGTGCTGCATCCCGCCGGTCCGCTCGGCGCGGCGCAGGCGGCGATGATCCTTGGCGACATTGCCCCGGCGCTGGAGGCGGAGACGCATACGCTCCGGCAGGAACTGGCGGAGCTGGGGGAGTTGCGCGCCCTCCAGCAGCAGGTCACCGAGATGCTGGAAAAGGGCCTTGGCGCCGCGCAGACCGCGCGCACCGATCTGGCGCAGGCGATCTCCGACCGGCGTGACCTGCCGCAGCGCTTCACCGAAGACCCCGCCGTGCTCCGCGCGCTGATCGAGAGCCACGATACGCTCGACAGCTTCGCCGAAGCCGTTGCGGGCGGAGAGAAGGTGACCCCGGGCGAAGGGCCGTTCGGTTCGGTCAAGGGCGACCTCATGCTGCCGGTGGCGGGCGAGCTGCTCCGCGGCTACCGGGAGCCCGACGCGGCGGGCGTGAGCCGCCCCGGCATGATCGTGGCCGCCCCGCCCCGCGCGCTGGTGGTGACGCCCGCATCGGCGACGATTCGCTACATCGGCCCGCTCGACGGCTATGGCAACGTGGTGATCCTCGAACCGGCGGCGGGCTATCTGATGGTGCTGGCCGGGCTGGGAGAGGCCTACGGCCGCATCGGGCAGGTCGTGCCCGCAGGCTCTCCCGTGGGCCTGATGGGAGGCGAGGATACCCGCACTGCCGAACTCTCCGCCGATATCGCCGGCCGCGCACGAAATGTCGCAGGTGCACAGAATGTCGTGAACGATGCCCCCCCGGATGCACAAGCCGCTGGCGCGACGGCCCCGGAGACGCTTTACATTGAGGTCAGGCAGGGGGGGTCGCCCGTGGACCCCGCCGAGTGGTTCGCTGAGACAAGGATGTTTCCATGAAGAAGTTCGTGATGGCCGCGCTCGGCGGCACGGTTGCCGGGGTGCTGCTCACCACGCAGGTCGCAGGGCCGCTTGTGGCGCAGGAAGCCAAGGAGAATGCTTCCGTCTATCAGCAGCTCGATCTCTTCGGGGACATCTTCGAGCGGATCCGCGCCCAGTATGTGGAGCCGGTGGATACCTCGAAGCTGATCCAGGCGGCGATCAACGGGATGCTCACCTCGCTCGATCCGCATTCCAGCTATCTCGCGCCCGACGATTTCAGCGACATGCAGGTGCAGACCAAGGGCGAATTCGGCGGCCTCGGCATAGAGGTCACCCAGGAGGAGGGCTTCGTCAAGGTCGTCTCCCCCATGGACGGCAGCCCGGCTGACAAGGCGGGCATCCAGTCCGGCGACTACATCACCCATGTGAATGGCGACACCGTCATGGGCCTGACGCTGGATCAGGCGGTCGACATGATGCGCGGCCCCATCGGGTCGGAGATCACCATCACCGTCGTGCGCAAGGACAAGCCCGAGCCGTTCGACGTGACGCTGACCCGCGACACGATCAAGCTCACCGCCGTTACCGCCCGCATGCAGGGCTCCACGGTTGTGCTCCGCGTCTCCACCTTCAATGACCAGACGTTCCAGAACCTTGAGGACGGCTACAAGAAGATGCTGGAGGAGGCCGGCGGCGCGGACAAGGTGTCAGGCGTCGTGCTCGATCTGCGCAACAACCCCGGCGGTCTGCTCACCCAGGCGATCAAGGTGTCGGATGCGTTCCTAGAATCGGGGGAGATCGTCTCAACCCGCGGGCGCAACCCGCAGGACGGGGAGCGTTACAACGCCACCGCCGGCGACATCACCGGGGCAAAGCCGATGGTGGTGCTGATCAACGGCGGCTCCGCCTCGGCATCGGAGATCGTGGCGGGCGCGCTTCAGGATCACCGCCGCGCGGTGGTCGTCGGCACCAAATCCTTCGGCAAGGGCTCGGTGCAGACCGTGATCCCGCTCAAGGGCGACGGGGCGATGCGGCTGACCACGGCGCGCTACTACACGCCGTCGGGCCGGTCGATCCAGTCCCTCGGCGTCTCGCCCGACATCTGGGTGGAGCAGCCGCCGCCCAAACCCGCAGCGGAGGAAGAGGGCACGCCCAACACGCTGGCGGCGCGGATGCGCTCGGAAGCCGACCTTCGCGGCGCGATCACCAACGACAGCATGACGGATGACGAACGCAAGCAGCTTCAGGAGGAGCAGCATCAGGCCGAGCTCGCCGCGAAACTGCGGACGGAGGACTATCAACTCGCCTATGCCGTGGATATCCTGAAAGGGCTGTCCGCGCTCGAACTGCCGCAGTAAGGCGGCGCTGCACGGCACAGGACACGCGGACGGACCGCCCGGCTTCATGCCGGTGGTCCTGACGGACGGAGGAACCATGGCCAAGGAACTGCCCTACCGCCCCGGCGCGGGCGTGATGCTGCTCAATCAGGCGGGCCTCGTCTGGGCGGGGATGCGCCGCGACACGGCGGGCGCATGGCAGATGCCACAAGGCGGGCTGGACGAGGGAGAGGATCCTCGCGCCGCCGCCCTGCGGGAGCTGGAGGAGGAGACGGGCATCTCCCCCGACCTCGTCGATATCATCGCGGAGACCGGCTGGGTGAGCTACGATCTGCCGCCCGAACTGCTGGGCAAGGTCTGGAAAGGCCGGTATCGCGGGCAGCGGCAGAAGTGGTATCTCATGCGCTTCCACGGGGATGACAGCGCGGTGGACATCGCGCAGGATCACCCGGAATTCTCGCAATGGCGCTGGATGCGCGCGGACGATCTGTTGACCTACATCGTGCCGTTCAAGCGGACGCTTTATGTCGATGTCATCGATAGCTTTCGGACATATCTCACATAACAGTATTTTCTGCGTTGCAGCAAAAATCTGCTGCTCCGCATAAATGGTTGATTGATCGCTCCTTCGCTTCCTGTTTATGCCTGTCTGACTCGGAATGGGCTGCGGGGAGCGAAGATGCCAAACTTCCGGAAGATACTGATAGCGAACCGTGGCGAGATTGCGATCCGTGTGATGCGGGCGGCGAACGAGTTGGGCAAGCAGACGGTCGCAGTCTATGCGGAGGAGGACAAGCTGAGCCTCCACCGCTTCAAGGCGGACGAGGCTTACCGGATCGGGGAGGGGCTGGGGCCGGTTGCGGCCTATCTGTCGATCCCGGAGATCATCCGCGTGGCAAAGATGTCTGGCGCGGACGCGATCCATCCCGGCTATGGCCTGCTCTCGGAAAACCCCGATTTCGTGGAGGCCTGCGACGCGGCGGGCATCGTGTTCATCGGACCCAAGGCGGAGACGATGCGCGCGCTTGGCGACAAGGCAAGCGCGCGGCGGGTGGCGATAGCGGCCGGTGTGCCGGTGATCCCGGCCACGGAAGTGCTGGGCGATGATTTCGCCGCGATCCGGGCGGAGGCCGGGGAAGTCGGCTATCCGCTGATGCTGAAGGCAAGCTGGGGCGGCGGCGGCCGCGGGATGCGCCCGATCAACGGCCCCGATGAGCTGGAAGCCAAGGTGCGCGAAGGCCGGCGCGAGGCCGAGGCCGCCTTCGGCAATGGCGAGGGCTATCTGGAGAAGATGATCCTGCGCGCCCGCCATGTGGAAGTGCAGCTTCTCGGCGACGACCATGGCGGCCTCTACCATCTTTATGAGCGCGACTGCACCGTGCAGCGGCGCAACCAGAAGGTCGTGGAACGCGCGCCCGCCCCTTACCTCACGCCGGAGCAACGGGCGGAGATCTGCGAACTCGGGCTGAAGATCGGGCGGGCGGTGGGCTATCGCAACGCTGGAACGGTCGAGTTCCTGATGGATATGGACAGCGAGCAGTTCTACTTCATCGAGGTGAACCCCCGCGTCCAGGTCGAGCATACTGTGACGGAGGAAGTCACCGGCATCGACATCGTGCAGGCCCAGATCCGCATCGCGGAGGGCGAGACTCTGGCCGAGGCCACCGGAGCGCCGACGCAGGCCGATGTGCAGCTCAAGGGCCACGCGCTGCAATGCCGGGTGACGACGGAGGATCCGCAGAACAACTTCATCCCCGACTACGGCCGCATCACCGCCTATCGCACCGCGACGGGCATGGGCATCCGGCTGGACGGCGGCACGGCCTATGCCGGTTCCGTGGTCACGCGCTATTACGATTCGCTGCTGGTCAAGGTCACCGCCTGGGCCCAGACGCCGGAGAAGGCCATTGCCCGGATGGACCGGGCGCTCCGCGAATTCCGCATCCGGGGCGTGTCCACCAACATCGCCTTCGTCGAGAACCTGCTGAAACACCCGACGTTCCTGAGCCTCTCCTATACCACGAAGTTCATCGACACGACGCCCGAGCTCTTCCGGTTCGAGACCGGGCAGGACCGGGCGACGCGGTTGCTCACCTACATCGCCGACGTGACGGTGAACGGCCATCCCGAAACCAAGGGGCGCGGCCCGCTCGCCGCCGAGGTGCGGGCGCCGGTGCCGCCGTCCGTGACGCTGGACCCGCCCCCCGCAGGCACCCGGACGCTGCTGGACGAGCAGGGGCCGCAGGCGGTGGTGGACTGGATCGCCGGGCAGAAGAGGCTCCTGCTCACCGATACGACCATGCGCGACGGGCATCAGTCGCTGCTGGCCACCCGGATGCGGTCGATCGACATGGTGCGCGCGGCCCCGGCCTATGCGCATCTGCTGCCGGGGCTGTTTTCCGTGGAATGTTGGGGCGGCGCGACATTCGACGTGGCCTACCGCTTCCTCCAGGAATGCCCCTGGCAGCGGCTGCGCGACATCAGGGAGGGGATGCCCAATATCCTGACCCAGATGCTGCTCCGCGCCTCCAACGGGGTGGGTTATACCAACTATCCCGACAACGTCGTGCAGACCTTCGTGCGGCAGGCGGCGGAGTCCGGTGTCGATGTGTTCCGCGTGTTCGACAGCCTGAACTGGGTGGAGAACATGCGCGTGGCGCTGGACGCGGTGATGGAGTCGGGCAAGATCTGCGAGGCCGCGATCTGCTACACCGGCGACCTGCTGGACCCGGACCGGTCCAAGTATGATTTGCAATACTACCTGAAGATGGGCCATGAGCTGAAAGCCGCGGGCACCCATATCCTCGGCATCAAGGATATGGCGGGGCTTCTGAAACCCGCCGCCGCCCGGGTGCTGATCCGCACGCTGAAGGAGGAACTCGGCCTGCCGATCCACTTCCACACGCATGACACCTCCGGCATTGCCGGGGCCACGGTGCTGGCGGCGGCGGAAGCAGGGGCCGATATCATCGACGCGGCGATGGATGCGTTTTCGGGCGGCACGTCGCAACCGTGCCTCGGCTCCATCGTGGAGGCGCTGCGCCATACGGAGCGCGACACCGGGCTGGACATCGCCGCGATCCGCCAGCTCTCCGACTACTGGGAAGGCGTGCGCGCCCAATATGCCGCCTTCGAGGCCGGGATGCAGGCCCCCGCCTCCGAGGTCTATCTGCACGAGATGCCGGGCGGGCAGTTCACCAACCTCAAGGCGCAGGCGCGCTCCCTCGGGCTGGAGGATCGCTGGCCGGAGATCGCGCAGGCCTATGCCGATGCCAACCAGATGTTCGGCGACATCGTGAAGGTCACCCCCTCGTCCAAGGTGGTGGGGGACATGGCGCTGATGATGGTGTCACAGGGCCTCAGCCGGGCGCAGGTGGAGGATCCGGCCGTGGACGTGGCCTTCCCCGATTCCGTCATTGACATGATGAAGGGCAACCTCGGCCAGCCGCCCGGCGGTTTCCCGGAAGGCATTCTGAACAAGGTGCTGAAAGGCGAGCGGCCCGACACCACACGCCCCGGGGCGCGCATGGCCCCGGTGGATCTGGCGGAGGCGCGGGCGAAGCTGGAGGCCGACCTGCCCGGCGAACACGTGGATGACGAGGATTTCGCCGGCTGGCTGATGTATCCCAAGGTGTTCCTCGACTACCGCGCGCGTCATCGCACCTATGGCCCGGTGCGGGCGCTGCCGACGCGCACCTTCTTCTACGGCATGGAACCGGGCGAGAGCGTGGAAGCCGCGCTCGACCTCGGCAAGACACTGGACATCCGCCTCCAGACCGTTGGCGAAACCTCGGACGAGGGCGAGGTCAAGGTGTTCTTCGAGCTGAACGGCCAGCCGCGCGTGATCCGCGTGGCCGACCGGTCCGCCGTGGCGAAGGCCGGCGCGCGCCCCAAGGCGGCCGAGGGCAATCCCGCCCATATCGGTGCCCCCATGCCCGGCTCGATCGCTACCGTTCTGGTGAAACCCGGCGCGAAGGTGCGGGCCGGAGATCTCCTCCTCACCATCGAGGCGATGAAGATGGAAACCGGCCTTCATGCCGACCGCGAAGCCGTCGTGAAGGCCGTCCATGTCGCCCCGGGCAACCAGATCGACGCCAAGGATCTCCTCGTCGAAATGGAGTGAATACACGCCACGCCTCTCATCGGAGCAGGCGTGGCAAGCATCGTGCGCAGCCAGAGGGAGGTGCAGCCGCCTCTGCCCGAGGTCTGTCATGCCGACGGGGGCAGTGCGCTCCCTCGATCCGATGCGTGCGGGCGGCCATCCGCCGGATGACTTTCCCACTTCGGATGACCCCCTTCACGGAACGGGCCGCGACGCCTACTGCTGCTGCGAGCAGCAGGGAGAACGCTCGTCGATGCCCTCCCCCGCGCCTCGCCTTTGCAGGACGTGAGCCGGAGGGAGCCAGCCCCGCATTTCACCCCCATGGACCGTCTGAAGGTATCGGACCGGGCAGGCTGAAAAGGGATTTCCAGGTCTGCGCTGGAGCGGAGATCGTTCGCGATTCAGAAAAATCCAGCCGTAAATCTACCCATAGCAGATCAATCCGGGGTAGATTTCCTGATTTCCAGAGCGGAGGCATGAGACCTCGGAATTGTGCAGCGGCCTGTGAGGATGCACGAGCCCTGTCTCCCGCCGATGGAAAGGGCTGATCCGCAGAAGGCTCGGTTTCTCCGCGACGGCGTTGGAAATCCTGCCCGAGGCAAGCCGTGTTTCCATCCCCGGCGGGCTACTCGCGTCCTGTGGAGTCATCGAGATCGGTCGGACGGTCGATGTCGTGGAGCATCCGGGGCGGCACCTCGATCAGCCCGTCTCCGCGAATGGTCTGCAGAAGGCTTCCCGCCCCCCTGTCACCCTCAAGGGCCAGAAGGGTGTCGAACCTGTCCGAATCGAAGGCCGCGGGGGGCATGCGCCGCGCGCCATCCGTCACACAGGCCGCGCCCCCACGCGACAGCACCGCCGCCATCGTCACCGTGTCGATGCGCGGCATGTCGGCAAGCACGATGAGCAGCCGCTCCGCCCCCATCGCGCGCGCCCTCCTCACCCCGAGGCGGAGGCTCGCGGACTGCTCCGCCGGACGGGGTGGATCGAGCCTGTCATAGCCGGGCAGCAGCGGCGACAGGTCCGCCGCCGCCACGGCGATCCGCGCCTCCAGCGGCACCGCCGCCAGCGCCGAGGCGGCCCATGTGATGAGCGGGCGCCCGCGCCAGTCGGCCAGCAACTTGTCCTGCGTCCCGAAACGCCGCGACAGGCCTCCGGCGAGCAACAGCCCCACCCTCATGCGCCCCCCCTGCCACAGGCCGTGGAAAACAACCGGGCGGCAGGGAACAGGAGCGCACCACGCGGACTTGGCGCTGCATGGCAAACAGCTTCTTCCTCTCCGCCAGGCAAATCTGGCAAAGAATCGGCGACAACCACCTGTCTCTCATCGCGGCGGGGGTGGCCTTCTACACGATGTTCGGCCTGTTCCCCGCCATCACCGCCGTCATGGCCATCGCGGCGCTGCTGACGACGCCTGCCGATATCGTCGCGCAACTGAATGCGCTGAGCAGCGTCGTGCCGGAGGAGGTCGCAAGAACCGTGATCTCGCAGGCGAGTGCGGTCGCCGCGGCACCGGGCGCCGGACTGGGGCTGACGGCGATCTTCGGCCTCGGGCTGGCGCTCTGGTCGGCCTCCCGGGGGGTGGGAAGCCTCATTCAGGGGCTGAATGTGGCGTATGATGCGCGGGAGGAGCGGAACTTCGTTCATCTGACGCTCGTGACCCTCACTCTGACCCTGGCGGGCGTTGTGGGGGTGGTTGTCGTGCTGGCACTGATCGCGCTCCTGCCCGCCGTTTTCGCCATTTTCGGCGAGGATGAGCTTTGGGCACAGATTGCGAACTGGCTTCGCTGGCCCGTGCTGTTGGCAACCATGATCGTCGGGCTGTCCCTTGTCTATCGGTTCGGCCCCTGTGGCAGCCGCGGACGGCGGTTCGCACCCGGGGCAGCCCTGGCCTGTCTGCTCTGGCTCGTGGTTTCCATCGGATTTTCGGTCTATGTCAGCCATTTCGCAAGCTATAACGAAACTTTCGGCGCGCTTGGCAGCGTCATCGTCCTGCTGATGTGGATATGGCTGTCCACGTTCATCGTCCTGCTCGGCGCAGAGGTAAACGCCGAGATTCAACGCCGCGGCACACTGGGCAAGGCTGCGAGCGAGGGGATCAGGCCCGCCCGCGGCTTCGGATGAGCGGATGCGACATTTCACCACCCCTTCGTCAACGGGAAATCCGGGATAGTTTATCTTTTCCCTAGGAATTGGTTTTGACCCCCGGATGTTCGCGAGGTAATGACGGCCCGACAGGAATGGAGGTCGCCATGAACCGTTTTCACGCCCTGCTCGGCACTGCCGCGCTCGGTCTTGCTCTTGCCGGAGCGCCCGTGATGGCGGAGCCGCTGACCATCCAGCATCAGCAGGGCACGCTCGAACTGCCCGCGACGCCGCAGAAGGTGCTCGTTCTGGATATCGTGTCTCTGGACGACATGGATGCGCTCGGGGTGGAGCCTGCCGGTGTCATCGGCTCCAACCTGCCGCCCTATCTGCGGAAATACGCGGATGACAAATACCTCAAGATCGGCACCCTGTTCGAGCCGGACTATGAAGCGATCAACGCGGCGGAGGGCGATCTTGCCATCGTCGGCGGCCGGTCGCGGTCGAAATATGCCGAAGTGGCGGCCCTGCTGCCGACCATCGACATGACGGTGACGAACGACGCCGAATTCGTCGATCATGTGAAGTCCAACGTGACGACGCTCGGCGCGCTGTTCGGCAGGTCTGACAGGGCCGCCGAACTGAACACCGCGCTGGACGAAAAGGTCGCGCGGCTGGAGGCGGATGCGGCGGATGAGGGAACGGCCCTGATCCTCGTCACCAATGCGGGCAAGCTCGGCGCCTACGGGCCGACCTCCCGCGTGGGCTGGCTGCATACGCTGATCGGCTTCCCGACGGTGGAGAAAAGCATCGACGACCGCTTCCACGGTGGCGACGTGGTGTCCTTCGAATACATTCTCGAAAAGAACCCGAAATGGCTTTTCGTGATCGACCGGGATGCCGCCGTCGGCCAGTCGGAGCCGGGCGTCGCGGCCAAAGCCGTGCTCGACAATGAAATCATCCACCGCACCGATGCGTGGAAGGAAGGCCGGATCGTCTATCTGGACCCGGCTTCCGCCTATGTGACCTCGGGCGGCTATACCGCGTTCACCACGCTGGTCGATCAGGTGCAGGCGGCGGTTTCCAAGGACCGTGGCGAGTAATCCCGACATCACCGGGGGCGGGCCACGGCCGGTCCTTTCGGCACTTCTTCTGCCCGCCGCGATCTGCCTCACACTGGCGCTCGCGGCGGTCAGCCTTTTCGTGGGCGTGACGGACATCCGGCTTTCGGGCCTGTTCACCGGCACCGCGACATCGGAACAGGCGCTGGTTCTGGCCGCGAGCCGCATTCCCAGAACGGCGGCGCTGCTGCTCGCCGGATCCTCGATGGCGATTGCGGGTCTCATCATGCAGATGATGATCCGCAACCGCTTCGTCGAACCCTCCACCGCCGGGACGGTCGAATCGGCGAGCCTCGGCCTGCTGCTCGTCACGCTCTTCGCTCCCGCCTGGCCCATCTGGGGCAAGATGCTGGTCGCCGCGGGCTTTGCCGCAGCGGGCACATGGCTTTTCCTCCGGCTCCTCCGGCTCGTTCCGCTCCGCGATGTGCTGATGGTGCCGCTGGTCGGCATCATGCTGGGCGGTATCATCGGCGCGGCCACGACCTTTCTCGCCTATCGCGCGGATCTGCTTCAGACGATGCTCGCCTGGACGACGGGGGATTTCTCGGGCGTGCTGCGCGGACGCTACGAGCTTCTCTATATCGGCTTCGCGCTGGCCGTTGTCGCCTATATCGCGGCGGACCGGTTCACCGTCGCGGGGATGGGCCGGGACTTCGCGACCAACCTCGGGCTGAACTACCGGCGTGTCGTGGCACTGGGGCTGACCATCGTGTCGCTCATCACGGCCGTGGTGGTGGTGAGCGTGGGGATGATCCCGTTCCTCGGTCTCATCGTGCCGAATGTCGTCAGCCTGATGATCGGCGACAACATGCGCCGCGCCGTGCCCTGGGTCGCGGTGCTGGGCGCGGCCTTCATCCTTGCCTGCGACATCCTCGGGCGGCTGATCCGCTATCCCTACGAGATCCCGATCGGCGTGGTGGTCGGCGTGATCGGCAGCGGGATGTTCCTCTGGCTGCTTCTGAGGAAACCGCATGGCCGCTAACCGCCCCCGCCTTGTCATCCTGCTGCTGGCCATCGTGGCGGCGCTGGCCGTGACGGCGTTCATGACGCTCGGGGCCAAGGGGAGCTGGGCCTTCGTGCTGAAGTTCCGGGGCCTGAAACTCGCGGGGCTGGTGCTGGTGGCCTATGCGGTCGCGGTCTCCACGGTGATGTTCCAGACGGTCACCGCGAACCGCATCCTCACGCCCTCCGTCATGGGGTTCGACGCGCTCTACGTGCTGATCCAGACGCTGCTCGTCGCCGCCATCGGCTCCCATGCCGCGGCGGTGCTGAACCCGAACCTGCTGTTCGCGGCCAAGGTCGTGCTGATGGTGGTGTTTTCGGGCCTGCTGTTCCGCTGGCTGTTTCTGGGCGAGGAGCGGAGCCTCCATCTCCTCGTGCTCGTCGGTATCATCTTCGGGGTGTTCTTCCGCAGCATCTCCACGCTGATCCAGCGCATGCTCGACCCGAACGAGTTCATGGTCCTGTCGGACAGCCTCTTCGCCAGTTTCAACAGCGTTCAGCCCGCGCTGCTCGGGGCCTCTGCCGTGCTGATCGGACTGGCCTCCATCGTGGGCTACCTGATGCTGAACCGGCTGGACGTGCTGACGCTGGGCCGCCCCATGTCGATCGGCCTCGGCCTGCCCTACAGGCAGACGGTGGCGATCATCCTGGCCATCGTCGCGCTGCTCGTCTCCGTCTCCACGGCGCTTGTCGGTCCGGTGACGTTCTTCGGCCTGCTGGTGGCGAGCCTCGCGCATGTCATGGCCGGCAGCGCGAAGCACCGTCATCTGCTGCCCGTCGCGGTGCTGCTCGCCATCATCTGCCTTGTCGGCGGTCAGACGGTGCTGGAGCGGGTGTTCGGCTTCAACACGGCTCTGTCGGTCATCATCGAATTCCTGGGCGGCATCGCCTTCATCCTGCTCATCATACGCCGGGGGGCCAGATGATCCACGCCTCGAACCTCAGCAAGACCTATGGCGACACGGTCGTCGTCGATGATGTGACGCTGACCCTGCCCGCCCGCGGCGTCACCTCGATCATCGGGCCGAACGGGGCGGGGAAGTCCACCTTCCTGTCGATGGTGAGCAGGCTGCTGGCGATGGACAGGGGCACCGTCACCGTGGACGGGCTCGACGTGACGAGGACGCCCTCCGACGTGCTGGCGCGGCGGCTTGCGATCCTGCGGCAGGACAATCACCTGACCTCCCGCCTGACGGTGCGCGATCTGGTGACCTTCGGGCGCTATCCCTACACCAAGGGCCGCCCCAATAGCGAGGACCGCGTCCATGTGGAACGCGCGCTCGGCTATCTGAACCTCGAACCTCTGGCCGATAGGTTTCTGGACGAGATCTCCGGCGGGCAGCGGCAGCGGGCTTTCGTCGCCATGGTGCTGTGTCAGGACACCGATTACGTGCTGCTGGACGAGCCGCTGAACAACCTCGATCTGAAACATGCGCAGGCGATGATGAAGACGATGCGCGGTGCCACGCGCGATCTGGGCAAGACCGTGGTCATGGTGCTCCACGACATCAATTTCGCCGCCTGGTATTCCGACCATATCGTCGCCATGCGGGAGGGCCGCGTCGCCATCGCCGGGACGGTGGAGGAAGTCATCCGCCCCGACGTGCTCCGCGACATCTATGAGGTCGATATCGCGGTGGAGGAATTCGGCGGCCGTCGGGTGGCTCTGTTCTACGAATAGGCCCGCGCTCCACGCACAGGCCCCCGGACACACCACCTGACGCCCACCGGGAAGGCTCGCGCGTGTCAGGACGCGCGTCATCAGGCAAAAAAGCACGCCCACTGGCGGACCGGCTGTCCGTGCCGGGGTGCGCCAGCACCCTCTCACCGGAACCTGCGGACCCTGCGGCAGCGCCCCGCCCCGAATGAGCGGGCCGGGACGCCGGGAGGAGTGAAGCCGCCCGCGCGTCCAGTGCTGGCGGCGGGCGCCTCAAAGGACTCCAGTCCACAGCTCAGTGATGTGCATGCGGATCAGCCCCGCCGTCCTTGCGGGCCTCGACGTTGAAGACGACGGGAACCTTGCCGGTCTTTTCAAACACCAGCGTGGCCGGGATCTTTTCCCCCGCCGTCCATGGCGTGCCGTTCAGCCCGGTGAACATGACGTGATAGCCGCCCGGAGCAAGGGTGACGGTCTGCCCCGGCGCGATTTCCACCGCCTCGACATGGGTCATTCTGGCGACCCCGTCTTTTTCTTCCGACAGGTGGATCATCGGGTTGCCCACCTTTGCCTCCACGCCGACGAGCCGGTCGGGAGCGCTGCCCGTATTGGTGATCGACAGATAGCCGGCGGCAGCACGGGCGGAGGAGGGAACCTCGAACGAATAAGGGTGGCCGATGGTCAGCTCACCCGCCTTGAACTCATGCGCAAGCGCAGGGACGGCAAGGAGCGGCGTGGCGAAAAGGGTTGCAGCCAGAAGCGTGCGGAACATGGGAAATCTCCGTGAAAGCGTTTGTCAGGTGAGGTCGCGTTTCACGAAAGCGGCGGGCCGCGCGGCAAGGGGTTGAAAAACGGTGGCCCCGCCCGCAGCGTCAGCGGGCCGAGCGTCGTCGAGACCGTGCCGGACAGCCGCCAGACCATGCCCGGCAACGGCGGTGTCGGCGCGTGATCCAGAGCGTGCAGAAACGCACAGGGATCCGAGCGCACCTCCTCGACCGGGACGCCGCTTCCGTCGAGCGCGATGACCCGCATCCCGTCGCCCGAACAGATCACCACATAGCGCAGGTCGAGAAGCCCCATCGACACGGCCGCTGCCGAAACCTTCGGCAGCAGGATGCCCGCGGCGACGAGCAGGATGGAAAGAAGGCGCAGCAGCCTGACGATCATGGCGGGGACCATACTGACGCGCACATGGTCTGGAAAGGCGCAGAATGTCCTATGCCTGCTCGCCGGGCAGGATCGCCTCATGCCTACCGGGACCAGCCCTGCCCGTTTGCGACCCCGGGCCGCAATCGCCTCGCGCGCGGCATGAAGCGCAACGCTGCCCTCGCCCGGAACAGGCAGGGCCACAATCCCCCCACCGCATAAGGCACGCAAGCGGGTCGGGGCAGGCAGCGCGCACCCGCGGGGACAGGGGGCAAACTGAAGGGATTATTTCCGCCGCCGGGGGCATGGCGCTCTTATTCTGCCGCAGGGGCATGCCGCGGGTCATCCTGTGACTTCTCGCTGAGAGGGGGCAACCCAGCGCGCCTTCCACCCGCAGAACGCCCAAAGGCCAAAGGTGGCTCATCGCTGACAAGGCATCGCGCGCGGCAGGTGGCCGACCGCTGGCGGATCCCGATCCGTCGCGGCCACCGGATGTCAGCCTGAATGCCTGAATGCCTGAATGCCTGAATGCCTGAATGCCTGAATGCCTGAATGCCTGAATGCCTGAATGCCTGAATGCCTGAATGCCTGAATGCCTGAATGCCTGAATGCCTGAGAAGGCCATACTCAGCAGGCCAGACAACACAAGACACGAAAGCACATGAAACGCCTCCCGGGTCACCGCAGACATGCGATATTGGAGAGGGAGCAGCGCCGGAAGCAGCCCAGCGCCTGAGCCTCACGGTAGGCCAGGCCGCCCACGCAAGGGCCGCCGGGAGCGGCTCTGACGGGATGCTGGGAAAGCGCCCCGGGGCGCTGCTGCCCGAGGCGGATATGTCCCCCCGATCTGGAGATCGTTACGGAAACCGCAAGTTCTGGCTCCTGACCGAACCCGATTTCCGGACGACGCAAGCCCGCGCCGATCTCCGATGCGGAAGCCTGCTAGCCCTCCACAAGCCCGGCAACCGCGATCAGCGCGGCGAGACCGGTGGAGAGGCCCTTGCTGCTCGCCTCCGGTTCCACATCGATCCATTCATCCACCGAGTGATATCGGTCGCCATGACCGCCGGTGCCGATCATGACCGCCGGGATGCCGAGGCTCATCGGGATATTGGCATCCGTGGAGGACGCCGCCGTGACGAAATCCAGCCCGTGCGCACGGAGCGCGGCCTTGCAGGCCTCGACGATCGGGGCATCCTCGGGCGTGGCGCCGGCCGGGCGGTTGCCGATCTGCTTCACCTCGGCCGTGATGCTGCCGCTCCGCGTCTCGCGGCGGGCGTTCTCGGCGGCGACGGCCTCCTGCACGAGCGCCCGCATCCGCGCGTCGAGTTTCGCCAGTTCCTCCGGCGAGGCCGAGCGGAGGTCGATCTCCACCCAGACCTGCTCCGGGATGGCGTTGATGGAACTGCCGCCCCCGAAAACGGAACAGGAGAAGGTCGTGCGCGGGGTCTCCGGCACGACGATCTGCCCCATGCCAGCGACCATCGCCGCCATGGCATAGGCCGGGCTGACCGTGCCGAAGGCATTCAGGCTGTGTCCCCCCGGCCCCCGGAAGGTGACGCGGTAGCGATGGGAGCCGATGGCGGAGGTGACGAGCTTGCCCATCTCCGGGCCGTCGAAGGTGAAGAACGCCCCGATCCGGTCGCGATACTCTCCTTCGGTGAACAGGTGGCGGATGCCGCGCAGGTCGCCCTGACCCTCCTCCCCCACATCGGCCACGAAGAGGATGTCCTCCGCCGTCTCGATCCCCGCCGCATCCAGCGCCCGCATGAAGGCAAGAAGCGCCGCCAGACCGCGGGTGTCGTCACCCACGCCGGGGGCAAACAGCTTTGTCCCCTCGCGCCGGACGGTGGTGTCGGTCCCTTCCGGGAAAACCGTGTCGAGATGGGCGGAGGCCACGACCATCCCCTTCCGGCCCGGCGCCTTCCCCGGACGAAGGCCGGTGACATTGCCGATGCCGTCCAGCTTCACATCATGCAGGCCGTGCTGGATCATCAGGTCGCGGTAGATCTCGGCACGGCGCGCCTCCTTGAAGGGGGGCGCCGGGATCTCCGTCAGGGCCACGATATCCTCCACGAACCTGTCGTGATCACGGCGCAGGATGGCTGAGGCGCGGGTGAAGGCGGGCGTGGCGATGATCCGGGCGGCGTCGGTGAGGGGCATGGAGGCTCTCAGGTTCGTCCGGGGACGAGGGCTTCCCGGATCAGGGCGATACGTTCAAGAAGCGCCGGCAGATCCCAACCCTCCGGTCCACCGCCGCTGACCCGCGTTTCATAGACCGCCTCGATCACCCTTGTCACCTCGTTGCGGCGCGCGATCGTGGCCGCGGCCCCCGTCACGGGCGGCAGCGAGGCGCGCCATGCCTTCAGCGGATCGGTGAAGGCCGCGCTGAAGGCGGCCTTGGCCTGCCCCGCGGGCCAGATCCGGCTTCCGGGCTTGCGCGCATCGTCAAGCCATGCCCCGGCAATGAAGGCATTCACCGCGCCCAGAAGCACGCCTGTCGCGGTTTCCATCTGCTTCTGGTCGGGGATATGCGCTTTCAGCCCCATCCAGTCGGCGAAATGCAGCGACAGCCACGTCGTCGCGCAGGTGGTGAGCGCGATGAGCGTGATGGGCGCCAGAAAGCCCACCTGCATGAGGCAGACGGCGGTGCGCGGCCATCTCGCCAGCAAGGCGGTGGCAAGCCCCATCGCCAGCATCCCTGCGAGCAGCGCCGCGAATGACCAGCCGACACTCCCCCAACCGGGCAGGAACTGGATATAGATGCCGAGGAACACCCCGATCAGCACAGGGGCAAGCGCCTGAAACTTCTCCCACATCTCAACGGAGGAGTTCGTGGGGCGGGTTATGGTAGCAGCGATAGACGAGCTGATCCCCCACGATGACGGAATAGACCTCCGATGGCGGCAGATCCAAGTCGCAGCGCGTCTCCTCCCGGAGCAGGGTCCGGTCGAGCTCCCGCGTCAGCGCCGTCGCATCCGCCAGAGGATCGTTCAGCGCCTCCTCCACCGCCGCGGTCGCCTCCTCCAGCCGCGTGATGTCACCGCCCACGACAAGCCCGGGCACTTCTGTAAGTTTGAAATCCGGCACGGCTCTCTCCCCGTAAATGACCTGTGGAAATGCGATCATCTTCCGCCTCTCTCTGTCTCCGGGCAAGTGAGTCTCGTGGCCCGCCTGCGACAGATGAGCCTTCGGCACCCGACGGGGGAACCGCTCCCGCCCTCCCACGTTGGCGATCACCGGCAGCAGGTCACGACGGAGTATCACGCATGGGAGGAGCAGCATGACGCCCTATTGCGGGCCCGCACCCGCCCCGGAGGCCCTGTGGCTGAGCTGGAACGCGGATCCGCTGGTCATGGCTCCGATCCTGCTGCTGGCATTGTGGTCGCTTCATGCGCGGTCGCGCGCGGGGATCGCGGCGGCGGGGGTGATGTTTGTCGCTTTCGTATCGCCGCTCTGCGCCCTGTCCACGGCGCTGTTTTCCGCGCGCGTGGCGCATCACGTGCTCCTCGTCTCCATCGCAGCGCCGCTTCTGGCGCGCTGCCTGCCGCGGAGCACGGGTCGCGGGGGGGAGCTGGCCTTTCTGGCCCATGCGGCGACATTGTGGCTCTGGCATACGCCCGGTCCCTATGGCTGGGCGCTGTCCTCCGACGCCGCATACTGGCTGATGGAGGCGACGCTCCTCGGCTCCGCCGTCTGGCTCTGGCGCGCGATGCTGTCGCCGGCAACCGCAGCGGGGCGGGCGATCCTGCTGCTGCTGGGCGTCACGATGCAGATGGGTCTGCTGGGGGCGCTGCTGGTCTTTGCCGGGCGTCCGCTCTTTGCTCCGCATCTGGCGACAACGGCGCCCTACGGTCTGTCGCCGCTTGAGGATCAGCAGCTCGCCGGGCTCATCATGTGGGTTCCGGCCGCGCTGCCCTATCTCGGCGTCGCGCTCTGGCGGCTGGGCGGACTGCTTGGCCGGCGCGGGCGCGCGGCATGATCGTCGCCTGGGTGAAGCTCATCCACATTGCCGCAATCTCCCTCTGGGCCTTCGGTCTCATGGCGCTGCCGCCGATGCTGATGCGGCGAAACCACGTGGCCGGAGAAGCGGCGCTCCACAACCTGCACCGCGCGACCCGGTATTACTATCTGGCGTTTCTTTCCCCCGCCGCGGCCATCGCGGTCATCTCGGGCACTGCGCTGATCTTTCTGGCGCAGGCCTATGCCCCGTGGTTCGCGGCAAAGCTCGCCTTCGTGGCTGTCCTTTGCATGATGCATGGCCTGGCCGCCGCGCGGATCCTCAAGGTGTTCGGAGAGGAAGCCCGCTATCCGCGCTGGCTGGGCCTCCTGTCGCTTTTCCTGCTGATTGGCACTGTCGGGGCCATCCTGTTTCTTGTCCTCGGCAAGCCGGTGCTTACGCCTCCCGATCTGCCGCTTCTGCGTCCCGGCGCCCTGTCGGAGCGGTTTCCCGGGCTTCCGTCTCTTCGCCCTGAATGAGGCCGATCCCGTGATGGAAGATGAGCTTGCCGCCATGCCAGCCCGCAGCCCCCGCCACGATCGCGGAGAGAAGCGACAGCAGGATCCCTACGGGCATCACGTCGCCGCCCTGAAACCTGAACCCCCAGTTCAACCCGAGAAGCGAGATCAGCATGAGGCCCGCCACCCCGTGACTCCAGCTCCCGACCCGCGTCCTGATGCCCGGAACGGCAAGGATTTCCACCAGCCCCGCCAGCCCCGCCAGCGCGCCGGAGAGGAAGCCGAAGCCGACCATCCAGATCGCCGCCCGCGCCCAGAACGGATCGCCGTTCCACCAGTAGAGCAGATCGGCCCCGAGAACGGTCATCGTCAGAGCGATGGGGAAATGCACCAGCATGGCGTGAATCGGGTGTCCGGCAAAGGCCACGACCGATTCCGTCGTCTCGGCGGCGACCTCCGCCATGACCGGGTCGTCCTCGTCCTGCGGCTCGCGGGCGGTATCGTTCATCGGCTGTCTCTCCTGTGGCGTTCTCTCCGAACGGCGGGACGGAGCGGTCGGTTCCTGCTTGCGACGTTTCCGCTCACCGCCTGCGGCGGCCCCCTCTCCACGCTGGCGCCGGGCGGGCGCGTGGCGGGGGACATCGCCTTTCTGTGGTGGGCGATGCTGGCGGCCTCCGGACTGGCTTTCGCCATCGTCATGGGGTTCTTCCTGACCGCGTTGCTCAGGCCCGGGCGTCTCGGACAGGTGCCTGTCGGGCGCTGGTTCGTCTGGGGCGGCTTCGCCCTGCCGCTCGCCGTGCTGACGCTGCTGGTCGGCATCGGTTTCGTGGTCGGGGAGCGCGCGATCCTGCGCGGCGCGGAACCGCTGGTGATCGAGGCGGAGGCCCGGCAATGGTCCTGGACCTTCCGCTATGCCGGCCGTCCCGATCTGCCGCCCGAAGAAAACGGCATCGCCATTCCCGTAGGCCAGCCGGTGGAGTTCCGGCTGACCAGCGCCGACGTGATCCACTCCTTCTGGGTGCCGCGCCTTGCAGGCAAGCTCGACGCGATACCGGGCCATGTGAACCGGCTGCGCCTCATCGCGGACGATGCGGGGGAGTTCGGCGGGGTCTGCGCCGAATACTGCGGGCCGGGCCATGCGATGATGCCCTTCCTCATCCGCGCGGTTCCCGTGGCGGAGTTCGAACGCCTGACCGGAGGTACCGAATGAGCGTGCTGCCCGACGGACGCCCCGACGCACGGCCCCGCAGCCGCCAGATCCCCACGCCCGAGGCCGCCCGGAGGGATAGGGAGCTGGAGCGGATCTGGACCTCCGGCCATGGCTGGCGGCGGCTGTCGGCGGTAAACCACTCCGTCGTCGGGATGCGGTTCATCCTGACGTCGCTCGTGTTCTTCACCATCGGAGGGCTGCTAGCCATGCTGATCCGCGCGCAGCTCGCCACCACCCGCAGCCCGTTTCTGGATGCCGAAAGCTATGCGCAGGTCTTCACCATGCATGGCACGGTGATGATGTTCCTGTTCGCCATTCCGTTCTTCGAGGGGTACGCCATCTACTTCCTGCCGAAGATGCTCGGCGCGCGCGACCTCGCCTTTCCGCGCATGTCGGCCTACGGCTACTGGTGCTACCTGTTCGGCGGGGCGATCCTCATCGCGGCGCTGATCGCGGGTTATGCGCCGAAGGATGGGTGGTTCATGTACACGCCGCTTTCCTCTGCGACCTATTCGCCGGGGGTGAACGCGGATATCTGGCTGCTGGGCATCACCTTCGTGGAGATCTCCGCCCTGTCCGCCGCGGTGGAGATCGTGGTGACGATCCTGAAGATGCGCGCCCCCGGCATGACGCTGGACCGGATGCCGATCTTCGCCTGGTACATGCTGGTCGTCGCGGCGATGATGGTGCTGGGCTTCCCGCCGCTGATCGTCGGCTCCCTGCTGCTGGAGGCGGAGCGTGCCTTCGGCCTGCCGTTCTTCAATCCGACGCGCGGCGGCGATCCGCTGCTCTGGCAGCACCTCTTCTGGCTGTTCGGCCACCCGGAGGTCTATATCATCTTCCTGCCCGCGGCGGGCGCGCTCTCCACCCTGCTCCCCGTTTTTGCCGGGCGGCCGCTGGCGGGGCGGCGCATGGTGATCGCGGCAGTGCTGTCGATGGGGTTTCTCTCCTTCGGCCTCTGGGTCCACCACATGTACACGGTCGGCCTGCCGCATCTGTCGCTCGCCTTCTTTTCCGCCGCCTCCGCCGTGGTGGCGATCCCGACGGCTGTGCAGATCTTCGCATGGATCGGCACGCTGGCCACCGGGCGGCCAAGGCTTGAGCTGCCGATGCTGCATGTCTTCGGCTTCTTCTTCGTCTTTGTGATCGGCGGGCTGACGGGGGTGATGCTGGCGGTCGTGCCCTTCGACTGGCAGGCCCATGACAGCCATTTCGTCGTCGCGCATCTGCACTACGTGCTGGTTGGCGGCTTTCTGTTTCCGATGATGGCGGCCGCCTATTACTGGCTGCCGGCGCTTACCGGGCGGATGCCGGACGGGCGGCTGGCCCGGCCCGCCTTCTGGCTGATCTTCATCGGCTTCAACCTGACCTTCTTCATCATGCACCTTACCGGGCTGCTCGGGATGCCGCGCCGGGTGGACCATTACACCGCGGATACCGGGTGGGAGGTGTTCAACCTCATCTCCTCCATCGGCAGTTTCGTGATGACGGGCGGGTTCATGCTGGTGGTCGTCGATATCGCGCTGACCCTGCGCTACGGGCGGCAGACGGAGCCGGACCCCTGGGGGGCCGGAACGCTGGACTGGGCGGTGCCGAAGCTGCCCGCGCCCAGCTACAACTTCCCCGCCCTGCCCCGGATCGCGGCGAATGCCGACCGGCTCCGCCCCCGCGACATCGGGCCCGCGCTGGCAGAGGGCGAAGGCTACCTGCCCACGCCGCGCAACGGTTGGATGGAGACGCTGGTGACCGGGGCCGCCGATGCGGAGCCGGAGCATATCGCGCTTCTCCCCCGTCAGACCTTTCTGCCGCTCTATACCGCGCTGGCGACGGGGACGGTTTTCCTCGCGCTGATCTTCAAGCTCTACTGGTGGCCGCCCCTCGGCATTGCGCTGGTGGTGGCGCTGTTTCTGTGCTGGACCGCGCGGGGGGAGTTCCGCCGCGATCACGGCAGGCTGGATGCGGGCTTGGGTGCGCGGCTCCCGCTTCATGCCGAAGTCTCCCGCCCGCTGACATGGTGGGCCATGGCGGCGACGATCGCCGCCGATGCCACGGCCTATGCCGCGCTCCTGTTCGGCGGGCTGTTCCTGTGGCTTTCCGCTCCCGGATGGCCGCCGCCGGACTTTCCCGTTCCGCCGGTTCCCTGGGTGCTGGTGGCGCTGGCCGCCCCGGTGATCGCCGCGCTCGCCGCCCGTCTGGCGGAGCGGGGGGGAGAGATGCCGTTGCTGGCGCTGACGCTCGTCTGCCAGCTTGCGGCGCTTGCGGCGCTCGTGGGGCTGATCCTTGCGGTTCCCGCCCCCACCTCCCACGCCGCTCTGGCGAGCATGGCGGCGGTTCTCGCCTATGCCGCGCTGCATGTCGGACTGGGCGCGCTTTTTGCGGCCTATGGCATCTGGCGCGTCCGGGCGGGCTATGTCTCCACGGCGCGGCGGGCGGATCTGACGATCGGCAGGCTCTGGCAGGATTACAGCGCGCTGGTGGCCCTGATCGCGGTCGGGTTCCTCTATGCGCTCACCCATCTGTCGCAAACGGTGCCGCTATGATCGGGCTGCGTCCGCTGGCCGGATTCGCGGCGCTCGTCGGACCCTTCGTGATCTGGAGCATCGCCTTCGTCCTGCTCTACGGGACGCACGCCACCGGCTGCGCGCTGGGATGGGAGGGGCGGGCATTCCTGACGACCTCGCTCCTCCGCGCGGTGCTGGCGGGCATTCTCGCGCTGACCTTCGCCGCGCTGTTTCTCCTCCGCCCCGCGGGGGGAGAGGAACCGCTGGCCCGGGTCGCGCGCCTGATGTTCATCGCGGCGCTCGTGGCGACGGTATTCTGCTTCTGGGCGGTCTTTGTCCTGCCGCTCTGCTAGGCAGTGCGTTTGCCGGGAGCATGTCCAGATGCGAACCGCCCGCGGAGTTTCCTCCACGGGCGGCCCGACGATCACCGACGAGGGAGCTTACTCGGCGGCGAACTGGTTCATGGTGTTGCCATGGCCACCGGCCTTCAGCGCGCGCTCACCCGCCACCATCTCCTTGAACGTGTCGCCCAGATCGGAGCCGACCTCGTGCTGGTGCTTCACGGCGGAGATGCCGCGACGGATTTCCTCACGCTGCACGGTCGCGACATAGGCGAGCATCTTGTCCTCGCCGAAGTAGCCGCGGCTGAGCTCGTCCACCGATTTCGCGGTGAGGTGGAAGGTCGGCAGGGTGATGAGGTTGTGGAACACGCCCGCCTTGGTGGAGATGTCGAACTGGAAGTTCTGCAGGCGGGCATCCGCCTCGCGGCCCAGATCGGTCGCGTCGAACTCCGCCTTCATCAGCTCGTTGCCCTCCGGGTAGTCGGCTTCCTTGATCCGGCCCTCCTTCAGCCACTCGTTGCGGACCTGCTTGCGGAGGTTGAGCGTCCAGTTGAACGAGGGCGAGTTGTTGTAGGTCAGCTTGGCGTGGGGAGCCTTGGCGCGGATGTCGGCAACCATGCCGGCGATCTCCGCCACGTTGGGCGTATCCGTCTCGATCCAGATCAGGTCGGCGCCGCCATCGTTGAGCGAGGCGATGCAGTCCTCGACCACCCGCGACCGGCCGGAGCCGTCCTTGAACTTGTAAAGGCCGTTCGGCAGGCGCACCGGCTTCACCAGCTTGCCCTCGCTCACCATCAGCACTTCGCCATCGGCGGGCAGGTTGCCTTCGGCCACCGGCTCCACCTCGACCCACTTCAGATATTCGGAAGCGAGATCGCCCGGATGCTGGCTGACGGGGAGTTTCTGCGTCAGGCCGGCGCCGAGGCTGTCGGTGCGGGCCACGATCACGCCCTCATCCACGCCCAGTTCCTCGAAGGCGAGGCGGCAGGCACGGAGCTTCTCGATGAAGTCCTCGCGCGGCACGGTGACCTTGCCGTCCTGGTGGCCGCACTGCTTGGCATCCGACACCTGGTTCTCGATCTGGAGACAGCAGGCGCCGGCCTTGATGAGCTCCTTCGCCAGCAGATAGGTGGCGTGCTCGTTGCCGAAGCCCGCGTCGATATCGGCGATGATCGGCACGACATGCGATTCGAAGGTGTCGATCGCCTCGATCGCCTTCTTCTCGGCCACCTGGTCGCCCTTGGCACGCGCGGCCTTCAGATCCTTGAACAGATCGTTTAGCGCTACTTCATCCGCCTGACGCAGCGAGGTGTAGATCTCCTCGATCAGATCCGCGACGGCGGTCTTTTCATGCATGGACTGGTCCGGCAGGTGGCCCCAGCGGTTGCGCAGACCCGCGACCATCCAGCCCGACAGATAGACATAGGCCCGTTTCGTCGTGCCCCGCAGACGCTTGACCGACTTGATCATCTGCTGCGCGTGGAAGCCGGACCAGCAGCCCAGCGACTGGGTGAACTGCGTCGGGTCGGCATCATAGGCCGCCATGTCCTCCCGCATCACCGTCGCCATGTCGCGGGCAATGTCGAGATGGGTGGAATAGGTGTTCTGCAGCTTGAGCTGGACGATATCCTCAACCGTCACGCCGCCGGGCGTCTGGCCGGAGGGGTAGCGGGCAAGCGTCTCGGCTTCGAGTTCTGCATAGGTCTTGCGGGCCATCTTGGGTCCTTTCACTGTCGAAATTGTCGGGGAGAGGCGGGCGATGGGGCGCCCGCCCGGTTTATCAGTCGAGCGCGTTCAGCACGTCATAGGCCGGCAGCGTAATGAAATCGGGCAGCACCTCGGCGGAGGCCGCCTCCTGGAAGATTCGCGCGGCGGAGGCGTAGCGCCCCCGGTGGAAGGCGTTCGGACCGATCCGGTCGAGGATGGAGACGATCTCCTCCTGCACCAGTTCCGCCAGCCATTCGCGGCTCATCGTCCGCTCGCCGCCCGCGCTGAGGGCGACGCTGGCGGAATGGCGGATCCACTGCCAGATCTGGGCGCGCGAGATCTCCGCCGTCGCGGCATCTTCCATCAGGTTGTGGATCGGCACCGCGCCACGGCCCGACAGCCACTGCGCCAGATATTCGATGGCCACGGAAACATTGGTGCGGACACCCGCCTCCGTGATCGTGCCCTCCGTCGGCTTCAGCAGCATGGCCGGTTCGATCCGCCATTCCTGACGCGGTTTGCGGATCTGGTTCGGGCCGGGCATCTCGGCATCGAACACCTCCATGGCGACCGGAACCAGATCGGGATGGGCGACCCAGGTGCCGTCAAACCCCATGCCCACTTCGCGCAGCTTGTCCGCCCGGACCTTGGCAAAGGCGGCCTCGTTCGTGGCCGGGTCGTTCTTCACCGGGATCTGTGCGGCCATGCCGCCCATGGCGTGAATGCCGCGGCGGTGGCAGACCTTCACGACCCGCGCCGCATAGGTGGCCAGGAAGGCGCGATCCATCGTGACCTGCGCCCGGTCGGGCAGGACATAGGCGGAATGGTTCCGCAGGGATTTGATATAGCTGAAGATGTAGTCCCAGCGCCCGGAGTTCAGCCCGGCGATATGGTCCTTCAGCTCCCAGACGATCTCATCCATCTCGAAGGCGGCGGGCAGCGTCTCGATCAGCACGGTGGCCTTGATCGTGCCCTGCGGAATGCCGAGGCGATCCTGCGCGAAGACGAAGACCTCGTTCCAGAAACGCGCCTCGCGGTGGCCCTCCAGCTTCGGCAGGTAATAGAACGGCCCCCGCCCCGTCGCCGCCAGCGCGCGCCCGTTGTGGAAGATGTTCAGCCCGAAGTCGAACAGCGCGGCGGAGACGGCATAGCCCCCGATCATCATGTTCGCCTCGTCCAGATGCAGCCCGCGCGGACGCACGATCAGCACCGCCGGGGTATCGCCCACGCGGTAGGACTTGCCCGTCTCCGCATCGTCGAGCTCCAGCGTGCCGTCGCGGTAGTCGAGCATGTTGACATGCCCCGCGATGATATTGGTGAAGCTGGGCGAGGTCGCATCCTCGAAATCGGCCATGAAGACCTTCGCGCCGGAGTTCAGGGCGTTGATCATCATCTTGCGGTCAACCGGGCCGGTGATCTCGACCCGGCGGTCGGCCAGGACGTCCGGCACCCGCGCGGCGGACCAGATGCCACGGCGGATCGTCACCGTCTCCTCTAGATAGTCGGGCAGACGGCCGTCGTCGTACCGCTCCTGCCGGCGCTGTCGGGCGACCATCAGCGCATGGAGCTTGGAGCCGAAACGCGCCTGCAGCTCCGCGATGAAGGCAGTCGCGTCCGGGGTCAGCACCCGATCCTGTCCCCGCACCACACGCAGGAACACCGGACGGGTCGCGATCGAAGGGGCGGCAAGATCAAGGGACATGGCGATTCTCCTTTCGTGCAGGACAAGCACGATTCGTTATGTCATGTTAGTAATGTAATGCCGCACACGCAGCATGAGATGCATCGTTACTTGTGTGAATGAGGTCGTGTTGTCAGTTGTGTCGTGGCTAAAACGTGGATTTTGTAAGGTTTGTAAGTAATGGCGCGAGGCGAGAAGCTCATCATCGGCCCCCGGTTGAAGGCGTTGCGCCAGAACCTCGGGCTTACACAGGCGCAGATGGCCGAACAGCTCCGCGTGAGCCCGAGCTACATCACGCTCATCGAAGCCGACCAGCGTCCTGCCAGCGCGCGGCTGCTCATGCGACTCGCCGAAGTGTTCGACCTGAACGTCGCCGAACTCGCCCCGAGCCATGATACGCAACTTGCGACCGACCTGACGGCGACGCTGAAGGATCCGGCGCTGGAAGCCGCGCATGTCACCCGCACGGAGATCGAGCAGGCGCTCCATGCCGCACCGGGAGTGGCGGGCGCGCTCGTCCGTCTGCACGAGCGCTACCGGCGGGTAATCCTGCGCAGCCAGTCGGGGGACAATCCCCTCATCGACCGGGACAAGGTGCAGGTGCTGGAGGAAGGCTCCCGCCCCGTGGAGGATGTGCGCCTGTGGTTCTACGACCGCCGGAACTACATCGACGAGGTGGACCGCGCGGCAGAAGCGATGGCGGAGGACTTGGGCCTCCACCGGGGAGAGCCGAATACCGTGCTGACGGAACGGCTTCGGGCTCACGGCATCCGCGTCCGCATCCTGCCGGGCGACGTGCTCTCGGGGCGGTTGCGGCGGTTCGAGATGCACCGGCGGGAGCTCATGCTCTCCGAGCTTCTGGGGCAGGCAAGCCGCCGGTTCCAGATCGCCGTTCTGCTGGCGCGACTGGAGCACGAGCCGGTGATCGAGGCGACGCTCGCCGATTCGGGAATGGAGGGGGAGGCGATGCGGCTCGCCCGTGTGAGCCTGTTCAACTACTTCGCCGCCGCCCTGCTGATGCCCTATCGCCGGTTCCTCGCCGCCTGCGAATCGGCGCGCTATGACGTGGAACTGCTCAGCCACCGCTTCGGCACAAGCTACGAGCAGACGGCCCACCGCATGTCCACGCTGCAACGTGCGGATGCGCGGGGGGTGCCCTTCTTCTTCGTGCGGGTGGACCGGGCGGGCAATGTCTCCAAACGGTTCAGCGCCGGGCGTTTTCCCTTTTCCAAATTCGGCGGTACCTGTCCGCTATGGAACATCCATGCGGCCTTCGAGGCCCCGGACAAGGTTCTGACGCAGGTCATCCGCATGCCGGATGGCGCGAGCTACTTCTCCATCGCGCGGACGGTCACGCGGACCGGCGGCACCTTCGACCAGCCCGCGCCGAAACTGGCCATAGGGCTGGGCTGCGACATCGCCTATGCGCCGCGTCTCATCCATGCCGACCAGATGAACCTCGAACGGACCGTACCGACGGATGTGGGCCTGAACTGCTACCTTTGCGAGCGTCCCAACTGCGCCTCCCGCGCCCATGCGCCGATCAACCGCCGGTTGGCGATCAACGAGCAGGAGCGCAGCCTGTCGATCTACCGATTCGAAGGGGAGGGCTGAGGGCTGAGGGCTGAGGGCTGAGGGCTGAGGGCTGAGGGCTGAGGGCTGAGGGCTGAGGGCTGAGGGCTGAGGGCTGAGGGCTGAGGGCTGAGGGCTGAGGGCTGAGGGCTGAGGGCTAGGCATCCTCCCTTCGGCCGAACTCGTAAAGCGTGCATGAGATGTCGTCGGGGAAATCCGCGCCACCGACGGACTCCGCCAGATCGGCGATCACCGACTCGAGGAATTTCCGCCCGGCAAGCTGCCGGTTGAGGCGGAGGATGTCGGCCAGATGCTCCTCCATCACGCCCTGTCCCGCCGCGCCGCACTCTGTCACGCCATCGGTGAGCAGCAGCATCCTGTCACCGGGCCGCAGCGTCACCGTCACCTCCTCGTACTCCGCCTCCGCGATCAGGCCGATGGGAAAGCCCCCCGCGCCCGGAAACTCCACCATGCCGTTCGCCCGGATAATCGCCGGGTTGGGATGGCCCGCCTGCACGAAGGTGACGCAACCGGTGGCCATGTCGGCGTCGGCGTAGATCATGGTGAAATACCGCTCCGTCTCCATCTCCTCCAGAAACACCCGGTTCAGGTGGACGGCGACCTCCTGCGGTCTGCGCGGGGTGAGAGTGCCGTATTCGTTGCGGACCAGCGCCACGTTCTGGCCACCGCCCCCCGGAGAGAACAACCCCGAAAGACGCGCCATCATCAGCGCCGCGGCGACACCATGGCCCGCAACATCGACCGAGAAGAACCCGACCCGCCGGGGCCCGATCGGGAAGAACCCCGCCAGATCCCCCCCGATCTGCCCGCTTGGCCGCAAGAGCACCGAAAGGGCGGCTGGCCCGAAATCGCGCGAATGGTCGCGCACCAGCGCCTGTTGCAGCTTGCGCGCCTCATCCAGATCACGGTCGAGTGCGCTGTAGAGGCCGCGCACCTCCGCCAGCGTCTCGTTGAGCCGCCGGTTGCTGTCGGAGAGCCGCCGCTGCATGTCGATGATCCGCTCTCCCGCCGCGATGCGGGCGCGGAGCTCCCCGGGGGTTACGGGCTTGGTCAGGAAGTCATCGGCCCCGCAATCCAGCCCGTGGGCGACCTCATTTTTCTCGCTCTTGGCGGTGACGAGGATGAAGTAGCTGTAGCTTTCCCCCGGCAGCGCCCGGAACGCCTCGCAGAAGTCGAGACCGTTCATGCCGGGCATCATCCAGTCGCTGATGACCAGATCGAACCGCCGCTGACGCGAGAGGAGCAGCGCCGCTTCCCCCGTCTCCGCCTCCTGTACATCATAGCCCCAGTCGGTCAGCATCTCCGCCAGCAACCGCCGCTGCAATCCGCTGTCATCGACGACAAGCGCCGTCCGCCCCCCCCAGCGCTGGGGCTGGGCAAGGGGCATGACGGGCTGGGACATCATAATGGGCATGGGCATGGGCATGGGCAAAGGGGTTCCTCCGAAATCGCTCCAGCTATCGCAGGAAACCCTTAACGCGCGATGAACCGAGCGGTCTCGGCGGCGTAACCGGCCATTAAGCTCCTGCGCATAAGGTGCTTCCGAAGCGGGAGGACGGCATGATCGACTGGCGGCGCGTGGCGGTGTTGAGGCGCGACCTCTCCACCCAGACCTTTGACATCCTTATCGACGTGTTCCGCGCGGAGGTGGAGGAGACGCTTGCGGCCATGAGGGAGGAGAACGCGGGAGCGGAGGCCTGTCACTTCCTGCGGGGCAGCGCGCTCAACATGGGGTTTTCGGCCTTTGCCCGCCTCTGCGCGGAAGGAGAGGCGGCACCGGGTAGTCTTACCGTGGAAACCCTGCGGTCCCTCTGGCAGGCGTCGCTGGCCGCGTTTCTCGACGGTCCGCCCGTCAGCGCGAAAACCGATAGACCGTGGCCTGACGGCGCACCTCTCCGGGGCGCAGCACAAGATCGGGGAAGCCCGGATGGTTGATTGCATCGGGCCAGATCTGCGTCTCCAGACAGAAGCCCGCAGCCGAGCCGTAATCCCTGCCCCCCAGACCCGGAACGCCGATCACCATCCCCACCGCACAGAACAGCTGCACGCCGGGTTCGGTGGTCAGCACCTCCAGCGTCACGCCGGAGGCGGGGCTTTCCGCCCAGGCCACGGGGCGCAGATCGACCCTGCCCTCGGAGAGACAGAAGTTGTGGTCGAACGCGATGCCGGCCTCCGCCATCCTGTCGCCAAGGATCGTGGCGTCCCGCAGGTCGAAGGCCGTGCCGGACACCGGCGCGATCTCTCCCGTCGGCACCTTCAGCGCGTTCACCGGGAGATAGGCCCCGGCGTCGATGCGCATCCGGTGGCTCAGGATGTCCGGCCCGCCGTCGAGGTTGAAGTAGCCATGGTGGCACAGGTTCACCAGCGTCGGCGCATCCACCCGCGATTCATAGGTGATTTCCAGCCCGCCATCCGCAAGCCGCATGTGGCACAGCGAGTCGACGGCCCCCGGATAGCCTGCCTGCCCCGCCGGATCATGGATGGAGAGGGTGAGCCGGTCCGCTCCATGCTCCTCCACCTTCCAGACGCGTTTCGCCATGCCGCGGCTGCCGCCATGGCTGTGGGTCACGCCCTTTTCGTTCAGCTCCAGCGCGTAGTCCCGCCCGTCCAGAGAGAACCGCCCGTTGCCGATCCGGTTCGCCACCCGCCCGCAGGTGGCGCCGTGATTGCGCGAATGGCCGAGATAATCCTCCAGCGTCTCGAACCCCAGCACCAGCGGGGGCGCATGGCCGTCCAGCCGAAGGTCGCGCACCACCGCGCCGTAGGTCAGCACCTCGGCCCGGAGACCGCCCCCGCTGAGCGTCAGCGCCTCCACCTGCGTCCCATCGGGCAGGGTTCCGAATATGCGACGGCTCATGGCTCTCTCCGCGCCGGGATGTCAGATCAGGAACTGACCCACGACCTCGTCATTGGTGATATCGGTAAAGACGAAGCCCGCTGCGTCGAGCCGCTCAAACAGCGTGGCGAAATCGCCCGGTGCGCGCGTTTCGATGCCGATCAGGATCGTGCCGAAATTCCGCGCGGATTTCTTCAGATATTCGAAGCGGGCCACATCGTCATGCGGGCCGAGCTGCCCCAGAAAATCCCGAAGCGCGCCCGGCCGCTGCGGCAGGCGGAGCAGCAGGTATTTCTTGATGCCGGAGAATCGCTGCGCCCGCTCCTTCACCTCCGGCAGCCGCTCGAAATCGAAGTTGCCGCCCGACGTCACGCAGACCACGCGCTTGCCGCGGATCTGGTCGGCCAGTTCAGGCAGGACGTCGAGCGACAGCGCGCCGGCAGGCTCCAGCACGATGCCCTCCACATTCAGCATCTCGAGGATCGTGGTGCAGATCCGGTCCTCCGGGGCGAGCAGGATGTCGTCCGTCGGAACATGGCGGAGGCGGCTGAAGGTCAGATCGCCCAGCCGTCCGACGGCAGCGCCATCGACGAAACTGTCCACCTTGGGCAGCGTCACCGGCCGTCCGGCCCTGACCGCCGCCCGGAGGCTTGCCCCCCCCAGCGGCTCCACGAAGCGGAAGGTCGTCTCCGGGGAGGCTTCGCGCAGATATCCCGTCACGCCGGAGGCAAGCCCGCCGCCGCCCACCGGCAGGATCACCATGTCGGGAGGCCCGTCGAGCTGATCCATGATCTCCACCCCGACCGAGGCCTGGCCCTCGATCACGTCGGCATCGTCGAAGGGCGACAGGAAATACCCGTGGATTTCGGCGCAGAACTCCTTTGCCGCCGCCAGCGACTGGTCGAAATAGTCGCCCGTCAGCTCGATCGTCACATTGTCGCCGCCGAACATGCGGGTCTTTTCGATCTTCTGATCCGGCGTCGTCACCGGCATGAAGATCGTGCCCCGCACGCCGAAATGCCGGCAGGCGAAGGCCACGCCCTGTGCGTGGTTGCCCGCGCTCGCACAGACGAAATGCCCGCTGGTCGCGCCGCTGGAGGCGATCACCTTGCGCATCGCATTGAAGGCGCCGCGCAGCTTGTAGGACCGGACAGGGGTCAGATCCTCGCGCTTCAACCAGATATCCGCGTCATACCGCGCGGAGAGCAGTTCGTTGCGCAGAAGCGGCGTTTCCGGGAAGAGATCACGGAGCGCGGCGGTGGCGGAGCGGGCGGAGGCGGCGAAACTGGTCATGCCCATTCGAATAGCGCCGGTCTTTCCGCACGTAAAGCCGCGTCAGGCGATCATCCCCTCGCCGCCCAGAAGCGCGCTCATCCGGCAATGCAGGCCTTCCGGAGCGAAATCCATGATCACCTCGCCGCCGAAAGTGCCCAGCCCCGCCGCGATCAGCCCCGAGCCGCTCCCCTTTGTCAGCGGCTCGGAAACCGGGGGGCCGCCCCTCTCCCGCCAGTCGAAGGTGAAAAGCCGCCCCTCCGGCAGCGCCTCCAGCGCCCAGACGATATCCACATGCCCTTCGGGCACGGAAAACGCGCCATGCTTGAGCGCATTGGTTCCGAGTTCATGCACAACGAGCGACAGGCTCATCACGAGCTGCCCGCCAAGCACGACATGCGGCCCGCTCAGGCTGTAGCGCGCGCTTTTCGCCTCGTCATAGGGCGACAGCGCGGCACGGACGACGGCGGCCACGGTGCTCTCCTCCGCCTCGGCGTTGAGCAGCAGGTTCTGCGCCCGGCCGAGCGCCATCAGACGCCCGTCGATCACCTTCGCCGCCTCCCGCGTGTCGCTTGCCCGGCGGATCGTCTGGGAGATCACGGCCCGCACGACGGCGAGCTGATTCTTCATCCGGTGCGACAGCTCGTTGGCGATGATCCGTTGCCGCTCCTCCTTCTCCCGCCGGTCGGTGACGTCGATGCCCTGAATGAGCACGCCGCGCGTCCCCGTCATGGGGTCGGCGAAGGGCTGATAGACGAAATCGACGTAATGGCGCGTCATCTCGGCATGATCGTCATGCAGCAGATCTATCGGGAGGTCGCGGCCCTCGTACGGCGTTCCGGTAGCAAAGACCTGATCCATCAGCCGAATGAAACCCTGTTCCACGATCTCCGGCAGAACCTCGGCGGTGGGCTTCCCGATGATGCCGGAATCCTTGCCGCAGAGATAAAGAAACCGCTCATTGGCCAAAGCGAAGACATGATCCGGCCCCATGACAAGGGCCGTCGCGCCGGGAGAAAGGCGCAGGGCCTCGTAAAGCAGCGCCCGCTCCTGCTCCTGCGCGCGCCGCTGGCGCACCTGTTCGGTGATCTCGTCGCAGGCGCAGAACATGCCGGGGATCCCGCCCCGCTCATCCCGGACCGGCGTGTAGGAGAAGGAGAAATGCGTCTCCTCCGGGTAGCCGTTGCGGTGCATGAGGAAGCGGATGTCCTCCATATGGGTCGAGCGCCCCTCATAGGCGGCCTGCAGGATCGGATAGACATCGTTCAGGATATCCGCCCAGAGAACCTGAAAGGGCACGCCGATCGCCGGATGGCGCGCGCCGCAAAGGGGTGCGTAGGCGTCGTTGTACAGCATGATCTCCTGCGGACCCCAGGCAACGAACATCGGCTGGCGGGAGCCGAGCATGATCCCCACAAGCGTCCTGAGCGCCGTCGGCCACGTTTCGGGCGGCCCCAGCGGATTGGCCGACCAGTCAAGGTCGCGCATGAGCCGCGCGCATTCCGTGTCCGCCGAAAACATTCCCACCCCGCGCCAGCCTGCCATGAAAACACTAAAGGAGGAGCGGCCTCCTTCAAGCCCTGCTGACGCTTTTCCTTGAGCCTCGCGCTCAAAGGGCATAGACCCGCGCGGATTGTTGTTCGCCGGGGAAAATCCCAATGTCCGCACCGAAAAAAGTCGTCCTCGCCTATTCGGGCGGGCTCGATACGTCCATTATCCTCAAATGGCTCCAGACCGAGTATGGCTGCGAGGTCATCACCTTCACCGCCGATCTGGGTCAGGGCGAGGAGCTCGAGCCCGCGCGCCAGAAGGCCGAGATGCTGGGGATCAACCCCGCCAACATCTATATCGAAGACCTGCGCGAGGAATTCGTCCGCGATTACGTCTTCCCGATGTTCCGGGCGAATGCGCTGTATGAGGGGGAGTATCTGCTCGGCACCTCCATCGCGCGGCCGCTGATCGCCCAGCGTCTGGTCCAGATCGCGGAGCAGACCGGAGCGGATGCCGTGGCCCATGGCGCAACCGGCAAGGGCAACGACCAGGTCCGGTTCGAGCTGTCGGCCTATGCGCTCAACCCGCATATCAAGGTGATTGCACCCTGGCGCGAATGGTCGCTGACCAGCCGCACCAAGCTTCTGGAATTCGCTGAGGCGAACCAGATCCCGATCGCCAAGAACAAGCGGGGCGAAGCGCCGTTCTCCGTCGATGCGAACCTGCTCCACACCTCCTCCGAGGGGCGTGTGCTGGAGAATCCGGGCGAGGAAGCACCGGGATACGTCTATCAGCGCACCGTCGATCCCGAGGATGCGCCGAACGAGGCGGAATACGTGGAGATCACCTTCGAGAAGGGCGATGCCGTCGCGCTGAACGGCGAGCGTCTCAGCCCGGCCACGATCCTGACCCGGCTGAACGAGCTGGGCGGCAAGCATGGCGTCGGCCGTCTCGACATGGTGGAAAACCGTTTCGTGGGCATGAAGTCCCGCGGGATCTATGAAACCCCGGGCGGCACCATCCTGCTGGTCGCACACCGCGGGATCGAGCAAATCACCCTCGATTCCGGGTCGGGACACCTGAAGGATTCGATCATGCCCCGCTATGCGGAGCTGATCTACAACGGTTTCTGGTTCAGCCCGGAGCGCGAGATGCTTCAGGCGCTCATCGACAAGAGCCAGGAGCATGTCTCCGGCACCGTGCGGGTGAAGCTCTACAAGGGTTCCGCGCGGACGGTTGCGCGCTGGTCCGACGAATCGCTCTATTCGGAGGCGCATGTGACCTTCGAGGATGACGCGGGCGCCTATGACCAGAAGGACGCGGCGGGCTTTATCCGGCTGAACGCGCTGCGGCTGAAACTGATCGCCACGCGGAACGCGCGCGGCAACTGAGCCCCGCAGGATCCCCCGGGGAGGGCCGCGCCGGCCCTCCCTCCCCCGGCTGAAATGCCGGAAATCCCCCTTCACAACGCCAAGGATCGCGCCGCCGGCTGCCTGCAAAGCGGGAGCGCAGAGCAGCCAGCAGGCTGTTGAAAGGCCTTAAGGTCGGCGCCGGAGCGGAAATCCTTCGCAATCTGAGGGAATTCAGCCGGAATCTGCACAATGCGGAGCATTCCCGGGCAGATTTCCATTGCCATGAGACTTCGGAATTTTTCAGCAGTCTGCTGAATAAGGCTTTTGGCATGTTGGGGCGGAAATCGGTCGCAATCTGACGAAATCCAGCCGGAATCTATATACGTCCGGGCAGATTTTCCGATTTCCGGCACATAGGCATGACGCTTCAGGACTTTTCCCGCAGCCCGCTAGAGACCGCGCGCGGCCAGAAACGCCTCCACCTCCATGCGGGAGGGCATGGCATCGCCGGCGCCGGGACGCCCGACCTGCACCGCGGCCGCCGCGGCGGCAAGGCGCATGGCGGCCTCCGGCGCGGCGCCCTCATCCAGCGCCGCGACAAGATAGCCCGCAAAGCAATCCCCCGCGCCGGTCGTATCCACCACATCGACGGAATGGGCCGGGACGCTCACAATCTCCTCCCCTTCCGTGATCCAGCTCGCACCGCGCGCCCCCTTCGTCACCACGATGTCGGGTATCCCCAGCGTGGCGAGTGGCTGCCCCAGAGCTTGCTCAAGCTGCTGCGCCTCCAGCTCGTTCAGGAGCAGGAGGGAGAGATAGGGCAGCACGGCGCGCACGGCCTCCACCTCGAAGGGCGCGGCCGAATAGGCGACGCGAAGCCCCCTGTCCCGCCCCGCACGGGCAGCGGCCTCCTGCGCGGAGGTTTCGTTCTGGATCAGCAGAAGATCGCCCGGACGCGATTCGGCCAGTCCCTCCGTCACCGCATGGGCGGGGATTTCGCGATTCGCGCCGGGATGGATGACGATGATGTTCTCGCCATCCTCCGCCACCAGGATCACCGCATGGCCCGTGGCCTCCGCCCCGATGCCGACGCGTGACACGTCCACCCCGGCGAGTGCCAGCCGCTCCAATGTCCAGCCGCCATCCTCGCCCACGGCGCCGAGATGCAGGACGCGCCCGCCCGCCCGCGCCGCGGCGACGGACTGGTTCGCCCCCTTGCCCCCCAGCCCCGTCGCATAGGACAGAGCTGCCAGCGTCTCCCCCGGCGCGGGATGCCGCGGCAGGCGATAGACCTTGTCGATATTGATCGAGCCCAGATTCCAGATCGTCATGCCCGATAGATAGCGCGGCGGCACGCCGCCGTGAACGGGATTTCGCCTTTCCCCCGCCCGCGCCGGTTTGTAGGTTCCGCAGCCGGAAACACGAGGAGAGACCGTGGCCAGCGACGATACCTCCGTCACGCCGATGATGGCACAGTATCTGGAGATCAAGTCCGGGCATCCCGACGCCCTGCTGTTCTACCGGATGGGTGACTTCTACGAGATGTTCTTCGACGACGCCGGTCAGGCGGCGGCGGCGCTGGATATCGCGCTGACCAAACGGGGCAAGCATCTGGGCGAGGATATCGCCATGTGCGGCGTGCCCGTCCATGCGGCGGAGAGCTATCTGCTCACGCTGATCCGCAAGGGCTTTCGCGTCGCCATTGCCGAGCAGATGGAAGACCCGGCGGAGGCGAAGAAGCGCGGCTCAAAATCCGTCGTGCGGCGGGAGATCGTGCGCCTCGTCACCCCCGGCACGCTGACGGAGGAGAGCCTGCTGGAGGCGCGGCGGCACAACTTCCTCGCTGCCTATGCCGAGATGCGGGAGGAGGGCGCGCTGGCCTATGTGGACATCTCCACCGGCGAGCTGGGCGTGACCGCCTGCCCGCCCGTGCGGCTTGCCCCGGAGCTTGCCCGGCTCCGCCCGCGGGAGGTGCTGATCTCCGACGCGCGGGAGGCGGAATGGGAGCCGGTCGTGGTGGAGGCCGGTGGGGTCGCCACGCCGCGCCCGCGCGCGAGCTTTGACAGCGCGGCGGCGGAGCGGCGGCTGTGCGCGCTGTGGCGGGTGGCCTCGGGCCTCGCTCGACGCGTTCGGGGCGTTTTCGCGGGTGGAGATCGCGGCGCTGGGGGCGCTCGTCGATTACCTCGACCTGACGCAGAAGGGGCGGATGCCGCTTCTCCGCCCGCCGGTGCGGGAGGAAGCGCGCCGCGCCATGCAGATCGACGCGGCGACGCGGCGGAACCTCGAACTGACGGAGGCGCTGTCCGGCGGGCGGGAGGGCTCCCTGCTCGCCGCCATCGACCGCACCATCACGGCGGGCGGCGCGCGGCTGCTGGAGCGGCGGCTTTCCAGCCCCTCCTGCGATCTGGGGGAAATCGCCTCCCGGCAGGAAGCGGTGCGGCTGCTGGTGGAGGATCGCGCGCTGGCGGACAGGCTGGCCGACAGGCTCCGCAAGGTGCCCGACATGGACCGCGCCCTGTCGCGGCTGGCGCTCGACCGGGGCGGGCCGCGGGATCTGGCGGCGATCCGCAACGGTCTCGCGGAAGCTGAGGCTCTGGCTGCGCTGCTCGCCGACAGCACGTCCAGCCGGCTCGCACGGGCGGCCGGGGCGCTCCGCGGGCATGGGGCGCTGATCGGGCTGCTGGAGGCGGCGCTGATCGCCGAGCCGCCGCTTCTTGCCCGCGACGGCGGTTTTGTGGCGACCGGGCAGGACGCGGAACTCGACGAGGCGCGCAAGCTCCGGGACGAAGGGCGGAGCGTCATCGCCGGGATGCAGGCCGATTACGCCGCGGAAACCGGCATCGGCTCGCTGAAGATCAAGCACAACAACGTGCTGGGCTATTTCATCGAGACGACCGCCACCCATGCGGAAAGGATGCTGGCCCCGCCGCTGAACACCCGCTTCATCCACCGCCAGACGACGGCCAGTCAGGTGCGGTTCACCACGGTAGAGCTCGGCGGGCTGGAGACGAAAATCCTCAATGCCGGAAACCGGGCGCTGGAGATCGAGAAGCGGATCTTCGAGAGGCTGCGTCAGGCGGTCCTCGCCGCTGCGGGACCGATCGGGGAGGCGGCACGGGCGCTGGCGGAGATCGACCTCTCCGGGGCGCTCGCCCTTCTGGCGATCGAGGCGGACTGGGCCTTGCCGGTGGTGGACGCCTCGCGTGCCTTCCGGGTGGAGGGCGGGCGGCATCCGGTGGTGGAGCGGGCGCTCCGCAGGCAGGGCACGCCCTTCATCGCCAATGACTGCGCCCTCTCCGACGGGGCGGAGGGGGCGGCGATCTGGCTCGTCACCGGGCCGAACATGGCCGGGAAATCCACCTTCCTCCGGCAGAACGCGCTGATCGCCATTCTGGCTCAGGCGGGCGGCTATGTCCCGGCCCGCGCGGCGCATGTCGGGCTGGTCAGCCAGGTCTTCTCCCGCGTGGGCGCGGCGGATGATCTGGCGCGCGGGCGCTCCACCTTCATGGTGGAGATGGTGGAGACGGCGGCAATTCTCAATCAGGCGGATGACCGCGCCCTGGTCATTCTGGACGAGATCGGCCGCGGCACCGCGACATGGGATGGCCTCTCCATCGCCTGGGCAACCCTCGAGCATCTGCACGGGGTGAACCGCTGCCGCGCGCTTTTCGCTACGCATTACCACGAGATGACAGGACTTGCCGCGAAGCTGCCCGGGCTCAGGAACGCCACCGTCGCCGTGCGGGAGTGGCAGGGGGAGGTGATCTTCCTGCACGAGGTGCGGGAGGGCGCGGCGGACCGGTCCTATGGCGTGCAGGTCGCGCGCCTCGCGGGGTTGCCGCCTGTCGTGGTGGACCGTGCGCGGGTGCTGCTCGAGGCGCTGGAGAAGGGGGACCGCGAGGGCGGCGGCCATCGGCGCGCCATGGTGGAGGACCTGCCGCTCTTTGCCGCGCGGCCCGCACCGCCGGTCGCGGTCGAGACGCCCGACGGGGTGAGGCGCGCGCTTGAGGAGATCGAGCCCGACGCCCTCACCCCGCGCGAGGCGCTGGAGGCCCTCTATCGGTTGAAGGCATTGCTGACCGCCGGCTGACGCCACCCTTCCCCGGGGCTTTGATAAAAGGTTGCCGCCGGGTCCGGCCTGTTCAGGGGAGGCTCCGTCCGGCAATCCCGTAGGCTGACCCGCAGCGTTCCGACCGGTGGCAGGGTGGGAGGCAGCGCTTCACCGGCAAGACCTGCGCTCCGGCAACGCCCCGGGCAGGACAGTCCGGCATCGTTCGGCAACAGGACGGACCGGACACCCGTCCTCCCGGCCCCTCTCCGCCCGACGCCGCAGGCGAAGGGCGGGCGGGTTCACGACAGGAAAGAGGCGGTATGCCCGCCGCTACCCCGTCCGTCCGGCAAGCAGGCGGCAAGGCGCGGGGGCCGCCCCCCGCGACCCCCGGCGGAGCGGGTGCGCTAGCAGGCTGCTGAAAAAATCCTGAAATGTGATGCCTACGCCTCCGGAATCGGAAAATCGGCCCGGAAACGCCCGGACGTATATCGATTTCCGGCTGGATTTCGTCAGATGGAGAAGGATTTCCGCTCCAACACAGGCCAAAAATCCTTTTTCAGCCGCCTGCTAGGCCTTGTCCGTCTCGCGGCGGTGAACGCGCAGCGGCGCCCAGGACTGGCTGACAGGCATCATCTCGATGCTGTTGAAGTTCAGATGCGGCGGTTGGGTGGCGAGCCAGTGGATCGTTTCGGCGATATCCTCCGGCTGGATCGGATCGGCCCCTTCATAAAGCGCGTCGTAGGCCGCCTGATTGCCGCGGGTGCGGATCATCGTGAACTCGCTCTCGCACAGCCCCGGCTCCAGCGAGGTGACCCGGACCCCGGTGCCGTGCAGATCGGCCCGCAGACCCAGCGAGAACTGCCGCACGAAAGCCTTGGTGGCGGCATAGACATTCCCCCCCGGATAGGGCCAGTGCGCGGCGATGGAGGAGAGGTTCACGATCATGCCCTTCCGCGCGATCAGCCCCGGCAGCAGCCTGTGCGTGACGGCGAGGAGGCCCGACACGTTCGTCTCCACCATCGCCTGCCAGTCCGCGAGCGGCGGTTCCGGCGCAGGCGCGGTGCCGAGCGCCATGCCTGCATTGTTCACCAGCAGGTCGATGGCGGCAAACGCGTCGGGCAGGCTGTCCAGCGCCGCAGCGACGGCGGCGGGATCGGTGATGTCGAAGGCGAGGCCGTGGAAAGCCGGGCCGATCTCCTCGGCCAACGCGCGGAGGCGCTCCTCCCTCCGGCCGGTGCCCACGACGGACCACCCGGCGCGCGCAAAGCGGCGGGCGGTGGCCTGACCGAAACCGGCGGTCGCCCCGGTGATGAGGATGGTGGGCATGGCTGTCTCCTTTCACGGATTGCGACCCGAGGTATTCCGCGACACGGCGGGCAACACAAGCAAAAGCGGCCCCCCCCCGCGACTGGTCCCCGCGGATGGTCTCCCCGAATGGTCCCGGCGGATGGTCCCGTGGCTCAGGCCAGAATCGCTGCGAGGCGGGCGAAGCTTGCCGCCGTTCCATCCTCCGCCCGCTCCGCCAGAAAGGCATCGAGCGCGGGCCAGACGGCGATGGCGCGATCGACCAGCGGATCGGAGCCGGGCACATACAGCCCCGCCTGGATCATCATCTCCGCCCGGTCATAGGCGCCAAGGAGCCGCCGCGCCTCCCCGATCAGCAGGTTCTCCTCGGCGCTTGCGGCGGCGGGCAGGCTGCGGGAGACGGAGCGGAGCAGGTCGATGGCCGGGAAGCGTCCGCGCTCGGCGATGCTGCGGTCCATCACCACATGGCCGTCCAGCACGCCGCGCAGAATATCGGCAACCGGCTCCTCCATGTCGGACCCGGCAACGAGCACACTGAAGATCGCGGTGATGTCGCCCGCGCCCTTCGGCCCCGGCCCCGCCCGCTCGGCCAATGCCGTGATCATCTGGCTGGTGGAGGGCGGGAAGCCCCGCAGGCTCGGCGGTTCGCCGGAGGCAAGCGCGATCTCCCGGTGCGCCTCGGCATAGCGGGTGACCGAATCCATCAGGAGGAGCACCTGTTTGCCCGCGTCGCGGAAATGCTCCGCCACGGCCATCGCGGTCCAGGCCGCGCGGCGCCGGAGGAGGGGCGACTGGTCGGATGTCGCAGCGACGACCACCGCCCGCGCCATCCCGTCAGGCCCCAATACGTGATCGACGAATTCGCGGACCTCGCGCCCCCGCTCACCCACCAGCCCGACCACCACCACATCGGCGGCAACATGGCGTGCCAGCGCCGCCAGCAGCGTGGACTTGCCCACGCCCGACCCCGCAAAGAGCCCGATCCGCTGCCCGCGCACGAGGGGCAGCAGCGTGTTGAATACGGATAGACCCGTCTCCATGCGGGTGCCCAGCGGCCGGCGCAGGGCCGCATCGGGCGGCGCGGCGGCATAGTCCCGCGCCCGCACCCCCGATCCCAGAGGCCGCCCGTCCAGGGGCTTGCCGGAGGCATCGACCAGCCTGCCGATCCAGCTTTCATCCGGGGCGATGCCGCTCCCCTGCTCCCAGAGCGCGAGATCGCCGACGGCCAACCCCTCCGGCCGTTTCTCCGGCAGCACGCCCGCGCCCTCCTGCGTGAGCGAGACGATCTCACCCGCCAGCCCCGCGCGCGTAAACTCCACCCGGTCACCCAGCGCGGCCCTTCGCGGCAGCCCGCCCACACCGATCAGCGCGCCGCTGACGGAAACGACCCTCCCCACGGGACGGGTGACGGGAATGGCTGCGATCCTGGAAAGAAGGATTTCGGGGGGCGACATCGGATTCTCCTGCGGCTCTTACCATTCTTAAAGGAATCACTCTTAAAGCTTGGTTTCGCCGAGAGAGGGAGAAACGCCGATGTTCGAAAGACTTGCACTGTCGCGACTCGCTGGCGCGCTCGCCAATCACGCCGCCGCCCGGCAGGCCATGGTGGCGGAGAACGTCGCCAATGCCGATACGCCGGGATACCGCGCCCGCGACCTGCGCCCCTTCGCCGAACTGGTCGAGCGGGGCGACATGCCGATGGCCGTCACACGGGCGGGCCATCAGCCGGAGGGGCTCTCCAGCCTCCGCAGCCCCGTGGACAAGGGAGGGGAGCCTGCGCCCAATGGCAATACCGTCTCGCTGGAGGGTGAGATGGTGACGGCGGCGGAGATCCGTCACAGCCATGACCTCGCGCTCGCCGTCTATCGCAGCGCGGGCGGCATCATCCGCGCCAGCCTCGGGAAGGCGGGCTGATGGCGGACCTGAAGCAGATCCTCGCCGTATCCTCCTCCGGGATGGAGGCGCAGGCCGGCAGGTTGCGCAACATCTCCCAGAACATCGCCAATGCCGATACACCCGGCTACCGCCGCAAGACCGCCGCGTTCGAAGCGGAAATGCGCGGCGCGGAGGCCGGGCAGGTGCATCTCTCCCGCACGCGGCTTGATCGCTCGGAGCTTCAGCGCATCCATGACCCCGCGCATCCGATGGCCGATGGCTCGGGCTACTACGATGGCTCCAACGTCGATCTGATGGTGGAGATCGCCGACGCACGTGAGGCCCAGCGCAGCTACGAGGCCAACCTGCGCATGTTCGATCAGGCCCGGCAGATGGCCTCCGCAGCACTCGACCTTCTCCGCCGATAGGATACCAGATGGACCTGACCCCCTCCCTCGCCATCCGTGGCTATGACACCGCCCGCCCCGCGACCCGCCCCGAACCGGGCGGCGCGGGCGGCCTGCTCGGCGCCGCGCAGGACTTTGCTCGCGTGCTTTCCGAAGGCGAGCAGACGGCCACCGCCGCCCTGAGCGGCAAGGCGGACGCCCACGCCCTGGTGCAGGCGCTCTCCGCCTCGCAGACGGCGGTGGAGACAGTCGTGGCCGTGCGCGACAAGGTGGTGGAGGCGTATCAGGAAATCCTCAGGATGCCGGTCTGATGGCGGATACCGTCCTTTACGACACGCTCCGGCAGGCGCTCTGGATCGCGGCGCTGACAGCCGCGCCGCTTCTGGGCGTGGCGCTGGTCACCGGCGTGGTGATCGGGCTCTTTCAGGCCCTCACCTCCGTGCAGGAGGCAACGCTGACCTTCGTGCCGAAGCTGGCGGCGATGCTCGTCGTCTTCTGGGTGTCGATGAGCTTCATGACCGAAACGCTGGTGAGCTTTTTCACCGACCGCATCGTGCCCCTGATCGCAGGAGGATAGGATGGACACCCCCGTTTATGTCGCCCTCACCCGCCAGCGCGGATTGACGCGCGAAATGGATGTGATCGCCAACAATATCGCCAATGCCTCCACCACCGGGTTCCGGCGCGAAGGGCTGGTGTTCTCCGAACACGTGAAGCGCTCGGGTCAGCCCGGAGAGGTCCTGTCCATGGCGACGGCCCATGGCCGCACCATCGACCCGCGCGCAGGCGCGATCACGGCGACAGGGGGCACCTACGACTTCGCCATCGAGGGGGACGGCTATTTCCTAGTGGAAACGCCGGACGGTCAGGCGCTCACCCGCGCGGGTCACTTCACGCCGAATGCCGAAGGGGAGCTTGTGACGCCGGAGGGGGACCGGTTGCTCGACGAAGGCGGCGGCCCGGTCTTTGTCCCGGCGGAAGCCCGTGCCGTGACGCTCTCGCCGGATGGCACGCTCGCCGCGGATGGCACGCCGCTCACCCGCATCGGCCTGTGGCAGCCCGTCGATCCCGGCCGGAGCCAGCTGGCGGGTGCAAGGCTCCAAATCCCAGAAGGCGGCGCAGAACCCGTCGCGGAAGACGGAGCGCGGCTTCTGCAGGGCCATCTGGAAGGCTCCAACGTCAACCCGATCTCGGAGATCGCGCGGATGATCGCCGTCCAGCGCGCCTACGAGATGGGACAAAGCTTCCTCGAGATGGAGGACGGGCGCATCCGCGTCGTCGTCCAGACGCTCGGCCGATAGGAGAGAGAGATGCGTGCACTTCAGATCGCCGCGACCGGCATGACCGCCCAGCAGATGCGGGTGGAGGTCACGTCGAACAACCTCGCCAACATGAACACGACCGGCTACGCCGCCCGGCGGGCAGAATTCGCCGACCTCCACTATCAGCAGATGACGCGACCCGGAACGATCACCGCCGCCGACGGGACAATCGTGCCCGCGGGTGTGCAGCTCGGCCTCGGGGTTCGTCCTGCCGCCGTATCAGTGCAGATCGCCCAGGGCACCCTCTCGCAGACGGGGGGGGATCTCGACATTGCCATCGAGGGGCGCGGCTACATCGAAGTCACACTGCCCTCCGGGCTGGCGGCCTACACGCGCGACGGGGGGCTCAAGCGCTCCGCCGAAGGGTTGATCGTCACGGCGGAGGGGCATGAAGTTGCCCCGGGCATCACCATTCCCACCGATGCGCGGACGATCTCCATCAATGCGGCGGGAGAGGTCTATGCCTATTTCAGCGACCGGGTGGAGCCCGAGATGCTGGGCCAGATCACGCTTGCAGGGTTTTCCAACGAAAAGGGGCTGGAGGCGATGGGCTCCAACCTGTTCACGGAAACGGAAGCCTCCGGCCCTGCGCTTCCCGGCAATCCCGGCGAAGATGGGCTGGGCACATTGCGGCAAGGATATCTGGAAAGCTCCACCGTCGATGCCGTGCGCGAAGTGACCCAGCTGATCGAGGCACAGCGCGGCTATGAACTGAACGCCAAGGTGATGACAGCGGCGGATCAGATGATGGCAGCGACGGCTCAGGTGCGCTGATGCGGCTGGCGGTGTTCCTTCTTCTGGCAGCTTCCCCCGCGGGAGCGGAGGCGCTGGTCGCGGCACATACGATCCGCGCGACAAGCGTCATCGCGCCGACCGATCTCGCGCTTTCGGCAGAGGTCGTGCCCGGCGCGCTTACCGACCCAGGCGATGCCATCGGTTTCGAGGCCCGTGTGGCGATCTATGCAGGACGCCCGATTCGTCCCGGCGACATCGCACCGGCCGCCGTGGTGGAGCGCAATCAGATCGTGCCCCTTGCCTGGCGGAAAGGCGGGCTGCTCATTCGCGCCGAAGGCCGCGCGCTCGGCCGTGCCGCCCCGGGCGAGGATGTCCGCGTTCTCAATCTCGCCTCGCGCACCACGGTGACCGGCATCGCCGGCCCGGACGGGACTGTGCATGTCGGCGGCACTCCCAAGGATTACACGCAATGAAAAACCGAGTTCTCGCCACCCTGATTCTGCTTCCGCTGACCGCCGCTTGCGGGCGCATGGCGGAGGTCGGGCGCGCACCCGCTTTCAAGCCGGTGGAGGACACCTACCAGATGCAGGCGATGTATGCGCTCCCCTCCCATACCGACGCGCGGGAGGGGCAGGCCCCCGCCGCCTCGCTCTGGAACGGGGGGCGCGAATCGCTGCTGGGCGACAGGCGCGCGGGCATGCGGGGGGATATCCTGACGGTGGTGATCGAAATCGATGACCGGGCGGAGATCTCCAACACCACGGGGCGCTCCCGGCAGGGGTCCGACACGATGGGGATACCGCAGCTGTTCGGCCTTCCCCAGCGTCTGAACGAAAAGCTTCCCGAAGGCGCGGGCATGGCGGAGGCGATCTCCACCGGCTCGGCCAGCAACTACAAGGGCAACGGCTCCGTCAAACGGCAGGAGAAACTCACGCTCCGCGTGGCGGCCACGGTGGTCGAGCGCCTGCCCAACGGTGTGCTGCGAATCGAGGGCAGTCAGGAGGTACGGGTGAACTTCGAGCTGCGGGAGCTTCTGGTGACCGGCTATGTCCGCCCCAATGACATCACCCGCCAGAACGAGATCGCCTATGACAAGATCGCAGGCGCTCGGATCGCCTATGGCGGGCGCGGTCAGATCACCGATGTTCAGCAGCCGCGCTACGGCCAGCAGATCAGCGACATTGTCCTGCCGTTCTGAGGAGAAACCATGAAGCGCCTTCTTCTCCCGATCCTGCTTTGCGTCACCGGTCTTGCCGGAGGGGTCGCTGCCGGCATCGCGCTCCGGCCGGCACCGACGGAGGAGGAACCGGCCCCGCCTCCCCCGCCAGCGCTGCGTGACTATGCCCGGCTCAACAACCAGTTCGTGGTCCCGGTGATCCGGCAAGGTGAAACGCGGGCGCTCATCGTGCTCTCCCTCAGCGTGGAAGTGCCGCAGGGGCGGAGCGATGTCGTGCACCGGTACGAGCCGAAGCTTCGCGATGCGCTTTTGCAGGTTCTGTTCGATCACGCGAATACCGGCGGTTTCGACGGGGCCTTTACCGAAGGCGGCCCGATGATCGCGCTTCGCGCGGCATTGGGCGAGGCGGCCAGGGGCGTCGTGGGGCCGGATGCTCTGGACGTGCTCGTCACCGACATCGTCCGGCAGGACAGCAGATAGCCGCAGCCCTGCCCGGGGGCTCCCGCCCTGCTGCCCGGCAGTTCCCTAGCTACAAGATGCACCTACCCCGATCCACTCCGGCAGATCTCGCGGCGATCACTTGTCCTTCGCCGCGAGAAGGGAAAGCGCATCCTTCTGACCAAAGGCCCGCATCGCGCTCTCCCGGGCCTCCTCGATGCGCACGAGCCGGTTTGCCAGGTCCATATTCAGCGTCTCCATGCGTTGTCTGATCCATAAAGCGTGACGTTCGCCCAGCCGCTGATCGTCCCGACGCGCCAGCAGCGCGCTATCGGCCAGATGCCGCATCTCGGATCGAAGCGTCTCCGCAGCCTCCGTCTCCCGACGGAGCGCGTTCAGTTTCAGATCGAGCCGGAGGCCCGCAAGATGCTCCAGTCGAAGCACGTCCCTTTTCATGCGCCCGTCCTCCGTGCGGCCCGCACGCGTTCGGCAAACCGGATAGCGATGGCAACCGCCCGGTAATGCTCCGGCCGGATACGCGTACCAACCTCCACCGTTGCATGAAGGGCCCGGGCCGTGGGCGGATCGCTATGGATCGGGACACCATGCTCCGCCGCCATGGCGCGGATACGGGCAGCCACCTCATCGACACCCTTGGCAAGACAGAGCGGCGGTCCAGGTTCGCTCCGCGACCATTTCAGCGCCACGGCATAATGCGTGGGATTGACGATCACCACATCGGCCTTCGGCATATCGGCCATCATGCGGTTCGTGGCGATCGCCTCCGCCTTGGCGCGACGCTGCTGCCGGATATGAGGGTCGCCCTCCTGCTCCTTCATCTCGTCCGTTACTTCCTTCCGCGTCATGCGATTGCGGCGAAGGAAATCGAAACGCTGCCACAGATAGTCCAGCACCGCGAAAACCACCGCGATCGTGAGGATCGGGACAAGAAACGCCAGAAGAAGCTCCCCCAGCAGGCCGGCTCCTTGAGCGGGCGCCAGATGGGGCGCGGTCAGGAGCAACGACATGCGGTTGGAGAGAAATACGCCGAGCAGTCCCGCGATGAGAAGGAGCTTGATGAAGCTTTTCAGGAATTCGACCAGCCCGGTGGGGCCAAATTTCTGCTTCGCATTGGCAAGGGGCGAGATGCGTGAAAGTTTTGGCTCGATCTTGGATGGTGCAAAGATCATTGCCCGTTGTGCAAGGGTTGCGAGCAGCACCAGCGCCGCCGGGAGAAGAAAAAAGGGGGCGACCGATCGGACGGCGGACAACATGACGCCAGACATGCCCCCTTCCGGCGTGGCGACAAGCCCTTCCGCCACCATGTCCGCCTGCCCCAGCAGCAGGCTGCCGAGCGTCCCTATTCCATCGACCGCCGCGTGTCCTGAAAACAGCCCTGCCAGCAGCAGGCCGCCATAGGCCGCCGCCGTGCCGATATCCGCAGACCGGACGACCTCCCCCTTCCTGCGCGCGTCGTCGAGCCGTTTCTGTGTCGGCTCATGTTCCTTTTCGGCATCGTCGCTCATGGCATGCCGAACGGTGCGGAGAGGAATTCGGCGAACCGCCCGATCCAGACGCCCAGCATGACGGGCGCGAGCAGCGCCAGAAGCGCGATCCCGCCAAGCACCTGTGCCGGCGCGCCGACCAGAGACACCATGAGCGACGGCATCGCGCGGTTGATCGCCCCGATTGCAAGGTTGTAGAGCGTGCCCCCGATCACGAAGGGCAGGGCAAGGGAAAAGGCCAGCCAGAAGCTTTCCGCGATCAACGCCACTCCCCAACGGGTCATCTCCGCAGCAACCGGACGCCCCCCCGCGGGTAGCAGGTCGTAGGACAGGATAAGATATTCCGCGAAGCGCACGTGAAGTCCGATCGTCACGGCGAGAGCCAGACCCGCAACGGTCAGAAGATGGGAGACGACAGGCTGCGGCTCGCCCACCGTGCCGAACATCTGGGCCAGCGAGATCGTTTGCGCGACGATCGCGCCCGCGGTTTGCAGGGCGAAAACAAAGAGCCGCAGCGCCGCGCCAAGTGCAAGACCGATCAGCGTCTCCGTCAGCAGCGGCAGGCCGAGAAGGGCCTCCTCCGTCGCGATGGCGGCCACCCTGTCGGCAACAGGCGGCAGAACGATCGCCGTGAAGGCCAGCGCCAGCACCAGACGGATGCGGACCGGCACCGACTGTTCGCCGAAGGCGGGCAGGAGCGCCATGGCGGCGCCAACGCGGAGGAAAACGGCAAAACCGGCAAGGAACATCTCCCGCAGGGAAAGGACCAGGTCGAGCAGCGCCGCGTCCAGCGTCATGCCGGAACCTGCCCGACGAGGGAGGGACGCGCGTCGAAGCCGATCTCGTCGAACGACAGGACGGGCGCGGAGAGGCCACGTGCGCTCATCACCGTGCGCAGGAACCGCCGCCGCAGCGGCGAGGTGATGACGGCGGCATGCACCCCCGTCTCCCCCGCCCGCGCCAGCTTTTCCGCGATGCCGTTGGCGAGCCGGTTGAACAGATCGGGCGGCAGGGCCACCTGCCCCCCAGTACCGCCCAGCTCATAGGTCGCAAAGCTCTGCTCCCACTCCGGCGCAAGCTGCACGAGGGGTATGGTGCCGTCAGGGCGGCGCAACTCGGCCACGAGTTGAAACCCGAGGCGCTGACGGACGTATTCGCAGACCGCTTCCGCATTCGGCAGCGCAGTTTTCGCTTCGGCTATTGTCTCGAGAATCACCGGCATGTTGCGGATCGAGACACGCTCCTCCAGCAGAAGCCTGAGCACGGAGAGCAGCAGGTCCATCGGCACACGCTCCGGGACAAGCTCATCTATCAGCCGGCGGTTGGCCTCCGCCCGCGTGCTGTCGGAAAGGTTTGTCATCTCGTCCAGCACCCGGCGAAGCTGGCGAAGCGTCAGCAGGCGACCGAAGTTCCGCTTGATGACCTCCAGCATGTGGGTTGCAAGCACTTCCGGCGGAGAGACGACCGTGGCGCCGGCAATCGCGGCTTCCTCCTGCCGGGAGGGGAGAAGCCAGCGGGCGGGCGCGCCATAGACCGGCTCCCGCACATCGTCCCCGGCCGGCATCAGCGCCTCCTCCGAGCCGCCGGGCATCAGCGCCAGAACCCTGTCCGCCTCCAGCCGATCGGCGGCCTGCTCCACGCCCTGAATGCGGATCCGATAGCCGCCCGGGGGCAACGTTGCATCATCCGTCAGCCGGATCTCCGGCAGGATCAGGCCGAATGTCGCGGCGACATGACGGCGCATGTTGCCGATGCGTGCATCCAGACCCGAAGAGGGATCGAGCACCATGGAAATCAGCGTGGGCGAGAACTCCACATGGATGTCATCCAGCTCCAGAATATCGCCCAGGGACTTCTCAGCCGGCTTCTCGACGATTGACGGTCCCTGAGCCGGTTCCGCGGCGCGCTTTTCCCGCCGGAGGCCGATCCAGGCGCAAAGGCCAAGCAGCGCCGCCCCCGTCATGAAGGGCAGAAACGGCATGCCGGGGACAAGGGCGAAGAACGCCATCAACCCGCCCACCGTGGCAAGTGCGGCGGGGTAGCGCCCGAGCTGACCGAAGAAATCGAGGTTGACCGCGCCCTTGGAGCCACCGCGGGAGAGCAGCAGTGCGGCGGCGACGGAAACGATCACGGCGGGGATCTGCGACACGAGGCCATCGCCCACCGTCAGGATCGCATAGGTTCGGAACGCGCCGCCGATGTCCATGCCGTGCAGGCCGATGCCGACGGCCAGCCCCACACAGATGTTCAGAAGCGTGATGATGAGGCCCGCGACCGCATCGCCCTTCACGAATTTGGAGGCCCCGTCGAGCGAGCCGAAGAACGTGGTCTCCGCCAGTTCCCGCTCCCGCCGCGCCTTGGCCTCCGCATGGTCGATGGCACCCGCCGCCATGTCGCTGTCGATGGCGAGCTGCTTGCCCGGCATCCCGTCGAGCGCGAAACGCGCGCCGACCTCCGCCATGCGGCCCGCGCCCTTGGTGATGACCATGAAGTTGACGATCATGAGCACGCAGAAGATCACCACGCCCAGAAAGACGTTTCCGCCCATCACGAACATGGCGAACCCCTCGATCACATGGCCCGCTGCCGCCGTCCCGGTATGGCCCTGCCCGATGATGAGCTTGGTCGAGGAGACGTTGAGCGAGAGCCGCAGCAGAAGCGTGGCGAGCAGGATCGTCGGGAAAGCGGAAAAGTCGAGCGGCCGTTCGATGAACAGCGTGATGGTGAAGATCAGGATCGCCAGCGCGAAGGAAGCCGCCAGCCCGATGTCCAGCACGAAGGCCGGCACAGGCAGCACCATCATCACGATCACCGCCATCAAGGCGACGGCGAGCAGGACCGTGGGATGAAAGACGAGCTTAAGGTCGAATTTCGCGGGCATGGCTCACTCCTGCGAGGGTGGGCCGATCAGCGGCCGGGAGGAGGGCGCGGAACCGGGAAACAGCGAGCCGCGCCGCCCGCGTTCGCCCCCCTGCAGCAGCGGGAACAGGTTCTGCCGGGGAGCAGGCTCCCCGCCGTTCAGGGCGAGCACGATATCCGGTATGTCGGGGATGCCGTCCTCCTCCGCCAGACCGGCGCGGATCGTGTCGAACCGTTCGCGGTAGCGCGCGGCATATTCGGGCGTTCGGGAGTGGAACGCGCCCGCGGCCGCGCTCCATGACCCGAATTCCCCGTGCAGCTCCGACAGGAAGCGCGCGGCATAGAGCGCGTTGCCGAGAGGATCGAACATCTCCTCCACCGTCTCGAACGCATCGCCGTGCCAGCGGTAGTTGATCTGGAAACACCCGACATCGAAGGACCGCGCGCCGCGGGCGAACTCCTGCCGGACATAGGCGAGCGCCGCCTCCGGCGTGTCGAACCAGCGCCCCTCGCCCTCCATGTTCACGGTCCAGGGCCATGACTGGAAGCGCCCGCCCTGCCGCCTGCCAGTCTCCGTGAGGGAGATGGCGCGGAGGACGGAAGCGGGCACGCCGCTCTGCCGCGCCGCGATCAGTGCCGCGCGTTCACAGACCGTCGCCGGATCGGCAACGGGAAGCGCGGCAACAGGGGTTGCCAGCAGGAGCAGGAGGAAAAGAAGAAAGCGCGCCATGGATCCCGCCCGGTTGGGGTTCTGGGATCAGGCTAGGGGAAGTTCCTTGAGATTCGGTAACCACCCCGGAAGAAAAACGCGGCCCCTTTCGAGGAGCCGCGCGGGAAGAGCCTCAGCCCTTCTTCAGAACCCGGCTGCCCAGCGTTTCCGCGATCTGAACGGCGTTCAGCGCGGCGCCCTTGCGCAGGTTGTCGGAGACACACCAGAGGTTGATGCCGTTCTCGATGGTGGAATCCTGCCGGATGCGGCTGATGTAGGTGGCGTATTCGCCGACCGATTCGATCGGCGTGATGTAGCCACCCGGCTCCCGCTTGTCGACGACGAGAATCCCCGGCGCTTCGCGGAGGATGTCGCGCGCCTCGTCCTCGTCGAGGAACTCCTCGAACTCGATGTTGATGGACTCGGAATGGCCGACAAAGACCGGAACCCGGACGCAGGTCGCCGTCACGCGCACCTTCGGATCGAGGATCTTCTTGGTCTCCGCCACCATCTTCCACTCTTCCTTGGTGGTGCCGTCCTCCATGAAGACGTCGATATGCGGGATCACGTTGAAGGCGATCTGCTTGGTGAATTTCGACGGCGCCACTTCCTGACCGGGGACATAAAGGCCCTTGGTCTGGTCCCAGAGCTCGTCGATGCCCGCCTTGCCCGCGCCGGAGACCGACTGGTAGGTGGAAACCACGACCCGCTTGATCCGCGCGCGGTCATGCAGCGGCTTCAGCGCCACCACCATCTGCGCGGTGGAGCAGTTGGGGTTCGCGATGATCATCTTGTTGCGGTAGTCCTCCACCGCCTCCGGGTTCACTTCCGGCACGACCAGCGGAACCTCCGGGTCGTAGCGGTAGAGCGAGGAGTTGTCGATAACGACGCAACCCGCCGCGGCAGCCCGGGGCGCGTAGATCTTGGTCGCATCCGAGCCGATGGCGAAGAGCGCGATGTCCCAGCCTTCGAAATCGAACGTGTCGAGATCCTTCGTCTTGAGCGTCTTGTCCCCGAAGCTGACCTCCGTTCCCAGCGACTTGCGCGAGGCAAGCGCGGTAATCTCGTCGATGGGGAATTCCCGCTCGGCGAGGATGTTCAGCATTTCGCGGCCCACGTTACCGGTGGCGCCCGCGACGACGACCCTGTAGCCCATCCGGACCTCCTGTCTGTCAAGGGACCCGGTCCCTTAGCCTAAAGGGGGGAAGGTGGAAAGGGCTTTGGTGGTTCGGGGGGCAATTCCGGCTGGCGTGTATCGGCGACGGGGGGTGCGTCCTCCGCCGACATGTTGAGCGCGGCGGCCATGAGCGCGCGGGTGTAATCGGTCTTCGGCGCGGCGAAGATCTCCGCCGCCGGACCCTCCTCCACCACATCGCCCGCGCGCATCACCATGACCTTGTGCGACAGCGCCCGCACCACCCGCAGGTCATGGCTGATGAACAGATAGGCGAGGCGGTGCTTCTGCTGCAGCCCGCGCAGCAGGTCCACGATCTGCACCTGCACCGTCATGTCGAGCGCGGAGGTCGGCTCGTCCAGCACGACGAGGCGGGGCCGCAGGATCATCGCGCGGGCTATGGCGATCCGCTGCCGCTGGCCGCCGGAGAATTCGTGCGGATAGCGGTACATGGACTCGGGGGGCAGACCCACCTCCTCCATGATCTCCGCCACGCGGCCGTGCCGCTCCGCCGCGGACAGGGTGCCATGCACGCCCAGCCCTTCGGCGATGATCTGCTCCACCGTCATGCGCGGAGAGAGGCTGCCGTAGGGATCCTGGAACACGATCTGCATGTCGCGGCGCACCGCCCGCATCTGCCGCGAGCGCCAGCCCTGGATGTCGCGCCCCAGAAACACGATCGGCCCTTCGGAGGAGATGAGCCGCAGGATGGCGAGGGCGAGCGTCGTCTTGCCGGAGCCGGATTCGCCCACCACCCCCAGCGTCTCCCCCTCGCGCACGGAGAGGCTGGCGCTGTTGACCGCCTTCACATGGCCGGTGACCTTGCGGAGAAAGCCCCGATGGATCGGAAACCAGACGCGGAGCGCGTCCGTCCTCAGCAGTTCCTCCGCGCCCTCCGGCACCGGGGCGGGGCGCCCCTTCGGCTCGGCGGCGAGGAGCTTCTGCGTATAGGGATGCTGCGGATCGGCAAAGACCGCCGCCGTGGGGCCGGTCTCCACGATCTCGCCGTCCTTCATCACACAGACCCGGTCTGCGATCCGCCGCACGATGCCGAGGTCATGGGTGATGAACAGCATGCTCAACCCCTCCTCACGCTTCAGTTCCGCCAGAAGGTCGAGGATCTGCGCCTGAATCGTCACGTCGAGGGCGGTCGTGGGCTCGTCCGCGATGAGCAGCTCCGGCCCGTTGGCGAGCGCCATGGCGATCATCACCCGCTGCCGCTGCCCCCCCGAGAGCTGGTGGGGATAGGCGTCCAGCCGGCTCTCCGGGTCTCGGATCCCGACCTTGCGCAGAAGTTCGAGCACACGCGCCCGCGCGGCGGAGCCGGAGAGGTTCTGGTGGAGCGACAGGCTTTCCGTGATCTGCTTTTCGATGGTGTGCAGCGGGTTCAGCGATGTCATCGGCTCCTGAAAGATGAAGCTGATGTCATTGCCCCGCACCTCCCGCAGCTTCGCCTCCGGCGCGCCGCGAAGCTCCTCGCCCTTGTAGCGGATGCTGCCCGTCACCTCCGCGCTGTCGGGCAGGAGCGAGACGGTGGACAGCGCGGTGACCGACTTGCCCGAACCGGATTCGCCCACCAGCGCCACCGTCTCCCCCCGCCCCACGGTGTAGGAGACGCTGCGCACGGCCTCATGCACCCGTCCGTCCTGCATGAAACGGACGTGAAGATCGCGGACATCAAGGACGGGATCGCTCACCGGAAGGTCTTTCTGGGGTCGAAGGCATCCCGCACCCCTTCAAAGATGAAGATGAGCAGGGACAGCATGATCGCGAAGGTGAAGAAGGCGGTGAAGGCGAGCCACGGCGCCTGGAGGTTGTCCTTGGCCTGCTGGGTCAACTCTCCCAGCGACGGATAGGAGGAGGGCAGCCCGAAGCCCAGAAAGTCCAGCGCGGCCAGCGACCCGATGGTGCCCGTGATGATGAACGGCAGCATGGTGACGGTCGCGACCATGGCATTCGGCAGCACGTGGCGGAACATGATCTTGCCGTCGGAGACGCCGAGCGCGCGGGCCGCGCGGACATATTCGAAGTTCCGCGCCCGCAGGAACTCCGCCCGGACGACCCCCACCAGCGCCGTCCAGCCGAAGGCGGTCATCAGGATCACGAGCAGCCAGAAATTCATCTGCCAGATCGCGCCCACGATGATGATGATGTAAAGGCTGGGCGTCGCCCCCCAGATCTCGATGATCCGCTGAAAGCTCAGGTCGATCCAGCCGCCGAAATAGCCCTGCACGGCGCCGGAGGCGATGCCGATCACCGTCGTGGCGAAGGTCACCACCAGCGCAAAGACCACCGACAGGCGGAAGCCGTAGATCACCCGGGCCAGCACGTCCCGCGCGGTATCGTCGGTGCCGAGCCAGTGCTGGGCATCCGGGGCGGACGGCGCGGTGCCCTGAATGTCGTTCACGGTGTTGTAGCTGTAGGGAATGAACGGCCAGATCATCCAGCCGGTCTGCACGGGCGCGCCGCCCACGGTTCCGGTGGCCTGCGCCTCCGCCATCGCGGCGGCGGGGTCATCCCAGCAGGCCTCCGCCCCACCGGTCGCGATCAGGCACTGCACCTCCGGGTCGCGATAGACGGCCTCCGTGGCGAAGTCGCCGCCGAAGGTCGTCTCCGGGTAGAAGCGCATCACCGGCACGAAAAGCTCCCCCCGGTAGCTCACCAGCAGGGGCTTGTCATTGGCCACGAATTCCGCGCAGAGCGCGATGAGGAACAGGACCGAAAAGATGACCAGCGCCCAGGAGGCACGCCGGTTGGCCCGGAAGGTCCGCCAGCGGCGGCGGGTCAGCTCTGAGACTGCCATCACTCAGGTCTCACGTGATTCGAAGTCGATGCGGGGGTCGATCCAGACATAGGTCAGATCCGACAGCAGCCCGAGGATCAGGCCGATCAGCCCGAACACATAGAGCGTGGCGAACATGACCGGATAATCCCGCGACACCGCCGCCTCGAAACCCAGCCGTCCCAGTCCGTCGAGCGAGAAGATCGTCTCAATGATCAGGCTGCCGCCGAAGAACACTGATACGAACAGCGTCGGGAAGCCCGCGATCACGATCAGCATCGCATTGCGGAACACGTGGCCGTAAAGCACCCGCCGCTCCGGCAGGCCCTTGGCACGGGCCGTCATGACATACTGCTTCTTGATCTCGTCCAGAAAGGAGTTCTTCGTCAGCAGGGTCAGCGTGGCGAAGCTGGAGATGGTGGAGGCGATGACCGGCAGCGTGATGTGCCAGATATAGTCCAGCACCTTGCCAATGGGCGAAAGCTGATCCCAGTTGTCCGAGGTCAGCCCGCGGAGCGGAAACCACTGCCAGTAGGAGCCGCCCGCGAACAGCACGAGCAGGAGCACCGCGAACAGGAAGCCCGGGATCGCATAACCCACGATGATGAGGCCGGATGTCCATGTGTCGAAAGGGGTGCCGTCCTTCACCGCCTTGCGGATGCCGAGCGGGATGGAGATGAGATAGGCGATCAGCGTGGACCACAGGCCGAGCGAGATCGACACCGGCATCTTCTCCAGCACCAGATCGACCACGGAGATGGAGCGGAAGTAGCTCTCGCCGAAATCGAAGCGCAGGTAGGACCACATCATGTCTAGGAACCGCTGGAGCGGCGGCTTGTCGAAGCCGAACTGCTTCTCCAGATCGGCGATGAAGTCGGGCGGCAGGCCGCGGGCGCCGAGATAGCGGTCGTCCCCCCCGGCGTTGCCCGCCGAAAGCTGTCCGGCCCCGGCATCGCCGCCGCCGCCCGAGATGGAGGAGAACACATCCCCCCCGCCCCGGACCTGCGCGATGATCTGCTCGATAGGGCCGCCCGGCACGAACTGCACCAGCGTGAAGTTGATGACCATGATCCCGATGAGGGTCGGGATCATCAGCAGGAGGCGGCGAAGGATATAGGCAGCCATCTTAGCGGAGCGCGCCCTGTGCCTTCAGCCGGCCGAGCTTTGCCTCGTCCATCCACCACATGCCGTCCCCGCGGGAATAGGGCGGCTTTTCAGGCGGCTTGCCGAACACGTCCCAGTAGGCGACGAGGTATTTGCCGGAGTACCAGTTCGGCACCCAGATCTGCTTGGAGCGGAGCACCCGGTCCAGCGCCTTGGCACGGGCGTCCAGTTCCTCGCGTGTTTTGGACTGGATGACCTTTTCGATCAGCGCGTCCACCACCGGGTCGGCCACGCCCGAGAGGTTGGCCGAATCCGGTGTCGCCGCCGCTTCGGCGGAGAAAAGCTGCCGGAGTTCGATGGAGGGGCTGAGCGACATGACGAACCGCCCGCTCATTATGTCGTAGTCGAAGTCCTTCTGCCGCTGCTGCATCTGCGCGCTGTCGATCCGCGTCAGGCGGGCATCCACGCCGATGCGGCGCAGGTTCTGGATATAGGGGTTTAGCACCCGGTCCATGGAGGTGCCGTCCTCGATGAATTCCAGCGTCAGCCGCTCGCCCTTCGCGTTCTGACGCATCCCGTCACCGCCGACGGACCAGCCCGCCTCGTCCAGAAGCTGCGAGGCGCGGCGCATGTTGCCACGGTCAAGCTGCTGCTTGCCCGAGACCGGCGGCTCGAAGGCGGGTGCGGTGAAGATTTCCGGGGGGAGCTTGTCGCGGAACTCCTCCAGCACGGCCAGTTCCTCCCCTTCCGGCAGCCCCTCGGCCTGCATGGGAGAATTCTCGAAGAAACTGTCGGTGCGTTTGTAGAGGCCGTAGAACAGCGTCTCGTTCGTCCATTCGAAGTTGAACATCAGCCCGATGGCCTCGCGCACGCGCGGATCCTGAAACTTCTCGCGCCGGAGGTTGAACCAGAAGCCCTGCGTGCCCGAGGGCGTCGCATCCTCCAGCTCCTCCCGCTTCACCCAGCCGCGCTCCACGGCGGGGAAGTTGTAACCCGTGGCCCAGAGCAGCGAGAAGAATTCCTGCTGGTAGAGGAACTGGCCGACCTTGAATGCCTCGAAAGCGGCATTGTTGTCGGCGAAATACTGGTAGGTGTAGCAGTCGAAATTCGCCATGCCGACATTCACCGGCAAATCCTTCGCCCAGTAATCGGGGTTCCGGCAATAGGTGATGGATCGGCCGGGCTGTGCGTCCTTGACCACGAACTGCCCCGATCCCACGGGCGGGCTCATCGTGGACTGGGCAAAATCGACGGTGTCGTAATAATGCTTCGGCAGGATCGACAGCCCGCCCGCCAGCATCGGCAGATCGCGGGTGGCCGCACCCTCCTTGAAGGTGAATTTCACCCGGTGCGGGTCCAGCGCCTCGACATTCTCGATGTCGCGGAGAGAGATGCGATAGGCGGGGGATCCCTTCTCCAGCAGCACCTTCCAGGTAAAGACCACATCCTCCGCCGTGATCGGCTGACCGTCGGAGAATGTCGCCTCCGGCCGCATGGTGAAGGTCACCCAGGAACGGTCCTCCGGATACTCGACGCTCGAAGCCACCAGCCCATAGGCGGCATCGGGATCGTCCGGCGCGCCGGAAAGCAGGCTGTCATAGAGCAGCCCCAGCCCCTGCGCCGGGTTGCCCTTCAGCACGAAGGCGTTCAGGCTGTCGAAGGTCTGGCTCGCTCCGGTGCCGCGGAAGGTCATCGTGCCGCCCTTGGGTGCCTCCGGGTTCACGAAGTCGAAATGCTTGAAATCGGCGGGGTATTTCAAATCGCCGAAGGTGGAGATCCCGTAGGAGGTGATGACCTTCTGCTCCTGCGCCGCAGCCATCGAAGAGCCGAGCGCCAGGAACGGCAGTGTCAGGAGCAGGACGCGGGAGGAAATCGCAGACGGCTTCCGTCCGGCGATAATAGTAGTCCTCGGGTCAACCGGCATCCTGTCCCTCCGATCAGCGTCGTTCCGCGCCAGCTAAGGGCGCAAGCGGCAAAGTTTCAAGTTGCGATTGCGTGAGAGACTGCGCCATCGGGCAGGATAGACGGAAAACCGACCACATACACCCCAAAGCGGCAGCGCGCTGAGCCGACGGTATCTGGGTGACGTTGCCCGGCGCCGGTTTCGTACCTCCGCTCTCCGCTCTCCGCTCTCCGCTCTCCGCTCTCCGCTCTCCGCTCTCCGCTCTCCGCTCTCCGCTCTCCGCTCTCCGCTCTCCGCTCTCCGCTCTCCGCTCTCCGCTCTCCGCTCTCCGCTCTCCGCTCTGACGGGTGCTGGCTCACCACCCTTTCCGCAAGTGCCATGGCGGACGAGCTGTGCTCGGCCACGGTGAGCATCGCCTGAAGCTTGCGGCTCGAGTAAATCCTTCGACACGGAGCCTGCAGACCATGCCGGGCATTGGTCCAATGACTGCCGTCGCCATCGATGTGTTTGCACCCCCCGCCGAGAACTTCCGAAGCGGCCGAGACTTTGCCGCGTGGGTCGGTCTCGTGCCAAGGCAACATTCCACCGGCGGAAAGACGCGGCTTGGGCGCGTCTCGAAGATGGGGCAGCAGGATATCTGCAGGCTGCTCATTATCGGCGCCATGGCTGTCGTGCGATGGGCGATACGCAAGGCGCCAAAGCCCGGCAGTTGGCTGGCAAACATGCTGGCGCGAAAATCAAAGATGCTGGTCGCCATCGCGCTTGCCAACAAGATGGCGCGCGGTATCTGGGCCATGATGCGGCGGGGCGAGAATTACAGAATTCCCGCGGTGGCCTGAACGCCAGTTCGTGGGAAGACGCCGGGAGTGAAGGGAGTGCCGAAGCGTTAGGGAAGTCGATCGACAGATCGGGATTGGCAGAAGCCGAAACGACCCAAGGGCGAAAAGCCCGGTTCACTGATTTGCAGCCAATCCGCGTATCACCATAACGGCCAGCGGTCATGTATCAGAGCCGCACAAAAGGCCTGACCCATGACCGCACCGATCTTCAGAACCACCGCTAAACACGCCTTGACCTCAGACGGGCACCCACACATGGGTCAATACCGCGGCGGCGCAGCTCGTGAAGGAACTGTCCGGCCTGCGGGTGCAGGCGGGGACACATCTGCCCGATCGGAAGGCGGGACAGCCCGGCTCTACGCCCCCAGGACGCCCTCACAACGGAAAAGGCCGGCGCAAGCCGGCCTGTCTCATGCCTTCGCACAGAGGCGGGGTCAGTGCGGCAGCGATTCCAGATAGGCGATGAGGTCCACACGCTCCTTGATGCGCGGCAGCCCGACGAAGGACATCTTGGTACCCGGCACGTCGGCCTTGGGGTTGGCAAGGAACTCGCTCAGCTTGTCAGGCGTCCACTCGCCGCCATGCGTCTTCATCGCGTCCGAATAGCCGAAGCCGTCCACGGAACCCACCGGGCGGCCGACCACGCCGTCCAGATGCGGGCCGGTGGCATTAGCGCCGTCGATCTTGTGGCAGGCGCGGCATTTCGCGAACACCTTCTCGCCCGCGGCGGCATCGGCGGTGGCGAAGACCTCCTCGAACGGCGGTTCATCGGAGGCGGCGGCAACGCCCGCACCTTCCTGCGCGCCCGTGTCGATCACATAGGCGGCGTGTTCATCACCATGACCGCCCCCCATCGAGAACAGGGCACTGGCGGCCCAGTTCGACAGCAACAGGATGAGCAGGGCCCCGCAGAGCGCGGCAACGGTCTTGGTCACGGTCATCTGGTCGAACATCTGGCCCCCCCGGCTGGTGTCTCGTCCGGTCTTAGCCGCTTCCGTTCGACGTTTTCAAGGTGTAGTTACCACGCGCCGGGGCGGTGTGTCCCGCAAGCCCTCAGAAGACCTCACAGAGCAAGCCTCAGAATTCCGGGAGAAACCATGCGGGGAAAGATCGCCTTCCAGGGTGAGCCGGGAGCCTACTCCCACCAGGCCTGTCGCCAGGCGCGGCCGGAGATGGAGCCGATGCCATGTCGGACCTTCGAGGATGCGATGGAAGCGGTCCGTCAGGGGCAGGCTGAACTGGCCATGCTGCCGGTGGAAAACTCAACCTACGGGCGCGTGGCGGACATGCACAGCCTGTTGCCGCAGAGCGGCCTCCATATCGTGGACGAGGCCTTCGTGCGCGTTCACATCAGCCTGCTTGGCGTGCCCGGCACGAAGATCGGGGATATCCGTCAGGCGATGAGCCATACCGTGTTGCTGGGCCAGTGCAGGGATTTCCTGCGCGCTCACAGCATCCAGTCGCTGACCGGGGCCGATACGGCGGGCTCTGCGATGAAGGTCGCGGAAATGGGCAATCCCGCCATCGGGGCGCTGGCATCGGAACTCGCGGGAGAGATCTACGGGCTCGACGTGCTGGCGAAGGAAATCGAGGACCAGCAGAACAACACCACGCGATTCCTCGTCATGTCCCGCGATCTGGACCTGACGCGCCGGGGGGAGGCCGGGATGATCACGACCTTCATGTTCCGCGTCCGCAACATCCCCGCCGCGCTCTACAAGGCGATGGGGGGCTTTGCGACGAACGGCGTCAACATGACGAAGCTGGAAAGCTACATGGTCAACGGCTCCTTCACGGCGACGCAGTTCTATGCCGATGTGGAGGGACACCCCGAGGACCGGAACGTGCAGCTCGCCTTCGACGAGCTTCGCTATTTCACCACGGAAATGTCCCTTGTCGGCGTGTATCCGGCGGATTCGCGCCGGCGTTAGACACCATGATCGCGGGGTGAAAACCGACCGGGATCGCGGGGTGAGCTGACTGGTCTTTTGACTCTCGCAGCATTTTCCGTTCGCGTATTGCTCCAGATCGGCTGGCGCCACCGCAATCATTGCGCGCGGGAAGATGCAGAAATCATCCTCCAGTCAAGGTTCGTTGGCACGGCCTGCTAGCCGGGGCGGACAACCTGCTTCCGCCCGGAGAACGGCGATTTAACAGGCTGCTGAAAACGCATTCCGCGGTTGTGCTGGGGTCGAAATCTTCCTCAGATTTTCAGAAGCGCCCCGGAAGCCGAGTTTTGGCGCGTGACCGGACAGACTTTCTCGCCCTCCACGCAAGCCCGGGTAAGTTCCCGACTTTTTCAGCAGCCATGTTTCGCGGCCTCCGGTGGTCACCAGGCAGGCTATCGGGGGAAACAACCTCGGGCGCGCCCCAAGGCCGACCATTTCCTCCGGCATCGCCTGTCGGAATCCTTCCGGGAAGCCCTTATGCGCTCGGCGCGTAGCCGTGTGCTGCCTTTCCTGCACAAAGTCTCCCCTCGCAGGCCGAAGAGGCTTTCAGGTCGGCGTTGGAGCGGAAATCCGGCCAAATCCGGCAGGAAATCTACCCATTTCGGATCATTCAAAGGCTCGGTTTTCCAATTTCCAAAGCATAGACATGAGGCTTCAAAACTTTTTCAGCAGCCCGCAAGGCGGTGAAAAAATCGCGAAACTCTGCCACCCGCCGGTGAGACCGGGAAACCTGCGGGAAGCGTTGCAGCACCCTCTGTATCCGCGAGCCTCTCGACGGGAGCGCATCCCGGCGCGACAGCCAACCAAGAGCTGGTTTTCACCGTCTCCCTCTCATGCCCGCGGCGGCGCCAGCCGATCTGGAGCAACCCTCGAACGAAGCATACCGTGCTGGAACCCGGTCCGCCCACCCACTGATGTGCGCTAGTCCAGCCGGTCCTCCATCCAGCGCTGGATGAGGAAATGCGCGATCGCTCCCTCCCGCGCGGGGCGGATCGCGGGATTGGCACCGGAGAGTACGTCCACCATCTCCTGCCGCGAAACCCAGCGCGCATCCTCAATTTCCGCGAGGTCGATTTCTATGGCATCCGACAGGGCCTCCCCCCGGCAGCCGATCATCAGCGACGCGGGGAAGGGCCAGGGTTGGCTCGCGAGATATTGCACCGCGCCGACACGGACGCCCGCCTCCTCCAGCACCTCGCGGCGGACGGCGGCCTCCACCGTCTCGCCGGGTTCGATGAAGCCCGCGAGCAGCGAATACATTCCCTGCGGCCAGGCGGCGCTACGCCCCAGCAGCACCCGGTCTCCCCGCGTGATGAGCATGATGACCACCGGATCGGTGCGCGGATACTGCTCCGCCCGGCAGTTCGGGCAACGCCGGATCCAGCCCCCCAGCGCGGGCTCGGAGGCATGGCCGCAGCGCGGGCAGAAACCATGCGTCGCGTGCCAGCCGAAAAGCGCGCGGGCGGTGGCGGCGATCTCCGCCTCCCGGCGGGTGAGACGGGTCATCACCGCGCGCAGTTCGACAAAACGGCTCTCGGCAGGAAGCGCGGGATGGCGCTGCTCCCGCGGGTCAAGGAAAGCGGCATTGGCGGCGGCATCGGCGATGTCGGGTGACCAGGCGGAAATATCGGCCCCGAACCATGGCACGCCGTCGTCAAGGCCGAGCAGCGTCGGTGCTCCGCTTGCTTCCGCCAGTGCAGGATGGCCCGGCGACACGGTGACGAGGCCGGTTTCCCCGATGGGCCCCCTCTTCCCGATGGGCCCCGTCTCCCCGATGGGTCCCGTCTCCCCGACCGGCCGCCCCTCCACAACCGGCACAAGGCCCTGCCACAGCGGCAGAACCCGTGCATCCGGCCTTTTCAGCAGCGCCGCCAGCGCTTCCGGCTTCGCCCTGAGACCGGAGGCCCTGTCGAGCCCCGCGCTTCCAAAAGTTACCGCTTCCGCATCCCGCATTTCTGCCTCCCGCAGCCGTCAGACATCCGGCCGACTGCCATCTGCTGTGAGTTTCGGTCATTGGATCGCATGCCGCCGTGGCCACCGCAAGCTGCACAAAAACACGGCATTCATGGAAATTAAACAATTACAAGTTGTAATTCCTGGGTTATAGCTGCGATGGCAATCCTCCGCCGGTGGCGGGGACGCGGTATGCGGCCTGCCTCCGATGATGCTAGGATCACCCCGTCTGAACACGCGGAGGTGGGCATGCGGCGGGGAACAGATTTCACGATGACCCGGCGGAGGTTTCTGGCGGGAACGGCAGGAACCGGTTTGATCGCTCTGCATCCTTTCTCCCTCCAGGCCGCCACCAATCAGGCGCATCTGCGGATCCTCGAGACGACGGATCTTCACGTCCATATCTACCCCTACGACTATTATGCGGACCGGGCGTCCGACACGGTCGGGCTGGCGCGGACCGCCGCGCTGATCGAGGCCGTCCGGGCGGAGGCCACGAACACGATCCTGCTGGACAACGGCGACTTCCTGCAGGGCAACCCGATGGGCGACTACATCGCCTATGAGCGGGGCATGCGGCAGGGCGATGTGCATCCCGTGATCGCGGCGATGAATGCGGTCGGCTACGACGCGGGCACGCTTGGAAACCATGAGTTCAACTATGGGCTGGAGTTTCTGGAGCGGACGCTTGCGGGCGCGGACTTCCCGGTGATCTCCGCCAATGTCGCAAGACAGCGGGGCGCCGGACCGCGGGGAGACCAGACACTGATCCCCCCCTATGTCATTCTCGACCGCATGGTGAGGGACGGCTCCGGGCGGGACATCCCCATCCGCATCGGGCTGATCGGTTTCGTGCCGCCGCAGATCCTGAAGTGGGACCGCAAGCACCTGGAGGGCCGGGTCGAGACGCGCGACATCGTCGAGGCGGCGGAAGCATGGCTGCCGGAGATGAAGGAGGCGGGGGCGGATATCATCGTCGCGCTGTCCCATTCGGGCATCGGCCCGGCGGAGCGGTCCGACGGAATGGAGAATGCCTCCACCCCCCTCGCCGCCTTGCCGGGGGTGGATGCGGTGCTGACGGGGCACAGCCATCTCGTCTTCCCCTCCCCCGCCTTTGAAGCCTCTGCCGCCGTCGATCCGGTCACGGGAACGATCCACGGCAAGCCTGCGGTGATGGCGGGCTTCTGGGGCTCGCACATGGGGCTGATCGACCTTCTGCTGGAACGCGAGGGCGGCCAATGGCGCGTCGTCACCGCGACGAGCGAAGCCCGCCCCATCGCCCGCCGGAACGAGGACAGGAGCATAACCGCGCTGGTGGACAGCCGTCCCGAAGTGCTCGCCTCCGTCATGCGGGAGCATGAGGAGACGCTGGCCTATGTCCGCCGGCCCGTGGGCCGGACGAGCGCGCCGCTGCACAGCTATTTCGCCCTCGTGGCCGACGACCCGTCCGTCCAGATCGTCTCCAACGCGCAAAAGTGGTATATCGCCGAGATGATGACCGGCTCTCCGCATGAGGGGTTGCCGATCCTCTCCGCCGCCGCGCCGTTCAAGGCGGGCGGCCGGGGCGGGGCGGAGTACTATACCGATGTGCCTGCGGGCGACATTGCCATCCGCAACGTGGCCGACCTCTATCTTTACCCCAATACGATCCGGGCGGTCCGGGTGACGGGGGCGGAACTGCAGGGCTGGCTCGAACGGTCCGCGGGCATGTTCAACCGGATCACGCCGGGCGAGGCCGACCAGCCCCTCCTGAACCCGGAGTTTCCGAGCTACAATTTCGACGTGATCGACGGCGTGACCTATGAGATCGACCTTTCCCAACCCTCCCGCTACTCCGCCAAGGGGCAGCTGGAGGCGCCGGAGGCCACCCGTATCGTCAACCTTGCCTTCGACGGGCGCCCTGTGGAGCCGGAGCAGGAATTCATTATCGCGACCAACAACTACCGGGCGGAAGGCGGCGGTGACTTCCCTGGCGCGGACGGCACGACGATCGTCTTTGAAGGGCCGGATACCAACCGGGACGTCATCGTGCGCTACATCGTCGAACAGGGCACGATCAACCCGTCCGCGGACAACAACTGGCGTCTTGCGCCCCTGGCCGACACAAGCGTGATCTTTGAAACCGGGCCGAAGGCGGCAGATCATCTGGGCGATCTGAACGGACTGCGCATCGAAGCGGCAGGGCCGGGAGAGGAGGGCTTCGCCCGCTTTCGCATCCTTCTTTAGTTTGCACGATGCCTATCAATGGGGCATTATTTGGTGACACGCCTGACAAACAGGCATTTACCTGCGACGAATTTGCACAGTTCGCAGGCAGTTGCCCGAAGATGCTCCCCTCCCCGGCGGAGGTCGGGCAGGGTCGGTGCCGCAGTTTTCAAGGAGGCCCTTCGTGTTCCACCGCGCCCTGACAGCCATCACCGCCACCGTCCTCATCGCCACGGGCGCGTCGGCGGAAACGACGGTCCCCTTCGCCCTCGACTGGAAGTTCGAAGGCCCGTCCGCCCCCTATTTCGCCGCGATCGACAATGGCCATTTCAAGGCCGAGGGCCTGAACGTGGAGATCTCCGCAGGCCAGGGCTCGCTCGACGCCATTCCGAAAGTGGCGACGGGCGCGTTCCCGTTCGGCTTCTCCGACATGAACTCCATCGCGAAGTTCCTCGACCAGAACCCGGGCGCGCCGGTCACGGCAGTGATGATGGTCTATGACAAGCCCGCCGCCGCGATGGTCGGCCGCAAGTCGCAGGGCATCAACGAGATCAAGGATATCGAAGGCAGGAAGCTCGGCGCTCCGCCCCCGGACGGCGCATGGGCGCAGTTCCCGGCCTTTGCCAAGGCCAACGGCATCGACATTTCCAAGATCACCGTGGAACCCGTCGGCTTCCCCACCCGGGAACCCATGCTGGCAGAGGGCAAGGTGGATGCGGTGATGGGCTTCTCCTTCTCCGTCTTCCTCAACCTGACGCGGCTCGGCGTCCCGGCGGATGACATCTCCGTCTTTCTGATGGCCGACAACGGGGTGAAATACTACGGCAACGCCATCATCGTGAACACCGCCTATGCCAAGGAACACCCGGAGCAGGTGACGGGCTTCCTCCGCGCGGTGGCGAAGGGCTGGCACGATGCCATCGCCAACCCGGAAGCGGCGGTGGAATCCATGATCAAACGCTCCCCCGCCTCCGATCTGGCGCTGGAAACGGAGCGGCTGAAGATGTCCATCGGGACGAATGTGCTAACCGACTGGGTCAAGGAGCACGGTATGGGCAATGTCGATCCCGAGCGGTTCGCGGCATCTATCGAGCAGCTCAAGGAAATCTACACCTTCCAGAACGATCCCACGCCGGATCTGTATTTCACCGCCGATTACCTGCCCGCCGACGGCAGCCTGAAGCTCGCAGACTGACCGCATTCAAATAGGGCCGGGCGGGGTCGGACCCGCCCGAAACGGAACCGGCATGGCAAACCTCGTCGATATCAAGGGCGTCACGCACGCCTACAAGACCAAGGCCGGCCCGCTGCCGGTTCTGGACGGCCTCAACATCTCCATCCCGGAAGGCAACTTCTGCGCGGTGGTCGGCCCCTCCGGCTGCGGCAAGTCCACGCTCACCCGGCTGATCGCCGGGCTGATGATCCCCGACAGGGGCGAGGTCTGGCTGCACGGGGAACGGGTGAAAGGCCCGCGCAAGACGGTGGGGATGGCGTTCCAGAACCCCGTCATGCTGGAATGGCGCACGATCCTGGACAATGTGATCCTGCCGCTGGAGATCGTTTCCCCCGGCATGGCCCGCAAGGCCCGCGAAGCCCGTGCGATGGAGCTGCTGGAGTTGGTGGGCCTCGGCAAATTCGCCGACAAGCGTCCCTCCGAACTCTCGGGCGGAATGCGGCAGCGCGCCTCCCTCTGCCGGGCGATCGTCCACAAGCCCGACGTGCTCATCATGGACGAACCCTTCGGCGCGCTCGACGCCTTCACGCGGGAGGATCTGTGGCAAACGATGCACGCGCTCCGCGCGGAGGAGCCGTTCACCTCCCTGCTCATCACCCATGACCTGCGGGAGAGCGTGTTCCTCGCCGACGAGATCGTCGTGCTCTCGGGCCGCCCTGCCACCACCCAATATGTCATGACCGTCGGCCACGACGGCCCGCGGACGCTCGACATGCTGTATGAACCCGCCTCGGTGGAGCGCCTCTCCATCCTCCGCGACCAGATCGAGATCGCGCAGGGCCGCAAACCGGCGGGGGCGCATTGATGGAAACGCTGCGCAAGATCGCCATTCCGCTGATCGCCACGGTGCTCCTGCTCGCGGGGTGGGAATTTCTGGTCTGGGTGAAGGGCTGGCCGAACTACGTGATGGCCTCCCCCTCAGACCTGCCGCCCGCCTTCTGGAAATACCGGGAGCTGTTCTTCACCCAAGGCTGGCAGACGCTGTGGCGCACGGTCGTGGGTCTGGTGCTGGCGGTGATCTTCGGCACGCTGCTGGGCATGGTCATGGGCTTTTCCCGCACCATGCGGGATGCGCTCTATCCGCTGCTGGTGGGCTTCAACGCCATACCGAAGGCGACGGTGGTGCCGGTGGTGGCGCTGATCTTCGTGGGCCAGCATGATTTCAACACCATCCTCATGGCCTTCATGATCTCCTTCTTCCCGATCTCCGTGTCGGTGGCGATCGGCCTGTCCACGCTGGAGCCGGAGTATCGCGACATCCTGCGATCCCTCGGCGCGTCCAAGTTCACCATATTCCGCAAGATCGCCCTGCCGAAGACCCTGCCGGAGTTCTTCGGCGCGCTGAAGGTTGCCGTCACGCTGGCCTTCATCGGCACCAACCTGATGGAGATCGTGGAGCCGCACGGCCGGGGCCTTGGCGCTCTGTTCGATTCGGGCAAGATCAATGCGGATTACCCGCTGATGTTCGCCGTCCTGCTCGCGCTCGCCTTCCTGGGGATCGTGCTCTACTACATCGTCGTGGCGCTGGAGAAGGTTTTCGCCGGCTGGGCGGAACGCAATCCGGGCTGAGAATTCGGGGATCGGCGGGGAACCATTTCACCGGGGGCGGTTGATCCTGATCCAGTCAGGAGAAGCCGATGTCCTACGCCCGCTTCCTCATCATGATCGCCGTTTCCACCGTGCTGATGTACGTCCTGATGTATCTCAATACCTGGAGCTGGGATCACGTCTATTTCAGCGAAACCCGCGCCTTCGCCGCGCTCTACATGGGTGCGGGGATGGCGGTGGTCATGCTGCTTTTCATGTGGGGCATGTATCGCAACCGCGCCGCGAATTACGCCATTCTCGCGGGGAGCGCCGTGGTGTTCGTGGTGGCGCTCGCCCTGCTCCGGTCGCAGGCGACCGTAGGGGATGTGGCATGGATGCGCGCGATGATCCCGCATCATTCCATCGCCATCCTGACGTCATCGCGGGCGCATATCACCGACCCGAGGGTGCGGTCGCTGGCCGATGGGATCATCACGACCCAAGAGCGGGAGATCGGCGAGATGAAGTCCCTCATCGCCGATCTCGACAGGTAGATCAGGCGGGAACCGGCTCCTTGGCGACCGCGTCGATGAGATTGGCGAAAGCGTCGATCCAGCTCGACAGGAACGCCTTGGCCGTCGGCTCGACCAGCGTGCCGGTGGCATCGAACAGTTCGGGCTTCCAGACGAAATACACTTCCGGCTGACCGAGTTGCACGGTGCCCAGAATCGTCGCGAGCATCTTCATTGACTGTTGTCCGGCGGCGGAGCCCGTCGTGCCGGGCGTGGTCCCGACGACAGCGGCGGGTTTGCCCATCCAGGAGCTTTTCCCATAGGGGCGGGAGCCCCAGTCGGCGGCGTTCTTCAACGCGGGGGAGAGCATGCGGTTGTATTCGGGCGTAACGAAGAGGACGGCATCGGCGGCCTCGACCTCGGCTTTCATCCGCAGGACGGAAGCCGGCACCTTGTCCCACAGGTCTTCATTGTAGAGCGGCAGATCACCGATCTCGACGAATTTGAAATCCAGTTTGCCGGCGGCGAGCTTTGCCAGCGCTTCGGCGAATTTGCGGTTGATCGAATCCTTGCGGAGCGATCCGACCAGAACGGCCACGGTCTTCATGGGAGGAGCCTCTTGTTTCTTTGAGTGACTGGGGGCAAATTAGTAACCGTCTCGCGAAACGCAAGAAGGCACCTTGCAGTCAGAAGGTTACACCCATGGAACCCACTCATCAGCGCTGCAACCGCGTGAATGACATCATTTCCCTTGTCGGTGACAAGTGGAGCGTGCTGATCGTCATGCATCTCAGCCCTGAACCGCGCCGATTCTCCGAGATAAAGCGGTCGATTACCGGTATTTCACAGAAGATGCTGACGGTCACCCTCCGCGGGCTGGAGCGGGACGGCTACGTTCACCGGCGGGTGTATCCGACCGTGCCGCCGCGTGTGGAATATCGGCTCACCCCGCTGGGAGAGGAGCTGCAGGTGCCGCTCCGCGCGCTCGGCAATTGGGCGGAGGCGAATTACGAACGGGTCTGCGCGGCGCGGGAAGCCTATGACGAGGGTGCGAATCAGCGGCTGGTCGCTGCAGAGTAGGCTTGCCATTTCCGCCCGCGCCCCTTAGATCCCCCCGCGAGAGGTTGGCGCGGGCGAGCGCCTCGCCAACTCGGTCAGGTCCGGAAGGAAGCAGCCGTAACGAGTCCCGCTTGGGTCGTTGTCCAGCCTCTCACCCTTTCTTCTCCCGAAAATCGTTGAGCGTGATCGGGTCTTGGCGCAGTCTGTTCGGATACCCACGGACAGGAGGAGCCGATGACCGCCCACCCCCGCAGGACCGTTCTGAAGATCGCACTGGCCGCAGGGTTCGCCCCGATGTTCGGGGGCCTCGCCTCCCGCGCTTGGGCCGATCCTGTCAGCTTCGCCCCGGCACCCACGCCCTGGCGGGCTTACGAGACACGCACGGCGATTGCCCTTCCCGCCGGCAAGGCGGAGATATGGCTGCCGGTGCCCTCGCTCTCCACCGATTACCAGCGCAGCCTCGACGATGGCTGGACAGGCAATGCGGCGCAGGCCGAGCTGGTGACTGACCCCGCCACTGGCGCGCGCTTCCTGCATGCGGAGTTCGATGGCAAGACGCCTGGAAACCTTGAACTGGTCAGCCGGTTCGAGACGCGGAACCGCACCATCGACTGGTCGAAACCTTCTGAAGCCGGGGAAGACCCTGCCGTTCTGGCAGCGGCGCTGCGGCCCTCCGCGATGAAGCCGCTCGACGGCGTGGTGGCGGAGACGGCGGCACGGATCACCGCGGGCGCCACCACGGATGTGGAGAAGGTGCGCGCGATCTATGCCTATATCGTTGCCAACTGCTACCGCAATCTCGACACGCCGGGCTGCGGTCCGGGGGATGCCGTGGCAACGCTGACCAGCGCCGGGCTGGGCGGGAAATGCGCCGATCTGAACGGGTTGTTCGTGGCCCTCGCCCGCGCATCGGGCGTTCCCGCGCGCGACATGTACGGGGTTCGGGTTGCGCCCTCTGCCTTCGGCTACAAGCAGCTCGGCGCGAACAGTGAGACGATCACCGGCGCGCAACACTGCCGGGCGGAGGTCTGGCTCGACGGTTACGGCTGGGTCGCGATGGACCCCGCCGATGTACTCAAGGTGATGCGCGCCGAATCGGACCGCTGGATCCGTGACCCGTCCGACCCGCTGGTGACGAAGGTGAACGCGGCGCTGCTCGGCAACTGGGAGGGCAACTGGGTAGCCTACAACCGGGCGGAGGATCTGCACCTGCCGGGCCGGACGGGCACCCTGCCCTTCCTCATGTATCCGCAGGGGACGGTGGAGGGCGCCGCGCTGAATGAGCTTGACGCCAAGGCCTTCGCCTACACGATCACCGCACGCGCGGTATGATGCGGGGGGCGGCCCTCAATGGGCCGCCGCTTCCGTTCCGTCGAGGCCGATCTCCCCCTCCACCCGTGCGCTGTTCGCCATCAGGTAGAAGCCCAGACCCGTCGTCAGCGCGGCGATGAACACCAGATACCACGCATGGGCCATCGGGCTGACGGCAAGGAACGTGGTGACGAGCACCGGCGTCAACCCGCCGAAGATCGCGTAGGCCACGTTGTAGGAGAAGGAAAGCCCGGAAAACCGCACCTGCGCCGGAAAGGCCCGCACCATGACATAGGGCACCGCCCCCACCATGCCGACGGCCAGCCCCATCACCGCGTAAAGCCCGAACAGAACCGGCAGGGAGACGCCCGCGAAGGTGTAGAAGGTGAAGGTCGCCACCCCGAACACCACCCCCGCCACTGCGAAAAACGGGCCGCTGCCCACCCTGTCCACGATCGCCCCGGCGCTGACCGTCCCGAAGATCAGGAACAGCGTGCCGAAGCTGGTGGCGGAGAGGGCCTCCAGCGCGGAATAGCCATAGAGCTTTTGCAGAAAGGTCGCCGTCATCAGCGTGGTGACGACGATTCCGGCGGACAAAACCCAGGTGAGCAGGCCGGAGATGATGACACCGTGCATATGGTCGCGCAGGACGGTGCGGATCGGCAGCGTCTCCTGCAGGCGGCTGTCCTGCTTCATGGCGAGGAAGATCGGCGTCTCCGACAGCCAGCGGCGCAGATAGACCGCAAGCAGGCCGAAGATCCCGCCGAGGAAGAACGGAAGACGCCATGCCCAGGCGGAAACCTGTTCCGCCGTGAAGCTCCAGTTGATCGCCGTGGCGACCAGCGAGCCGAGCAGGATGCCCATCGTCAGGCCGGAACACAGGAACCCGCAGGCCATGCCCACGCGCCGGGCCGGTACGTGTTCGGCCACGAATGTCCATGCGCCCGGAACCTCGCCGCCGATGGCCGCGCCCTGCAACATGCGGAGCACGATCAGCAGGATCGGAGCCAGCACGCCGATGGTCGCATAGGTCGGCAGCATCGCCATGCCCAGCGTCGAGATCGACATGAGGAACACCGAAAGGGCAAATACGCGCTTGCGCCCCACCTTGTCGCCATAATGCGCCATGACGATCCCGCCCTGCGGACGCACGAGGTAACCGGCAGCAAAGATGCCGAAGGTCTGGATCATGACGAGCCAGTCCGGCATGTCCGGCGGAAAGAACAGATGGCCGATGACCGCCGCGAAAAAGACAAAGATGATGAAGTCGTAGAATTCCAACGCCCCGCCCAGAGCCGACAGGCCCAGAACCTTGAAATCCTCACGGTTGAGCGGGCGGTTTTCCTCACCCGCGCCTTGCAGCGTCTCAGTCATCATGCGTCCTTTTCGATTTCCCGCTCCATCCTTCGGGACGCAGCCTTATCGCGGCAATCGCGCAGCGCGGCAAGCGAGACGTGGGAGCACAACATGGGACTGCGGCCAGGACGCTACGGTGGACACCCTCCCCTGGGCAGGGGCGCCAGTACAGGAGAAGCCCAGTTTTTTCGGACGACCGCGCCAGGCAGACTGCTGAAGTTTGCTTCGGAGCGGAAATCGTCCCTTGTCCGGCGAGGTCCAGCCGGAACGCTACGGATGTCAGGTCATTGCGGGACCGATTTCCCGGGTCCGAGAACAGGACCATGCTAACAGCTGAAAAAATCGTGGTGCTCCCCGACCTTGGGTTGAAACCAGGAAATCGGTCCGGTCACGAGCCAAAACCTGCGGCTTCCGGGGAGTTCTTCAACCATGGAAGATCTCCGCCCCGGAGCAACCTCGGGATACTTTTTTCAGCACGCTGCCAAAGATGCGTCTGCAAGTGCCGCCTCGCCCAGCTCTGGCCGCAAATCGCAGGCGGGCAAGAGAGGCAGCCCATGCACCGGCCATTTCCATGGGGATCACTCGACATCCCGAGGTAAACCGATGCGTGACACATCCCGTTCCGGCAAGATTTCTTCCAACTCGCTGGCTGACGGCATCCCCCGCCGAATGTGTTCCGCCACACGCGGCCGAGGCGGGCACGATCGCATGGGGTGACGGCCTATCCGGATCGCGGCGGCGGTGTTCCTTGCCATTGAGACGGACGTGTTCTTCTCCGAAAGGTCGCTCTACGGCGACCGGTGGATCGATAGTGCGCTGGCGCGGCTGCAATCCGAGGGGCTGGTCCACAAGGGTGCGCTGGAGCCGCCGAAGGGCAAGAGGCCCGACGGCTGGAAACCGCGGGAGCAGACCCCGTTCGGCACAACCGAGCCATGAAGCGGCACGGAGATGGATGCCCTGAACGTGCCGGTTTTTGTTGATGAAGTGGTGCCGCAGAAGGGACTCGAACCCCCGACCCCATCATTACGAATGACGTGCTCTACCAGCTGAGCTACTGCGGCGTTCCCTTGCGGGAGGCCCGCCCGGCCGGGGCCGGAGGGGCGTTGTGGCGGGCTGATAGCACCATCCTGCGGGGGTGTGTAGCCCTAAAACGCAAGAATTCTCGCGCTCAGCCCCCGGCTTTCCGCATCGCGTCGAGGTCAACCGCGCGCGGGGTGTGGAACGGGCTCGAGCTGGCCGGCTGCGGCTCTTGCGGCTCGACCGGGAGGGGCGGCGTTTCCACCACCGGCTCCGGTGTTTCGTCCGGCGCGATGGTTACCGACTCAGGCACGGGTTCCGGCTCCGGTTCCGCGACCGGGGCGACGGGAGCGGACTTCGGCTCCGGCGCGCGGACGATCAGGGGCAGCATTTCCGCCTGCGTGGGAGAGGGGCCCGCCCCTTCCGGCGGCTCTTTCCATGTGAGCGTGTCGAAGGCGCCGCAGTTGTCGCAGATCGGCCCCCATTGCGCATGGATCGCACCGCAATTGTCACAAACCCATTGCGGCCCGCGCGGAGAAACGAGCGCCCGGGCCAGCCAGCCGCGCACCACTGCATCGTCCGCGCCCTCTCCCCGTTCGATCGCCGCCATGATGGCAAGGCTCCGCGCGGTGGGATGCGTCTCCGCCAGATCGCCCATGGCCCGCCGGGCGGCTGGGAAATCCTCCGCCGCAATGTTCAGTTCGGCGCGCAGCAGGCGGGTCTGCTCGTCATCCGGGCGCAGCCGGAGGAGCGTATCGAACCGCTTCAGGCGCTGCGCAGGGGTTTCGTTCGGCTCGATTTCGGCAAAGGCGGCGGCGAGGTCGGGATGCGGGGACACCTCCCAGGCCTTGCGCAGGACCCGCGAGGCGCTTTTCCTGTCCCCGGTCGTGAGATAGCCGCGTGCGGCCATGACGGCGGCGGGGATGAGGTCGGGGGACTGACGGTTGGCGGCGATGGCCGCCTCCCGTGCCTCGATGGAATTGCCCTCGGCAAAGACCTCCTTTGCCTCCTGCAGCGCCAGGACGGCGTCGCGGCGCTTGTAAACATCGCGGGGCATGTTGCCGCTGCGCTGCTTTGCCTCCAGCGTACGCCGCGCGCCCTTCCAGTCGCCCCGGTCGGCCTGAAGCTTCAGAAGGACATCCTGAGTCTCGCCATGACGCGGGCGAATGGCCAGCGCGTGCTCTGCGAGTTTCAGCGCGGTGTCGGTATCGCCTTCGGCCAGCTTCATCCGCATCAGCCCGCGCAGGGCCACGAAGCGCGTCCGGTCATCGTCCAGACGCCGCTTCCACGCCTCTGTGGCGCGTTTCGAATCACCGACCATCTCCGCCGCCTGCGCGATGACGAGGTCCGTGAGTTCGGGACGGTTGAGGAATTTCTCCGCCCGGACGGATTTGTTGATGGCGAGCCGCCCCTCCCCCGCGGTGAGGGCGAGGATGCCGTCGGCCAGCGCCTCGTACCCCCGCTTTTCGCGGCTGCGGTCGAGATAGCGGCTCATCGCCGTCTCATCCCCGTTCAGGAAGCGGAACAGCGCGACCGCGAGGCCCACGATCTTGAACAGCACCCATGCGCCGACAAGGCCGAGCAGCGAGAGGATCACCGCCTGCAGCAGTCCGATGGAAAACTCCGTATCCCCGAAGATGATGCGGATGCCTTCGCCCGCGCTGAGCAGATGGCTCGCGCCGAAGGTCAGCGCCGCGATGATGGCGACGAAGAGGAGAACCTTGAGAAGGGACCAGAGCATGTGCGCCTCAGTTCCGGGTAAGGCTGGCGACGATCTCGTCGGCAGCCTGCTGTGCAGAAACGCGGGTCTTGGCGGCGGAAGTCCACCCGGCCATCGCGGCCTGACCCGCGGCGGGAAGGGTGGCGATTTCGGTCAGGGCCTGATCGATCTGGCCCGCCTGCACCGCGGCATTGGCGCGGGAGAGCACCGCATCGGGGGAATTGCCCTCCTGCGGGGTAAGGGAGCGGATGCCCAGTTGATTGCGCAGAAACATTTCCGCCCGGTCGCCAAAGCTTTCCTCCCCCGTCGCACGGTAGGAGGCATCGAGCGCGGCGCGCGCGGCATCGGGGAAATCACGGCGCAGGTCGGACAGCGGAGCCACGCCGCCGCTGGCCTCCTTCAGGGCCGCGGGAACGTTCACATCCAGCTGCTCCAGACGCTCGACAGCCGGCGCAAAACCGCTCCCGAGTTCGATCGCCATGCGGATGCTGGCGACGATCGCCTCCCCTTCCGCCACACGCGCACCGGCCGCGGATGAGGAGCGGAGACTTTCCACCTCGCCCGACAGGGCGGCGTTGCGCTCCGCCTGGGCGGACAGGTCGCTCCGCAAGCTTTCCAGCGCCGCGCTCACGTCTGCGGAGGGCGGCGCCGCCTCTCCTGGCGGCGCGGAGGCAACGGGCCGATTTTCCAGCGCCGTGATCCGGGAGGTCAGGGCGTCAAGCGTGCTTTCCCCCTCGGTCGCGGCATTGGAGAGACGCGAAAGCTCCGCCTCCATCCCGGAAAGATCGGCCGGCGCGGGCAGCGCCGAGATCTCGGAACGCATCGCGGAGATCTGCTGCGCCTGCTCCGCGATCCTGCTCTCCAATGCGGGATCGCTCGTATGACGAGGCAGAAGGAAATAGGCCGCACCGAACCCCAAAGCCGCCGCGATCGCTCCACCGGCGAGCGTCGGCCAGAAGCCGCCGCCCTGCGCTGCGGGTTCCGTCGGAACGGGACGGGCGGGCGGAACCACACGCTCCTCCTCCGCCGCCTTTGCCAGCGGCTCCTCAAGTGTCAGATCACGGTCGGGCGTCAGATCCCGGGGTTGATCGGCGTCAGGCAGAGCGGCGGGATCGGTGCCCTGCCCGGCAGCGAAATCATGGTGCTCCGCCGTCGCCGGGTTCTCCGCTGCAACGGTCTCCGGGAGGGCATCGACGCTGGCTTCCGGGCTGTCCGTCGCCCCGAACACCTCTGCCGCCTCGCGCGCGGAGAGGTTTCTTTCGGATGGCGAGGTCTGCGCTTCTTCGGCCTTCGCCTTGCTCCGCGACCTCGGTTTCTTTTCGTCTTCCACGCAGCTCTCCCGTTGGCCGTTCCGTGAACGGAGATTAGCGACCGGATCCCCGGGCCTCAACCCGCAGCCTGATGTGCCAGCGCGAAGCCCTGTCGGCAACTCATGCCTTCTCAGGACGCAAGGTTCCCGAAAACAACCGATTTCAGCCCTTCAGCGCCCCGATTGTCTCCAACATAGCCTCTGCTGAAGGGGTTGGGGCAATTTTCAGGCGGCGCGGCGCTTTACCGGACCATGCGGCTGCGACATTCGCACTCATCGCGGCGATGAGAAGCGGCGCGCGGATCGGCCAGCCCGCCACAAGCCGCGCAGATCGCGGCGAAAACAGCGGCAGGAGCACCGGCTGCTCCGCCTCCAGAAGCCGCACTGCCTCTGCGGAAGGGGGGATGGCCACCTGCTCATAGGCCACAGCCCCCGTGATCTCCACCTCGTCCCTCAGGGCCGCGACCATATCGGCGGCAAGATGCCGCCCATGCGGGTGAAACAGCGGGCCGGACGGACGCTCCCGCCGAATGAGGGAGAGCAGGGATGCCGCATCGCCGCCCGCAGCCCGGGCCGAGAGACCATGCGCCGCCGCCGCCGCCGCCGTGCGCTCCCCCACGCAATAGGCGGGCAGACCCAAACCCGGCGGAAGCGCCGCCACGGCGTTCTCCGATGTGAGAACGATGCCCCGCACCCCTTGGGGCATGACGACGGGCAGGGACCGGATCGCCTGCGCGGGCGCGAGGAGCACCGCCAGATCCGGCCAAAGTCCTGCCACTTCGGCGGCGAAACGGCGGGACTGCGCCTCCGGCCGGGTGAGCAGGAGCGTCGGTACACCGGCAGAAAGGAGCGGTCGGGTTGTCTCGCGCATGTTGCGGTGTTACCTGCGCGGGGGTGGTCAGGCAACGCGGAAGACCCCTCGGATCGGATCATGGACAAGGCTCTCACCCTTCTCGGCATCGAGTCGAGCTGCGACGACACCGCCGCGGCGGTTGTCCGGCTGACGCCGGAGGGCCGGGCGGAGGTGCTCGCGAATGTCGTCGCTGGGCAGACCGCGCTCCACGAGGCCTATGGCGGCGTGGTGCCTGAGATCGCCGCACGGGCACATGTCGAAAAGCTCGACATTTCGGTGGCGGAGGCGCTGCGGACAGCGGGGCTGGCGCTTTCCGATCTGGACGGGGTGGCGGTCACCTCCGGTCCCGGGCTGATCGGCGGGGTGCTGGCGGGCGTCATGCTCGCACGCGGGCTGGCGGCGGGGGCGGATCTGCCGCTTCACGGGATCAACCATCTGGCGGGCCATGCCCTCACCCCGCGGCTGACCGGGGACATCGCCTTTCCCTATCTGCTGCTGCTCGTCTCCGGCGGTCATTGCCAGTTCCTGATCGTCCACGGCCCGGATCGCTTCGACCGGCTGGGCGGTACCATCGACGACGCCCCCGGCGAGGCGTTCGACAAGGTGGCGAAGCTGCTCGCCCTGCCCCAGCCCGGCGGCCCCGCTGTCGAGGCAGAGGCGCGGCACGGCGATGCTGCCCGTTTCCCCTTGCCCCGCCCCCTGCTGGACCGGCCGGGCTGCGACATGTCCTTTTCCGGGTTGAAGACGGCGGTGCTGCGCACACGGGACCAACTGGTGGCCGCCCACGGCGGGCTGCGCCGTCAGGACAGGGCAGATCTCTGTGCAGGTTTCCAGCGCGCGGTGGCCGATGTGCTGGCGCAGAAGGCGCGGCGGGCCATCGCGGCCTATCTGGAGCTTGCCCCCGAAACCCCGGCCATCGCCGTGGCGGGCGGCGTGGCCGCCAACGCAGAGATCCGGGCGGCGCTCGAGGGGGTCGCCACCGCCGAGGGTCTCGCCTTCGTCGCGCCGCCGCTGAAACTCTGCACCGACAATGCCGCGATGATCGCCTGGGCGGCCATCGAGCGGCTCCGGGCGGGCATTCCCGACGATCCGGCCGACCTGACCGCCCGCCCGCGCTGGCCGCTCGACCGGAGCAGACCGGCGCTCATCGGCTCCGGCAAGAAGGGCGCCAAGGCATGAGCGGCATCGCCATACTGGGGGCGGGCGCCTTTGGCACGGCGCTGGCGATCAGCCTCGCCCGGGCGAGGACCGAAGTCGCGCTCTGGACCCGCGACGCGGATCAGGCGCGCGAGATGCGCGACCAACGAACCAACAGCCGACGCCTTCCCGGCGAGGCGCTGCCCATGGCGATCAGGGTGACGGAGACCCTGCCGGAGACGGCGGATCTCCTCCTCCTCGCCATCCCCATGCAGCAGACCGCTGCCTTTCTAGAAGCCCATCGGGCGCTTTTCGCCGGTCGGGGCGTGATCGGCTGCGCCAAGGGGATCGACCTGACCAGCGGCCTCGGCTCCACCGGCCTCATCGCGCGGGCCTGCCCGGACGCCACTCCCGCCGTGCTGACGGGGCCGAGCTTCGCCACCGATATCGCCCGCGGCCTGCCGACCGCGCTGACGCTCGCCTGCGCGGATGCGGCGGCGGGAGCGGCGATGCAGGAGCGGCTCTCCACCTCTGCGCTGCGGCTCTACCGCACGACGGATGTGGCGGGTGCCGAGCTGGGCGGTGCGCTGAAGAACGTCATCGCCATCGGGGCGGGCGCGGTAATGGGCGCGGGGCTGGGCGACAGCGCGCGCGCCGCGCTGATGACCCGCGGCTATGGCGAGATGACCCGGCTGGCGATGCGCGCGGGCGCGCGGGCGGAGACGCTGGCGGGCCTTTCGGGCTTCGGCGACCTCGTCCTGACCTGCACCTCGGTGCAATCGCGCAACTTCCGCTACGGTTACGCGCTGGGGTCCGGCGCGGACTGGGACGTCTCCACGACGGTGGAGGGGATTGCCACCGCCCGCGCCATGGCCGCCCGGGCCGCGCGGGAAGGGGTGGACATGCCCGTCGTCTCCATGATCGTTGCGTTGATAGATGGCCGCGTCACCGTGACCGAGGCCGCCGAACGCCTGTTGAACCGACCGCTGAAGGAGGAATGATGTACGCTGCCGTGATCTGCCGGGACAAACCCGGCGCGCTCGATCTCCGCATGGAGAACCGCCCCGCCCATCTCGCTTATCTGGGGGAGAGCAGGGTGGCCTTCGCCGGGCCGTTCATCGAGGACGGCGCCCCCGTCGGCTCGCTCGTGGTGATCGAGGCCGATGACCTCGCCGCCGCCGAAGCCTGGGCCGCAAACGATCCCTATGCGAAGGCCGGGCTGTTCGAGGCGGTCGAAATCCACGAATGGCGCAAGGTGATCGGCTGATGGCCTTCTGGCTGTTCAAGTCGGAGCCCGACACTTGGTCGTGGGACCAGCAGGTCGCCAAGGGAGAGGCCGGTGAGGAATGGGGCGGCGTGCGCAACTATCAGGCGCGCAACCACATGCGGGCGATGAAGGTGGGGGAGAAGGGCTTCTTCTACCACTCCAACATCGGCAAGGAGATCGTCGGCATTGTCGAGGTTTCCGCCGAATCGGCCCCCGATTCCACTGCGGACGATCCGAAATGGGACTGCGTTCACATCCGCGCGGTGCGCCCCCTGCCGCGCCCCGTCACGCTGGAGGACTGCAAGAACGACCCTCGGCTGAAGGATATGGTGCTGGTCAACAATTCCCGCCTTTCGGTGCAGCCGGTGTCAGAGGCGGAATGGCAGACTATCTGCGAAATGGGTGGCTTGTAGCGGAAGGCTGGCGGACATGGCGGGCAGGATCAGGGTGGGAATCGGCGGCTGGACCTATGCGCCGTGGCGGGGCAGCTTCTACCCCGACGGGCTGGCCCATAAGCGCGAACTGGACTATGCCAGCCGCCACCTGACCACCATCGAGGTCAACGGCACCTACTACCGCAGCCAGACACCCAAGACGTTTGCCGGCTGGCATGACGAGACGCCCGAGGATTTCGTCTTTGCCCTCAAGGCACCGCGCTTCGCCACCAACCGCAAGGTGCTGGCGGAGGCGGGCGAGTCGATCCAGCGGTTCATCGACAGCGGCATCGCGGAGCTGAAGGACAAGCTCGGCCCGATCAACTGGCAGTTCATGGCGACGAAGAAATTCGACCCGGAGGATTTCGCGGGTTTTCTAGCCCTCCTGCCGAAAGAGGTGGAGGGCCGCGCGCTGCGCCACGCGGTCGAACTCAGGCACGAAAGTTTTCTTGTCCCCGAATGCGCGGAGCTGCTCCACCGGCATGGGGTCGCGGCGGTCATCGCTGGGGATTCCGAATTTCCGCAGTTCCCGGATGTGACGGCGGATTTCGTCTATGCGCGCATCATGGGAACCACCGAGACCCCGAAGGCCGGCTATTCATCCGGCGATCTGGCCCGGTGGAGCGAAGCGGCGGTGAGCTGGGCAAAAGGCGGTGATGGCGGCCTGCCCCCCATTAGGAAGGCCGCCCCGAAAAACCCGCGCGATGTGTTTCTTTATGTGATCAGCGGCCACAAGGCCGCCAATCCTGCCGCTGCCATGGCGCTGATCGAACGAGTGCCCGATCAGGCGTAAACGGATTCCTTGCCGAAATTCTTCACCAGCAGGTAATAGAAAACCGCCCGATATTTGTTGCGTTCGGATTTGCCATACGTGTCCACCGCCTTCTGGATACCTTCCATCAGCGAAGGGCTGTCAGGCAGACCGAGTTTCTTCATCAGAAAGCTCGTCTTCACCCGTTCCAGCTCAGCGGAATCGGAGGCTGCCACCGTTTCGCTGTCCGCGCTGTAGATCGTCGGCCCGCAGCCGATGGTGACCTTGGTCAGCAGATCCATGTCCGGTTCCATCCCGCACTTAGTGCGCAGATCCCCCGCATATTTCTCGATCAGTTCGTCGCGTTTGCCCATCCGGCCTCTCCGCATTTGGGATGCGGAGAGGTTAGCAGGACATTCACATAACGCAATCTGGCTCAGTAACGGTAGTGCTCGGGCTTGTAGGGCCCGTCGACCTTCACCCCGATATAGGCGGCCTGATCGGGCCGCAGCTCCGTGAGCTTCACGCCGATCCGGCCAAGGTGCAGCCGGGCGACCTTCTCATCCAGATGCTTGGGCAGGATATACACGCCGGGCTTGTAGGCCTCGCCATTCTGCCAAAGCTCCATCTGCGCCAGAACCTGGTTGGTGAAGGAGGCCGACATCACGAAGCTCGGATGCCCGGTCGCATTGCCGAGGTTCAGCAGACGCCCTTCCGACAGTAGGATGATCCGCGCGCCCGAAGGCATCTCGATCATGTCCACCTGCTCCTTGATGTTCGTCCACTTGTGATTGCGGAGCGCGGCCACCTGGATTTCATTGTCGAAGTGACCGATATTGCCGACGATGGCCATATCCTTCATCGCGCGCATATGCTCGATGCGGATGATGTCCTTGTTGCCGGTCGTGGTGATGAAGATATCGGCGGTCGCGACCTCATCCTCCAGCAGCGTCACCTCATAGCCGTCCATCGCCGCCTGAAGCGCGCAGATCGGATCGACCTCCGTCACCTTCACGCGGGCGCCTGCGCCGCGGAGCGAGGCGGCAGACCCCTTGCCCACGTCGCCATAGCCGCAGACCACGGCCACCTTGCCGGCCATCATCGTATCGGTCGCGCGGCGGATGCCATCGACCAGCGATTCCTTGCAGCCATACTTATTGTCGAATTTCGACTTGGTAACGCTGTCGTTGACGTTGATCGCCGGGAAGGGCAGCAGGCCCTGCTTGTGCAGGTCGTAAAGGCGGTGAACGCCCGTCGTCGTCTCCTCCGACACGCCCTGGAGCAGGTCGCGTTGACGGGTGAACCAGCCGGGGCTCTCCTCTGCCCGTTTGCGGATCTGGGCGAAGAGCGCCTCCTCCTCCTCCGAGGACGGATTGGCGATCAGCGCGGTCTCCCCCGCCTCGACCCGTGCACCGAGCAGGATGTAGAGCGTGGCATCCCCGCCGTCATCGAGGATCAGGTTCGCGCCTTCCGGGAACTGGAAGATCCGGTCGGTATAGGTCCAGTAGTCCTTCAGCGACTCGCCCTTGATCGCAAAGACCGGCACACCCGATTCGGCAATCGCCGCCGCCGCATGATCCTGCGTGGAGAAGATGTTGCACGATGCCCAGCGCACCTCCGCGCCCAGCGCGGTCAGGGTTTCGATCAGGACGGCGGTCTGAATGGTCATGTGCAAGGAGCCGGCGATCCGCGCGCCCTTGAGCGGTTGGGAGGCACCGTATTCCTCGCGGAGCGCCATCAGACCCGGCATCTCCGTTTCCGCGATATCCATTTCCTTGCGGCCGAAATCCGCGAGCGTGATATCCTTGACGATATAATCCTTCATGACAGCTCCTGCGTCGCGTTTGCCCGTCGATAGCACCCATGGGCAGGAACGGCAATGAAACCCCTCCCCCGTGGTCTTGCCCTTGCGCTCCGGCACCTGCGCTCTATCCCTTGCCAACCGGTCGGGCCGGGCCTACCGCTACCCGCGATCAAGGAGCGCAGAATGAAGAAGCCGCCCCGCGCATGGCAGAGGATGTTGTCCGGTCGCCGCCTCGACGTGCTGGATCCGACGCCGATGGACATAGAGATCGCCGATATCGCCCACGGGCTGGCCTTCGTCGCCCGCTGGAACGGCCAGACGCGGGGGGAGTTCCCCTATTCGGTCGCCGAACACTCGCTTCTGGTGGAGGCGATCTTTGCCGAAAGCGAACTTGGCCAATCCTCGCGCTGGCGGCTGGCCGCTCTGCTGCATGACGCACCCGAATACGTGATCGGCGACATGATCTCTCCGGTGAAGGCGGCGATCGGGTCTGATTATGGCAAGCTGGATGAAAGGCTGACCGCTGCCATTCACCTGCGCTTCGGACTGCCCGCCGTTCTCCCGGCGGCTGTCAAGAAAGCGATAAAGCTGGCGGACAGTGCGTCTGCATGGCTGGAAGCGACACAGATCGCGGGCTTCACCGTGGCGGAAGCAAACAAGTATTTCGGCCGAACGCAGTCGCAATTCGCCGGTCATGAAATAATCCCACGCGCGCCCGTCATGGCCCGGGAGGCATTTCTTGCCCGACATTCCGCCCTGCTGGCGGAAATGGACCAAGGCTGAGGCGCGCGTGCCACCCAAAGCAGGTAGCACGCCGCGAAAAGACGTTCAGATCGCGAGATCTTCGAGCTTTCGGCCCGCTTCCAAAGCCGCTTTCACCCAATTGGGCTGACGTCCACGACCGGTCCAAGTCTGGTCGGGATCGTGCGGATTGGCATATTTCGGCGCCGCTGGTCCACGTTTCCGCGCACTGAGCGTTTCGGTAAGATCGGCGATGTCGAAACCGTGGCGTTTCGCAACCTCTTCCAGTTCCTGCAGAGCGTCGCGCTTCTTGCGTTCTTCGAAAGTGGCAATCGCCCTATCGATTTTATGACGCATATCCTTGAGTTCTTTCAGGGATAGCGTCTCGAGATCCATTTCCATTATCCGGCTCCGGGGAAAAACAATGTCGCTTAGGATAATCCGCCGTTGAAGAATATCCAACGGCGGGGGAAATAAATTTTGCGGCCGGTTTTGCGACCGGCAAAAAAGGGCGTCCCGTCTTTGAAATGCGGGGAGTGTTATTTGGGGCTGCGCTTGGCCAGAATGCGCTGCAATGTGCGGCGATGCATGTTGAGCCTGCGGGCTGTGTCACTGACGTTGCGATCGCACAGCTCATAGACCCGCTGGATATGCTCCCAGCGCACCCGGTCGGCGGACATGGGGTTTTCCGGCGGTGCGGGCAGATCGCCCCCGCGGGCCAGCAGCGCGGAGGTGATGTCGTTGGCATCTGCGGGTTTGGAGAGATAATCCGTGGCGCCCGCCTTGACCGCAGCGACCGCGGTGGCGATTGCGCCATAGCCCGTCAGCACGACGATGCGGCTGTCCGCCCGCTGTTCGCGCAGGGTCTCCACCACTTCCAGACCGTTGCCATCCTCCAGCCGCAGGTCGATCACCGCATAGGCGGGCGCCTGTTCAAGCGCGATGGTGCGACCTTCCGCGACAGTCCCGGCCAGAACCGGCTCAAATCCCCGCTTCTCCATGGCGCGGGCAAGCCGCTTCAGAAACGGCTCATCATCATCGACCAGCAGGAGCGAACGGTCAGGGCCGAGGTCGTCTGTATCTTCGGTCATCTCTCATCCCACGAAATTCGCGGCACTCTAGGCGCGCCGCCGGACCGGGTCAAATCCCGCTCTCGGCAGCCCTCCATATGGTGATCACATGTGATCTATGAAACAGGCTGCCGTTTCCGCGACCTGTTCCGGCGTCTGGTCACGGCGGATGAGATCGACGAACCCGTAGCCCGGCAGCATCAGATAAGTGAAGGTGGAGTGATCGACGAGATAGCTCTCATCCCCCGCGGCATGTTCGGGGACATGGGAATAGACCTTGTAGGCCTGCGTGGCTGCGTGGATCTGCTCCTGCGTGCCGGTCAGGCCGATGGCGCGGGGATGCATGGCGCTCGACCATTCGCCCACCACCTCCGGCGTGTCGCGCTCGGGATCGACAGTGATGAAGATGGGCGTGACGTCCTTGCCCTTCTCCTCCAGCAGATCGACAGCCTCGGCATTGCGCACCATGTCGAAGGGGCAGACATCGGGGCAGAAGGTATAGCCGAAATAAACGAGCGACGGTTTTGTCAGCACCGTCTTTTCGGTCACCGTCTCCCCCTGGCCATCGACGAGGCTGAACGGCCCGCCGATCTGCCCGGCGCCCCCCGCAATATTGGTGGAGCGGCAGGAGGCAAAGGGATCCTCCTCCCCCCGGCCACTGACGACAAGGAAGGCCAGCCCTCCGAGAAGAGCGATGATGAAGCCTGCGGCTAGCGCGGCATAGGTGCGTATCATCCCGATGGACCCCGTTCCGGTGCGCGGCTGCATTGATCGCCGATCGCGGGCCGATTAACAATCACCCCCCGCCCCCATGCGACATCAGGCCCCGGCATGACCCTTACCGACCTTTTTCCCGATCCGCCGGAAAGCGCGGCGGAACGCCCGCTCCGCCTGCGCACGCTGGTGCTGCTCAGGTGGATGGCGGTGACGGGGCAGTTCATCGCGCTGATGGTGGCGGAGCGGTATTTCGGCCTCCTCCTTCCCACGGGCTGGGCGATTGCCGCGATCCTGGCCATGGTGGCTGTCAACGTCGTCACCATGCTGGGCTTCCCGAAGAACCGCCGCCTGACGGACCGGGAGGCGATGCTCACCCTGCTGGTCGATACGTCGCAATACGGGCTGCTGCTTTACCTGACGGGGGGGATCCACAACCCGTTCGCGCTGCTGATCCTTGCGCCGGTGACGATCTCCGCCACCTCTCTCCGCCTGTCCTCGACCATCGTGCTCGCGGTTGTGGCGATCGCGCTGGTGACGCTGGTGGAGTTCCGCAGCATTCCCATGCGTTTTGCCGATGGCAGCCCGGTGGTGCTGCCGCCGATCTATCGCTTCGGCAACTGGCTCGCCATTCTGATCGGCATCCTGTTCATCGGGCTATACACCCACCGCGTGGCCTCCGAGGCGCGGGCGATGTCGCGGGCGTTGCTGGCCACGCAGATGGCGCTGGCGCGGGAACAGAAGCTCACCGATCTGGGCGGTGTGGTGGCGGCGGCGGCGCATGAGCTCGGCACGCCGCTCGCCACGATCAAGCTCGTCTCTTCCGAACTGCTGGAGGAGGTGGGCGACGATCCCGATCTGATGGCCGATGTCACGCTGATCCGCGATCAGGCGGACCGCTGCCGTGATATCCTGCGGTCCATGGGGCGCGCGGGCAAGGACGACATGCACCTGCGGAACGCCCCCGTGGAGGCTGTCCTGCGCGAAGCGGCGGAACCGCATGCGGGCCGGGGCAAGGCCGTGCGCTTCGTGATGGAGAGCGGCGACGGCTCCCCCCAGCCGATGATCCGTCGCCGGCCGGAACTGATCCACGGGTTGCGCAACCTCGTGCAGAACGCGGTGGATTTTTCCCGCACCGGCGTCGTGATCACCGCCATCTGGTCGCGGGACAGTCTGCGCATCACCATCGTTGACGACGGTCCCGGCTATCCTCCCCACCTGCTGGGCCGCATCGGCGAGCCCTTCCTGCGCCGCCGCCGCGACGAGCCGGACCCGGAACGGCCCGGCTATGAGGGAATGGGTCTCGGCCTGTTCATCGCCAAAACGCTGCTGGAGCGGACAGGCGGCACCCTGCGCTTCACCAACGCGCCCGAAGGCGGCGCGGTGATCGCCGCCCGCTGGCCGCTGGCGGCGCTCGCGGCGGAAGCGGGTCCGCTGGGCGACAATCCGATGTTCGAGGCCTGAAAGCCACGCCCGCCCGGCTCATTGCGGGTTCATCCGTTTATTAACTCCATCTTAACCCTTTTGCAGCCTGATGACCCAAAACCCTGCGTCCGGGCAGGGAACGGAAGGACAGGGGCATGGACATCGCCTTCTTCCTAACCGTGGCGACTGTCACGGTGATGGCAACCGGCGCGGCCACCGCCGTGGCGGTATTCCTTGGCGGTCACCCGCGGGGGGCAAAGGGGCCTGCGCCCGGGCCACTTGCGGACGGTCCAAATGCGGAGGGGATCACCTTTCTCTTCGACGACGAACGGCTCATCGACAGCTCACCCGAAGGCTTGCTCCTGCTTGCGCCGCTCCGCGGGCGAACGGACTGGACACGACTCGGCAGCTATCTGGAACCGCGGCTGCCCGGCGTGATGGCGCGGCTCGGCGCGCTGCCTCCGGGGGGGGAGGTGCGGGATTCGGGGGGCGGCGTTACACTGGAGGCCCGGCGGGAGAACGCCCACCTGCGGCTCACCCTCCGGGGAGCAACAGCCGCCGCCCTGTCCCGAACCGCTGCGGAGGAGGAGCTGGACCTGCTCCGCCGCACGGTGGAGACAGCGCCCTGGCCAGTCTGGCGGACGGATCCGGCGGGAGAGGTCACCTGGGCCAACGCCGCCTATCTTGCACTCACGGGAAGCAACCCGGACGATATCATGTGGCCGCTGCCGCGCCTCTTCCTGCCGGGTCCGCGCGAGACCACACCCGGAAGCCTGCCGGGAAGCCAGCGGATTCAGGGCGTGGACGGCGAGGCGTGGTTCGATTGCGTGTTCACTGCCGAGGAGGGCGGCGACACCGTCGGCTATGCGATTCCCGCCGACGGCATGATGCGGATGGAGCGGCGGCTTCGCGGCTCGCAGCAGGCGATGTCGGATGCGTTCATGGGGCTCGCGATCGGGCTGGCGGTATTCGACCGGGGCCGCAAGCTCCAGATGTTCAATCCCGCGCTCGCGGACCTTACCCGGCTGGGGACGGATTTCCTTGCCGCGCGACCGTCGCTCTTCGCTTTCCTCGAACGCCTGCGGGAACAGCGGATGCTGCCGGAGCGGCGGGATTATGCAAGCTGGCGCCAGCAGATGACCGAGGTGGAGAAGGCTGCCGAAGCGGGTGGTTATGAGGAGACGTGGAGCCTTCCGGGTGGCCAGACCTATCGTGTGACCGGCCAGCCGCATCCCGAGGGCGCGATAACCTTCCTGCTGGAGGACATCACCGGAGAGATCACCCTGTCCCGCCGCTTCCGCGCCGAGATCGAGCTGTCGCAGGAGGTCATCGATGCCATTCCAGACGGCATCGCGGTGTTTTCCGCGGCGGGAATGCTGCTCGTTTCCAATCAGGCCTATGCAAGTCTCTGGGGGATCGAGGGGGGTGAGGATCTCACGCCGGTGGATATAGACCAGGCGATCGCCCTGTGGGATGCCACCCTGCCCGGAGCGACGCTCTGGCGGAAGCTGCGCCAGCAGGTCGGCACTCTCGATCGGCGGGAGGAGTGGACGGCGGCCGTCCGGCGCGACGATGCAACCTTTCTCCACTGCCGCGCGACGCCCTTGTCCGATGGTGCAACTCTCGTCGCCTTTCGGATCCGTCCGGCGGGGGAAAGGATGCTCGCGGCCGAGTGACTTGCAATGGGCCCAGGCTGCGTGAGGACGCGATTATGGCATCAGCACTTCGGGACAATGTCCTCATACAGCCGCTGGTGCGGAAAGATTTTGCTCGCAGCTGCATGAGGCAATGCCCGAGGGAAATAGTTCTCGGCGGATTTGCGGATGCTGGTTCCAGCGATATGCAGGGGAATTCTGCCCTCCCTGGGGATCAGTGACCCCATCTCCACCTCTGATGGCCTGAAATTTCCTTCAGGACGGAATTCCCATTCCACCGAACAGGCTGCTGAAAAAGTTCAGAAGTGTCGTCTCTATGCTCTGGAAATCGGGAAATCAGCCCAGAAGAAACCCGAAACGCGTAGATTTCCGACTGAATTTCACCCGATTGCGAATGAACTCCGCTCCAACGCGGCGCTGAAAGTCTTTTTCAGCGACCTGCTAATTGTTGTAATGATTTGCCTTGAAACTGCCTTGGCCGCCTGAGGTCCGGCGGATCGGGAAGGACGCGTCCAGCACGACTGCGTTCGACGCTCCCCTTCAAGACCGCTTGCAGAACGGGACGGGAACGTTACAAGTCGGGCATGTCTGGAGCACCCCTTTCCCGCACAGTTGACCTTGCCGGCCCGGAGGCGACGGACGCCCTTGCGCGCTTGATGGAGCCGCTGTTGCGACCGGGAGACGTCCTGCTGCTCGATGGATCGGTCGGGGCGGGAAAATCCCATTTCGCGCGCGCGCTCATCCGGGCGCGGCACGGGGCGGAGACGGAGGTTCCCTCACCGACCTTCACCCTCGTCCAGACCTATGGCGCGGAGGGTGACGAGATCTGGCACAGCGACCTCTATCGCCTGTCCCAGCCCGATGAGATCGTCGAGCTGGGTCTGGAGGATGCGTTCACCACCGCGATAACGCTTGTGGAATGGCCCGACAGGCTCGGCTCCCTCACGCCGGAGGGGGCGCTGACACTGGCCTTCCGCCCCACGCGGGAAGGGGAAAGCCGATCCGTCACCCTCACCGGAAATGCAGGCTGGGCCGCGCGGCTGCAACCCCTGCTCGAGACCTTGCCATGACCACGCCGCCAGGAATGCCCCGGCAGGCCCCCTCGGCTGGGCCGCCTCCGCGTGAAAGCGGTCCGGGCGACGCCCGCCTGCCCGAGGACTGCCTTACCGAGGCCCATCTGCCCGATGTCCGGCCACCCGATGTCCGCCTGCCTGAAGACCGCCTGCCTGAAGCCCATCTGCCTGAAGTCCGCCTGTCCAAAGACCGCCTGTCCGAAGTCCGGTCACCGGAAGTCAGGCCGCCCGAAGTCAGGCCACCCGAAGGCCTCCCACCCACAACGTTCCCGCCCACAACCCCAGCACACAAAGTACCGATGACCGAAACACCCCGGACCCACCTTGCAGATGCCTTTCTCACCCGGGCGGGGCTGACGGGCGCGGTGCGTGCGCCGCTGGCGGGCGATGCCTCCAACCGCCGTTATGAGCGGGTGCGCGCTGCGGGCGAGACACTGGTGCTCATGGATGCCCCGGCGGAGCGGGGGGAGGATGTGCGCCCCTTCGTCGCCATCGCGCGGCATCTGTCGTCGCTCGGCCTGTCTGCGCCCCGGATCCTGGCCGAGGATGCGGCACAGGGCTTCCTGCTGCTGGAGGATCTGGGCGACGACCTTTACGCCAGCCTGCTGCGGGAGGATGCGGGGGAGGAGCGCCTGCTCTATGCCGCCGCTGTCGATGCTCTGGTAGAGCTGCACCGCCACCCCGCGCCCGACGGCGTGGGGCGGTATGCCCCGCCGCTCCTCGGCGATCTCGCGGCGCTGGCGGTGGACTGGTATCTTCCCGGCACCGGTGCGGAGCCTGTGGATCGCGCCCCGCTGGCCGAGGCGGTGAACGAAGCCGCATTGCGCCATGCCGGTGGACCGGAAGTGCTGGTGCTGCGGGATTACCATGCCGAGAACCTGCTCTGGTTGCCCGAGCGGGAGGGCGCGGCCCGTGTCGGCCTGCTCGATTTTCAGGACGCGCGGCGCGGCCATGCCGCCTATGATCTGGTCTCGCTGCTGGAGGACGCGCGGCGTGACACGACCGAAACGCTCCGGCAGGAGATGATCGCGCGCTACATCGCGGAAACCGGTGCTGAAGATGCGGCCTTCCGCGCCGCTTATGCCACTTTGGGCGCGCAGCGGAACCTGCGGATTCTGGGGGTTTTCGCACGGCTCTGTCTCCGGGACGGCAAGCCGCGCTACCTCGCCTTCGTGCCGCGCGTCTGGGATCACCTGATGCGCGACCTCTCCCACCCGGCGCTGGCCGATCTCTCCCGTCTCGTGCGGGAGACGCTGCCAGAACCCACGCCGGAGCGCCTTGAAAGGATCAAAGCCCAATGCGGAACGCGCGCCTGCCCCTGATGTTGTTCGCCGCGGGCCGCGGCACGCGCATGGGCGCGCTGACGCAGGACCGCCCGAAACCGCTGGTGGAGGTGGCGGGCCTGCCACTGATCGACCATGCACTCGGGCTGGCGGAAGCCGCCGGAGCCGCGCCGATCGTGGTCAACACCCATTACCTCGCCCCGATGATCGAGGCCCATCTGGGTGAGCGGGTGTGCTATTCGCCGGAGCCGACGCTTCTGGAGACGGGCGGAGGTCTCCGCGCCGCCCTGCCGCTGCTGGGCAAGGGGCCGCTCTACACGCTGAACAGCGACGCTGTCTGGACCGGGCCGAACCCGCTCGCCACGCTTGCCGCGGCCTGGGAGCCGGAGCGGATGGACGGGCTTCTCCTCCTCGTGCCCCGGAGCCGCGCGGTGGGGCATGGGCCGAAAGGCGATTTCGACCTTGCGGACGGCCTAGTCGCGCGGGGGCAGGAGTACATCTACACCGGCGCCCAGATCATCCGCCCCGAGGGTCTGGCCGGGATCGCGGCGGAGGTGTTCTCCCTGAACCTGCTCTGGGATGAGATGATCGCCGCGGGCCGCCTTTACGGCGTGGTCCATCCCGGCCGCTGGTGCGACGTGGGCCGGCCCGAAGGCATCGCGCTGGGGGAGGCGATGCTCACCGATGGCTGACCTTTTCCCGCCGAGCGGCGATCCCCGCGTCTATGCCCTGCCCGCGGGCGTCGATTTCCCGCGGCAACTGGTGGAAGGTCTGCGGGCCCGGCTGGCCCCCCTGCCGCCGGAGGCCGTGGTGCGGGTAGAGCTTTTCGTCAACACCCGGCGGATGCAGCGGCGGGTGAAGGCCCTGTTCGCAACGGGCGGGGCGACACTCCTGCCCCGCATCCGGCTCGTCACCGACCTGGAGCGGGATCTGGCGATGGCGGATCTGCCGCCGCCGGTACCGCCGCTCCGGCGCAGGCTGGAACTGGCCCAGCTTGTGCAGCGTCTGCTGGACGTGCAGCCGCATCTCGCGCCCCGCGCCTCGGTCTATGATCTGGCCGACAGCCTTGCCGCGCTGCTTTCCGAGATGCAGGGGGAGGATGTGCCGCTGGAACGGCTGGAGGCGCTGGACCTTGTCGATCACGCCCAGCACTGGGAGCGGAGCCTCGCCTTCATCCGCATCGCCGCGCGGTTCCTGTCCCCCGGCCCCGGCGAGGCCCCGGATGCGGAGGCCCGGCGGCGCATGGTGGTGGAGCGGCTGGAAGGCCAGTGGCTGGAAACGCCCCCGGCCCATCCGATCATCGTTGCAGGCTCCACCGGCTCACGCGGCACGACGGCCCGGCTGATGCGCGCGGTGGCACGTCTGCCGCAGGGCGCGGTGGTGCTGCCGGGCTATGACTTCGACCTGCCGGAGCCGGTCTGGGAATCGCTCGACGACGGGCTGACGGCGCAGGACCATCCGCAGGCGCGGTTCCGCAGCTTCCTGCGGAGCCTCGATCTGCCGATGTCGGCGGTGCAGCACTGGGACGGCACGCCCCCCCCCTGCCCGGAGCGGAACCGGCTCGTCTCGCTCGCCCTGCGCCCCGCGCCGGTGACGGATCAGTGGATGGAGGAGGGGCCGGCCCTTGCCGGCCTCGACCGCGCGGTGGAGGGGATGACGCTGATCGAGGCTCCCTCGCCACGGGCGGAGGCGCTTTCCATCGCGCTCCTCCTGCGGGACGCGGCGGAGCGGAACGAGACCGCCGCCCTCATCACGCCGGACCGTGGTCTCACCCGGCAGGTGACGGCAGCGCTGGACCGCTGGGGCATCCTGCCGGACGACAGCGCGGGGCGTCCGCTTGCCCTCTCGCCGCCCGGCCGCTTCCTGCGGCATGTCGCGGCGCTGTTTTCGCAAAAGCTCACCGCTGATGCGCTGCTGACGCTGCTGAAACATCCGCTGACCCATACGGGCGCGGGGCGCGGGCCGCATCTGCGCTGGACGCGGGAGTTCGAGCTGCGGCTCCGCCGTCACGGCCCGGTGTTTCCCGCGCCGGAGGACATCCGCGCCTTCGCCGCCCGCAAAAGCCGCGGCGGAGAGGTCGAGGAAGGCCGCGCCGGTTGGGGGGACTGGCTGGCCGGGGCCCTGACGCTGGCGGCAGAGCCAGGGCATGACCTTCCGCTCGCGGAGCACGTCGCGCGTCACCGCCGGCTTGCGGAACTGCTGGCCGCCGGGCCGGTGCCGGGGAGCGGCATCCTCTGGGAGGACACGGCGGGGGACAAAGCGCTCGCCGCCATGGAGGAACTCGCGTTCGAAGCCCCTCACGGCGGCCGGATGAGCGCCGCCGACTACCGCGACATGGTCTCCGCCATCCTCGCGCGGGGGGAGGTTCGCGAAGCCGCGGAGGTCGATTCGCGCATCATGATCTGGGGGACGCTGGAGGCCCGCGTACATGGCGCGGAGCTTGTCATCCTGGGCGGGCTGAACGAGGGGAGCTGGCCGCAGATGCCGCAGCCCGATCCGTGGCTCAACCGGCAGATGCGCCACAGGACCGGGCTCCTGCTCCCCGAACGGCAGATCGGCCTCTCTGCCCACGACTTCGAACAGGCGGTGACGACGCCCCGCGTCGTCTTGAGCCGCGCCATCCGCTCGGACGAGGCGGAGACGGTGCCCGCGCGCTGGATGAACCGGCTGGTGAGCCTGATGGGCGGGCTGAAGGACAACGGCGGGCCGGAGGCCCTGGCCGGGATGCGGCGGCGCGGGGCCTACTGGCTCGGGCTGGCGGAGGCGCTGGAGACGCCCGCGCGCCGGGCGCCGCCC
>NZ_NIPW01000028.1 GCF_002196855.1 Haematobacter genomosp. 1 | reverse complement strand
CAAATCCTGTCCCCGCAACCACTGATAACGACAAACCCGTAGCACCCGCTGCGGGTTTTGTTGTTTTTACAGTGTTTTCAATGGCTTGTCGCTCCGTCCAATTGAGGATCGTGCTCAATTCTCCATGTAGTGTTGCGTAGATTTCGCCGCGTTCCGGGCCGGGAGTGAGCGAAATCCGCTCGATCAAGCTACGCAGATTGTCGGCCGTTTCCTGCCGCTCTTCCGTGCGATTGAGCGCCTTCGTGAGTGATGCAATCTTCTTCGCATAGGTCGCCGAGGCGCTTGGCAGGATGTCCGGCGTGTCCTGAGGCGCTTCGTGTTGGTTTCCACGCAGAACTGAGCTGGTTAGGCGCGTAATTTCCATTGAGAATTGAGCCATGTGAACCTTCCCCCAACGCGGAGACCGACGGGGGCAACGGAGTGATCCACATGGGACTTTTAACATCATCCGTCGGATGGCGCTGCGTGAGAAGCAGTCGATTCGGGAGATCAGCCAGCGCACCGGGCTGTCGCGCAACACGATTGCGAAGTATCTGAACGCCGGTACGATCGAGCCAACGTTCACCATACCGGAACGATCGAGCAAGCTTGATCCATTTGCAGATAAGCGGGCGGCCTGGCTGAAGACCGAGGCCGGGAGGTCACGCAAACAGCATCGAACTCTAAAGCAGCTTCATGCCGATCTGGTGGTTCTCGGTTTTACCGGCTCCTATGGTCGGGTTGCCGCCTTCGCCCGTGATTGAGGGCTGACCGGCAACGTGAGCAGCAGACGACGGGCCGCGGCATATTCGTTCCGCTGTCTTTCCGCCCAGGCGAAGCATTCCGGTTCGATTGGAGCGAGGACTATGCCGTGATCGGCGGCGAGCGCACGAAGTTGCAGGTTGCATATATCAAGCTATAGCACAGTCGGGCTTTTCTGGTTAGGGCATACCTGCTGTAAACGCACGAGATGCTCTTCGACGCCCATTGGCATGGCTTCCGTGTGTTCGGCGGCGTGCCTGCTCGCGGCATCTACGATAACATGAAGACAGCGGTGGATCGCGTTGGCCGCGGCAAGGAGCGACAGGTCAACATACGGTTCCTTGCTATGACGAACCACTACATCTTTGCACCTGAGTTCTGCAATCCCGCCGCGGGTTTGGGAGAAAGGGCAGGTCGAGAAGAACGTTCAGGATGCTCGACCACGTTTGTGGCAACAGATGCCGGACTTTCCGGATCTGGCGGCATTGAATGTCTGGCTGGAACAGCATTGCCAGGACCTGTGGTGCGATACAGTGCACGGCACCTTGCCCGGCACGATCGCGGATGTTTGGGCTGATGAGCGGGTAGCATTCATGGCGCTCCCCGCTATGTTTGACGGCTTCGTCGAGCAGAGCAAGCGCGTCTCCCCCACCTGGCTGATCACCTTCGATCGGAACCGCTACAGCGTGCCTGCATCGTTTGCGAACCGACCCGTCAACCTGCGGATTTATCCCGAGCGGCTGGTCGTTGCGGCCGAGGGCAATATCCTCTGCAAGCATGACCGGATCATAGAACGCAGCCACGACAAACCGCCGAGGACGATTTGGCGGCATTACCTTGCGGTCATCCAGCGCAAACCCGGAGCGCTGCGCAATGGTGCGCCTTTCCTGGAGTTGCCGCTGGCCTTTCGACAGTTGCAGGACCAGATGCTGCGTCGCCTTGGCGGCGATCGTGAGATGGCCGATATCCTCGCTCTGGTGCTTCATCACGACGAACAGGTTGTGGTCAGGGCTGTGGAGCTGGCCCTGGATCAAGGCGTGCCAACCAAAACGCATGTGCTGAATCTGCTGCACATGCTGATTGACGGCAAAACGACCGACGGCCCCGACATCGACACGCCCCGGGCGCTGACCTTGGTGCGTGAACCCAAGGCCAACGTCGAACGCTATGATGGCCTGCGTGTCCGGATCGTGGGAGGTCGCCATGCGTCATGATCCCGCCAGCGCCGCCGTCGTCATCATGCTGCGTAGCCTGAAGATATATGGCATGTCTCAAGCGGTCACGGACCTGATCGAGCAAGGTGCTCCAGCCTTCGATACAGCCGTGCCGATCCTGTCCCAGGTGCTGAAAGCCGAGATGGCTGAGCGTGAGGTCCGGTCCATCGCCTATCACATGAAGGCTGCCCGCTTCCCGGCCTACAAGGACATCTCTGGCTACGACTTTGCCGCCAGCGAGATCAATGAAGCGACGGTGCGCCAGTTGCACCGATGCGAGTTTATCGACGGAGCGCAGAATATCGTGCTTGTAGGCGGACCGGGCACAGGAAAAACACATGTCACGACCGCCTCGGTGTCCAGGCGATAGAGCATCATCGCCGCAAGGTCCGCTTCTTCTCGACCATTGAGCTGGTCAATGCGCTTGAGCGGGAGAAGGCTAAAGGCAAGGCAGGTCAGATCGCTGAGACGCTGGTTCGGCTTGATCTGCTGATCCTCGATGAACTCGGATACCTTCCGTTCAGTGCCTCAGGCGGAGCGCTGCTCTTCCACCTGCTAAGCAAGCTCTACGAGCGCACAAGCGTCATCATCACCACCAACCTTAGTTTCAGCGAATGGGCCACCGTCTTCGCCGATGCCAAGATGACGACAGCTCTGCTCGACCGCCTGACCCACCGTTGCCATATCCTGAAAACAGGGAACGACAGCTTCCGCTTCAAGGCTAACTCGGCCGCCGCAGCGCACAAGAAAGGAGAAAAGGCCAACCCATTCACCAAAGCCTGATCAGAAAACCATACTTAGAGGTGGCTCACTTCCCGGGGGAAAAACCGGCTCAGTTCCGCGGGGAAACCAACAAGCTACCCCAATCGGAGGTCCGAACTGATTTCGGACCTCGAACTATGGCACTCCACCAACAGATCGACGTCCTGAGCGCCTAAGAGAGCCTTTCCGGCCTTTCACATCTGTTATGCAATGCTGGGCGCATGTCTGTCACCTGCCGCCCAGATGCAAGGAAATGCGCGCTGGATGCGTGATTTCCACCTCAAAAGCACGCACGAATTTCATCCGCCCGTGCAGCAACACTGGCGATGATTCGCAGATTTTCCATTGCTGATCAACGCCTTGGATTCGGCTCCCCCACGTGTCCTGCTACTGCCAAGGGCAGCCTCCCCCTACAGAGATGCGCGCGCGTCAGGCGCGAGAAAAACCCCAATGAACAGAACGAGACCGGAACAGCAACCTCATACCCCTATTGATACCCTAGGAGTGATCGTGTCCGTTAAGTGCTTGAAATATATGGAGGCGGGTACCGGAATCGAACCGGTCTTCACGGATTTGCAATCCGCTGCGTAACCTCTCCGCCAACCCGCCGGAAGCCTAGTTTGATTAGGTTTTTCGAGCGTGGGCGTCAAGCGGTTATCACTCCGGTTGTCACTTTCCCGTTCTGGTCTTGTTCGGTTTGCGGTCATTGGCGCTTCTCCCGCACTTGGCGGGCGCGCATGATTTGCCGTGCCTCGCCGGCATATTTGATGACCATCGCCTTCGTTGCAGGGCCGGAATAGGATAGCCGCCGCTGAGGACACGGAGTGCAACCTGCGTTTCCCCTGGGGCATCCCCAAAACCGGAGTTGCGGCGCCACAGGCCAGATGTGCAGAACCGCATCGCGCAGCACATCGCGGAAGATGTCGAAGCCCGGGTCATCTCGAAGGTGCGACTCGAGCGCGAAGATCGTCCCGCCATGAGCTGTCTTCACTGGATCCGCCACAGTATCCGCGCCCCGTGCGAGGTCGAGAAGGTATGTTCGGACCTCGTCAAGCCCTTCTCCGACGACGGTGAACGCTTTTGCAACTGCCCAACGCCGCTTCTGGATTGGATCATCTGATGCTGTGCCGCCCGCCATTCCTTCGCCGAATTTGCGGCAGAACGTAGCGCTGGCGGCGGCACCATGCGGGGCGAGCCAGGTCGCGTCGGGCTTGCCCAGCAGACGGTCGTCCAGCCAGGAATCGAAGGGGGTCGGGTCTATCTCGACTCCGTCCAGTTCGCCCGACAATATGGCATCAAGGATGGCTGACAGCTGAAACTGGAAATCGGGTCTTCACAGCAGTTCCTGCTCCGTCCACAGCGTCACAAGCAAACGGCGATGGCGCAGGCAAACGCAAACTTCGCGCATCTGCCAGTGACCCCGCATCACCATGGCGGAAAGCGGTTCCGCCGGATTGGTGGCAGCATCCTCACGCAAGCAGACCGGACAGCCCTGGACAGCAGGGTTGCGGAGCGCCCGCGATACGACGGGCTCACCCCGGAACTGCAGGCGAACATTGCCGATCGGCACGCCTGTCCAGGACAGCATTTCCTCCACTTCTGCAGCAGAAAGTTTTGCCCATCGCGCAAGCGCGTCAACCGCTGCTTCATCAGCCTGCAAGAACCGCTTCATCGAAACGCCGAGATCATAAGCCAGATCACCGGTCGTCACGCCCTTGGACGCAGCAAGCCGCGATAGGTAGGATGGCAGAGTCTCGCGGGGCGCGGTTCGCAGGTCGCAGGAGTTGCATCGCGGATCCTTTCGGCCGCTTATGATTCATTTCCCGCAGGAGGGGCACCACCGATCGTCGTGCCCCCGATGTGCGCCGGAGCACTGGGCGGAGGCACAAATCCAGATCAATTGGAATCGATGCTACACGAATCTCGGCCGTGCTTTACCTCCAGCTGCATCCAGATTGGTCGAGGCAAATACTCTGCCGATGCGGCTGGATCCGGCCATTGGGGCGACCGAATGGGTCAGCGGCACGCATCTTGGCAACGAGGTGGGGGCCGCTGCCTTTTCCTGACCTATACAGGGTATCGCCTGCAAAGACCCCTCGATCAGGCAATGATCCGATATTATTCAAATGAAATCAGAGAATTATAGGGTTTCCCCCATCTCATCCGTCGAATCCGCTTGACAGGGAGTGTGCAAACTTGTGCCCGTTTCGTGCAAACTTATGCCTCATTGGCAGCAGCACCGGGAGAAATGGCGGCCCCGACAGGATTCGAACCTGTGACCTACCGCTTAGGAGGCGGTCGCTCTATCCCCTGAGCTACGGGGCCGTGTGGTGGTTGTTGCGGAAAATGGCTGTCTGCGCAACCCCGTGGAGGGGTCAACGCCTTTCAACATGAGGATCTCTCAACGCGCGGGCCTGATCGTATCGCCGCGCAGGAGTTTCGGTGTCAGCTCGATGCGGACACCGGAAAGCCCGGTGGCGATGATTTCGGCGGCCTTCTCGCCGATTTCCCGACGACCGGCATCCATTGTGGCGAGACGGCAGGGTAGCCCTTGCAGCAGCTCTACCCCATTGAACCCCGCGAGCCCGATGCGGTTGGGCACGTCAAAGCCCTTTTCCAGGCACCAAAGCAGCCCGCCAGCGCCAATCATATCATTGGAATAATAGAGAAAATCTATATCAGGTGTCCGGTTCATGATGGCTTCGGTCATCTCCCGGCCCTTCAGCAGGGCGGAGCCGCCGGAGTAGAATTCCCGATCCGCCAGTGCGAGACCTGATTCCGCCAGCGCCTCCTCAAACCCCTCCATCCGCTTCCGTGCGCGGTGGTCATAGGGCATCTTGGTTCCCAGAAAGCCGATGCGGCGATAGCCCGATGCGATGATCGCTTCTGCCGTTTCCCGCCCCGCGCGCCGGTGCGAGATGCCGACGACGGAGTCCATCGGGTCGCCGTCCACATCCATGATCTCCACGATCGGAACGCCGGAATTGACCAGCATGGCACGGGCCGCGGGGCTGTGCTCCATCCCGGCGACGATGACGCCGGACGGCCGCCAGGAGAGCATTTCGTAGAGCACGCCCTCCTCCCGTTCATCGGAATAGTCGGTAACGCCCATCACGGGTTGCAGCGGTGTGCCGACGAGCCGGTCGGAGATCCCCGACAGCACCTCGGGAAACACCATGTTGGAGAGGGAAGGGATCACGACGGAGACCAGATTGACCCTCTGGGAAGCCAATGCGCCCGCGATGCGGTTCGGCACATATCCCAGCGCACGCGCCGCGGCGCGGACCTTTGCACGGGTCGCTTCCGAGACATCCCCCCGGTCGCGCAGCACGCGGCTCACCGTCATTTCGCTGACCCCGGAGGCTTCGGAAACGTCGCGTAGCGTCAGGGGGCGGCGGTTTTCCGGGGGCGCGTTGGTGTCTGACACGGGATAAGCTCTCCTCTATCCTGCATCTTTACTCCCCCGCCGTGTTTTCTCCAAGTAGGCAACCGCGAGGGCCCCGCGACCTGACGTTCCGCGACAGCCGCCCCTCTCGCCCTGCCGATTTTCGTGGTCTACACTGTGATCCGCTTCTGGGAGGAACGACATGTCATCAGCCTACGACCACTTTCTGGACCGCGGCCCGGCCAACCATCAGGCGCTTACGCCGATCTCCTTTCTGGAGCGTGCGGCGGCGGTTTACCCGGACAGGCTGGCCGTGGTGAACGGTGGCTTCAGGCTCACCTATGACGCGCTGTGGAAGCGTTGCCGCCGCCTTGCCTCCGCGCTGGCGCGACGCGGGATCGGACGGAGCGATACGGTGAGCGTGCTGCTCCCCAACGTGCCGCCCATGGTGGAGGCGCATTTCGGCGTGCCGATGACACGGGGGGTGCTGCATTCGATCAACACCCGGCTCGACGCGGCGATCATCGCCTTCCAGCTCGATCATGCGGAGTCGAAGGTTCTCATCGTGGACCGGGAGTTCGCCGACGTCGCGCGCGAGGCGCTGGCGATGGCGCAGGTCGATCCGCTGGTCATCTGCTATGACGACCCCGATTTCCCGGAGGATGGTCCCTATGCCAAGGGTCCGGCCATCGGCGAGATCGACTATGAGGCATTTCTCTCCGAAGGGTCGGAGGCGTTCGAGTGGCTTCCGCCGCAGGACGAATGGGACGCCATCGCGCTCAACTACACCTCTGGCACGACGGGCAATCCCAAGGGCGCCGTCTATCACCACCGGGGCGCGGCGCTCATGGCCTATGCCAACACGATCCATGCGGAGATGGGGCGCCATCCGGTCTATCTCTGGACGCTGCCGATGTTCCACTGCAATGGCTGGTGCTTCCCTTGGACGCTGGCCATTCAGGGCGGCACGCATGTCTGCCTGCGCTGGGTGCGGGCAAAGGCCATGTATGACGCGATTGCCGATCTTGGCGTGACGCATCTGTGCGGGGCGCCGATCGTCATGGCGACGCTGGTGAACGCCCGGCCGGAGGAGCGGCGGGATCTGCCCGGCACGGTGCGGTTCAACGTCGCCGGCGCACCCCCGCCCGAGGCGGTGATCGCCGCGATGGCGGAGGCGGGCTTTGCCGTCACGCATATCTACGGGCTGACGGAGACGTACGGGCCGTCGGTCGTCAACGAATGGCATGACGACTGGGACGCGCTGCCCGCTGCCGGCCAAGCGGCGCGGAAGGCGCGTCAGGGCGTGCGGTATCTGGCGCTGGAGGGGCTGTCGGTCCGCGATCCCCAGACGATGGAGCCGGTGCCCGCCGATGGTGAGACGCTGGGCGAGGTGATGTTCCGCGGCAATATCGTCATGAAGGGCTATCTGAAAAACCCCCACGCGACGGAGGAGTCCTTTGCGGGCGGATGGTTCCATTCCGGCGATCTCGGCGTCATGCACGCGGACGGCTATGTGCAGCTCAAGGACCGGTCGAAGGACATCATCATTTCGGGCGGGGAGAATATTTCCTCCATCGAGGTGGAGAACGTTCTCTATGCCCATCCCGCGGTGATGGTCTGTGCCGTGATCGCGCATCCCTCCGAAAAGTGGGGCGAGACGCCCGCCGCCTATGTGGAGCTGAAACCGGGGCAGACGGCGACGGAGCAGGAGATGCTCGACTGGTGCCGCCAGCACCTTGCGCGGTTCAAATGCCCGAGCGTGGTGATCTTCACTGACATCCCCCGCACTTCGACAGGCAAGGTGCAGAAGTTCAGGCTGCGGGAGCAGGCCAAGGTGGCGTGACCTCGTAAAGCTCGAGCGGCAGCCCGTCCGGGTCGCGGAAGAAGGTAAAGCGCGCGCCGGTGATGCCGTCGATGCGGATGGGTTCGCAGGCCACGCCCGCCGCGCTCAGGCGGTTCACGGCCTCGCCGATGTCCTCTGTCGCAAAGGCGAGATGGCGCAGCCCCTGCGCCTCCGGCCGGTCGGGGCGGGGCGGGGCGCCCGGAAAGGAGAAAAGCTCGATCTGTCCGCCTCCCGGCAGGGCGAGATCGAGCTTCCAGGACTGCCGCTCCGCCCGCCATGTTTCCGCGATGATGCTCAGCCCCAGCACCTCCGTGTAGAACGCGCGGGACCGGTCGTAATCGGCGCAGATGATGGCGACGTGGTGAAAGGCCCGGATCATGCCGCCTGCCGCCCGCTCCGCGCGAGCCAGACCAGCGCCCCGCCCGCGAGCAGCAGGAAGGGAAGCATGGCAAGGTTCACCGCGCTCCAGCCTCCCGCCGCGTTGCCTGCACCGGTGCAGTTCATCAGCCCGCCCGAGAACAGCGAGGCCATCGTCACGCCGCCGAACACCAGAAGATCGTTCAGCCCCTGCACGCGGCCCCGCTCCTCCGGCCTGTGGGAGCGAGTGAGCAGCGCCGTGGCGCCGATGAAGCCGAAGTTCCAGCCCACGCCCAGCAGGATCAGCGCCCCGAAGAAATGCGGCAGCGTCACCCCCGTCAGCGCCACTAGGCCGGCCCCGGTAAGGATCGCCAGCCCCGTGCCGATGATCGGTATGACCCCGAAGCGCGCGATCAGCGTTCCGGTGAAGAAGGACGGCACGAACATGGCCAGCACATGCGCGGTGATGATCCCCGACACTTCCCGTTGGCCGAAGCCGCAACCGATGACCGCCAGCGGGGTGGACGTCATCACGAGGTTCATCAACGCATAGGAAACCATGCCGCAGATCATGGCGACCACGATGGCGGGATTGCGCAGCAGCTCCCGCATCGGTCTGCCGCCCTCCGCTGCCTTGCGGGGTGGGGGCATGTCGAGAAAGGCGAACAGCAGCGAACCGGCAAGGTTCAGCACCACGATGATTAGATAGGAGGCGACGAATGGCACGACCAGCCCGAAGGCCGTCAGCGTCACCAGTTGCGGGCCGACGATCGCGCCCACAAGACCCGCCGCCATGACGCGGGAGATGGCGCGCGCCCGGTCGGCCTCCGCGCCTTCGTCCGCGGCGGCGAAGCGGTAGAAGCCCTGCGCCGACTGATAGATGCCGCTGAAGTAGCCGCCCAGCACCAGCAGCCAGAAGGAGGATGTCCAGAGCGCCACCGCCGCCAGCGCCGCGCCCACCGCCCCCGCCATCGCGCCCAGCACGAACCCCGCCGCCCGCCCCCGCCGCTGCATGAGCGGCGAGAGCCACGGCGCCGTGGTCATGGAGCCGAACACCATGGCCGAGATCGGCAGCGTGGCCCAGCAGGGGTTGCTGGCAAGGCTTTGCCCGGCCAGCCCCGCCATGGCGAAGATCATCGGCATCTGCGAGCCGAGGATCGCCTGCGCCGCGATGAGCAGGCGCACGTTCCGGCGGATGCGGGGGGAGGTGGTGTCGGCCATGGGCGATCCCTTGTTTTACCCAATGCGTAGTCCCGGTCCTTGCCGAAGGGAAGGTGGCTTGCGGAGGCCGAAGGCTCCGGCCATGATCGGCCCATGAACGATATCCGTGACATAGGCAGGCTCATTCTCATCGAGGATGACGTGGCGGAGGGGGCGGAATGGCTTGCCCTTCGTGATCCGCGCTTTGCCCGCGCGCTGGAACTGACGGGGCCGCTGCCGCTGCGCCGGCGGGCGGACGGGTTCCTGCCGCTCCTGGACGCCATCGTCAGCCAGCAGGTGAGCGTGGCGGCGGGGGATGCCATCATGGCCCGCCTCACCGCTGCGGGGCTGGTCACGCCGGAGGCCATTCTGCTGGCCGAGGATGACGCGCTCCGGGGGGCGGGGCTGTCGCGGCAGAAGGCGCGCTATGCCCGTGCGCTGGCGGAGGCGGCGATCGACTTCGACCTGCTGCGGGATGCCCCGCTGGAGGAGGTGGTCGCCACCCTCGTCGCCGTGCCCGGTATCGGTCGCTGGACGGCGGAGATCTATGCGATGTTCGCGCTTGGCCGTGCCGATGTCTTTGCGCCCGGCGATCTCGCGCTGCAGGAAGCCGCCCGGCTGCTGTTCGAGATGGAGGGCCGTCCCTCGGAAAAGGAGCTGCGCCGCATGTCCGAGGACTGGTCGCCCTGGCGGGGAGTTGCGGCCCGTCTGCTCTGGGCCTACTACCGGGTGGCCAAGCAGAGGGAGGGTATCAGATGACGCGCGATCTGGAATTCGGTCGGAAGGCCGCACGTTCGGGCAAGGCGAAAAGTCTTGTCGTCTTTCTGCACGGCTATGGCGCGGATGGTGCCGATCTGCTGGGGCTGGCCGAGCCGCTCGGCCCGCATCTGCCCGATACGGTGTTCGTCGCGCCCAACGCGCCGGAGCGCTCGCTGGGCAACCCTTTCGGCTACCAGTGGTTTCCCATCCCCCGGCTCGACGGCTCTCCGGAGGAAGTTGCACGGGTGAGCTTCGAGGCCGCCGTGGCCGATCTCGACGCCTTTCTGGATGCGAGACTCGCGGAGGAGGGGCTTTCTGCCTCCGCGCTGGCGCTGGTCGGCTTTTCGCAGGGCACGATGATGAGTCTGCACGTGGCGCCGCGCCGCAAGGCGCAGATGGCGGGCGTCGTCGGCTTCTCCGGCAGGCTGCTCCAGCCCGAGCGTCTTGCCGCCGAAACGGTCAGCCGGCCGCCCGTTCTGCTCGTCCATGGCGACCGGGACGAGATGGTTCCCTATGAGGATATGTCCCGCGCCGCCGACGCCCTGACCCATGCGGAGTTCGAGGTGTATACACATACCTCCCCCGGGGTGGGGCACGGGATCGCGCCCGATGGCCTGTCCGTCGCCATGCAGTTCCTCCGCAACGTGCTTCCCGTCTGAGCCTGCCGGGGACCGCAGCCGGGCGATCGGCCGGGGAAGCCCTTCCCGGAAAGCCTTGGCGGGAAGCTCGTCACGCAACTGTCACCGATTGCTGGCATTCCTTTGGCGAACCCACCGCATCGCGGGGCTTGCCTGATGGAGAACGCCAGATATAGTGACGCTGTCGGGGCGGTGCTCCTGCCCCCCCAAACCGGCTCTGCCCGGTGCTCCGCAGCAGGGAGTGTGGCGCGTATGGATGGCGATTTCAGGACGAGTTTCGTGCGGGAGCCGGCGTCGCTCAGGCATTTCCCGGCGCTGGTTCTGAATGCCGATTACCGCCCGCTGTCCTACTACCCCCTCTCGCTCTGGCCCTGGCAGGAGGCGGTGAAGGCGGTGTTTCTCGACAGGGTGTCCATCGTCGCGGAATACGACCAGACCGTGCGGAGCCAGAGGGCGCAGTTCCGAATACCCTCCGTCGTGGTGCTGAAAGAATTCGTCAAACCCCAGAAGCGCGTGGCTTTCACGCGCTTCAATCTTTTTCTGAGGGACGAATTCTGTTGCCAGTATTGCGGCTCGCGCGGGGATCTCACCTTCGATCATGTGGTTCCCCGCTCCCGTGGCGGGGTCACGAGCTGGGAAAACGTGGTGGCCGCCTGTTCCCCCTGCAACCTGCGCAAGGGCAACAAGTCGCTCAAACAGGCTGGAATGCGCCTCACCCGCCCGCCGAAACCGCCGACGGCGGATGAGATGCACAACCACGGTCGCCGTTTTCCGCCGAACCATCTTCACGAGACGTGGATGGACTTCCTATACTGGGATGCCGAACTGGACGCATAAGACGTCCGGCGGACCAGACACAGGGACATCATGACAGACAATTTCTTTCAGCCGGTCTCCGGCATGAGCCTGCCGCGCTTTGCCGGTGTGCCGACCTTCATGCGCCTGCCGTATGTGACGCCGGAGCATCCCCGCCGTGCGGATGTCGATATCGGCTTCATCGGCCTGCCGTGGGACGGGGGCACCTCCAATCGCCCCGGGGCGCGGCACGGGCCAAGGCAGGTCCGTGACGCCTCCACCATGATCCGGGCGCAGCATCCCGTCACCGGCCTCCGTCCGTTCGAGGCCCGGAACTGCGCCGATCTGGGCGATGTCGGGCCGAATCCCGTGGATACGACGGATACCCTCGCCCGCATCACGGAGGCCATCTCCCGCCTGCGCGCCACGGACATCCGGCCCATTTCGGTGGGCGGCGATCATCTCTGCACATTGCCGGTGCTGCGGGCGCTGGCGGCGGAGGGGCCTCTTGGTCTCGTGCATTTCGACAGCCATACCGATCTCTATCCGCCCTATTTCGGTGGCCGCGCCCTGACCCATGGCAACCCGTTCCGTGTCGCGGTGGAGGAGGGGCTTTTGGACCCGCAGCGCATGGTGCAGATCGGCATCCGGGGCACCTGCTATGACAGCGATGACATCGACTTCGCCCGTGCGAACGGCATCCGCATCATCCGCATCGAGGAATTCTTTGCCCGCGGCATTCCCGATGTCATGGCGGAGGCGCGCAGCATCGTGGGGGAGGAGCCGGCTTATCTCTCCTATGACATCGACTTCGTCGATCCGACCTTTGCCCCGGGCACCGGTACGCCCGAAGTGGGTGGGCCGAACGCATTTCAGGCGCTTTCCGTTGTGCGGGAACTGAGGGGGCTCACCTTCGCGGGCGCCGATCTGGTCGAGGTCTCGCCCCCCTTCGATCAGTCGGGTGGGACGGCCTGGCTCGCGGCCTCGCTGCTTTTCGAGATCCTCTGCGTGATGGCCGAATAGGACCGGCCGGTATCCCCACTTTCCATTAACCGCATGAATGCTACAGTCCGACTCGGAAATCGTTGGGGGAGGCGGTCTTTCCATCGTGCGGTCGCAAAGGAAGAAAATGGTCTCGCGTATCATCCCGGTCGATCCCTTCGACCTCGTGGTTTTCGGCGGAACGGGTGATCTCGCCCGTCGAAAGATCTTCCCGTCGCTTTACCGCCGCTTCCTGGATGGTCAGATGCCGGAAGGCGCGCGGGTCATCGGCGCTGCGCGCTCCTCCATGACGGAGGAGGAGTTTCGCGGCTTCGCCCGGGACGCCGTTCTTGAATTCGTGAACGGCGCGAAAAGCAATACGGATGCGCTGGACCGCTTCATCGCTCACCTGTCCTATGTGCCCATCGATGCGACGGGGGAGGAGGGATGGAAGGAGCTGGCCACCCGGATCCGCCCCGGCGTGGTGCATGCCTTTTACTTTTCCGTCGCGCCCAGCCTGTTCGGTGCGCTGGCGGAACGGCTGCACAACCACGGGATCGCTGATCGCGACAGCCGGATCGTGGTGGAAAAACCCTTCGGCCATGACCTGTCCACCGCGCGGGCGCTGAACGCCGTTCTGGCGCGGCATTTCGATGAAGGCCAGATCTACCGGATCGATCACTATCTGGGCAAGGAAACGGTGCAGAACCTGATGGCGGTGCGTTTCGCCAACATCCTGTTCGAGCCGCTGTGGAACGCCCAGTATGTCGATCACGTGCAGATCACCGTGGCCGAGACGGTCGGCGTCGCGGGGCGTGCAGGCTATTACGATGATGCGGGCGCCATGCGGGACATGGTGCAGAACCACATGATGCAGCTCCTCTGTCTCATCGCGATGGAGCCCCCCTATCACTTCGACCCCGATGCCGTGCGGGATGAGAAGCTGAAGGTGATCCGTGCATTGGATCCGGTGGGGTCGGAAGACATCGTTCGCGGGCAGTATACCGCGGCCAGCGGCATGGCGAGCTATCTTCAGGACATTCAGGCCGCCTCCAGCCGGACGGAGACCTTCATCGCGCTGCGCTGCCGGATCTCCAACTGGCGCTGGAAGGGCACGCCCTTCTACCTGCGCACCGGCAAGCGGCTGCGGGCCCGGACGTCGGAAATCGCGGTCGTCTTCAAGGAGCCGCCGCATTCGCTTTTCGACGAGGCCGAAGGCTGGCGCGCGAACACGCTGGTCATCCGTCTGCAACCGAATGAGGGCATCACGCTTGAAGTGATGATCAAGGAACCCGGGCCGGGCGGAATGCGTCTGGTTCAGGTGCCGCTCGACATGTCTTTCGCTGAGGCGCTGGGGGAGGAGGGGACCGATATGCCCGACGCCTACGAGCGCCTCATCATGGATGTGATCCGGGGCAACCAGACGCTGTTCATGCGCGGGGATGAGGTTGAGGCCGCCTGGGCCTGGGCCGACCCGGTCCTTGCGGCGGTCGAAGGGCGCGGCGACCGCCCGAACCTGTATGATCCCGGAAGCACTGGCCCGGAGGAGGCGCTGATGCTCATGCATCGGGATGGGCGCCGCTGGCGCGAGATGCGCACAGGCTGACCAAGCCGCAAGGAGGACGAGTTGGATTTCATCGACTATCCCGACCGCGCCCAATGGGCCGCCGGTGCTGCCGAAGCCATCGCCGCCGATCTGGAGGCCGCGCTTGAAACACAGGACCGCGTCACGCTTGCCGTGCCGGGGGGGACGACGCCCGGCCCGGTCTTTGACCTGCTGTCCGCCGTGCCCCTCGATTGGGCGCGGGTGACGGTCCTGCCTACGGACGAACGTCAGGTGCCCGAGGACTCCGACCGTTCCAACGCACGGCTGATCCGGGAGCGGCTGGTCACCGGGCCCGCCAGTTCGGCCGGTTTCCAGCCGCTTTGGGGCGAGGATGCGGAGACGGTGCGGGAAGCGGTTAGCGCGCTTCTCCCCATAGATGTCCTGCTGCTCGGCATGGGGGCGGATTTGCATGTCGCCTCCCTGTTTCCGGGGGCAGAGGGGCTGAAGGCCGCGTTTGCGCTCGATGCTCCCCCGGTGGTGGAAATCCGGGCCGCAGCGGCAGGCGAGCCGCGGGTGAGCCTGTCGGCGGAGGTTCTGGCGGATGCGCGGCAGGTGCATCTGCTGATCGCGGGCCACGACAAACGGAAGGCCCTGCAGGGCCTGCCGCAAGGCGGATCGGCGGGGGCAGGGGCGCTGAAGGCGCCTGTCGCCCTTGTGCTGGACCGCGCGCGCATTCACTGGTCGGAGTAAACTATGACGCTTTGGAAAGAGCTTTCCGCCTATCGGGAGAGCCACGAAGACCGCACGATCCTGTCGCTGCTGACCGATGAAAGGGTGGAGGAGTTCTCCATCCGGCTGGGCGACCTTCTGTTCGATTATTCCAAGACCAACCTCGACCATGAGGGGCGGGACCTGCTGCTGAAGCTCGCGCGGGAAACCGGCGTCATGGACCGGCGGGAAGCGATGTTCCGCGGGGACAAGATCAACGAAACCGAAGACCGCGCCGTCCTGCATACCGCGCTCCGCGATCTCGACCGGGAGGTTGTGGTTGACGGACAGGACGTGATGCCCGAGGTGCGGGAAACGCTGGACAGGATGTGCCGCTTTGCCGAGCATGTGCGATCCGGGCGGTTCCGCGTGGCAGGCCGCCGGGTGACGGATGTGGTCAACATCGGTATCGGTGGCTCCGATCTTGGCCCGGCGATGGCGACGATCGCGCTTCGGCCCTATCACACCGGGCCACGGGTGCATTTCGTCTCCAACGTCGATGGCGCGCATATCCACGATACGCTGGATGCGCTCGACCCCCATTCGACCCTGTTCATCGTCGCTTCCAAGACCTTCACGACGCAGGAGACGATGGCCAATGCGGAGGCCGCGCGCCGCTGGCTTTCGGGCACGGTCCTGGAGCCCGCAGGCCATTTCGTGGCGCTGTCCACCTCGCTGGAAAAGACCTGCGCCTTTGGTATCCCGGAGGAGCGGGTCTTCGGATTCGAGGATTGGGTGGGCGGGCGCTACTCGATGTGGGGGCCGATCGGCCTCAGCCTGATGATCGCCATCGGCAGCGAGAGTTTCCGGCGCTTCCTCGCCGGTGGTCAGTCGATGGACGAGCATTTCCGCACCGCGCCGCTGGTCGACAATATCCCCGTCATGCTGGCCTTGATCGGCATCTGGCATGCGCAGGTCTGCGGCTATGCGACCCGCGCCGTGCTGCCCTATGATCAGCGCCTGTCGCGACTGGCCGCCTACCTCCAGCAGCTCGACATGGAGTCGAACGGCAAGCGGGTGCGGATGGATGGCTCGGATCTCACGGTGAACTCCGGCCCGATCGTCTGGGGGGAGCCGGGAACCAACGGGCAGCACGCCTTCTTCCAGCTCATCCATCAGGGAACGCGCATCGTGCCTTGCGAATTCCTTGTTGCAGCAGAGGGGCACGAGCCGGAGTACAACTATCAGCACCAGCTTCTCATCTCCAACTGTCTTGCGCAGGCGGAGGCGCTTGTCCGGGGGCGGAGCCTTGAGGAGGCGCGTGCGAAGGTGGCCGCCCAAGGGTTGACGGGAGCGGAACTGGAGCGGCAGGCGCGCCACCGGGTATTCGTGGGCAACCGTCCCTCCACCACGCTGATCTATCGGCTGCTCACCCCCTTTGTGTTGGGCCAGATCATCGCCCTTTATGAGCACCGCGTGTTTGTGGAAGGGGTTATCCTTGGCATAAACAGTTTCGACCAATGGGGTGTGGAGCTGGGCAAGGAGCTTGCCGCGACGCTGGTTCCCGTGGTTCAGGGCAAACAGGGCGCGGAAAAGCGTGACGCATCCACGCGGATGCTGGTGAACTACATCCGGGATTCCGCCCAATCCCGCTGATCTAGAAAATGCAAAAGGCGCCCCGAGAGGCGCCTTTTCGAACTTCAGCGTGAAGCGTGTTCAGACCGCGTCAACGGCGCCGGGTGCCGCAAGGGCTGCCGGTTTGCCGTTGGAGAGCGGGTCTTCCTGCCGCTGCACGGAACCTTCGAAATGCGCACCGGATTCGATGGCGATGGTCTTGTGGATGATGTCGCCTTCCACCCGTGCGGTGGAGGTCAGGCGGACTTTCAGGCCACGGACCCGCCCGATCACTCGGCCGTTGATGACGATATCGTCCGCGACGATCTCCCCCTTGATCGTGGCTTGTTCCCCCACGGTCAGCAGATGGGCGCGGATGTCACCCTCCACATTCGCTTCGACCTGAATGTCGCCGCTCGTCTTGATGTTGCCCGTCACCGTCAGGTCGGAAGAGAGAACCGAGGCGGGAGGTTTGGTCTTGGGGGTCGTGCTTGCGTAGTCCATGCTGCCTTTCGCGACCGGAACATCCGCTGCGGGCTCTGTGGCCTTCGGTCCCGGTTCCTGAATCCTGCTCTTAGAAAACATCTTGTGCCGCCTTGATGTAGGTCATCGGGTTCACAGGGGTTCCGCCGACGCGCACCTCATAATGCAGATGGGTGCCGGTCGAGCGTCCTGTACTGCCCATATCACCGATCCGGTCCCCGCGCGACACCTTTTGCCCGACCTTCACGCGGATTTTGGACATGTGGCCATAGCGGGTTTCCAGGCCGAAATCGTGCTGGATCTTGACCAGATTACCATAGCCCGACGCCCAGCCGGCAAAGGTGACGACCCCTTCGCCGGTGGAAAGAATGGGACTCCCGTGCGCGCCGGCCATATCCACCCCGTCATGCCGCGCGCGGCTCTTGCGGAACGGGTCGGAGCGTCCGCCAAAGCCGGAGCTGTAACGGAACGCGGTCTGGAGGGGGAGCGCAAAGGGCACCTTCTCCGCCGCCATACGGTAGAGGTTGATCTGGTCGAGCGAGCCGAGCACACCATTGGCCCGCTCGGTATCCGCGTCGAGGGGGGAGCTTTTGGTGGAAATCCCCATCGGCACCAGCGGCCCGCCTTGGCCGTTGTAGCCGCGCTTCACCTCTGTGATGACCTTGCTGGCCGACAGTCCCACCGACTTGAACATCTTGTCCAGCGGTTCCATGGAAACGCTGACCGCCTCTTCCAGCCGTGCGAAGATCTGCTCGTTGCGATCCTGCATCAGCCGCTTTTCAAGGGCGAGCATGTCCGCCTGCTGCTGGGCTTCCGTCGCCTGCTGGGAGAGTTTGTCCCGCTCTGAGGCAGTCGTGCTGAGCGCGGCGGTGAGATAGTCGAGCGTGCGCCGCTCATCCTCAAGCCGGGCGGCGGTCAGGCCCTCGTCCTGCTTCTGATCGACTTCCGTCTGGAGCAGGGCAAGCTGGGTGCGCGCATCGTCGCGCTCCGTAAGGGCCTTGCGCAGCGACTGGCGCACCACTTCAAGCCCGGTTTCCAGTTCCTTGCGACGGTCTTCGGAGGACAGGAGCGCCGTCTGCATATCGGAGACACCGCCGAGAGCGACATTGAACCGCTCGTGTGCCGCAGATGCTTCCGCCGCCCGCTGATCCCGTTCTTCCGACAGGTCGTTCAGCCGGGCCTCATAGACCATCTGCTCCCGCCGGGCCTGCTCCCGGACACCGCCCGCCCCGATGGCATCCATCACGAACACTGCAGAGGACAGGATCGTCCAGCCGACAACCAGGGTGGTCCCGGCAAGCAGAGCCGCCTGTGTCAGCGGGCGGAGGCGGATGAACCGCGTTTCCGTGTCGGATTTCAGGAAGACCCGTTTCTCGGGCAGGCGGCGCTCAAGCGCGGCATTCAGTCGGTTGGTCAGACGCCCCGTCACACTACTGTCCCGTATGTCGTTTTCAGTAAGGAGGGTGAAGGCCACTTCCGGGGCTTCACATCCCCGGTCCTTACTGGCGATGGGATGGACGAGCAACAATCCACGACATTTCATGGCGCCGTCTTGCCAAAGGGGGGTTATTGTCGGCGAGATCTTGCCGGTTTCATTCGGTCGTGCAGATTATCAGTAAATCGTTGCAGGAGAATCACTTGCTTCTAACGCAACTCCTGCGCGGCTTTCAGCACCTCCGCCGCGTGGTCGGCGACCTTCACTTTCGGCCACACCCTTGCGACCTTTCCACCACCGTCGATCAGGAAGGTCGCCCGCGTCAGACCCATGAAGGTGCGGCCGTACATCTTCTTCTCGCCCCAGACCCCGTAGCGCTCCGCCGTGTCGCCCTCCGCATCGGAGGCCAGCAGCACGGACAGGCCATGCTTCCGGGCGAACTTCTCATGCGCAGCGACTGGATCCTTGGAAATGGCGATGACCGTCGTCCCTGCCGCGTCGAAATCCGGCAGCAGGGCCGAGAAATCGAGCGCCTCCGTCGTGCAGCCGGGTGTGTCTGCCTTGGGGTAGAAATACACGACCACCTTGCGCGGGCGCAGGGCCGAAAGCGTCACGCTGCTCCCGTCGCTCAGCGGCAAGGTGAAATCCGGGGCGGGCTGGCCAGCTTCGATCATGGCATTCTCCTCACGGGGCGGATGCTAGCGTGGCTTTGCTGCAAGAGCTATCCGAAAGATGGAATGCGTGCTTGATCGTCCGACCGAATCGTCGCAAGCCAAAGGGGCAAGGCTCCCGGATTTTTCCATGAACGTGTTCTACGGCATCGGCCTCAAGATCGCCTCGGTGCTGCTCTTCATCGTGATGCTCGCGCTTGTCAAAGCCACGACGGAGCATGTGCCCACCGGGCAGATCGTGTTTTTCCGGTCCTTCTTCGCAGTCCTTGTCATCGTGATCTGGCTGGGCGCGACAAAGCAGCTCGGCGTGGGCCTGCGCACGAAAAACCCCTTCGGGCATTTGTGGCGCGGCGTGATCGGCACCGCTTCCATGACGCTCAACTTCTGGTCGGCGGGCCTTCTGCCGCTGCCGGAGGTCACGGCGATCGGCTATGCCGCGCCCCTGCTGACCGTGGTTTTCGCCTCGCTCTTTCTGGGGGAGGTGGTGCGGGGGTTCCGCATCTCCTGCGTGCTCCTCGGGCTGGCGGGCGTGCTGATCGTCCTGTCGCCGCGGCTTTCCGCCTTCGGGAGCGGCATGCTGTCGGAGCGGGAGACCGCGGGCGCCTTCATCGCGCTGGGAAGCGCCACCTGCGCGGCGCTGGTGCAGGTGCTGCTCCGGCGGCTGGTGGTGACGGAATCCGTCTCCGCCATCGTGTTCTACTTCTCGCTGTTTTCCACCCTGCTGTCGCTTTTGACCATTCCCGGGTGGGTGGTGCCGACGCGGACGGAGTTCTGGCTGCTCGTCATGGCGGGCCTGCTGGGCGGGGTCGCGCAGATCTTCATCACCACCGCCTATCGCTATGCCGATGCCTCGGTCGTGGCGCCGTTCGAATATGTCTCGATGATCTTCGCGCTGGCGATCGGGTACATGTTCTTCGGTGAAGTGCCGACGCTGACGATGCTCTGGGGGGCATCGCTGGTGGTCACGGCAGGGCTGCTCATCATATGGCGGGAGCGGCAGCTTGGGCTTGAGCGCAAGCGTCAGCGGCAGGCCGCCACGCCGGCCGGCTGACAGGCTGCGGAAGCGACTCTGCTGGGGAAGTTGCCCCGGGAACACCCCGAGAGATTTCGTCGGATAGCGAACGATTCTTGCGCCGGCGCGGATCTCGATGCCGTCTTCCGCAGCCGCCTGACAGGCTGCTGTAAAAGCTCTGAAAATCGGGATCAGCCGCGGAATCACCAGGAATGCCATGGATTTCGGGCTGGATCTCCGCAGATTGCGGCCGCTTTCCACTCCCGCACCGACCCGGAGGCTTTTTTCGGCGCCCTGCTAAAGGTCGAGCCAGATCGTCACCGGCCCCTCGTTGACCAGAGCCACCCGCATCTCTGCGCCGAAGACGCCTGTCTCAACCCGGATACCTTCCGCACGGATGCGGTCGGCCACGTGCAGATAGAGCGGCTCCGCCTCCTCCGGCGGTGCTGCGGGGGTGAAGCCCGGACGGTTGCCGCGCGTATCCGCGCCGAGCGTGAACTGGCTCACCAACAGCACCGAGCCGCCTGTCTCGCGGAGAGACAGGTTCATCTTGCCCGCGTCATCCTCAAAGATGCGGAGCTTGACGATCTTCGCTGCCATCTGCTCCGCCTTCATCCGGTCATCCCCCCGCATCGCGCAGAGGAGGACGAGAAAACCGGGGCCGGTCCTCCCCACGACCTCTCCTGCGACGGTGACGGAGGCTTCGCTGACCCGCTGGACGACCGCTCTCATGCGCCGAAGTATTGGGGGAAGGCGCGGGCGAGGTTGTCGCGCACCCGGTCAACCGGCGTGGCACCGCTGGTGTCTGGCACGAAGGTTTCGCCCGTGATGCGCTCATAGGCCTCGATATAGACGCGGGAGGTCGCCTCGATCAGCTCCGCCGGAATCTCGGGGATCGGATCGGTGTAGGGATCGACGCGCTCCGCCACCCAGGCGCGCACGAAGTCTTTGTCGAAGGAGGGCGGGCGCTTGCCGGTGGCGAATGCCTCGTCATAGCCCTCCGCCAGCCAGTAGCGGGAGCTGTCAGGCGTGTGGATTTCGTCGGCCAGCACGATGTTCTCGTCCTCGTCCAGACCGAATTCGTATTTCGTATCGACGAGGATCAACCCGCGCTGCGCCGCGATCTCCTGTCCGCGGGCAAAGAGGCCGAGAGCATAGATCGACAGCGTTTCCCACTGCTCCTGCGTGAGCAGACCGCCTTCCGCGATCTCCTTCGGGGTGAGGGGTGCGTCATGCCCGCCGTCGAACTCCTTGGAGGTGGGCGTCAGGATCGGCTTGGGAAGTTTCTCGTTGTCGCGCAGCCCGTCAGGGAAGCGGTGGCCATACATCTCCCGCTCCCCCTTCCTGTAGAGGGTGAGGATAGAGGTTCCCGTGGTGCCCGCCAGATAGCCGCGCACGACCACTTCCACGGGCAGGATGGTGAGCCGCTTGCCGACCACCACGTTCGGATCGGGATAGGAGAGCACATGGTTCGGGCAGATGTCTGCCGTCCGCTCGAACCAGTAGCGCGCCGTCTGGGTCAGCACCTGGCCCTTCCACGGGATGCAGGCAAGGATCCGGTCAAAGGCCGACAGCCGGTCGGAGGAGATGATGATACGCCTCCCGTCCGGCAGGTCGTAATTGTCGCGGACCTTGCCGAAATAGGGATGGGGGAGTTCGGGGAAACGGGCTTCGGCCAGAATGCGCATGGGCTCTCCGGGGGGCTGGGGCGATGCGCCCTGTTGCGGCGAATGGGCAGGGCTTGTCAATGGCGCAGGCGGTCAGCGCAGCATGCCCTGCTGCTCCGCAAGCCACATGAACAGCAGGACAAGCAGAAGCGCCACGATCACCGCACCGGCGATCTTCCATGGCGAATAGGGACGCTGGCCCTGCACCTCGCCGGTCTGGCCGTTGACGACGAAGGTGAAGCTCCGCCCGCTGTATTTGTAGGCCGCAGTCCAGACGGGCAGCAGGATATGCTTGAACGTCTCGCCCTGCGCATCGGTTCTGACGGCCTGTATCTGCTGGGCATCACCGCCGATGTCGCGGCGGATGTCGCCCTCGATCACCGCATCCATCTTCTGCCGGGCCATCGCGTGGCCGTCCTCCAGATCGACCGTGTAGCCTTCGGAGAAGAAGCCGGCGAGATATTCCGGCGCATAAGGTTGGAGGGAGCCAAGGTTCCATGGCTCCAAATCCTCCGCCTCCCGCCGGGGCAGGCTGGTGGAGGCGACGACAAGCACATCGTCGAACTCCCGTGCGACCCGGCCCGCGACAGGCGTCCAGCGGATTTTCTGCACCGGCTGCTGTTGCTGCTGGGGGCGGCCATCCACCATCACGGTGACGGTCTGATACTCGACATAGACGGTGCCGCGCAGGCCGCGATACTGTGTCTCCGTTCGCGCGTCGAAGGTCCAGTAAGGCACGTATATCCCGGTGAGCCGCTTGTCCTTGCGCGCATATTGTCTAAGCCCGTTCGGCGCGAACCAGAGCGAGCCGAGCCAGCTCGTCATGAGGCTCAGCGCCCGTTCCTCCGTGATGGCGAAGGGCACGACCGCCTGCGCCCGGAACAACTGCTCCATCGCCGGTTCGCCGACCAGCGCGGTGGCACAGAAGGGGCATGTGGTGGCGCGGAGGTTCGCGTCCACCTCGATCTTGGCGCCGCAGTTGGGGCAGGCAAGTATCTGGATATCGTCCAGCGCATTGGGAAGCCGCCGTTCGATCGCCGCGCGGTAGTCGATCTCTGCCAGCGCGCGGCGCCGTTCGGCGGCGGTGGCGCCGGGAATATCCTGCACATGCCCGCAATAAGGGCAGACGAGAGAGGTCTGCCCCGGCTGGAACACCAGATCGGCCCCGCAGGAGGAGCAGGGGAAATGGAGCCCCTCGGGACGCGTGGTCACCCCCTTTTCCGCCCCCGCGCCGCCCTGACGGGAGACGCGCGGGATATCGCTTGCCATTCGCGATCAGGCCCCGCCCGTGGGTGGCAGGGGGGGAGGCGGCGGAGGCGCGACCGTGAAAAGCTGCGCAAGTTCAGGGATTTCTCCAGCAGGCTTCCAACCATCCTGCCCCGCTGTCCAGACCAGCGTCTGCCGCGTCAGGCTGCCGTCCGTCGCCTGTCGCCCGAGAGAGGCACGGGAAAACGGTCCCTTCGCCTCTCCGTCGATGGCGAGGTGCCAGACCTTGTCCACGGGCGGCGGGGGAGGGGGGGCTGCTGCTTCCGCAGGCGCCATGCCCCATGGCCCGCTCCGCGCCATGTTCATGCCCATCGCCATGCCGAGACCCGCGCCGATCCCGTCACCCATCCCGCTTCCCGGTGTGCCCGCGGCGCGCGTCATGGCCTCGGCCGCGGAAATCTGCGTATAGGCGGCCAGATCGCCCTTCAGGATGCCCATGGAGGTCCGTTTGTCGAGCACGGCCTCCACCTCATCGGGGAGGGAGATGTTCTCCACGTAAAGCTCTGGCAGTGTCAGGCCGTAGTTGGCGATGGTGGGGGCGATGGCCTCCGCCACGATACGGCCGAGATCAGCGGCGTTCGCCGCCATGTCCAGCACCGGGATCCGCGACGATGCCACGGCGCGGGAGAATTCCTGCACGATGACATTGCGGATCTGGAAGGTGATTTCATCGGACGTGAACTGACCGTCGGTGCCCACGATCTCCCGGATGAATTTCGCAGGATCGGTGACGCGGACGGAATAGGTGCCGAAGGCCCGGATCCGCACCACGCCGAATTCCGGGTCGCGGCAGATGATCGGGTTCTTCGTCCCCCATTTCAGATCGTTGAACCGGGTGGTGTTGACGAAATAGACTTCCGACAGGAACGGCGACTGGAAGCCGTGGTCCCAGTGCTGAAGCGTGGTGAGGATCGGCAGGTTGTTGGTTTCCAGCATGTAGAGGCCAGGACCGAAGACATCGGCGATCTGCCCCTCATGCACGAAAACCGCGGCCTGACCTTCCCTCACCGTAAGCTTCGCGCCGTATTTTATAGCGTGGCCATAACGCTCGAAGCGCCAGACCATGGTATCGCGGGTATCATCCGTCCATGCGATGACGTCGATGAACTCGCCCTTTAGCAAGTTGAAAAGTGCCATGGGATGAGCGTCCCCCAAAACGTTTTCTGTAACCGTCCGTCGGGCGATACCCGGCCAGACCAACTATAACCTTTCGGGGCCACCCCGTGCGAGATATTTGCTCAGCTCGTAACCGCCGGCGGCTGCGCCTGCGATTTTTCAAAGAAATCCTTCAGTTTCTGCTCGGATTCATTGGAAAGCGAGGTGCGGATGATCTTGCCCTTCGCCCGGAACGGCTCAAGCGAGGTCATCACCTTGTCCGCGGTGGCGGAGCGGATCAGCGCAAAGACCGCGGCGGTGCCGGGGGTCAGCGTCTCGCCGATCTGTTTCATGACCTTGTCGTCGATGCCGATGTCCGTGAATGCACCGGAAAGCGCACCGGCACCGGCACCCACTGCTACCCCCAGGATCGGGTTGAGAAACAGAACCCCTACCAGAAGACCCCAGAGCGACCCCGTCGCCGCGCCGGCGGCAGTCATGTTGACGGCTTGATGCAGTTTGACCTTGCCGTTCTCGTCATGGGTGACCACAACAATGTCATCCATCTCCAGAAGGTAGTCCTTCTGCAATTTGGCCAGCTCAGCCCGCAGTTCAAAGGCTGTCGCCTCGTCATTGAAGGCGACCACGATCAGATCGGACATTCGCTTCTCCTGCATCCATGAATGTGCACGAGAGAGGATGGCGCAAGCGGCGGTCTGGGCAAGCGCCGGATGGAAGCGCTTACCAAAAAGGCCCGCGATCATCGCGGGCCTTTCCGTTTTGCTGATGGAAGCGCTCAGCTTTCGTGGCGCGGAAGCGCCTCAAGCTGCTCCTTGGTCATGGAAACATAAACCCGGTAGGTGTTCCCATCGACCTGCTTGTGAACGTCCATCTCGTTGAAAGGCAGGGCCACGGGTTTTGCGCCGATCCCGAGGAAGCCGCCGACATCGACGATCACCTGATCGACGCGACCATCCGGGGTCATCACGAAATCGGATACGGAGCCGACATCGGTGTTGTTCGCGTCATAAACTTTCACGCCCTTGAGCTGTTCTGCAGTAAGGCCCGCGGTTTTCACACGCTCATAACCTTCGTTCGGCGTCATCCAACCGGTGCGCGCCCCGGCGGCCGCTCCCGTCGCTGCCATACCCGTCGCCGCAGCGCCCGTGGCATTTGTTGCGGCATCCATGTTTCTCATCCGCTCGGGACGTTGATATTCCGGGGCATTCTCTAGAACGTCACGCGTTGCGGTGAACACCAGGAAGTAATCGCTCGGGTTCTCGCCGTCGGGAATGATACGGATGGAGTCCATGTTCACAGCGACGGTGCGGGCGCCGATCCCGAGGAAGCCACCGACATCGACCAGAACGGCCTCAATCTGACCCTCGCGAGACAACACAAGGTCATTGATGTTGCCGACATGATGCCAGTCACGCGAAAGTTCGGCCGAATTGGCGCTTACTTCCACTTCCACATCGCTGGTGTAGAGCCGCTTGCCGATAAGATCGTCGGCATAGAGCGCCTCGGGCATCGCGGTTCCAAGGAACACGGCTTCCGCCTCGACAACCACCGGTGTGCCTCCGGCAGGCGCGGTCTGCGCGAGCGCCGGCATGGAGGTCATCGCAACGATGGCAGTGGTCACAAGGAATTTTTTCATCGAACGGTCCTTTCGTTGGGCCTGTCCTGTGCGCAGGACTTACAATTGCCTAACGTCTGCGCAACCGTGGGCGTTCCATGGAAAAATAAACAAAATCAATGCGTTTTTGTGGAACGTTTCCGGGTTGCATGCGTTCGCGAGTCAAGCGGAGGGTGAATGAAGCGGGATGTTGCCCGCTTCACATCTGCAAGGGTCGGTAGTCGCGCGCCGGGGTCAGTAGTCGCGTTCGAAATAGATGCCGATGCCGGTGTTGCCGTCTTCCCCCACGCTGCCCCGAACCGTGAACGACCGGCTGAGGTCGAGGTTGAGGTTGATCTGCGTCTGATTACCCGACCCCACGACGACTTCGGTATAGATGTTGTCCGATAGGTAACGACCCGCTTTCACGCCTGTATTGCCTTCCTCATCGGTCACGACATCGAAGTCATCCAGACCCACGCTCTTGCGGAAGCGCCCCACAAGGCCATCTCCCCCGCTCCCTGCAAGGGTGGCGACGGCAGAGGCCAGTTGCGCGGCCTGCAGCGGCGAGATGGTGGAGAGGTCGCGCCCGAAGATGATCTGCGCCAGCACCTCCTCCTCCGGGAGGGACGGATTGGACGTGATGTTAATGTCGGGATCGTTGACCGGACCGGTGACGTTGATGATCGCGGTCAGGCCCCGGTTGGTATTGGTCGGTGCCGTGAGGTTGATGAAGGCATCGAAGTTCCCTTGCAGGAAGAAGCTGCCGCTCGTCAGGTCAAACCGGCGGTCCAGAAAGTCCAGCCGTCCCCGGATCAGCTCGAACTGCCCGGAGGGAACGATGTTCGCGGTCGTGCCGCCGACATGGATGGCGCCGCCAAGTTCCGCATCCAGCCCACGCCCGCGGATGAAGATGCGGCTGGGCGCGTTTATCGTCACATCGAGTGTGAAAATACCGCTCCCCCCCCCGGAGGAACCCGATTGGGTCTGGATGAGGTCAGCCCGCACCCGCGTGGCGCGCACTGCGGAGGGCTCCGCGATATGACGGATCGTGGGGATGGTGAACGTACCGCCGAAGCTGGAGGGCACACGCACATCCGTCTGCCCGAGGTTCATCGTGCCCGCGATCCTTGCCCCTCCCGTCAGCGGGCCGGTAATCGCGACCGATCCTGTGAGAGAGGTTGTGTAGAGCTGCGGATCCTGCAGCCGTGCCTCCCGCGCGCTGACCTGAAGATTGGCAGTAAAGGGCGCAGTCATGGCGATCGTTCCTGCGGCGCTCAGCGTACCGCCGCCCTCGACGCTGGTGGTCGCGTCTATCCGGGCGGTGCCGGAGGCAAGCGTCGCCCGCGCGGTGCCGCCGCTCAGCGCGATGTTCAGTGCCGGATCGACGATGCGCAGATTGCTGGCCGTCACCGTGCCGCCGAGAGCGTTGAGCCCGAGAGGGCCGTTCATCGTCAGGTCGAACCGCACCAGTCCCTGAGCGGAACGCGCGCCGAGGAACGGGTTAATCAACCCGAGCTGGGAGGAGCCGGTGAGCGCAAGATCGGAGCGGGAGAAGTCCCGCGCCATGGTTCCGGTCAGCCGGGTGTCGATCTGACCCGGACCCTGTGCCGCGAGGTTGAGGCGGAGCTGGTTCTCCGCATCGACGACAGTCCCCCGCAGGGTGACCGGCCCCGGGAAGCCGGGCACGAGGATGGCAAGGTTGTTCAGCCGCGCATCAACGGTCACGTTGCGCGCCTCGCCCTGAACCTCGCCGTTCACATTCGCGGAAAGCTGCGGGTTCTGGAAGGCGAAGCGGTCGATCTGCAGAAAGCCGTCAGGCCCACGCAGAACATTGAGGGCGAGCGTGCCGTCGCCCCTCAGAAGCGCGTTCACCTCCGGCTGGCCGCCGAGGGCGAGACCGGAGGCCCGGCTGTCGGCGGTGATGCGGATACCGCCCGGCTCGCTGAGAGCGCGGGCATCGGCCGTAAGCGCGCCGCGGAACCCACTGCCGAGCACACCCAGATCGGAGAAGCTGAACGCGGCCTGCAAGTCGGTGTCGTCGGGATCGTAGCGGCCACTCGCCGTGAGCTTGAGCGTCGTCGCATTCACCGCGAGCCGGTCGATGGTAATCCGCTCGCCATTCTGCACAGCGGCTAGGTCGATGCGGCTCTGCCCCCGAAGCAGGCCATCTGCCTGCTGCTGACCCACCCGCAGGTCCTGGCCGGAGACGTTCGTCTCAAGCCGGAGACCTTCCGGCGTATCATGAACCCGTGCCGTCGCCGTGCCCGCGCCGCCATATCCCTGGCCCAGAACGGAAAGGTCAGTGAATGCCCCGTCAAGCGACACATCGGTATTCCCGGGCGCATAACGCCCTGTCGCGGTGAGGTTCAGCGTCGTTGCATCGACAGTGGCCGTGTCGATGGTCAGCACATCGTCGTTATGCACACCGGCGAACCGGATGCGGCTTTGCCCGCGCAGCAGCCCGTCTGCCTGCGGCTGACCGACGCGGAGATCGTTGCCCGTCGCATCAAGCGTGAGCCGTAGCCCTTCGGCTACCTGCCAGGCGCGCCCGTCAACATCCACCGACCCGGAGAAGCCGGGCCCGAGCACGCGCGCATCGGCAAACCGCCCGCTGAGCTTCACATCCGTTGCATTGCTGGTGATGTTGCCGGAGGCCCGCAGGCTGAGAGACTGGGCGGTAAGCTGCGCATCGCGGATTTCCGTCCCGGTTTCATCCCGCTTGGCGGAAAGCGTGATGCGGGATTGCCCCGCGAGGAGCCGGTCGAGCTGCTCCTGCGCGGCCTTCAGGTCCGTTCCCGTCACGTCCGCCACGACATCGAACATGCCCGACAGCGGCTCGAAAGCGCCGCTGGCCTGCGTCTCCGCCCGGCCGGAAAGCGGACGGCCCGCCAGATCGGAGAAGCGGGAGATGTCATCGAGGCTCGCCGTCACCTTGCCGGATACCCGGAGCGCTGCGTTCAGCCCATTGAAGACCAGATCGGCAACGGCGGAATAATCCTCCCCCCGCACGTTCAGGACGGGCATCGTCACCACCCCATCGCCGGACTGCCAGACGAACACGGTCGTTCCCTCCACCCGCTGCCCCACGGCACGGGCGAGGGCGGGGTCGTCAAGGGAGATGCCATCCCCGCTGAACCGCAGGTTGGCGTCGAGCCGCGGCGCGTCCTGCGCCGTTTCCCGCATGACACCGCCGCCGCCTTCGAGCCGGAGGGTGGAGATCGTCATGTCCGGCCGCTTGAAGTCCCGGGCAGTCATATTGATCGTCCAGGTCTCGCTCACCGTATCGTCGTACGCGATGGCCAGATCGGCGCCGGAGAGCTCCGTCGGCGTGGCGATCGGCAGGACCACCGGCCCTTGCGCGCCGGCGGAAGGGTGTATGGAGCCTTTCACATCGACAAAGCTCGGCAATCCATCGGCCGCGATGCGGAGTTCGCCGTTCAGATCGATGGCCTCCGCCCGCAGAGTGAATTCCGGCACCGCCATGGAGCTGTCGGGCTGGCGCGTGGCATCCGCCGTGAGGGTCAGTTCCGGCCCGAAGAACGCGCGGAACTGCTCGGGCAGCAAGGCCCGGATGTCACCGTTGAGGTCGAAGGTAAAATGCCGTGCAGCGCCGGCGGGCTGCCCCGGGGATGCCTCCACCGCGCGCGCGGTGACCTGCCCTGTCAGACGGTCCTGATTGGCGGTGGCAAGGCGGATATCGGCGGCGAAATCGTCGATCGGGGCATCGCCCTTGACAGACAGGGTGAGCGCGGGCGCGCCCGGCAGCCCTGCCAGAGTGGTGACGATGCCGCCCGGGCCCTCGTCAAGCTCCACATCCACGCTCAGGTGGCGGGTGGTGTTGGCATAGCTCCCCGCGATGTTGAACACGCCGCGCTGACCGTCCGTCCGTTCCAGCCGGAGCTGAAGCGCGCCTTCTCCTCCCGAGAGATTGGCCGAACCCGTCGCGCGGGAGACGTTGGCGATGCCGAACACCGGCTCACCGATGTCCAGCCGCTCGATGCGCAGGCTGTCGATGTTTATGGAAACCGGCAGTTCGGGGAGGGAGAACGGCTCCGCCTCCGGCGAGGGCGGCGCGGCTTCCGTCTGCGGCAGCCGGGACAGCACCACTTCGGCGGCGGAGAATTCCTGCACCTGAACGCGGCCTGTCAGCAGGGCGAGGCGGCTCCAGTTCAGCACCACGTCGCGGGCGGAGAACCACTGGCCCTGATCGTCGGAAATCGCCAGCTCCTCGATCCGCGCGGTGGAGGAAAGCGCGCCGGAGAAGCCGCGGATCGTGACCTGCCGCCCCGCACCGGACAGGCTGCTCTGCAACAGACTCTCCAGATAGGAAGCACCGTCTTCGTCCTGCGCGCGGACGGGGGCTGGCAGCCAGAAGGTCAGGAGGGCGATGAAAAGGATGAGAAACCGCATCAGAAGGCCTGCCCGATACCGACATAAAGTTGCACACCGTTGCCCGTATCCCCGCCGAGCGGGGCCCCGACGTCGAAACGGATAGGACCGATGCCCGTGTTGTAGCGTAGGCCGAGCCCGATACCGCCCTGCCAATCGCCGCTGTCGTCAAAGAACTTGTCGGCAGAGACATAGCCCGCGTCGTAGAAGGCGACGATGCCGATGCTCTCGGTCACGCGCGTGCGTACCTCACCCGAGAGGCCGAGGAAATTCCGTCCGCCAATGGTTGCGTCCCGCGAGAGATAATCCGGGTTCGGCACGCCGAGCGACTGGAAGGGTTGGCCCCGGACCGTGCCCGCCCCGCCCGAGTAGAACAGGTATTCCCGCGGCGTTTCGGTAATGTCGGCGCCCAGAACGGAGCCTACCTGCACCCGGCCCGCCAGAACCACGCGCCTGCTTTCGCCGGGGCTCCAGAACGCGCGGCCATCGAGCCGGATCCGGCCACCGGAACCCGCGTTGTCGTTGATCCCGTAAAAGGGCCGCACCTCGCCCTCCAGAAAATAGCCGTTGGTGGCGTTCAGCTTGTCATCGCGCCGGTCATAGGTCGCGCCCGTCGGAAGCGACAGGATCTGCAGGTTCGTCGTCTCGCCGAATTCGCGAATACGATAGAAGCCGTATTCCAGCGCGATCCGCCCCGTCAGGTATTCGTTGAAATAGTGCTCCACCCCCGCGGTGATGGTGAAGCTGTCGCTGGTGTAATCCTGCTCGTCCGTGCGCTTGAGCTGCGTGCCGAGCTTCAGCGTCGTATCCGGGTCAAAGGTCGCGGGACGGGAGAAGAGAGCGCCGATGCTGTATTCCTGATCGTCGCCGCTTCCCAGACCCTGCCCCTGAAGATCGAACCGAAGGTTCTCCGCCCCTCCGAACAGGTTGCGGTGCATCCAGTAGCCGTTCAGGTTCACCCCGTCGGAGGAGGATACCTCGGCACCGAAGCCGAAGCGACGGGGCAGCGATTCAACAACCGTCGCGGTGATGTCCATGGTATTTCCCGGCCCGAGGCGGTCGGCCTCCTGCATCGCTACGGAGGAAAAGGCCCCGGCGCGACGCAGCCGGCGGGCGCTTTCGTCCAGATCGTCCGGACTGAACACCTCCCCCTCCGGAAGACCGGCAATGGCATGGACGCGCTCCGTCCGCACATTCTCGTTTCCGGCGACGATCAGCTTGCCAAAGCTCACGCGCGGCCCCGGCACCATGCCGATAGCGACGTTCAGAAGGTTCTGCCGGTGATCGGCCACGATATCTTGCTTGCCGGTGGCGACCTTGGCATAGCCCGCATCACGCCATCCGGTCGTTGCCGCATCCACGCCTTGCTGGACCAGCGTGGAGCGTGCGCGCTCCCGCGGGCGCAGATCCGCGGGCAGGGTGGTGGAGGGGGTCAGCGGCGCGATGGAGACCTGACCGAACTGAAAGGTGGGGCCGGTATCGACGTTCACATCTATGCGACGGATGGCACGGGGCGCCTGCAACGTGGGGATATTGGCGGCCTCTCGCCCGTCCACGAGAATGTTGATGACCGGCGCGTAATATCCGCGCGAGTAGAGCGCGCCGATGAGCCGCGCGTAATCGGCCCTGGCAGAGGCGATGAGTTCCTGCGGATCTCCCTGCCGGTTTTCCGCCGCAGCGGACAGCAGCGAAGCCCCCCGCAGAAGCGTCTCGAGATCATCGTCGCGACCACCGCGGATATTGAAGTGTATGCCGTCGCGCGACTGCTGGCGCTGTTCAGCGGGCTGGCTCTGCTGGGCGAGAAGCACGGCAGGCACGACGGAAACACCACATAGGACCGCCGTTGCACACAGCAGGGCGGCATGCCACTTCCCGTCGGTCCTGTCTGTCATCACTGCCCTGCCTTTGGTTTGTGTTTTTGACACAACCTAGCATGCAGCATTCCGTTCCCATTTCCAGCCGTCCGGGCACATTGCCTCAGACGGTGAGCCACCTGCGCAACTCCGGCTCCCGCGCGCCGCTCATCTCCACCTGTATCCCGTCCATCACCACCTCGCCCCTGTCCATGACGTAGAAGCGGTCGGCCAGTTCGCGGGCAAAGTCGAAGAACTGCTCCACCAGCAGGATGGCCATGCCGGCTTCATCGCGCAGATAGCGGATGGCGCGGCCGATGTCCTTGATGATGGAGGGCTGGATGCCTTCCGTCGGCTCGTCCAGCACCAGAAGCTTCGGCCGCATCACCATTGCCCGGCCGATGGCAAGCTGCTGCTGCTGTCCGCCCGACAGGTCGCCGCCGCGGCGCGCCATCATCTCCCCGAGGACCGGGAACAGGGCGAAGACGTCGTCGGGTATGGCCTTCCGGCCCCGGGGCAGGGCGGCAAAGCCGGTCTCCAGATTTTCGCGCACGGTGAGCAACGGGAATATCTCCCGTCCCTGCGGAACATAAGCGATGCCGCGCTGGGCGCGCTCCACAGGGGAGAGGCGGGCGATCTCCGCCCCCTGCCATCGGATCGCGCCTGCGGTGATGCCATGCCGCCCGACGATGGCCCGCAGCAGGGAGGTCTTGCCGACGCCGTTCCGCCCGAGCACCGTCGTCACCTCCCCCTCCCGCGCGGCGACGGTGACGGATTTCAGCGCCTGCGCCGCGCCATAGGACAGGTTGATATGGTCGACTTCCAGCATCTCAGCGTCCCAGATAGACTTCGATGACTTCGGGCATGGCGCTCACCGTTTCCAGACTGCCCTCCGCCAGAACGCTGCCTTGATGGAGAACCGTCACCTTGCAGTCGAGCGCGCGCACGAAGTCCATGTCATGCTCGACCACGATCACCGCACGTTCCCCGGCGATGGCGCGCAGCAGTTCAGCCGTTCGCATCGTTTCGGCATCGGTCATGCCCGCGGCGGGTTCGTCCACCAGCAGGAGTTGCGGATCCTGCGCGAGCAGCATGCCGATCTCCAGCCATTGCTTCTGCCCGTGCGACAGGTCGGCGGCGGGGCGGTGGCGGGCATCGCCAAGGCGCACGATCTCCAGCAGCTCCGCCACCCGCCGGGTCTCGGCGGCGGTGGTCTTGTGGAAGAGGCTCGCCAGAACCCCCCGGTCTCCCTTGATGGAGAGGCGGAGGTTGTCCTCCACCGTATGGCTTTCGAACACGGTGGGCTTCTGGAACTTTCGCCCGATCCCCAGCTGCGCGCAGTCGGCCTCGTCCAGTTTTGTGAGGTCGAGCTGTTGCTCCCAGAGCACCTTGCCCTCATCGGGGCGGGTCTTGCCGGTGATGATGTCCATTATCGTGGTCTTGCCCGCACCGTTCGGGCCGATCACGGCGCGCAGCTCCCCCTTGTCCACCACGAGCGAGAGGTTGTTGATCGCCTTGAAACCGTCGAAGGTCTTGGAGACGCTGTCGAGCTGCAGCTGCTGAAGGGTGGCGCTGCCGGGAATAGTAGTGTGCGCGGTCATGCCTCTACCTCCACCGGGTCGCTGGAGCGCTGACGCCGGAAGCGTTTCCCGGTGCCTTCGATCGCGCCCAGCACACCGTTCGGCAGGCCGATGGTGACAAGAATGAACATCGCGCCGAGGAAGAAGAGCCACGCATCCGGGAACCAGCTTGTCAGCAGGGTCTGCGCCAGCGAGACGATGATCGCGCCGAGCGCAGCCCCCACCAGCGTGCCCCGACCGCCGAGCGCCACCCAGATCACGATGAGGATGGAGTTCGCGGCGGAGAATTCCGAAGGGTTGATGATGCCGACCTGCGGCGTGTAGAGCGCGCCCGCCACCCCCGCCATCATGGCCGAAACGGTGAAGATGAAGAGCTTGTAATGCTCCACCCGGTAGCCGATGAACCGCGTCCTGCTTTCGGCATCCCGCACGCAGACCAGCACCTGGCCGAGACGCGACCGGGTGATCCAGCGCCCCAGCAGCAGCCCGCCGGCGAGCGCGAGGCCCGAGATCACCATGAGCGCCGCCCGCGTGCTGTCGGCCTGAATCGGGAAGCCGAGGATGTCCTTGAAATCGGTCAGCCCGTTGTTGCCGCCGAAGCCCATCTCGTTGCGGAAGAAGGCGAGCATCAGCGCATAGGTCATCGCCTGCGTGATGATCGACAGATAGACCCCCGTCACCCGGCTGCGGAAGGCGAACCAGCCGAAGACGAAGGCGAGCAATCCCGGGACGAACAGCACCATCAGCATGGCGAAGGGGAAGTGGTTGAAGCCCTGCCAGTACCACGGCAGGTCCTGCCAGTTCAGGAACACCATGAAATCGGGCAGTGTCGGATTGGCATAGACGCCGCGATCCCCGATCTGGCGCATCAGATACATACCCATCGCGTAGCCGCCGAGCGCGAAGAACGCCCCATGCCCGAGCGACAGGATCCCGCAGTAGCCCCAGACGAGATCCAGCGCCACGGCGAGCAGCGCGTAGCAGAAGTATTTGCCGATCAGCGCCACGATGTAGGAAGGAATGGGCCGCTGCTCCATCATCAGATTGCCCACCGGCACCGCGACGATGATGATGAACAGCACGATGAGCGCGACGACAAGACGGCGGTTGAAAAAGGTGCCCTGCATTCTCAGCCCTCCACGAACCGGCCCTTGACGGCGAACAGGCCGCGCGGACGCTTCTGGATGAACAGGATGATGAAGACGAGGATCAGGATCTTCGCCAACACGGCCCCCGCGAACGGTTCCAGGAACTTGTTGATGATGCCGAGCGAAAAGGCTGCCGCGAAGGTGCCCCAGACGTTGCCCGCACCGCCAAAGACGACGACCATGAAACTGTCCACGATATAGCCCTGCCCGAGATTGGGGCTGACGTTGTCGATCTGCGACAGGGCGACGCCCGCCAGCCCCGCGATGCCGGCACCGAGGCCGAAGGTCAGCGCGTCCACCCGCCCGGTACGGATGCCCATGTTCGCGGCCATCGGACGGTTCTGCGTGACGGCGCGCATCTGGAGACCGATGGCCGTGCGCTTGAGCACCACCAGAAGGGTTGCAAAGACCACGAGAGCAAAGACGATGATCCACAGCCGGTTCCAGGTGATGGTCATCTGACCGATCTGGAACGCGCCCGACATCCAGGAGGGGTTGCCCACCTCCCGGTTGTTCGGGCCGAAGAACGACCGCACGGCCTGTTGCAGGATCAGGCTGACACCCCAGGTGGCCAGCAGCGTCTCCAGCGGGCGACCGTAGAGGTGGCGCACGATCCCCCGCTCGATCAACACGCCGACCCCGCCCGCCACGGCAAAGGCCAGCGGCAGGGCGATCAGCAGCGACCAGTCGAACAGCCAGGGCGCATGGGCGCGGATCATGTCCTGCACCACAAATGTCGTATAGGCGCCGAGCATCACCAGCTCCCCATGCGCCATGTTGATGACGCCCATCACCCCGAAGGTGATGGCCAGCCCCACCGCTGCCAGCAGCAGCACGGAGCCGAGGGACAGGCCGAACCACACGTTCTGCACGGTGTTCCAGAAGGCGCGCGACCTTTCGATCTCGGTAATCGCGTTTCCGGCGGCGGCGGCGATGGCAGGTTCGGGGGAGGCGAGCAGGGGGGTCAGCAGCGAGAGCGCGGACTGGTCGCGGAGATCGCCGATGAGGGCCACCGCCTTCTCCTTCTCGACCACCGGCCTGTCGGAGGTCAGCACCGCCGCCGCATGGGCGAGGGCTAGCCGCGCGCCGATCGCCGCGTCGGTCTCCGCTGCCATCGCGGCCTCGAGTGCGGAAAGCTGCTCCGGGTCCGGGGCGCGGAAGGCAGCCTCTGCAGCGGAAAGGCGTTTGGCCGGGTCGGGATCGCGCAGCGTCAGCACGCCGAGCGCCGCGCGGATGTCGCGCCGCAGGGAGTTGTTGACCTTCACCTTCTCCGCATTGCGGCCGGGGTCCGGGATTGTCTCACCCGTCAGCGCCACGCGGGTCTCACGGCCTTTCACGATCACCACGGTGCCATCGGATTTCAGCGCGGCCAGATCGCCGTCCACGAGAGCGTTCAGGACATCGACAGCGCGCGGATCGCCGGTGGCGGCAAGCGCGGTCACCACGCGGGCGCGGTCGCTGAAACCGCCGGCGGGCAACTGGGTCACCAGCTCATCCACGCTCTGCGCGGCGGCCATTCCTGCAAGGGTGATGCCGAGGGCGGCAAGAAGAAGGCGGAAGAAGGTCATGCACCTGTCCCGGAAATACATGCGGCGCGCGGAAAGGCGCGCGCCGCGAAGGGCGGATCAGTTGGAGCCGCCGCAGGTCTTGGTCTGGGTGTTGAAGTTCCCGCAGGAGAGCGGCGCCCGCCAGTCGGAGATCAGCGGCTTCGACTCCGGCAGGAAGTCCGACCATTCGTCGCCCAGCACGAGGCCCGAGGTTTCCCATACCACGTCGAACTGGCCGTCCGCCTGAATCTCGCCGACAAGCACCGGCTTGGTGATGTGGTGGTTCGGCCCCATGGAGGCATAGCCGCCCGTCAGGTTCGGCACGGCAACGCCGATGATGGAATCGATCACCGCATCCGGCGTGGTGGTGCCCGCGGCCTCCACGGCCTTCACCCACATGTTGAAGCCGATGTAATGGGCTTCCATCGGGTCGTTCGTGACCCGCTTGTCATCCTTGATGAACTTGTGCCAGCCCTCGATGAAGGCGGCATTCTCTGGCGTATCGACCGACATGAAGTAGTTCCAGGCGGCCAGGTGGCCGACCAGCGGCGCGGTGTCGAGACCCGCCAGTTCCTCCTCGCCCACGGAGAAGGCGACGACGGGGATGTCTTCCGCCTTGATGCCCTGGTTGCCGAGTTCCTTGTAGAACGGCACGTTGGCATCGCCGTTGATGGTGGAGACGACCGCGGTCTTCTTGCCGGTGGAGCCGAACTTCTTGATGTCGGAGACGATGGTCTGCCAGTCGGAATGGCCGAAGGGCGTGTAGTTGATCATGATGTCCTCGGCGGCGACACCCTTGTCCTTCAGGTATTGCTCGAGGATCTTGTTGGTCGTGCGGGGATAGACGTAGTCGGTGCCGGCCAGCACCCAGCGCTCCACGCCCTCGTTCTCCATGAGGTAATCGACGGCTGGGATCGCCTGCTGGTTCGGTGCCGCACCGGTGTAGAACACGTTCCGCTGGCTTTCCTCGCCCTCATACTGGACGGGGTAGAAAAGCAGGCCGTTCAGTTCCTCGAACACCGGCAGAACGGATTTGCGGCAGACGGAGGTCCAGCAGCCGAACACGGCGGCGACCTTGTCCGTCTCCAGCAGCTGCCGCGCCTTCTCCGCCGCAAGCGGCCAGTTGGAGGCGATGTCCACGACCACCGGCTCCAGCTTCTTGCCCAGCAAGCCGCCTTTCTCGTTCTGCTCCTCGATCAGCATGAGCATGACGTCTTTCAGCGTCGTCTCCGAGATCGCCATCGTGCCGGAAAGCGAATGCAGGATGCCGACCTTGATCGTATCTTCCTGGGCGCGAGCAGGCGCACCGAAGGCGGCGGCCAGCACTGCTGCCGCCAGAAGGGATTGTCCCAATTTCATTCTGTCCAATACTCCCGGTGGATGGCGGCAGTCCGCCCGACGCGCCGCAAGCGACCGCCGTTCGTCTCCCCCCGTTGTTGTCCCGCGGTCTGCCGCGGCGGGCGCGGCGCTCCCCGTACCCGCGTTCCGGCGGGATGACGGAGGCTTGCCACGCTGCCGACAGCGGGCAAAGGATTCTGGGCAGGACCAACGATGGCCCCGGCCGGGATGCCCAATTATTGAGCGCCCCCGGGCGGGTAAAGCACGCAATGTGTGCATGAAGCAATTTTCTTCGGCAAAGTAGGGTCTTCGCGCAAGCATCTCCCAACAGCGTTCACGGGAAGATCACGGAGGATCAAAAAACACGCAGGAGGCAGGTTGACGCAGGGCGGCGTTTTGCTACGTGTTTCGGCAGCGCCAGAGGGGAAGCCCTCGGCGCGGAAACCGGTACCGGGCCCCTCTGGCGAGAGTTCATCGGCGCTCTCGCGATGTCGGTGCCGCTGTGGAAACAGCCGGCGGAACTATGGACACATGAACAACGCGACCAACGGTCGTGCAGGAGCGGGCCGGACCCGTGCTTGCGCGTTTGGCCACGGGGGGCTGCGCGGATGAGCGGGGCAACCAGAACGAGCACGCTTTCCTATTTCAAATGGGCCTTCGTCGTTACTGCATTCGGCCTCGCGCTGGGCGCATGGCTGGGCTGGCAGACGACCGGGACGGTGCAGGGGATGCTGTCGGTCTTCTTCATCTGCTGCGTGCTGGCGGTGCTGGAGATCTCGCTCTCCTTCGACAATGCCATCGTGAACGCGAACAAGCTGAAGGACATGACCCCGGAGTGGCAGCACCGCTTCCTGACCTGGGGTATCCTCATCGCGGTCTTCGGGATGAGGATCGTGTTCCCGCTGCTGATCGTGGTCATCGCGGCGAATGTCGGGCCGTGGCAGGCGATCATCATGGCGGCGAGCCAGCCCGAGGAATATTCCCGCATCATGCAGGATGCCCACCTGCCCATCGCGGCCTTCGGCGGGACTTTCCTGATGATGGTCGGCCTCACCTTCTTCTTCAACCATGAGAAGGACGTGCACTGGGTCAGGTGGGTGGAGGAGAAGGCCGCGCGCTATTCCTCCGTCAAGGGGATCGAGATCGCGGTCGTGCTCGTCATCATGCTGGCCTTCTCCCGCATCATCCAGTCCGATCCCGACCTCGGGCCCGCGGCGGCGAACACCTTCTTCCACGCGGCGGTCTGGGGTCTTCTGACCTTCCTGCTGGTGGAAGTGGTCGGCGGGGTGCTGGACAAGCGCGAGGAGACGATGTCGGCCGCTGCAAAGGGCGGGCTGGGCGCGTTCATCTATCTGGAGGTGCTGGACGCGAGCTTCTCCTTTGACGGGGTGATCGGGGCTTTCGCGCTCACCAACAACCTGTTCGTCATCGCCATCGGTCTGGGCATCGGGGCGATGTATGTCCGCTCCATGACCATCATGCTGGTGGAGAAGGGGACGCTCGCGCATTTCCGCTATCTGGAGCACGGGGCGTTCTACGCGATCCTGATCCTGTCGGTGATCATGTACGTGCAGTCGCTCGTGCATATCCCGGAGGTCATCACCGGGCTTGGCGGCGCGGCGCTGATCGGTGTCTCGCTATGGTCCTCGATCCTCTACAACCGGCGTCATCCCGAACATTCGGACGCCGCGCCCTCCGGCCCGCAGGGCGACACGCTGTAGAACCGGAAAGGGCGGCCACCCTGGCCGCCCTTCGATCTTCCAGTTCCAGTCGCGGTTTTTAAGCCCCGGTCTTCAGTCCCGGTCTTCAGTCCCGGTCATTCAGTCGCGGTTGAAGACGCGTACCGGATGCAGCTCCCCGCTCCGGTAGGTGCCGACCGCAATCGCCTGCCCCTCGAAGGAGGCCCATGCCTCCTCGCCATATTCCACATCGGAGGAGGGCAGGACGATGCCGGGATTGCCGTTGCGGAGCCGCGCCGCGCCCTCGGGCGTTGCACGCAATTCCGGCAGATCCTCCAGCCCGTCTTCCAGCGGCAGGACGAGAGCATCCAGCTCGGGTTTCCGCGCCAGCTCCTCGATCCGTTCCATGGTGACGCCCTTTTCGGCCTCGAAGGGGCCGGACCAGACGCGGCGCAGCCATTCGACATGGCCATAACAGCCCAGAGCCTGCCCCAGATCCCGCGCGATGGACCGGACATAGCCGCCCTTGCCGCAGACCATCTCCAGCTCCAAGTGATCCGCGTCGGGCCGGAGCATGACCTCCAGGCTCTCGACCCAGAGCAGGCGGGGGGCAAGCTCCATTTCCTCCCCCTCGCGCGCGAGGGCATAGGCGCGCTCACCATCCACCTTCACGGCGGAAAACTGCGGCGGCACCTGCATGATCTCTCCCCTGAAGGCGGGGAGCGCGGCGGCGATATCGGCATCCGTGGGGCGCTTGGCGGAGGTTGCTATGACCTCCCCCTCCGCGTCATCGGTGTTCGTCGCGGTGCCGAGGCGGACGGAGAACCGGTAGCATTTCAGCGCATCGGTGACATAGGGCACCGTCTTGGTCGCCTCTCCGAGTGCGATGGCGAGAACCCCTGTCGCCGCCGGATCGAGCGTGCCTGCATGGCCAGCCTTCTTTGCGTCAAGCGCCCAGCGGACCTTGTTGACCACCGCGGTGGAGGTGATGCCCGCAGGCTTGTCCACCACGAGCCAACCCGAAATGTTGCGTCCCTTGCGCCGTGCCAAGCTCCGCTCCTTCCCTGTTCCCGAAAGCGGGCTAGCTAGCGCCCGCAGGCCGGGCCGTCAATCGGCGGCGTTCTCCGGCACGGCCAGTCCGACGATCGGGCCCATCGGAAAGCCGAAGTCGTTGCGCCGGAGCGCCGGGGCATAGAGCCGGGAGATCTTGCCGTCCAGATAAAGCGCGTTCGGCGTCTTCAGCCCCTCACGGAACAGCCGGCCGAACTCGTAAAAGGTCACGGGCCGGTCGGAGATGGCGAACACCGCTGTCCCATCCTGCCGGATACCCACGCCATTGCGGATGAAGCGGGAGTCGCTGTCGGGCAGGAAGCGGGGATGCAGCTCGCCGTCGATCACCAGCATGGGACCGGACTGGGTGGCAAAGCGGCAGGGCAGGGGATGGCGGGCGAAAGCCCGGCTTTCGACGACGGCGTAACCGCTCTCCCCGATACAGAAGACGCCGTTCGGCAACATGCCGAAATTGCCCTTGCTCGCGCCGGTGACGATGGCGTTGTGCTCGACCCCCTTCGTCACAAGCAGGCCGACCGGACCGCGGTCGGCGTGATACATGCCGCCGTTCATGGCGAAGCCGAGGCGCCGCCCCTCCGCCCGCAGGTCATTGTCGATCCGCCGGAAGGAGCCGTAGAGACTGCCCGAGTCATCGCTGTGCCACACGCGGATGTCTGCACCCTTCGGTACAGGGCACAGGACATACCCCTCGCCCTCGAACGTCATCCGCTCGCAGGGCGGGGCCGCCGCGGGGGCGGCGACGGGGATGAGGCTCATCAGGGCGGCGAGAAAGAGCAGGACGGGGGCGAACGGCCCCTCAACCCTGCCTGTCATCGCCCCGGTCATCGTCCCTGTCTTCGTCCTCGTCAGTCTCCAGATCGCGGCGCACGTCATCGCGGGCGAAAAGGCGGCGGGTCTCGTCCATCCGGTCGAATGTCTCGTCCAGCGCGAACCGCAGCTCGGGCGCGAATTTCAGCGACAGGCCGGAGGCGACGAGGCGGCGAAGCTCATGCCGGTTGCGGCGGAGCGCGGCCAGAGCCTCCTCCTGTCCCGCGCCGCCCAGCGGCATGACATAGGCCGTCGCCACATGCAGGTCGGGGGAGGTGCTGACCTCCGCCACGGTGATCGACATGCGGGACAGGTCCGGGTCATGGATGTCGCCGCGCGCCAGCACCTCCGACAAGGTGCGGCGGATCAGCTCGCCCACGCGGAGCTGGCGTTGCGAGGGGCCGGAGCCCCTGTGTGAATCCCGAGGAGTGCGCTTCTGTGCCATGATCCACCATCTAGGTCATGCGGGAGCCGCCCGCAATGCGCCGGTTTGCCAAGTTCGCCCGTGCCGGTTAGGGAGGGGCAAACGGAGGGCGTGATGACGGAACTCGAAGCAGGCGAAACCCGGCCCGGCGTGGTCGTCACGGGGGTATCGGGGCGGATGGGGCGGACGCTCGCCGCCTTGGTGCTCGACAGCCCGGAGTTGCGGCTCGTCGGGTGTCTGGAGCGGTCCGGCGGTGCCGGGGTGGGGGCGGATGTCGGCCGTCTGCTGGGCCGCGATCCGGTAGGCGTGCTTGTGGAGGACGACCCGCTGCCCGCATTCGCCCGCGCGCAGGCGGTGATCGACTTCACCTCACCCGCCGCGACCGTGGAATTCGCGGCGCTGGCTGCGCAAGCGCGTGCCGTCCATGTCATCGGGACCACCGGTCTGGAGGCGGGTGATCTTGCCAGGATCGCCGCCGCCGCGCGCCATGCGACGATCATCCGCGCAGGCAACATGAGCCTCGGGGTGAACCTGCTGCTCGGCCTGACCCGCAAGGTGGCGCAGGCGCTGGGGCCGGAGTTCGACATCGAGATCGTGGAGATGCACCACCGCCACAAGGTCGATGCGCCCTCCGGCACCGCGCTGATGCTGGGGGAAGCGGCGGCGGAGGGGCGCGGCGTGGTGCTCCCCGATGTGTCCGACCGGGGGCGCGATGGAATCACCGGGCCGAGGGAGCCGGGCCATATCGGGTTTTCCGCCGTCCGGGGCGGGGATGTCGTGGGCGAGCATGACGTGATCTTTGCCGGTCCGGGGGAGCGGCTGATTCTGCGCCATGTCGCCACGGACCGCGCGATCTTCGCGCGGGGTGCGCTCCGCGCGGCGCTCTGGGGGCAGGGGAAAGCGCCCGGCGAATACACGATGGCCGACGTTCTCGGACTCTAGCGCTTCAGGAGTTCTTCCACCCACGGGGGCACGATCTCGGTGGCGCGGCCCTGCCGCGTCTCGTCGAAGTCCGAGTGGATGGCCGAGGCTTCGAGGTTGAGTTCGATCGTATGGGCCCCGGCGCGGCCTGCATCCTGGACGAAGGCCGCCGCCGGATAGACATTGCCGGACGTGCCTATGGCGACAAAGATCTCGGCCTTTCGGAGCGCCGTCCAGATCTCCTCCATGTGATAGGGGTATTCCCCGAACCATACGATATCCGGGCGTCCCGCCGGAGCACCGCAGGCGGGACAGACCTCCTCCACCGCCATGACCGCAGGTGCTGGCCAGCGATGGCCGCAGGCCGCGCAGAGCGCGCCTTCCAGCGATCCGTGCATATGCAGCACATTCCGTGATCCCGCGCGTTCATGCAGGGTATCGACATTCTGTGTGACGATCATCACCTCTCCCGGCAGCATCGTCTCCAGCCGTGCGAGCGCTGCATGGGCGAGATTGGGCACCGCCGCACGGGACGTGCGGCGGCGGTCGTTATAGAAGTCCTGCACGAGACGTGGGTCGCGGGTGAAGGCTTCGGGCGTCGCCACATCCTCGATGCGATGATCTTCCCAAAGACCATCTGAATCGCGGAAGGTTCTGAGCCCGCTTTCGGCAGAGATTCCGGCTCCCGTCAGGATGACGATACGCATTTTTACGCTCCTGTCGCCTATAGTTATAAATAATTATGCGTCCAGCCCGTATTTCACTTTATGGTTAACATGGACGTGCTAGTCTGATGCACGGTCATCGTACTTTGTATTATCGGAGTTTTATAAAATGACCCGCGCTTCCATTTTTGCGACTACCGCCACTCTCGTTCTACTGTCTCCCCTTGCGGTCAACGCGGCTGTCATCCGCGTGACTGAGGATAACTTCACGGCAGCAGCCGGAAAGCTTACCTTTTCCGAATTCGCTGTCGGGACGGAAAATCCGGTATACGCCCCCGCCGACTATGGCGGTGGTGCGGATTCTCCCACGGTCTATACCGGTGGATACTTCACTGGCCAGTCGATCAGCCCCGACCCCGGCACCGACTGCCCCGGCGCTTCGCCCACCGGATGCGTCATCGGCTCCCCTACGGGACCGCTGTCGCTCGACGCCTCCGCCCCGCCCGCGTTCATCACGACGGACGGCGCTTTCCCCACCTCTCCGACCCTGAGCGGCACACCCCGCTTCAACGGGCCGGTCGCCCTCCTCTTCAGCGAGGATCAGACCGGCGTGGGCTTTGAGGCAGGTTATTTCGATGCCGTAGGCAGCACAGGTATCACCGCCTTCGCGCGTGACGGCTCCATCCTTGGAACCGTCGTGAACACCACGACCGGGATCGAGTTCCTCGGCCTCGTTACGGACGACCTGAAACCGGCGATCGCCGGGGTGTTCCTCGATCTCGTCGGAAATGAACCGGCGGGCTACAATATCGACAATGTGCGCTTTGGTGTGGGTGATGAAATCATCCCGCCGATCATCTCGCCGGTGCCGCTGCCGGCGGCGCTGCCGCTGTCCCTTGCGGGGCTTGGGGCCATCGCCCTCTTCCGGCGCCGCAAGGACGCCTGAACATCGTATGAATTGTGGCAAGGGCGTCCTCCGGGGCGCCCTTTCGCTTTTCGCGTCTTGTGCGGTGACGGGTTGCGTGCTGCAGTGCGGGAATACAACCGGAGGGCGTTCATGCCGGTCAAGCGCATCCTTTTCGTGTGTCACGGCAACCTCTGCCGCTCTCCCATGGCGGAGGGCGTCCTTCGGCAGATCGCCGGAGAGGCAGGGCTGACGGTGGTGGTGGACAGCGCGGGGACCGGTGTATGGACAGCGGGCGCATCGCCCGACCTGCGGGCCTTCGAAGCGGCGGAGGCGCGGGGCTACAGCCTTGAAGGCATCCGGTCCCGCAGGCTTTCCGCGGCAGATTTCTCTGCCTTCGATCATGTGATCGCGATGGACAGGGCCAATCTCGCCGTCGTCCGGCGTCTGGCGCCCGCGGAGTCACGGGCGGACACCGGCCTGCTGCTCAGACACGCCGGGCGATGGCTCCGCGTGCAGATCCCCGACCCCTACACCGATGGCCGCTTCGAGCACGCGCTCGATCTCATCGAGCACGGGTGTCGGGGTCTGGTGGCCACGCTTCAGCGCAAGGCGGCGGATCAGCGCGAGCAGTATGTTTCCGCGGCGCTGCCGAAGTTGCGGTAGCGTGTCCAGAATTCGTTGTCGGACGTCTTCTTCGACACGCGCACTTCCTGGGCTTCGTTCGGATCCTTGAAGAACCGGGCTGCGCGGCGCTGATCGGAGCCCGAAAGGGTCATGTCGGCAACCTGCTGGATGCAGTTGCACATGGCACCCGCGCGTGCGCCGCGGTCGGAGCCCAGACAGGCGTTTTCTATCGTCCCGCGCGCTTCTGCTCCGGTCGCAAGGGAAAGACCGGAGACGGCCATGCCGATGGCCAGAATCACGTATTTCATGCTGCTGTCCTCGTTCGCCTTTGGGGTGGCGTTGTCTCGCCCCCCGGATTTGTTGATCCGATGACGCTAGCACGGCCCGACCGTTTTCGCCACCTTTCCGCGCATCCCGACATGCAGTGGAGCAGCGGCGCTCCGCCACCAGATCGGGCCTGCCGCGCGGGTTCCATGCGTGCGAATCAGACGCCCGCTTGACCGCTCCCCGAAACCCGCTCATATGGCGCCATGACCGAGCTTTCGCTGATCCGCAACTTCTCCATCGTGGCCCATATCGACCACGGCAAATCCACCCTCGCCGACCGGCTGATACAGCTCACCGGCACGGTGGCCGAGCGCGATATGAAGGCGCAGCTCCTCGACTCGATGGATATCGAGCGGGAGCGGGGGATCACCATCAAGGCGAACACCGTGCGGATCGACTATCCGGCGAAGGACGGCAAGAGCTATGTCCTGAACCTGATCGACACGCCCGGCCACGTGGACTTCGCCTATGAAGTCTCGCGCTCCATGCGCGCGGTGGAGGGGTCGCTCCTCGTCGTCGATGCGACGCAGGGAGTGGAGGCGCAGACGCTCGCCAACGTCTATCAGGCGATCGACGCGGGGCATGAGATCGTGCCGGTGCTGAACAAGATCGACCTCCCCGCCTCCGACCCGGAGCGGGTGAAGGAGCAGATCGAGGATGTGATCGGCATCGACGCCTCCGACGCCGTCCCGATCTCCGCCAAGACGGGCCTCGGCATCCCCGAGGTGCTGGAGGCCATCGTTCACCGGTTGCCCGCGCCGAAAGGCGACCGTGACGCGCCGCTGAAGGCCATGCTGGTCGATTCGTGGTACGACCCCTACCTCGGCGTTGTTGTCATGATCCGCGTGATGGACGGCGTCATCCGCAAGGGTGACCGGATCAGGATGATGCAGACGGGCGCGCTCTACGGCGTGGACAAGCTCGCGGTGCTGAAGCCGCAGATGGTGGATATCGCGGAACTCGGTCCGGGCGAGATCGGTGTGCTCACCGCCTCCATCAAGCAGGTGCGTGACACCCGCGTGGGCGACACGATCACCCATGAGCGCAAGGGCACGGACAAGCCGCTTCCGGGCTTCAAGCCGGCGCAGCCGGTGGTGTTCTGCGGCCTGTTCCCGGTGGACAGCTCCGAGTTCGAGGCATTGCGCGACGCCATCGAGAAACTGGCGCTGAACGATGCCTCCTTCAGCTACGAGATGGAGACCTCCGCCGCGCTCGGGTTCGGGTTCCGTTGCGGTTTCCTCGGATTGCTGCACCTCGAAGTGATCCGCGACCGGCTGGAACGGGAATACGACATCGACCTGATCACCACCGCACCTTCGGTGGTCTATCACGTCTATATGCGCGACGGCTCCATGATGGAGCTGCACAACCCGGCCGACATGCCCGACCTGACCCATGTGGATCATATCGAGGAACCGCGGATCAAGGCGACGATCCTCGTGCCCGACGAGTATCTGGGGGACGTGCTGAAGCTCTGCCAGGACCGGCGGGGCGAGCAGCTCGACCTCTCTTACGCGGGGAGCCGGGCGATGGTGGTCTATGACCTGCCTCTGAACGAAGTGGTGTTCGACTTCTACGACCGGCTGAAATCGGTGACGAAGGGCTATGCCTCGTTCGACTACCAGATGGCCGGTTACCGTGAGGATTACCTCGTCAAGATGCAGGTGCTGGTGAACGATGAGCCGGTGGACGCGCTCTCCATCATGGTGCACCGCGACCGCGCGGAAGCGCGGGGCAGGGCGATGGTGGAGAAGCTGAAGGAGCTGATCCCCCGGCACATGTTCAAGATCCCGATCCAGGCGGCCATCGGTGGGCGGGTCATCGCGCGGGAGACGATCTCCGCCATGCGCAAGGACGTGACCGCCAAATGCTACGGCGGCGACGTGACGCGGAAGAAGAAGCTGCTGGAGAAGCAGAAAGCCGGGAAGAAGAAGATGCGGCAGTTCGGCAAGGTCGAAATCCCGCAGCAGGCCTTCATCAACGCGCTGAAGATGGACAACTGACCGCGCTATGCGCCTCACCTGCTCTACCGGCCGGTGAGGGCTGGCCGAAAACTCCAGTTCCGGGGCGGTAGAGTTCCGGGCGGTAGAGTTGTCAGGGGCCGATCACGCCCGGCCGGTCCTGTAGCCGAAGGACCATGTCCCAACGGTCAAGCCCGTCGCCGAAACCATCGGGCGTGACGGCGGCGGCAATGAAGCCGAACCGCTCATAGAAGGCGCGGGTATGCTGGCTCGTGGCGAGAGCGACCTCCGTTATGCCTGGCAGGCGACGGGCGAGCGCCATCCGCGCTTCCGTCAGCTTCCCGCCCAGCCCCCTCCGGTGCGCGGCGCGATCCACCATTCCCCAAGTGAGGATGGCGCGATGCGCTTCCGCATCGACGGACAAGCCGCCGCAGGCCAAGACCCTCTCATCGGACAGCAGCACCAGATAGGTCGCAGGCTCCATGGTGCGTAGATGGGTTTCAAACGCGTCCCTCTCCGACGGCGCAAAGAACCCGGGCACGTTGCTGTCGAATATGGCGAGGCAGGCAGCCGTGTCTGTGGGGAGCCAATGACGGACGGCAATGTTCTCCAGCACCGGGTCACCCATGTCCTCCCCATGAAAAAAGGGCTGCCTGCGGGGCAGCCCTCTCTCATTCCGTCATGCGGCTCACATCTGGGACTGGGCTTTCCGCGCTTCCCCGGTCAGGGCGGCGCCGCCGGACTGGATGTCATGTCCCGCACCTGCCATAGTGTTGCAGGCGGCGATGGCGAGGATGGCCAGCAACGGCAGAAGGCGAAGCGAGCGTTTCATGTCGAATACTCCTTTGGAATGCTGCCGTCTAACATTCGGGAACGGGCATGGGTTCCCGGTCAGGAAAGAAATTTATCGACCGCGGCCTCAACTTCGCGCGGGCGTTCCGCATGGAGCCAATGGCCGGCCCCGGCGATCTCCTCGAACACCGCGTTCGGGAACAGGTCCAGAATGCGCGCGTGCATCTCCGGGCGGACGTAGCGGGACTCGGCTCCGCTGAGAAACAGGGCAGGGCCGTCGAACCGGCCGGAGACTTCCGGGAAGCCGACGGCATTCGCCATGCCGCGTTCCAGTTCCTCCAGATTGAGCTTCCAGCGCGGGCCACCCTCTGCGCGAAGGTCCAGCGACTGAAGCAGGAAGGCGCGCGTCCCAGGGTCTTCGACCCCAGCCGCCAGCCGCTTGTCGGCCTCACCGCGGGTCGTGAGATCGGTAAGATCGAGGTCTCTCATCGCGTCTATCAGCGGCTGCTGTGTGTGATGATAGACGACCGGGGCGATGTCGGCTACGACGAGCCTGCGGATCAGTTCCGGCTCCTGCAGCGCCAGCACCATCGACGCCTTGCCGCCCATGGAATGCCCCAGCACATCCGCCCGCCCGCCATGCGCACGGATCACCTCGGCGATATCGGCGGCCATGGAGGGGTAGTCATGCGGCGCGGCCCAGGCGCTGTCGCCGTGGTTGCGCTGGTCAACCGCGATGACCTGACGCCCCGCCGAAAGGCGCTTGGCGATGACATTCCAGTTCCGCGCGGAGCCGAAAAGGCCATGCACGATGACAAGCGGGGGGGACTCGGCCGGTTCGCCGGTGATGATCGTGTTCAGCATATCCGGGTAGATATCGCCTGCCATGCGATCCGCCAAGGGGTTGCTGCGACGGAGCGGCGCACTAGCTGACTCACGGAAACGCGAGGGGTGTTGAAACGCGAGGCAGGGCGATGCGCAGGACGGATGACAGGGCGGACGATATCTCCACGCTGCTGTCGCGGCGGGCCGGGCTGCATGGCCGGACCCTGGCGGACAAGCTCTCGCATGCGCGGGGGGTGGTGCCCGGCTATGTGCGCAAGGAGGCCGGTCTTTTGGCGGAGGCGGAGCGGCTCCGGGGGCATCCGAAGCTCGCCGGACGGCTCGCGGAGCGTGATCTCGATCACGCCTATCGCGTCTGCCGGGGGCATCTGGAGGGGCGGGACCGGCGGGGTCTCCGCCGCTCCCGGTTTCTCGACTGGCTGGCCGGGCTGGCCTTTCAGTTCTTGCTGCTCGCGCTGCTGATCGGCGCCGTGCTGGTCTGGCGCGGCTTTCTGTAGATCAGAGCGTCGGGTAGAGCGGGAAGCGCCCGCAGAGGGCGGCCACTTCGGCCTTTACCTTGGCTTCCACATCGGCATTTTCTGTGTCGCCGTTCGCCGACAGGCCGTCGGTCACCTCGACGATCCAACGCGCGATCTGGCGGAACTCCTCCTCGGCAAAGCCCCGCGTGGTGCCAGCTGGTGTGCCCAGACGCACGCCAGAGGTCACGAAGGGTTTCTCCGGGTCGAAGGGCACGCCGTTCTTGTTGCAGGTGATATGCGCCCGGCCGAGCGCGGCCTCCGCAGCCTTGCCCGTCACATGCTTGGGGCGCAGGTCGGCCAGCATCAGGTGGTTGTCCGTGCCGCCGGAGACGATGTCGATGCCGCCCTTCTGAAGCTCGTCGGCCATCGCCTTCGCGTTCTTCACGATCTGTGCGGCGTAGGTCTTGAATTCGGGGCGCAGCGCCTCGCCAAGAGCCACCGCCTTGGCGGCGATCACATGCATGAGCGGGCCACCCTGAAGCCCGGGGAACACGGCGGAGTTGATCTTCTTGGCAATGTCCTCGTCGTTCGTGAGGATCATCCCCCCCCGCGGCCCGCGCAGGGATTTGTGCGTGGTGGTGGTCACCACATGGGCATGCGGCACGGGCGAGGGATGCTGCCCGCCGGCCACCAGACCCGCGATATGGGCCATGTCTACCATCAGCCAGGCGCCGACCTCATCCGCGATCTTGCGGAACTCCGCCCAGTCCCAGATGCGGGAATAGGCGGTGCCGCCGGCGACGATCAGCTTCGGCTTGTGCTCATGCGCGGCGGCCCGGATCGCCTCCATGTCCAGAAGCTGGTCCTGCTTGCGCACGCCGTAGGAGACGACGTTGAACCACTTGCCCGACATGTTCACCGGCGAGCCATGCGTCAGGTGCCCGCCCGAATTCAGGTCGAGGCCCATGAACGTGTCGCCCGGCTGGAGCAGGGCGAGGAATACCGCCTGGTTCATCTGGCTGCCGGAGTTCGGCTGCACGTTGGCGAACTTCGCACCGAACAGCTCCTTGGCCCGTTCGATCGCCAGCGTCTCGACGATATCCACATACTGGCAGCCGCCGTAGTAGCGCTTGCCCGGATAGCCCTCGGCATATTTGTTGGTGAGCACCGAGCCCTGCGCCTGAAGCACGGCCAGAGAGGCAATGTTTTCCGAGGCGATCAGCTCGATTTCGTCGCGCTGCCGACCCAGCTCCTTGCCGATCGCGCCGAAGATTTCGGGATCGCGCGCTTCGAGTTGTTCGGTGAAGAAGCCGCTGTCGCGGATCGCTGCGGTCATGGGTGCCACTCCCTGCGGGTGCTGAAAGATGGGCGCTTTTAACGCAAGCCTCTCCGCGCCGAAAGCGGTAATGCGCCGCTTTTCCGCCCGAGCCGCTTGCCAACGGATTGCGGGCGGGCGAAGACAACGGGGCAGGGGGACAGAATGACGGACAAGAGGCGGATCGCCTTCCTCGCTTCGACTTCCGATCTCGCGCAGGATGCGCGGGAACGGCTGATCGCGCGCTATGGCGATGCCCCGGTGGAGGCCGCGGATGCGATCGTGGCGCTCGGAGGGGATGGGTTCATGCTCCAGACGCTGCACGGCACGCAGCATCTCTCCGTGCCGGTCTATGGCATGAACTGCGGCACCGTCGGTTTCCTGATGAACGAATTCGCGGAGACAGGGCTGACCCGCCGTCTGGCCGATGCGGAGGAGGAGGTCATCAACCCCCTCGCCATGACGGCGGAGGATGCCGCGGGCCGCATCCATGAGGCGCTGGCCATCAACGAGGTCTCTCTGCTCCGCGCCGGGCCGCAGGCGGCCAAGCTCCGAATCACGGTGGACGGCAAGGTGCGCATGGAGGAGCTGATCTGCGACGGGGCGCTTGTCGCGACCCCTGCGGGCTCCACCGCCTACAACTATTCCGCGCATGGGCCGATCCTGCCCATCGGCTCCGCCGTGCTTGCCCTGACGCCGATGGCGGCGTTCCGGCCGCGTCGCTGGCGGGGGGCCCTGCTGCCGCGAACCGCGACCGTCAGGTTCGATGTGCTGGAACCGCAGAAGCGCCCGGTCATGGCCGACAGCGACGGAAGGTCGGTGCGCGACGTGCTCTGGGTTTCCGTCCGCTCCGACCCTGCGGTGCGGCACCGCATCTTGTTCGATCCCGGCCATGGGCTGGAAGAACGGCTTATCCGTGAACAATTCGTCTGAGGACTGACATGACCAAGCGCTTTGGAGATCCCGTCGCCGACTGGACCGCCGCCCGGAAGCCGGAGGCGACGCCGCTGGCGGGCCGGTACTCGAGGCTCGAACGGCTGGAGGAGGATGCCCATGCCGCGCCGCTCCATGCGGCGAACGGGGCGGATGACGCGATCTGGGATTACCTTCCCTATGGGCCTTTCGCCACGGCGGAGGATTACGGAAGATGGGTGCGTGACGTGTCGGCGCTGGAGGATCCGTTCTTCTTCGCCATCCGTGACCTGGACCGGGAAGGCACCCCCGCCGGCGTGGCGAGCTTTCTGCGCATCACGCCGGATGTGGGCACCATCGAGATCGGGCACATCAACCTCTCTCCCGCGTTGCAGGGGCGGCGCGCGGCGACGGAGGCGCTGTCGCTGATGATCGGCTGGGCCTTCGATGCGGGCTATCGCCGGGTGGAGTGGAAATGCGACAGCTTCAACCTGCCCTCCCGGCGGGCGGCGGCCCGGCTGGGTTTCAGCTACGAGGGGACGTTCCGCCAGGCGGCCATCACGAAGGGCCGCAACCGCGATACGGCATGGTTTGCCATCATCGACAAGGACTGGCCCGATATCCGCGCGGCGCATGCCGCCTGGCTTGATCCGGGGAATTTCGCGGCGGACGGGCGCCAGAAGACACGGCTTTCGGACCTGACCGAACCGCTGCTCGTCGCCCGCGACCCCGGGGCCGCGGGTTGAGACGCGCCCCGGAGATTGCACCACGCGGCCCCCGCGTGTAAGAGCGGCACCCAGAAAACCGCCGGAGAAGGCAGGAGGAACGAGCATGCGCAGGGTCGTCGTCACGGGTCTCGGACTGGTCACGCCGCTGGCGTCGGGAGTGGAGGAAACCTGGTCCCGGCTGTTGGCGGGGGAGTCGGGGGCAGGCCCCATCACCCGGTTCGACACCACCGGCCTCGCCACGACCTATGCCTGCGAAGTGCCCTATGGCGACGGCACGGACGGAACATTCAACCCCGACGACTGGATGGAGCCGAAGGAGCAGCGCAAGGTCGATACCTTCATCCTCTACGGCATGGCCGCCGCCACCCAGGCGATCCGCGACAGCGGCTGGGAGCCCGCGACCGAGGAGGACAAGGAGCGGACGGGCGTGATGATCGGCTCCGGTATCGGCGGGCTGAACTCCATCGCGGAAACCGCGCTGCTCATCAAGGAGAAGGGACCGCGCCGCGTATCGCCCTTCTTCATCCCGGGCGCGCTCATCAACCTTGTCTCGGGGCAGGTGTCGATCCGCTTCGGCTTCAAGGGACCGAACCATTCCGTCGTCACCGCCTGTTCCACCGGTGCCCATGCCATCGGCGATGCCGCGCGGCTCATCATGCTGGGCGATGCGGATGTGATGGTCGCGGGCGGCGCCGAGGCCGCGATCTGCCAGATCGGCATCGCGGGCTTCAATGCCTGCAAGGCGCTTTCCACCAAGCGGGCCGACGATCCCAAATCTGCCTCCCGTCCCTATGACGCGGATCGCGACGGCTTCGTCATGGGCGAAGGCGCGGGCATCGTCGTGCTGGAGGAATACGAGCACGCAAAGGCGCGGGGCGCGAAGATCTACGCCGAGGTGCTGGGCTACGGCCTCTCCGGCGACGCCTATCACATCACCGCTCCTGCGGAGGACGGTGACGGCGGCTTCCGCTCGATGAAGGCGGCGCTGAACCGGGCCGGGATGCAACCCTCCGACATCGACTACATCAACGCGCATGGCACCTCCACCATGGCGGATACGATCGAACTCGGCGCGGTGGAGCGGCTGATGGGCGATGCGGCGGCCTCCGCCACGATGTCCTCCACGAAATCGTCCATCGGCCACCTGCTCGGCGCGGCCGGGTCGGTGGAGGCGATCTTCTGCATTCTGGCGATCCGCGATCAGGTCGCACCGCCGACGATCAACCTCGACAATCCGGCCGTGGAACCGACGCTCGACCTTGCGCCGAACAAGGCGGTGAAGCGCAAGATCGACGTGGCGCTGTCCAACTCCTTCGGCTTCGGCGGCACGAATGCGTCGCTGGTGATCGGGCGGGTGACCGGCTGATGTGGCGTAACATCGCCTCCAACGCGCTGACGCTGTTCATCGTGCTTCTGGCGGCGGTGGCGGGCGTCGTCGCCTGGGGCAAGCGGGAGTTCTCAGGGCAGGGGCCGCTTGCGCAGGCGATCTGCTTTCAGGTGCCCCGCGGCGCCTCCATGAGCGCCGTCGCCGAACGGCTGGCCGATCAGGGTGCGATTTCCCACGCGGCCATCTTCCGCATCGGCGCGAACTACCGGGAGCAGTCGGGCAACCTGAAGTTCGGCTCCTACCTCATCCCCCCCGGCGCACCGATGGAGTCCATCCTCCAGAGCCTGACGCAGGCCGGACAGAGCACCTGCGGGACGGAGATCAATTACCGCATCGGCGTGCTTGTCGCCGATACCGTGGTACGGGAGCTTGACCCGACAACCAACCGCTACGTGGAAGTGGTGAAGTTCGACCCCGCGACGGAAGCGGCTCCGGCGCAATATGTCGATCTCGCCCAGGGGCAGGACGTGCGCTTCCGTGTGACGCTGGCCGAAGGCGTGACGAGCTGGCAGGTGGTCGAGGCGCTGAAACGCGCGGAGTTCCTCTCGGGAGAGGTGGGCACGGTCCCGGCGGAGGGATCGCTCTCCCCCGACAGCTATGAGGTCACCCGCGGCGGCAACCGGGCGCAGCTCATTGGCCAGATGGAGAACCGGCAGGCGGCGACGCTGGCGGATCTCTGGGCCAACCGCGCCGAAGGTCTGCCCTACGACACGCCGGAGGAGGCCCTCGTCATGGCTTCCATCGTGGAGAAGGAAACCGCGGTGCCGGAGGAGCGCCGCCGGGTCGCCAGCGTGTTCGTCAACCGTCTGCAGCAGGGGATGCGGCTTCAGACCGACCCGACGGTGATCTATGGCGTCACGCAGGGGAAAGGCGCGCTTGGCCGGGGCCTGCGGCAGAGCGAGCTGCGGCGGGTCACCCCGTACAACACCTATGTCATCGACGGGCTGCCGCCCACGCCCATCGCCAATCCGGGCCGGCTGTCGATCGAGGCCGCGCTGAACCCCGAGCAGACGGCCTACCTCTTCTTCGTCGCGGATGGCACGGGGGGGCACGCCTTCGCCACCACCCTGCAGGAGCATAACCGCAATGTCGCCCGCTGGCGGGAGATCGAACGGACGCAGGGCCTGCCGCCGGATGCGACCGGCACCAATGTCGGCGGCGCGGATCAGTAGCCCGACCCGCGGCCGGGGCGGGCCAAGTCAGACCTTGCCCGCCAGCCGCGCCTGTTCCCTGCTCAGGGCGGCCAGGATCATTTCCGCTTCATAGGGTTTCTGCACCACGGGGATGTTCTCGAACACCGAGGGAATGATGGAACTGTCCCCGTAGCCCGTGGCGAAGACGAACGGGATCTTCCGTCGGATCAGCTCCTCCGCCACCGGGAAGGACGTGTCGCGCCCGAGGTTCACGTCCAGAACGGCGAGATCGGGCGCCGCGCGCTCTATCATCGACAGGGCCTCTCCCGAGGCGCGGGCTGCGGACACGTTGTCATAACCAAGATCGCCCAGCATCGCCTCCACATCCATCGCGATCAGCACCTGATCTTCGACCAGGAGGATGTTCAGGTCATGCGCGGGCGCGTCGGCTTGTGACTCCGGCTTGGGCAGGGACATGGATTCCTCCGTAGGTGCGGGATCGGCTCCGCTCGGCGTAACATGCTGGGCAGGGATCAGGAAACGGGCGCGCAGGCCTTCGGGCGCGAAAACCACTTCCGCCTCGCCGTCCAGATCATGCGGGATGGAGCGGGTGATGAGTGTGGAGCCGAACCCGTCGCGCTTCGGCTCGACGACCTCCGGCCCGTCGCTTTCCGTCCAGGTGATCTCCACCGCTCCGTCGGCACGGCGCTGCCAGCCGACGAGCAGCCTGCCCTGAGGCTCCGACAGCGCGCCGTATTTCGCCGCATTGGTCGCCATCTCATGCAGCACAAGGGCCAGTACCGGGAAGGCGCGCACGTCAAGATGCACGGGTTCCCCGGAAAGTGTGACCGCATGGCCAAGATAGGGGCCAAGTTCCGCCCGCATCAGGTCATCGAGCATCCCGCCATCTTCGCCGCGGATCACCTGATCATGGGCATAGGCCAACGCCTGAATGCGTCCGCGCAAATCCTCCACATAATCCCTCAGGCTACCGCCATCGACGACCGGCTGACCGATCAGCGACTTTATGAGCGCCAGCACGTTCTTCACCCGGTGGTTCAGCTCGTCGTTCAGCACCCGCTGTCGCAGGGCGGCGCGGTCGCGCTCATCGGCCAGCAGCTCGCTGTGGCGGAGCAGGATTTCCGTGATCGCGCTGCGGATCGATTCCGCCGCGTCTACTTCCTGAACGGTCCAGGGGCGCGACTGCTGATAGACGGTCTCTTTCCAGATGGCGAATCTGCGCCGGGGCGTAAGCCGGTCGCCATGGGGGCCGGTCGTATAGGTCTTGTTCGGGTCTCCGGCCCAGTCGAGCGACTGGATGATCTCCTTGCGGAAGAAGAACATGTAATCGCGCGGCAACTGCGACAGTGGGATGATGAGCAGGCCGGAGGCCGCCCCGTGATATTCCGCCGCTTCGGGCAGCACGGAGGACAGCGCATTGGTGGACCAGACCCGCCCCTGCGCCACATCCCGCAAATCGGCGACGATGCTCCGCGCCGCGCCCGGGGGCGGGGTGGTGCCGGTTTCTGTCCACAACCCGTCGATCAGCAGCGCGGCGCCGTCGGCATGCAGCACCTGCGCAAGCTCCGGCAGGCTGCGGACCAGCACCCGATCCGGCGGTGTGGTGCTGCCGAGATAGGTCAGTCGCTCCACGGTCGCCCGTACCTCACGCGCGAGCTCCAGCTTCTCCTGCCGCTGGAGGGAACTTAGCTGGAGGGAGAGGAACTCACCGAACATCTCCATCGACACGCGGAGCGACATCGGCAGGACACGGCTTTCGTAATGGTGGCAGGCAATCAGCCCCCAGAGGCGCCCATCCACCACGATGGAGATCGACATGGAAGCGCCCACCCCCATGTTGCGCAGATATTCGCAGTGGATGGGAGAGACGGCGCGCAGATGGGCCTGTGACAGATCGAGCTTGCGCCCTTGGTCATCCACTTCCGGCAGAAGCGGGACGCGGTGGTCGGACGCATCGGATATGATGCGGATGGTGTTGCGGAGATAAAGCGCGCGGGCCTGGATGGGAATATCCGCTGCCGGGAAATACTGGCCGAGGAAGCTTTCCAGGTCATTCCGTTTCGTCTCGGCGATCACCTTGCCGGACCCGTCCTCCTGAAAGGCATAGGCCATCACCCGGTCATATCTGGTGGTGCCGCGGACCAGCCGGACAGCCTGCTGGATAAGGGCTGATTCCTGATCGATGCGGCGGATGCGGGCCATCAGGGTGCGGCTGATCTCCAGCGGTGCGCCGCCGCCTTCCTCCGCGGGCTCGAACTCCACCACGATCTCGTCGCCGGAGCGGTGGATGGCGATGTCGAACAGGGGACTGCCCTCCCGTGCCTCCACGGCGAAGAGCAGGGCGGGACGGTCGATGGCGAGCAAGAGAGCGTTGCGGAGCCGGTGAAGGGTCCCACGTCCCAGAACGGCGTCGGTCGATGTGCCGGGACGGAGCTCGGGCGCCTCCAGCATGGCTGCGGCATTGGCGGAGACACGGGTCACCACCGTAAGATCGCCGCTCAGGGCCAGCAGACAGCCATGCGGTTGAGTGGCGCCGGGAATGTGGATCGGCTCGCGGTCGCAGGTCGTCAGATCGAGCTGGAAGTCTCCCTGCATCAGTCCCTCTTTCCGAAGGCGTTCTGGGCGAGGGCGAAGCAGGTGCTGCTCGCCGTTGCGGCCAGACCCAGATCGAAGTCGCTCTCCGCCTCCAGCCGGACGAGGAACTCCCGCCACTCGGGCACGCGCCCCGCCTGAAGGGCAAGGTGCCGCGCTCCGTGGTCGCCCGTCAGGCCAAGCGTCTGTGACCGCCGCAGCAGCACCTGCGCCCCGAGGGTCGCGCCTTCCAGAACGTAGAGCGTGCCGTAAGCCGTCTCGCGCCGCGCATCAAGAAGGGGGCCTCCCGCCAGCGGGGCCATCGGTGTCAGGCCAAGATCGCCGATATCGGAGAGGAGGGCGGGAGCCACGCGGGCCGGCCGCCAGCCCCGAAGCCCCTCCGGCAGCGGCATGCTCTCCAGTGCCGTCTCCACCACCGCCCTGAACCGGTGAAGCGCCAGGAGATAGTCCCCATAGCCGGCCAAGCTGTCCACGCCGCCGACGGCCTTGTCCACGGCGTCATGCGAGGCATGCGTTGCGGCCCGCAGGTGCCAGCGTCGCGGCATATCCGTCATGAAAGTTCCCTTCTCGCCAGGCATTCCGGTGCAGGCCGCACCCTTCCCGCACGCGGCCGGCCAACGCATGGGATACGGGGGGAGGTATAGTGCTCTTTGACGGTCTCGCCAGAGCTAGTGAATGCTTTCGCTGATCGGCTTCAGCGGCAGATCGTCATGCGGGGGCACCGTCTGCCGTTCGATCATCCGGTGAACGCGCGGTGGCGCATCGCCGGAATGAAGGGTGCGGAGCCGCTTGGTGATCTCGTAATCCCCGACGGTACGGCGCTGGTTATGGCGGAGGTAGTCCATCCATGTCGGCACATGATAGCTTTCCGTCCAGAGGTCCGGCTGTTCGAGGTCACGCAGGAGCGCCCATTGGCGCGCGCCATCCCGGATGCGGATGCGGCGGCGCTCGCTCATCGCGGCAAGGAAGTCGTCGGTGTCCTCGGGGCGGATGACGTAATCGACCATGATCATCAGCGGCCCGCTGCGCTGCTTGATGTCCAGCCGCAGCGCGGGTTCGTTGAAGCGCTCCAGCGGGTCGAGGTTCACGGTGCCGAAGGCCGGCAGGCTCCAGCCCAGCCCGAGCGCCATGCCGAGGACCAGCGTGATGGAGGCCGCGAGCAGCGCGACATCCACCCCGTATCCCTCCGCGATCATGCCCCAGACCCAGCTCCCGATCGCCATGCCTCCGAAGGTGAACGTCTGATAGAAGGCAAGCGCCCGGCCCACGACCCAGCGGGGCGTGGAAAGCTGCACCGTCACGTTGAAGAGCGACAGCGCCATGACCCATCCCGCGCCGCCCAGCAGAAGGAACAGGCAGCTCAGCCACAGGTCCCGGCTGATGGCGAGAACGGCCGTGGTGATCGCCACGGCGAGAAAGCCGCAGCGGGCGACATTCTCGTTCGACAGCACTTCCCGCAAGCGTGCGTTGGAGAGCGCCCCCCCGATCGCGCCCAGGCCGAAACAGCCGAGCAGCAGGCCATAAGTCAGCGCGGTGCCGTTCAGCAGCCGCTGCGACACGACCGGCAGCAGCGCCAGGATGGAGACCGCGGAGAAGCCGAAGCAGAAGGCCCGCAGCATCACTTTCAGCAGATGCGGCGACATGGAGACATAGCGCAGGCCGGAGCCGATGGCGCGGCCCAGCGGTTCACGCGCAAGCGGTGCGGGTTTGGGCTCCGGCTTCCAGCGCCAGAGCGCGAAGATGAGCGAGACATAACTGAGCGCGTTCAGCGCGAAGGCCACCGCCGCTCCCGCCGTCGCCACAATGATGCCGCCGATGGCCGGCCCGACGCTCCGCATCAGGTTGAAGCCCATGGAGTTCAGCGACACGGCCTGAGCCAGATCCTGCCGGGGAACGATGTCGCCCATGGAGGATTGCCATGACGGGTTGTGAAGCGCTGTGCCCACGCCGATCAGGAAGGTGAAGCCCAGAAGCGTCCAAGGCGTCAGCAGTCCGGCAAAAGCGGTCAGCGCCAGTCCGATGGACACGAGCAGCATGAAGGACTGCGCGAACAGCATGATCCGCCGCCGGTCGAGCGTATCGGCCAGTGCACCAGCCGGGATGGAGAACAGCATGATGGGCAGTGTGGTGGAGGCCTGAACCAGCGCCACGAGACCGGTGGACGTGGTCAGCGTGGTCATCATCCAGCCCGCGCCCACGCCCTGTATCAACCCGCCGAGGTTGGACAGCAGCGTGGCCATCCACAGCATCCGAAACGTCTTGTGACGGAAGGGGGCGAGAGAGGAGGGGCGTTCAGGCACGGAAGCGTCCTCGCATGGCTGCTTAACGACCGAATATGTCGTTCTGGCTGCAACGGCAATGGCGGGATAGCTGCGCACCGCAGGATGTGACCTTTCCGCGATAAACGGGAACATCGCCGCTTAAGCGGCGTTTCATTCCCCGATCGCGGAGGGTGCGAGATGCGCGATGAGGAGTTGGTACTGCCGCTTGCCGAGGAACACGCGACGATCTCCGTGAGAAACAGCGTGTCAGGCCGGGTGAGCGTTCATCTTCGTACTGAAACCGTTGTCGAGACTGCGGAAGTGGAACTGGCTTCCACGGAAGTGGAGGTGAAGCGTGTTGCGATCAACCGGGAGGTGGATGCGGTCCCCGAGACGCGTGTCGAGGACGGTGTCACAATCATCCCCGTGGTCGAGGAACGTCTGGTCGTCCAGCGGCGGCTGGTACTTACGGAAGAGATACATCTGATCCAGCGCCAGAGGCGCGACGCCGTTTCCATGCCCGTGACCCTGAGGCGTCAACGGGCGGAGATCTTCAGAAGCGGCCGATCGTCCGAGGCTTCATCCATGAGAGAGGACCATATCATGGCCGACTATGGAAACCGGAACTTGACGGCATTTTTCGACAGCAAGGCGGAGGCGGACAAGGCGCGGAACGCGCTGAAGGCTCTGGGCCTCCCCGACAGTTCCATCCGCGTTACCGGGGGCGAGGAATATGCCGGCCGCGCCTCCTCGGATTATGAGGATCGCGGCTTCTGGGAGAGCATCTCCGACTTCTTCTTCCCCGGCGACGAACGCGAGACCTATGCCGAAGGGCTGCGCCGCGGGGGCTACCTCGTGGCAGTGAGCAATGTACCTGACGACAAGCATGATCACGTGCTCGACATCCTGGAGGACGAAGGGGCCATCGATCTCGACGTTCGCGCGGATGAATGGCGTCAGCAGGGCTGGGGCGGAGAAACCGCGACCGGTGCGGCCACCGCCGCTGCGACCGGTGCGGCAGCGACTGCGGCAGCCGCAATGAGCAGCACGCGCGGCGATACGATGCCGAAGCAGATGGCCGCGTCGCAGCAAGCGACTTCCGGCCAGATGGGCGGCACCGTCGGCAGCGCTCCGACTGCTGCGGCCTATGATGCAGCACGTGCCTATTCCGACAGGGACGAGGAAGAATATCGCGCCACCGACGAGATCATCCCGATCGTCGAGGAGCAGCTCCGCGTCGGCAAGCGGGACGTGAACCTTGGCCGGGTGCGGGTACGCTCCTACGTGGTGGAGACGCCGGTCTCCGAGGAGGTCACTCTCCACAGCGACCACGTCGAGATCGACCGTCATCCGGTGGATCGGGCGGTGAAGGCGGGTGAGGATCTGTTTCGCGAACGCGTAATCGAGGCCGAGGAACACGCAGAAGAAGCCGTGATCAGCAAGGAAACCCGGGTGAAGGAGGAGATCGCGCTCCGCCGTCATCAGGAGGATCACACCGAAACCGTATCCGACAAAGTGCGCCACACCGAGGTGGAGATCGAGGACGCACGCAAGGAAATGAAAACGCGGAGCGCCGAAGTCATCGACTCCAAGGATATGGCGGCGATGCGGGATACGAAGGACAAACCCGTTCGCCCCATCTGACTCCGGGCCGGCGGTGGGCCGCCTTTGGGAGACGCTGACACTTCTGGGGCCGGCTCATTATCGGGCCATCTGACCCTCGGGCCGCCTGACCCTTGGGCCGCCTCATTGTCGGGAACGCATCGCGAGGGGGCGGCCGCAGGAGCCGCCCTTTCGCTTGCTGACGGTTCAGGCTTCGGAGCCATCTTCCATGGCTTCCAGCTCATCTATGAAGCCGGAAATCATCGACAGGCCCTTGTCCCAGAAGGCGGGATCCGTCGCGTCCAGCCCGAAGGGGGCGAGAAGTTCCTTGTGATGCTTCGACCCGCCCGCCTTCAGCAGCGCGAAATACTTGTCCTGGAAGGAGGGATCGCCTTCCTCATAGACCGCGTAGAGCGCATTCACCAACCCGTCGCCGAAGGCATAGGCATAGACGTAGAACGGCGAATGCACGAAGTGCGAGATATAGGTCCAGTAGGTCTCGTAGCCTTCCATGAACCGGAAGGCATCGCCGAGGCTTTCCGCCTGCACGGACATCCAGAGCGCGTTGATGTCCTCTGGCGTGAGCTCACCCTCCCGGCGCGCGGCATGTAGCTTGCATTCGAAGTCATAGAACGCGATCTGCCGGACGACGGTGTTGATCATGTCCTCCACCTTGCCGGCGAGGAGCGTCTTCTTCTCTTCCGGCGTCTTCGCCTCCGCCAGCAGTTTGCGGAAGGTCAGCATCTCCCCGAACACGCTCGCCGTTTCTGCCAGCGTCAGCGGGGTGGAGGACAGAAGCTCTCCCTGTCCCGCGGCCAGCACCTGATGGACCCCATGGCCCAGTTCATGGGCAAGCGTCATCACGTCCCGCGGTTTGCCGAGGTAGTTGAGCATGACATAGGGATGCACTTCGGTGACGGTCGGATGCGCAAAGGCACCGGGCGCCTTGCCGGGCTTCACGCCCGCGTCGATCCAGCCCTTGGTGAAGAACGGCTCCGCGATCTCCGCCATCTTGGGTGAGAAGTCGGAATAGGCGTCAAGCACCGTCTTCTTCGCCGTCGTCCAGTCCACCGTTGTCGGCGCATCGACGGGAAGGGGGGCGTTCCTGTCCCAGATCTCCAGATGGTCTAACCCCATCCACTTCGCCTTCAGACGGTAGTAGCGGTGGGAGAGCCTCGGATAGGCCGCGACCACGGCGTTGCGCAGCGCCTCCACCACCTCCGGCTCCACCTGATTGGACAGATGGCGGGCGGTCTGGGCGGTCGGCATCTTGCGCCAGCGGTCCTCGATCTCCTTTTCCTTGGCGAGCGTGTTGTGGACACGGGAAAAGAGCTTGATGTTCTGGCCGAACACCCGCGCCAGCTCCCGCGCCGCCGCTTCCCGCGTCGCGCGGTCGGTGTCGGTCAGCAGATTGAGCGTGGCCTCAAGGTTGAGCGTCTCGTCCTTGACGGTGAACTCCAGCCCGGCGGTCGTCTCATCGAACAGCCGGTTCCACGCAGCAGCCCCGACGGCGGACTGGTCGTGCAGGAACGTCTCCAGCTCATCGGAAAGCTGGTAGGGGCGCATGGCGCGGATCCGCTCGAAGATCGGCTTGTAGCGGGCGAGATCGGCGTTCTCCGCAAAGCGAGCCTCCAGCGCCGCATCGTCGATCCGGTTCAGTTCGAGCGAGAAGAACACCAGCGGCGTGGTGAAGGTCGTGATCCTGTCCTGACAGTCGGAGAGGAACTTGGCCCGCGCGCTGTCCATGGTGTTCTGATAGTAGCGCAACCCGGCATAGGACATGACCCGCCCCGCCACGGTGTCGATCCGCTCATAGCGGCGGACGACCTCCAGCAGCCCCGCCGCGTCCAGATCGGCCAGACGACCCTGATAGGACGCGGCGAAATCGGCACATTCGGCCTCCAGCCAGTCCATGTCCTCCCTGAGCTTCGGTGCGTCCGGGGCGGCGTAGAGGTCGGTCAGGTCCCATTCCGGCAGATCGCCGAACGCGGCTGCGCCGGAGGCGGTGTCGAAAACGGGTCGGGGGAGGGGCAGGGCCATGGCAAGTCTCCTTTTGCGCCATAAACTGGTGTGGTCGGCGGGAGAGTGCAAGCTGTAGCAACGCCGGACGGCGGCGCGCGGACGGTGGTGTGATCCTTGCGGAGCTGTATGAGGCCCGTCATTCGTGCAGGAATTTCCGGGCTGAAGGACGCGGCTTCGGTCGCTATGATCCGCCTGCAAGGCAAGCGGAGGATACCCATGCTCAAGGTGGCTTTGGTGACCGGAGGAACCCGCGGCATCGGCAGGGCCATAGCGGAGGATCTGCAGCGGGACCACAAGGTCGTGATCACGTGGCGGACAACGGCGCCGGAGGGCCTTTCCCCGGACATCAGTGCCATTCGTGCTGATCTAGCCGAGCCGGATGCGGCTTTCCGGGTCGTGGCGGAAGTGATGGCGCAGCTGGGTCGTCTGGACGTGATCGTCAACAATGCGGGTGTCGTTCGGCACACCCCGAAGGAGCGCTTCGATGCGGCAGCGGCGACGGCGATTCTTGCGGTCAATCTGCTCGCGCCCCAGGCCCTCCTCGCGGCAGCCTTGCCGCATCTGAAACCCGGTTCTGCCATCGTGAACATATCTTCCGTGAATGCCGTGCTGCCCCCGCGCGACGCTTCCACCTATGGGGCGAGCAAGGCTGCGCTGAACCTCTGGACCCGCGCCATGGCGAAGGAGCTGGGCGGCAGGGGGATTCGGGTAAATGCCGTGGCTCCTGGCGCCATCAATACCCCAGAGCACCCCCGGTCCGCGGAATTGACCGCGCTTTTCGTCGGGGAGACCGCTCTCGGCCGGATGGGGGAACCGCGCGACATCGCCCGCGCCGTTCGCTTTCTGGTGAGCGAGCAGGCAGGGTTCATCACCGGAGAGGTTCTTACTGTCTCCGGCGGGTATCGTCTCTGACCGCCCCTCGTGGACAGCCGTCTTGCAGGCCGCGGGCCATTACCCGGGCGGAGGGGTCATCACCCGCTACCCGGGCGGAGCGGGCCGGGCTTCCGCCTCTGCGAGCAAAGCGCGGAGCGTATCGAGCGTGTCGATCTCCGACACCGGCTTGTCCTGACGCCAGCGGAGCATCCGGGGGAAGCGGAGCGCGATGCCGGATTTGTGGCGGGGGGAGGGCTGGATTCCCTCGAATCCGATCTCGAACACCAGTTCGGGCGGCACGCGCCGGACCGGGCCGAAGCGTTCGAGCGTATGGCTGCGGACCCATTGGCTGATCTTGCGGAACTCCGCATCCGTCAGGCCGGAATAGGCCTTGGTGAAGGGCACGAGTTCGTTGCCGTCCCGCACTGCGAAGGTGAAGTCGGTATAAAGCGTCGCGCGCCTTCCGTGACCCGCCTGTGCATAGATCATCACCGCATCGACCGTCATCGGATCGACCTTCCACTTCCACCAGTCGCCCCGCTTCCGCCCGCCGGTGTAGGGCGAGGCGAGCCGCTTCAGCATCAGGCCCTCCGCGCCGATCGCGCGGGCGCGGTCGCGCTCACCGGGCAGGCTGTCCCAGCCGTCGAAGGCGAGAAGCGGCGAGAGGTGGAGCGGCAGGTCTGGCGGCATCGCCCCGACAAGAGCCTCCAGCGCGGCCCGGCGTTCGGAGAGCGGCAAGTCGCGGATGTCCCGCCCCTCGGCCTCGAGCAGGTCATAGGCCAGCAGCACCACGGGCGCGTCATTGAGCACCTTGCGGGACAGGGTCTTGCGCCCGATCCGCGTCTGAAGGGCGGAGAAGGGAAGGGGGGCCTCCCCCTCCCACGCGAGTATCTCGCCGTCGATCACCGTCCCGTCGGGCAGGAAGTCCAGCGCGCGGGCAAGCTCCGGGAAGCGGTCGGTCACCAGTTCCTCCCCCCGGGACCAGAGGAAATGCGCGCCGCCGCGCCGGATGAGTTGCCCCCGGATGCCGTCCCATTTCCATTCCGCGATCCAGTCCGCCGGCGGCCCCAGCGCCACCGCCTCGCCTTCCAGCGGCGAGGCGAGACAGAACGGATAGGGCCGCGAGAGGTCCGCCTCCGGGTCCGGTTCGAGCACGAGGCGCGCGAAGGTGGTGGTGTCCGGCGTCCAGCCGCCCATCAGCCGGTGGGCAAGGGTGGCTTCCTCCACCCCGGTGGCTTCCGCCAGCGCGCGGGTCATCAGGCCCTGGCTCACCCCCATGCGGAAGCCGCCCGTGATGAGCTTGTTGAAGATGAAGCGCTCCTCCCCTCCCAGGCGGTCCCAGATGCCGAGGATCACCTGCTTGCGCGCGGGCTCGTCCATGAGTGCGATATCCCGCAGCCGGGCGATCCAGTCGGACAGCGGCAGGTCTTCCGTGCCCTTGGGGGCCGGAAGCAGCAGGGCGATCGTCTCCGCAAGATCGCCGACCATGGCGTAGCTTTCCTCGAACAGCCAGAAGGGCAGTCCGGCGGCCTCCGCCGCCCATTCGGCCAGCCGCGTGGCATTCACCGCGCGCTTCGGACGGCGGCCGGAGAGGAGGGCGATGGTCCAGAGCCGGTCCGCGTCATCGGCGGTGCGGAAGTAGTCCGCCAGCGCCGTCACCTTGGCCCCCGTCTTGGTCGTGCGGTCCAGTGCGGCAAAAAGGGCGGCGAAGCGCTTCATTCGACCACCTCATCGCCCGCTTCGTCGCCCTCGTAACGGGTCTCGACGATGGCGGCGTCGAAGCCTTGTTCGGCAAGCCACCTGCGGAACGGTTGTGTATAGCCGTGGGTGACGAAGACACGCTCCGCCCCGGTCGCCCGGATCGCGCTGTTCAGCCCCGCCCAGTCTGCATGGTCGGACAGCACGAAGCCCCGCTGCACGCCCCGGTTCCGCCGCACGCCGCGCAAGGCCATCCAGCCGGAGGCGAGGGCTGTCTCCGCCGCGCCAAAACGCCGCACCCAAGGCGAGGCCAGCGCAGAGGGGGGCGCCACAACCAGCCCCCCCGGCAGCGCCCGGAGATCGGTCTCCGGCGTCACGCGGACCGTGTCGGGCAGGGAAACCCCCGCCGCCCGCAACGCCTCCGTCGTACCCTCTATCGCGCCATGGGTGAGCAGGGGGCCGATCCCGTTGTCAACGGAGGCGAGGATCCGCTGCGCCTTTCCCAGCGAATAGGCTCCGATGACGGAAAACCGCCCCGCGGCGGCATTCGCCTTCCACCAGTCGTTCACCGCGCCCATGATCTCTGCCTGCGGCTGCCAGGAAAAGATCGGCAGGCCGAACGTGCATTCGGAGATGAAGGTATCGCAGGGCACCGGCTCGAACGGCTCCGACAGGCCGTCCGGTTCGGTCTTGTAATCGCCGGAGACCACCCAGACCTCTCCGTCGCGCTCGATACGCACCTGTGCGGAGCCGGGAACATGGCCGGCCGGATGGAAGGAGAGGGTTACCCCGCCGACCTGCCGCCGCTCCCCATAAGGCAGCACCTCGACCCGCACATCGCCCAGCCGGTAGCGGAGGATGGGCGCGGTGAGCGGCGTGGCGAGATAGCGGTTGCTGCCGATGCGCGCGTGATCCGAATGCGCATGTGTGATCACGGCCCGATCCACCGGACGCCAGGGGTCTATGTGGAAGCCGCCCTCGGGGCAGAAGATCCCGGCATCGGTGAAGGTAAGAAGAGAGTTGCCCCGCATGCGTGAGAGATAGCGGTGTCGCTTGCGTCGGCCACCCCCGCCTTGCCTGGACGAGCACGGCGTGAACGAGCAGGGCGTGAACGAGTGCGGTGGGAAAGAGCACGGCGTGAACGAGTGCGGTGGGAAAGAGCACGGTGGGAGCGAGCGCGACGGGAGCGATTTCGGCAGGCGCAATTTCCGGCGCCGGAGAGCGTTCCGCAGACGTTTCCGAATGGAGGGCGGGTATCCAGCGGACAAGCCGCTGGCGCCTGCGGCGAGGCAAGCGGCGGCCGTCGCCTTTTCCTTCGCCGCCATTGCTCTAGATGCAGAAAAATGTGGCACAATTAGAAGAATGTGATGGCTTTGCGATGAAAAGACCGACAGTCCTGCAGGTGGTAAAGCCAATCACCCGGCGCCGCTCTTCCCTAATGCCAGTCGGGCTGCTTAAGTGAGACAGATCACGGCAGGCCGGCGGGACATGGCGACGACCTATTTTAATGAAATGTTCGATGGCGGGATTGTCCGCCCCCCCTATTCAGGATTGGAAGACTGGACGAAGTCCATGCCTGCCGAACTCCGCACGCTGAAGCAGGCGGAGGCGGAGGCGCTTTTCCGGCGCATCGGCATCACTTTCGCCGTTTACGGCGAGGGCGGCGACCCGGACAGGCTCATCCCTTTCGACATGTTCCCGCGGGTGTTCACGCAGAACGAGTGGCGCAAGCTCGAACGCGGGATCAAGCAGCGGGCCCGCGCGCTGAACGCCTTTCTGGCCGATGTCTATGGGCGGGGGGAGATGATCCGGGCGGGGCGCATTCCGGCATCGCTGGTCTATCGCAACGAAGCGTATGAGAAGGCCGCCGCCGGCTTCATGCCGCCGCGGGGCGTGTTCTCCCATATCGTGGGGATCGACCTCGTGCGGACGGGGCCGGATCAGTTCTACGTGCTGGAGGATAACTGCCGCACCCCGTCCGGCGTCAGCTACATGCTGGAAAACCGGGAGATCATGATGCGCATGTTCCCGCAGCTTTTCCGGCAGAACCGGATCGCGCCGGTGGACCGCTACCCCGAGCTTCTGCGGCGGACGTTGAGCTCGGTCGCCCCCGCGAAATGCGACAGCGATCCGACCATCGTCATCCTGACGCCCGGCCATTTCAACTCCGCCTACTACGAGCATTCCTTTCTGGCCGACCTGATGGGCGTGGAGCTGGTGGAGGGGCAGGATCTGTTCGTGGAGGGGGAATTCGTCTGGATGCGGACGACGGAAGGCCCGAAGCGGGTGGATGTGATCTATCGCCGGATCGACGATGCCTACATCGACCCGCTCTGCTTCCGGCCCGATTCCATGCTGGGCATTCCGGGACTGATGGATGTCTATCGCTCAGGCGGGGTCACCATCTGCTCCGCCCCCGGTGCGGGCGTGGCCGATGACAAGGCGGTCTATACCTATGTGCCCGACATGGTGCGTTTCTATCTCGGGGAAGAACCCATCCTCCAGAACGTGCCCACATGGCAGTGTCACAAGTCGGACGAATACAAATATGTCATGGAGCATCTCCCCGATCTGGTGGTGAAGGAAGTGCATGGCTCGGGCGGCTACGGCATGCTGGTCGGCCCGAAATCGACAAAGGAGCAGATCGCCGCCTTTGCAGAGCGCATCCGTGCCAATCCCTCCAACTACATCGCGCAGCCGACGCTCGCGCTTTCCACCGTGCCGAGTTTCGTGCAGGAGGGGATCGCGCCCCGGCATGTCGATCTGCGGCCCTACTGTCTGGTGGGGGAGCGGGTGGAGCTCGTGCAGGGCGGGCTGACCCGCGTCGCGCTGACGGAGGGATCGCTCGTGGTGAACTCCTCGCAGGGCGGCGGGGTCAAGGACACCTGGGTTCTGGCGGAGTGACGACATGCTGAGCCGGACGGCAGACAACCTCTACTGGATCGCGCGGTATATCGAGCGGGCCGAGACAATGGCGCGGCTGCTCGAAGTGGGCGCGCGGATCGCACTCATGCCGTCTGCTGACGGCTACCGCAGCGAGTGGGAATCGTTGCTGCAGGCTTCCGGTACTGCGGCCGGATTCCAGCACAAATACGGCGATCCCGTTCAGCGCAATATCGAAAGCTACCTGTTCTTCGACCAGGACAACCCGTCCTCCGTCGTCTCCTGTTTCGGCATGGCGCGGGAGAATGCGCGGATCGTGCGCACCGCCCTTACGGCCCAGCTTTGGGATGCCCTGAACGGCGCGTTCCAGGAGCTTCGCAAACTGGAGCGGATGGAGCGGAGCGAGCTTGACGTCAGCACCATGGTGGAATGGACGATGCGCCAGTCCGCATTGATCCGCGGCGCCATGGACACCACGCTTCTGCGCAACGACGGCTACGACTTCCTCAATCTCGGCTTCTATCTCGAGCGGGCGGACAATACCGCGCGGCTGATGGACGTGAAATATTACGTCCTGCTGCCGACGGTGGATCTCGTGGGATCGGGGCTCGACAACTATCAGTGGACGACGCTTCTGCGCGCGATGTCGGCGCAGCGGGCCTTCCACTGGGCCTACGGGGGGGATGTGACGGCGGCCAAGATCGCGCATTTCCTGATCCTGAACCCGCAGAGCCCGCGCTCCCTCCTGACCTGCATGCATTCCGCGAATTCTCATCTCGACCGCCTCGCCCGTGGCTATGGGGGCACGACGGACGCACAGCATATCTCGCGGCGTCTGCTTGCCTCCCTTGCCGATACGCGGGTGGAGGAAATCTTCGATGAAGGACTGCACGAGTTCCTGACACGCTTCATTCAGGACATCGCAGGGCTGGGCCACAGTGTCTATGAAGCCTATCTGAGCGGCGACACCCGATGATTCTCAATGTTCAGCACCGCACCATCTACCGCTACGACATTCCTGTCCGCGGTGTGGTGCAGAGCTTCCGCCTCACCCCGTCCCTGTTCGACGGACAGAAAATCCAGACCTGGTCCATAGACGTGAGCGAGGGCCTGCCGGGCGGCAGTTTCCGCGATGGGGCCGGTGACCGCGTCACCAGTTTCTCCCTCCGGGGTCCGGTGAGCGAGATCACCGTTGCCGTCCGCGGCACGGTGGAGACGATGGACACGTCCGGCGTGCTGCGCAACCACCGGGAGTATGTCGCGCCCGATGCCTATCTTCGCGATACACCGATGACGCGGGCCAATACAGCCTTTGCGGATCTGGCCGCGAGCGTGGGCGATGCGTCGGGTGCCCTTGATCTTGCCCATCGGCTTTCGGATGCCGTGTCGGAGGCCATCGCCTATACACCCGGCGCGACGGAAGCAGGCACGACCGCGGCGGAGGCGCTCGCGCTCGGGCAGGGGGTCTGTCAGGATCAGTCGCATGCGCTCATCACGCTGGCGCGGCTGAAGGATATTCCCGCCCGCTACGTCTCCGGCTACCTGCTGGCCGACGAGGCCGAGGGCGAAACGGCCACCGAGCATCGCGCCGCCCATGCCTGGGCCGAATTGTTCGTGGCCGGGCTGGGTTGGGTGGGTTTCGACGCGGCAAACCGTTGCTGCCCGGATGAACGCTATATCCGTCTGGGGTCGGGCTACGACTCGGTGGATGCCGCGCCGATCCGGGGCATCTCCCGCGGGACGGGAGAGGAGAGACTTGACGTAACGGTTGCCGTTCAGTCCGTGCAGCAATAATCTGCGGAGCGCTGCAAACCACGGGACTGCCCTCCATGACCTATTGCGTTGGAATCCTTCTGAACGAAGGGCTGGTGATGCTGTCGGATACGCGCACCAACGCGGGTCTGGACAACATTGCCATTTATCGGAAGATGTTCGTTTTCGAAAAGCCGGGCGACCGGGCGATCTGCATTCTGACAGCGGGGAGCCTGTCGGTGACGCAGACGACCATCGCGCGGCTGAAGGAGGCGATCAAGGAGCCGGACGGAGGGCACGGCGCTTCCATCATGGAGGCGCAATCCATGCTGCAGGTCGCGGAGATCGTGGGCAACGCGCTGGCCGATGTGTCGCAGGATGTGTCGGAAAAGCTGGAGCGCATGCATCAGAGCGCGCGCGCCTCCATGATCGTCGCCGGGCAGCGCAAGGGCGGCGACATGCGAATGTTCCTCATCTACCCGGAGGGAAACTTCATCGAGGCGACGGAGGACACGCCCTTCCTGCAGATCGGCGAGCACAAATACGGCAAGCCGATTCTCGACCGCGTCGTCACGATGGAAACGCCGATCGAGGACGCGCAGAAATGCGCACTGCTCTCCATGGATTCCACCCTGCGTTCGAACCTTTCCGTGGGGATGCCGCTCGACCTGCTGGTGATTCGCCGGGATGAGCTGAAGGTAGGTCTGCGCCGCCGGATCGAAGCGGGAGACGAGAGTTTCATGAAGATGAGCGCGGCCTGGTCGGATGCGCTGCGGGACAGTTTCATTCGCATCAAGATCTGACGCGGCTCCGGTACAGGCTGATGACCTGCTCCATGAAGTGCTCACGGTGGCGGGGTGCTTCCATCATCAGTTCATGCCGTGCGCCGGGAAAGATCTCCACCTCCGCCCCGGGCCAGTGTGCCATGCCGCGCCGGATCGCGCGGGCGTCCACCACGCGTTCGTCGCTGCCGACACCCACATAGGCGGGGATCCCGGGCGGCGGCAGGGTGGCAAGCACCCGCATCTCCACCAACGCCTCATGCAGCCAGCGAAGGCTTGGCCCGCCGAGGGCCAGTTCCGGATGCGCCTCCATCGCCGCCCGCATCCGGGCCAGCATCATGGGATCGCTGGTCAGGTTGTTGAGCGCGGGGCGCGCCGTCAGCACATAGGGTGTTGCGGGATGGCCCGGCGGGTGCAGGCCCGGTCGCCCCGCGCGGAGAGCGACGGAGGAAAGCAACCAGGCGAGCGGTCGTGTGAGACCCGGAAGGGTCAGACCCCACATCGGCGCGCTGAAGGCCGCGGCCTTTACGGCCAGCCCCTCATGCAGGGCCCGCCGCGCGATGGCTCCCCCCATGGAATGCGCGAGCAGCAGGGTGGGCGAAGGCATGTCGAGTGCTTGCGCCGTGGCAAGCATTGCCTGCACATCCTGTTGATAATCGCGGAAATGTTCCACGTCACCCATGCGGATGGCCGGATCGCGGTGGGCCGACAATCCTTGCCCACGCCAATCGACGGCAAGGGTGGCAAAGCCTGCATCGCGGAGAATGCGGGCGATGCCGTCGTATTTTTCGACATATTCCGTGCGGCCCGGAAACAGCAGCACCGTGGCGAGAGCGCCGGCCGCGGGCCAGAGGGCGAAGCGCAGGCACGTTCCGTCCTCCGCCCGCCGCCAATAGGCCGCGGCCCCGGACGAGCCGTCCGCGCCGAGATGGAGCGGGGCCGGCTCGAGGCGCATGTCAGGCCAAGGCCGAGCCGAGCTTCATCGCCGTGCCCATGTTGCCGTCAAGCTTCAGCTTGCCGCTCATGAAGGCCATCGTCGGGCTCAGGTCGCCGGCGAGAATCGCCTGGAAGGTCTTGACGTCAGCCGTCAGCGTCACATCCGTCTCGTCATCGCCTTCCCGCACGCCGGACTGGTCGATCACGATGGCGCCTTCGTCCTTGATGACGAATTTCGCGCTTCCGTCGAACCCGTCCGACAGGCGGCCCGAAAGGGTTTTCACCGCTTCGTCGATGACATTGCTCATTACCCAAATCCTCCAATTGTGACCGTCCGCAGAACGGGACGGTATTCGCAGGCGGCTTCGCTTGCGCTATCTTCAGGTTATGGTGTCGATACTCTCCAAGCTCAATCCTTTCGTGACGGCAGCTTTCGCCGCCGTGATCGCGTTTCCCCTCCATGCGGAGGAAACGGTGGAGCAGCGGCTTCTGAGGGAGTTGAAGGATCCGCAGAATACCGCCTGGCAGCGGACGGAAAGCGATTTGCAACGTGAATGGTCGCGTTCGGGTTCCGCCTCCATGGACCTGCTGTTGCAGCGGGGGCGCGACGCGATGGAGACCGGCGACACGCAGGAGGCGATAGAGCATCTCACCGCGCTGACCGACCATGCCCCCGACTTCGCCGAAGGCTGGAACGCGCTGGCCTCCGCGTATTTTCAGGCGGGCAAGTTCGGCCCCGCCGTGGACGACATCCGCCGGACACTCGCCCTCAATCCCAATCACTACGGCGCGCTGTCGGGGTTGGGGATGATCCTGGAGGACATGGGCTACGACGCCTCCGCTCGCGATGCCTATCGCGCCGCGCAGGCTATACATCCCCATCAGCCCGACATAGAAAAGGCCGTGGAAAGGCTGGATCGCGAAATGTCCGGTCAGGCACTCTAGGGGCCCCGTTCAGGGGGAATCGGCACACCCATGCGCGACCAGACGAGGACCGTGGCGGTCCTTGGTCCCACCAATACCGGCAAGACCCATTATGCCATCGAGCGGATGCTGGCGCACCGCACGGGGGTGATCGGCCTGCCGCTCCGCCTTCTCGCGCGTGAGGTCTATGACCGTATCGTGGCACAGCGCGGGCCGTCCGTCGTGGCGCTGGTGACGGGGGAGGAGCGGATCGTTCCCGAGCGCGCGCGCTACTGGGTCTGCACGGTGGAGGCGATGCCGCAGGAGATCGGCGCCGATTTCGTCGCCGTGGACGAGATCCAACTCTGCGCGGACCTCGAACGCGGACATGTCTTCACCGACAGGCTTCTACGGGCGCGGGGCCTGCACGAGACGATGTTTCTCGGCTCCGACACCATGCGCGGCGCCATCGCGGCGCTGGTTCCGGGGACGACCTTCCTGCATCGCGAGCGGTTCTCGGAACTGAGTTATACCGGCTCCAGGAAGATCAGCCGGATGCCCACCCGTTCCGCCATCGTCGGATTTTCGGTGGAGAACGTCTATGCCAATGCGGAACTGATCCGGCGGCAGAAGGGGGGATGCGCGGTGGTGACGGGCGGTCTCAGCCCCCGGACGCGGAACGCGCAGGTCGCGCTCTATCAGAATGGCGATGTGGATTACCTCGTGGCGACCGATGCGATCGGCATGGGGCTGAACCTCGACATCGGCCATGTCGCCTTCTCGGCGCTGGCGAAATTCGACGGGCACCGGATGCGCCCGCTTTTCCCGCATGAGATGGGTCAGATCGCCGGGCGCGCGGGCCGCCATACCCAGCCCGGCAGTTTCGGCGTGACGGGCGAGGCGCGCCCGCTGCCGGAGGATCTGGTGGATGCGATCGAAAACCACCGTTTCGCCCCGATCCGCAAGCTGCAATGGCGCAATTCCGACCTGTCCTTCGGTTCCGTCGAGCGGCTCATCGCGTCACTGGAGGCGGGGACGAACAACGAATGGCTCACCCGCGCGCGGGAGGCGGACGACCTGGCGGCGCTCCGCCATCTGGCCGCCATGCCGGAGGTGGTGGACCTTGTCCGGGGCACCGCCGGCGTACGGCTTTTGTGGGATGTATGCCGGATTCCCGATTTCCGCGGAATTTCCTCTACGGAACATGCAGGACTGCTGGCGCGAATCCATGGTTTCCTGCAAGCTGACGGACGGGTGCCGGATGATTGGCTGGCCCGCAACGTGAAGCGGATCGACCGGACGGACGGAGATATCGATGCGCTGTCGAAGCGGCTCGCGCATATCCGCACCTGGACATACGTGGCACAGCGAAGCGGCTGGGTGACAGATGAAAACCATTGGCGCGGCGAAACGCGCGCGGTAGAAGACCGGCTGTCGGACGCGCTTCACATGCGTTTGACCCAGAGATTTGTCGACCGGCGCACCAGTGTGCTCCTGCGGCGGTTGAAACAGAAGGAGAGCCTTGTGGCTGAGGTGAACGACAAGGGCGAAGTGACGGTCGAGGGCGAGTTCGTCGGCCGGCTGGAGGGCTTCCGCTTCCATCAGGATGCGACGTCCGGCCCGGACGAGGCGCGGACGCTGCGCTCGGCGGGCCTTCAGGCGCTGAAGCCGGAATTCCATCTGCGGGCCGACCGTTTCTACAACGCGCCGGATACCGAGCTGGACTTTACCGAGCAGGGCGGCCTGATGTGGGGCTCCTCCGCGGTGGGCAAGCTTGTCGCCGGGGCGGACCCGATGCGCCCGCAGGTCGAGCCTTTCGTGGATGAAGAAGCCGGTCCCGACGTGGTGGAGAAGGTCCGCCGCAGGCTCCAGCACTTCATCGACCGGAAGGTCGCGACCCAGTTCGAGCCGCTGCTCGCCCTGTCAAAGGACGAGGCGCTCACCGGTCTGGCGCGTGGTTTCGCCTTCCGTCTGGTGGAGGCGCTCGGCGTCCTGCCGCGCGATCAGGTGGCCGATGAGGTCAAGCAGCTGGATCAGGAGGCGCGCGGCGCACTCCGCAAGCACGGGATCCGCTTCGGCCAGTACACGATCTTCCTGCCGGCGCTGCTGAAGCCCGCGCCGACCCGGCTTCGGCTGGTGCTCTGGTCGCTGGCGAACGGCTTGCAGGAGTTTCCCGAAAGCCCGCCGCCCGGCCTTGTCACCATTCCGAACATCGTCGAGGTGCCGAAGCAGCACTATACGCTCGCAGGCTACCGTCCGGCGGGCAAGCGGGCGATCCGCATCGACATGCTGGAGCGTCTGGCAGACCTGCTCCGCGCCAAGGACTGGCGCGCGGGCTTTGAGGCGACACCCGAGATGCTCTCCATCACCGGCATGACGCTGGAGCAGTTCTCCGACCTGATGGAAGGGCTTGGCTTCAAGGCGGAGCGGGGCGAACGGCCCAAGGTCCGGGCGGAGCAGGCGGCGAAGGAAGCCGCGCTGCGGGAAATGCCCGTGGGCCTTGCCGAGGATGTGGAGGCCGTCGCCTCCGGCACCGATGCGGTGTTCGATGCGACCGGGGCGGAAGCGGATCTGGATGACGCGCGCGTGCCGGTGGAGGCCGTTGACGGGCTCGAACCCGGCCAACCCGTGCGCACGCCCGCTTTCCCCGACGAGGAGCCTGACGATCCGGCGGATGAGACCGGCTCCGATATGGCGCCCGAGATCACCTCTGACGATGCGCTCGGTGCCATTCCGGTTTCTGACGATGCGCTTCGAGCCCTCGCGGCCGAAGATGGTGTGGAAGCTCCCGTGGAGCCGGTCGAGTCGGAGGTGTTCTATACCTTCGTCTGGGCGCCGCGGCCGCGTCACAACCGCAACGCTCCCCGGGGCGGCGAAGGCCGTTCGCGCGGCCGTAACGAGCGGCAAGGGGGTGATCGCCAGGCGGGCGAGCAGCAGGCCACCGGCGAAAACCGGGGCGAACGGCGGGAGGGCCAGTCACATGGTCAGCCCCACGGCCAGCCGCATGGACAGCCGCGCGGTGAGCGGAGGAACAAGCCCGAAGGCGGCAAGCCCGATCACGGCAAGCGGCAGAAGTTCGAGGGCAAGGAAGGTCGTCACGGCGGAAAGGGCAAGGAAAAGCGCTCCGAGCAGCCGCGAAGCTTCGAATCGCGCCCGCCCCGCAATGATCGTATCGACCCGGACAGCCCCTTCGCCATCCTCGCGGCGTTGAAGGAGCGGAAGTAACCCTTGGCCGTCCTCGCCACGCGGGAGACGATGCGGCTCGACAAGTGGCTCTGGCATGCCCGCTTCTTCCGCACCCGGACGCTTGCGTCCGAAGTGGTGGAGGCGGGTCATGTGCGTGTGAACGCGCGGCGGGTGCAGAAGCCCGCCTTCGCCATCGGCGAGGGGGACACGCTGACCTTTCCGCAGGCCGGGCGAATCCGGGTCGTTCGCGTTCTTGGATCGAGCCTGCGCCGCGGTCCGGCGACAGAGGCGCAGGCGCTTTACCTCGATATGGATGCGGAAGGTGTTCCGCCATCCCCGGCGGCGGAGGAACAGCCATCCTCCAGCCCGCGACGTTAGGGGCACCGGGCCTTTCCGGTGTCACCCGTCTTGATCCCCGCCAGCTGTTAGACTAGCTAGTCTCCGCCAGACGTGAAAGACCGATCCCATGACTTATGTCGTCACCGACAACTGCATCGCATGCAAATATACCGACTGCGTGGAAGTCTGCCCGGTCGACTGCTTCTATGAGGGCGAGAACATGTTGGTCATTCATCCCGATGAATGCATCGACTGCGGCGTCTGTGAGCCGGAATGCCCCGCCGATGCAATCCGCCCCGATACGGAGCCGGATGTGGAGGAATGGGTCGCGTTCAACCGCAAGTATGCCGAGCAATGGCCGGTGATTCTCTCCCGCAAGGATCCGTTGCCTGAGGCGACGGAACGGGACGGCGAAACCGGGAAGCTGGCAAAATACTTCTCCGAAACGGCTGGCGAAGGCTCCTGATTCGGGCTCTACGGCGCGATTCCGGCATGGCAATTTGATGACAAGTCCTTGAAGGCGCTTGCCCGCTGTTTACGCATGAGTCACGACGCTTTAAAACAGCGGTGCTTTGTGCTATATTTCTTCCACAAAATGCTTGGAATGCCGAAGGCAGGCGGTCTCTCACCTCGACGATCCGTCTGAAGCAATCAGCTTGTCCGATCATTCTCCTGAAGCGGAAGCGCTTCCGGCGGATGGTTTTGTGGCCTGTGGGATTCCCATGAGAGGAAGCGACTGAATGACGAAGACCAAGAAGTCCGAGTTTCACCCCGATGATTTCGTGGTGTATCCGGCCCATGGCGTCGGCAGGATCATCTCGATCGAAGAGCAGGAGATCGCCGGTCTCAAGCTTGAGCTGTTCGTGATCTCGTTCGAGAAGGACAAGATGACCCTTCGCGTGCCGATCAACAAGGCGGCGGAAATCGGTATGCGTTCGCTTTCGACGCCCGATATCGTGTCCAAGGCGCTCGAGACGCTGAAGGGCAAGGCGAAGGTGAAGCGGGCCATGTGGTCGCGTCGTGCTCAGGAATATGAGCAGAAGATCAACTCCGGTGATCTGCTTTCCATTGCCGAGGTGGTCCGGGACCTGCATCGCTCCGACGATCAGCGCGAACAATCCTATTCCGAGCGTCAGCTCTACGAAGCGGCGCTCGAACGGCTGACGCGTGAGGTGGCCGCCGTTGCCGGAGTGGACGAGGCCAATGCGCAGAAGAAGGTCGATGACGTTCTGCTGTCCCGTGCGGCCTGAACTTTTTCCCTGAACGTTTTCAGTGATCGCGAAGCCGCGCCCGATCCGGCGCGGCTTTTTCATGTCTTCAGAGCAAGGTGGAGAGGGTTGCAAGCGCGGTGATTTCGGCGAGCTGCTGGCTCGCTCCGAGCACATCACCCGTCTGTCCGCCGATCTTGATACGGGCAAGTATAGCGACGACAAGCGCCGCCGCAGCGGCCGCCAGCGTTGCGGCCAGTCCGGGCATCCCGCACAGTCCGAACGCAATCACCGCTCCCACGGCCATTGATACGATGGCAACCGCCTTGCCGGGGCGCCCGATAGAGGCAGCCAGCCCGCCGTTCCGCGCAAAGGGCAGGGCAGCCATCACGCCCGGCAGGACCGCTCGTGACAGCGAACCTGCCACGATCAGCGCGAAGAGCGCGTCCCCGCCTGCCAGCAACCCTCCGATCAGCGTCGCGCGCGCCATGAGCGACAGGACGAGCGCCAGCACCCCGTAGCTGCCGATACGGCTGTCTTTCATGATCTCCAGACGGCGCTCTGTCGTCCGGCCGCCCCAGAAGCCGTCCGCCGTATCCGCCAGCCCGTCCTCATGCAGGCCCCCTGTCACCAGGATCGCCGCCGCCAGCACACAGACCGCGGCGAAACCCGCAGGCAGACCGATATCCGCCAGCAGAACACCGCAAGCCGCCGCGAGCGCGTTCACGACACCACCGACCACCGGCCACGCCCAACAGGATCCCGCGGGCGAAGCCGCCGCGACGGGAAGCCGCGTCAGCAGCCCGAAGGCGTTCCTGATGTCGTGAAAAGGGCTCACGTCCCGCTCCGGTTGCATCCGCCGCGCCTTGGATAGAGAAGGGACATTCCGCAAGCAACGGATGAAACATGCCTGTCCTTACCTCCTCTGCCGATTTTCGCATTCTCCTCACCGATCTGCCGCAGCCGGATCGCGCCGCGCTTGCCGCCGCTGACGCACGAAACGGCCGATTGACGAAGCCGCAAGGGGCCTTGGGGGGGCTCGAGATGCTGGCGATCTGGTATGCGGGCTGGCGGGGGGCGGAAACGCCCGCCATCACGCGTCCGCAGATCGTCATCTATGCGGGCAATCACGGTGTGGCTACGAACGGTATCTCCGCCTTCCCGCCGGAGGTGACCGCACAGATGGTCGCGAATTTCGCAGCAGGCGGGGCTGCGATCAACCAGCTCGCGCGCGAGGGGGGGGCGATGCTGGATGTCATACCGCTCGACCTCGACCGGCCGACCGCCGATTTCACACAAGCGCCCGCGATGACCGAGGCAGACCTTGTGAATGCGCTGTCGGCGGGATGGGAGTCGGTGGACCCGCAGGCCGATGTGTTCATCGCGGGGGAGATGGGCATCGGCAACACCACGGTTGCCGCTGCTATTGCTGCGGCGCTTCTGGGTGGTGGAGCCGAGGCATGGATCGGCCGGGGGACCGGTCTTGACGATGCCGGGCTGGCCCGCAAGCGCGCGGCCGTGGAGGCCGGGCTGATGCGCCACGCTGCCGTGCTCGATGATCCGCTGGAGGTGCTGCGCTGCCTTGGCGGACGGGAGGTGGCGGCCATGACCGGGGCCATTGCGCGGGCGCGGGTCGAGCGGATCCCCGTCATCCTCGACGGGTTCATCTGCTGTGCGGCGGCGCTCGTGCTGCAACGGCTCAATGAAGGCGCCCTCGATCACGCCGTGGCTGGGCACCTTTCGGAGGAGACGGCACATCGCCGCCTGCTGACCGCGCTCGGCAAGGAGCCGATCCTGTCGCTCGGCCTTCGGTTGGGAGAGGGCTCCGGTGCCGCTCTCGCGCTGCCGGTGCTGAAGGCCGCGGTCGCCTGCCTGTCCGGCATGGCGACGTTCGGTGAGGCGGGCGTGACGGAGGGCTGACCCCCTGGCAGGGTGCTGAAAAAGTATTCCGATGTTGCTCCGGGGCGGAGATCTTCCCTGTGTGGTTGAAGATCACCCTAAAAACCGCAGGTTTTTGCGCGTGATCGGACCGATTTTTTGAGCTTTAACGCAAGGCTGGCCAGACCTACGACTTTTTCAGCAGCCTGCTAGCGGACGGTGGCGAGGAAGCGGTCCACTTCCTCCTCCGTGGTCGCCCAAGAGCAGACGAGCCGCGCGGCGACGGGCTCGTCCTCCGGACCGTCGAGCGATTGGCTCCCCGGCCAGAGGTAGTAGTAGGCTCCGGCCTCCTGCGCGCGCCGGTGCCCCTCACGCGGCCATGCGGCAAAGACCGCGTTCGCCTCGGTCGGATGAACAAGCGAAGCACCCGGCAGGCCCGCTATGCTCTGCGACAGCCGCGCCGCCATGGCATTGGCATGACGGGCGCTGCGCAGCCACAGGTCGTCCTCCAGATAGGCCAGCATCTGGGCGGAGAGGTAGCGATGCTTGGAGAACAGGTGGCCGCCCCGCTTGCGGCGAAGCTCGAACTCCCAGGCCTTCGCAGGGTCGAAGATCACCACGGCCTCGACGCCCAGCAGTCCGTTCTTGGTGCCGCCGAAGCTCAGGATGTCCACGCCCGCCTTCCACGTCATCTCCGCCGGGGAGGCATTGGTGGCGGCAAGCGCGTTGGCGAAGCGGGAGCCGTCCATATGAACCGGGATCCCAGCGGCCCGCGCGATGGCGCAAAGCCGCTCCACTTCCGCGACCGTATAGACGGTGCCGTTCTCCGTCGCATTGGTGAGGGAGAGCGCGCCCTTCTGCACATTGTGAACGCCTGCGCCGCCCGCCGATTGGAGCGCCAGCTCCAGTCCGGCCGGGTCTATCCTGGCATGATCGCCATCAAGCAGGGTGAGCTTTGCGCCGCCCGTATAGAACTCAGGCGCCGCGCATTCGTCTTCCTCGATATGCGCGTGGCGGTGGCAATAGACCGTCTGCCACGGCTGGACGAGACAGGCGAGCGAGAGGGAATTGGCGACCGTGCCGGTCGCGACAAGATAGACGGCGGCCTCCGGCGCTTCGAACACCGCGCGCATCCGGGCCTCCACCTCCCGCATCAGAGGGTCCGCTCCGTAGGAGGACATGGCGCCATGGTTCGCCCGCTCGATCGCGTCGAGCACCTGCCGCGGGACGGGGGCGATATTGTCGGAGGCAAATTGCATCAGATGTCCTCTTCGATCACGTGGTCTTCCCATTCGTCCTCGGCCACCTCGAACTCCGGCACGGTGCGGCCGCGGACGGAGACGCCGGCGCGGTGAACCTCCTCCCTGTCGCCGCAGAGAAGATGGTGCCACGGATAGAGCGGCCGCCCCTCGTTCAACAGCCGGTAGGCGCAGGTGCGGGGCATCCAGTAGGAGATCTCGTCGATATTCGCGGGGGTCAGCACCACGCATTCCGGCACGAACTGGCGGCGATTCTCGTAATGCGCGCAGCGGCAGGAGCCGTCATCGAACAGGCGGCAGGCGATGTCGGTGAAGAACACCTCGCCCGTGTCGGCGTCTTCGATCTTGTTCAGGCAGCATTTGCCGCAGCCGTCGCACAGCGCCTCCCACTCCGGGGGCGTCAGCTCGCGGAGGGGGTAGCGCTCCCAGAAGCGGGGGCGGAGAGGGGGGTTGGGCTGGCGTTTCATCGGTTGCGGACCATGCACCTGTTGCGCGGCGGTTGAAAGCCCGATCACGCTCTCCGCGCCGCATAGACGACATGCGGACGCAGCGGATGTCCCTCGGGCAGCGCGGGGTGATCGAAATCCAGATCGGCACGGCGACTCATGCCGATCCGCTCCATCACCCGGCGGGAGGGGCGGTTGCCGGTCGCCGTGAAGGCGACGATCTCATCGAGCTTCATTGCCCCGAAGCCGTGATCGAGCCACGCCCGCGCGGCCTCCGAGGCAAGGCCCATACCCCAGAAGGCGCGCGGCAGGCGCCAGCCCACCTCCACCGCGCCGGTCAGGGGGCCTTGCAGCACCGGATTGAGGCCCACCATTCCCGCAAAGGCCCCGTCCTCGCGCCGCTCCACCGCCGTGAAGGAGAACCCCTTCTCCGCGGCGCGGGCGATGAGCCTGTCCATCAACGCGTCGCTTTCCTGCCGGGTGAGGGGGGCGGGGAAGTGGCGCATGACCTCTGCATCGGCATTCATGGCGGCGAAGGGCGCGCGGTCCCGCGGCTCCCAGGGGCGCAGGATCAGCCTCTCGGTCGTCAGGATCATGCGCGCAGGGTGGCCAGAATGTCCCGCGCACGGGCGCAATCGGCATCCATCCGGGCGATGAGCGTGTCGAGGCTGTCGAACTTCATCTCCGGGCGCAGCCATTCGATCAGGGCGACCGACAGATGCTCGCCATAAAGGTTGCCGGAGAAATCGAAGATGAATGTCTCGATATTCGGGGTGTTTTCGCCGAACATCGGCCGCGTTCCGATGGAGGCCGCACCGCCGTAGTCCCCCGCATGAGGACCGCTGAGGACGCGCACCTTCACCGCGTAAACACCGAAGCGCGGCGGGTGGATGGCCGCGATGGACATGTTCGCGGTCGGAAAGCCCAGCTCTCGCCCGCGGGCGTCGCCGTGCAGAACTTCCCCCTCGATCCGATGCCAGTGTCCCAGCATCCGGCGGGCATCGCCGGGACGGCCCTCGGTCAGGGCACGGCGGATCGCGGTGGAGGAGATCTCCTCCACCTCGTCCGAAACGAGCGGTGCCACCGTGACGCCGAAGCCGATCTCCCGGCCCAGCTCCTCCAGCCGCCGCGCATCGCCGCCCCTGTCATGGCCGAAGTGAAAGTCCGCGCCGACGACAGCATGACGGATGCCCAGTCCTTCGTGCAGAACCTGCCGCGCGAAATCCTCGGCCGAAAGGGCGGCCAGCGCGGCGTCGAAGGGCAGTTCATAGAGGATATCCACGCCGAGCCGCGAGAGCCGGTTTTCCTTCGCCTCGGCGTTCATCAGCCGGAAGGGCGGGGCATCCGGCTGGAAATACTCGCGGGGATGCGGCTCGAAAGTGATGACGCCCAGCGGGCCTCCCGCCGCACGCGCGATGTCGATCACGGACTGATGGCCCAAGTGAACGCCGTCGAAATTGCCGATGGCGACCGAGGCCCCCCGGTCGCTGTCAGTGACGGTCCTGTAATCCCGGATGATCCGCATGGCCTTCCCGTATCCCCGCGCAAATGCCGCCGCAAGCGCCTTAACGGAGGCGCCCGATGGTGAACTGCGGGTCCAGCCCCTTTTCCCGGAGATAGGCTGCAAGCGCCTCCGGTTCCGGCTGCTCCTCCGTCCGGGTTTCCCAGGCGGCCAGCCCGCCGGAGACGAAGATCGCGTCGATCCCGTTTTCCAGCGCGCCCCTGACATCCGTCGCGGGACCGTCGCCGATACCGGCAATGCGCCCTGCGGCAATGCCGATCTGATGGAGCCTGCGGCGGGCGAGGTCATAGATCGGCGCATGGGGCTTGCCGAAGTAGAGGCTCGTGCCCCCCATATCCTCATAAAGCTCCGCAAGCGCGCCCGCGCAGTAGATGCGCTGTTCCCCCTGATCGACGACGATATCGGGATTGGCGCAGAGCAGTTTCACCCCACGCTCCACCAGCGGCTTGAACCGTTCGACATAGTCGGCGGGCGTTTCCGTCATCTCGAAGAAGGGGCCGGTGCAGACAATGCCTTCCGCAGCCTCTGCGGGAACGAGTTCGATGGGGGGCAGGAGGGCGGCTTCGGCTGCCGTGTCCTTGGCCATTTCCGTGAAGAAACTCGAATGCTCCTTCGCCCCGATGTGCCAGACCTTCCGGCCGACGGCGCCTTCGATCATCGCGGTCTGCGCCGCATCGCCGGAGGTGGTGATATCGTCATAGCATTCCGGCGGCACGCCGAGCCGCCCGAGCTGCCGCCGGACGGAAGGGCGGGGCCGGGGGGAATTCGTCAGGATCATCACCCGGCGCCCCTCCGCCCGCCACGTCTTCAGCGCCTCGACCGCGGCGGGAAAGGCGCGCACCCCGTCATGGACGCAGCCCCAAAGATCGCAGAACAGGACGTCGTAGTCGTCCGAAACCTCTGCGATGTGCTCGATGATGCGGGTCATGCGCGCCGTCCGGTCAAAGGCTCAGTACCGGGATGATCTGCTTCTTTCGGCTCATCACGCCGGGCAGGACGACAGTATCGCCTGCGACGGCTGCGCCGAAGCTCTTCTCGGCCACGATCCTCACCAGATCGTTCGGCACGAGCAGCGTCGCTTCCTCGCGCAGGATATCCACGATGAAGAGCAGCACCTGATCCGCGCCATCCTCCGTCGCGACCTGCGGCATGGAGGCCATCAGGCTGTCCTTGCGATCGAGGACGACCTGGGGAGCGGTGGTCTCCAGCACGCTCACGCGGAACTGCTTGCCGCCGACCTCGTATTCCTTCGAATCCATCCGCAGAAGCTCCGCATCGGAGAAGGCGGAAACGTCCGACTTCGCCGCGAACATCTGCGCTGCATAGTCGGGGATGGACACGCCTAGATCGGCCGCGAGCTTCTCCGCCACCTGCCTGTCGTGCGGCGTCGTGGTGGGGGAGCGGAACTCCAGCGTGTCCGACAGGATGCAGGAGAGCGCCATCGCCTTGATCGCGTCCGGCATTTTCGCCGCATCCTCGCCCATCAGGTCGATCATCACGGTGGCGGTGCAGGCGAGGGGACGGATCGTCACGTCGATCGGCGTCTTGGTCTTGATCCCGCCGGTCAGCAGGTGGTGGTCGATGATCGCGATGACATCGGCACCGGGCAGCGACTCGGGCAGTTCGAGCGGGTTGTTCGTATCGACGATGACAACCTTTGCGCCCGGCTCCAGCTCCGAGATGATCTCCGGCTTGGCCATCCCCCAGTGGGAGAGGACGAAGGCCGCTTCCGTATTGGGTTCGCCGAGAAGCTTCGGCACCGCGGGAGTGCCTTTCACTTCGGTCAGATACCAGGCCCAGACGATAGGGGAGCCGGTGGAATCTGTGTCGGGCGACTTGTGGCCGAGGACCTGGATCATGGTGCAACCGTCCTGAAAGAAATGTCGGCTGCGTTATAGGGGTTGGGCTCGGCCTTGTCACGGCCTGGCCGCGGTGTGGGAGCGCGCAGTGTCAGATCGCAATGTCAGATCCCGGTGTGCAACGGGGTCTGCTGGTGCTGAACAAGACGCCAGCCTTCAGGGTCGCGCCGATAGACCGAGGTGCAGATCGCCCGATAGCTGGACCCGCCGCGCTCCGCGCTCGCCACATAGCCCAGCACCACGACGGAATCGCTCTCCGTCAGGCGCCGTCCGGTCATGTTGACGGAGCGCCAACGCGGCGCGCTGTCAACCGCCTCCAGAATGGCGTCGTTCTGCACGAGGCCCGATTCAGGAAAGGCCATGAGACAGCCGGGCGCCATATGATTCATGTAGGCGAGACGTCCCCCGATCCAGAGACTTTCCTCCTGCTCCCAAATGCCGTTGGCAGGCATCTGCACCTCCATTCTTTATATATCCGACATAAAACTGTCGGCCCCCTTCCGACGTTCCATGGTTCGATTTTTTACGCGGCAAAACCGTTGACAGGCGCGGAGCGCTTGCCTACCTAGGCTGTCGTTGGCACTCACCTGAATGGAGTGCTAACGTCGCATAACCTGAACCCCAAGGGAGTTCTCAGATGGCATTCAAACCCCTGCACGACCGCGTTCTGGTCCGTCGCGTCGAAGGCGATGAAAAGACCAAGGGCGGCCTGATCATCCCCGATACCGCGAAAGAAAAACCGGCCGAGGGCGAGATCGTGGCGGTCGGCGAAGGCGCCCGCAAGGATTCGGGCGAACTGATCGCTCCTTCCGTCAAGGCCGGTGACCGCGTGCTGTTCGGCAAATGGTCGGGCACCGAAGTCACGATCGACGGCAAAGAGCTGCTCATCATGAAGGAAAGCGACATTCTCGGCATCATCGCCTGAGGCGCTTCACTTCCCCGCAACACCAACCCAAGGAGCTACATATGGCTGCCAAGGACGTACGTTTCGAATCCGACGCCCGCAACCGCATGCTGCGCGGCGTCAACATCCTCGCCGACGCCGTGAAGGTGACGCTGGGCCCGAAAGGCCGTAACGTTGTCATCGAGAAATCCTTCGGTGCTCCGCGCATCACGAAGGACGGTGTGTCGGTCGCCAAGGAAATCGAACTGGAAGACAAGTTCGAGAACATGGGCGCCCAGATGGTGAAGGAAGTCGCTTCCCGCACCAACGATGAGGCCGGCGACGGCACCACCACCGCCACCGTGCTCGCGCAAGCGATCATCAAGGAAGGTCTCAAGTCGGTCGCTGCCGGCATGAACCCGATGGACCTGAAGCGCGGCATCGACCTCGCCACCGCGAAAGTCGTGGAAGCGATCAAGGCCGCTGCCCGCCCGGTGAGCGACTCTGCTGAAGTCGCGCAGGTCGGCACGATATCCGCCAACGGCGAAGCCGAAATCGGCAAGCAGATCGCCGATGCGATGCAGAAGGTCGGCAACGAGGGTGTCATCACCGTCGAAGAGAACAAGGGCCTTGAGACCGAGACCGAAGTCGTCGAAGGCATGCAGTTCGACCGCGGCTACCTCTCGCCCTACTTTGTGACCAACCCGGACAAGATGATCGCCGAACTCGACGACGCGCTCATCCTGCTGCACGAGAAGAAACTCTCCTCGCTGCAACCGATGGTCCCGCTGCTCGAAGCCGTGATCCAGTCGCAGAAACCGCTCCTCATCATCGCCGAGGACGTGGAAGGCGAAGCGCTTGCGACCCTCGTGGTTAACAAGCTGCGCGGTGGCCTGAAGATCGCTGCCGTCAAGGCGCCGGGCTTCGGTGACCGTCGGAAAGCCATGCTGCAGGACATCGCGATCCTGACGGGTGGCCAGGTGATCTCCGACGATCTGGGCATGAAGCTGGAGAATGTCGGCATCGACATGCTCGGCCGTGCCAAGAAAGTCCAGATCAACAAGGACAACACCACGATCGTGGACGGCGCTGGCGACAAGGCCGAGATCGAAGCCCGCGTGGCCCAGATCCGCACCCAGATCGAGGAAACCACCTCCGACTACGACCGTGAAAAACTGCAGGAACGCGTGGCCAAACTGGCTGGCGGCGTTGCGGTGATCCGCGTTGGCGGCATGACCGAAGTCGAAGTCAAAGAGCGCAAGGACCGCGTCGATGACGCCCTGAACGCGACCCGTGCGGCCGTGCAGGAGGGGATCGTCGTCGGTGGCGGCGTGGCTCTGGTTCAGGCCGCGAAGGTGCTCGAAGGGCTGGAAGGGGAGAACTCCGACCAGAACGCCGGCATCGTGATCGTCCGCAAGGCGCTCGAAGCGCCGCTGCGTCAGATCGCCCAGAACGCGGGCGTGGACGGCTCTGTCGTCGCAGGCAAGGTGCGCGAGTCGAACGACAAGACCTTCGGGTTCAACGCGCAGACCGAAGAATATGGCGACATGTTCAAGTTCGGCGTCATCGACCCGGCGAAAGTCGTGCGGACCGCTCTGGAAGACGCGGCCTCCGTCGCTTCTCTCCTGATCACCACTGAAGCCATGATCGCCGAGAAGCCGAAGGAAGCTGCGGCTCCCGCCGGCGGCATGGGCGGCATGGGCGGCATGGACGGGATGATGTGATCCCGGCCTAGCGCCATTACTACGGAAAGGGGGCCCTCGTGGCCCCCTTTTCCTTACGAGAAAGCGTTGTGCAGTGCAGATGCAGCGCGAACCATGATCAGACCGTGGAAAGCTCGCGGCGCCACTATGCCGAGACATATGACCGGATAGCCGGACGGGCGGCGACAACGGCGAGGATGCTGCCTCGCCAACGCCTCGCGCGCGAAGCCACGACGATTTTCTTCAGCTTAAGCACATGAAAAAGCTGATATTCATGTTGCGCTGACTGACGCTATCGTGCCTGCCTTTGCGCCTTTGCGCCTTTGCGCCTTTGCGCCTTTGCGCCTTTGCGCCTTTGCGCCTTTGCGCCTTTGCGCCTTTGCGCCTTTGCGCCTTTGCGGCGCTGCGGGAATCGCGGGTCATTCGTCGGCTTGCGCGTCGACGTCATGGGCAACCCAGTAATGCCATATGACGCAGGCCACCGTCCGAATGTGTTCGAACCGAAGCCTGCTGCGTCCCAATGCATTCAACCGGAATCCGTAGGACAGGTGAACGACACCTGCTGAGGGATAATTCAATAATGTCGGGGATAAGTGGCGGAGAGGGTGGGATTCGAACCCACGGAACGCTTGCACGCTCAACGGTTTTCGAGACCGCCCCGATCGACCACTCCGGCACCTCTCCGCATTTGAGGGTCGTCGCGGCGCTATTAGAGGGTTGATGCAGCGGCTGCAAGTGGTTTTCCGCGTGCGGCAAGCGCTTGGCCTTGGAAATCGGAGGAGGGGCGCATAGAGTTTTGCGGTGTCGATCTCGGCATATCCATCGAGGAGCGCCGGATGTATCGCTTTTCCATCCTTGTCTTGTCTCTCGTGCTGGCGTTCCCGGCGGAGACGGTGACGCCTGTTCGGGCGGAGGGAGCGCCGATTGCGACATCCCGGGCGGAGGTGACACTTCTTCTGGAAGCACTCCATATCGATGAGACGCTCGACACCCTGCGGCGAGAGGGGCTGGCCTATGGGGCTTCCATCGAGGAGGACTTGTTCCCCGGACGCGGTGGCAACCGATGGGCGGAACTTGTCGCGTCCATCTACGCGCCCGAGCGGCTCAAGCAGGATTTTCTAGCGGGGTTCGCTCCTGCGTTCCTGCGGATGGGTGCTCCCGATCGTCAGGCGGCGCAGATGTTCTTCGCCGGCGCTCTTGGCCAGAAGGTGGTCATGCTCGAGAATGAGGCGCGCGTTGCGCAGCTCGACGAGGCGGTGGAGGATGCCAGCCGCGACCGGGCCGAGGAGATGATCGCACAGGAAGATCCGCGCGTGGCCCTGATCGACCGCTTCGTGGAGGCGAATGATCTCACGGAGGCCAATGTGGTAGGGGCGCTGAACGCGAATATCGCTTTCTACGCCGGGCTGAACGAAGGGCGCGCCTTCGGATCTCCCTTGAGCCAGGAGGACATCCTGAAGGATGTCACCTCTCAGGCAGACGATGTGCGGCAGGAGACGGAGGACTGGCTCTATTCCTATCTGCTCATGGCCTACCAGCCCTTGACGGATGCGGAACTGGAGCACTACACGGCCTTCACCCTCACTCCGGCGGGGCAGGGGCTCAACCGCGCGCTTTTCGCAGCCTATGACGGGCTGTTCGAAGGGCTCTCCCACGATCTTGGCCGAAATGCCGCGCGCTTCCTGTCCGGGCAGGATCTCTAGGCTTTACTTGTCGTCCGACGCTCGCTATAGGACTGCCTCCGGCGGGGAATCTCTCCGTTCCGGGTAATTCTATGTCGTCCCGAAGGGGGCGCGCTGTCCGAGGTGCGGCGATTGCCGCGTGAACGCCGGGTATCGGGACCGAAAGACGCGGTTGAGAAAGGGAAGACCATGTTTGCGGTCCTGAAGACCGGTGGCAAGCAGTACAAGGTGCAGGCGGGTGACGTTCTGCGCGTGGAAAAGCTTGCGGCAGAAGCCGGTGAGAAAGTCCAGTTCAACGATATTCTGGCCGTGGGTGGCGACAGCCTGACCCTCGGTGCGCCCTTCGTCGCCGGTGCTGCCGTGCAGGCGGAAGTGATCGACCAGATCAAGGGCGACAAGGTGATCCACTTCGTCAAACGCCGCCGGAAGCACTCCTCGCAGCGTACCCGTGGGCACCGTCAGCAACTGACGCTCGTCCGCGTGACGGACATTCTGGCCTCCGGCGCTGACGCGAGCGGCGTCAAGGCCGCGATCGGCTCGGGCACCAAACAGCCCGTCGCCGCGGAATAAGGAGAGAGCAGATGGCACACAAGAAGGCAGGCGGTTCGTCCCGCAACGGCCGCGACTCCGCGGGCCGTCGTCTCGGCGTGAAGCTCTATGGTGGCCAGGCGGTCATTCCGGGCAACATCATCGTGCGTCAGCGCGGCACCACCTGGTGGCCGGGCGACAATGTCGGCATGGGCCGTGACCATACGATCTTTGCGCTGACCGAAGGCCGCGTGGAGTTCAAGAAGGGCCTCAAGGGCCGCACGTTCATTTCGGTGCGCCCCGCGGTGGAGGCCGCCGAATAAGCCGAACCTTTACATTTCGGATGTAAGCGGGGGGTCGGCGTAAAAGCCGGCCCCCCTTCCGCTTCCGGCGGCGCTGCAAGGGCAGGGGGAGCCCGGCGTGCAGGATGCGACAATTTTCCGCTGGGCTCATGGCAAGAATGTGTCTTGCCGCAAAGCCTTCGGGATACAGATCTTTTTGACCGGGTGACGCCCGGAAGGGAATTGGAGGGTTGGAATGAGTGTCAATGCGATCCTGGATGGAAGCGCGGTTACGCCGGTGGAGCCTCAGCCCGTGATTCGGGCGGAGCGGCTCGTGCTGCGTCCGCTGCGAAAATCCGACGCGGGGCTTCTTTCGCTCTACTCCGGCGACCGGCGCGTGGCCGAAGGCACCCGCGCCATCCCCCATCCCTTGCCGCCCGGCATGACGGAGGCCTATATCGCGCGCGCTGAATCGCCCAAGCGGGTGGAGGATGTCTGGGCGCTTGATGGCTCGGAGCAGGGACTGGCCGAGCTTCTGGGCGTGATCAGCCTCACCCACATCGACAACAACCAGTCGGAAGTCGGCTATTGGGTGGCGCCCGCGTTCTGGAATGCGGGTTTCGCATCCGAGGCGATGGCCGCTCTGCTTGGCGCGAACCCGCACAAGTCGCGCACGCTTTTTGCCGAGGCCTTTCAGGACAATCCCATCTCCGCCCGTGTGCTGACCAACGCCGGGTTCCGGTATCTCGGCGATGCCGAAGCCTATTCCATCGCCCGGGGGAGCAATGTGCCCACCTGGACCTATCTCCGCCCGATGACCTGATACGCGCGTCAGCGCAGCTTCCGAAGGGCCGGCTTGAGACTTGCCGGCCCTTCGCCTATTCAAGACCATTCCGCAGACAAGGCGCGCCAGCATGAAATTCCTCGATCTCGCCAAGGTATATATCCGTTCCGGCGGCGGTGGCTCCGGTTGCGTCAGCTTCCGGCGGGAGAAGTTCGTGGAGTTCGGCGGGCCGGACGGCGGGGATGGCGGCCGCGGCGGCGATGTCTGGGTGGAGGCGGTTGACGGGCTGAACACGCTCATCGACTTCCGCTACCAGCAGCATTTCTTTGCGACCTCGGGTCAGCCCGGCATGGGCCGCCAGCGGACGGGCAAGGACGGTGACGACATCGTGCTGCGCGTCCCCGTCGGCACGGAGGTGCTGGAGGAGGACGAGGAAACCGTCATCGCCGATCTGGTGGAGATCGGTCAGAAGGTGCTGCTGGGCCGTGGCGGCAACGGCGGCTTCGGCAACCTGCATTTCAAGAGCTCGACCAATCAGGCCCCGCGCCGCGCCAATCCCGGGCAGCCGGGAATAGAGCGGACGATCTGGCTCCGCCTGAAGCTGATCGCCGATGCCGGGCTGGTCGGGTTGCCGAACGCGGGCAAGTCCACCTTCCTGTCGGCTGTGTCGAATGCGCGGCCCAAGATTGCGGACTATCCCTTCACCACGCTGCATCCGAACCTTGGCGTCGTCGGGGTCGATGGCAAGGAATTCGTGATGGCCGACATCCCCGGCCTGATCGAGGGGGCGAGCGAGGGCAGGGGACTGGGCGACCAGTTCCTCGGCCATGTGGAGCGTTGTGCGGTGCTGCTTCACCTTGTGGACGGCACGTCCTCCACCATCACGAAGGACTACCGCACCATCATTGCGGAGCTTGAGGCCTATTCGGAAATCCTCGCCGACAAGCCCCGCATCCTCGCGCTGAACAAGGCCGACGCGCTGGATGCGAAGACCCGCTCCTCCCGCCGCCGCGCGCTGGAGAAGGCGTCGGGCGGGCCGGTGCACGTCATCTCCGGTGTGTCCGGCGAGGGGGTGCAGGACGTGCTGCGCATCCTCTGGGCCAAGGTCGCCGCAGCACGCGGCGAGACGCCGGAGGGCGAGGAGATCGCGGAGCCCGGCGCATGGCAGCCCTGACCTCCACCGTCGCGGATACCGCTGAACGCCCGGATATCCGCGCGGCGCGGCGACTGGTCATCAAGATCGGCTCGGCTCTGTTGGTGGATGCCGTATCGGGGCAGCTGCGATCCGACTGGCTGGAGGGGCTCGCTGCCGATGTGGCGGAGGCCAAGGGACGGGGGACGCAGATGATCCTCGTCTCCTCCGGTTCCATCGCCCTGGGACGGCGGGTGCTGGACCTTCCGCCGGGCGTTCTGTCGCTGGAGCAGAGCCAGGCCTCTGCCGCCGTCGGGCAGATCCGGCTGGCGCGCGCCTATGAGGAGGCGCTCTCGCCGCATGGGATCACCACGGCGCAGGTTCTGGTGACGCTGGAGGATACGGAGGATCGCCGGCGTTACCTCAATTCCCGCGCGACGATGGAGACGCTCCTCTCTCTGGGCGTCGTGCCGATCGTGAACGAGAACGACACGGTTGCGACGGATGAAATCCGCTATGGCGACAACGACCGCCTCGCCGCCCAGATCGCGGTGACGGTGGGCGCGGACATGCTTGTCCTGCTGTCCGACGTGGATGGCTTCTATACCGCCAACCCCAAGGAGGACCCGACAGCCCGGCGGTTCGATGTGGTGCCGCGCATCACGCCGGAAATCGAGGCGATGGCGGGCGATCCGATCTCCGGCCTGTCGAAAGGCGGGATGAAGACGAAGATCATGGCCGCGAAAACCGCCGTCGCGGGCGGCTGCGCCATGGCCATCATGGAAGGTTCGGTGAACCGGCCGCTTACCGCATTGCTGGAGGGCGCGAATGCGACGTGGTTCGTCGGGGAACGTGACCCGCAGGCCGCACGGAAGCGCTGGATCGGGGCGATGAAGCCGCGGGGCAGCTTCGCGATCGACGCAGGGGCCGCGCGGGCGCTGTCGGCGGGAAAATCGCTGCTCCCCGCCGGTGTCACTGCCGTTTCCGGCCGCTTCGGGAGGGGAGAGCCGGTGGCGATCCACGGACCGGAGGGGGACCGGCTGGGCCTCGGCCTGACACGATACACGGCGGATGAGGCGCGGGCGATCTGCGGGCGCCACAGCGATGAGATCGAGGGTATCCTCGGCTATGCTGGCCGCGCGGCGCTGATCCACCGGGACGACATGGTGCTGTGACGCTGTGACGGTCCTCGGGGGCGCGCTGGCCTGCTGACGGCAGCGCGCGGGTTTTCCAGCGGGATCCGGGTGGCAAAACCCCCGGGACTCGCCTATCTCCAAAGCCTCAGCAGAGGGCCAGAGCCATGGATATTGCGACCACTTCCGCGAAGAACCTCATGACAGACCTCGGACGGGCTGCTCGTTCGGCGGCTGCGGAGCTTGCCTTCGCGCCAGCGGAGAGCAAGCGGGCAGCTCTGCTCGCCGCCGCAGAAGCGGTCTGGCGGAAGCGTGAGGGGATACTGCGCGCCAATGCGGAGGATTTGCGCGAAGCGGGGTCTCGCGACCTCAGCCCCGCCATGATCGACCGGCTGACGCTGGACGAGGCGCGGATCGGCGGCATTGCCGACGGGCTTCGCGCCGTGGCCGAGCAGAAGGATCCCGTGGGGGAGGTGATCTCCGAATGGGATCGCCCCTCCGGGCTGCATATCCGCAGGGTGCGGACGCCGCTGGGCGTCGTGGGCGTGATCTACGAAAGCCGCCCCAACGTCACCGCCGACGCAGGCGCGCTGTGTCTGAAGGCGGGCAATGCGGTGATCCTGCGGGGCGGGTCGGAGAGCCTGAACTCCTCCCGCGCGATCCATGCCTGCATGGTGGAGGGGCTGCGCCAGGCAGGCCTGCCGGAAGCGGCGATCCAGCTTGTGCCGACCCGCGATCGCGCGGTGGTGACGGAAATGCTCCATGCGATCGAATGGATAGACGTGATCGTTCCCCGTGGCGGGAAGGGCCTCGTCGGCCTTGTGCAGCGGGAGGCACGGGTGCCGGTCTTTGCGCATCTGGAGGGCATCTGCCACGTCTATGTGGACGCGGAGGCGGATGTGAAGATGGCCCGCGGGATCGTGCTCAACGCCAAGACCCGCCGGACGGGCATCTGCGGCGCGGCGGAATGCCTGCTGATCGACCGGCAGTTTCATGCGCGCCACGGCGCACCGATGATCGAGGATCTGGTGAAGGCCGGGGTCGAAGTCCGGGCAGAAGGTGAGCTGGCCGACATCCCCGGAACGGTGAGGGCCACCGCCGAGGACTTCGGCAAGGAGTTTCTCGACATGGTGATCGCGGCAAAGCTGGTGGACGGTGTGGATGGCGCGATCGCGCATATCCGCCGTTACGGCTCTCAGCACACCGATGCGATCGTCACGGCGAATGATGCGGCATGGGAGCGGTTCGCGACGCGGCTCGACAGTGCGATCCTGATGCGCAACGCATCCACCCAGTTCGCGGATGGCGGTGAGTTCGGCATGGGGGGCGAGATCGGCATCGCCACGGGCAAGATGCATGCGCGCGGCCCTGTGGGCGCGGAGCAGCTGACGAGCTTCAAGTATCTGGTCGAGGGCAACGGCACCCTTCGCCCCTGATCCGGCGGACGCCGCTGACGCGGCGGCGTTTCCCGAGCTACGCGCCGCCTCCGGCTCTGCGCGGCGGCGGTGCTCCGATAAGCCGGGTCCCATAGGCGGGAGGTTCCCGGGCCTGCACAGGCCGGGAACGTCAAGCGGCGTTATTGCTGCATGTCGATGGCGGGCTCGTTCAGCAGCGGAGGAATGAGATTGGCCACGAGCGCCGCCGTCTCAACCTTTGTGCGCGGCATCTCATCGGTGAGAGGAAGAGGCCAAGCGGTTGCCGCCCTGCGCGTTTCGGCGGCGACTGTCATTCCCGCGGCCAGTTCGCCGCGTTCTGTTGCCGGAGAAAGAGCGCCCCGCTATGCCGCCATCGTTCCCGCCTGGCGACGTACCCGCTTGTGACGGGCCTGATCTGTCTGTCGCTGTCCCTGCTGCCGGAGATGCCGGTCTGGGAGCGGACGCTGCATATCGTGCCGGTCGTGTGGTCGTCTCAATGGTTTGGGTGGTCATTCCGCCCATCCAGACGCGGCCGTTCCACCTGCTGTAGGGCGCGCTCAGACGAGCGCACCCTCCGCCGTAATCCGGGTCCGCCCGCCGAGATAGGGATGGAGTGCCGCGGGAAGCTCGACGGAGCCGTCTTCCTGCTGGCCATTTTCCAGAACCGCAATGAGAGTCCGGCCCACGGCCAGCCCGGAGCCGTTCAGCGTATGGACGAATTCCGGCTTGCCGCCGCCCTCCGGCCGGTAGCGGGCATTCATGCGACGCGCCTGAAAATCCCCGCAGACGGAGACGGAGGAGATCTCCCGATAGGTATCCTGCCCCGGCAGCCAGACTTCGAGATCGTGGGTCTTCGTCGCGCCGAACCCCATGTCGCCGGTGCAGAGCACCACGGTACGGTAGGGCAGGCCGAGCTTCTCGAGGATGCCTTCCGCACAGCGCGTCATGCGGCCATGTTCGGCAAGGCTGGCGTCCGGCGTGGTGATGGAGACCATCTCCACCTTCTCGAACTGATGCTGGCGGAGCATCCCGGCCGTATCCCGCCCGGCGCTGCCGGCCTCGGAGCGGAAACACTGGGTATGGGCGACGAAGCGGCGGGGGAGGTCTGTCTGCGCGCTGATCGTATCGTTGACGATGTTGGTCAGCGTGACCTCTGCCGTCGGCACGAGCCACCAGCCCTCGCGGGTCTGGTAGCTGTCCTCGCCGAATTTCGGGAGCTGGCCGGTGCCGAACATCATCTCCTCACGCACGAGGACCGGCGTCCAGGTTTCAGTCAGCCCGTTCTCCGTCACATGCGTGTCGAGCATAAACTGTGCCAGTGCCCGCTGCAGCCGCGCCACGGCGCCGGACAACACGACAAAGCGTGCGCCCGACAGTTTGGCGGCGGTCTCGAAATCCATCCCGCCTTGCACGGCCGGAAGCTGGTAGTGCTCCTTCGGGGCGAAGTTGAACTGGCGCGGCTCCCCCCAGCGGCGGATTTCCACGTTGTCGCTCTCGTCCCGGCCCTCCGGCACGTCGGCGAGCGGCAGGTTCGGGATGGTGAGCAGCAGGTCGCGGAGACGCAGATCATCCGCGGCGGCGGCGGCCTGCATGTCGGCGACTTCGGTCTTCTTGGCGGCGACAAGGGCGCGGAGCCGCTCGAACTCCGCCTCATCCCCGCGGGCCTTGGCGGCGCCGACCTGTTTGGAAGCGGCGTTCTGGGCGGCCTGCGCCTCCTCCGCCACACGGATGCGGGTGCGGCGCCCCTCGTCGAGGGCGAGGATGTCGGACGACATCGGAGACAGCCCGCGCCGGGAAAGTGCGGCGTCGAAAGCGGCGGGATTGTCGCGGATGGTGCGGATGTCGTGCATGATGTCACCGGAGTTGGATCGTCCGGGCCCCGTATGCCCGACAGAGCCGAAGGGGGAAAGGCTTTTCCGCGCCGGATTCCGCTGAACGGCTGCGGGCGGTGTGCCGGGCAAGGCACGGCCCGGAAGGCTGGCCAGAGGTTGGCCAGAGGTTGAAACGAACACGGATTCGCGCTGTCCCGCCGCCTTGCGCTCCAGAAACCCCGACTATAGGGTGCGCGCCAGCCTTCCGGGGGGATCTCCGGAGTGACCCAAAGGGCCAGACATCAGGAGGACCCCATGTTCGCAACTCCCGCCTTCGCGCAGGCTGCCGGTTCCGGCGGCGCAGCTTCGGCTCTGACCAGCTTCGTTCCGCTGATCCTGATCTTCGCGATCATGTATTTCCTGCTCATCCGTCCGCAGCAGAAGCGGCAGAAAGAGCACAAGGCGATGATCGAGGCGGTGAAGCGCGGCGACCAGATCCTGACCAACGGCGGCATCATCGGCAAGGTGACCCGCGTCAAGGACGACGGCGAGCTTGAAGTCGAGATCTCCGAGGGCGTGCGGGTGCGCGTTCTGCGCTCCATGGTCGCGCAGGTGCTGTCCAAGACCGAGCCGGTCGCCAACACCTGATCCCATTCACGGGCGGCGTGCCGATTGAGCGCCCGCCCGTCGATCCGTCCCTGAAGCCGAGAACCCCATGCTGCACTTCCCCCTCTGGAAGCGGATCCTGATCTGGGCGACAATCGCGATCGGTATCGCCGTCGCCCTGCCAAACGCTTTCTACGACCGGGTCGAACGTCACAACGACGCCGTCGCCCAATACGACAAGACCGGACAGGCGACCGACCCGGAGACGGTGGAGGCGCTGTCTCTCTGGCCTTCCTGGATGCCGTCAAAGATCCTGAACCTCGGGCTCGACCTCAGGGGAGGGGCGCATCTTCTCGCGGAAGTGCATCTCTCGGACGTCTATGCCGGGCGGATAGACAGCCTCTGGCCGGAAGTGCGCGACGCTCTGGTGCAGGAACGGGCGACGGTCGGTTCCGTGCGGCGGCTGACCTCAGAGCCGGGTGTGCTTCAGGTGCAGATTTCCCAGCCGGAGGGCATGCCCCGCGCCCTGGAAATCGTGCGGACCCTGTCGCGTCCGGTGACCACGCTGACGGGTGTGGGAGCGAGCGACCTCGCCATCAATGCGCAAGGCGACACGATCACCGTGCAGCTTTCGGATGCGGAGCGGCATGCCTCGGACGAGCGGACCATGGCGCAGTCGCTTGAGATCGTCCGCCGCCGCGTCGATGAGGTCGGCACCCGGGAGCCGACCATCGTGCGGCAGGGTGACGACCGTATCCTCATCCAGGTGCCGGGTCTCGGCTCTGCCGATGAGCTGAAAGGCCTGATCGGCACCACCGCGCGGCTGACCTTCAACTCCGTCGTGGGCCGCACGCAGGATCCGAATGCCAACCCCGGTCCCCGCAACAGCCTCTATGCCGCGCAGGAGGAGCCGGGCGTCTATTACATCGTCCAGACGGAGCCGGTGCTTTCCGGCGATCTGCTCACCGACGCCCAGCCCGCCTTCGACCAGAACGGTCGGCCCGCGGTGAACTTCCGCTTCAACGCGACGGGTGCCCGGGTCTTCGGGGACTATACCGCCAACCATATCGGGCAACCCTTCGCCATTGTGCTGGACGACAAGGTGATCTCCGCCCCGGTCATTCAGAGCCATATCGCGGGCGGTTCCGGCATCATCACGGGCAACTTCAGCGTCGAGGGATCGACGGAACTCGCCGTCCTGCTTCGGGCGGGGGCGCTGCCTGCGAAGATGACCTTCCTTGAGGAACGGACGATCGGGCCGGAACTCGGGCAGGATTCGATCGACGCCGGACGCCTTGCGGCGACGGTCGCGATGATCGCGGTCATGCTGTTCATGGTGGCAGGCTACGGTTTCTTCGGAATGATCGCCAACGTGGCGCTCGTCCTGAACCTGATCTTCATCATCGCCCTGATGTCGCTCATCGGTGCAACGCTGACGATGCCGGGTATCGCGGGGATCGTGCTGACCATCGGCATGGCCGTGGATGCGAACGTGCTGATCCTCGAACGGGTGCGGGAGGAACTGCGCAACGGGACACGTCCCGCGCGCGCCATCGAGCTTGGCTATGAGAAGGCGTCCTCCGCCATCATGGACGCGAACGTCACCACGCTGATGATCGCGGTCATCCTCTTCGCGCTCGGGTCCGGGCCGGTTCGCGGCTTTGCCGTAACGCTGGCGCTCGGCCTCGTCACTTCCCTGTTCACCGCGGTCTCCGTCACCCGTCTGCTCATCTCCATGTGGTATGACTGGCGCCGGCCGAAGACGCTGAAGGTCTGACATGTATCGGCTCAAGCTCGTTCCCGACAACACGAACTGGGACTTCTTCCGTTTTGCGCGCGTGGTGTTCCCGGCCTCGATGCTGGCCATGGTCATCGCCATCGCGAGCTGCTTCACGCTGGGCTTCAACTTCGGTATCGACTTTCTGGGCGGCACGACCATCCGCACCGAGGCCAGTCAACCCGTGGACATCGGCGCCTATCGCAATGCGCTGGAACCGCTGGGGTATGGCGATGTGACACTGACGCAGGTCTATGATCCGACCTTCCGGGCGGATCAGCACGTGGCGCAGATCCGCATCCAGGCGCCCGACGACGCACATATGCTGTCCTCGGAGCAGATTGCGGCGGCGGAGCGCGCCCTTCAGGCTGTTGACCCGACCATCCGTTTTCAAGCGGTGGAAACCGTCGGGCCGAAGGTCTCGGGCGAGCTGGTCTCCATGGCGCTGCTGTCTCTCGGTGCGGCGATCATCGGGATCATGTTCTATATATGGATGCGCTTCGAATGGCAGTTCGGCGTCGCGGCGGTCGCGGCGCTTGTGCACGACGCAGTCATGACAATAGGCGTCTTCTCGCTGTTCCAGATCAAGTTCGATCTGACCGTCGTCGCGGCTGTGCTGACGGTGGTGGGCTATTCGATCAACGACACGGTGGTGATCTTCGACCGGGTGCGCGAGAACCTCGTGAAATACAAGAAGCGCAGCCTCAAGGACATCGTGAACCTCTCGCTCAACGAAACGCTGAGCCGGACGATCATGACGACGATGACCACCTTCCTCGCGCTTCTCGTGCTGCTGGCGCTTGGCGGGGATGTGATCCGGGGCTTCTCCTTCGCGATGGTATTCGGGATTTTCGTTGGCTGTTATTCCACGATCTTCATCGCTTCGGTGGTGCTGATATGGCTTGGCGTCGATCGCTCGGACAAGACGGAAAAGGCCGGCAAGGACGCGGCGAAGGCCGCGCCCTGAGCCTCATTCCGCGGTCGGCGGGGCGAGACCGAAGGGTTCGTCCTCCGTCCGCGTGATGAAACGCGCCACGGCATCGGCAAGCCCGGTGGCCAGCGGCACCGAAGGGTTGGAATAGCTGGCCAGATTGGCGGCCTTGTCGCCGGGCGGAACCTCCTTCAGCACATGGTTCATACCGGGGAGCAGCAGGGTCACGGCGTCATTTCTCGCCTGTGTGAGCGTTGCGGCATCGGTCGGGTCGAGTTGCAGATCCTCCCCGCCGGAGACGATCATCAGCGGCCCGCCATAGCGCCGCGTCATCTCTCCCGGATCGTGCGAAAACAGATCGATCAGGTAGCCCTGAATCTGGGGCCCGAGCATCGGCCGGAGCGGTTCCGGGATCTGATCCTCCGGCACGCGCTGGCCGCGTTGCAGGCTGTCGAGTGCTGCATCCGCAGCGCTGCGCAGGCTGTCGTCCTCCAGGCTCCGGGTCAGCTGGTCCTCCAGCACCACGGCGAGCGACCGGCCCGGTGTCGCCAGAAGGATCACGCCGCAGAAGGCGCGCTCATCGCTCGCCACCGCGCTCAGGGCGACCAGCCCGCCCTCGCTGTGGCCGATGAGCCAGGTGCAGGGCAGGCCGGTTTCCCCCGCGAGGCTGGCCGCCCAGACGATCGCGTCGCGCCCATAGGCGGCCAGCGTCACGTCATTCGGATCGGAAATCGCAGCGGCGCTTCCGAACATGCCCCGCTTGTCGGCCCGGAGCGTCGCGATACCGCGTTCCGCCAGCGCTTCGGCAAGCTGCTTGTAGGCGTCTGTGTCCAGGCCAAGCGGCCCGTTGCCGTTTCTGTCCGTCGGGCCTGAGCCGGGCAAGATCAGCGCGACCGCCTGCGGTGACTGGGGGGCCAGATATGTTCCGGCAAGGGCCCCCAGCGGTCCGGGGGCGGTCATCTCCTTTTCCGTCAGGCCATCGGCCAGCGCGGGAGAGGCGAGGGGGATAGCCGCGAGAAAAACGGCGCGAGCGAATTGCAGCATCATGAAACCTCCGCCGGGCAAGATAGTGCCGGATGCCGTTTCGCCAACCGATACCCTGTGAAACCGGGAGGATTGGCGGTATCATGATTGCGACACTGCGGAGGGTGAGATGCGCCTCAACGAAATCGTTTACAACGATGCGCGACCGATTGATGGCTATGGGCCCGGGTTCTTCCGCGTTGCCGGAAAGGTGCTGGAGGGGCCGGTGCTGGTTTCCGCGCAGGGTGCGGCGACCTGGGGCGGGCTGGAGGACGTGGCTCCGCTGCTCGCGCTCAAGATGAAGATCGACGTGCTGTTCATCGGCACAGGGGCGGAGGTCGCCTTCCTGCCCCGCGCGCTTCGCGAGCAACTGGAAGAGGCGGGTCTTGCGGCAGAGGCCATGGCCACGCCCGCCGCTGCCCGGACCTACAACGTGCTCCTTTCCGAAGGACGGCGGGTGGCAGTGGCGCTTCTCCCCGTGGTGGCGCCGCCTGCCGGTGCGTGATCGCCGCATCCGCCACATGGGCGGCTTTTCCCGCTCTCTGGGATAGGCTATCCGGCGAGTATGACGCTTGAGGTAAGAGATCTGGCCTGCGCGCGCGGCGGGATACCGGTGCTGGAGGGGGTGAGCTTCACGCTTCCCGCCGGCGGCGCTCTTGTGCTGCGCGGCCCGAATGGCATCGGTAAGACAACGCTGTTGCGGACGCTGGCCGGATTGCAGCCGCCGCTTTCCGGCACGATTTCCGCTCCGCCCGAGGCCATCGCCTATTCCGCCCATGCGGACGGGCTGAAGGCGACGCTGACCGTAACGGAGAACCTCGCCTTCTGGGCGCGGCTGCATGGACAACGTGAGATCGGCCCGGCGATGGAGACTTTCGGCCTCGGTCCCCTGCGCGAACGTCCGGCACAGAACCTCTCGGCGGGTCAGCGGCGGCGGCTGGGCCTTGCGCGGCTGCTGGTCACGGGGCGACCGATCTGGCTGCTGGATGAGCCGACGGTTTCGCTGGACAGCGAGGGCGTGACGCTTTTCGCGGATGCGGTGCGGGCGCATCTGGCCGGCGGCGGTGCGGCGCTGATCGCGACCCATGTCGATCTGGGTCTTGGCGCGCCGCCCGTGATGGACATCGCGGCCTTCCGGGCGCGGGCCGAGGCGATGGGGGATTTCGACCTGGCCTTCGGGGATATCTCGTGATCGCGCTTCTGCTGCGGGACCTGCGGCTTGCCTTCCGCAGCGGCGGCGGCTTCGGGCTCGGGCTTGCCTTCTTCCTGATCCTTGCCGTTCTGGTGCCGCTGGGGGTCGGCCCGGAGGGGAGCACGCTGGGGCGGATCGCGCCCGGCATCATCTGGGTGGGTGCGCTGCTCTCCGCGCTGCTGTCGCTCGACCGGATTTTCGCGCTGGATCATGAGGATGGCTCGCTCGACCTCATCGCCACCGCGCCTATTCCCCTGGAGGGCGTGGTCTTCATCAAGGCGCTGGCCCACTGGCTGACGACGGGGTTGCCGCTCACCCTCATCGCGCCGCTGCTGGGGCTGCTGCTGAACCTGCCGCTGCAAGGCTATCCCTGGCTGCTGGCCTCGCTCGCGGCGGGGACGCCTGCGCTCTCGGTCATCGGGGCCTTCGGCGCGGCGCTGACGGTGGGCTTGAAGCGGGGCGGGTTGCTTTTGTCCCTGCTGGTGCTGCCGCTCTACGTCCCGACGCTGGTCTATGGGGCAGAGGTGGTGCGCCGGGGGGCGGAGGGATTTTCGCTTGCCACGCCGTTCCTTCTGCTCGGCGGCATCACGGCGGGGGTGCTGGCGCTTTTGCCCTTCGCGACGGCCGCGGCAATTCGTATCAACCTCAGGTGACTGTGCGGGACGCCCAAAACCATGCTAGAGCCATGACGACACAGGAGCAGAACAGGATGCGCGCGACCTCGCTCTGGGAATATGCCAATCCCGTCCGTTTCATGCAGACTTCCGCCCGGCTGCTGCCGTGGTGCGTCGGGCTGACGGTGGTCTGTCTGGCTGTCGGGCTTGTCTGGGGCTTCTTCCTGACGCCGGACGATTATCGCCAGGGCTCCACGGTGAAGATCATCTTCCTGCACGTGCCCGCAGCACTCATGGCGATCAACGCCTGGCTGATGATGCTGGTCGCGTCGCTGATATGGCTCATCCGGCGGCATCATGTTTCCGCGCTGGCGGCGCGGGCAGCGGCGCCGGTGGGGATGGTCATGACCCTTATCGCGCTGTTCACCGGGGCGGTCTGGGGCCAGCCGATGTGGGGAACGTGGTGGGCCTGGGATCCGCGGTTGACCTCCTTCCTCATCCTCTTTCTGTTCTACCTCGGCTATATCGCGCTCTGGCAGGCGGTCGAGGATACGGATACCGCGGCCGACCTGACTTCGGTGCTCTGCCTTGTCGGTTCGGTGTTTGCCGTGCTGTCGCGCTATGCGGTGAACTTCTGGAGCCAGGGGCTGCATCAGGGAGCCTCGCTCAGCCTCGACCGCAAGGAGAATGTGGACAACGCCTTCTGGATACCTCTCGTCATCTGCATGGCGGGCTTCGCGTTGCTGTTCCTGACGTTGGTGCTGATACGGACGCGGACGGAGATCCGGGCCCGCCGCCTCAAGGCGCTGGAGCTGCGGGAGCGGATGGCATGATGCCGGATCTCGGGAAATACGCGGCTTCCGTGCTGTCGGCCTATGGGGTGACCTTCGTGCTCCTCGCGGGAACGGTGGCCCTGACGCTGCTTCGCGGCGCGAAGGTGAAGCGGCGGCTGGAGGAAGCGGAAGAAAGGCGGCGCGGTCGTGGCTAGAATATCTCCCCTCGTCCTGATTCCGCCGGTGGCCTTTGCGGGGCTGGCTGCCCTGTTCTTCTTCGGCATGGGCCGGGATGATACATTGCCCTCCACCCTCGTGGGTCGTGAGGCCCCCGCCATCGCGGTAACCCCGCTGGGGAAGGATGCAGGCTTCGACACGGCGGTGCTCAAGACGCCGGGGGTGAAGCTTGTCAACTTCTGGGCAAGCTGGTGCGCCCCCTGCCGTGCCGAACATCCCATGCTGGAGAAGCTCGCCGCCGAGGGGGTGCCGATCTACGGCATCAACTACAAGGACGATCCGGCAAAGGCGCTGGCCTTCCTTCAGGAGCTGGGCGACCCCTTCCACGCCATCGGTGCGGATGCCTCCGGCCGCATGGCGCTGAACTGGGGGGTGTACGGCGTGCCGGAAACCTATGTGATCGACAGTGCGGGCAAGGTCGTCATGCGCTTTGCCGGGCCGATCACCGCGGGGGAACTGGACCGGACGCTTCGTCCCGCCATTCAGGGCGCGCGCTAGATCCGCATCGTCTGGATCCCCGCGAGCAGCACCTCCCGCGAATAGGAGCCGTATTCCCGCCGCCAGATCACGGCAAGGGTGATGATGGTGCTCACCATCAGCGCCAGCGGCCCGCCCAGCCAGCCAAGCGCTGCCAGCGCGAAATAGATGGAGCGAAGCCCCCGGTTGAAGCCGCGTGCCGCACGGATGTTGATCTCCGCCGCCTGATCCGCGATCACCGTGGCCTTGGGGTCGTCGGGATCGTTCGGAACCGCTCCCATCAGGATGGTGCAATAGCCAAAGAGCCTGTGCGCCCAGAGGAATTTCAGAAACGCGTTGGTCACGAAAAGCAGGACCAGCAGCATCTTCACCTCCCATACCACGGGGGTGAGTTCGCCAAGCGTCAGGTCTTCCGCCACATTGCCCACCCGCTCCCGGTTGCCGATGAGCGCGAGGCCGCCGCCAATGGCGATCATGCAGGCGGAAGCGAGGAAAGATGTGCCTTGCCGCAGGCTCGCCATGACATTCGCATCGAACAGGCGCGGGGTGCGGGTGACGAACTGACGCATCCATTCGCGGCGGTAGTGTTCCATCAGTGTCGCGACCGACAGGCGGGGAGCATCCGTCCGTTCGATCAGGTAACCGCTGACCAGCCAGACCAGCAGCAGCAGGCCGACGGCAATGGCATCGGCGAATGTGAACGGAGAGAATGTGAAGATATGCTGCATCGAACCTGACCTTTGCCGAACAGTCTCACGCCTCTCGGCGCGGGGCCAGAGCGCATGCGGCACGGATGTGGCTTGTTGCGTGGAGTGATGTAGAATTCCCCGGCGAGGGCCATTTCGCGACATCCTGAAACCGGAGCCTGTCATGGCGAAATATGCCCGTTTCTCACGCCTGATTGCCGGGGCGGTGATGCTTTCGGCGATGCTTTCGGGCGCGTCTTCCGCAGGCGCTGTGGACTGGCCAGCCGTCGGTCGTCTCGATTCGGGCCGGAGCGTCTGCAGCGCCGTGCTCATCGCGCCTGATCGCGTGCTGACAGCGGCGCATTGCGTGAGCCTTCCCGACGCTGGGTCTTTTCCTGCAGAGAAAATCGTCTTTCGCGCGGGCCGCTCGCAAGGCACGGAGGTGGCGCAGTCTGTGGCGCGGCGCGTCGTGCTCCATCCCGATTATCTGCCGGGGGCGGAGGCGCGTAGCCGTCTTGCCTCGGATATCGCGCTGGTCGAGTTGCTGACGCCCCTTCAGGTGCAGCCGATACAGCTTGAGCAGGCGTTGTTGCCGCCGGAAGAGCTGACCGCCATCACCTATTCCCGCCAACGGCCGGAAGAGCCGCCAAAGGTGTTGTCCTGCCCGCTGCTCAGGCGGAGCCTTGGCGCGTTGCTGATCGACTGTGCTGTCACGGGCGGGGCCTCGGGGGCGCCTCTGATCGCGGGGCCGCTCGGGGCAGGGCGGCTTGTCGGTATCGTCGTGGCGCGGGGCGAGGCAGAGGGCCGGGGCATCGCTTTCGCCGTCCCCGTCGCCGATGCGCTTCCCACACTGGAGAACGCCGCCCGAACCCCTTGAAACGCCACTGTCGCTTTCCCAGATCAGTGTCACCGGGATGCCCAACAAGGGGCCCGGTTAACCGCGCCTTGCCCTGCCCGGGAAGGCAGCCAGACATCGCTCAATGGAGGATGATCCATGCGAACCTTTGATCTCGCCCCGCTCTATCGTGCAACCGTGGGTTTTGACCGTATCGCCGACCTGATGGACAGGGTTCTGGCGGCCGACGTTCAGCCCGGTTACCCCCCCTACAATATCGAAAAGACCGCCGAAAACGGCTACCGTATCTCCATCGCCGTCGCCGGCTTCTCGCCCGAGGAAATGTCGGTCGAGATGCGCGACAACGCGCTTATCGTCAGCGCCCGCAAGGTGAAGGAAGATGGCGAACGCAGCTTCCTGCATCGCGGTATCGCGACGCGCGCGTTTGAGCGCCGTTTCGCCCTTGCCGATCACGTGCGTGTCTCGGGCGCGACCCATGCCGACGGCATGCTGCACATCGACCTGGTGCGGGAAGTTCCCGAAACGCTGAAACCGCGCAAGATCGAGATTACCTCGACGCTGTCCGCGCCGAATGCCATCGAGGCCAAGGAAGCGGAAGGCGAAGGTCAGGCCGCCGCCTGATATTCCTTGAGGGCCAAGTTTTCGAGGGGCGCGCATCTTGCGCGCCCTTTCCGTTTCAGCCGCCTGTGTCGCGGGCAGACCAGACCGAAGATCGATCCGCCTGTGGGGTCAGCCCTCGTCGGCAGACTGCTCGGGCGGGATGACCAGCACCTTGTCGATCCGCCGTTCATCGAGATCGACCACTTCGAACTTCCACCCGTGCCGCTCGAACGTGTCTCCCAGCGCGGGCATGCGCTGCAACTCGTCCAGCACCAGACCCGCCACGGTGGCGTAGTCGGCATCGGGCTTGCGCGGATAACCCAGCCGGTCGGAGAATTCGTCCACGGACATCCAGCCCGCGATGAGGTAGCTGCCGTCGTCGCGCAGAAACAGGGCAGGCTCGCCCGTCTCATCCTCATCGAAAACGCCAGCGATGGCCTCCAGCACGTCGCCGGTGGTCACGATCCCCTCGAACTCGCCGTATTCGTCGAAGATCAGCGCGATGTGCGGTGGCGAGCGGCGGAGCACTTCGACGACATCCAGCGCTTTCGCGCGATCGGACACCACGGGGACTTCCCGCATGAGATTGGCCACGCTGAACGGGCGGTCCGTCGTCCGCGCCTCGAACACGTCGCGGGAAAAGATCACCCCCGGCACGTCATTCGTCGTCTTGTCCCGCACTGGCAGTTTGGAGAAGCGCGATTTGTGGAGCGTCGCAAGCACTTCCTCCTCCGTCGCGTCGAGATCGACCATTTCCACGTCCCGGCGCGGCGTCATCAGCCCGCGTGCGTTGCGGTCGGCCAGGCGCATGACGCCGGAAAGCATGGCCGATTCGCCCGTTTCGATGACGCCCGCGGACTGGGCCTCCGAAAGGACGGTGCGGACCTCCTCCTCCGTGACCTTGGACTCCTCGCTATCCGTCTGGCCGAGCAGCCGGAGAACGGTGCGGCCGGACAGGTCGAGAAACCAGACGAGCGGAGACGCGATCTTCGCCAGAACGGCCATGAGCGGCGCCACGCGCGACGCGACGTTCTCCGGGTTCCGAAGGGCGATCTGCTTGGGCACCAGCTCCCCGATGATGAGGGACAGGTAGGTGATCGTCACCACCACGATCAGCACGCCGAGCGCGTCGGCGCTCGCGGGTGAAAGCCCATGCGTGCGGAGCCATTCGGAGAACCGTCCGCCCAGCGTGGCCCCGGAAAACGCCCCTGACAGCACGCCGACCAAGGTGATGCCGATCTGAACCGCAGACAGGAAGCGGCCCGGATTTTCAGAGAGATTGAGCGCGATTTTCGCCCCGCTGCTGCCCTTGTCGGCCAGCGTGCGAAGGCGTGCAGGTCGAGACGAGACGATGGCCAGCTCCGCCATCGCCAGCACGCCGTTCACCAGAATGAGGACGAGAACAATGAATAGTTCAAGGAACAAGGGGGTGGCCTTTCCTGTGCCGCATCTCAATCGGGAGCATGACGCGCGGCCCATGACGGCTGCCGGTCGCCCGGCGCGGGGCGGGCGGCGTGTATGGCGCGGGCAATCGCGCGGGCAAGGCAGCAGGCTGCGGCATGGCCGAGACGATACAGGTCCGCACCCCCTTCTGCCAGAGGCTGCACGCCGGTCGCCGCGGCAAAGACCAGATCGCCGTCGAACAGGGTGTGCGAGGGGACGATGGCCCGCGCCATGCCGTCATGAGCGGCGGTGGCAAGCCGCGTGGCTTCCGCCTGTGTGAGCCGCGCATCGGTGGCGACGATGGCGATGGTTGTCGCCTCTCCCAGTCGCTTGCCCGGCCCTTCCACGTCCTGCGGCGGTAGTGGGGAGGGCAGGCCGAGGCCACCGAACTCCCCTTCCATCTCCCACGGCGCGGCCCAGAACTGCGGCCCGTCGCCCAGCGTCACGGAGCCGAGGGCGTTCACGGCAACCAGGGCGCCCACCGTCAGCCCACCGTCAAGCACCACGGAGGTGGAGCCAAGCCCGCCCTTCCAGTTCCGTGTCGTGGCTCCCGTCCCTGCGCCGACACTGCCGATATCGAACCGCGGTCCCGCATTGGCGAGCGCGGCACGGCCAAGCGCCTTGTAGGGGTTCTCCCGCCATGACTTGTCGCCGCCGTTGGTCAGGTCGAACAGGATAGCTCCGGGAACGATGGGCACCCGCTGATCGCCTACGGCAAACCCGCGGCCCGCCTCCCGCAGCGCGTCGGCCACGCCGGACGCCGCGTCGAGGCCGAACGCCGACCCGCCGGAAAGGACAAGCGCGTCCACCTCCTGAACCAGCCGGTCGGGGGCGAGCAGGTCGGTCTCCCGCGTGCCGGGTGCGCCGCCCATCACGGAAACGGCGGCGGTGAACGGTCGCTCCCCCACAAGCACGGTCGCGCCGCTTTTCAGCCGGGCATCGGAGGCGTTGCCGACCGACAGCCCCGCGACATCGGTGATGAGATTGCGCCGCCCGGGCCGCATCACGCCGTCTCCTCCAGCCAGCCCGCGGGTATGCGGGGGGTCGCCGCGATCAATTGCGCCGTGTAGGCTTCGCGCGGGGCATCGAAGACCTCGGCCGTCGGACCTTCCTCGATGATGCGGCCCCCGCGCATGACCATCACCCTGTCGGTTATCCCGCGCACCACGGCAAGATCATGGCTGACGAACAGGTAGCTCAGTTTCAGACGTTCCTGCAGATCGGCGAGAAGATCGAGGATCTGCGCCCGCACGCGGACATCCAGCGCGGAGACCGCCTCATCCAGCACGATGAGCGCGGGCCGGATGATGAGCGCGCGAGCAATGGCGATGCGCTGGCGCTGACCGCCCGAGAATTCATGGATGTATTTCCGCATGTCATCGGGCGAAAGGCCGACCTCCACCAGCGCCGCCGCCACGCGTTCCCGCTGTTCCGCGCGGGGGCAGGGGCGCAGGTGAAACGGCTCGGCCACCAGTCGTTCGACGTGGTGGCGCGGGTCGAAACTGCCGAAGGGATCCTGAAAGACGACCTGCACCCGCGCACGCTGGCCATGGCTCATCCGGCCAGCGATGACCGGTTCTCCGCCAAGGCGGATTTCCCCCGATTGTATCGGGTCGAGACCCAGAATGGCGCGGGTGAGGGTGGATTTTCCGCACCCGGATTCACCCACCAGCCCGACGCTTTCCCCTTCCCGCAGCGTAAGGCTCACGCCGTCCACCGCCCGCAGCGTGCGTTGGGTTCCGAGCAGCCCGTCGCGGGGCAGGGGATAGGCGCGGACCACATCCCGCACCTCCAGCAGCGGTGCGCCGAGAGCGGGTGGCGCCCGTTTCGGCACGTGGGCGGATGCGGCGAAAAGCTGGCGCGTATAGGGCGCGCGTCTTTCCCGGAACACGGTTTCCGTCGGACCCTGCTCCACGATGCGGCCCTGGCTCATCACGGCCACCCTGTCGGCCATGCGGGCGACAACGGCAAGATCATGGGTGATGAGCAGCAGGCTCATGCCCTCCTCCGCCACGAGATCCTTGAGCAGATCCAGAATCGCCGCCTGTGTCGTCACGTCGAGCGCGGTCGTCGGTTCATCGGCAATCAGCAATTTCGGACGGAGCGCGGTGGCCATTGCGATGCAGACCCGCTGCCGCTGACCGCCAGACAGCTCATGCGGGAAACGGTCGAGCGGCACGCGGGTCGCGTCCAGCCCGACACGGTCGAGCCGTGCCCGCGCGATCTCCAGCGCTTCCGACCGTGAGGCGCGCCGGTGGACGACGAGCGTCTCAGCCACCTGCGCGCCGATGGTCTGCATCGGGTTGAGCGCCGTCATCGGTTCCTGGAAGATCATGCCGATCTCCGCGCCCCGGAGACGGCACATCTGATGCTCGGAGAGCTGGAGCAGATCCACCCCGTCCAGCAGGGCCGCGCCCCGCACCTCGGCCCCGTAGGGCAGCAGCGCCATGAGCGCCAGCGCGGTCATGGATTTGCCCGACCCGGACTCGCCCACCAGCCCCATCACCTCACCCGCCCCGATATCGAAGGAGACGTCCCGCACCACCGGCGTGCCACGGATGGTGACGGCAAGATCCCTGACGGAGAGCATCGGCGCGCTCATCTGCCCCGCCTCAGACGCGGATCCAGCACGTCACGGAGGCCGTCGCCCATCAGGTTGAGGCTGAGCACCGTCACCACGATCGCCAGCCCCGGCAGGATGGCAACATGCGGCGCGAGGGCCACCAGCGTCTGCGCCTCTGCCAGCATCCGCCCCCAGGACGGGATCGGCGGTTGAGCGCCAAGGCCGACATAGGACAGCCCGGCCTCCGCCAAAATGCCGAGCGAGAACTGGATCGTCGCCTGCACGATCAGGAGGTTGAGGATATTGGGCAGGATATGTTCCAATGAAATCCGCGCGCGCCCCTTGCCCGCGACCTGCGCGGCGCGGACGTAGTCGAGCGTCCACAGGCTCAGCGCTCCTGCCCGAGCGACGCGGGCAAAGACGGGAATGTTGAAGATGCCGATGGCAAGGATCGCATTGACGGCGGACGGTCCCAGCACGGCGGTAATCAGGATGGCGATGACGAGGCTCGGGAAAGCAAAGATCACGTCGTTGCCGCGCATGATCGCCTCGTCCAGCAGGCTGCCCCGGCTTGCGGCGGCGGCAAGTCCCAGCGGCACGCCGATCACCACCCCGATCCCCACCGCGATCAAGGCGACGGAGACCGAGGTCCGTGCCCCGACCATCAGCATGGAGAGGATGTCCCGCCCGAGCTGGTCCGTGCCGAGCAGGTAGCCCGGCGTGCCGATGGGCTTCAGCTTCGCGGCTACAGCCAGCGTCTCCACCGAATGCGGAGTCCAGAACAGCGACAGCAGCGCCGCGAGCAGCACGATGAGCGACAGAACCCCGCCGACAACCAGAGAAACCGGCAGCCTCACGCGCGCGCCCTCAACCGGGGATCGATGAGCATATAGGCCAGATCAGTCAGGAAGTTCACCACGATGACGGTGAACACCAGCAGCATGACAGCCGAGCGCACGACGATCAGATCCCGCTGGGTGATGCCCTGAAAGATCAGCCGCCCGAGGCCTGGAAGATAGAACACGTTCTCAATGATGATTGCGCCCGCCAGCAGAAAGGAGAACTGCAGCCCCAGAATTGTCAGGACCGGAATCAGCGCGTTGCGGAGCGCGTGGCCCAGAATGGCGCGGCGGAGGCTCAGCCCCTTGGCGCGCGCGGTGCGGATGTAATCCTGCCCCAGCGTTTCTATCAACGCAGACCGCATGATGCGCGCGAGGATGGAAGCCTGCGGCAGCGCGAGGGCGATGGCTGGAAGCGTCAGCGACTTCACCACCGGCCAAAGACCCGCGCCCCAGCCCGGAAAGCCGCCGGAGGGGAACCAGCGGAGCGTGATCGAAAAGAGCAGGACCAGCAACATCGCGAACCAGAAGTTCGGCACCGCGATGCCAAGCTGTGTCACGCCCATCACCGACCAGTCGGTCACGCTTCCCCGGCGCGATGCCGCAAGCAGGCCGGCCGGCAGACCTATGAGAACACTCAACACAAGCGCATAGAGAGCGAGGGGGAGGGAGACGGCAACCCGCTGTCCGATCAGCTCTCTCACCGGTACGCGATACGTATAGGATGTGCCAAAATCGCCTGTCGTCATACCGCCCATCCAGCGCAGGTATCGCTCGGCGACGGGCCGGTCCAGGTCCATTTCCCGGCGCAGGGCGGCAATGGTGTCGGGCTCTGCGTTCATGCCCAGCATGAAGGTGGCCGGATCACCGGGCACGCTCTCGATCACGGCGAAGATCGCCACGCTCGCAACGATGAGGCTCAACAGGAGCGAGGTGATGCGGGACAGGGTGAAGCGGAGCATTGGGACCAGACGTGTTACGCCGAAGCGTAGAGGTCGCGCCGCGCGGGGTCCAGATGTTTTGCGGGGTCGCCCCGAGGCTCATGGTCCGTCTGGGTGGAAAGTCGGTGTCGCAGAGCCAGCCAAGGTGATCAACCGCCTGACCCTGCAAACGATCCGCCGGGTGGAGAGGCGCTTGCCGCGATTCTCTCCGTGCATGCGCGAGGGTCTTTAACAGGGTGCTGAAAAAGTATCCCGAGGCTGCTCCGGGGCGGAGATCTTTCTCCACATGGTTGAGGAGTGCCCCGGAAACTGCACGTTCTGGCGCGTGACGGGACAGTTTTTGGCTTTCAATGCAAGCTTGGGGAGGCGCCGACTTTTCAGCGTCCTGTTGGCAGGGTGCTGAAAGAGGACCTCAAGGTTGCTCCGGGGCGGAGATCTTTCTCCACATGGTTGAAAAACCCCCGGAAACTGCAGGTTTGGCTCGTGACCGGACCGAGTTCCTGGTTTTCAACGCAAGGCCGGGTATGCCCACGACTTTCTCAGCAGCCTGCTAGGGGCGCGCGTCATAGAAGGCGCCGTCGCGGAAGGGGCCGCAGGTGGCCGGCAAAGAGGCTCCCTACCCGTAAGGCAGGGAGCCGAAAAGGTCAGGAATTTCCCCGCCCGTAAGGCGGGAAAACAGTCAGGCCACCATCAGGATCGGATTTTCCAGCAGATCCGCCATGGCCTTGAGGAATTCCGCCCCCAATGCCCCATCGATCACCCGGTGATCGACGGAGAGTGTGACGGACATGACCGTGGCCACTTCTATCTCACCATCCTTGCCGACGACCGGCTTCTTGACGCCCGCTCCGACGGCGAGGATGGACCCGTGCGGCGGGTTGATGACGGCATCGAAATTGTCGATCCCGTACATGCCAAGGTTGGAGATCGCGAAGCTGCCGCCCTGATATTCCTGCGGCGCGAGCTTGCGGTCCCGCGCCCGATGGGCAAGGTCGCGCATCTCCGCCGACAGGGCGGAGAGAGACTTCTTGTCCGCGTCGCGGATGACCGGCGTGAACAGCCCGCCCTCCACCGCCACGGCCACCGCCACGTCGGACGGCTTCAGCTTCAGGATGCGGTCTCCCGCCCAGACGGCATTGGCATCCGGCACCTGCTGCAACGCGACTGCGCCCGCCTTGATGATGAAGTCGTTGACCGACAGCTTCACCCCCCGGCCCGCAAGCTGGTGGTTGAGGGTCTGGCGGAACTCCATCAGCGCGTCGAGCCGGATGTCGCGGCGCAGATAGAAATGCGGGATGGTCTGCTTGGCCTCGGTCAGCCGCGCGGCGATGGTCCGGCGCATCCCGTCGAGCGTCACTTCCTCATAATCGCGGTCCGCGTAGAGCTTCTTGACCGTGTCTGCAGAGGCGCCGGTCGGCATGGCCGCTTTCTGCGGTTCGGGCTTCTGCTCCGGTGCGGATGCCTTGGCCTCCGCCGTCGCGGGGGCACTGGCCGGCTTGCCGGGTTTCGCCGTCTCCACATCCGCCTTCACGATCCGGCCATGCGGGCCGGAGCCGGAGAGGGCGGCAAGATCAATGCCCTTTTCCGCAGCGATCCGGCGGGCGAGGGGGGAGGCGAAGACCCGCTCTCCCGCTGCACGCGCGGGCGCTTTTTCAGAAGCCTTGGGAGGAGCCTCGGGCACCGCGGCGGCCTGCTTCGGGGCCTCCTCCGCCTTGGGCGCGGCCTTGGATGCGGGCGCATCCTCCACACTCTCGCCTTCCTCCACCAGCACGGCGATGGGCGCGTTCACTTTCACGCCCGCAGTGCCTTCCGGGACGAGGATCTTGCCGATGACCCCCTCGTCCACAGCCTCGAATTCCATCGTGGCCTTGTCGGTTTCTATTTCCGCGAGGATGTCTCCGGAGGAGACGGTGTCCCCCTCCTTGACCAGCCATTTCGCGAGCGTCCCCTCCTCCATCGTGGGAGACAGGGCGGGCATCAGGATTTCAGTCGCCATTCTCTCCCCCTTCAGCGGTAGGTGACTTTCTTGACCGCCGCGACGACATCGTCCGCGGTGATCAGCGCCAGTTTCTCAAGGTTAGCGGCATAGGGCATGGGCACGTCCTTGCCCGCGCAGTTGATCACGGGTGCGTCGAGCCAGTCGAACGCGTTCTCCATGATATAGGCCGACAGGTGGTTGCCGATGGAACCGACGGGGAAACCTTCCTCCACCGTCACGCAGCGGTTGGTCTTCTGCACGGAGGTGAGGATCGTGTCGTAGTCGATCGGCCGCAGCGTGCGCAGGTCAATGACCTCCGCCGAGATGCCTTCCTCCGCCAGCTTGTCCGCCGCCGCCAGCGCATGGCTCATCCCGATGCCGAAGGAGACGATGGTGACATCCGTGCCCTCCCGCCAGATTTTCGCCTTGCCGAAGGGGATGGTGAAATCTTCGAGATCCGGCACCTCGAAGGAGCGGCCGTAGAGGATTTCGTTCTCAAGGAAGATGACCGGGTTCGGGTCGCGGATCGCGGATTTGAGCAGGCCCTTGGCATCGGCCGCGGAATAGGGCTGCACCACCTTCAGGCCGGGGATCTGCGCATACCATGCGGCATAGTCCTGGCTGTGTTGGGCGCCCACGCGGGCAGCGGCGCCGTTCGGGCCGCGGAACACGATCGGACATCCCATCTGACCGCCCGACATGTAGAGCGTCTTGGCGGCGGAGTTGATGATCTGGTCGATCGCCTGCATGGCGAAGTTGAACGTCATGAACTCCACGATCGGCCTCAGCCCGCCGAAAGCCGCGCCGACGCCGATACCGGCGAAGCCGTGCTCCGTGATGGGCGTGTCCACAACACGGCGCGCGCCGAATTCGTCCAGCAGCCCCTGGCTGATCTTGTAAGCGCCCTGGTATTCGCCGACTTCCTCGCCCATCAGGAAGACGGTGTCGTCGGCGCGCATTTCCTCCGCCATGGCCTCGCGGAGCGCCTCGCGCACGGTCATGGTTTTCATCGGCGTGCCGTCCGGCCAGTCCGGCGTGGTGTCGGCGGCCTTCTGCGGATGCGGCGCGGCTTCCACGGCAGATGTGGCCTTCGCTTCCGCCGGAGCCTTCGCTTCGGAGGGCGTCTCTGACTTCGCCGGGGCGGGTGTCGCGGTGTCGGCGCTCTCGCCTTCCACCACCAGCACTGCGATGGGGGTGTTGACCTTCACCCCGGCGGTGCCCTCGGGGATGAGGATCTTGCCGACCGTGCCTTCATCCACGGCCTCGAATTCCATCGTGGCCTTGTCGGTTTCGATTTCCGCGATGATCTGGCCGGAGGACACCTCGTCCCCCTCCTTGACCAGCCATTTCGCGAGCGTGCCTTCCTCCATCGTGGGAGACAGGGCGGGCATCAGGATCTCGGTTGCCATTCTGTCTTTCCCCTCAGGCGTAGATATCGGTGTAGAGTTCGGAGAGATCGGGCTCCGGGCTTTCCTTGGAGAATTCGGCGGCCTCGTTCACGATGCCCTTGATCTCCTTGTCGATGGCCTTGAGGTCGTCCTCCGTCGCGTGGCCGCCCGTCAGCAGCAACTCCCGCACGTGTTCGATGGCATCGCGTTCTTCGCGCATCTTCTGCACTTCCTCACGCGTGCGGTACTTCGCGGGGTCCGACATGGAGTGGCCGCGGTAGCGATAGGTCATGACTTCAAGGATATACGGCCCGTTCCCCGCGCGGCAGTGCGCGACGGCCTTCTCGCCAGCGGCGCGCACGGCCAGCACATCCATGCCGTCTACCTGTTCGCCGGGAATGCCGAAAGCCTCGCCGCGGCCGAACAGGGTCTTGGACTTGGTGGAGCGTTTGACGCTCGTGCCCATGGCATACTGGTTGTTCTCGATCACGAAAACCACCGGCAGGCTCCACAGTTCGGCCATGTTGTAGGTCTCATAGACCTGGCCCTGGTTGGCCGCCCCGTCGCCGAAATAGGCGAAGGTAACGCGGCCATTGCCCAGATACTTGTCAGCGAAGGCAAGGCCCGCGCCGATCGGCACCTGCGCGCCCACGATGCCATGGCCGCCGTAGAAGTGGCGCTCCTTGGAAAACATGTGCATGGAGCCGCCCTTGCCCTTGGAGTAGCCCCCCTCCCGGCCGGTCAGTTCCGCCATGACCCCTTTCGCATCCATGCCACAGGCCAGCATGTGCCCGTGGTCGCGGTAGGAGGTGACACGCTTGTCGCCCTCTTCCGCTGCGGCTTCCAGACCGACGACGACGGCCTCCTGCCCGATGTAAAGGTGACAAAAGCCTCCGATGAGGCCCATTCCGTAAAGCTGTCCCGCCTTTTCCTCGAACCGGCGGATCAGCAGCATCTCCCGATAGTATTGGAGAAGCTCGTCCTTGGACACGTTGGGCTTCTCGGCGGGTTTCCTGGCGGCCATGCGCAACTGCTCCCTCTGGGTAATAGTTCACCATTAAACCATTTTCGGAAGATGGCAAGCCGGGCATGCGCTACCCCGCCCCGCGACCTGTCCTGCGAGTGGGAAAAGGGGGCAGACTGCCCCCTGGTTCCCGTTCGCCGGTGTTGATGTCCCGCTGGTTCAGCGGATGACGATCTCGTCCTGCCGCGTATAGCCCAGCACGTCGCGCGCCTGCTGGTCGAGCAGATCGAGGTCGAGATACTGGTCGGAGAGCCGCCGCGTACGGTTGCGCAACTCGTCCACCTCCGACTTCAGCCGGTCACGCTCCTCGGTGAGCTTTTCCGCTTCGGCCATGATCTGAACCCGGCTGAACACGCCGTGATCCCCCTGAACGGCGGCGAAGGTGAAATAGGTCGCCAGCGTGCCCGCGACCACGAAATACATCACCGCTCCGAGCGGGGGGCGCTTTCGCTGGCTGCTCATCATCCTGTCCCTCCGCCGGGTGTCCTGCCGGGGTTCGTCATAGCGTCTCTCGCGGACGTTTCCACGCTAGAGTGTCGCACAGGCACGGCGGAATGCAACCATCTGCGCGCGTTGCGCCCTTGCTCCGTGCAGCGGATCGCCTAGGCTCAGGGGACTGGTTGGGGGAGGGGAGCCATGCAACCTGTCAGCCGTCTGTCCACGCATGAGGTGGAGAACCAGCCCGACCCGCCGGGGAACCGTGATCTGTGGCGGGACGATCCGGCCCTGCGCGCCTCCGTGAACCGGGAGGGGGGCGATGCGGAGTTTCTTGCCCGCCACGGGGGCGAACTCGGACGCGCGGCTTGGCGGGAGGCGGCGCGGGATGCCAACCGTGTCGCGCCTGAGCTGCGGCTTTACGATATGGCCGGACGGCGCTGCGATGAGGTGCACTTCCACCCCGCGTATCACGACTTTCTGCGGCTGGGGCTGGGGGCGGGCTATGCGGCACTTCCTTGGGAAGGCGCGCGTGGCGGGCACGTGAGCCATGCGGCGTTGGTCTATCTTCACAGTCAGGTGGAACCCGGCAGCTGCTGCCCGATGACCATGACCTATGCTGCGTCGGCGGCCCTCGGTGCGGCGCCGGAGATTGCGGCGCGCTGGCTGCCGGGCCTCCGGTCCCGCGACTACGATCCCCGCCTGCTGCCGGCGGGGGAGAAGGCGGGTCTGACGCTCGGCATGGCGATGACGGAGAAACAGGGCGGGTCGGACCTGCGCGGCTCCTCCACCCGCGCGGAGCGGACAGACGGGGGCTGGCGGCTCACGGGGCACAAGTGGTTCTGCTCCGCGCCGATGTCGGACGGGTTCCTCACGCTGGCGCAGGCGGAGGAGGGGTTGACCTGCTTTCTCGTCCCCCGCTGGCTGGAGGACGGGCGGAACGCTATCCGTCTGCGGCGGCTGAAGGACAAGCTCGGCAACCGCTCCAACGCCTCGGCGGAGATCGAATATGAAGGGGCCTTCGCGGAGCCTGTGGGGGAGCCGGGGCGGGGCGTGGCGACCATCATCGCAATGGTGCATCACACGCGGCTGGATACGGCGCTGGCGCCCGCGGGCCTGATGCGGGCCGCGCTGGTGGAGGCGCGGGACTGGGTCTCGGGCAGGCGGGCCTTTCAGCGGCGGCTCATCGACCAGCCATTGATGCGCGCCGTGCTGGCGGATCTCGCTCTCGACTGGCTGGGCGCCGTGGCGCTTGGCTTTCGCGTTGCGCGGGCCTTCGATGAGGGCGATGCCGCCTTTGCCCGGATCGGGGTGGCGCTGGCCAAGTTCATCGCCAACAAACGCTGCCCCGTAGTGGTTGGCGAGGCTTTGGAAGTCCGGGGCGGCATGGGCTATGTCGAAGATACCGGCCTGCCGCTTCTTTACCGCGAGGCCCCGCTGAATGGCATCTGGGAGGGGTCTGGCAACGTCATCTGCCTCGACATCCTGCGGACGCTGGCCCGCGACCCGGCTGCCGCCGCGGCGTTGCAGGCTGAACTGGAGGCGGCGCGGGGCGGCGATTCCCGCTACGATCGGGCGCTGACCGCCCATGCGGCGCGCTGGCCGGGGCTGCCGGAGGAGGCGGAGGCGCGCTGGTTCGTCGAGCGGCTGGCCGTGCTGCTGACGGCGAGCCTGCTCCTTCGTGCGGGCGATGCGGCGGTTTCCGGCGGGCATATGATGACGCGGGTGGAGGGGGAGAGCGGCCGGATACCGGGCAGCGTCTCCGGTCTCGACACCGGGGGCATTCTGGATTGGCTTTAGCGGGTGGCCGAAAGTCTTTCAGACCTGCTGGGCCGGAAATCGACCGCAATCTGACGAAATCCAGGCCGCAATCTCCACAATCGGAGTCATCACAGGGCAGATTTCCGATTTTCAGAGCATAAAGATCGTCACCTGCGCTCCCACGATGCCATGGCCGCCGTAGAAGTGGCGCTCCTTGGAGAACATCTGCATGGAGCAGCCCGTGCCCCTGGAGTAGCCCCCTCGCGGCTGGTCAGTTCCGCCCCGACGCCTTTCGCATCCATGCCGCAGGCCAGGGAGAGTAGAGAACTTTACAGGCCGCTGAAAAAGGCTTTTTGGCCGGTGTTGAAGTGGAAATCGTTCGCCATCTGAAGAAATCCAGCCGGAAATCCATATATTTCCGGGCGTTTCCGGGCAGATTTTCCGATTTCCGGCGCATAGCATGACACTTCAGGGCTTTTTCAGCAGCCTGTTAGCGCATGAAAAAGGCCCCCGCGAAGGGGGCCTTTATGATCCACCGTACGGGGCTCAGCCCGCGATGGACGCCTCGTAGGTGGTCTGCACGGTCTCACCCAGAACACGGTCGAAATCCGCATCGGCCTGCTTCGCCGACAAGCCTTGCGTCAACGCGCGGGAGAAGGAAGCGATGATCCCGGTGTTCTGCGCCAGCTTGGCGTTCGCCTCCTCCCGGCTGTAGCCGCCGGAGAGCGCCACGACCTTCAGCACTTTCGGATGATCGACCAGCGGCTTGTAGAAGTTCGGAACGGTAGGCAGCGAGAGTTTCAGCATCACCGGCGCGGAAACGGTCTCCAGCCCCTGGAGCAGCGCGTCGCGCAGCAGCGATTCCGCCTCCGCCTTGTCGGCGATGGAGATCGTCACCTCCGGTTCGAGGATCGGGACAAGCCCGTGGGCCAGAACCTGCTCGCCCACCTCGAACTGCTGATCCACGATCTTCTGGATCCCCACCGGGTTCGCCGCGTTCACCACGGAGCGTTCCTTGGTGCCGAAGATCCCGGCCTTCGCCGCCCTGTCGAGCAGCGCGTCCAGCCCCGGCATCGGCTTCATGAGCTGCACGCCGTCGGCTTCGGCCTCAAGCCCCTTGTCGATCTTCAGGAACGGCACCACGCTGCGGGTTTCCCACAGATAGGTCGCGGTCGGCGTGCCGTCGATATCCCGGTCCATGGTCTGCTCGAACAGGATCGCGCCCACGACCTTGTCACCGGTGAAAGCGGGGGACTTGATGATCCGCGCGCGCATGGCGTGGATCAGGTCGAACATCTCGGTCTCGCCCGAATAGGCGCTTTCTTCGATACCGTAGAGCCGGAGCGCCTTGGGGGTGGATCCGCCAGACTGGTCGAGCGCGGCGATGAACCCCGCGCCCTTCTTGATCTGCTCGGCCTGTTTAGCATTCGGCATGGTCATATCCCTGAAAATGGCTTGGAGGGGCGTCATTTTCAGGTCTAGCCGGAGCGTCGCGGCCCCGCAATCTCTGGTGGCGCTAACGGTTGCCCGGAGGCGTCAGACCATGTCCAACGCCTTGACGCCCGGCAATTCCTTGCCCTCCATCCACTCCAGAAACGCCCCGCCGGCGGTGGAGATATAGGTAAAGTCACCCGCCACCCCTGCCTTGTTCAGCGCGGCCACCGTATCGCCGCCACCGGCGACGGAGACGAGGCTGCCCTCCCGCGTCAGCTTGGCCGCATAGCGTGCGGCGCCGGTCGTTGCCCTGTCGAACGGTTCAAGCTCGAATGCGCCGAGCGGTCCGTTCCAGATCAGCGTCCGGCAGGCGTCGAACACCTTCTCCAGCGCCTTCACCGTCTGCGGTCCGGCGTCGAGGATCATCGCGTCCGCCGGGCAGTCGTCGGCGGGCAGGATTTCATGCGGCGCATTCGCCTTGAACTCACGTGCCACGACAATATCGACCGGCAGGTGGATGGTGCAGTTGGCCGCCTTCGCACGGGCGAGGATGTCGCGTGCGGTATCCGCCATGTCGGGTTCGGCAAGCGACTTGCCGATCTGCTTGCCTTGCGCGACGAGGAAGGTGTTCGCCATCCCGCCGCCGATGACGAGATGGTCCACCTTGGTCACCAGATTGCCCAGCAGGTCGAGCTTGGTGGACACCTTCGCTCCGCCCACGATCGCCACCAGCGGCCGTTTCGGATCGCCGAGCGCCGCGGCCAGCGCGTTCAGTTCCGCCTCCATCTGCCGCCCCGCGCCGGAGGGGAGGAGCTTCGTGATGGCCTCGACCGAGGCATGGGCGCGGTGAGAGACGGAGAAGGCATCGTTGATATAGATGTCGCCCAGCCGGGCAAGCTCCCGGGCAAAGACCGGGTCGTTCTTCTCCTCCCCCTCGTGGAAGCGGGTGTTTTCGAGCAGCACGACCTCACCCGGGCGGGCCTTCTCGATCACCTCCTCCGCGCGGGAGCCGGTGCAGTCCTCTGCGAAGACGACCTTGGTGCCGAAGGCCTTTTCCATCGCCGGCATGATTACCTTGAGCGACATCGACGGTACGACCTTTCCTTTCGGGCGGTCGAAATGCGCGAGCAGGATCGGCCTGCCGCCCTTGTCCAGCACGGAGCGGATGGTGGGCGCGATCTTCTCGATTCGCGTGGCATCGGTCACCTTGCCGTCCGCCACGGGGACGTTCACGTCCACCCGGATGAGGACGCGTTTGTCTTTCAGGTCGAAATCGTCGAGCGTTTTCCAAGCCATGTGCTGTTCCTCGCAGTGGTCGCCGCGGTATCTCGCCCGAAGGGGTGGTGTGCGTCAACTCGCCCATATGTCTGTGTCGGTGACCGGAGACGACGCTTTACCCTTTTCCTTGCGGGTTCCAGCTACTAGGTTGCGCCCAAAGCCAAGGAGGGCAGGCCATGGCCGAGATCAAGGATCCGGAAAACACAATTATCATCGAGCTGAAGGACGGCCCCGTCGTCATTGAGCTTCTCCCCGATGTCGCTCCCAAACATGCGGAGCGCATGAAGGAACTCGCCCGCGCGGGCAAATACGACGGTGTCGTGTTCCATCGCGTGATCGACGGGTTCATGGCCCAGACGGGCGATGTGGAGAACGGCAACGCGACCGTCGAGACGTTCAACCTGCGGCGCGCGGGCACCGGCGGGTCGGACCTGCCGGACCTTCCGGCGGAATTCTCCCGCCTGCCGCATGATCGTGGAACGCTGGGCGCCGCCCGCGCGATGGACCCGAACTCGGCCAACAGCCAGTTCTTCATCAATTTCAAGGACAACCATTTCCTGAACGGTCAATACACGGTCTATGGCCGCGTGATCGAGGGGATGGAGAACGTGGACAAGATCAAACGGGGCGAGCCGCCGGCAGAGCCGGACCGCATGATCTCCGTCAAGGTCGCCGCGGATGGCTGAGAACGACCTCGTCCGGCGCGGGATGTTCTTCGGGGCGGCGGTTGCCGTCGCCCTTGCGACCTTCGGCACGTTCAGCATCGGCGCGACCTTCCTGGGCCGGGCGGATGCGGCGGCGGAGGATGGTCCCGGCCCGGATCTGGTGATCCAGGTGGAGGGGCAGGCGAAGGGCCGCGTGGTGATCGACCTGCTCCCCGATGTTGCGCCCGAGCATGTCAAACGCATCGTCGCGCTGGCCGAGGCCGGAAATTACGACGGCGTCGTGTTCCACCGGGTCATCGAGGGCTTCATGGCCCAGACCGGCGATGTGCAGTTCGGCAAGCATGCCGGCGATACCTCGCGGGCAGGGATGGGCGGTTCCGACCTGCCGAACCTGCCGGCGGAATTCTCCAACCAGCCGTTCAAGCGCGGCACGGTCGGCATGGCGCGGTCGCAGGATCCCAATTCGGCGAACAGTCAGTTCTTCATCATGTTCGATGACGCTCCGCATCTTGACGGGCAATATACCGTCGTCGGCCGCGTGGTCGAAGGCATGGATGTCGTGAACAAGATCAAGCGCGGCAACAGCAGCCGCAACGGTGTCGTGACCGATCCCGACTGGATGGCCAAGGTCACCGTGGAGAAATAGGCCGCACGGTCATTCGATGCTGGCCATTTGAACCGAAACCCGCCCTGATGCGTTGTCAGGGCGGAATTCTGACAAGGGAGAGCCAGATGAAATCGGATGCCGAACGCCGTACTCAGCTTGATGAACGGCTTGCCGAACTCGAAGACCGCGTCGAGGATATCGACGAGGAAATCGGCTCCGAAGACAGCGATGACTGGGAAGATCAGGCGTCCGAGCGACAGGGCGACGAAGTGCTCACCGGTCTCAGCGAATCCGCGGTGAATGAGATCCGCATGATCAAGGCGGCGCTCAAACGGCTGGACGACGGCGAATACGGCTACTGCACCATCTGCGGGAAGCGTATCTCGGAAGACAGGCTCGACCTCATTCCGGCGACGCCCTTTTGCAAGGACGACGCGCGCTGAGTTACAGCGCCGCACAAAGACGATTGCTCTGATCACGGGCCTCCGATACGGAGGCCCTTGCCATGTCAGACCGCATCCCGATCCTTTCGCATGTCAAGGCGCTGCTTGCGCTTGGTATCCCCCTGATCGGCAGCAATGTCGCGCAGGTGGCGTTGCATGTGAGCAATACGGTGATGCTCGGATGGTATGATGTCACCGCACTGGCGGCGGCGACGCTGGCCACCGCATCCTACGTGGTGTTGTTCTATTTCGGCGCCGGATTTGCGCAGGCCGTGATGCCGCTGGTGGCGGAGGCCGCGGGCACGAGGGATGAAACCACCGCCCGGCGCGTGACCCGGATGGGGATGTGGCTGTCCGTGCTCTACGGCATCCTGCTGCTCCCCGTCATGTTCTGGTCGCGGCCGCTTTTCGGGCTGCTGGGGCAGGATCCGGTGGTTTCCGAGCTGGCGCAGACCTACCTCCGCATCGTAGGCCCGGCGATCATCCCGGCGCTGGTGGTCATGGTGCTGCGCAGCTATCTCGCGGCTCTGGGGCGGACGCAGGTCGTGCTCTGGGTGACGCTTGCGGGGCTTGCGGTGAACATCGTGGCGAACTGGGCGCTGATCTTCGGCAACTGGGGTTTTCCCGAGCTGGGCATCGCGGGGGCGGCGACGGCGTCGGCCCTTGTGCAGCTCGTGACGATGGGGCTGCTGGCCTTCTACGCGGCATGGCTTCCCGAACTGCGCCACAACCGGCTGTTCCAGCGGATCTGGAAGCCCGACTGGCAGGCATTCGGCCGGGTCTTCTGGCTCGGCTGGCCGATCGGGCTGACCAGTCTGGCGGAGTCCAGCCTGTTCACGGCGGCGGCGGTCATGATGGGCTGGATCGGGCCGAAGCCGCTCGCCGCGCATGGCATCGCGATGGAGCTGACCGCGCTTGCCTTCATGCTGCATGTGGGCCTGTCCAACGCGGCCACCGTTCGCACCGGCCGCTTTCTGGGTGAGCGGAACTGGCCGGAACTGCGGCGCGGCGCGGTTGTGGCGCTCTGCCTTTCAGCGATCTGCGGTGTCGGCATCATCGTGACGATCCTGACCATTCCCGGACCGCTGATCGAACTGTTCCTCTCCCCCTCCGAGACGGATCGGGAGGCGATCATCGCCATCGGAACCGCGCTTCTGGCCGCCGCGGCGGTGTTCCAGTTCGGCGATGCGGCGCAGGTAATGGCGCTCGGTCTGTTGCGTGGGGTGCAGGATACGCGGGTGCCCATGTTCATCGCCGGGCTCAGCTACTGGATCGTCGGTGTCCCGGCGAGCTATCTGCTGGGCTTCCATTTCGGGCTGGGGCCGCAGGGGATCTGGTATGGGCTTGCCGTGGGCCTGATCCTGGCCGCGATGCTGCTGCTCCTGCGGTTCTGGACGCGCGCGCTCCGCCGAGAATGAGAAGGCGCGCCAATGGCGCGCCCCTGATGCTCAGTCTTCCGCCAGTACCGCATCCTTCAGACCGGGCGGCATGTGCCCGGTGGGAAGGGGCCGTCCATCGGCCTTGCCGGGATGTCCGCCAAGGGCAGCGTTCAGCTTTTCCGTATCCAGCTCGTTCTCCCACCGTGCAACGACGATGGTGGCGACGGCGTTGCCGATGAAGTTGGTCAGTGCGCGGCATTCCGACATGAACCTGTCCACCCCGAGGATCAGCGTCATCCCGGCGACGGGCACCGAGGGCACCACGGAAAGCGTTGCCGCAAGAGTGATGAAGCCCGCGCCCGTGATCCCCGCAGCGCCCTTGGACGACAGCATCGCCACGGCCAGAAGCAGAAGCTGCTCCCCCCAGCTCAGGTGGATGTCCATCGCCTGCGCGATGAACAGGGCGGCCAGCGTCATGTAGATGTTCGTGCCATCGAGGTTGAACGAGTAACCCGTCGGCACGACCAGACCGACGACGGAACGGGAGGCGCCCGCACGCTCCATCTTCTCCATGAGCGAGGGCAGCGCCGCTTCGGAGGAGGACGTGCCGAGGACGAGCAGCAGCTCCTCCTTCAGATAGGCGATCAGCTTCAGGATGGAGAAGCCGTTGTACCGCGCGACCGCGCCCAGAACGACCAGCACGAAGATCAGCGCGGTGATGTAGAAGACCGCGACCAGGAAGAACAGGTTCACCACCGTGCCGATGCCGTATTTGCCGATGGTGAAGGCCATCGCGCCAAAGGCGCCGATGGGAGCGGCCTTCATCAGGATCGCCACCAGCTTGAACACCGGGACGGTGAGCTGCTGAAGAAACTCGGTCACCGGTCGGCCCAGATCGCCCACCGCCGCCAGCGCCAGCCCGAAAAGGACGGAGATGAACAGCACCTGGAGGATGTCGCCATCCGCGAAGGCGCCGACCAGCGTCGTCGGGATGATGTTCATCAGGAACCCGGTGATGGTCGAATCATGGGCCTTTGCCGCGTATTGCTGCACGGCGGAAGCGTCGAGCGAGGCCGGGTCGATATGCAGGCCAGCCCCGGGATGCAGCGTATTCGCAACGATGAGGCCGATGATGAGCGCCAGCGTGGAGAAGGTCAGGAAGTAGAGCATCGCCTTGCCCGCGACGCGCCCGACCTTCTTCATATCCGTCATCCCGGCGATCCCGGTGGAGACGGTGAGGAAGATCACCGGAGCGATGATCATCTTCACCAGCCGGACGAAGGCATCGCCGAGGGGCTTCAGCTGTTCGCCGAACAGCGGCCAGTAATGGCCGAGCAGGATACCCGCGACGATGGCCACGAGCACCTGAAAATACAGGTGACGATAGAAGGGAAGCGGCTCCGCCGGAGCCGTGGTTGTCGGGTGCATGCTGATCCTCCCATGCGTGTCGCGGGTCGGCCAGGTTCCTCGTCCTTGCCGGTCCCATCCGTCTTGGCGACGGAAATGGATATCAGCCTGCATGCGCGCCGGAGGGGTGCGAATCAATCGGGGCCGGCGGTCAAAACCAGCCGGCCCCAAAGGCGATGGGTGGATCTCCACCCATTATGGATCGGGCAGCGGGTGGAAATCCACCCAATGCGCGCTCAGCGCAGGGAGGCGCAGAAGTCCTTGATCCGCGTGCAGGCTTCTTCGAGCACGGCGTCGGAGGTGGCGTAGCTCACGCGGAAGTTGGGGGACAGGCCGAAGGCCGCGCCGAACACCACGGCCACGCCCTTTTCCTCCAGCAGCGCGGTGGCGAAGGTCTCGTCGTCCACGATCTCCGCCCCGGCGGGGGAGGTCTTGCCGATGCAGCCCGCGACGGAAGGATAGACGTAGAACGCGCCCTCCGGCACCGGGCAGGTGATCCCGTCCGCTTCGTTCAGCATCCTGACCACCAGATCACGGCGCCGCTCGAAGGCGAGGCGGCTCTCCGCGATGTAGTCCTGCGAGCCGTTCAGCGCCTCCACCGCCGCCCACTGGCTGATCGAGCAGGGGTTGGAGGTCGATTGGGACTGCACCTTGCTCATCGCCTTGATGAGCATTTCCGGCCCGCCAGCATAGCCGATCCGCCAGCCGGTCATCGCATAGGCCTTCGACACGCCGTTGCAGGTCAGGGTGCGGTCATAAAGCCCCGGCTCCACCTCGGCGGGCGTGACGAACTTGAAGTCGCCGAACACCAGATGCTCATACATGTCGTCGGTCATCACCCAGACATGCGGATGGCGCATCAGCACGTCGGTCAGCTCCTTCAGCTCCTCCCGGCTGTAGCCTGCCCCGGAAGGGTTGGAGGGCGAGTTGAAGATGAACCACTTGGTCTTGGGTGTGATCGCGGCTTCGAGCTGCTCCCCGGTGATCTTGTAGCCGGTCTGCATCGGGCCTTCGATGAACACCGGCTCGCCGCCTGCAAGCAGCACCATGTCGGGATAGGATACCCAGTAGGGCGCGGGGATGATGACCTCGTCGCCCGCGTTCAGCGTGGCGACCAGCGCATTGTAGAGCACCTGCTTGCCGCCCGTGCTCACCGTTATCTGCGAGGGTTTGTAGCTCAGGCCGTTTTCCCGCTCGAACTTGGCGCAGATCGCCTTCTTGAGCTCGGGGATACCGTCCACGGCGGTGTATTTGGTCTTGCCCTCGTCAATCGCGCGCTTGGCGGCGTTCTTGATGTTCTCGGGCGTGTCGAAATCCGGCTCCCCCTGCGACAGGCCGATGATGTCGCGGCCTTGCGCCGCAAGCTCGCGCGCGAGGTTTGACACGGCGATCGTGGGGGAGGGTTTGACGCGGTCGAGCGTTTCCGACAGGAAGGGCATGGCGGGGCTCCGGCTGGGAAGGGTCGGCCCGCTTTAGGGCGCGCCGTGCGTCCGATCAAGGCCGAAGAGGATGATCATGACCGAGACCCGTGAAAACCGGCTGAAACGCCTCAGGATGCGGTCATGGCGGCGCGGGATGAAGGAGATGGACCTGATTCTCGGCCCCTGGGCGGATGGCGCTCTGGAGGGTCTGTCGCCAGAGGATCTCGACCTGCTGGAGAACCTGCTGGAGGAGAACGATCAGGATCTCTACCGCTGGGTCGTCTCGGGCGGAGCGCCGGAGACGCTTTCCCCGCTGCTCGACCGGATCGCCGCCCATGCTCACGCGCGGTTTCGCGGCTGACGCGGGGCGGACGCCTCCTTAACCGGATATTGGTAATTCGTGTCCATTCTGCTGCAAATGCGACAGACGGAGCGAGACATGACCATCGTCCAGAAACTGCCCCAGCCGCCCACGGATGACCTGCCGTTCACCGGCTATCTCGACATCCTGAGCCTGATCGAACGGCTGCACCGCCTGCTGCTCGATGTCATCAAGGATGAGTTCGAGCGGGTCGGCGTGATGGAGATCAACGCGGTGCAGGCCCTGCTGCTGTTCAACATCGGTGAGAACGAGGTGACTGCGGGGGAACTGAAAAGCCGCGGCTACTATCAGGGCTCCAACGTGAGCTACAATCTGAAGAAGCTCGTAGAGACGGGCTACATGCACCATCAGCGCTCGCAAATGGACCGCCGTTCGGTGCGGGTGAGCCTCACGCCGAAGGGGCGTGAGGTGCGGAAGGCGATGGAGGACCTTTTCGCCCGTCACGTGGACGGGTTGGAAGCGCGGGGCCGGGTGGATGCGCAGGGTCTGCGCTCCACCGGAGAGGCGCTCCGCCGGATGGAGCGGTACTGGACGGACCAGATCCGCTATATCTACTGAGCGCTTACCAGTGCCCGGTGCTCGGCATGGATGCCCAGGGTTCCGCCGGAGCCAGCGGCTCGCCCGCCTGAAGAAGCTCGATGGAGACATTGTCGGGGCTGCGCACGAAGGCCATGCGCCCGTCGCGCGGCGGTCGGTTGACGGTCACGCCCTGATCCATCAGCTTCTGGCAGAGCGCGTAGATATCCTCCACCTCGTAGGCAAGATGGCCGAAGTGGCGGCTGTCGGAGGGAAGATCGGCGTCGCCGTCCCAGTTCCAGGTCAGTTCGACCGGCGCCTGTTCATCTCCCGGCGCGGCCATGAACACCAGGCTGAACCGTCCCTTGTCATTGTCGATGCGCCGGATTTCCCGCAGCCCGAGCAGGCCATAGAAGGCCATAGACTTTTCGAGATCCAGCACCCGGACCATCGTATGCAGATATTTCATATCGTCTCCTTGCGTAGTGCCTGAAACTAGCGCAGTCGGCTCCGGTCTGGAAGTCGGCTTGCCGGGGCGCGTCACGGGGGCTATGGTCTCCACGTTCCCACCATATCTTGTGGCCATTCTATCGGAGACCCCATCATGCCGATCAATCCCGACCAGCAATCCCAGATCGATGCGCTGCGTGCCACCCCGCGTCAGACGCTGCGCGCTGTGTCGGAGGGGATGGAGAAGCACCTCTACCTTGCCCATGAGGTGCTCGACCACGGCTTCGTGCGCGTAGTGGATTACATGGGCGACGATGCCGCTATCGTGCAGGCCGCCCGTGTGAGCTACGGCGCAGGCACCAAGGCCACGCGGGACGATGCGGGGCTGATCCGCTATCTCATGCGCCACTGGCACTCCACGCCGTTCGAGATGTGCGAGGTGAAGCTGCATGTGAAGCTTCCGATCTTCGTGGCGCGCCAGTGGATCCGGCACCGGACGGCCAATGTGAACGAATATTCCGGCCGCTACTCGATCCTGGACAGGGAGTTCTACATTCCCGCGCCCGAGCATCTGGCCGCGCAGTCGCGCAAGAACCATCAGGGCCGCGATCAGGTGCTGGAGGGGGAGGAGGCCGAGCGCGTGCTTTCCTTGCTCAAGGAGGATGCGGGCCGCGCCTATGACCATTACGAGGCGATGTTGAGCGAGGAGGGGCAGCAGGGTCTCGCCCGCGAGTTGGCCCGCATGAACCTGCCCGCAAACATCTATACCCAGTGGTACTGGAAGACCGACCTGCACAACCTCTTCCACTTCCTGCGGCTTCGCGCTGATTCGCACGCGCAATATGAAATCCGGGTCTATGCCGATGCGATCTGCCGCATCGTTGCGGACTGGGTTCCGCATGCTTATGCGGCGTTCGAGGATTACCGCATGGGGGCGGTTCAGCTTTCGGCGAAAGGCGTCGATGTGTTGCAGCGCCGCCTGCGGGGGGAGACGGTCACCCAGGAAACCTCCGGCATGTCCAAGGGCGAATGGCGGGAGTTCGCCGCCGTCTGGGGAGAGGCGGAGTGATCACCCTTTACGGCATTTCCACCTGCGACACCTGCCGCAAGGCGCTGGCGAGCCTGCGGGAGAGGGAGGACGTCACCTTTCACGATATTCGCAAGCAACCGCTCTCCGGCATGGAGATCGGGCGCTTTCTGACAGCCTTCGGGGACAAGCTCGTCAACAGGGCCTCGACGACATGGCGCGGCCTGTCGGAGGAAGAGCGTGGCCAGTCTCCGCAGGCGCTCCTCGCCGCACATCCGGCCCTCATGAAACGGCCGGTGATAGAGGGCGGGGATCGCCTGACCCTTGGCTGGCAGGAAGACGTGCGGAAGCTCTGGCTCTGACGCTTGCCCACCTCAACGGCAGGCACCGGGAACGGGCCCGTAGTTACCTGCCTGCCGCGGTGACTGAAGACCAAGGCTTTTCCAGGACGGGCCGGCGTTCGGGGCAGCCAGGCTCGCGGGTTGCTCCTGCATCTGCAGGAGGTCCGGGGCGGGCGTCGGTTTCCCAGCCGGCCGCGGACTGCAAGCCACGAATGGGAACGGCCCGGAACCGCATGACGCGTGTTCCGGGCCGCCCGAATGATGGTGGCGCTGTTAGAGCAGGCGCAGGTCCGAAGCCGACGAACGCCCGTCGCGGCCGGATTGAAGTTCGTAGCCGATCTTCTGGTTGTCGTTCAGGCCTTTCAGCCCGGCACGTTCAACGGCCGAGATATGCACGAACACATCTTTGCCGCCATCGTCCGGGGCGATGAAGCCATAGCCCTTCGTCGTATTGAACCATTTCACGGTGCCAGTCGGCATTCCGTCTCTCCTTTTAGAACTCCCGACGCGGGACTGCGGCGGGCCGTGCTGCCGGGTCTTCCAAGTCTCCGGCTGCCTGGGTCATCAGGAGGCGGTCGCAGAAAGTCCGTTGTCACGGACAGAAGGAATGACTCATCCCCCGCCAAAATCAAGACGGTTTCTGCACAAGGTCGTTGGGCGCGCGGCTTTTAGCCCTGCGCCGGGGGGCTCGCAAGGTCGGGCGCGAGGGCTTCCCTCGCAAGTTGTTCCACCGCCGCATCAAGCGCCAGCGACTCGCTCCGGTTCTCGCCCAGACGACGGAGGGAGACCGTGCGCTCTTCCACTTCCTTCATCCCGATGGCCAGAATGACAGGCACCTTGCCAACCGAATGCTCGCGGACCTTGTAATTGATCTTCTCGTTGCGGGTATCCGCTTCCGCCCGAAGTCCGGCAGCGCGGAGAGATTCAACGATCTCAATTACATAATCATCGGCATCCGACACGATAGAGGCGACCACCACCTGCCGGGGTGCAAGCCAGAACGGCAGCTTGCCCGCGTAGTTCTCGATCAGGATGCCGATGAACCGCTCGAACGACCCCAGAATCGCGCGGTGCAGCATGTAGGGACGGTGTTTGCCGCCGTCCTCGCCCACGTATTCCGCGCCAAGGCGCGTGGGCAGGTTGGGATCGACCTGGAAGGTGCCGCACTGCCACTCCCGCCCGATGGCGTCGGTCAGTTTGAAGTCGAGCTTCGGCCCATAGAACGCGCCTTCGCCCGGATCGACGACATAGGGCACGCCCACATGCCGGATCGCCGATTCGAGCGCGTTCTCCACCTTGTCCCAAGTCTCGTCTGATCCGATTCGCACATCCGGCCGGGTAGAGAGCTTGATGTCGAACTTCTCGAAGCCGAGGTCGCGATAGACGGAGGCCAGCAGCGCGATGAAGCTCGCGCATTCCGCCTCGATCTGATCCTCGGTGCAGAAGATATGCGCGTCGTCCTGGGTGAAGCCGCGCACCCGCATCAGCCCGTGCATCGAACCCGAAGACTCGAACCGGTGGCAGGAGCCGAACTCCGCCAGCCGGAGAGGCAGGTCGCGGTAGGACTTCAGGCCCTGATTGTAGACCTGCACGTGGCAGGGGCAGTTCATCGGCTTCAGCGCATTGATGCGCCGTTCCTTGTGTTCATCCTCGTCCACCTCGACGATGAACATGTTCTCGCGGTAGGCTTCCCAGTGGCCGGATTTCTCCCACAGCACACGGTCCACCACCTGTGGCGTGCGAATTTCGCGGTAGTCCGCACGGGCCAGCCTGCGGCGCATGTAGTCTTCCAGCGTGCGGTAGATCGTCCAGCCGTTCGGGTGCCAGAACACCATGCCGGGTGCTTCCTCCTGAAGATGGAACAGGTCCATCTCTTTGCCCAGCCGCCGGTGGTCGCGCTTCGCCGCTTCCTCCAGCATGGTGACATAGGCTTTCAGGTCGTCGCGGTTGCGGAAAGCGACACCGTAGATTCGCTGGAGCTGCTTGTTGTTCGAATCACCGCGCCAGTAGGCTCCGGCGACCGACATCAGCTTGAACGCATCCGGCGGCACCTGCCCGGTGTTCTGGAGATGCGGGCCGCGGCAGAGGTCCTGCCAGTGGCCGTGCCAGTACATGCGGATCTTCTGCTCTTCCGGGATCGCCTCGACCAGCTCGACCTTGAACGGTTCGTGGCGTTCCTCGTAGTAGGCGATGGCGCGCGCGCGGTCCCAGACCTCCGTCTTCACCGGGTCGCGGAGCGCGATGATCTCCTTCATCCGCTTCTCGATGGCGCCCAGATCTTCCGGGGTAAAAGGGTCCTCCCGGTCGAAGTCGTAATACCAGCCGTTCTGGATTACGGGGCCGATGGTGACCTTCACCTCCGGCCACAGCTCCTGAACCGCGCGCGCCATGATATGCGCAAGGTCATGCCGGATCAGTTCCAGCGCCTGCGCCTGATCCTGCATAGTATGGATCTCGATGGCGGCATCGAACTCGATCGGCCATTGCAGGTCGAAATGCGCCCCGTTCACCGTGGCCGAGATCGCCTTCTTGGCCAGCGAGTTGGAGATGGAGGCCGCGACCTCGCCCGGCGTGGTGCCGGCGGGGTAGTCGCGCTTCGATCCATCGGGAAAGGACAGGGAAATCTGGGCCATGAAAGGCTCTCCTCGTCGGTCTGGCGCCCACGGAACGCCCGGTTGCGGGTTGTCCCGTCTCTCTAGGGCCGCGCTGCGCGGGATGTCAACCGCATGGCGAAAGGCGTCTGCCATGCTATGACGGAGACAACAGAGGAGGAGAGATCATGGGCGAAGTGGCCTTGCTGATCGTCGACATGCAGAACGACTACTTTCCCGGCGGGCGCTGGCCGCTGGAGGGAGTGGAGGAGGCCGCAGCGCGCGGCGCGGGTCTTCTCGCCGCCTTTCGCGCAGCAGGGGAGCCCGTGATCCATATTCGCCACGAATCGACGCGGGAGCCTTCGCCCTTCTTCACTCCGGGAACCCCGGGGGCGGAGATCCATCCGGCTCTCGCACCCGAGCGGGGGGAGGCCATCATCGTGAAGAACTTCCCCAACAGCTTTCGGAGCACGGGTCTTCATGAAGTGCTGGAGGGCTGGCGCGCGGAGCATCTGGTGATCGTGGGGGCGATGACGCACATGTGCATCGACGCAACCGTTCGTGCGGCCGCCGATCTTGGTTACCGGGTGACCGTCGCGGGAGACGCCTGCGCCACACGCGCGCTGGAGTTCCGTGGCAGGGAAGTGTCTGCGGAGGAGGTGCAGGCGGCCTTCCTTGCCGCTTTGGCATTTGGTTACGCCTCTGTCATCACGGCGGATGAGGCCGCGGGCCTTGTTTCGGCCTGAGAGCTTGCGGCAGGGCGGCGCGGCTGGCATCACGACCCGGAAGGTTTCGGAGGATGCTGCCATGCCCGATCATCTGCTCACGCCGGAGGGCCGCAGGCTCGCTTACAACCGCATCCCCGGTCGCGGGCCGGGTGTTGTGTTTCTGGGCGGCCTGCGGTCCGACATGACGGGGACGAAGGCGCTCTATCTGCAGGATTGGGCGGAAACGCAGGGCCGTGCCTTCCTGCGCTTTGATTATTCAGGCCACGGCCAGTCCTCCGGCACCTTCGAGGAAGGCGCGATCGGCGACTGGTTCGAGGATGCGCGCCATGCGATCAACCAGCTGACGGAGGGGCCGCAGATCATCGTCGGCTCGTCCATGGGGGGGTGGATCGCGCTCCTGCTGGCGCGGTCGATGCCGGAGCGGGTGGCGGGGCTGGTGACAATCGCCGCCGCGCCCGACTTCACCGAGGATGACATGTGGGGGGGCATGAGCGATGCGGAGCGGGAGCTGCTGCTTGCCCGCGGCTATGTCGAGCAGCCCTCCGACTATGACGGGCCCTATCGCATCAGCCGCCGGTTCATAGAGGATGGCAGGGATCGGCTGATCCTCCGAAGCCCGCTGCCGCTGCCGTTTCCCGTCCGTCTCCTGCATGGGACAGGCGATGAAACCGTGCCGTGGGAGCGGGGGATGCGGGTGCTTGAACACGCCAAGGGCGGGGACATCCGGCTGACGCTGGTCAAGGATGCCGATCACCGGTTTTCGACGCCGGAATGCCTCGCCCTCATCACGGCGTCCATAGGCGAGGTGCTCGGGTAGGAGGATGCCGGGCTCAACATACCGCCAGGCAATCCATTGATCCTCTCAGACCGGAACCGTGTCCGGCGCCACACCACTGCCGGCGGAGGGGGAAACCACGCTTGCCTTGCGGCGCGGTGCAGCCTTTGGCTTTGCATCCTGCGGCTTGCCAGCGCGATCCAGAAAATCAAGCACATAGGGGCGGATGTTCTTGCGCCAGGAGGAGCCTGCGAAGATGCCATAATGGCCGGCATTCGGCTCCAGATAATAACCCTTCATCTCCTCTGGCAGGCCGGTGAGCAGGTCGAGCGCGGCCTTGCACTGGCCGGGGGCGGAGATGTCGTCCTTCTCTCCTTCGACGACGATGACCGCTGTCCTGTCGATCTTGCCGATATCCACGTGTTCGCCTTCGATGGTGAAGACATTCCGCGCCACCTCACGATCCTTGAAGATGCGCTCCACCGTGGAAAGGTAGAATTCCGCCGTCATGTCCATGACCGCAAGATATTCGTCGTAGAACCGATTGTGCTGATCGTGGTCGCCAGCGGTGCCCTGTGCGACGGCGAGGATCTGGTTCGTGAACGCCTCCGTATGACGTTCCCGGTTCATCGCGATGAAGGAGGAGAGCTGAAGCAGCCCGGGATAGACCAGCCGCCCCACGCCCGGATATTTGAAGCCGACACGTTCTATGAACAACCGCTCGAGCTGGCCCATGGTGACGCTGTCGCCGAAATCGGTCACTTCGGTCGGTTTTGCCGCCGGATCGATCGGCCCGCCGATGAGCGTCATGGACTGCGGCTGGGCCTCCGGCTCGTGCTGCGCGAGCCAGGCCCCTGCGACAAGCGTCAGCGGGGCGGGCTGGCAGATGGCGATCACATGAATATCCGGCCCGAGATGGCGGATGAAGTCCACGAGCGTGAGGGTGAAATCCTCAACGTCGAACTTGCCCTCGGACACGGGAATGTCGCGGGCATTGCGCCAGTCGGTGACATAGACCTCGCAGTCGGGCAGCAGGCTCGCCACGGTTGAGCGGCACAGCGTCGCGTAGTGGCCGGACATCGGCGCGACGAGAAGCACGCGCCGTGCCATCCGCTCCCGTCCCTCGACCTGAAAATGGACGAGGTCGCAGAACGGTCGCCGCGCGACGACGGTTGTTTCCACCACCAGATCGGTGCCATCCCCGCCCGTGACGGTGCGAATTCCCCAGTCCGGCTTTACGACCATCCGGGAGAAGCTCCGCTCCGCCACCTCTCCCCAGGCCGCCATCAGGGCGAGCGCGGGGTTCGGGATGGGGGCGAGGGCGGGGTAGCTTGCCATGGCGCGGGCCGTTGCGCCCAGCCACTCGCTGGTGTTGCGCAAGGTTTCCATCATGTCATAGCCGGTCATTGTCTTGATCATCGCGCTCTCCTGCCAAGTGCAGCCTGGGGCAATTCGTCGCTTCCCCCCCAGTTTGGGCGACGCTATGCTTCTTATAAGTCTAGGGGGGAGCCAGGGAGATGACAACGGGAACGCGTGGTCGTTCGCGGACCGGCAAGGCGACGGGGGGGGGTGACGTAACGGAACCCCCGCCGGAACTGACACCAGCGGACCATCTCGAACGCATGAACGAAAGCCTCGCGCGGGTGGAGGAGCTTCGTCAGCGAATGATCGCGGCACTCGCCCGCCGCAAGCCGATGGATCCCGGACTCTCCGGCCCGGGTGGCGATCTCTTCATGAAGGCCGCCACGGGTTACATGGCGGAGATGATGCAAAATCCCGGCCGGATCCTCGAACATCAGATCGGCTACTGGGGCAAGGCCGTCCGTCACTACATGGATGCGCAGCAGGCACTGAACACCGGTCGCCTCACGCCACCCGATGATCGCGGGCCGCGCGACCGGCGCTTTGCCAACCCCCTCTGGGACAGCCATCCGTTCTTCAATTACGTAAAGCAGCAGTATCTGCTTTCGGTGGAAGCAGCGCATCAGGCCGTGGCCGACATGCAGCTTGACGAAAAGGAGCGGCAGAGGGTCGATTTCTTCACGCGGCAGATGCTCGACATGTGGTCGCCTACGAATTTCTTCGGCACCAACCCCGACGCGCTGGAGCGGGCGGTCGCGACGGATGGGGAATCGATCGTCAAGGGAATGGAAAATCTCGTCGCCGATCTGGAGGCGAACGAGGGGGAGCTTCTGGTGACGCTGGCGGACCGGCGGGCTTTTCAGGTGGGCGAAAACCTTGCCACCACCGAGGGCTCCATCGTCTTCCGCAATCGGCTTTTCGAGCTCATCCAGTATTCGCCGAAGACGGAGACGGTGAAGCAGCTTCCTCTCATCATCTTTCCGCCGTGGATCAACAAATACTACATTCTTGACCTCAAGCCGCAGAACTCCTTCATCCGTTGGGTGGTGGGGCAGGGATACACGGTTTTCGTCGTAAGCTGGGTCAACCCGGACGAGTCGCTCGCGGATGCCGGTCTCGATACTTACATCGAGGAAGGCTTCCTGAGAGCGATCGAAACCGTGCGCGACATCACCGGTGAAGAACAGGTGAATGCGGTCGGTTATTGTATTGCTGGCACGACCCTGGCGCTGACGCTGGCATTGCTCCGCAAGCGGGGCCTGAATCCGGTGAAGTCGGCCTCTTTCCTGACGACGCTCACGGATTTCTCCGATCAGGGGGAGTTCACGGCCTTTCTGTCCGACGATTTTGTCGATGCCATCGAACGGCAGGCGTATGAGAAGGGGTATCTGGCCGCCTATTTCATGGCCAAGACCTTTTCCTATCTGCGGGCAAATGATCTGGTCTATGGCCCGGCGATCCGTAGCTACATGATGGGCGATGCGCCTCCGGCGTTTGATCTGCTGTACTGGAACGGAGACTCGACAAATCTGCCTGCTCGAATGGCGACGGAATACCTGCGCTGGCTCTGTCAGGAGAACCGATTCGCTGAGGAGGGCATCCGCCTTTGCGGAGAGGTTCTGACCCTATCCGACGTAACCGTGCCCCTGTGCGCCGTGGCCTGTGAAGCGGATCACATCGCGGCCTGGAAGGCCAGCTTCGCGGGCATCTCCCGCATGGGAAGCGGGGACAAGACCTTTGTGCTTGCGGAATCGGGCCATGTCGCCGGGGTCATCAATCCACCTGGCAAGGACAAGTACGGGCATTACCTCGGGACGGCACCGGAGGGCGCTTCGGAGGAGTGGCGCTCTTCCGCGCAGCGCCATTCCGGGAGCTGGTGGCCGAGCTGGGAAGGCTGGCTTCGTCAGCGTGCCGGAGCGGACGTGGCTGCCCGCTTGCCGGGAACGGGCAACCATCCTGTCCTTGGTGATGCGCCAGGGGAATACGTGCGCGCCAAGGTATCCGCAGGCCAATAACTCCCTGACATACCGGCCTTTTAAATTTTCTGCACCGCAGCGAAAAAAATCTTGAAATGCCGCGGTGCAGAACATACCTTTGGCTCAGCGCGCAGCATAGTATTTGTGGAGGGAAAAATGGCTAAAACTCAGGATTTCACCAAGATGGTGCAGGATATGATGTCGGCATTTCCGGTGGACGCCCATGCGTTCCAGGAAGCATTCAAGACCCAGGCTGCTCTGGGCGAGCGGATGACGAAAGTCGTGCTCGAAGCTGCAGAGAAATCGACGGAGATCTCCAGCCGCTGGACGAAGGAATCGATCGCGAAGGTCGGCGAACTCGCCCGCGTGAAGGAAGAGCCGGGTGATTACTCCAAGGCGCTGTCAGAGTTCGCTTCTTCCTCGGCGGAAATGGCTGCCGAAAATCTGGCGGCCTTTGCCGAAGTGGCGAAGAAAGTGCAGATGGAAACTGTCGAGCTGATGCTTGCCGCTGGCAAGGACATTTCGGAAGACGCGACCGCCGCGGTGAAAAAGGCGACCAGCGAAGCTACGGCTGCTGCTGCCCGCGCTTCGAAAGTGGCACCGACGGCTGTCAAATCCTGATCGGTTTGACAATCTGTTAAGTAAGGACGGGCCATGGCCCGTCCTTTTTCTTTGTGGGAGGAACGAGGCAGGTTTCTTTTTGGAAATCTCTGGCCTAGATTCCATCTGACAAGTGACGGGGGGGATGGAAGGTGGCAGAGAACGAGAAGCCGCTGCTGATCAAGCGGTATGCAAGCCGCAGGCTCTACAATACCGAAACCAGCGATTACGTAACGCTGGAGGATATCGCGCGGTTCATCCGTGACGGGCGCGAAGTGAAGATCGTTGACCTGAAGTCCGGCGATGATCTCACGCGCCAGTATCTGCTCCAGATCATCGCCGAGCATGAGAGCCGGGGTGAGAATGTCCTGCCCCTGACGGTGCTCACCGATCTGGTGCGCAGTTACACCACTCAGGCACAGAGCGTCGTGCCGCAATTCCTCGCCATGTCCTTCGACATGCTGCGTGAGGGGCCGAGCCGGATGATGGAAGGGTTGACCACCTATCCCAATCCGATGTCGGCCATGCCGGGGTTCGAGGCTATGCAGCGCCAACAGCAGGCGTTTCTGAAGACGCTCATGCGGGGATGGGCCCCCCCCACGACCAAGGAGGAGGAGCCGGTTTCGACTTCCTCCGAACTGGCGGACATCAAGCGTCAGCTTGCCGAACTTCAGGAGCGGCTTTCCGGCCGGAAGTGAGGCTGGCAGCCCGCCCCGTTCCGGGCGGGCCGCAATCGCCGGTCAGGCGACTTCCGCAAAGACCTGTTTCAGCGCGGCTTCCAGTTTTTCGAACATCTCATCCATCTGAGTCTCTGTCATGATGAACGGAGGGCAGAGAACGATGGACTGTCCCAGCGGCCGACAGATCAGCCCATGATCCGTGCAGGTATTGGCGATCCGCTCGGAGACCGAGAGTTTGCCGTCAAACGGCGTCTTGGTGGCCTTGTCCTTGACCGCCTCCAGTGCGCCCATCAGACCCTTGCCCCGCCATTCGCCGATGTTCGGGTTTTCCGCCAACCGGGCAAGCCCGGCCTCGAAGCGCGGCGTCAGTTCACGCGCGCGATCCGCCAGCCCTTCGTTCATGATGATGTCGATGGCCTTCAGCGCTACCGCACAACCGACGGGATGGCCCGAGGCGGTGAAACCGTGCGGAAATTCCTCGATCGCTTCGGAAGCGGCCTGCATCCGATCGGCAAGATCCGGGCCGAGGATGATCGCGCCCATCGGGAAATATCCCGCCGTCAGCGCCTTTGAGGAAATGATGGCATCCGGCACGAAGTCGTAGGTCTCACACCCCCAGGTATTGCCTGTCCGGCCGAAACCGCAAATGACCTCATCGGAGATGAGCGGAATGCCGTATTTCTTCAGGATCGGCTGCACCGCCTGGAAATAGCCTTTGGAGGGGGGAATCACCCCGCCCGCGCCCTGAACCGGCTCGGCAAAGAACCCGGCAATGGTATCCGGCCCTTCGGCAAGGATCGTGTCCTCCAGCTCCTTTGCCATGCGTTGGGTGAACTGCTCCTCCGTCTCGCCCTGTTCCCCGAAGCGCCAGTAATGCGGGCAGGAGAGATGGATGAACCCCGGCAGCGGCAACCCGAAGACGGAGTTGTAGGGCTTGCCGGTCATGGAGGCCGAGACTGCTGTCACGCCATGATAGGCATTCACCCGTGTCAGAATCTTACGCCGCTCCGGCTTGCCCTCCGATTGGGCGAGGAACCAGAGCATCTTGACCATGGTGTCATTCGCCTCCGACCCGGAGTTGGTGTAGAACACCTTGCCGCGCGGGAAGGGGGAGACATCGACCAGCCGCTCCGACAGCATGACCGTCTGGTCCGACATGCGCCCGAAGAAGGCGTGGTAGCCCGGGAAACGGGCGAACTGCTCCTGCCCGGCGGCGATCAGCCCCGGATGGTCGAAGCCTGCCACCATGTTCCACAGGCCGGAATTGGCGTCGAGATACCGCTTGCCGTGGGTATCGACGATATAAGGCCCCTCGCCATGCGTGAGGACGACCGTGCCCCGTTTATGGACGGAGGGCAGGTCGGTGAAACCGTAGAGGCTGTATTCCTCCGCCCGGGCTTCCCAGCTGTTCGGCACATCGTCACGCATCGCACGGTCCTTTCCTTGGCTCGCCTGAAAGCTAGCCCCTGCGCCACGTTTCTTCAACAGCGGCTCAGACTCCCAGCCGGTCGCGCAAGCCGTACCAGGTCATCGCCAGCACGAGGAGAGGATGGCGCAACGCCGCACCACCGGGAAAGCGGGGCGTGGGCAGGCGCGCCATCAGGTCGAACCGTTCCGCCTGACCGGCCACCGCCTCTGCCATGATCCGCCCGGCGAGCGTCGCCATGGCGACGCCATGCCCGGAATACCCCGAGGCGGACAGCAGGTTCGGCCCGAGCCGGAGAAAACAGGGCAGGCGCGTCATCGTGATGGCCAGCGTTCCACCCCAGGCGTAATCTATCCGCACGTCGCGGAGCTGCGGATAGACCCGGAGCATGGGTTTCCGCACCGTGGCGATCACATCGGGAAAGCGGTAGCCGAAGCTCTCCCCCCCGCCGAACAGCAGCCGGTTGTCCTCCGACAGCCGCCAGTAGTTCACCACGAAGCGGGTGTCGGCAACGGCGACCGGTTCGGCCAGAATATCGCGTGCCGCATCCCCCAGCGGTTCAGTCGCAACGATGAAATTGTTGATCGGCATGACCCGCGCCGCGACCTCCGGCACCAGATCGCCGAGATAGCCATTGCAGGCGACGATGACGTGATCCGCCGTAACGCTGCCGCTTGCCGTGACAACGCGCGTCGTCTGCCCGCGGGTGATCCCGGTGACGAGGGTATTCTCGTGGAGGGTGACGCCCGCGGCTTCTGCGGCCCGCGCCAGCCCGATGGCGAAGTTCAGCGGGTGGATATGGCCCGCGCCACGGTCGATGTCGCCGCCGACATAATCCTCGGAGCCGATCAGCGCCCGGATGCCCGCATGGTCCAGCGGTTCCACCTGATCGTAGCCATATTCGTGGGCGAGCTTTTCCGCCATGGTGCGGGAATGGCGAACTTCGGCTTCCGTCCGGCAGGCATGGGCAACGCCGGAATGGAAACGGATGGGCATCGCATGACGGGCGATAAGGTCGCGGACCAGCGCTTTCGCCTCCTCCGCGATGGCCCAGAGCCGGTGGGCATCGTCCCGACCCATGCGGCGTTCAAGCTCGTCCTGTTCCAGCCGCTGGCCGGAGCCGACCTGTCCCCCGTTCCGCCCCGAAGCACCGAAGCCCGCGCGATGCGCCTCCAGCAGCACGACAGAATAGCCCCGCTCGGCCAGATGCAGCGCCGCCGACAGACCCGTATAGCCTCCGCCCACGACGCAGACATCGGCCCGATGCGAGCCTTGAAGCGGAGGCGCGGCTTCCCGCTCCGTGGCCGTCGCGGCGTAATAGCTGGCGGGGAAGGATCCCTGACGGTCGTTGGCGGTGAGAAGGTTCATACGTTGAGCAGCAGGTGCTCCCGCTCCCACGGGCTGATAACCTGAAGGAACTCCTTGTATTCGTTGCGCTTGACCGAGTCATAGACGGAGCAGAAGCCAAGGCCCAGAACCTCTCGCACGCCCTCGTCCTCCGCGAACAGGTCGAGCGCATCGCCGAGGTTGTAGGGCAACTCGTCGGCGGACATATAGGCATCGCCCAGACATTCGGGACGCGGCATCTTCTGTTCCAGCAGACCCAGATAGCCGCAGGCGAGCGATGCGGCCAGCCCGAGATAGGGGTTGCAGTCCATACCCGCCAGCCGGTTCTCGATCCGCCGCCCGGAGGGTTCGGAAATCGGCACGCGCAATCCCGTCGTCCGGTTGTCGCGCCCCCATTCGAGGTTGATGGGTGCCGCGAAATCCGGGACATAACGCCGGTAGCTGTTCACATAAGGCGCCAGCAGCGCGATGACCGCGGGCAGGTGATTCTGCATCCCCGCGATGAAATGCAGGAATGCCTGCGTCTCTGCGCCCTTTGCGTCGGAAAAGATGTTCTGGCCCGTTGCCGTATCCACCACCGAATGGTGGATATGCATGGCAGAACCCGGCTCGCCCTCGATGGGCTTGGCCATGAAGGTCGCAAAACAGTCGTGGCGGAGCGCGGCTTCCCGGATCAGGCGCTTGAAGTAGAAGATCTCGTCGGCCAGCCGCACCGGGTCGCCATGGGCGAGGTTGATCTCCACCTGACCCGCGCCGCCTTCCTGAAGGATGCCGTCGATCTCGAACCCCTGCGCCTCGGCGAAATCGTAGATATCGTCGATGACCGGACCGTACTCATCGACCGCGGACATGGAATACGCCTGCTTGGCCGCCGCACGACGGCCCGACCGGCCCATCGGCGGCTGCACCGGCATGTTCGGGTCGATGTTGCGCGCGACGAGGAAGAATTCCATCTCCGGCGCGACGATCGGCGTCCAGCCCTTTTCCTTGTAGAGATGCAGGACGCGTTTCAACACGTTGCGGGGCGCGGCGGCCACCGGTTCCCCCGTCTGGTCGATGGCGTCATGGATCACCTGAAGCGTGACATCGGCCGTCCAGGGCGCCGCGGTGGCGGTCGAGAAATCAGGCGCCATGATCATGTCGGGCTCGGTGAAGGCGCCTGTCGGATTGTCGGCCCAATCCCCGGTGATCGTCTGGAGAAAGATCGAATTCGGCAGGAAGAAGGATGTCTGCTTGGCGAACTTGAACGCGGGCATCGCCTTGCCGCGGGCGACGCCTGCAATGTCGGAGACGATGCATTCCACTTCATCCACACGGCGGCCCTGGATGTAGCGTTGCGCGGCTTCGGGGAGCTTTTCGGTCCAGTCAGACATGGGCCCTCTGCGTAAGAAAATCGGCGATCCGGTCAGCGAGGAGGGCGGAGCCGCCCTGTGTATCGGCATCATCCTCCGTCAGGCGGGTAAGGGCTGCGGAGACCCTGTCGTCCGGCACGCTGCCGCTCCGATGGTCGATGAGGCCCTGCGTCACCGTGCTGTCGAACTCAGGATGTGCCTGCACCGTAAGGATATCGTCACCATAGGCCAGCGCGGCATTGTCGCAGAAACCGGAGGAGCCGACGACCCGCGCTCCCTCCGGCCGCTCGACCACCTGATCCTGATGCCAAGCGTTGAGAGTGACGGTCCTGCCGCCGAAGTCGTAATCCTGCGGCCCGACCGACCAGCCGCCGGAGAATTTCTCCACCCGTCCGCCAAGCGCCTGCGCGATGATCTGGTGTCCGAAACAGATGCCGACCATCGGCACATGCGCCTCCTTCACGGCGCGGATGAAGGCTTCGAGCGGCGCGATGAAGGGGTGGTCCTCATAGACGCCGAAGCGGGAGCCGGTGATGATCCAGCCATCCGCGTCGCGGGGGGAGGCCGGAAATTGCATGTCCAGCACGCGCCAGGTGCGGAAGTCGAACCCCCGGCCTGCGAGCAGACGCTCGAACATGTCGGGGTAGTTGCCGGAGGCGGGCTGAATGGCGTCGGGCGCGTCGCCGGTCTGCAGGATGCCGATGAGCATGGGAGTCCTCGATGGAATGGCCCAAGGCTATCCCCGCCCGCCGCCGTCGGCAAGCGGCTCACACCGTGTCGAGATAGAGATCCATCTGCTCGTCGGGCCCGAGTTCCGCCATGTAGCGCACCTCCTGCCGCTTGGTCAGCACGTAGTTGCGGATCAGTTCCTGCGGAAAGATTCGCGCGACCAGCGGAGAGGTTTCGAAATCGTCGATCGCCTCTTCCCACGATGTCGGCAGGCGGGGCGATGCGCTGTCATAGGCGTTGCCAAGGAGCGGTGGCGGCGGGGTCAGCCCATCCTCGATGCCGATGAGAGCGGAGCCGAGAACCCCCGCGATCATCAGGTAGGGGTTCACGTCGCCACCCGCCACGCGATGCTCTATCCGGCGCGCGACCGGCTTGCCGGAGGGAATGCGGATCGCGGTGGTCCGGTTCTCATAGGCCCAGCTTATCGCTGTCGGCGCATGGGCGCCGGGAACCAGTCGGTCGAAACTGTTGGCATGGGGTGCGAACACGAGCGTCGAATCATGCAGCGCGGCAAGGCATCCGGCGACGGCGCTTTTCAGGGCAGCGGTGCCCTCCGGCCCGCCGTTGTCGAAGATGTTGCGCCCCTGCCGGTCCAGCACGGAGAAATGCATGTGCATTCCGTTGCCCGCATAATCCTCATAAGGCTTGGCCATGAAGCTCGCCGCGAAACCGTGTCGCCGGGCAAGGCCTTTGACCAGCAGCTTGAACAGCCACGTATCGTCCGCGGCCTTCAGCGCGTCGGACTGATGCATGAGGTTGATCTCGAACTGGCCCAGACCGGCTTCCGAAATGGCGGTGTCGGCGGGAATGTCCATCTCCTCGCAGGCATCGTAGAGATCGGTGAAGAAGCGGTCGAAGGCGTCCAGCGCACGAAGGGCAAGCGTCTCCGCCCCGATCCGCCGCTTGCCGGAGCGCGGCGATTTGGGCATCTGGGGGCGCTTGCCGGAATCGTCTATCAGGTAGAACTCCAGCTCGGTCGCCACCACCGGACGCAGCCCGTCCGCCGCATAGCGCTTGAGCACGGAGGCCAGCGCATGGCGGGGATCCCCGTCGTAGGGCCGGCCATCCTCGCGGAACATCCATAGCGGCAGAAGGGCGGTCGGCGCTTCCAGCCATGGCATCGGCATGAAGCCACGGTCAGTCGGCAGCAGGATGCCATCGGGATCGCCCTCGTCAAAGACAAGCGGGCTGTTCTCGACATCCTCCCCCCACACATCCAGCGACAGGACCGAGAGGGGGAAGCGCGTCCCGTCCTCGGCGATACGGTCGGCGAAGCGGCGGGGAATGCGCTTGCCCCGCGCCTGTCCGTTGAGGTCCGCCGCCGCTACGCGGATGGTTCTGACTTCGGGGTGTTCGCGCAGCCAATCGTGCATTCTTTACCTGACGTATTGCGGCCTGAATCTCAGTTTTCGCCGCGCCGTCCTTGGAACATGCCGGTTGAGCCGCCGGTTCACCAGCCCGAAAAGCCCGATCACCAGCAGGGTCAGCACAATGAAGTAAAGCCCGACCAGCGGATAGGCCACGAACGGGTTGAAGGTTCTCGAAACGAAGTAGCTCGCATAATAGAGACTGTCGCCGGATTGCTGCCACGCCGGGAAGGCGGAAAAAAAGATGAGCGTCGTGGCATGGAGCAGGAAGATCGCCTCGTTCGTATAGGCGGGCCAGGCGAGGCGCAGCATGGTCGGCCACACGATGCGCGTGAATTTCTGGCGGCTGGAGAAGCCATACGCATCCGCGGCCTCGATATCGCCTTTCGGAACCGCCATCAGCGCGCCGTAGAAGATCTGCCCCGAATAGGCGGCCGTGTTCAGACACAGCACGATCAGCGCGCCAAGCCATGCCCGCGTGAGCCAGCGCGTTTCAACGGTGAGCGTGGTGAAACCGAGCGGGATGTCCACGCCCACCTTGGGCAGCAGCATGAACAGTTCGTAGGCAAAGAAGAACTGGATGAAGAGCGGAGACCCGCGGAACAGGAAGATGAAGAGATCCGCCGGTTTCGACAGCCAGCGCCGGGGGCTGGCCTTGGCAAGCGCAAGACCGGTGGCGAGGAAGAACCCGATCAGCAGGGCGAGCGCCGCGAAATAGATGTTCCACAGCAGGCCGGAACCGATGAGGACCACCTGCTCGCAAAGCCCGATCTCTCCCGTCGGGAGCCGCCGCTCCCCGAACCCCAGCGCGCGGAGGCCATAGAGCTGAAACGCCTCGCCGCAGGTCATGCCGCTCTCCTGATCTGTTCACCCGCGAGCGTGGCCTGCCCCAGCGCTAGCCTGCGTGTGTAACGGGCGAGAACCCGCTCGCTCACCCATGTCAGCAGGAGATACCAGGCGAGCAGGACGAGAAAGTACCACAGCCGCCAGTCGCCATGCGGATAGTCGAAATGCGAGGTCTTGGAGGCACCGAGTTCGCGCGCCCAATAGACGATGTCCTGAACCCCCAGCAGGAACAGGAGCGGCGTGGCCTTGATGAGGATCATCCACAGGTTGGACAGGCCCGGAATCGCGTAGGTCCACATCTGCGGCACAAGGATGCGGCGGAAGATCTGGCCGTGGCTCATCCCGTAGGCTTCGCCCGTTTCCAGCTGCGCCCTGGGCACGGAATTCATCGCGCCATAGATCACATTGGCGGCGAAGGCCCCGAAGACGATGGCGAAGGCAACGACCGCCAGCGTGAACCCGTAGGTCTCATGGATCCACGGCGGCGACGAGGCGAGCGGCAGCTTTGCCTCCGGGCAGACGATGAAGTCCGACCCGCGCCGGACGGGCTCGGTCCAGTCGGGGCATTTGATCTTGTGACGCATCCATTCGAGCCCCTGGTCGATCATCAGCGGCACGAACAGGAAGAACACGATATCCGGCACACCGCGCACCATGGCGCTGTAGCCTTTGCCGATGAGGCTCACCGGCGCGAAATTCGACCGCGCGGCAACCGCTCCGGCAAAGCCGAGCGCGAGCGCCAGCGGCGCGGTGATGAGAAGAAGCGCGATCACCACCAGAAAGGAGCGGTAGAACAGCAGGTGCTTGCCCGATGTCAGGTAGCACGCATACCATTGAAGGCCGTCGAGTGTGGCGGGATCGGCGCAGAAGCTGAACATCGGCGGCTCGGATTATCCGGGAAGGGGAGAGAGGATCGGGGACGTACCCCGATCCCCGTCGCAATCAATAGACGACGGCATCCTCGCCAAACCATTTCAGGATGAGCTTGTTGATGGAGCCGTCCTGCTTCATCTCCGCAATAGCGCCGTCGAAACGGTCGCGGAGCGCCGCATCGGACATGCGGAAGGCCGCGCCGACACCTTCGCCAAGCTGCACGCGATCCACGATGACCAGCTCGCCGTTCGACTGATCCGCGATCGGCTTGAGATAGTCGAGATCCGCCAGAACGGCATCGGCCTCACCGTTGCGCACGGCAGAGACGGTTTCGTCGGGCGTCGCGAACTCAACCAGCGTCGCGCCCGATTCGGCCACGTGCTGTGCCTGAATGGTCGCGGTCTGTGCGGCCACGATGCCCTTGGTCACATCGACATCATCGGAGGTGGCGACGTAGAGCGAGACGGTGGGCGGGGTGTAGTTCTGCGTGAAAAGCCGGTCCTTCTTCCGCTCGTCGGTGATGGACATGCCGGCCATGATCAGGTCGTAGTTCCCCGAGTTGAGGTTCGCCATGATCGTGTCCCAGTCGTTCTGCACGAATTCGCAGGTCAGGCTGAGCCGCTTGCAGAGTTCGCCGCCGAGTTCGATCTCATATCCGTCAAGCTTGCCGCTGTCGTTGATGAAGTTGTAGGGGGCATAGGCGCCCTCCGTCCCGATCCGCACCACCTGCTGGGCGAAGGCGGATCCCGCCATCGTCGCCAGAACCGCGGCGGTCATTGCGATTTTCTTCATAGTAGAACTCCCTGTCCTTTTATGGGCTTGCCGGGCGTTATTCACCGCCCGCGCGAAGAAACTGGCGCAACCGCTCGCTTCGCGGTGCGCCGAAAAGCGTATCCGGCGATCCTTCCTCCTCCACCCGTCCCTGATGGAGAAAGACGACGTGATCGGAAACGTCGGCGGCCATCCGCATGTCATGGGTCACGATGATCATCGTACGCCCCTCATCGGCCAGCGCCTTGATGACGCGGATCACCTCCTGCTCCAGCTCCGGGTCCAGCGCCGAGGTGGGTTCGTCGAAGAGCAAAGCCTTCGGTTCCATGCAAAGGGCCCGCGCGATGGCGGCCCGCTGCTGCTGCCCGCCGGAAAGCTGCGAGGGATAGCGGTCGGCCTTGTCGCCGATCCCCACCTTGTCCAGAAGCTGCAGCGCACGCGCCTCCACCTCCTCGCGGGGTTGTCCAAGCACGGTGACCGGCGCTTCCATGACATTCTGGAGAACCGTCATGTGGGACCACAGGTTGAACTGCTGGAACACCATGGACAGGTTCGTGCGGATCCTGAGCACTTGCGGGCGGGAGGCCGGCCGGCGGTGCAGCCCCTCTCCGTGCCACAGGACGGCTTCCCGCTCGAACAGGATCTCACCCTCCTGACTGTCCTCCAGCAGGTTGGCACAGCGCAGCAGCGTGGACTTCCCCGATCCTGAGGAGCCGATGAGCGAGACCACATGCCCCCGCGGTGCAGTGAGGCTGACGCCCTTCAGCACCTCGAGGTTGCCATAGGATTTGTGGAGATTGATGATTTCGATGACGGGCGGTGTCGCTGTTGTCACGGGGGGCATCGTCCTGTTGCTTGGTCGATAGTTGGACGATTTTCCTGATGAATTGCAACAAGTCCCGCGCGTCAGGGGCGATTGGTCGCATAAAATGCAGGCAATCTTTCACGTCCTGCCCCTTGGCTGGGCAGTCTCGGTCAAGCGCGACGGCTTTCCACCCGCTGGCGGGCAAGTGCGCTGTCCCGGTCGTTCACGCCCAGCAGGTTCGCGGTGAGCCGCAGCATCGCGTTTTCCTCCTGGTTCCGCATCCCGTCAGCCAGGGCCACGTCCCACAAGGCCTCCATCACGCCTTCGCGCTCCTCATAGGCGACGGCATCCTTGATGACGCGGGTGAAACGCACCGTATCGGGGGCGACCTGCTCCAGCTTCTCCGCCTCGCGCAGCAAGGAGGCCGCCTCAAACGGACCCAGGGCGAAGCGGGTGCCGACGATCCGGGCGATCCGGTCGCTCTCTTCGTCGGAGTAGGTGCCGTCCACGCGTGCGACGCGGACGAGCAGGGCCGTCAGTGCCAGACGCACGTCGTCCGTGGCAAAGCAATGGCGATCGGTGTCGCCCGTGAAAAGGCGGATGAGATCCTGGAGCATGGGTGTCGATATAAGTCCGGTGGTGCGTGTTCGCGAATCACATCCTGCGGCGCAGGGTCAGATGCAGGCCCAGTAGGGGCCGGCGCCCTCGGCCATGGAGCAAGTGCAGATCTCCTGCTTGCTCTGCCCGTTCAACGGCTGCGGATTGATGAATCCGATGCCGCGATACTGCCCGGTCAACGCCCGAATCGCTTGCGAGCCCTGCGGATAGGCACGGTCCCCGATAAGGCAGGCGGCAGGCAGGCTGATGGCCGCGACGCCGGAGCGGTCCCGAACCACCGGCACGCTCATGGCTTCGGTTTCCGGGGAAACGGTGACGGTGGGGGCGGAAGTGTAGGAGCCACGCTGCGAGCGGCCCGCCGGGTAGCTGGCGCCCAGATCGCGGTCCCAGACCGTCTGACAGCGGGCTTCCGCTCCTTCGCCGAGGCAGTTCAGACGATCAGGATCGGCTCCGCCGTTGATCAGCGGCCCGCAACCCGCGAGCGTTAGCAGAAAGGCGGGAAGAAGGATGTGGCGGATCATTGCGCGCTCCGATGTGTCTGGTTGAGCGAAATCTAACCGCTCTCGCGCGTCGGGCAAGGAAGAAGGCGGCCGGTATCCGCTTTCTGGCAGCTTTCTGTCTGGTTGCGGCATTGCATTGCCGGTGCCGCCGGGGGTCGCGGGGGGCGTCCCCCGCGCCTTGGCGCAGGGTCAGACCAGACGTTCGGCCTCTTTCGCGGCCCGCACGAAATCGGCGAACAGTGGATGCGGCGCAAAGGGTTTCGACTTCAGTTCCGGGTGGAACTGCACGCCGATGAACCACGGATGGTTCTCGTATTCGACGATCTCGGGGAGGCGCCCGTCGGGCGACATGCCGGAGAACACCAGCCCGTGGCCCTCAAGCTGATCGCGGTAGCGGATGTCCACCTCATAGCGGTGCCGGTGACGTTCCTCGATCTCCGGCGAGCCATAGATGCCCGCAACGCGCGATCCCTGCTTCAGCACGGCCGTATAGGCGCCGAGCCGCATCGTGCCGCCCTTGTCGTCGCCCAGCTTGCGTTCGACCCGATGATTGCCCTGCACCCATTCCTTGAGATGGTAAACGACCGGGGTGAAACGCTTTTCCCCCGCTTCGTGATCGAACTCCTCCGACCCCGCGTCATTCAACCGGGCAAGGTTGCGGGCGGATTCGATCACCGCCATCTGCATGCCGAGGCAGATGCCGAGATAGGGGATTTTCCGCTCCCGCGCAAAGCGGGCCGCGTTGATCATGCCTTCGGTGCCGCGCTCCCCGAAGCCGCCGGGAACGCAGATCGCGTGGAAATCCTCCAGCCAGGGGCCGGGATCCTCTCGCTCGAAAATCTCGCTGTCCACCCATTCCGCCTTGACCCGTACGCGGTTGGCCATGCCCCCATGCGTCAACGCCTCCGCGATGGATTTGTAGGCATCCTCAAGCTGCGTGTACTTGCCGACGACGGCTATGCGCACCTCGCCTTCGGCATTCTCGAGCCGGTCCATGACATCCTCCCAGCGGGAGAGGTCCGGGCGCGGGGCAGGGGCGATCTGGAAGGCGTCGAGCACCGCCTGATCCAGCCCTTCGCGGTGATAGGCCAGCGGCGCCTCGTAGATGGTTTTTAGGTCGGGCGCGGCGATCACCGCATCGGGCCGGACGTTGCAGAACAGGGCGATCTTCTCGCGCTCCTTCTGCGGAATGGGCTTCTCCGACCGGCAGACCAGAACGTCGGGCGCGATGCCGATGGAGCGCAGCTCCTTCACGGAGTGCTGGGTGGGTTTCGTCTTCAGCTCGCCGCTCGCGGCGATATAGGGCAGGAGGGTGAGATGCATGAAGATGCACTGCCCGCGCTGCCGCTCCTGCGCGAACTGGCGGATCGCCTCGAAGAAGGGCAGCCCCTCGATATCGCCGACGGTGCCGCCGATCTCGCAGAGCATGAAATCCACCTCATCTTCGCCCACGCGAAGGAAGTCCTTGATTTCGTTTGTGACGTGCGGGATCACCTGGATCGTCTTGCCAAGATAGTCGCCGCGCCGTTCCTTCTCCAGTACGTTGGAATAGATCCTGCCGGAGGAGACGCTGTCGGTCTTGCGGGCCGAGACGCCGGTGAACCGCTCGTAATGGCCAAGGTCGAGGTCGGTCTCTGCGCCGTCATCGGTGACGAACACCTCACCATGCTCGAAAGGCGACATGGTGCCCGGATCGACGTTCAGATAGGGGTCGAGCTTGCGCAGGCGGACAGAATAGCCGCGCGCCTGAAGAAGCGCGCCCAAGGCAGCCGAGGCGAGCCCTTTTCCCAGGCTGGAGACTACCCCGCCTGTGATGAAGACGTAACGTGCCATGAAGCTGCTCCCGTGAGTTCCAATAAGAATCTGCCGCGGTTCATGCAAGAATCGCGGCATCACGGGACTTGGGATATAGCGGAAACCTTAAGGGTGCGCAATATCCTGCGGAAAGACTTCCTGAAGCCCCGATAACTTGTGTTGATGTAACAGTGAAATGGCGGGCGCGCGGGCGTCCGCCGGGATCGATCTTTCAGCCGGTCAGTCTGCTGGTCAGTCTGCGCGGGGCGGCGTGGCCGGTGCGCTGCCGGTCGAGGGCGGCAGGAGGCTGCCGCCATCCGCCGGAAGGGCAGGCTCGCTCGCCGCCGGCGGAGGCGTGAGATCGGAGCCGAGCCGGTCGAGAACCGAACCCCCGCCCGACCGCTCCGCCGAGATGATCGTCAGTGCGACTGAGGTGCACAGGAAGGCGATCGCAAAACCCCAGGTCAGCCGGGTCAGCGCGCTCGCCGCCTGCCGCCCGGTCATGACACCGGTTCCGCCGCCCCCGCTGCCCATGCCCAAGCCGCCGCCTTCCGACCGTTGGAGCAGCACGACGACGATCAGCGCCAGCGCGAGCAGGAGGTGGATGATGAGCAGGATGTTTTCCATGGGGCAGCCGGCCTTTCGTTCCGCGCCTATCTAGAGGCATGGCGGACGGGTCGCAAGTCACCCTGTTCGCCCCCGGTGCGATTTTCGCGTGGTTTTGCGCGCGCGGTCGCGGTAAGGACTCCCCGCATCGACCAGAGGCGGAGTCTTGAAATGGCCAATGTCGTCGTCGTCGGCGCCCAGTGGGGCGACGAGGGTAAGGGAAAAATCGTGGATTGGCTCTCGGAGCGGGCGGATATCATCGCGCGCTTCCAGGGGGGGCACAATGCCGGCCATACGCTCGTGATCGGCGAGAAGGTGTTCAAGCTGTCCCTGCTGCCCTCCGGGATCGTGCGGCCGGGCAAGCTCGCCGTGATCGGCAACGGCGTGGTGCTGGACCCGTGGGCGCTCTTTTCGGAGATCGACAAGCTTTCCGGCCAGGGTGTCGCGATTTCCACCGACAACCTGATGATCGCGGAAAATACGCCGCTGATCCTCCCTCTGCATCAGGATCTCGACAAGATCCGCGAGGAAGCGGCAGGCGCCTCCAAGATCGGCACCACGGGGCGCGGCATCGGCCCGGCCTATGAGGACAAGGTGGGCCGTCGGGCGATTCGCGTGGCCGATCTTGGCGATGAGGAGACGCTCGAGGCGCGGCTGGACAGGCTGCTCGCCCATCATGACGCGCTGCGTCAGGGTCTCGGCGCGCCTGCCGTGGATCGGGCGGAGCTGAAGGCGAAGCTGCTGGAGATCGCGCCAAAACTGCTGCCCTATGCGCAGCCGGTGTGGAAAATCCTCAACGAACAGCGCCGGGCTGGCAAGCGCATCCTGTTTGAAGGGGCGCAGGGCTCGCTGCTGGATATCGACTTCGGCACCTATCCTTACGTGACCTCCTCCACCACCATGTCGGGGATGGCCGCGACTGGGACGGGGCTTGGCCCCTCCGCCATCGGCTTCGTGCTGGGAATCGCCAAGGCCTATACCACGCGGGTCGGTTCCGGTCCGTTCCCGACGGAACTGGAGGATGAGATCGGTCAGCGTCTGGGCGAGCGGGGTCATGAATTCGGCACTGTCACCGGGCGGAAGCGCCGCTGCGGCTGGTTCGACGCGGTTCTGGTCCGCCAGACCTGCGCGATCTCCGGCGTCAACGGCATCGCGCTGACGAAGCTCGATGTGCTGGACGGGTTCGACACGCTGAAAATCTGCGTGGGTTATGAGGTGGACGGCGTGAAATACGACCACCTGCCGACCGCCGCGGCACTCCAAACCCGCGCGACGCCGATCTATGAGGAGCTGGAGGGCTGGCAGGAATCTACCGCGGGCGCGCGCTCATGGGCGGAGCTTCCGGCGGCGGCGGTGAAATACGTCCGCCGTATCGAGGAGTTGATCCAGTGCCCCGTGGCGCTCCTGTCCACCAGCCCGGAGCGGGACGACACGATCCTCGTCACCGATCCGTTCGCGGACTGATGGCGCTTGGCTACAAAGCCCGGCGGCGGTTGTCGCTGCTCATCCTGCTGGTGGGTGTGCCGCTCTATATCGCCGTCGCGGTCACGCTGATGAACTGGTTGGACGCCCGTTTCGGGCGCCAGCCGTTCTGGGTGGAACTGGCGATCTATGTCGGCCTGGGCATCCTCTGGGCGCTGCCGTTCCGGGCAGTTTTCCTGGGGGTGGGGCGCGCCGATCCCGACGCGCCGGAGGAATAGGCGGGATCAGGCGACGCTGCTGTGGGACTCATCGAAATACGCGGAGTCCTCCGCAACGGCGAAACGCCCTTCTCCCAGCCGCCGGAAGCGGCCTTCGCGGACGAGAACGCCGAAGGATTTCAGCTCCTCCTCGAATGGATAGGGCGTGTTGCTCGATTTGGACAACGCATCCAGAAGTGCCGGACGGGTGAAATCCGTCCAGCCTTCCACCGCCATAAGATAGGCTGCGATCGCCTCCATCCGCTCCGTCAGACTGGCCGGCGCAATCTCGGCCAGCACGCTTTTCAGACGATCCGCCGAAATGGCGGGGTATTTTGTGACGGAAAGCTCATGAGGCATGAGCTTCAGGGGCGGCAGGCTCACCTGCTGGGCCGGGGCGGGCATGTCCACCCGCTGGGTTGCAAGAAGCAGGAGGGGAGCGCTCATGTCGTCCTGCAACGCGCGCTCTGCCTGGGCGGCGGGCTCCGCGCTTTCCCCGATATTCGGCTCCGCAAATGCCGCGATTTCCTCCGCCGAAAGGCCATAGGTGGGTCTGTGATCCCGCTCTTCCGTCGTGGACGCCGTCAGCCGCAGCACGCCCTCGGAAACAGAGACGTCAGCGGGCGGAAACGCTTTCGACAGGGCCGCCAAGTCCGCCTGATCCACGACACGCGTGCCAAGCGCTGGGTTTCCCCCCGCGGCCTGCCGCAAAGCGGCCAGCACCTGCGCGAGAACCGGTGCGGGGGCCTCGTAGCCTTCGATACGGCAGGAGAAGTCGCCGTAGGTGACGGAAAGGGTCTTGCCGCTCGTTGTCATTCTTTTCGCCATATCCGCCGGACCCGGCCTGTTCCCGATCAAGCTGTTCCGCCCGTCCGAATGCGGCTTGCCGCCGCCGCCCGGACCGGTCAATCTGACGCGAGAGATTGCCAGTCCGGGCGTGGCCCGTCAACATGAGCCCATGCCCGAACCTGTCCTTACCGCAACATCTGGCATCACTTTGCTTGGCGGTGCCGATATTTCGGCATCCTCGCTTGAGTTGGCGCTGTCCCTCGCGCCGGTGGCCGTTGCCGCCGACGGCGGGGCCGACAGGGCGCTGGCCTTGGGTGTCCGTCCTGAGCTCGTCATCGGCGATCTCGACTCGCTGAGCCCTGCTGGCCGGGAGGCGATGGGCAACGCCGTTCTGGAGGTGGCCGAGCAGGACACCACGGATTTCGAGAAGTGCCTGCAACGTCTGGCGGCTCCCTTCGTGCTGGGGCTGGGGTTTCTGGGCGGGCGGCTGGATCACGCCCTCGCCGCGCTGACGGTGCTCACCCGCGCCCCCATGCCCGTTCTGCTGATCGGCGAGGAGGATGTGGTGTTTTGCGCGCCCTCCACGCTGACGCTGCACCTGCCCGTGGGAACGCGCCTCTCGCTCTATCCGCTCGCACCGGTCCGGGGGCGGAGCGAGGGGCTGGTCTGGCCGATCGACGGTATCGACTTTGCTCCCGCGGGCAGGGTAGGCACCTCCAATCGTACTGCGGCGGAGGTTGTGCGCCTGTCCTTCACGGGACGAGGGATGCTGGTGCTGCTTCCCCGACAGGCATTGCAGCCGGCACTGTCGGCACTGCTGTCCGCTGAGCCACACGTTCCCGGTGCACCAGATAAAGACCCGAAGCGGTGATGATGGCGATTCCCGCCCAGCTGATTGCATCGGGGAGATCACCGAAGATCGTGTAGCCGAAAAACACCGTCGCGATCATCTCAAAGTAGTGCAGGGGGGCGAGCGTGGTCGATCCGGCAAAACGCAGCGCATAGGTCATCAGCATGTGTGCGACGGTGGCAGCGGCGCCCACCCCCGCCAGCGCCAGCCAGATCGCTCCGTTGTCCGGCCATGCCAGCCCAAGCTGCACGCCCGGAATATCCAGCGGCAGCAGCAAGGCAGGGATCGCCAGAACGCAGGCGGCGAGCGCCGTATGCGCCTGCATGGCGACCGGATGTTGCTGACGGGCGAGGCTCCTCGTGATGAGGATATAGAGCGCGAAAAAGACCGCTGTCATGAGGGGAAAGAAGGCGACCGGCCCGAAGGTCACAAAGCTCGGCCGAATAACGAGCAGGGCGCCCGCGAAACCAACCGCGCAGGCGGCGATCCGGCGCGGACCCACGCTTTCGCCGAACAACGCCCAGCCAAGCAGCAGGATGATGAACGGCTCCACGAAAGCGATGGCCAGCGCATCGGCCAGCGGCATGACCTGAACCGCGGCGATGAAGGCGTAGGTGGCGAGAATCGATACGGCGGCGCGGAGGAACGTCAGCCCGAGCACGCGGCGTGACATGCGCCATTCCACCCGCATCAGGATGACCACCGGCACCATGAGCGCGGCCTGCACGACAAAGCGCGCGACGGTCACCTGTCCCACCGGCACCGCCTGCGAGGCGATCTTGGAGGCCACGTCGATCATGGGGGCCGTCAGGCAGAAGCCGAGCATCAGCGCGATGCCGAGAAAGGTGCGATCCTGTGTCATCACGCCTCTTTAAGTCAGGCGGGGAACGGCTGGCTGTTCATTTGCGACATTCGGTGGCGGTTTGAGCCATCCGTCTTGACTGAACAATGTCGGCTTCGGCCGGAAAATCGCCTTGACGGGATCCATGGCCTCCTGTAATCCCCGCCTCGCGTCGGGCGACGTGCTGCAAGGTGCGGCAGCGGACTGTAACTCCGCCGGGGAGACCCATGCCTGGTTCGATTCCAGGGTCGCCCACCACTTCCACAAATTTCTTCGAGAAATCAATGGAGTGGTGGTTCCGCGACAGGTGGCATGGACCGTGCCTCTGGCATGGGATATGTGCATGTTTCCCTCTTTCATCATTAGGCCGTGGACGCGGTCCGGGGGCTTTTTGAACGCCGGTTGCAACCGGTTGTCTGTGCGGGGCGTGCCATGAAAAAACCGGCTTGGGTCATTGATAAGGAGCGGGCCAAACGGGCCGCTGCGGCGGAAACCGTCTGGCTGTTCGGGCTGCACGCGGTGCGCGATGCGCTGCTCAACCCCAGACGCACGCGGCTGCGGCTTGTCGTGACCAAGAACGCCGCGGACCGGCTTGGGGACGCCATCGCCGAAAGCGGTATGACACCGGAGATTGCCGATCCGAGAAAGTTCGACGTTCCGATCGATCCGGGCTCCGTACATCAGGGCGCGGCTCTCGAGGTGAAGCCGCTCGACTGGGGTCGGCTGGAGGATGTCGCCATTTCGGGAGAAGGGGCGCCGCTTGTTGTCCTGCTCGATCAGGTGACGGATCCGCATAACGTGGGCGCGATCCTGCGATCCGCAGAGGTTTTCGGTGCGCGGGCCGTCATCGGCACCCAGCGGCACTCCGCCCCGGAGACGGGAGCCCTTGCGAAAAGTGCGTCCGGCGCGCTGGAGCGCCAGCCCTATCTGCGCATCCGTAACCTTTCCGACGGGATGGAGACGCTGCGCAACATGGGTTTCACGCTGATCGGTCTTGCCGGGGAGGCGACTGTCGCGCTGGACGCGGCGCTTTCCGATCTCGGTGACCGCCCGGTGGCGCTGGTGCTTGGCGCGGAAGGTCCGGGGCTGCGTGAAAAGACGCGGGAAACCTGCGATGTGATCGTCCACATTGCCGCAGCAGGAGAGTTCGGTTCCCTCAACGTCTCCAATGCTGCTGCGGTGGCGCTCTATGCCGCCGGTCACCGTGGCCGGTTGGGCACAGGTTCGGGAGAGTAGGCCCCGCGCCATCACGGTTGCGGGAGCGCGGGTTTTCCGCGCCCTTGGGCCATGTCATCTGTGATGGACAACTGACCGACTGAAGGAGCGCGCCATGACGGTGCTCACCGCACCCGGCGCTTTGCCGCACAGCCTTTCAGACCGCCACGGAACCCTGCGCGGGGCAGGTCGCCGGATGGGGCGCCGGGAACTGTTCTTTCTGGGTGCGGGCGGGGTGGTGGCCTTGTCCGGAGCTGTGCCAGCGCTCGCGGGGACAAATCGCCGCATCTTCGCGCCTGGAGGGATCGCGCTCGCGGGCCGCGACCCGGTATCCTATTTCAGTGCCGCGTATCCCGTGAAGGGCAAGACGCAATACGCCCTGAAGTGGAAGGGCGCGATCTGGCTCTTTGCCTCGCATGAAAATCTTCTGGCTTTTGAAGCGGATCCTCGCGCCTATGCGCCCCAATTCGGCGGATGGTGCAGCCGGGCGATGGAGAGCGGCGGCCGAAAAGTAGCCTCCGACCCGGAGATTTTCGCCATCCAGGACGGGCGCCTGTACCTGTTCCGCAGCGCCGATGAATTGACGGTCTGGGCCGCCGCGACAACCGGGATCGACAAAACTGCCACAGCGGAGGAGCAATCCATCGCATCCGGAAATTAGCATTCGTTCTGAATATGTTCACAGATTCGCGACTCCCCCCTTTAAAAGCGGGAAAGGGTCTCTATCTGCTCAATCAGAAGCGCGGAATCGGAACCTCCGTGCTTCGGTTCACTGTCCCTCGTTCCGCGACTGGCGCCCGGTCTTCGTGACTGGGCGCTTTTTTATTCTGGAGACACAGTCATGGTCCAGAGCGAATCCGCCCTGTTTGCCCGCATCCTCCGCGATACGCGAAATGTCGCCGTCGTCGGTCTGTCACCCAATCCGACGCGCCCCAGCTATGGCGTGGCCCGCTTCCTTCAGAGCCTGGGATGGCGGATCGTGCCGGTCAATCCGGGCCATGCGGGCGAAACCATCCTGGGCGAGACAGCGGTGGCCAGCCTCGCCGATATCCCCGATCCCGGTGCCATCGACATGATCGACATCTTCCGCCGTTCGGATGCCGCGGGCGCCGTGGTGGAGGAGGCGCTTGCCACCCTGCCCAATCTCAGGACGGTCTGGATGCAGCTGGGTGTCACCGCGCCTCAAGCGGCGGAGCTCGCCCGCGCCCGCGGGGTCGATGTGGTGCAGGATCGCTGCCCCGCGATAGAGTTTCCTCGCTTGCTCGCGGCACGCTGACATTCTGTCACACAAGCGTCGCTTGGCAGTCGCCGCGATCACTGGCAAAGTCATGCCATGCCACAGATGACAGAGTCCGCTCCCTCCGATCTGCCCTCCGATTTGCCCGGTGGCGTGCCGCGCCTGCGGCCGCGCCGTGACGAGCTGATCGCGGATGGGGTCGTGCATGGCGTCGGAGTGGCGCTGGCTCTCCTCGGGACGGTCGTTCTCGTCGTCTCTGCCTCGGACGCGGGGTGGAGCGGGCAGGCGGCTGCAGCGCTCTACGGCGCCATCCTGGTGGTCGCTCTCTCAGTCTCGCTGGCTTACAACCTCTGGCCCGAAGGGGCGGTGAAGCTGGTTCTGCGCCGCTTCGATCACTCGTCAATTTTTCTTTTGATTGCGGCAACATACACGCCGTTTCTTGAGCGAAGCGCGAGCCATTATTCCGCCTTGGTGATGCTCTGCGCGATATGGCTGATGGCTATCGCCGGAGTTGCGAGCAAGTGGATTTTTCCCGTCGGATATGGGTGGTTGTCGCTGATCCTCTACCTCTCGATGGGTTGGAGCGGCCTGCTGATCGCGGCACCGGTGATGCAGAGCATTCCCGTCCTGTCACAAGTGCTGATCCTGGCTGGCGGGCTGGTCTATTCGCTGGGCGTCATATTCTTCCTTTGGGAAAAACTGCGTTTCCAGACGGCGATCTGGCACGGGTTCGTGGTAACGGCGGCGGCGATGCACTATGCGGCCATTCTCGCCTGCTTCCGGTAGCGGAATGCCTGTCTGATCGGGGGTTGCGCCTGCGGGGCGGCGCGTCATCATGGGGGTGTTCAATCTCCGAGGTTCCCCATGATAAAGACGCCCTACCTCCTTTTTCTTGGTGACGCACCCGACCCGTTGGCGGCAAAGGTGGCGCAGGGCATCCGTGACTGGCGCCCTGAATTCGCCGTGGCGCAGTTCCGCATGGAGGGCTGCAAGGCCGACATGAAACTCCCCGACATGACCTTGGCGGAGGCGAAGGCGGCGGGTTGCAAGACGCTGGTCGTCGGCGTGGCGAACCGTGGCGGGGTGATTTCGGACAGCTGGATCAAGGTGTTGGTGGAGGCGCTGGAGGAGGGATTCGACATTGCCTCCGGGCTGCACAACCTGCTCCGGGATGAGCCGCTGCTGGTTGCCGCCGCGGAACGTTTCGGGCGGGAGCTTCATGATGTCCGTGTTCCGGTCGTGGATTATCCCATTGCCAACGGCAAGAAGCGCTCCGGCAAACGGATGCTGGCCGTGGGCACCGATTGCTCGGTCGGCAAGATGTACACCTGCCTTGCCATGGACAAGGAAATGCGGGAGCGGGGCCTGAAATCCGATTTCCGTGCGACCGGGCAGACGGGTATCCTCATTACCGGCGGGGGTGTGCCGCTTGACGCGGTCGTCGCTGATTTCATGGCGGGGTCGGTGGAATACCTGACGCCGGACAATGACGAAGACCATTGGGACATGATCGAGGGGCAGGGGAGCCTGTTCCACATCTCCTATTCCGGGGTGACGCTGGCGCTGGTGCATGGGGGCCAGCCGGATGCGCTGGTGCTCTGCCATGAGCCGACCCGGCCGCATATGCGCGGCCTGCCGGACTACAAACTGCCCAGCCTGGAGGACCTGCGGGACGTGTCGCTCCAGCTCGCCCGCGTGGGCAACCCGGAGTGCAAGGTCGTCGGCATCTCCGTCAACACCCAGCACATGGGCGAGGAGGAGGCCGTGCGTTATCTTCAGAACGTGGAGCAGCAGATGGGCCTGCCCACGGTCGATCCGTTCCGGCATGGTGCGGGCCGGCTGGTCGATGCGCTGATGGCGTCCTGACCATGAAGCTGACCGTAACCCCCGATACCTTCCGGCTCGCGGAAGTGTTCACCATATCGCGCGGCTCCCGCACGGAGGCCAAGGTGCTGACCGTCACGGTGGAGAAGGATGGCATCACCGGGCGCGGCGAATGCGTGCCCTATGCCCGCTACGGCGAAAGTCTGGAGAGCGTGACCCGGCAGATCGAGGGGCTTGAGCTTCCCCTAAGCCGGACGGAGCTGCAAGCCATGCTGCCGCCGGGCGCCGCGCGGAACGCGGTCGATTGCGCGCTCTGGGACTGGGAGGCGAAACGCGCGGGCCGGCGTGTCTGGGATATGGCGGGGCTGCCGAGGCCGGAGCCGATGATCACCGCCTTCACCCTGTCGCTGGATACGCCGGAACGGATGGAGGCGGCGGCGCGCCGGAACGCCTTCCGCCCTCTGCTGAAGATCAAGCTCGGCACCGCCGATGACATGGGCCGGCTGGAAGCCGTGCGGCGTGGTGCCCCGGAGGCGCGGATCATCGTCGATGCGAACGAAGGCTGGACGGCGGAGGTCTATCGCGACCTTGCCCCCCATCTGGTGCGGCTCGGCGTGGCGCTGGTGGAGCAGCCGCTCCCTGCAGGGGCGGACGAGATGCTGGCGGAAATGGCACGCCCCCTGCCGGTCTGCGCCGACGAAAGCTGCCATGACCGGCATTCGCTGGACGACATCGCGGGCAAATACGATCTCGTCAACATCAAGCTCGACAAGACAGGCGGCCTGACGGAGGCGCTGGCGCTGCGTGATGCGGCGCATGCGGCGGGCTATGGCATCATGGTCGGCTGCATGGTGGGGTCTTCCCTCGCCATGGCGCCTGCTGTGCTGGTGGCGCAGGGCGCGGCTGTTGTCGATCTTGACGGGCCGCTGCTTCTGGCCGAAGACCGCGTCAGCTCGCTGCTTTACGACGCTGCGGGCGTGCATCCGTCCGACGCCGAGCTTTGGGGGTAACATGAGCCGCATCGTCTATGTAAATGGTGACTATCTGCCGGAGGAGGAGGCGCGCGTCTCCATCTTTGATCGCGGCTTCCTCATGGCGGACGGTGTCTATGAGGTGACGAGCGTTCTGGGCGGCAAGCTGGTGGATTTCGACGGCCACACAAGGCGGCTCGCCCGCTCGCTGGGCGAGCTGGAGATGGCCGCGCCCGTTTCGGATGATGAGCTTCTGGAGATCCACCGGGAACTGATCGCGCGCAACGGGGTGGAGGATGGCATGGTCTATCTTCAGGTCACCCGCGGCAATCCGGGCGACCGCGATTTCGCCTTTCCCGACAAGAGCGTAACGCCGACGCTGGTGCTGTTCACCCAGTCGAAGCCCGGTCTGGCGGACAGTCCGCAGGCGAAGACCGGCGCGAAGGTGATCTCCGTCCCCGATATCCGCTGGGGACGCCGGGACATCAAGACGGTGCAGCTTCTCTACCCGAGCATGGCCAAGATGATGGCCAAGAAGGCGGAGGTCGATGACGCCTGGTTCGTGGAGGACGGCTTCGTCACGGAGGGGTCGTCCAACAACGTCTATATCGTGAAAGGCGGGCGGATCATCACCCGGCCCCTCTCCGAGGAGATCCTGCATGGCATCACCCGCGCCGCGGTGATCCGTCTCGCCGCCGAGGCGCAGATGGAGGTCGAGGAGCGGCTGTTCACGGTCGAGGAAGCGCAGGCGGCGGACGAGGCGTTCTTCACCTCCGCCTCCGCTTTCGTGATGCCGGTGGTCGAAATCGACGGGGCAGCGATCGGGGAAGGGAAACCCGGCCCGGTGGCGGCACGCCTTCGGGAAATCTATCTCGACGAGATGCGCAAAGCGGCGGTCTGAGCTTCGGGTCTGAGCCCCCGGTCTGAGCCTCGGGCGGCAGGCCTTTGATAATGTGGGCGGGACGCAGGCGATGGCTTGCGTCCCGCTTCATTTCCGGCCGCTGTCCTCAGCCAGGGCTGAGGCCGCGGAGACGCTCCGACCGACGGCGCAGGAGTTCGACCGTGGTCAGAAGACCGATGGAGACCACGATGAGGATGGTCGCCACGGCGAGGATGGCGGGGCTGATCTGCTCCCTGATGCCGTTCCACATCTGGCGGGGAATGGTCTGCTCGTCCGGGCTGGCGAGGAACAGCACGACCACCACCTCGTCGAAGGAGGTCACGAAGGCGAAGAGCGCCCCGGAGATCAGCCCCGGCAGGATGATGGGCAGCGTCACCTTGAAGAAGCTTCGGACGGGAGACGCACCGAGGCTCGCCGCCGCGCGGCTGAGCGACCGGTCAAACCCGACCAGCGTCGCCGTCACCGTGATGATGACAAAAGGGATCCCGAGCGTCGCATGCGACAGGACAAGGCCGAGGTAGGGTACGCCCCACTGCTGGATCTGGATACGCGAGTAGAAGAAGAACAGCCCCGTCGCGGTGATGATGACCGGCACGATCATCGGCGAGATCAGCAGCGCCATGATCGACCGGCGGAACGGCATCTCGGGCCGGGAAAGGCCAAGCGCTGCAATGGTGCCGAGCGTCGTGGCGACCAGCGTCGCAAAGAAGCCGACGATGATCGAGTTCTTGGCGACCTTCACCCATGTCGCGTTCTGCCACACGTCTGCCCAGAAGGCGCTCGTCCGCGGAGCATCCGGGGCTTGCGTGCCGAAGGTCAGGAGCATGTCATACCAGCGCGTCGAATAGCCTTGGGGATCGAAGGCCAGCATCTTCTCCGTGAAGGTGAAGTAGGGCTCCGCGTTGAAGGAGAGCGGGATGACGACAAGGATCGGCGCGATCAGGAACAGGAAGATGAGCGTGCAGAGCGTCAGATAGACATAGTGCCAGACGCGTTCGAGCGGGCTTGCATAGACGGGAAGGGCCATCGTCGTTCCTCAGCCGAGCTTCATGTTGTCGATGCCGATCAGGCGATCATAGAGCCAGTAGAGCAGCAGCACCGCGGCCAGCAGGATCGCCGCCAGCGCCGCCGCCATCGACCAGTTCAGGCTGCCCTGCATGTGATAGGCGATCAGGTTGGAGATGAGCTGCCCGCTTGCCCCGCCGACCAGCGCGGGGGTGATGTAGTAGCCGACCGCAAGGATGAAGACGAGCAGCGACCCCGCCCCGATCCCCGGCAGGGTCTGCGGGAAATACACCCGGCGGAAGGCTGTCCAGGAGGTCGCGCCGAGGCTTCGCGCCGCGCGCACGTAGGAGGGGTTGATCGGCCGCATCACGGAGTAGAGCGGCAATACCATGAAGGGCAGGAGGATATGCGTCATCGCGATGATCGTGCCGAACTGGTTGTACATCATCGGCAGGCGCTGATCGTCGTTGATGATCCGCAGCGCGACGAGCATGTTGTTGACCACGCCCTGTTCCTGCAAAAGCACCATCCACGCCGTCGTCCTGACAAGAAGCGATGTCCAGAAGGGCAGCAGGACAAGGATCATCAGCAGGTTGGACCGCCGAAGCGGCAGCGTCGCCAGCAGATGCGCGATGGGATAGGCCAGAACGAGGCAGATGCCGGTGATGAGGGCGGAGAGCCAGAAGGTGCGCAGGAAGAGCGGCACATAGATGCGGCGGTCCTCCGGCACGCGCTCGATCGCGCCGGCGTCATCGCGCTGCATGTCGATCGCGGCGAGGTAGAAGTTGGCGGTATAGGGATGCGCGGCCTGACGCATCACGCCCCAGAGCACGGGGTCGCCCCAGCGCGCATCTTCCGCCACCATCGTCTCATGGTAGGGCGGCTGCCAGTCGCGCGACTTTCGCGCCGCGGAGGTGAAGAGCGAGCGCGTGCCGGGCAGGTCGTAGTTCACCCGCGTGGCGACGGTACCGAGGGTCTTGGCCTCCGCCGCATTCCTGATGTCGGTGGCGAGCGCGGCAAAGGCGCTCTCGTCGGGTTCCGCACCCGGGTGATCGTCCAGCCAGCCGGAGACCGCAGGCATGTTGGCCGAAAAGCCGTCGTTATAGACCGAGCGGAGCAGAAGCTGGCCGATGGGCATCACGAAGGTGACGACGATGAACAGCAGCAGCGGCAGCACAAGCAGCAGCGCCCTGCGCCGTGCGCTCCTCTGCGACCGTGCCAGTGACCGTCTGAGCGCTTTGCCGCTCTCTTCCGGCAGGACACTGTCGGGCTGTCGTCCGGGCGGATAGACCGCGGTGGTTTCGACCATCTTGCTTCGATGCCTCTGGATTGGCGGCAGGCGCGCTGACATCCCGCCGCCGGATAGACTGGACATGCCCGGTCCCGCAGGGGCGGGGCCGGGACGGGCTTCTTCAGGTCAGTTGATGAGCCAGGCGTTGAAACGCTCTTTCAGATCCGCATCGTGATCGACCCAGAATTCGAAGTTCGTCTCGACCGCATTGGTCATGTTGGCCGGGGTGGTGGGCAGATAGGGGGCCATGACGGTCTTGCCGTCCTTGTAGGTCCGCTCCATGGTCGCGGTGGATTTCCGCGTCGGGCCATAGCTGATGTATTGCGTCATGTCGGCGAGCTTCTCGGGCGAGGTCGAATAGTCGAGAAACTTGATCGCGTCCTCCAGATGCGGGGCACCTTTCGGGATGACGTAGCCTTCGAACTCGTACTGCATGCCATCCCAGACGGTGACGAACGGTTTGCCCTCGCCGATCACCGCGTTGAAGATGCGCCCGTTATAGGCCATCGTCATGGAAACTTCACCATCCGCCAGAAGCTGCGGCGGCTGGGCGCCGGCTTCCCACCAGACGACATCCTTCTTGATCGTGTCGAGCTTCTTGAACGCGCGGTCCAGCCCTTCCGGGGTGGCCAGCACGTCATAGACCTCGGCCGCCGGCACGCCGTCCGCCATCAGGGCGAGTTCGATCACCGTCTTGGGCGATTTGCGCATACCGCGCTTGCCCGGGAACTTGGCGGTGTCGAAGAAGTCGGCGGCGGTCGCGGGCTTCTCGCCGGGGAACTTGGTCTCGTCATAGGCATAGATGGTGGCCCAGACGTCGGTGGCGACGAGGCAGTCCGTCACGGCGCCCTCAAAGAAGTCGTCCGCGGCAGCGGTGCCATCGGGCGCCGCGGCGAGCTTGGAGACGTCGATCTCCTCCAGCAGCCCTTCGTCGCAAAGCCGCACCGCGTCGGAATATTCGAGCGACGCGATGTCCACGGTGACGTTGCCCGCCTCCACCATCGCCTTGATCGGCGCGGCGGGGTTGTCGGAATCCAGCATCGTCGCCTTGATGCCGGTGTCCTTCTCGAAGGGTTTCACATGCGCCTCGGTCTGCGCCATGCCATAGGCGCCGCCCCAGCTCATCACCACGACCTCGGCCTGCGCGGTGCCGAGGCCCGCCGCCGAGAGCGCCGTCGTCAGCGCAAGTATCTTCTTCATCTTCAGGCTCCCTGTTTGCCCTGTTATCCGGCGGTTTCCGCGGAAATCCGCCTTATGCTGTCCGTTGCCGCTTCCGGAGTCAGACCGGATCGAGCGCGCGCGCATCCTGCGGTGCCCAGCCGATCCTGAGTTGCTGCCCTGGCGAGAGTTTCGTCTGGCTCAACGTGTTGCGGCATTTCATCACGAAATCGTCCGACCCCGCGACCTTCATTCGGGTGCGGAGAACGTCGCCCATGTAGATCACCTCGATCACTTCCGCGTCGATCATGTGGGCGTCCTTCGGCATCATCTCCGGCTTGAACTCCACCCGTTCCGGGCGGATGGAAACCAGCGTCTCCTGCCCTTCGTGGCGCAGGTTGACCGGCGTCGCGTCGATCACCTCGCCCGTAGCGAGCCGGATGAGAGCCTTGTCCGGGCCGAGCTTCTCGACCGTGCCCGGAAGGCGGTTGTTCTCGCCGATGAACTGGGCGACGAAGCTGTTCCGCGGGCGTTCGTAAAGCTCATCGGGCGGGGCGAGCTGCTGGATGCGCCCGTCGTTGAACACGGCGACCCGGTCGGACATGGTCAGCGCTTCGCCCTGATCGTGGGTGACATAGACGACGGTGATCCCAAGCTCGTGGTGCAGCCGCTTTATCTCGAACTGCATGTGCTCACGGAGCTGCTTGTCCAGCGCGCCCAGCGGCTCGTCCATCAGCACGAGCTTCGGATCGAACACCAGCGCCCGGGCGAGGGCGATGCGCTGCTGCTGGCCCCCCGAAAGCTGGGCCGGGCGCCTTGCCCCGAATGCGCCCATCTGCACCATGTCGAGCGCGCGGGCGATCTTTGCCTCCCGTTCCGCCTTCCCCATCCCCCGCACTTCGAGCGGGAAGGCAAGATTTTCGGCCACGGTCATATGCGGAAAGAGCGCGTAATTCTGAAACACCATGCCGATGCCCCGCTTGTGCGGCGGCACGGTATTGATCGGACGGCCGTCCAGCCGGATCTCTCCGTGAGTCGCGGTCTCGAACCCTGCCAGCATCATGAGGCAGGTGGTCTTGCCCGAACCGGAGGGTCCGAGCATGGTGAGGAATTCTCCCTCGGAAATCGTGAGATTGAGGTCTTTGACGACGAGGTTTTCGCCGTCGTAGCTCTTCTGAACGTGCTCGAACTCCACGAACCGGTCGCGGCCCTGGGCTGGTTCCACGCAAGTCTCCCTGTCTGGCGGCTCGGGCCGCTCGTTCTTCTATAGCTCCATCGGAGCCATGAGTGGGTATCACGACCAGCGGCGCGCCTTGGCGCTAGGTCGTTTGCGACAATCCCGGTCAATTCTCGACATTTCTGCATAAACTAGCGGCATAATTCGAAACTATGCCCAGAGAATCACCGGCTTTATGGTCGGAACGCTGCGATTATGGCCCCGGCAAGGCTAAGGTTTCGGCAGCAGTGAGGTGCAACGGGCGTTGTTGCCGCCGCTGATTTTCTGTGGCAAGACACCTTCGACGCAGGACTGGACGGGAACGGGCAATGTCGGATTTCGCGAGCCGCCGCACGGTGATGGTGGACACCCAGATCCGCCCCGCTGATGTGACGAAATACCCGATTATCGATGCGATGCTGAGCGTTCCGCGCGAAGTCTATATTCCCGCCCCGTTGCGCGAAGCCGCCTATGTCGGCGAGAACGTCTATATCGGGCGGGATCGGTTTCTGCTGGAACCCCGCACACTGGCCAAGCTCCTTGATGCCCTGGATATCGGGGCGGATGATCTCGTGCTCGATATCGGTGCGGGGCTCGGCTATTCGACCGCGGTGATCGCACGGCTGGCCGAAGCCGTCGTCGGCATCGAACAGGATGAGGAATTTGCCGCAGAAGCGCAGGATCTGCTCGCGGCGGAGGGTGTGGACAACGCCGTAATCGTCAAGGGTGACTTCGCCGAAGGCTCTCCCAAACACGGGCCTTTCGACGTGATCATCCTCGAAGGGGCTGTCGAAGACGTTCCGGAAAAGATCCTCGCCCAGCTCAAGGATGGCGGCCGCATCGGTTGCCTGTTCATGGAGCGTGCTCTCGGCGTCTGTCGCATCGGATACAAGATCGACGGCGAGATGACTTGGCGCTATGCTTTCAATGCTTCCGCGCCCGTCCTTCCGGGCTTTGCGGCAGAGCGGGGTTTCGTGTTCTAGACTGGATCTGGACAGGACACCGCCTGACTAATGAAAAAAAGATCAGGAACGAGGCGGGACATGGCAGGGCGATCGAAGGTCAGGTTTTTCGCGGCGTTATTCGCGGCGGGTTTGTCCGTTACTTCGGCTGGGGCCGAAACGCTGACAGACGCGCTCATCGCGGCCTATCGCAATTCCAACCTTCTGGAGCAGAACCGGGCCGTTCTCCGCGCAGCGGACGAAGATGTGGCTACTGCCGTCGCAGCGCTGCGCCCGACGCTCGCTTTCGTGGCGCAGTCGCGGTGGGTGGATCCCGTACTGACGCGGCGGCTCACAAGCACCATAGGGCTGTCCACAAGTCTCACGCTCTATGATTCGGGCCGCAATCGGCTTGGGATAGAGATCGCGCGCGAATCGGTGCTTGCCACGCGCGAGGCGTTGGTCGGGGTTGAGCAGCAGGTGCTGCTGAATGCCGTTCAGGCCTATATGAACGTGCGCAGTGCCATTGAGTATGTCTCGCTGAACCAAAATTCGGTGCGCGTGATCGGCGAGGAGCTTCGGGCCGCGCAGGATCGATTCGACGTGGGCGAGGTGACACGCACCGATGTCGCGCAGGCGGAGGCTCGGCTGGCCTCGACCCGCGCGCAGCTTTCCAGCGCTCAAGGTGATCTGACCACGGCACGGGAGGCTTACAAGGCCGCGACCGGGCAGTACCCGGGCACTCTCGCCACGCCGCCGACGCCGCCCCGCAGCGCGGCATCCGTGGATGATGCAAAGGCGGTCGGCGTTCGTACCCATCCCGATGTGCGTCAGGCGCAGCGTCAGGTCAACGTGGCGGAACTGAACGTCTCGCTCGCGGCGGCACAGCGCCTGCCGACAGTTTCTGCCACCGGTTCCGTCGCGCGGGATCAGAGCGGGGATGATGCCTCGGCCCTTACTCTCTCGCTGACCCAGCCGATCTATCAGGGGGGCGCGTTGTCATCCCTGCATCGTCAGGCGATCGCCGGTCGGGATCAGGCCCGCGCGGCGCTTCAGCAGTCGGCTGTGAACGTGGCCTATCAGGTTGGTGCCGCCTGGTCGCAACTGCAGGTTTCGCGTGCCTCTCTGGCGTCTATCGATGAACAGATCCGGGCGGCGCAGGTCGCCTATGATGGTGTCCGGGAGGAGGCCCGCTTCGGCGCGCGCACCACGCTTGACGTCCTGGACGCGGAGCAGGAGTTGCTGAACGCCCGGGCAAGCCGGATTTCCGCGCAGTCGCAACAATATGTTGCTGCCTATTCGGTCCTGTCCGCGATGGGCCTTCTTACCGTCGATCACCTGAAGCTCGGCATTCCGACATATGATCCGGCCGCCTACTACAATGCGGTGCGCGAGGCCCCCTATACTTCCATCCAGGGCCAGAAACTTGACCGTGTGCTGCAGAGCATAGGGAAAAAGTAACTATTTCCTGTCATGATGACATGTGAGTCGTGGGCTGGCCAAGCCACGTAGGGCGGCTAGATGCTCCAGCGGACAGAAGGATCGAGGCGATATGTCTGACTCCGGTAAACGTGGCGAGATCGAAGATGTGCTGACGGCGATCCGCCGTCTTCTCGCGCAGGACAGCGACGGGTTGGAGATGCGCCTCCAGGGAGAACGCGCTGCGGGGGAGCGCCTCATGCTCACCCCGGAATTACGCGTGGAGCACGCGGATGGACGTGGCTCCATAGAGGATGCGCTGGCCGTGCTCGAAGCGGCAGTCGCGGCGCGGGCAAGCGCACCCGAGCCGATAGAGAGCAGGGGGTTCCGCGACGATCTTCATGATGTCGATGAAGCGCCGTTTATCTCGATTGACGAGCCGGAACCACATACAGCGGAACCGATCGCTTTCCGTCAAACTCAAGCCCGCCGGTTCCAGCTTGTGCGGAATTCCTTCTCCCATAGCGATGAGAGCGAGGAACAGGACGAACTACATGCGGAGGCCGGTCGCCCTCCCGTGGAAGTTCCTCCAGAGCCCGATGCGCCCACCGAACTGCCCCCGGATACACCGGAGGAGGCACCTCCCCCCGATATCCCGGAAGACCCGGTAGAGGAGCCTGCCGAAATCCCCGTCGAAGAGCCGGTAGAGACCCCGCCGGACGCGCCCGATGAACTCCCTCTTGACGACCCGGGCGTGGAACAGATGGAATTCGCTCCTGCCGTCGGCCGCATTGAGGCAGAGGAACAGGTATATCTTCCCGAGGAGGTGCGCGTCGGTTGCGGCGCGGAAAACATGCCCTCGGCGGCGCTGCCTGATCTGGAAGACCACATTGGTCTTTTCGCGGATGAAAAACCGGAACTGAATGATGAACATCTCCGGATGCTTGTCGCGGAGATTCTGAGGGAAGAACTTCAGGGCCCGCTGGGCGAGCGTATGACGCGGAATGTCCGCAAACTCGTGCGGACGGAAATTCGCAGGGCGCTCGCGGGCAGAGAGTTCGAATAGTTCAGAAGGGGCAGATGGACTCCCGTCAAACCCAGCCGATCGCTGCGGAGCTTGGCGAATTTGTCAGGCATTGGTTAGCTCGAAGCGGACGCCAGCTGCCAAATTGCCATTGGTCTCGGCGGTGCTGATGGAAAATCGATCAAGGTGTGATCACGCGGTTGGATCAAAACCGTGGCCGCGAATGATCCAGCGCTTCATGTTTGAAGAACGGTCTCAATGCTGCCGTTGAAGTGATCCACGGCTCGGACCGGCGATTGGGGGTACGCAGGCGTCGCAGCAGGTCGCGCCCTTACGTCCTCAATCAGAGGACGATCGGCCACGAATGCGAATCGACTGAGGAGCGGTGATATGCTCGCCCGCGAACTTCGGTCTCTTCATGTCCGGTCCTCTCCTCGGGCAGCACTCTAGGATCAGGCGGAAGAATTATCGGGGGGCCATAGCAGTTTCTGGCTGCAGTATTGCCAAACGCTGATGCACTCCATCGACATGTGTCTCAAAGTCCCGAGGCCCTTCGCCGCCTTCGCCGCCTTCGCCGCCCCAGATAAGCGAGGATCGGTTTTATGGGATTTAGCCTATTATGGCTGAACTTCTTTGGGGTTGATGATCTGCTAGCATGGTAGCGAACTGGTGGGCGGCAGCTGTTGTTCCATGTCGGCGCTCACTAGCGGGCCGGATACGCTCGGATCAACGGGCCAGCTTGCCGTTAGCAATCGCGGCTCCCTCCGCACGCCGAGGGATGTCTCTCAGCGCTCCTTGATCTTCGGCTCCCCTTTACCAGTCGTCATTACATGCTGGATGGTGGCGAGGCTAAAAGCCCGTGAGATCAATCTTGCAACGCGACAGAAGCAAGTGTGTTCAGCACGCAGTGTGAACTATTGCAGACAGCTTCTTCTGATCGCCTCGACCGGCTCCTAGCGCGGACATTGTTCCCTAGGGCATCCGACAGATTGAATGACGGCGATACAGCGCCATGCTGAGCGGAGCGAGAAGTGAGGAAAACGTCCGCTACAGGTTTCCCTTCTGCCCCGAACGATACCCGAACGATATCCGGCTGGCAGAAGCCCCGGGTAGTGCGTCTGCACGGACGGCGGCTTCCCTGATCGTTTGCCAGCCGAAATGTTCGGATGGCCATAAAAAAGGCGCGCCACGAGGCGCGCCCTTTTTGAGGCCAATCCTTCGGGCTCAGGCAGCTTCGGCCTGTTCCAGAAGATGGCGGCGTTCGCTTTCCTCACGGGAGAGGGCGACAGAAGTGCGGATGCCCTTCGCGACGAATTCCATGAGGCCCTTCACGACACGCTCGTTCGGGTCGATCCCGGCGCAGGAAAGAACTTCGCGCCCATCGCGAGACCTTGCCCAGCGAGCGATCTGTTCCGGTCCGTTCCCGTATTTCTTGTCATCAGCAATCGCATCGTCCAAGGCAGCAAGGACAACCGCGGCGAAGAGTTTACGAGCCCGCGCGCCTTGCTCGAAGTTGAAGGCATTGCCGTCGACGGAGTCGGCCATGATATCCGGTCCTTTTCTTGTTATTGCTCTTGCGTTCTTCGGAAGGTCGCCGAATATCGTGTTTAGGGCCGGGTTCGGTATTACCGTTCGGGAATACCTGCCATGTGGGCATGGCATGCCGAAACGGGGCCCATCACAATATGCAGTCGCCTTACCAGGGGAGTGCCGCCGATATATAGGCCCCCCTGTCTTTCGATCAAGCATTTATCGGCGGCGACGTCTTGTTGTTTTGCCGCAGGCGCAGTGTCGTCGCGTCACGTTCTGCGGAGCGCGATCCCGTCGGCGGTGAGCGGTCCGGCGGCGCGGTCGAAACGGAGATAGGCAATGGCGCGATTTCCGGCGACGGTAAAGACGCGGCCCGCAGGCTTTCCCTCTGCTAAAACCTCGGCTCCGGGCGTCACGGGACTGTCCAGCACGACCGAAACGAAGCCCTTGCGAAGCTCTGTCTTGTGCTTCATGCGGGCGGTCACTTCCTGTCCCACGTAGCAACCCTTGCGGAAGTCAACGCCGTTGAGGCGGTCGAACCCAGCTTCGAGGATATACGTGTCGTCCGGCAGCAGCTCCACCCCCGCTTCGGGAATCGTTTCCGCCACGCGGATGGCATCCCAGTCCACGGCGGGCGGGCCACCTTCTTCATCTGTATAAAGCCGCCAGCCCAACGCAGGATGGCGCGGATCGCGCAACGCCCCTTCGGGCGGTTCTCCAAGGCCGCGCAGCACGTGGAGGGGGCTGGGTGCGATGGCGACAGCGGCGCGGAGCCGATACATCTGGAGACGGCGGGCGAGGGCCTCCGCCTGTTCCGCATCGGCGTCGAGCAGGATCCGGTCCCCCGCATCGGCAAGGAAGAAATCCGCCAGATACTTGCCCTGCGGCGTCAGCAGCGCTGCATAGACCAGCCCATCCTTCAACCGGCCGAGATCGTTGGTGACAAGGTTCTGCAGAAAGCTGACCCGGTCTGCGCCGGTGATTTCATAGATCTTGCGGTTCGATGCGCGTTCGCCCGTCATGCCCCTGCCTCCGTGTCATTCACCGATATGGGCATGGTCGACTGGAATTGCAGCCGGTAGAGCCCGGCGTAGAGCCCGTCGCGGGACAGCAACTCCTCATGCGTGCCCTCATCGACCACACGGCCCTGATCCATCACGACGATCTTGTGCGCGTCCCGGATGGTCGACAGCCGGTGCGCAATGACCAGCGTCGTCCGGCCGACGGAGAGCCTGTCCAGCGCCGCCTGCACCAGCGCCTCCGAGCGGGCGTCTAGGGCGGAGGTCGCCTCGTCCAGCAGCAGGATCGGCGCGTCACGGAGCAGGGCGCGGGCGATAGCCACGCGCTGTCTCTGCCCGCCGGAGAGGGCGGAGCCGCGCGGCCCGGCCGGAGTGTCCACGCCAAGGGGCAGATGCTCCACGAACTCCGTCACATGGGCCGCGTCCATCACCTCGCGGAGCCGCTCGTCGCTCACATCCTGTCGGCCCAGGGTGATGTTCTCCCGGATCGTCTCGTCGAAGAGCGCAGCATCCTGGGTGACAACGGAAAACATGGCGCGGAGTTCGGGCAGCGGAATGTCCATGATGTCCACCCCGCCCACCGTCACAAGGCCGGACTGCGCATCCACAAGCCGGGTGAGCAGGTTGAACACCGTGCTCTTGCCAGCGCCAGAGGCGCCGACGAGCGCCGTCGTCCTGCCCGCTTCCGCCGTAAAGGTAACGCCGCGCAGCACCGGCATCTCACCATAGGCGAGGGTCACGTCCTGAAGCCGGATCTCCGTCTCGCCCGGTGCGGGAAGGCGCGGGTGAGCAGGCGGGCTGATGGAGGGAAGCGTATCCATCAGCCGATAGACCCGCTCAAGGCTCGCCGCCGCCACCTGCCAGGTGCCCGCCGTGTCGCCGAGCCTGCGGATCGGCTGGAAGGTCAGCGCCATGGCGGTGAAGAACGACATGAACTGCGCGAGGGTCTTTTCGCCCGCGATGATCTCCCGCCCGCCGAGCACGAGGACGGCAAAGAAGCCAAGCCCCGTCACCACGTCGATCAGCGCCGGGATGGTCGAGCGGCCGGCGGCGTTCTTCACCTCCGCCTTCACGATCGTATCGATGATTCGCTCGAACCGGCCGGACTGGTAGCCCTCCATCCGGTTCAGCTTGATCGGGATGATGCCGTGGAAGATCTCATCCAGCCGCGTCGCGCGGAGGCTGGCCTGACGGCGGCTCTGCGTCGTCTTCCGGCGGACGTAGCGCTGGATTCTGGCAATCGGCAGGATGAGGAGCGGCGTGCCGACCAGCGCCACCATCGTCCACACCGGGTCGATGGAAATCGCCACGGCAAACAGCGACACCAGCGCCACGCCATCCCGCCCAACGGCGGAGATCAGGGTGATCCAGATGCCCTGAATGGCCATCGTGTCACCCTGCACCCGTTCGATGAGGGCGCCGGGCGGGTTTTCCTGAAAGAACCGGCTGTCCAGCGTCAGGATATGGCGCAGCAGGTCAGCCTGCATGGCTGTGGAGGTGCGCTGTGCGATGCGCGACAGCATCGTCTTGCTGAGGATGGAGGTGATCGCGCGGATCAGGAACAGCCCGAAGATCGCCGCACCCACCCACCAGATCGCGGAAGGGTCGGCGCCTGCGAACACCTTCTCGAACAGCGGCTGGAGCATGTAGCTCAGCGCGCCGAGGGTCGAGCCCTCGATCACCATCAGCACGGCGACCAGCGACATGGCCGGGATTTGGTGGCGCAGATAATCGTGCCAGAGCCGGCCGAACAGCCTGCGGGAGGTATAGGGATCGCCCGTCGCGTGGCGGGACTTGCTCGGGTCAGACATCCGGGCGCTCTGCCTAGGGGGCGTTGGCTGCGGTGTAGCGGCTCTTCGGCCCAAGGGCAAGCCGTGCGCCCGGTTGACCCGTGCGGCGGCGCGCACTAGGGGTTGAACCACGCCTTGCATGGAGAGTTTTCGATGAGCCTCGGCTTCGGTCGTCATTACCTTGCCATCCCCGGTCCGTCAGTCATGCCCGACCGGGTTCTGAACGCCATGCACGTGCCGGCGCCGAACATCTATACCGGCGCGCTGGTCGATACGGTGGACGGTATCGTGGCGGATCTCCGCACGCTGGCCCATACGAAGGACAATGTGGCGATCTACATCGCCAATGGTCACGGAGCCTGGGAAGCGGCGAATGCCAATGTGTTCAGCCGGGGTGACCGGGCGCTCAGCCTTGCGACCGGGCGGTTCGGCATCAACTGGGCGGCGCAGGCGCGCGAGATGGGGGTGGAGATCGACATGATCGACTTCGGCCTGCGCGCGCCGGTCGATGCGCAACGGGTGGAGGAGGCGCTGCGCGCCGACACCGGGCACAGCTACAAGGCGGTCCTGCTGACGCATGTGGACACCGCGACCTCCGTCCGCAACGACGTGCAGGCCGTGCGGCAGGCAATGGACGCGGCCGGGCATCCGGCGCTGCTGATGGTGGATTGCGTGGCCTCCTTCGCCTGTGATCCGTTCGAGATGGACGCCTGGGGCGTGGACGTTCTGGTAACGGCGAGCCAGAAGGGCCTGATGACGCCGCCGGGGCTTGGCATCCTGTTCTTCTCCGACAAGGCGAAGCAGGCGACCCGCGGCAATGACCTGCGCACGCCCTATTGGGACTGGCAGCCGCGGGCGGAGCCGCAGGAGTTCTATCAGCATTTCTACGGCACCGCGCCCACGCATCTGCTGCTGGGTCTTGCCGAGGCGCTGAACATGATCCTGCGGGAGGAAGGTTATGAGGCGGTGATGCAGCGCCACCGGACGCTCGCCCGTACCGTCTGGGCTGCCTTCGATGCCTGGAGCCACGGGAGCGAGATCGCCCTCAACATCGCCGATCCGGCGTTCCGCGGCCATTCCGTGACCGCGGCCCGCATGGGCGCCCCGCACGGCACCGCGCTGCGCGAATGGACGGAACAGAACGTGGGCGTGACGCTGGGTATCGGGCTTGGCATGGCGGAGCCGGGTGACCCATCGTGGCACGGCTTCCTGCGGGTGGCGCATATGGGGCATGTGAACGCCCATATGACGCTGGGCGTTCTGTCGGTGATGGAAGCAGGGCTGCGCGCGCTCGACATTCCGCACGGGCCGGGTGCGCTGGACGCGGCGGCGCAGGTGATCGCATCCAGCTGCTGACCCGGATCGGCTCGCCTAGTATCCGTGCTTGGCGAGCCAGTCGTTCATCCAGCCGATTTCCTTTTGCTGGGCGGAGATCACTTCCTCGGCAAGTTTCTTCACCTCGGGATCCTTGCCGTATTCGAGCACGACCTTCGCCATGTCGATGGCGCCCTGATGGTGCGGGATCATGCCGCGGATAAAGTCCACATCCGCATCGCCGGTATAGGGCACGCCCATCGCGGAATGCATCTTCTCCATCGCCTCCATGTAGGCGGCGGTGGAAGGGCTTTCCATGCTGCTCCCCGGCGTGCCATGCGCCGAATGATCCTGCGCAAGCGCGGGGAGGGTGAAAAGGCTGAGCGTCGCTGCGCAGAGAGCGGTGGTGATCGGTTGCATGATGGCCTCCGTTACTAGGAAACCGCACCGTCGGACCTTCCAGCCGGGGGAAGGCAAGTCACGCGGGCGTGACGCTCTCCCGTGCGGCGGCCAGCGCCCCCGGCAGCACCTCCTCCAAAAGGTCGAGATCGGCGGGCCGCCCCGCGCTGATGCGGATGCAGCGGTCGAGGGGCGCGACCCCCGGCATGCGGATGAACACGCCCCGCGCGCCGAGTTCCGCGACGATCCGGCGGGCGAGCGCCCCATCCCCGCCGCTGTCGATGGCGACGAAGTTGGTGGCGGAGGGGAGGGCATGCAGCCCGTTCGCGGCGGCAATCGCACCGATCCGCTCCCGCGCAAAGCCAACCTTCCTGCGGGTCTGTTCCAGCCATTCGGTATCGGCCAGCGCGGCAAGCGCCCCCGCCTGCGCGATCCGCGACATGCCGAAATGGTTGCGCACCTTGTCGAACGCGCGGGCGAGGGGGGCGGCAGCCAGTGCATAGCCGACCCGTGCCCCCGCCATGCCGTAGGCCTTGGAGAAGGTCCGCATGCGGATCACCCGCGGATCCTCCGCCGCGATCCGCGCCGCCGTCCCTTCGGGGGCCAGCTCCACATAGGCCTCATCCAGCACGAGGAGGGTGCCGTCGGGCAGGGCCTCCACCATCTGCTCGATCAGCCTTCCGGGATGGTGGCTCGCCATCGGATTGTCGGGATTGGCAAGATAGATCAGCTTGGGCCGCAGCGTCGCCGCGAGCGCGACAAGCGCCGCTGGATCTTCATGATCCTGCCGATAGGGCACCTTGTGCAGCACCCCCCCGCAACCCGCCACATGGAAATTGAACGTGGGATAGGCCCCCTCCGAGGTGACGACCGCATCGCCGGGCGCGATGACCAGCCGGGCGAGATAGCCCAGAAGCCCGTCAATCCCTTCGCCGACCACCACGTTCTCCGGCCGGAGGCCATGATATGCGGCGAGCGCCTCCTTCAGATCGTGGTTTTCGGGATCGCCATACATCCACACGTCGCTGGCCGCGCGCGCCATGGCTTCGATCGCCTTTGGCGAGGGGCCGAAGACGTTCTCGTTCGCGCCGAGCCGGGCGCGGAAAGGGGTGCCGCTCCGCCGCTCCAGCGTTTCGGGGCCGACGAACGGCACTGTGGCGGGGAGTGCATCGACAAGGGGGGTATAACGGGGTCCGGTCATGGCGCATGACAAGCGCAAACGCGCGCGCCGCGCAAGGGGGATCAGCCCTCCCGGCGGAAGGGACTGAAAAGCGCGGCGATACGCACGGAGGTTTCCCTCTGTTCGGGGGTGTCGATGCGCCGGACCTGCCGGGTCGGCGTATGGAACCGGACGGTCGGGTGAAGGCGACCCTTCACCGGCCCGTTCGCGCGGGGGCTGCGGATGAGGAACACCTTGCCCCATCCGTCGAATGTGCCCACCGCACGCGCGCTGGCGTCGCAGGGAAAACGGAGCCGCCAGTCCTGCGGCAGCGGCATGCCTTGCGCCTCCACGCGCTCGAGCATCCAGACCAGCGGAATATTGGCAAGCTGCCGACCCTGCCGGCCGGTATGCACCTGCCCGCCGATATCGGGATGCGCGCCGCGAAACCACGTGTCTTCTGCCTGTCCTTCCCAGTCGGGCAGGGTCTGCCACGGCAGGGGGCTGAAGGCGACGCGCGTCTCGTCGAGCGCCAGAGCCTGCGCGGCGTAGCGAACAGACGGGCCGAGGTCGAGCTGGTGAAAGGCGTGTTCCGCTTCCGTCAGGCGCCAGAGCAGCGGAAGCCGTAGGCCGAGCGCCTTCACGGTATCCCAGACGCCGATCATCGCGATTTCGACCTGCGTATGACAGTGGGCGGCGCGGAAGGCGGAGGCGCTGTCGCTTTGGGGGGCAAGCCGGTAATGACGGAAGACCTGCCGGATGTTGCGCTCCGTGGCTTCTTCCGCACGCAAAAGGCCCAGCCGGTCGATCATCCCGGCAAGCGACCTGACGGCGAACCCGCCCCGAGAATACCCGAACAGGAACACCCGATCGCCCGGACGGTAGCGGGAGGCAAGGAAGCCATAGGCCCGCTGGATCTGATCGTTGATCGAGGCACCCGTGATGATGTCCGGCAGGCTGGACCAGCCCTTCCACTGAATGCCCGCCTCATAGAAAAGCGAAATCCGGGAAGCGCATCCGGCCTCCCGGAGCAGGCGGAACGTGTGGCCGGCATTCGTCTCCTGTCCCGAGGTCAGGCTGGAAAGCGTGCCGTCGAGAATGATGACGTGATCCATTGTGGGGCGCGCCTTCCGGCGCTTCGGCAGGGGAGTCGTGGCGGTGATCGGGGCAACATCCGCGAGGCCGAGGAGCCGCCGCATATCCGTGAACCGCCAGATGCCCATTCCGACCTCCGCTCCGCCGTCTGCCGATACCGGTTGACCGTCTCCCTGAAGGAGTGACACAGCCAGATCACCGTAACACGGCGAAAGCCCATCGACTTTATGACAATGCGGCGCGGCCGCTGCGGGTTGCGTGTGGACGGAAAAATACTTTTTCTGTATGAAAAAGGCGCGTCCGCGGACGCGCCTCGGGCAGTTCTGTGTCGGCCTGTTAGCGGCGTCAGCCCTTCAGCTTGAGCACCGTCGCGACGCTGAGTTCGCCGAACCCGTTGAAGCGCGTATTGGTGGCGATCGAATAGGCGCCCATGCCGTGGAACAGCACGTAATCTTCCTCGCGCATGTCGCCGGGCAGGGCCACGACGCCCGGAAGACGGTCAACACTGTCGCAGGTCGGGCCGAAAACGATGCGTTCCACCGTCTCGCCGCCGCGTTTCACCCCATCGGGAGAGATGACCTCCGTCCGGTCGATGATGCCGATGAGCGGGAGTTCCGCGAAGGCGCCATAGACACCATCGTTCAGAAAAACGTGCTCATCGTCGCGCACCGCCTTCACCCGGCTGGCGAGCGAAAAGGCCCCGGCGCAGAGACCCCGCCCCGGCTCGCAGACCAGCGCCGGGCGATCCGCGCCAAAGGCTTCCGTCGCGACCGTGTCGATCAGCCGGAAGATTGCCTCCAGTTGCGGCTCGATCTCGTTCAGCCGGTGAGAGGGGAAGCCGCCGCCGACATTGAGCCGCGCGATCCTCACGCCCGCCATGGACGAGATCTCTGACGCCGCACGGATATATGCCTCCCATGCGGTGGGATCCGTGCATTGGGTGCCCGGATGGAAGGTCAGCGAGGGGATGAACCCCGCGCTGGCGACCATTGCCAGCAGGTCCGCCGCAAGCTCCACCGTCGCGCCGAATTTCGCACCGAAGTTGTAGGCCGCACCGGCGACGGGCAGCTTGAACCGCACGGAAATCTCGGTGCCCTGTGCGGGAACCAGCGCGATGAGCTTGGCCAGTTCGCTCCGCGAATCGACGGAGTAGGACGCCACGCCCAGTTCGACAGCCGTGAGGATTTCCGAACGCGCGCGCACCGGATTGTTGTAGTGCATGGCCGCGCTGGGCGCGAGCCGGCGGATCAGCCGCATCTCGGCGGGAGAGGCGACATCGAACCCCTGCACACCAGCGGCGGCAAGATTTTCGATGACGATCTCATCGGGATTCGATTTCACGGCATAGGTGACGAAGCCGGGGAAACCGTCGATGAACCGCCGCGCTGTCGCCTGCAGAACGGCGGGCGAGAAAAACATGACAGGCGCGTCGGGTTGCTGAATGCGGAGATATTCGGACGGAGTCGTCCAGATCGTTTTCGAGAGCCCCATCGGCGTGTTCCTTCTTCTGCCAACAGAGCGCAGCCTACCCCAGCCCTGGACGCACCAGTTCGGAGCCGCTTACGCGTCAAACCAAACCAGGCCAGGTGCGTATGAGCCGCCCTTTTCCTGAAAACGAGGATGTCGCATATGGAGCCAAACCGGGGCCTTGGGAAGTGTTGTTTTTGCCTGTGGCTTCGTTAAATTGACGAAAGACGCTGACAGATTCACGAGGTGAGATTCTGGACGATCTGGACAGGTCCATCGTTGCCCAACTGGCCGCGGATGCGCGCATTTCCCTCGCCACGCTGGCGCGGCGGCTGAAGGTGGCGCGCTCCACCCTGCAGTCGCGTCTGGAGCGTCTGGAAAGCTCCGGCGTCATCACCGGCTATACGGTCAAGCTGGGGGAGGCCGGACAGCGGGGGCGGTTGCGGGCGACCGTGTTGCTGACGATCGACCTTCGGCTTCAATCCGGAATCGTGAACCGGCTGAAGGCGATGCCGGAGGTGGAGACGATCCATTCCACCTCCGGGCGCGTCGATCTTCTGCTGACCCTGGCCGCCGCGACAACACAGTCGCTGGACACCGTGCTCGACGCCATCGGCGCGATTCCGGGCGTCAAGGCGTCGGAGAGCTTCATCCATCTGACGACAAAGCTCGACCGTGTGGTGGCAGGGGGCCTTCCGGCCTAATCCCGGCGCTTCAAGCCGCCCGTGCGGGCGACCTGCTCCACGGTCGCGATCACGGTGGAGAGGCGCTTCTCGTCCGGCGGATGGGTTCCCCAGAACGAAAGCTCCCCGTCCGTGGTCTTTGCCGCCTCGGGCCGGGCAAAGAAACGGGCGCCCTTCACCGGGTCATACCCGGCCCGTTCGGCGATCACCGTGCCGATCGCATCTGCCTCCAGTTCATAGGTCTGGCTGTAGGCCATGCCGCCCACCGCGCCCCCAAGCGCCATGTTCGCCTGCATCTGTTGCAGGTCGTCCGCCCGCGAGCGATAGGGGTTCGCGTTGCTGGCATTCACCTGTGCGGCTGCGGTCAACACGCCCATGATGACCGTTCCGGCAAGCATCTGCTGCCGCCTTTTCTCGATATGCTGGCCGATATGGTGCCCGAACTCATGGCCCAGCACAAAGGCGATCTCGTCTTCGTTCCGGGCGTCGCGGATCAGCGGCAGGGTGAATGTGACGGTCGGCTTGCCATCTTCGTAATGCTGGAAGGCGTTGCGCTGCCGCGCCGCCCCATCCACGACGAGTTGCACGTCGCAGTCGAAGCCCTTCCGCTCGACGGTTTCCTCACGACAGAACCGCTCTGCCACCGGCTTCACCCGCGCCAGCACCCGCTGATGCCGGGAGAGGGCAGCAGTGTCGCTCATGGCGGGGGCGGATGTCTGGTGGGACTGTTCTTCCGCGAACATGGCGCGGGCGGCGGTGACATGGCCCTCCCCGGGGCGGGCGACCTGATAGGTGGTTCCGCAGGCCGTGATGCCAAGGGCTGCCGCGAGCAGCAGGGCGTTGCGACCCGTCAGTGGGCCGAAGGACGGCAAAACGCCGGGCGTTGAAATGGCGAACAATGCGGTCTCCTGAAAAAAGCTGCAAACCGCGCCTTGGCGGCGGGGCAGTCCTTGGATAGACCTGCGGACGTTAAGAAAGTGGAACCCGACCATGGAAAAGACGTTCGACGCGCAATCCGCGGAAGCGCGGATCTACGAAACCTGGGAAAAGGCGGGTGCCTTCAAGGCGGGCGCGAATGCGTCGCGCGCGGAGACTTTCTGCGTGATGATCCCGCCGCCGAACGTCACCGGATCGCTCCATATGGGGCATGCGTTCAACAACACGCTTCAGGACATTCTGGTCCGCTGGCACCGGATGCGCGGCTTCGACACGCTGTGGCAACCGGGGCAGGACCATGCCGGGATCGCCACGCAGATGGTCGTCGAGCGGGAACTGGCCCGCAGCCAGCAGCCGGGTCGCCGGGAAATGGGACGCGAGGCCTTTCTGGAAAAGGTCTGGGAGTGGAAGGAACAGTCGGGCGGCACGATCATCAACCAGTTGAAGCGCCTTGGTGCCTCCTGCGATTGGTCGCGCAACGCCTTCACCATGGACCCGAACTTCCAGCAGGCGGTCATCAAGGTCTTTGTCGACATGTATGACAAGGGCTACATCTACCGCGGCAAGCGGCTGGTGAACTGGGATCCGCATTTCGAGACGGCGATCTCCGATCTGGAGGTGGAGAACGTCGAGGTGAAGGGCCACATGTGGCACTTCAAATACCCGCTGGAGAACGGCGAAACCTACGAATACGTGGAGAAGGACGCCGACGGCAATGTCACGCTTCGCGAGGTGCGGGACTATATCTCCATCGCCACCACGCGGCCCGAGACGATGCTGGGCGATGGGGCCGTGGCGGTTCATCCGTCGGATGAACGCTATGCGCCAATCGTCGGAAAACGTGTGCTTCTTCCGCTCGCGGACCGCTACATTCCGATCATCGCGGACGAGTATCCCGACCCGACCTTCGGTTCCGGCGCGGTGAAGATCACCGGCGCGCACGACTTCAACGACTACAAGGTCGCGGAGCGGCACGGCCTGCCGCTTTACGTGCTGCTCGACGGCAAGGGCCGGATGCGGGACGATGCTGCCGACGACAACATGGTGCCGGAGAAATACCGCGGCCTGGACCGGTTCGAGGCGCGCAAGCAGGTCATCGCCGATATCGAAGCGCTGGGACTTCTCGAGAAGATCGAGGACAAGATCATCACCCAGCCCTTCGGCGACCGCTCCAAGGTGGTGATCGAGCCGATGCTGACCGACCAGTGGTTCGTGGACACCACCCAGATCGTCGGCCCGGCGCTGGACGCGGTGCGCAACGGCGACACGCGCATCCTGCCGGAGCGGGACGAGAAGGTCTATTTCCACTGGCTGGAGAATATCGAGCCGTGGACCATCTCGCGCCAGCTCTGGTGGGGCCATCAGATCCCGGTGTGGTACGGGCTGGATCTCGGCGTGTCACAGGGCAGCGATCTCGGGGACGAGGATCGCGACGGGGAGATCGACGAGGTCGAGATCTTCGACCTGCTGATGAACGGCGGCATGCTGCATCGGGGTGAGGTCCATTACGCCGCCACCGATTTCGATGCCGTGCGGGAGCGGTTCCTCGACGAGATCGCCGATATTCCCGCGCCCTTCAGCCATTCGATGGTCGTGGAGGTGGCGGACAAGGCGGAGGCCATCGAGCGTCTGGCGGCGAGCCTCGCCGAATACAACATCAATCAGGACCCTACGAAACTCGTCTATCCGGTCTGGCGCGATGCGGATGTGCTGGACACGTGGTTCTCCTCCGGGCTCTGGCCGATCGGCACGCTGGGCTGGCCGGAGGATACGCCGGAACTGCGCAAGTATTTCCCGACGGATGTGCTGGTCACCGGCTTCGACATCATCTTCTTCTGGGTCGCCCGGATGATGATGATGCAGCTTGCGGTTGTTGGGAAGGTGCCGTTCCATACGGTCTATGTCCATGCGCTCGTCCGCGACGAAAAGGGCAAGAAGATGTCCAAGTCGCTGGGCAACGTGCTGGACCCGCTGGAACTCATCGACGAATACGGCGCGGATGCAGTGCGCTTCACGCTCACGGCCATGGCGGCGATGGGGCGCGACCTGAAGCTTTCCACCCAGCGGATCGCGGGCTATCGCAACTTCGGCACGAAGCTGTGGAACGCCACGCGCTTTGCCGAGATGAATGGCGTCTGGGAGAACCATGCCACCGGATCCGCGCCTCCAGCGACGGCGACAGCGAACCGCTGGATCCTCGGGGAGACGGGTCGCATCCGTGCGACAGTGGACGAGGCGCTGGCCGCCTACCGGTTCAACGATGCGGCGAATGCGCTTTATGCCTTTGTCTGGGGCAAGGTGTGCGACTGGTATGTGGAATTCGCCAAGCCCTTGCTGGCGGATGAGGCCACCGCGGCGGAAACCCGCGCGGTGATGGCCTGGGTGCTGGACCAATGCTTCATCCTGCTCCATCCGATGATGCCCTTCGTGACGGAAGAGCTGTGGGAGACGACGGGCAAACGGGCGAAGATGCTCGTCCATACCGACTGGCCGACCTATGGCGCGGAGCTCGGCGATGCCGAGGCCGACCGCGAGATGGGCTGGGTCATCGCGCTGATCGAGGAAATCCGCTCCGCCCGGGCGCAGATGCATGTGCCGGTGGCGCTGAAGCTGGCCATCGTCGTGACGTCCATCGACGCGGCTGGCCGCGCGGCCTGGGCGCGCAACGAGGCGTTGATCCGGCGGTTGGCGCGGATCGAGTCGCTGACGGAAGCGGAGACGGCACCTCGTGGCTCCGTCACCATCGCGGTGGAAGGGGCGACCTTCGCCCTGCCGCTCGATGGGGTGATCGACATCGCGGAGGAAAAGGCGCGGCTGGAGAAAACGCTCCAGAAGCTCGACAAGGACCTGTCGGGGCTGCGCGGGCGGCTTGCCAACCCGAAGTTCGCCGAAAGCGCGCCGGAGGATGTGGTCGAGGAAACCCGTGAGAAGCTGGAACTCGGCGAGGAGGAGGCCGCGAAACTCCATGCCGCGCTGACCCGGCTGGCGGAGATCGCCTGATCGGGGATCGGGGGGAAGGCACGGGCTCAGGCGGGCGCTGCCCGCCCTCGCCCCTGCCTCGCGGCCTCCCTTCGGGGAGCCGCGGGACTGCCGGTGATGTCTGGACTCAGCGAACGGCGGGGGGCAGCCATCTCTGCCGGCGCTGACCGGGTTCAGGCAGCGCTTTCGGCGGCGGGAAGGATGCCGAGATTGGCGCAGACCTGTTGCGTCAGTTGCGGACGGTTCAACGTGTAGAAGTGCAAGTCCTCAACCCCACCCGCGATGAGCGCCTCGCAGAGTTCGGTGCATTGCTCGACTGCGAAGGCGGCCTCCCGGCCCGCGTCCACCGCAGCGGTGAAGCGCGCATCGAGCGAGGCAGGCACGGATGCGCCGCAGCGGGCGGCAAAGCCGCGCACACCCTTCCAGCTGTTCACCGGCATGATGCCCGGTATGATCGGCACATCGACCCCCGCCGCGACAGCTGCATCCCGGAAACGGAAGTAGATGTCGGGCGAGAAGAAGAACTGGGTGATCGCCGATGAAGCGCCCGCGGCCACCTTGCGGCGGAGCCAGGCGACATCGGAGGGGGTGTCGGGCGACTCGGGATGAGGCTCCGGGTAAGCGCCGACATGGAGCCGGAAATCTCCCGTCGCGGCCAGCGCCTCCACCAGCTCCACCGAACTCGCGAACCCCTCCGGGTGTGGCGTGAAACCGGAGGCGCCCTTGGGCGGATCGCCCCTGAGCGCGACGATTTCCTTCACCCCGGCCTCGGCATAGGCGCGCGCGATCTCCAGCGTCTCCTCCCTTGTGGCATCCACGCAGGTCAGGTGTGCGGCGACGTTCAGCCCGTAGTTTCTGTGGATTGTCGTTACCGCCTCATGCGTGAGCTTCCGCGTCGTCCCGCCTGCACCGTAGGTCACGGAGACGAAGGCCGGGTTCAGCGGCGCGAGCGCCTGCACCGTCTCCCACAGGCGAAAGCTCGCCTCCAGCGACTGCGGGGGGAAGAACTCGAAAGAGATGCGAGGGGTCGTCATGGGCGTATCCGTCTTCTGGGCGGGTTCTTCTGCCATGTTCGCCGACCCGAGGCAAATCTTATGTCCCGAAGGCTGGGGAGGGCTTTCCTTTTCCTGCGCGCCCGCAGGCCCACCGCGTGCCACGGCTTGCCAATGGGATGGCATTCGGGAACTCTGTCCGCCAGAAAACAGCCAGGAGGCCAGGATGAGCTGGAACCCCGCCCTCGACCCCACATGCCCGATCGGTGACGAAGTCGATGCCATCGAGACGGTCATCATCCCCCGGGCACGCGACATCGGCGGGTTCGAGGTGCGTCGCGCGCTTCCCGCCGCCTCCCGCCGGATGGTCGGCCCTTTCGTGTTCTTCGACCAGATGGGGCCGGCCGAGTTCCTGACGGGGCAGGGGATAGATGTGCGCCCGCATCCCCATATCGGCCTTTCCACCGTCACCTATCTGCTGCGCGGGCGTCTCCACCACCGCGATTCCATCGGCACGGACCAGTGGATCGAGCCGGGCGCGGTGAACTTGATGAGCGCGGGCAACGGCGTGACCCATTCGGAGCGCACGGATGGCGAGGCGCGGGAGCGGCCGCTGTCGATGTTCGGCATTCAGACATGGCTGGCCCTGCCGGAAGCGAACGAGGATGATCCCGCCGCCTTCCAGCATATAGAGAAAGCCTCGCTCCCCCTGCTGGAGGGGGAGGGCAAGCAGGTCCGGCTGATCCTCGGCGACGCGTGGGGAGAGCGGGCGCCCGTGACCCTCCCCTCCGAGACCTTCTATGCGGATGCCGTGCTGGAACCGGGCGCCGCGGTTCCGCTGCCCGACAACCATGAGGATCGGGGTGTCTATGTTCTTACGGGAGAGGTGACCGTTGCAGGGCAATCCTTCGAGGCAGGCCGGATGATGGTCTTTCGCCCCGGGGACCGGATCAGCCTTGCCGCGGGGGCGAGGGGCGCGCGCATCCTGATCCTGGGCGGTGCCACGCTGAACGGTCCCCGCTTCATCTGGTGGAACTTCGTCGCCTCCTCGAAGGACCGGATCGACGCCGCGCGGGAGGCATGGCGGGCGGGTGACTGGCAGCATGGCCGCTTCCGCCTGCCACCCGGCGATAACCGCGAATTCGTGCCCGCGCCGGAGCGGTGAGGGCTCCTGACGGGACGTGGGCAAAAGTTTTTCCATGCGATCTATTTTTCCTTGCGCAATGCGCTTGACGCCACCCGCGGCGTTGCCTATTAGACCCCCACGCCCGACGGGATCGGGCGAAAAAGAGATGCGCGGTTGTAGCTCAGTTGGTTAGAGTACCGGCCTGTCACGCCGGGGGTCGCGGGTTCGAGCCCCGTCAACCGCGCCACTCTCTTCTCCCCTCTTCATCATAACGTGTTGAAAAGGCGGCACTTGCCGAAGGAAGAAGAGTGTTGCGTCCCGTTCGCCGTTTCCGCTTTATGAGCCAAACGACAGGGGCATGGAATGAAGAACAGCGCAGAGATCTGGGATCTGGTGGAGCAGCGGCGGGCGCCTTACGTAGCCTTGGCCGATCGGGTGTTTGACACGCCGGAGATCGCCTATACCGAACGCCGCTCCGTCGAAGCGCATCTGGCGCAGATGGAGGCAGAGGGCTTCCGCGTCACGCGTGATCTTGCAGGTATTCCGACGGCGGTGATGGGAGAAGCGGGCGCTGGTGGCCCGGTGATTGCGATTCTCGGTGAATATGACGCGCTTCCGGCACTGGGCCAGGAACCCGGCGTGGCAGAGCCGCAGCCCACGACGGAGTTTGACGGCGCCGGTCATGGATGCGGGCACAATCTTCTCGGTTCGGCGGCTCTTATGGCGGCGGCTGCGGTGAAGGACTGGCTGGAGCGGACGGGTACGCCGGGGCGCATCCGCTACTACGGCTGTCCGGCCGAGGAGGGTGGTGCTGCCAAGACATTCATGGTTCGCGCGGGCCTGTTCGATGACGTGGATGCGGCGATCTCCTGGCATCCCTCCGATTATAATGGCGTGTTCGAGGCCAACAGCCTGGCGAATACCCGGATCGATTTCACCTTCAACGGGCGCGCGTCCCACGCTGCTGCGGCGCCGGATCTGGGCCGGTCGGCGCTCGATGCGGTGGAGCTGATGAATGTCGGCGTGAACTACATGCGGGAGCACATGCCGGACGGGGCGCGGGTGCATTATGCGTATCTCGATGCCGGTGGGGTCGCGCCCAACGTGGTGCAGGCGAAGGCGACGGTGCGCCAGCTTATCCGTGCTCAGACCAACCGGGAGCTTCTGGATCTCGTGGCGCGCGTGCGCAAGATCGCGCAGGGTGCGGCGCTCATGACGGAGACAACCGTTTCCGAACAGGTGGTCAGCGCCGTCTCCAACCTGCTCGGCAACAGCGTGCTGGACAGGCTGATGCAGGCCCATATGGATCGGCTTGGTCCCGTGTCCTACGACGACGCGGACCGGGCTTTCGCGCAGGCGATCCGGTCCACGCTGACGCCCACGCATATTTCGGAGACCTTTCGCCGGTTACAGCGCCCGCTCGACGCCGATCTGCCGCTTTGCGACTTCGTCGCACCGCTCGGCGCGGCGCTGCCGGGGGGGCAAGGCTCCACGGATGTGGGCGATGTGTCCTGGGCCGTTCCGACGGTACAGGCCTGGGTCGCCACATGCGCGATCGGCACGCCATTCCATAGCTGGCAGCTGACGGCGCAGGGAAAGTCGCCCGCTGCCCACAAGGGAATGGAGCTGGCGGCGAAGATCATGGCGGCAACGGCGCAGGATCTCATTGCCGATCCCGCCGCTTTGGCCGCCGCGCAGGAGGAACATCGGCTGATGCTGAAGCGGGAACCCTATGTCTGCCCGCTGCCCCCGGAGGTCAACCCGCCGATCCCGGCGGGCTGATCGAGGCTTCCCCGGGTGATCCCTGCAAGGGGATCCCCGGTTCGGGGCTACTGCGGAATTTGTCGAGACTGACGACCTCTCCCGAACCGCCATTGGAGCTGCCGCCCGACCCATCCGGGTCGGTGTCGTCATCTCCCATGCCATGTTCTTCGAGATCATCCAGTTCCTCGTCATCGGCCACCTGGCTTTCAAAGCGCAGCCCGAACTCCACCGAAGGATCGACAAAGGTCAGAAGCGCGTCGAAGGGCACATAGAGCCGCTCCGGCTGATCCCCGAAGTTCAGGGTGATGCCGAACCCGTCCTCGTCCACCTCCAGATCTTCGTACCAGTGCTGGATGACGACGGTGATCTCCTCCGGGTAGCGCGCGCGGAGCCAGTCGGCCAGCTCCACCTCCGGATGGGTGGTGTCGAAGCTGATGAAGAAGTGATGCTCTCCGGGAAGACCTTCGTCCGCCACCTGCTGAAGCACCTGACGGATCAGGCCCCGCATCTGTTCGTGCATGAGGCGACCGTAGTCTATCGTGTCGTGCATCCGTTCTTTTCTCCCTTGCCCGACGGGGCGGCGGTGGAACCAGACAATAGGCGTTTTGGGCCGGAAGAAAAGGGTTCGCGGCAGAATTCAGCCCTAAGGCGGATCAGGGCCGGGTTGGAAGGCTGATGCACCTTTCACGCCGGGCCGCATGAAGGAGCCAGCCCCCCTCCATCTCCCTGCTGGACCAGTCGATGCGACCTCCATCCCGTGCGAGCACCGGTTTCAGCGAGAGAGACGCCATTTCCTCCGCAACCTTCGCCAGTTCCGACGTTCCGAAGCACCAGACCGCATCGACCGCGTCGTGCCCTGCGAGAGAGGGAAACAGCGCATCCCGGTTCCCGCTCACGACGCTGACCGTGCCCGGCGGCAGCCCGGCCGAAGACAGAAGCAGGGCCAGCCCGATGGCAGGTTGCGGATCGCGGGGGGAGGGCAGCATGACCACACGGTTGCCCCGGGCAAGGAGCGGCAGCAGGAGCGAAAGCGGCGCCATCAGCGGCGCATCTGCCGGGCAGGCAAGAGCGACGATGCCGAAAGGGTCCGGCTGGCTCAGTATCAGCCGTTCCGCTCCGATCAGGCTCTCGCCCGTGCTGAGGGGCAGGGCGGCGTTTCGGAAGCGGTCGATCGCTGGCCCCAGCGCCTCCCGAGCGGTGGTGCCCGCAATGCGCCCCGCCTCGCGGGAGAACCGCTCCGCGCCGAGGTGCAGGATGCGCGCACGCTCCGCCGGGGGGAGGCGGCTCCAAGCGGAGGCCTTCTGGGCGCTTTCGATGGCGGCCGCCACGTCTTTGGCAGAGCCGAGCGGTGCCACGCCGGCTTCCGCCGCATAGCCTTCGCCGCCTGCGGGTGGCCGGGCCACGCCTCCGATCACCAGCCGGGCGCCGCTGTTCACCGGGATCGCCTGCGGCGGAGCCGAGGCCCGCTCCGGGCGTCCGCGCGATGGCACCTCCGGCCGCGACCAGTCCGCAAGCGACCAACCGCCGAAGCCGCTGTCGGCCCGCGGTGGCGCGCTGGCTTCGACCGGTGCATTTACCGCGATGCTGCCCGAGCGGAGTTGGAGCGCGAGCTGCAGGGCTCTTCCACCGCTGCCGCTCCAGACGGATACGGGCGCGGCGAAACGGCTGTTGTTCGCAAGCGCCACCGCCTCCTCCACCGAGCGGAAAGTCGCGGTGATCGCGACCGGGCCGGGGATCGACGCGTCCCAGAGTGCGGAGGCGGGCGATACCGCCCGGATCAGCTCGGGCGCAACGCCGCCTTCTGCCGCGCGCCCGCGGACAATCTCCAGCCCCTCCGCCGAGGCGGTGGACAGGAGTTGCGCGAGCCGCGCTGTTGCCGCAGAGCGGAGCGCCCCTAGGTCGTTGCCGCGCGCCAGCGGGTTGCCGGTGCGGAGCCGCTCGAACCGTCGCAGCAGCAGTGTCTCGAACCGCGCCGCCATGTCCGCCGCGATCAGCACCCGCGCGCCATGCCTGCCGAAACCTGCAACGATCGCCTCGATCGCTGCATCGGGATCGGCATCGCCGAAGACGATGAACACCGGCGTTCCGCCGAGGCGAAGCGCCAGCGACTTGTGCAGACCCGCCGTCTCTCTGAGCAGCGAGCGCCCGGCCTCTTCACTGCCGAAAAGGACGATCCGCCCCGGGATTTCGCTTTGCGCCAGCGCGGTGCCCAGCGGAGCCCCGCCGCTCACGACGTTCAACAAACCGCGCGGGAGCCCGCCCTCCGCTGCAATGTCGGCAAGGGCGAGGGCGGTCAGGGGGGTCTTCGGCGCCGGTTTCAGCACGAGCGCATTTCCCGCCGCCAGTGCCGCCGCAAGGTCATGCGCTATGTCGCCAAGCCCCGTATCGGCCGAAAGGAGCATCAACCCCACACCCAGCGGGGCGTCGGACGGGGCCGTTGCAGCCGCGCGGAGCCGGCCGGGAAGCGCGGCGATCTCCTCCTGCACCCGCGTGATGGGGCGGCCGGTCTCCAGCACCGAAAGCAGGGTCAGCAGGGTGCGGTTCTCCTCCACCCTCCGCGCGAAGGACAAAAGATGGTCCGTCCGCTCCCAGGGGGCGAGTGCGGCCCAGCGTTTCCCCGCACGGCGCGCGACCCGCAGCGCCCGCAGACCTTCCTCGACCGTCGTCTCGGTTGCATGAGCGATCATCGCCCCGTCGAGCGCGGTGATGACCGGAAGGTCCGCGCCCGGCGGGGCGAACCTGCCATCGACAAAGGCGCCAAGCCGATTTCCGTGGCTTGAGAGCCAGCGGCGGGCAGGTGCCGGATCTTCCACCACAGGGCTGTAATCCAGATCCGTCATGAGATCGGTAAGGCCGGTCATCCTGCTTCCCCCTCAGGCGATGCCCTGACGCCAGTCGGCTGTGCCCCGACCCGTCACGTGTTGTTCAAGTTGACGCTCGATTCCCGCCAGGAGGGACGAGGCGCCGATGCGGAAAAGATGCGGCTCCAGCCAGGCGCGGCCCAGCTCCTCCCGCATCAGGATCTGCCAGTCGAGGGCGTCTTCCGCGCTTCTCAGGCCACCGGCCGGCTTGAAACCCACGGCATGGCCCGTCGCATCATGGTAATCGCGGATCGCGTGCATCATCACCAAGCTCACCGGCAACGTGGCGTTCACCGTCTCCTTGCCGGTCGATGTCTTGATGAAATCCGCCCCGGCCTGCATGGCCACCATGGAAGCCTGATAGACACGGGAGAGGTCGCCCAGTTCGCCGGTGGCAAGGATCGCCTTCAGATGCGCCGCGCCACATGCCTCCCGCATCGCCGCGATTTCGTCATGGAGCGCGCCCCAGGCGCCCTTCAGCGCCCATTCCCGCGTGATGACGATGTCTATCTCCGCAGCACCCTCCGCCACGGCATAGCGGATCTCCTCCAGGCGGAGGCGGAGCGGCATCAGCCCGGCCGGGAAGCCCGTCGCGACCGAGGCCACTGGAATGCCCGAACCCTGCAGGGAGCGGACGGCGTGGGGCACCATCGTCGGGTAAACGCAGACAGCGCCCGTGGTCAGCCCCTCGACCCCCAGCGCATCGCGGATCGCGGGGGGGAGCGGCCGCCGGGCCTTGTCGCAAAGCCGTGCAACGCGCTCCGCCGTATCGTCACCGGCGAGGGTGGTGAGGTCCATGCAGCGGATCGCATTCAACAGCCACGCCACCCTGTTCTCTCCGGAAAGCGCGCGATTTCTGGCGATACGCGGCGCATCCCGTTCCGCCGCCGTGGTGTCCACCGTCCGCTCCTCGAAAAGCCGCGGGTTGAGTGGGGTGCCGGGATTTCGGGGCGGCGCTGGCAGAAAGGCGGCGAGGCGGGCGGGCAGCCCTGTGCGGTGCCGTCCGATACGCTCCTGCTCCATCGCCGCTCCTTTCCCGTTCCGCTTTCGTCAGCGGGCGATCTTCTGCTTCAACCCGTCCACCGTGCTGGCAAAGGCATTGGCAAGGGTGAAGGTATCATGCCCGACGGAGACGACCTGATAGCCTTCGGCGATAAGCTCCGCCGCGCGTTCCGCCCGGCCGCCAAAGGCACAGGCGAGCTTGCCCCGCGCCCGCGTGCGCCGCGCGATCTCCCGCATCGCCTCTCGCACGGCCGTGCCCTCCGGTTCGATGGTCCCGTTGGAAAGCGCGATCGACAGGTCGGCCGGGCCGACAAGGATGCCGTCGATACCCGGCACAGACAGGATATCGTCCAGCACTGCGAGAGCTTCCCGCGTCTCGCACATGGCAATGGCGGCGGTCGAAGCGTTGGCTTTGCCGAAGTAATCGGCGGGGGTCATGCCGTGCGCCTGAAGCGCCCGCCCCGGACCCCAGCTTCTGCGCCCGAGCGGGGGATACTTGATCTCCGCGGCAAAGGCGGCGGCATCTTCCGCCGAGTTTATCATCGGAGCCACGATCCCCGCCGCGCCGAGATCAAGCGCGCGGGCCGCCATCGCCCAGTCCCGTACCGGAACCCGGACCAGGGCGGGGGTCTGTGCGAGCGTCGCCTCGGTGATGCTGTCCCGCATGCTGGCGATATCGTGCTGACCGTGCTGAAGGTCTATCAGAACCGCGTCGTAACCCGAACGCGCCATCAGCCCCACCACGGCAGGAGCGGCGATCTCCGACCAGCCCAGAAGGACTGTCCCCCGTTCTTCGGCAATGAGTGAGAGGGAGGGGAGCGTCTGTGTCATGGCTTGTGCCTTCGTTGCTTCGCCTAAGGCGTAGCGCGGGCCTTGTCGTGGGTTCAAGCGGAAGTTCTGCCCGCTCATGCTCCATCCTGTTCGGCCATCACCTCCGACATCGTGTCGATCAGCGCACGTCCCAGCGGGCCGGGGCGGCGTTCGACCGGCCAGGCGGCGACGATGGTGCGGGCCGGATGGAACTGCGCATCCGCACAGGTCAGCCGCCGGATGCGCCCCGACCGGACCTCGTCCTCGAAGGTGCCGGAGGCCGCGAAACACCAGCCGAGACCCAAAAGGACGATCTGCCGGATCTGCTCGACATCATTCACCGTCCAGACATCGGTGGAGAAGACCCGGCCCACCCGTTCCATGTCGATCTCCGGCGCGCCGACATAATAGATCTGGCGCTCCCGGTCGAAGGCGCGGGCGGCGAGCGGCAGGGGAAGCGCCGCGAGCGGGTGCGTCATCGCGCAGACGGGCGACAACGTCTCTATCGCGAAGGAGCGAGCTTCCATGTCCAGCGGAATGGCTGCGGCGAGAGAGAAGGCCATGTCGAAGCGCCCCCCGCGGAGATCGTCCCACAATGTCGCGAGCGATGAGTTGAAGAACTGAAAGGTGGCCCGGGGATGCAGATCCGCGAACCGGCCCAAAGCCTGCGTCAGCCGGGCGCGTGGGAAAAGCACATCCACCGCCACCCTTATGCGCGTCTCCAGCCCCTGCTCCAGAGAGGCGGCGTGCGAAGTGAAACGCCGCGCCCGCTCCACCACCGATTTCGCCTCGGCAAAGAGCGCGCGGCCCTGTTCCGTCAGCGTGGCGGGGCGCTGGGCGCGCTCGATGAGGGGAAAACCGCACTGTGTCTCCAGTTGGGCGAGCGAGTAGTTGATGGAGGAAACCGGCCGCCGCAAGGCGCGCCCGGCGGCCGATTGGCTGCCCGTTTCTATCACGGCGATGAAAGCGGTCAGGTGATCGACCAGATTGGGATGCACTTTCCGATATCCTGAAAGATATTTACGATTATTTTCATATTACCAGAAATCAGAATCATGCTAACCTCCAAATTGCCGGAAAATGCCTAAGGCATGCCGGACCTGTTTTGGGAGGAACGGGAATGCGGGAGGATCGTCGGGCCGCGCTTCACGCGCAGTCGCCGCTGCGTCATTTCACATTGCTCAACGGGCCGCGCGCGTGACGGGGGCTTCACCTGCCGTCGCACCGGCGGAAGCGGTAACACCGGCGGAAGCGGTCGCACCGGCGGAAGCTGTGCTGGTCTGCGACAACGTGAGCCGCCGTTTCGGTGGGGTGAAGGCGCTGACGGATGTCTCGGTCGCGGTGCGGCAGGGTGAAATCTTCGGGTTGGTCGGTCCGAATGGCTCGGGCAAGACGACCCTCGTCAATGCGATCACCGGGTTCTATCCGCCGCAGGAAGGCACGATCACGCTTGAGGGCAGGCAGATTAACGGCCTGAAACCCTATCGTATCGCCGGTATGGGGGTGGCGCGGACCTTTCAGAACGTCGCGCTGTTTCACGGGATGAGCGTGCTCGACAACATCCTGATGGGCCGGCACATCTACATGAAGCCCAATCCGCTGGCCTCGTTCTTCTACCCGTGGTGGGCGCGTAAGGAAGAGGTCGCGCATCGCCGCAAGGTGGAGGAGGTCATCGATCTTCTGCAACTCGAAAGCGCGCGGGACGAGCATGTGGATGTCATCCCGCTCGGCCTTCAGAAGCGGGTGGAACTGGCACGCGCCCTTTGTGCGGAGCCGCGGCTTCTGGTCCTGGACGAGCCCATGGCGGGCATGAACCAGGAGGAGAAGGAATACATGGTCCGCTTCATCCTCGATGCTCAGGAGGCGCTGGGCCTGACGGTTCTCATCATCGAGCACCACATGGACGTGATCACCGCGATCTGCGACCGGGTGCTCGTCCTGTCCAACGGCACCGAGATCGCCCAGGGTCCGGCACGCGAGGCGATCGCCGATCCGAAAGTGGTCGAAGCCTATATCGGAAAGGCACGCCATGCAGCTTGAGCCGGTCCGCGCCGCGCCCTTGTCCGCGCCCGAGGCACTGCATCCCGACTGGGTCGCCGATGATCACCTGATGAGCCTGCTGGCCCGGAATGCGCGCGACCACGGCTCCGATGTGGCCCTGCGGGAGCGCAACCACGGCATCTGGCAGGAGTACACCTGGAAGGATTACCACGACGCCGTGCTTGCCTTTGCCGCCGGGCTGGAGGCACAGGGCGTCGGGCAGGGTGACATCGTTCTGGTGATCGGGGACAACCGGCCGAACCTGTATTTCGGCATGCTGGGGGCCGTGGCGCTCCGCGCGATCCCGTCGCCTGCCTATGCGGATGCCCCGGCGGAGGAACTGGCGCAGCAGATGAAGCGCGAAGGCGTTCATGTCGCCATCGCAGAGGATCAGGAGCAGGTGGACAAGCTGCTCGCCGCCCGCGAAACCCATCCCGGTCTCCGTCTCATCATCTATGATGATCCGCGCGGGCTGAAGGGGAAGGAGGCGCCGGGCGTCGTCGCCTTCAGCGAGATTTCCGAACGGGGCAGGGCGCGGCTGGCGGCGGAGCCGGGGCTGACGGAAGATCTGCTCTTGCGGCCCTCCGTGCATGATGTGGCGATCCTGCTGCATTCCTCCGGCACCACAGGCGCGCCGAAGGGTATTCCCCTGAAGCATGGGCATGTGCTGGCCGGTGTGCGGAACGCTGCGGCGGCGGGATACTTCCAGCAGGGAGAGGTCCATATGGCCTATCTCCCGATGGCCTGGGTCGGGGACTTCATCTTTTCCGTGGGCGCGGCCATGGCGCTCCGCTTCACCGTCCACGTGCCCGAGGGGCAGGAAACCGCGCTGCATGACCTGCGGGAGATCGCTCCCACGCTCTATTTCGCCGCGCCGCGTGCCTGGTCGGCCATGCTGACGCGCATTCAGGTCGGCGTGGCGGAGACGGCGGGCGTGAAGCGGCGGCTCTATGAGGCCTTCATGCCCTTCGCGGTGGAACTGGAGCGCAAGCGCCTTTCCGGCCATGTGCCGACGGCAACGGAACGGCTGCGCCGCGCGATGGGAGAGGTGTTGATCTACGGCCCGATCCGCGATCACCTTGGCCTCAGCCGGGTGAAGCGGGCCTATACCGCGGGCGAGGCGATCGGGGAGGACGTGTTTCTCTACTTCCGCGCGCTCGGCCTGAACCTGCGGCAATTCTACGGCCAGACGGAGAACTGCGCGCTGGCGGTCGCCCAGAAGCCGGAGGACATCTCGCTGACCACCGTGGGGCGCCCCTTTCCCGGCGTGGAGATGCGGATCGCGGAGGATGGGGAGATCCTGCTGCGGGGCGACAACATCTTCGACGGCTACTTCCAGAATGACAAATCCACCGCGGAGACGCTCCGCGACGGCTGGCTGCACACCGGTGACGCCGGGCAGGTGGAGGGGGATGGCCAGCTTGTCGTGCTTGGCCGCGTATCGGAGGTCATGCACACCGCCGGCGGCACGCGTTACATCCCCACCTATATCGAGAACCGGCTGAAATTCTCACCCTTCATCAAGGATGCCTGCGTGATCGGCGCAGGGCGGGACTTCCTCTCGGCGATCATCTGCATCGACTTCGCTGCGGTGGGGCAATGGGCGCAGGAAAACCGCGTGGCCTATACGTCCTATGCCGAACTGTCCCAGCGGCCGGAGGTCTATGGGCTGATCGGGGACGTCGTGGCGCAGGTCAATGCCGTCATGCCGGCGAACCTTAACGTCAGCCGGTTCGTCAATCTCCACAAGGAATTCGACCCGGACGACGGGGAGGTCACGCGCACCCGCAAGCTGCGCCGCAACCTGATCGACGACCGTTATGCCACGATCATCGACGCGATCTATGCCGGGCAGGACAGCGTCGATTACCGCGCGCAGATCACCTATGAGAACGGGCAGACCGGGGTGATCGAGCGCCGCCTGTCCATCCGCGACGTCAAGGGCGGGGAGGGGCGCTGATGGCCTATTTCGTTGAACTGGTGATCAATGGCGCGCTCACCGGGCTGATGTACAGCCTCGTCGCCCTCGGCTTCGTGCTGATCTACAAATCCGCGGGCGTGCCGAACCTGGCGCAGGGGGCTTTGGTGATGACGGCGGGTTACGCGGTCTGGCTCCTGCTCTCCTTGGGCCTGCCGATGTGGGTGGCGGTGATCGGCGCGGCGCTGGCCATGTTCGCGCTGGGTCTGGTGGTGGAGCGGCTGCTGCTGCGCCGGATGGTCGGTCAGCCGATCATCATGATCGTGATGCTGACCCTCGGACTGGACATCCTGCTGCGCGGGCTGGTGCCCGGCATTCTCGGCACCACGCCGAAGCCGCTCGACCTCGGCATCGGGTTTGCTCCGGTGATCGTGGGGGACGTGTTCATCAACCGCACCTATCTGATCGGCGGGGCCATCGGCGTGGTCATGGTCATCGCCGCGCTGCTGTTCTTCCGCACCCGGCTCGGCACCAAGCTCCGCGCCGTCTCGGATGACCATATCTCCTCCTGGGCGGTCGGCATCTCGGTGGAACGCGCCATCGGCATCTCCTGGGGTCTGGCGGGGGTGACGGCGGTCGTCGCGGGAACGCTCTGGGGGTCTGCGCAGGGGGTGGACTGGACACTCTCCACCCTGTTGTTTCCCGCAGTGGCGGTGGTCATCTTGGGGGGGCTCGACTCCATCATCGGGGTGCTGGTGGGCGGCATCCTCGTCGGAGTGCTGGGGGCCGTGATCCCCGGCTATCTCGACAGCGTCGTCGGCGGGGGTACGCGGGATGTCGTGACCTCGCTCATCATTCTTCTGACCATCATGATCCGCCCCTACGGCATCTTCGGGCGCGAGGACATCGAGAGGATCTGACATGTATTACCGTCTCTCCGGCGTCCATCACAACCGCTACGAAAGCGCCCGCGCGCTCTGGCCGGTGCCTGCCGACAGGACCATCGTCATCCTGCTGCTGCTGCTGGCGCTGGCCGCGCCGCTGTATCTGTCCGACCTCTACCTCGGCTCCTACGTTCTGCCGTGGGTGATCTGGAGCGCGGCGGCGCTGTCGCTCACGCTGCTTATGGGGCTGGCGGGGCAGCTGCACTTCGGCTTCGCGGCGGTGATGGCGATCGGGGCCTATGCGGCGATCCACATGGTTCGCGCCGGGGTTCCGTTCGAGATTGCCCTGCTTGCCGCCGGGATTGTCGCCGCCGTGATCGGCACGGTGTTCGGGGCGGCGGCGCTCCGGGTGAAGGGGCTTTACCTCGTCATGGCGACGCTCGCGATGCAGTATCTGGTGGACTGGGTGATCGTGAACGTTCCCGCGATTTCCGGCGGCGCCCATGCCACGCTCCGCACGCCGGAGGTCCGCTTCCTGTTCATGCCGATCGAGAGCCTCGCCTCCCGCTACTGGCTTGCACTGGGCTGGGTGGTCCTGATGACGCTGTTCTTCCTGAACGTGAAACGGACGAGCTTCGGGCGCGCCCTTGTGGCGATCCGCGACAAGGATTTCGCGGCGGCTGTCATCGGGGTTGATCCCTTCCGCTACAAGCTGATGGCTTTTTTCACCTCCTCCTTCATGGGGGGAGTGACCGGGGCGATCCTGGCTTTCTGCTACTACCGCGCGGTGACACCGGAACAGTTCGGCTTCAACGTTTCCATCCAGCTCGTCGCCATGGTGCTTGTCGGAGGGCTCGGCTCCGTCATCGGGTCCTATCTGGGCGCGGGTTTCGTGCTGCTTGCGCCCATCGTGCTGACGAATGCGATCGCCGCTCTGGCAGGGGCGGGGTGGGTTCCGGTCAGCCAGAACTTCATCTCGCATCTGCCGCTCATGATCTATGGCGCCATGATCATCGGATTTCTGCTGTTCGAGCCGCTGGGGCTGGCAAAAATCTACGACAACATCCGCAAGTATTTCCTGGTCTGGCCATTCCGCCACGCCAGAAGCTGACGAGTTGACCGGAAGGAGGAGCCGGGAAAATGGGAGGAAACATGGGACTGAAATGGATGCGTGGCGGCGCGATGACCGCGGTGGTTCTGGCGGGACTGGCCCTTGGCGGCCCCGCGCGCGCCGATGACGTGAAGATCGGCCTGCTGCAGGATTTCACGGCCGTCTATACCTTCGTCACCGGGCAGTACAACCAGGGTCAGCGGGACTACCTGACGCTGGTGAACGCGGAAGGCGGCATCGACGGGACCAAGTTCGAGGCCATCGTGCGCGATCACGGCAACCAGCCGCAGCGTGGCATTGAAGCCTACAACCGCGCCCGCGATGAGGGTGCGATCCTGTTCGACTTCCTGTCGACGCCCGTTTCCGCGGCGATGATCGACAGCGTGAACAAGGACAAGGTAGTGCTCATCACGCCGGTTCACGGGCGCGGTGATGCTTCGGACGGGGAGGTCTTTCCCTATGTCTTTCCGATGATGGCGACCTATTGGTCGCAGGCAGCAAACCTTGTCGAATACATGAAGTCGCACGGCGGTCTGGAAGGCAAGAAGATCGCCATCGTGCATATCGACAGCCCCTTCGGCCGCGAGCCGCTGCCGATCCTGAACGATCTGGCCGAAAAGGAGAAGTTCGAGGTCAAGGCATTCCCGTATGCCAGCCCCGGCAACGAACAGTCCGCCGCATGGTCGGAGGTCCGGCGTTACCGCCCGGATTACGTGATGATCTGGGGTGCGGGCGGCGGGCAGGCGGTCTCCGTCCGCACGGCGATCCAGAATGGCATCGATCCGAACAGCATCTATTCCGTTATCTGGCTGGCGGAGACGGATGCCGCGAACGTGGGCGCGGCCCAGATGAAGGGCGTCAAGCGCTTCGAGGCGACGGCTTCCGGCATGGACAGCCCCATCCTCGAGCGCATCCAGTCCAAGGTGATCGACGCCGGTCACGGGGCGGGCGACAAGGCCAATGTCGGCACCAGCTATTACAACCTCGGGGTGGCCACGATGGCTGTCGCGGTGGAGGGGGCGCGGCTCGCGCTGGCCGACGGCGGTGGTCCGCTGACGGGTGAGAAGCTGAAGGCCGGGTTCGAGAAGATCGTCGATTTCGATGCCGAAGGGCTGATGCCGCCGATCACCATCACGGCGACGGATCATCAAGGCGGCGGTGCCGGACGGGTGTCCGAATGGGACGGCTCCGCCTGGGTGCCGGTTTCCGACTGGCACGCGGCCTATCAGGATGTCGTGCGGGCGGAGATCGAGAGTTCGGCTGCGAAATACAAGGCGGGGAACTGACCCATGCCGGGGCTCGTCCTCGAGAATGTCGAGGTGATCTATGACAAGGTGTTCCTCGCCATCAAGGGCGTGTCCCTGGAAGTCGGGGAGGGCGAGGTTGTCGCCCTTCTCGGCTCCAACGGCGCGGGAAAATCGACCACGCTGAAGGCGATCTCCGGCCTGCTCGGGCCGGAGCGCGGGCTTGTCACACGCGGCACGATCCGCTTCGGGGAACATGACCTGCTGAAGATGGGACCGCCCGAACGGGTGGCCGACGGTTTGGTGCATGTGCTGGAAGGACGGCGGATATTCGGCCATCTCACACCGGACGAGAACCTGATTGCTGCCTATCGCGGCGGCAATTCCGCCCGCTACAACGAGCTTCGCGAACAGGTTTACGACTACTTCCCCCGCCTGAAGGAGCGTATCCGCTCCAAGGCCGGATATCTCTCGGGCGGGGAGCAGCAGATGCTCGCCATCGGACGCGCGCTTATGACGGAGCCGAAGCTCGTCATGCTGGACGAGCCCTCGCTCGGCCTGTCACCGATTCTGGTGCAGGAGATCTTCGCGATCATCCGCAAGATCAATGAGGAGCAGGGTCTATCCGTGCTGCTGGTGGAACAGAACGCGGCCGCGACGCTGGATGTAGTGAGCCGGGCCTATCTCATAGAGAACGGTCAGGTGGTGATGTCGGGTGCGGCGGAGGTTCTGAAAAGCAACCCGGACGTACAGGACTTCTACCTCGGGGGCGGCGGCAAGGTCGATTATCGCAATGTGAAGCACTACCGCCGGCGCAAACGCTGGCTGGCTTGAAGGAGAACGCCATGGGCGAACCCTACGACCAGGCGGAAACCCTGGATCCTCCCGCACGTGACAAGGTTCTGTTCACACGGCTGAATGCGGCGCTATCCCGCGCGCGCGGTGAGCAGCCCTATTGGGCGGATCGCCTCAAGGATAGCCCTGAGCGGGTGGAGGACTGGAACGGATTGTCGGCGCTGCCGGTGCTTCGGAAGTCCGACCTTTCCGCCCTGCAAAAGGCCGCCCCTCCCTTCGGCGGCCTCACCGCGACCGAGCGGGGGCAGCTTCGGCGGCTTTTCATCTCCCCCGGCCCGATCTTCGACCCGGAGGGCAAGGGGCCGGACTGGTGGGGCGCGGCGCGGGCGCTGCACGCGGCGGGGCTCCGGCAGGGGGACGTCGTGCTCAACACCTTCTCCTACCACCTGACGCCCGCGGCCTTCATGTTCGAAAGCGGCGCGGAGGCGATCGGCTGCGCGGTGATCCCGACAGGCCCCGGCAATACCGCGGATCAACTCATCGCCATCGAGCAATTCCAGCCGAGCGCCTATGTGGGCACGCCGGATTTCCTGAAGATCATTCTGGACAAGGGGGCGGAGCAGGGCGCGGATACCAGCTCGCTTCGGATGGCGCTCGTCTCCGGCGCGGCGCTTCCCGAGTCGCTTCGGCTGGAGCTTGCCGGGCGGGGCGTGCAGGTTCGTCAGTGTTACGGCACCGCGGATCTGGGCATCGTCGCCTATGAGGGCGATGGCCCCGGCATGGTGGTAAACGAAGGTGTGCTGCTGGAAATCGTGCGCCCCGGCACGGGGGAGCCCCTGCCAGACGGAGAGGTGGGCGAAGTCGTGGTCACCCGGCTTTCGGCCGATTACCCGCTCTTCCGCTTTGCCACGGGTGATTTGTCCGCGATCCTGAACGGCCCATCGGAGGATGGCAGGACCAACCGGAGGATCCGCGGCTGGCTGGGCCGCGCGGATCAGGCGACAAAGGTGAAGGGCATGTTCGTCCGGCCCGAGCAGGTAGCCGCCGTTGCCCGTTCCGTGGCGGGAACCGGCAAGGTGCGGCTCGTGGTCAAACGCGAAGGCGAACAGGACCGGATGGAGCTCTGGGCTGAACATGCCGCCGCCGCTGCCGCCGACCGACTGGGTGAGAAGCTCGCCGAAGTTACCAAGCTGAAGGGCGTGGTGCGCATCGTGCCGCCAGGAACGCTGCCGAACGACGGCAAGGTCATCGCGGACGAGCGATAGGTAACCCGAAGATCGCGGTGAGAGCCGGGGCGAAGGCAGCCATCGCCCCTTGCGCAGCGAGGGCAGGGGATGTTACACGATCCGCGCGCGGGTGTAGTTCAGAGGTAGAACGTCAGCTTCCCAAGCTGAATGTCGTGGGTTCGATTCCCATCGCCCGCTCCATTTCCTCAGAAATGTGCAGCAATATAGCGTGTTGTGTCTCGCCGAAAATCCGGGTCGGACCTCCATCGCCGCTACTGCAACCGGGCGACTCGCCGTCGATCCACGCCCTTTTCATGAAGTTCGGAAAGTTCGGCCTGAGTTGAGTATGGCCGCGCACGGTGATGAGCTATAGCCGGGGGCAGGTAGCCCGGTCGCTTTCCCATACCGGGGAAGGGGCGATTTTCCAGACCGCCTTATGACATCAGCGGCGAAATATGCGGCCAAGCGGAGCCCGTCGAAAATTCTGAACCCCTGTGGTGGTAATTTTCCCCGTCACGGCCGCCGCGCGTGCGGGTCTGTAGAACGGAGGCGGCATCGGGTGTCACCTCGGCAGACCATCGGCTTCTACCACCGGCGATCCTCGGCGCGAGTCCCCGCGGATGAATCGTCGCGTTTGTGGCTCGGTCATCATGGCTTGACGAGGGGTTACCGGATCCCCTCTCGCGGACTTCTCGGGGACACGCCCGATGCGAGGTCGGTTAACGATTGCTCCAGCGGCGAATGAAGGGCCTGTCTATCGCTGGCGGAACAGCATCGCAGGATTGCCCACGCCCAGCAGGTAGCCCGTCGCGACGTGCTCTCGGCAGGATACTGGCGCCGACTTCAGGATTTTCCATCTGCCACGACCGTCACTGGGCTATTTCGCCCGCCGGATCTTCATTGCGGTGGCAAAGGGATCCGCGGCAAGATCATCGGGATGCAGCTCTGCCACAGGGATCGGCGGCAGCCCGATCGAGATCCGGAGATGCTGGGGCCAGCTGTCTGCCAGATACGGACGCTGCGCCACGATCCGGATATGCGCCTCCGTTAGCGGGACACCCGGCGCGAGGCAGATATCGTCGCTGTGACTGTCATACTCAATTTTGCCCGTCTCCAACTCTCTCAGCAGGCGCTCATGGTCTTCGTGGGTCATCGGATCATCCTCAATCAATATAACGAAGATCATCGCGCCGCGGGGAAAGCAGGGTGGAGGACAACGCAATCAAATTTTCTTGGGCCCGAGCGTGTATGGAAGCATAAAACCCACTGAAAGTACGAGAAATTTTCCATTGTTATAACTATTTAAGGATAGCTTTCGGGAAGAGGCGGTTCTCCTCACCGTTCGCTTCCGGTCTTCGCGGAGCATGGCCATGATGCCGCGGCGACTTCCGACAGTGATCTGGTTGACCCGCACGTTCTCAAGGGCACCTCGAAAAATTGC
>NZ_NIPW01000027.1 GCF_002196855.1 Haematobacter genomosp. 1 | reverse complement strand
TTAGCGCAACAACGCCATGCCGAACAGGAACGCGACCGCGTCCTGACCGAAGCCAAGCTGGAGGCAACCCGGATGGAGGAAGCGACCCTCGCCCGTCAGGAGGCCGATGCCGCACTTCATGATCTCCGCGGGGAGAGCCTTGCCGAGGAAGCGAAGCTGGCAGGTTTGGTTGCCGATGTGGAACAGGCCGAGCTGCGTCTTGCTGCGGCCATCGAAGGGGCGGACGCGGTCGCACTTGGTGTCGGGCTTGTGGCGACCGGCGCGCTGCACATTGACCTTGAAAAGGGCAAGCAGCCGAAACTGGTCTGGGGCGAAGGCGCACCGTGGGCACCTTCGGCCCGCATCGGCCTGCTGGAGGCGATCAGGCCCGCCGAGCCGATCCTTTTGCGCATCGCCCGGGCGGTGACGGAAATTGTGCGGTCGGTCCTGAAACGCGAACGGCGCAAACTGGCAGAGGATGCGGCTTTCGTTATGGGTCTCAACGACGACTGGACGGAGGAGCAGCGTGCCCGCTTGGGGCGGATCTCGGAGGGGTGAAGTCGGCTATCCGGTCAAGGCGACATGTGATTCGATGTCGGGTGGAGGCTTTGGCAGTCGGGCGCCTGAATGCGGATGATGGATCGTCATGCATGGCATCTCAGGTGTGCCCTGCAGGTCATTGAACGAACTAAACCCGTTGACCGACCTCGACCACACTTTTGCCCCCGCCCTGCTTGCGCACAGAGATGCGCACGGGGATGCGGTCCTTCATGGCCTCGACATGGCTGATGACGCCGACCTGTCGGCCCTGCGATTGCAGGGTCTCCAGCGCGTCGATGGCGAGATCGAGACTGGTCGCATCGAGTGATCCAAAGCCCTCATCGATGAAGAGGGTTGCGGCGAGGCCGCCTTTGCCGCCCATCCGGGACAGGGCGAGGGCGAGGGCCAGCGAGACAAGGAAACGCTCGCCCCCCGACAGGCTGCGGGTAGCGCGCGGCTCGTCCGCCATGTCGCGATCCTCGACCTGAAGCGCCAGATCGGCGGCGCGGCGCAGGCGGTAGCGCGGGTTCAGATCGGTCAGATGGTGATTGGCGTGTCCGACCAGAACATCCAGCGTGATGGATTGCGCGATCCGGGTGAAGCGGTCGCCATTGCGCGATCCGGCGGCAAGGTTGACCGCCGCCCAGACATCCAGCTCGGTGCGGGCGGTGGCGATTTCGGCCTCTAGCCCGGCGAGGCCGGCACGGGTCTGCGCATCGCGCTGGACCTCGGCCGCGATGGCGCCCATGCGATGCGCGCGGGCGGTCGCAAGTGCATCAATTTCCGCGAGTTTTTCAGCGATCGCTTCGGCGGGATCCTCCGGCAGGCCAGCCGCAAGGGCCGCCGCATGGTCTTGCCTGCGCGAAGTCAGGGTGGCGCGGGCCGAGGTGACGGCGTCATCAAACGCACGCATCTTGGTGCGCAGGGCCTCAATGGCCTCTGGTGTCACCGCGAACAGGGCGTCGAGATCGGCAGCGGTCAGGTCACTTGTCACCAGTGCCGTGTCCAGCTTGGCCATCGCGCCGGCACGGGCCTGTTCGGATTGGGCCTGTTCCGCCAGCGCGCCCTCCACGCGGGCGGTTGCCGCCGCGGCTTCTGTCTGCGCGGTGGTCAGCGCTGCGCTGGCAAGGTCAAACGCGGCCAATGCCGCCTTGCGCGCCTCGTTATGGCGGGTGCGGTGGGGGGCGGTCGCCTCGCCGTCCAAAAGGCCCGCGCGTTCGGCTTGCAGCCCGAGGAGCGTCGCCTTGCGGGCCTCGGCCTGCGCTGCGGCGGTCGCGGCTAGCTTGGCTGCTCCTTCGGCCTGACTTGCAGCCGTGGCGATGCGGGGGACGAGGGTGGCCAGTGCCGCGCTGCTCTGATCGCGGGCTGCGCGCAGCCGGATGACCCCTGCAACCCGTGCGGCAAGGCGGTCGGAAAGGGCGAGGTCCCCCAGCGCGCCCGTCTCATCCAGCGCGGTCAGGACGGGGGTGAGGGCGGCCTCCAGCCGGGCGGCTTGTGCCCCGGCGGTCGTGGCATCATGCGTTGCAAGGGTCTCGGCATTCCGGGCCGCGGCCTGTGCGGCTGTCAGGGTTTCACGGCTTGTGACATGCGCGTTCAAGGCATTGCGCAACTTCTCGCGCTGTGCCGTCAGATCGCTCAACGCCTGCCGCATCCGTGCCAGTTCGCTTTGCGCGTCGGCCTCGGTTTTCTGGCGGTGTGCCGCGTCGGCTGCCAGCGCGGGCAGAGGCGCAGCCTGTGTCGGATCGTCAGGCAGGGCGGGGCAATCGGGCAGGTCGCGCGCGCGCAGGCTGGCATCGCGCCAAAGCTTCCGTGCCGCGTCGGTCTTTTCCCCGGCGCGGGCGCCGTCGGTTCCGGCCTGTTTGGCCTGCTCGGTTGCACGATCCTGTTGCCGCAGCGCCTCGGCCAGTTGCGACCGGGCGGAATTGGACGCCACCCGAGCGGCGGCAAGATCAGTGCGCAGGCTTGCGGCAAGTGCCGCCAACGCAGCATCGGCATGGGTCGGATGGTCGGTCGCGCCACAGACCGGGCAGGGGGTGTCCGGCTCCAGCCGCAGCCGCAGGGCCTGCGCCGCGTCGGATGCCGCAAGATCGGCCCGTTCCACCGGGGCGGTCAGGGCTGCGACCTGTGCCTCGGCCCGGGCCAGATCGTCGGTTGCGCGGGCGGCCTCGCCCTGCGCCGTGGCCAGCAGGGTTGTGGCGGCCTCTCCGCTCGCCTTGGCGCTTGCAAGGTCGGCGCTGGCCGCTGCGTGATCGGCCCCGGCGCGGATCATATCGGCCAGAGCCGAGGACAGCGCAGCGAGATCCCCGGCGCGGCGGGCGGGGTGGGCGGCGTCTTCCGCGCTGATGGCTGTGGCAAGCTCAGCCGATTGCCGGTCCAGATCGGCTTCGGCAGTCCGGTCGGTCTGGTCCTGCGCGGCCAGCGTTGCCAGATCTTGCGCCAGCCCGGCCAGCGTTTCCGTGTGCCTGGCGGCTTCGCCTGCGGCTGCGGTCTGTGCCGCTTTGGCCGTCGCATGATCCTCGATCTGGGCGCGGACCTGCCCCCAGATGTCGGCGAGGGCCGCATCTGCCGAAAGGCGGGCGAGGGCCGCCTCCGTCTCGGTCAGGGTGGTGCGGTGACGGGCTTCCTCCGCTTGCAAGGCGTCCAGTGCAATATGCAGGCCTGTGGTGTCCTGCGCGGCTTGGGCGGCCTGACCTTCGGCCTGTGCGGCTTCGGTCGCGGCGGACAGGATCTGCTGATCCAGCGCCGCCGCCTGATCCCAGATCGGCCCGAAGGCTTTGAACTCTGCCTCACGGGCGGCGCGGGTGGCATCGGCCAGATCGGATTGCTGCTTTGCCGCCGCCGTTCTTGCCACCGCTTCCGAGGCCAGAGTGCGGCTCGCCTCCACCGCGACGGTCGCAACGGAAAGCCGGGTGGCAGAGGTCTGGACCGCCAGCCACGGCGCCCGCAAAGGGGCGGCACGGTCGAGGCGCAGCAGTTGTGCACGCTCGGGCGCGGCCGCGGTGTGATCGGCGATGGTTTCCGCCTCGGCCGCCTCGGCCAGCGTGAGGTGCCGCAGGGCTGCGGTGTGGCGAGTATGGAGGTCAAGCTGCGTTTGCAAGGCCCTGGCGGCGGCGATGCCGCTCTCATGGGCCTCGGTCAGCTCCACGCTCTCCGCCTCCATCGCGGTGCGCTCCTCGTCCGAAAGCAGCCGGTAGCCCGACCGGCTTTGGATCAGCGCATCATGGGCCCGCCGCGCCGTGTCATGCCGGTCATAGATGCGGATCGAGACATCGCGGTAAAGCCCGGTGCCGGTGACCTTTTCCAGAAGGCCCGCGCGGTCGTTGGTATCGGCGCGCAGAAAGGCGTCGAAATCGCCCTGCGCCAAAAGAACCGTGCGGCGGAATTCCTCGTAGGAGAACCCCGTCTGGGTCACGATCATCTCGTTGACGGCCGAAAGCTGGCTGGCCAGAACCTTGCCGTCAGCGGCGCTGGACAGCGAGCGCGAGACGTTCTGCAAACGCCCATCGGCCTTGTCGCGCGCGCGCCGCGCCTGCCAGCGGGCGATGTAATCCTGTCCGTTCCGGGCGGTAAAGCGGACCTCGGCCCAGCCCTGTGCCGCACCGCGACGCAGGATGGCGCGGGAATCGCGGGCCTTGATCGTGTCGCCGGACGGGTCTGGCACCTCATCCGTTGCCGCCCCGCCCGCAAGGCGCGGCGCGTCGCCGTAAAGCGCCAGACACATCGCATCGAGGATCGAGGATTTGCCCGCCCCGGTCTCGCCCGTGATGGCAAAGAGGCCCGCGCCCTCCAGCGGTTCAGCGGTGAAATCCACCGTGAAAGCCTCGGCGAGGCTCGCGATATTCTGGCCGGAGATGGAGAGGATGCGCATTTCGGGGAACTCCGGGATCAGACTTCAGACAGGGCATCGCGGAAGGCGGCCAGATGGGCGCTGCCCGGATCCTGCCCATGCGCTTGCCGGAAGGCGGCGATGAACAGATCCTCGGGCGTGGTGTCGGCAAGGCTTGGGGGTGGGGCCTCCGGGGTGGCGGCGCTCTCTGGCCGGATGATCGAGAGCCCGGCAAGACGCAGGGCCAGGGCCTCGATCAGCGCCTCCGCCTCGGCCCGGATCTGCGTCACCGGGCGGTCGGCAAGGATCGAGAGGTAGACGAAGGGCTGTGCGTTGCGCGGCGTCTCGGGCGAAAGGTTCAGGGCCGCCACCGCGGCCACGACCTCGGCCAAGGGTGCCGCGCCGCGCGCAGGCAGGCGGTGCATGGCGACAGGGCGCGGCAGGGAAATGTGGCGGGGCGCGATGCCCTCGTCCAGATCCAGAAGCGTGACGCCGTGGTCATAGGCGATCTCGGCCGCAGACAGCGGGAAGGGAGAGCCGGAGTAGCGCACCCGCCCGCCATCGAGCGATTGCGGTCGATGCAAATGGCCGAGTGCCACATAGCATAGCGCGGGCGGAAAGATGTCGGGCGGCACCGCATGCTCGCCACCGATCAGGATACGGCGCTCGGCCCCCTCGGATTCGAGGCCTCCGGCGCAGGTCAGGTGCCCCATGGCGAGAAGGGGAAGGCCGTTCGTGCGGGCAACCGCCGCCTCGGACATCGCCAGATGCAGGGCGCGGGCAGCGGCAGTGACGGCTGGCTCGGCTCCGCCCGAGGCGCCCAGTTGCAGGCCCGGCAGATCGCTCGCGCGCAGGAAAGGCACGGACAGAACATGGGCGCGGAGCGTTCCATTGCTGTCGCGCAAGCCGATCAGGTGGCGGTCCATATCGACGCCGCCCGGCCCCTGCCGCAAGGTGCCGATCACATGCACGCCAAGCGCAGCCAGCACCGCCTCGGGCGCCTCAAGCCTCTGGGCCGGATCGTGGTTGCCCGATGTCATCACGATCTGCAGGCGGGGATTGGCGCGGTGAAATCCGGCAATGGCCTCGTAAAGCAGGCGTTGCGCCTCGCCCGAGGGGTTGATGCCATCAAAGACATCCCCGGCGATCAAAAGCGCGTCGATTCGCTGGGTCACGATCAGCTCGCGCAGATGGTCCAGAAAGGCGCGGTGTTCATGTTCTCTCGTCCAGCCGTTCAGGGTCTGACCGATATGCCAGTCGGCAGTGTGCAAAATCCGCATGGGGGCCTCGACCTGATTGACAGCTGGGGTATAGTGTGGATAAAAGATATACGGACAGTTTAACAATGTCCACATACTTTATATGCTGGTGGTGCGTAATGCTGAAATGGGGTGTCGAGCGGCGGCTGGAGTTCATCGAATTCCGCCTGTTCTGGGAAGGGGGTGTCAACCGATCCGACCTGATCGACACCTTTGGGGTATCGGTGCCGCAGGCCTCCAAGGATCTGACGCAATATCAGGACCATGCGCCTCAGAACGCCATCTATGACAAGCGTGCACGTCGTTATGTGGCGGGGCCGGAGTTTCGGCCTGTGTTCCTTGACCCCGATCCCGACGCCTACCTCATGCGCCTGCGAACGCTGGCGGAGGGTCTGGTCGAGGCCGGGTCCAGCTGGCTCTCTGCGCCGCCCGAGATGGATATTGCCCTGACGCCGCGCCGCAAGGTGGACGCGGGCGTGCTGCGCGCCATTCTTGCGGCCATCCGCGAGGGGCAATCGCTGGATGTCCGTTATCAGTCGATGAGCCGCGACCGTCCGGACCCGGGCTGGCGCAGGATCACACCCCACGCCTTTGGCCATGACGGGTTCCGCTGGCACGTCCGCGGCTGGTGCCACGAGATCGGGCGGTTCAAGGATTTCCTGCTGCCGCGGATTCTCGAGATCGGCGCAGCCTGCGCGCCCGGTGCCCAAGGAGCGCATGATCGCCTGTGGCATGAGACCTTCGATATCATCCTGGTCCCGCACCCCGCACTGTCGCCGGGGCAGCAGGCCGTGGTGGCAAAGGATTACGATATGGCGGATGGGCGGTCGGTGCTGACCGTCCGATATGCGATGCTGTTCTATGTGATGCGCCGCCTGGGGCTGTTGGATGATGCAAAGGGCCGCGATCCCCGCACACAGCATATCGTCGCCGCCAATGCCCCTGAACTCGCCGCAGCACTTGCGCGGGCGCAGCATGAATTCGATGGCGCGGGTATCTGAGGATGGTGGCGTCGCAGAGATACCGAACGTCCTTCCGTCTTGGCGGCTTGATGCTGAGCGAGTGCCTAGTGATCGCTCAAAACGATCGCGCGGGTGAGCCATGGGGGGGGCTGCGCGTGATCGGCTGGTGCAAAACGGTGGCTCTGCACTGCCGAAACCTGCTTCACAGGTGCATCTTGTCACAACCCGGGATGGCGGGAATAGTCAGGGGCGGCGGGAACGCCTTTTTGGCGTCGCAGAGGTCCGATCCGGGACAGGGGGGATTTAATTTGGGGCTTGATGGCACCGGCGGTATTCATGCGCGTGACACCACCACCGAGACCGGCCGGACATTCAAGCCGGATCCTAGGCTGGATACATTCCTGCGAAAACCGCGCAATCCCAAGGGGTTCTTTTGGGACTAGTATATGCGGGATCATCGAATGATCCGCAGTTTCCATTCCAGCTGCGAAAAGTATTGCCGATGATCGGGCGCTGCGGGTGGTCAGAGGGAATTTTGAATTCGAGGTTTTGTCGATGAATGTTGTGCAGTGCATCCTTGCGCGTAATGGGCTGCAACATCCCGATGCCCGCCCGCTTTACGCCTACAACATCACCGAGGCCGAGCGTGAGGATTTGCGCGTTTTCCTCGGTCCGCGCATCGGCGCAGTCGCGCAATCCATATCGACCGCGCAGGGGTTTGCGCTTTGGGCGTCAGAGCATATCCGGACCGGCTTTCGCGGCGGTCAGCTGACCTGGGAGTTTGTGTTCGAGGGGCTTTCTCTCGCGTATGACCGCCCGGTCGCAATCGCTTTGACAAGCCGTGGACTCGACGCCTGGGGCCGAGCGCTGCGCCGCAGCGATCTTGGGCACAGGGAATTTCTCTATTCCCTTCTTGCCGAAGGGGGATTGCCCGATCTCGCCCTTGCGAATGCGCCGCGCTATCGCGGGGCTCTGCTGGGGCTGGTGGCCGCGATCGAGGGTGAGGGCCCTCTTGGTGCGTCTATTGCGGATACAATCGCGCTGAGGCTGGTCGAGGGCCTGCCCCAGGTTTTGCGAACGAGTGAACAGGCCCGCCTTATGGCCGAACTCGCGCTGGCGATTGTTGCGGCGAGGAATATCCTGCCCGCCGATCTGCCTGTCGAGGCGGCTGAGGGCTGGCTTGATGCCCATCGCCCGGCTTGGCGGCAGACCCTGCCCTTGCGCCTGTCGCCAGAGGCGTTCGAGGCCTTGGTGCGCCCGGCACTGCTGAGCGAGCGGCAAGATCAAAGGTCGGACCCGGTCCTTGTGCGCAGGCAGTTGCGCAGAAAGGCCGACGGTTCCTGGCAGGGTGTTGCGGAAATCCCCGAGCGGGCACGCCTGCCAAATGCACACCTGCCGGCTGTCGACCGCAATCTGCGTTTGCGGCTGACCGATGACGCGGGCGCAGGCTTCCTTGCCGTGCCGGTCGACGGGGGCTGGGAACTGGTTCGAAACGCCGGTCGAGACGCGCTGCTTTTGCCGCTCGCCCCGCATGAGCCGGTTTTCCTGAATGCCTATGCCGATGGGCGGTTCCTTGCGCGGGTGCTGGTCGACGCCGGACAGCCAGCGCCGGATGAAGCGCTCTCGCTCTGGCGGGCAGAGGCGAGTGATGCCGTGGATCCGGACGTGCTGGTGCCGCTTTCAGGCCGTGGGCAAACACGGGCGGACCGGGTTTTTGTGCTGGCACCGGCCGGGGTGACACCGTCGACCGCCGATAAGCTGCATTTCTCCGAAGATGCGGCGGGGCCGGGGGGCGTGATCTGGGCGGTTTCCGGCCGCGGGACCGCGCATTTCGGCGCGCATGATATTTCTATTGCCACTGGCGCGGAAAAAGATGCGCCTGGCGTCGGGCTTGTGGTGCTCGGGGTGCCGTTCTCTGGTTTCACGGTTGAGGGCGGGCTTGCGGCGTTTCTTGGACAACCTGTGGTGCTCGGGGCCGAGGGGGATGCGCCGATGCGGCCTCTTGGCAAGCAGCTGCGCACCAGATCCGTGCCGGGCGTGCTTGGCGGCCATGTTGCCGAATGGTGCGATGCAGGGGTCGTTCTGGCCAGAACCCGCTACGTGGTCCTGCCCGAAGCGATGAGGTTGGAGCTGCGCGAGATCGCCGACGGTCAGCTTGCGCTTCGGGCCTCGGGTCTGCCGCAAGGCCTGCATCTGCATCTGTGGGCAGGTGCGCAGCGGCAGGCGGTGGCGGTCGGCGCCGAGGGGCGCGCCGGGATCCAGCTCGGCGCAGAGGGGCAACCCGGCACGGTCGGCCTGCGCCTGACAGACCCGATCCGTGCCGAAAGCCTGACCATGACCGGGCTTTGGCCGTCGCGTACGGCCCGGATCATCAGCGCCAAGGGCGAGCGGGTCTGCGCCAATCAGCCCCTGTCGCGGCGCGGCCTGGTTGGTTGGCGCGGCGTTGTGCCTGCTACGGGCGAGGGGGCGGTCCTGATGCGGATGGCGCGCAGCGGAACGCAGGTGGCCATTTCAGCCGCGGGGGAGGTTCCGCTTGCACAGTTCGGGTCGGTTCTTGATCAGGCGCTGGCTCTGCAGGGCGCAGATGGCAAGGTGAATTTGCGGCTGGTCGGCGGTGGGCAAGAGACCCCCCGCCTGGAGATCGGTCGACATGACTGGAGCGTCGAACCGGCGGATGCGCTTTGGAACCTCGGGGCTGGCGTCACCAGACTGGCCGCTGTCTGTCTGGGCGATCCGGCGCGAAAGGCGACCAGACAGGCCGAGGGCCTTGTGAACCCGGCGGAGTGGCTGGGTGAGGAAGAGGGGATCTGGTTTGTCCAGGGGCTTTCGGAGACACGCGGTGTCATGCGGCCGCTGGCGTGGTCTGCGCAGCCCATCGCCCGATCGACCCGGGCGATGCGGGTGCAGACCTATGTCGAGGAATGGCAGCATCTGCTCTCTGCGCCTGCTGATCTGGGCTGGGACCGGATCTGGAGCCTGATCCTCGCCGTTCGTGAGGGTGGGGATGCCTCTTCCCTGGATCAGGTCCAGGCCCTTGCCGAGGTTCCAGCCGCCGCGGCCGCTCTGGTCTTGCGGGTCGGTCGGGCAGACCGGGCGGCAGCGCTCGAGATCGAAACCGAAAGCCCGATCTGGTGGCCCCTTGTGCCCTGCACCGCCTGGACAGAGGCATTGGTCTCGGTGCGCGATGGCTTTCGCGCGCGGCTTCGCTCTGCCAGCATTCCCGAGGCCGAGATCACGGCCCTGGTTGCCGATCGCCTGGCCCGGACGATCGGAGAAATCATCGCTTTGCGGCCCGAACTCTCGGCCCATCTGGGCCAGGCGCTCGCGAGGGCGGGGGAACGTCCGTTGGCGGTCACATCCACCGGCGCAATCGTCCCACTGGCGCGACCCAGTGCCGGCCGAACGCTTGCAGCCGCGGCCCAGGAGGCCCTGCGCCGTGCGCTGAGCTTGCCTGATGGGGTTGCGGGCGTCGCGGCTGTGGAATTGAGCGTTTCCTTGCCGGTGAGCGAGGACTTTCGCCCGCTTCTGCACGCGCCCCTTGTGGCGGCCGAAGTGGCGACCGGCTTGCGACCCAAGTCCGACGCCCGCGAACATCTTCAGTTGATCGCCCTGCGCGCCGCCGATCCGATCTGGTTCGACATTGCTTTGCCTGCCGCCGTATCCCTTGCCCTGGAGCTTGCTCGATGAATGCTTCGAATTCCAACCTGCTGCCCGCAATCGGCCATCTGGCGCAGCGTTCGGCGCGGGGCATGGTTGCGCGATCGCGGCTGGCGTCGATGGGGCTGAACGCATTGCTTTTGCGCGTCCTGTCCGCGCCGCCCGGGGCACCCACGGCGCTGATCGCCGATCCGGTGATCGAGGCCGCGAAATCCTGGCGTCTGGCACATGAGACGATGGGGGATCTGGCCGGCGGGATCCTGACTGCCGATCTGGTCAATGCGCTTGACCGTGCCCCGGGCAATAGGATGGCGCGTGACAGTCAACCGCGCCAGCACCAGCTTGAGGCGTGGCGTGCCAGCTTGGAGGGCGACAAGTCGGTTTTGGTCACGGCGGGCACCGGGGCCGGCAAGACCGAGTGTTTCTTGATCCCGATCCTGCAGGACATCCTTGCAAACCCAAGGCCGGGCGGCGGCGTGCGGGCAATATTGCTCTATCCGCTGAACGCCCTGATCGAGAGCCAGCGCGAGCGTCTGGCAGCCTGGGCGGTCGGACTTGGCGGCAAGGTCCGCTTCGCGCTGCTGAACGGTGACACGCCCGAGACCGAGCGCGAGGCCGCGATCAAATCGGACCGGGTCGAGCTGCGCTCTCGCGCAAGGATCCGGGAATGTCCGCCCGAAATTCTGGTGACCAATATCACCATGCTTGAGTATTTGTTGCTGCGAACGAAGGATCAACCCTTGCTTGAGGCGAGCCAGGGGGCGTTGCGTTGGATCGTTCTCGATGAGGCGCATAGCTATATCGGCAGCCAGGCCGCTGAAATGGCGCTGCTGTTGCGCCGCGTGCGGGCCGGGTTTGGTGTCGCCTCGGAGGACGTTCGGCTGATGGCGACCTCCGCGACGATTGGCGGCGAGGCGGATGCGCCTGCAAAGCTGCGCGCCTATGCAGCGGCGCTTGCCGGGCAGAATAAGGTGCGGATCGCTGTCATCGAGGGCAAAGAAGATGCGCCGGTCCTACCGAAGCCGGGCGCTGACACCCCGCTGGATGCCGACGTGCTGGCCCGGATGACCCCCGAAGCCGCCGGAGCCGTTCTGGCGCCCCATCCCCGGGTACAAAATCTTTGGCATGAGATGGCGACAGAGGGGCTGACTCTTTCGCGGGTTGCAATGGTTCTGTCCGGGGACCCGACAAAACGGGCAGCGGCGGCGAGGATGCTTGACCTTCTGGGCCGCGCAACCCGTCAGGGGCGACGCCTGTTGCCGTGGCGCGGACATCTCTTCCACCGCGCTCAGGGCGGGATCTGGGCCTGTCCCGACGCGGCTTGCGGCTGTCGTCAACCCGAGCTTGCGGCGGATGGAGCGGGTTGGCCGTTCGGCGCGGTCTGGTTCTCGGCACGGCCGCGCTGTGACTGTGGTGCGCCGGTCTATGAAGTCGTCTCCTGCTCCGATTGTGGTCAGGTGTTCCTGCAGGGAGTGTTCCATGGCGGAGCGGAACCCAGGCTGGAACCGCCAGAACCGGGTGAGGGGGATGACTACGCCCTTGATGCCGAACCCGATGAGGGTGAGGTGATGGCTGCGGAGACGGGCAAAGCCTGGCTGATGCCGGGCGAGGATGTCTGGCTTGCCGATGATACCCGCATCTTTGACAATGCCGCACCCGAGGGCATTCGGGCGCGCAGGGTTCAGATTGTCTACGATCCGTCCGACCGCAAATGCTGCGACCGGGACGGATCGGCCCGGTTGATGGGGCTGCGTTTCGGCCCGGCCTTCCTGATGGGGAATGCCCTTGGCGGGCTGATGGACGATATCGTGCCGCCGGACGGGGCGCCCGGATTGCCTGCAGGAGGGCGGCGGGCGCTGACATTCACGGACAGCCGCCAGGGCGTCGCCCGTCTTGCCGCGAAACTTCAGCAAGATGCCGAGCGCGGTCTGACCCGCGCCTTCCTGTGGCACCGCGTGCAGGAAGGTGCCATTGGCGATCCGGCGCAGATCGCCAAGCTGCAAGACGATGTGGCAAAGCTGCGGGCCGTCGGTCTCGATGACATGGCCGAGGACAAAGAGCGCGAGCTTGCAAAGCTGACCGGCGCGTCATCCGCGCCTGTCGCCTGGCGCGATCTGGTGCAGCGTCTGGCCGGGCATGTCGATTTGACAGACCACGCGGGCGACATCTGGCGCAGTCGCCGCATTGGCAAGGAAATGGCCGACGATCCCTTGAAGCTGTCGGAGGCATTCCTGTTCCGAGAGCTGTTCCGGCGGCCGAGGGTGCAGAACAACCCTGAAACGATGGGCCTCGTGCGTCTGGTCTTTCCGGCGATGGCAGAGAGAGCGCGGCTTGCTGGGCCGCCAGCACCGCTCGCGCAGGCGGGGGTCGACGCCGAGGGTTGGGCGGCACTGGCGCATCTGGCGGTGGATATGGTGTTCCGCCAGTCGCTCGCGGTCGAGATCCCGCGTGAAATGGTCCCGCTTGTTGCGCCGCGCTACGGGCTGCTCAATACCATTCACCCGGCGGACGCCCCGCCCGAGCAGTTGGCCGAGCGGTCGCGTCGCTGGCCGGGACCGAGAAGCAAACGCAACAAACTCGTCAAGCTGGTCTATGCGCTGACCGGCGGCAGCCCCGATTCCGCCTTGGATCAAGACCGCACGGGCGAGGTTCTGGCCGCGCTCTGGTCGCTGATCTGTGGCGGGGCGGCGCGCGACATCGGGCAGGGTGCCTGGCGCCTGGACTTCGGGCGCGCGGCGGTCGAGAGGCTGGACCGGGCCTGGCTTTGCCCGGTGACGCGTCGCCCCTACGGCTGGTCGGTCGCGGGACGCAGCCCGAACGATGCGACGCAGACCATGGTCGAGCTGAGCTTTCCGCGACTGCCCGTAGTCAATGCCGGCGGCCTGACCCCCGAGCAGCGCGCGCAAGCCGCTCTTTGGGCCGAGACCAACCCCGAGGTTGCGGCCTTGCGCGCACGGGGGCTGTGGACCGACATGCATGACAGGCTGGCCGCCTTCCCGCCCTATATCCGGGCGCAGGAACATTCTGCCCAGATCCAACGCCCGACGCTCAAGCGCTATGAGGAAAAGTTCCGCGAGGGGAAGATCAATCTTCTCAACTGCTCGACCACGATGGAGATGGGCGTCGATATCGCGGATGTGCGGCTGGTCGTGAACTCGAACGTGCCACCTGCGCTTTCCAACTACCGCCAGCGCTCCGGGCGGGCAGGGCGGCGGGGCGAGCCATGGGCTTTCACCCTGACCTTCTGCCGCGATCTGCCGCTCGATCACCGGGTATTCGATAACCCTTCGGTCTTTCTGCGCAGGCCCATCGTCGCGCCGAAAGTGTGGTTCGACAGCCCGTCTCTGGTGCAGCGTCACGTCAATGCGGCGCTTTTGGCGGCCTGGCTTTCCGAAAACGGCGGGCAGGATGTGCGGGGCAGCATCGGGGCCTTCCTGGGGGCGGGTCAGACCGCAAACGAGGCGGTTTTGCCCGGTGCCTTGGCCGATGCCTTCCTGATCGCGCTGGATGGCGACGGGGGCGTGGCGCAGCGCCCGCGCATTGCCCCCCTGGTCACAGGCACATGCCTTGCCGCGCGTGATCCGCAATCCCTTATCGTGCAATGCCATTCCGAGTTCGCGCTGCTGGTCCAGCGCTGGCGGGCCGAGCACGGTATCTTGCTGGAGGGGGCGCTGGCGGCGCCCGACAAGGATGCGCGGAAGGCGATCGAGCTGCGCGCGCAGCGACTGGCCGGTGAGTTCTTTTTGGGCGAGCTTGCGCGTCGCGGTTTCACGCCCGCCTACGGCTTCCCGACCGATGTGGTCAGCTTTGCCAATATCTCTGAGCGGCAGGTGGATGACGTTGGCGGGGAAAGCTATTTCAGGCGTGGCACGGCCTCGCGGCCGCTGGATCAGGCGATCCGCGAATATGCGCCCGGTGCGGAACTGGTGATCGACGGACTTGTCCATCAGTCCGAGGGCATCTTGCCCGCCTGGGAAGCGGGCACGGATGCCTCGGGGCTTGAGGATCTGCGCACGCTCTGGTCGTGCCATTCCTGTCATTCGTTTGGGTTGGACAATACTGATCCGTCTGTTTGTCCGAATTGCGGCCATACGCAACTGACCTTCCGAAAGGTGCTGCGGCCCGCTGGGTTCCTTGGAGGCAAACCCGCCCATGTCGGCTACGAAAACCTTGTCCATGTCGAGACCGATCCGTTGCGGCTTTCGGCCCATGGCGGCGACTGGGTCGCTCTGGGCGACGGCGTTGGTCGGATGCGCTGTGATCCTGCGGGGCTGGTGGCGCCATCGGTTGCCGGCCCGCTGGGCGGCGGCTTTGCGATCTGCCTCGATTGCGGGCGCGCCGAGGCCGAGGCGCGACCTCAGCCGGGGATCTACACCGTGTTGTCGAAAACCATGCGCTTTCACCGGCCGCTTATGCGGGGGCGTCATCTGAAGCTGACCCAGGACGGTTATTGCCCATCTGCGAATACGCCCGGCCGGATCCAGCAAAATATCCACCTTGCCCAGATCACGAGAACCGACATCTGGGAGTGGCAGTTGCCCTTGGGCGCCACGGCTGGCGGGGCCATGGCCCTGGCCGCCGCGCTGCGTGAGGCGCTTGCCGAACGACTTGGCGTAGAGCCGGATGAGATCGGTCCCGCAACCGACCGTTCGACCGGGCCGGCACAGGAGGTGCGCCTGTCGTTGTTTCTCTACGATCGTGCGGCCGGTGGGGCAGGTCTCGTCGCCCGTATGGCCGAGCCTTCGATGCTCGAGGCCTGTCTGGACCGTGCCGTGTCGCAGCTTGATTGCCCCGATGGCTGTCGCAAAGGGTGCCCGTCGTGCATCCTGCGCCCGGATCTCAACCGGCGTGACCTTGTTCTTGATCGGCCCGGCGCGCTGGAACTGGGTCAAGAGCTGCACCGCCGCCTGGCGCTCGACCCAAGCGAGCAGGTCTTTGGCCCGGCAACAAGGCTGGCTGGTCGAAGCGCTGTCGATCTGCTGGCCGAGCGGGCGCAATCCGGCCGTCTGAAATCGCTGGACATCTGGCTGCATGGCGACCCCGCGGCCTGGGATCTTGGCGGATGGCGTCTGCGTCGCGTGCTTGACCGCGCGGTGGTAGCCGGCGTGCGGGCGCGTCTCCATTTGTCCAACGAGGCACTGACCGGCGCGGGTTTCGACCTTTCTTGCAAACTCGGGGTTTTTGCCCTGTCCGCGGTGGCGGATCTGCATCGGGCAGATATATCCCCGATGGCTGCGGGTGCCCGTGTCATTGCCGGTTTCGATTGCGGGAACGGCGGCGAGGCGCTTGCGGTTCTGGACCCGACCGAAGCTCTGCCCGGCACAGAGTGGGGCAGTGGTGCCATCGCCCCGGTGATCACCGGCCCCGCGCCAGAGCTTGCAATCGGGGCAAGGCTATCTGCACTGAGGCTGGTCGAGCTTGGGGTTGGCAATGCCCATCTTTTGAATGTCGGCAACGAGATGGACGGGCCCGTGGCGGGTTTCGGACAGCGGTTCTGGAAATGGCTGGCGGCAAAAGCGCCGCTGGAGATCACCGCGATGCGATCGGTCGGCGTTCGGAGCCTGATCTATAGCGACCGCTATCTCCTCACCCCCTTCACGCTGCGGTTGCTGTCAGAGGTGCTGAAGTCGTCGCCGGGCGCAGCAGGCGCGCGCAAGGAAATCTCGCTGGCCTTTGCGGACAGGGCGCGCGACGAGCCGCGGCTTCTGCATGATGCATTCCCCTCCGATGCGGTGCGCTGTGACGTTATGCGGCAATTGGCCCCCGGCTCTGTCGTCACCCTGCAATCAAAGTCCAGAATGGCGCATGGCAGAAGCCTTGCGATCATTCTGGAAGATGGGCGGCAATTGACCATCCATCTTGATCAGGGCTTTGCGGGGTGGCGGGTCAGTGGTGTGCATCGCCATGATTTCACGGCTTCAGACGCCGTTCAGGCGCGGGCGATTTCGGCGACGGTCTTTGATATCAACGGCGATGGCATGGTTGGGGCGCCAATTGCCATAAGGAGGACATAATTCCTCTGGATGAGCTTCAGGGCCTGCAATAACGTGTTAACCGATGACTTTGAGAGGAACTTTCGTTGATGTTGTCCGAGGGGGGGGGGGCTTTGTTGTCGCCGGAGCTGATTCTGGAAATCTTTCAGATCATCCCGAGTGACCGGCGGAGATTTGCAGAGCATTTCGACTTCATAGACAAAGCCGACAGGGGCGATGACGGTCTTTTTTATCCCGCGCTGCTTGAGCGGATGAATGCGAACCCGGGCTGGTGTCGTTCGCTGGAATCGGCATTCCAGAGGTCCGGGCGGGAAAAGGACCGCCAACGCGCGCCCAGCTCCAGAGCCTGGAGATGGCTGAAAGGCGCGGTGCCAGATATTGCCGAACTGGACGCTGACCCGACCCTTCTCGAGGCGGGGGAGATGGACGAGATTGTCGGGAAGATGGCCCCAACCCAGCGGGCCGTGTTCGAGTTGTTCATACGGTTTCTGAAAGGTGATGCCAGCCCGCCGCCAGAGACCACGGCTGCGCACCGCCAAGAGGGGGATCTACCGGAATGGATGGTCCTGCGCGAACAGATGCGCGAGACCTTGGATCGGCTGCTGGAAGCGGACGTTGATGTCGCCTCGGACCTTTTGGGGTTGGCCGAAGACCTTCAGGCCGCTTGCGCTGAGCATCTGCGCGAAGCAGACACCCGGCAGAAAGAAAGGGCCCAAGCCCGACGGGCCGCGTTTTTTGCTCCGCTTGGCTGGCTTTCCGATTTCCCCGGGGGGGAGGACCTTCTCGCGCAAGCGAAGGCGAGCTACGACATCGACGCTGTCGAAGCCGCCATCGGCCCGGTGATCGTGGCAGAAGCCGATTGGCAGATTGCCCTCAGCCGCCGCGATGAAGCGGTGCGCGTCGAAGACGAGATACGGGCGGACCGAGACCGCAGCAAAGCCGAACTGAGGGCCGCCGGAAAGCAAGCGGAGCTGATGGAGGAGGCTGAGAACGCGGCCCGTGGACTTCTGGAGGAAGCGGTTCGCACAGCCTTGCAGGAACTCGAGAGCACTCCTGCCGTCGTGGGTGCCGACGTGGGACCCTCCGGCGACGAGGATATGCCCGGACCTGCGGAAGATGCGATGGCTCCAGAGGATCAGGCGGCATCGGACACGGTCGCCCCCCAGCCTGTGGTCGCAGTGGTCCCCGAGCCCGCCACCGTTCCAGATACAGAGATCGTTGCCCCGGCACCGCAAGAAGATTTGCCGCAAGCCGCGGGAGAGATTGCCCGGCTTTCGGCCATTTTCGATGAACCCGCGCCCGCAGCGTCAGAGCAGAACGCGCAAGGTGACGACGAGGGCGCAGACGAAGAGCCTGCGGCGGTCTGGACCGGCCGCAGGTCGCTTGATGATCTTTTGGCGGATTACCTTGGCAACGGCGAGACGGCTCTGGCGTGGCATTTCGCCGATCTGGCGGATGAGAATGGCTATCACGTGGCGATTTCACCGCTTCTGATCCGTGCGCTTGCCGTTGGTCCGGCGATTACCGGGCCCTATGACCCCTCGACCCAGGCCGTGGGAGAGCTGCTCGCTTCGGCGATGTCGGCACTGGATCGCGCGGCGGGCGAAAGCGCATTGGCGGGGCAACGAGCGCGCGGGATTGCACTCGCGGCGCTTCTGCGTCCGGCCTTGATGGCGCGAGACACCAACGCGCGAGATCTGCTGGCCAATCTGTCGCTCGCCGGCCAATGGTCGGCCTATGCCGGTGTGGTGAACAGCCTGACCGAATTGCGGCATGATCTTCAGCCCAGCGTCGCCGAGTTGCGTGCGCTGGCCGGGGTCGAAAAGCAACGCCGCCTGCCGCAAGTGGTCGCGGAGATTCAGGGTTGGCTGCCTGGGGCGCGGGCGGCTCAACACAAGCACGCCCCCTCGAACACCGTTTTGCATGGTATCCTTTCCGCGCAAGGCGAGCTGGGCCGGTTCTTCGAGGCCGCCAGCCTGGACGACCTCGCAACGGTTGATGCCGGGGTCGAGTTTCTGCTGGGGCTAACGGGCGACAAGAGCGTTGCTGCAGATCTTGTTACCACGAAAGAAAAAGAACTCGATCGCCCCCGAAGCGATGCGATCCGTGGCACGGCACTGGACTGGATCTGTCGTAAGCTACGCGATGGGGCAGAGCTGCTTTTGCGTTGGCGCACCGCAAGGCATGAAGATGGTGGCGTCGATAGTCGCCACGGAGAGGGCTTGCAGCGGTATATCAGCAACCTGAGGAAGGAGCTGGAGCAGGTCAGAGGCGAGCCGTCGTCCGGGGGCGACCTCGATGCAGCGGTGCAAATCTGCGTTGATAGAGCAATCGAAGATCTCATTGCTGTTCTTGAAGGGCGTGCCGGCGTCGCTGCGGCGGGGCGCATCTCGGATGTCATGAATCTCCCCTTGCTGCGCCTGCCCGGCATCTGTCAGCCGTTTGCGCCCGAGGATGCCGCATATGCCGAAGAACGGCGCATTCAGCGTGCCCGTCTGTTGGAGGCGCTCTCCTCACCTCAGGACATTGCGCCCGACGAGGTGACCGCCCTGCGGCGACATTTCGAGGAGCGCGCGCTTCTTCCCGCGGGCCAGATCCTGGCCCGACTTGAGAGAGCGGGGATCCTGGCCGAATCCGATCTGGTGGACCTGACCCAAGAGAAGGACGAGGTGCTGGAGGCAGCCGTCAAGGATGCAAAAAGCAGCATCAAGTCACTGCGCCACGAGCTGGAGCCCCTGCAAAGCATCGACCTCAGCACGTCGCAAGAGATACAGCAATGGCTCGACCGGCTTACGGTGATCGAAAAGGTCGTCTCCAGGGCTTCCGAAGGCGACCCCGTTCTGCCCATGCGCGACGGCATACGCGCCCGTGATATTCCGGCCGATTTCCCTCAGCTGGCGGCGGTCCTCGACGTTGGTCGGCAGCTGCGCGATTCCGTGCGCGACAGGATCATGCGCGACCAGGAAGGTCGGCTGCGGGCCTTGATTGAACGCTATCAGTCTGAGGGTGTTCCGGAATTGGTCGCGCAGGCGCGCGAGGTCGTGTCGAGCCTTGCGGAGCGCGATCTTCTCACCGTCGAGGATATCGTGATCCGTTTGCAGAACGGACAGAACCTCGCTCTGAGCGAAGACGGGAAAGAGGACTATTTCTCGATCTTCTACCCCGATTTCGTTGTGGCCCTCGCCACGGAGGATACCGGCGGAGGGAAAATCTCGCCGGCCATCGACAAGGGGGCTCGGCTCGGACCGCTGGATTTCACCGCGCTGGACGAAGGGGAACGCAAGCGCTCTGGCCAGTTGTTCGAGAACTGGCGCGCGCTGAAAAATGCGATGAGCCCCAATCGCGGCGACCTGGGCCAGTCTCTTCGCAATTTCATGGAGCGGCTCGGGTTCACCTCGGTCGTGATCGAGAGGGAGACCATTCTCTCGTCGCAACTGCGCACCATGCGGATGCGCTGCGATGAGCTGACGGCGCAGCATTGGTTCCTGCCACCGGCCTTCGGCAGTGAGGCTAGGGGCAGCTATCCGGTGTTTCTGGCCAGCGGGAACATCGACGACGAACAGGTCACGCGCGAGTTGGCGAAGGTCGGGCGCGATGCCCCGTGTATCCTGTTGGTTTTCGGGACCCTGACCAAGGCGCGGCGAGAGAACTTTGCCCTGGCCATGCGGCGCGCGAAACAGACCGTGCTGCTGATCGACGAGGCGCAGTTGCTCTATCTGGCGACGGGCAGTTCGTGGATGGAGCGGCTTTTCACCTGCGCCGCCCCGTTCGGCTATCTCCAGCCCTATACGACCAGCCCCGGGAAAATCCCGCCAGAGATGTTCTTTGGCCGCGAGGAGGAAATCGCCAAGATCGAATCCACCACGGCGGATGGTTGTCTGGTCTATGGCGGCCGGCAGCTTGGCAAATCCGCATTGCTGCACCATGTCCGCAAGCGCTTCCACCAGGTCGATATCGGGCGTCATGCCTATTATCTCAAGATCGATGAATTCGGCGGCCAAGTGCAGTCCGCCGATCAGATCTGGACATTGATCCAGCGCGAACTCACCGCAGGCGAGGTCTTGTCCAAATCGGCGGAAAGCCCGGATGACATTCGCGATGGCATCCTCGCCTGGCTGGATCGCGGCGGCGAGCGCAGGATCCTGCTACTGATCGACGAGGCCGACATGTTCCTCGCCTCGGAAGCGCGCAGCGGCTTCCCGAACCTCAACCGCCTCAAAGACATCATGGAAATCTCGGCGCGGCGCTTCAAAACCGTCTTCGCGGGTTTGCACAATGTGCGCCGGATGGCCAGGGCGCCGAACTCGCCGCTTGTCCATCTTGGAGAGCCGATCTGCATCGGGCCGATGAACACCACCAGCGCAAGCAGCGTCCAGGCGCGCCGTCTGGTAACCGAGCCCATGCGTGCAGCGGGCTTTGACTATGCCTCGCCGGATCTGGTTCACGCGGTGCTGACCCGCGTCAATTACTATCCGTCGCTCGTTCAGGTGTTTTGCAAGGCGCTTCTCGAGGGGATGTCCAATCAGGTTCGACCCAGGGGGCAGGGTCCGCGCTGGTCGCTCGAGAAGGAAAATCTGTTCGAAAGCAACGAGGATATCAACTCGCAGATCCGCGAGCGCTTTCAGTGGACGTTGAATCTCGACCCGCGATACGAGCTGATCGCCAAGGTCCTGGCGCTCTACCGGCTTGACAATGCCGAGGGTGACGGGAACGCGATGAGCCCCGCATTCATCTTCCGCGAGGTTGAGAATTTCTGGCCGCGCGGTTTTGAAAAGCTGCCGACCGAGGATTTCAGCGCCTTTCTGGACGAGATGGTCGACCTTGGCGTGCTGAACCGCTCGGGGAAGGGGGGCTATGGGTTGCGGGGGGCGCAGGTCGCCCAGATGCTGGGTCAACGCGAACAGCTGGAACAGGAAATTCTGCATATCGCGGAGAAGGAGCCGAGGGTCGATTATGACCCGAGCTTCTACCACCGCCGCGCCCGCCCGGATCAGTCCGAGCGCCGCTCGCCGCTCTCGGACAATGCGCTGCAGGCGTTGTTTGACACCCGTGTCCCCGGCATCCGCTTTGTGGTGGCCCCACCCGGGATCTGGGGAAGCGATGCGGCCACGGCCATTGCGGAACTGGCCGATGGCTGGCGGGATGGCGAGGGGGTTCTCAGCGGCAGTCTTTTCACTGGCGGGGATGATGATCTGCGTCGTCAGGTCGAACGGTCCAACGGTCGTCGGGTCCTGGTGATCCCAGCGGCAACCAAAGGAGCGCAAAAGTGGGTGCGCTGGCTCGCCACTCGCGAGCTGGTATCCCAGCAAGGGACGGTCCTGCTGGTATTTGTGGGATCGCATGAGCACATTGCCCGTGCGCGTCCCGCTGCCGATCAGCGGGTCGAGATCAAGATGTTCCGGGCCCGCCCATGGGAGCGTAACATGGTGCGCGCATGGCTCGCCGAAGGCGGCCTTCAGGCGCTTGATACCGCCGAGTGTCGTGACGCTTTGCTTGATGTGACGGGCGGCTCGCCTCTGCTGCTGAACGGACTGCGCACCCAGCTGGAGACGCTGGTGACCGAGCGGCGTGGGAAAGCCACCGCCGAAGCGATCCGCACGATGGGCGAAAAGCTCGGGATCTTGCCCGGCGAGGTCGGCTTGCCGGAAAGCCTTGTCCCCCTGTTCTGCACGGCGGTCGAGCTTTTGGGTCAAGGCGAAGAGCGCGGCACCTTGATCGATCTGCTGGTCGAGGAAGGAAACGCTGCGGCGGATCGGGACATCCGGTTGATGGAACGGTTGGGGTTGTTCCGGCCTGCCCCCGACGGTTCCAACCTGATCCGGAGTTCTGCCCTTGCGGCGCTGGTCTTCCGAACCTGCGAACGACCTGCGGCAGCGCGCGTGCGCTGATGAGCATTCAGGCGCCTGAAGTCTGGAGCCTGCCGACGCCGGCGCAATTCCTTGCCGAAGCGGAGGCCACGGTTTTTCAGGGCGGCGCTGTCCTTGCCCTTGATCCGTCCATCCCGCCCGGGCTGCCCACAGAACTGGCGCGCCGGTTTCAAAACAGCCACAGCACCCATCGGCTTCAGGTTGGGGCGGGCGAAAGCCCCCTCGCCAGGCTGGCGGATGCACTTGGTTGCGACGCGGCGATGAAAGCGCTTGTCGCAAATCCGGAGACTGTCGCAATCGTTGAAGGGAGCGATCTGCCCCCGGCAGACCAGAAGGTCTGGCAGGTGTTTTTGCAACGCTTTGCCCGCGAGCGCGCACTGGCCGGCGACGGTCTGGCGATATTGTTCCTGGGTTCGGCGATCGCAACCGCAGACGGTTTCGTTCAGATCGCATGGAGCGGTCGGGTGAGGCGGATTGATGCGATGATCTGGGCAGAGTTCCATGTTCCATCTGGCCGATCAGCGTTGTTTCAGGATCTGGCTGTGAATTTAGCCGCAGAACTGTGCGGCTGGCGCCTGGATCTGGTTGCGGATCTCGTGAGCCAACGCGAGGAGGACATTCTTGCTCCGGAAGGGTGGCTGCGCAGGAATGCGGATCGTGGTTTTGGTTTTGAGGTGAACTATGGCAGCCGCAGCTTTCAGTGCCCCGTGCATCTTCTTGCGCTCGGGCTGATCAAAGAAATAGAGTTGCGAACATGGCGCGCTCAACTGGCGACGCTATTCCCTTGGATTGAGGAACACCGTCTACGGATCATTGACCGGTATCGGAAATTTTTGCGCATAGACGATCACCTGCTAAAGCTGCAGGTGAGTGAAGTGGAGAACATTGAATTGGGGGCGCTGCGATATCAGTTGCGCGCGCACCTTTCCCGAACAGAACTTGAGCATATTGAGGTTCTTGCGTCTATGCGTAATGACTTAGCCCATCGCAAACCGGTCTCTCCACAGAGCTTCATACGTGCTTTGGATCTATCGGATGCTCTGCGTTAGTTGGCAGCGTTGCAACACGGGAACCTCTGTAATCCCCCGAGTGGGTTCTCCGCAGTGAAGCTTATGCATCACTTTTCGTACGTGAAAGTTTTTGGACGACGCTGGCCGGTGAGGGGGCGGGTTCCCGCCCTGGGCGAGATGGACAATTCTCGGTTTTTGCCACGCTTAGGGCATATTCCGGGATGATAACGCCAAGGTCGCTATCGGCTGCCTGCACCACCACATGAATGACCTAATTTCAACCATATGCACGAATCTGCTTGAGCGTTGTCAGGCGCTCGACATTGAGGCGGCGTCTAAGGGTGTGGCTGGTGATCAGCGTATCTTCGATGTTGCCGTCGTGGGTTTTGCCACGGTGTCAAAAGAGATGGTGCTGCGGCTGGCTCCAGATCCTGCCGGGCAGGCCGACGCTGCCAGACAGATTGTTGCCCGGTTGCGAGGGAACGAATTTACCGTCGGGCATAATATTGATGCGCATGATATCGGCATACTCGCCCGATACCAACCAGCTGCGGCTGACCTGGTCACCATAGACACACTTCGCCTGTCCCCCCTTGCATTCCCCGAAAAACAATCTCACGCGCTGACAAAGTCCTACAAAGAGGACGGGGCCTGGCTTGGCAATGACCCGGCGCAGGACGCGCTTTTGTCGATGGACCTGTTGCGCAGTCAACTTGATGCGTTTGAGGCCATGGAGCCGGACTGGCTGCGCATCCTGCATTTTCTGACAACGCTTGGCCCAGGAACGGCCGGATACAATGCCCTGTTCAACGAGGTGCGCGGGTATGGGGCCGATAGTGCTCCTCCATGTGACACGCGGGTAGAGGTCGCCGGAGTCCTGGCCGACCTGCGCCGCATGTTCGACGGGCAGCTTTGCCTGGAAGGCTTGGTGGCGGCCCTTCGTCACAGCTGGCGTTCGGAAGATGGCTGGTCACTCGCCTATGCGCTCAGTTGGGTCAGAAACCGAAATTCTCGTAGCGCTCCGGCTCCATGGTTGCTGGAGGCAGTGCCTGGTTTCGGCTCCGTGCTGGATCAGCTGCGCGAAGGCGGCTGTTGGCGTGGGCACTGTCGCTGGTGCCGGGAAGGTGACTCGATCGCCGAACGGGCGGCGCAATGGTTTCCCCCTCCCGAAGGCGAGGCCTTCAGCTTTCGGGGACCGCGTGATGCCGAGGACCGCTTCGTTCAGGAGCGAGTGATGGAGGCGGGGCTCGCGCGCCGCTCCTATCTTGCGATCATGCCGACGGGCAGTGGCAAGTCGCGCTGTTTCCAGCTGGCAGCGATGGAGCGGCATCGGCGGACCGGCGATCTTTCGGTGGTCATCTCACCGTTGAAGGCGCTGCAAAAGGATCAGGTCGCACAGGCGGGCACGGCAGGGCTGCCGGGCGTCTTTCATCTGAATGCCGAATTGTCTGAGATAGAGCGCCAGGCCGTCAATGATGCCATCCTGGGGGGGGAGGCGGCGCTGCTCTACGTTGCACCTCCGCGACTGGCGTCGGATGGGTTCAAGCGGCTGCTTGCAACGCGCCGCATCGGCGCATGGATCTTTGACGAGGCGCATTGCATCAGCGAATGGGGCAACAGCTTTGTCGGGGACTATCGCCGCGCCCTGACCTGGCTTGATGGGGTGGGTGCGCCCGGCAGCGATACCGCCCCGGTCCACTGTCTGACTGCGACCGCGCCGCCGGCTGTGCGCAAGGATATCCTTGATGCAATGCGCGCCGCGAACGGACGCGAACTGGAAGTGATCGACGGCAGCGCCCATCGCGACAACCTTTCCTATGAGGTGCGCGAGGGCTCTGCCGACACGGCTGCAATCTGCGCGATCCTTTCCGAGCACGAACCCGACGCCCGGGTGATCGTCTACGTCGGCACGCGCGACGAGGCCGAAGCCCTGGCAGCATCGTTGGCAGGGGCTGGACAGGCCGCCGCAGCCTACCATGCCGGGCTTGACCCGGACGTCCGCCATCAGGCGGAGGTGGCGTTCCGTGCGGGCGAGGTCAGGATCATCGTTGCGACGATCGCCTTCGGCATGGGGGTGGATCCGCCCCAAGTGCGGCTGGTGATCCATGCGGGAATTTCGTCCAGCCTGATGGCCTATGTGCAGGAAGCCGGGCGCGCGGGGCGCGATGGGCAGCCCGCGCGTTGCGTTCTCTTTTCGGACAGCAATGAGATCGACCGCGGCTTTGCGCGGATCGCGAAGGCTCAGGTCAGCAAAGAGGATGTGGATGCAACCCTTGGGTTCTTTCTGTCGATGGCCGAGGCGCGGCGCAAATCCGGTTCCCGTGCCGCAGCCGAAAGGAAGGGGCCGCGCACAAGGATTTTTTCCGCCCCCTACCGGGTGATGGCCCGCGACATCTTCAAGGTGGCAGAGGGGGCCGCCTCTGCCGCGCGCTGGCGTCAGACGGTTGCCCGCATCGAGCGCATTATCGACACGCTGGAGCGCGCGGGCCTTGTGCGGAAGGAAAGACCGGTACGGCGTCTAGATGCCTTGCGCGTCCGGCTTGATCGGCTGAAAACGCGGCATCTTTTGCCGCGGCGGCAGCAACAGTTGCTTGCCATCCTAGAGCAGGGCGGCTGGACCATGCGGGACGAAATGGGGAAACCGCTGGGCGAGGATAGGCTTGCCGAAGCGATGGGCTTGTTCGATCTAGAGAGCGAAGCCATCGCGAATGACGCCGTGCGCGGTTTGGTCAAGGCCGGTGTATTGTTCTGGGCGCATGAGATCGAGATCTCCATCATGAGCAAGCGACCTCTTGATGCCGGAAAAAGGCAGTCCGAAGCGCGGTTGATTCTGGAACGCAAGCTGCTGGAGGTTCTGGAGGCAGATGACGATGCCCGGCGCGCCGAAGAAGAGGCATCGGCAGATCGAGAGGGACGCAAACCAAATCCGTTGCCGCCGCCAAGCATGTCCCTTGCCGATCTGCGGTTGAAGCTGCGCGGAGGTAAGCGGCTGGATGTGCAGGCAGAAGAACTCGAGCCCAGCCCCCGCGAAATCCGCGATGCCTTGCTGTCACTGCGGCGCGAAAAATTTCTCGGACTGGATTTCAAGGCGCTATCGCCGCGCTCTCCGATAACGATCCACAAGGATGCCGAATGGTCTAAAGTTCGGCATCGCCATATAAGATCGGGTGAGCGGCAGGCCGCCATATTGCGCGCGCTCGAGATGGTGGCGAACAAAGCTGGACAGGCGCGCTTCACCATGCCGGAATTAGCGACTGATCTGCGGCGTGCCGAGATGGATCTTGCCGGTCTTTGGTCGGATGCGAACGGCGTGCCGCTGTCGGACCGATCTTTGGAGGAGATCATCGGGCGGGGGGTGAAATGGCTGATGGACACAGGCGAAATTCAGATTGGTCCTGGGTTGTTTCCCGAGATCGACGAGTGCCGCATCAGCTTCGTCGATCTGCTTGGCACGAAGCGCAACTCTTATACGAAAGACGCATATCGTCGCGGGTTGGCCGCCATTCAGGCCGAGGAAATATGGCAGCTGCACGCGATGGAGGGCTATACACAGGCGGTTGCAAAGGATACCTCCCGCGCGCCGGAGTTGCTGCAGAGCTATTTCACCCATTCAGTCGAAAATGTCGTGCGTGGGTTCTTCCCGCATGATGATCGCGCATTCGTCAATGCGAACAGGCCTGCGACCATTGCCCGGCAAAAGGATATGCTGTCCGGGCTGGACGAGCGTCAACGTGCGATTGTCGAGGCGGGAACAGATCTGAAGGACACGCTGGTTCTTGCGGGGCCGGGGTCAGGCAAGACGAGGGTTCTGGTCGAGCGTATCGTCTGGCTCGTGTCGGTTGAGCGTGTGCCGCCCGAGGAGGTTCTCGCGCTTTGCTACGGGCGCTTAGCGGCCGACGAAATCCGCAGTCGTCTTGTCGCGCGGCTGGGCGCACTTGGTCGAACGGTCGCCGTCCACACCTATCATGCCTTTGCCCTGCGTATCCTTGGCGAAAGCCTGCAGCACAGCCTTCATGATGTGGCTCCGGAGATCGCAAATCCCTATGCGCCCGAAGGCGGCCGCGCCGATCCTTTCGCTGATGTGTTGCAGCGTGCCACGGCCCTGCTGGAACGTCATCGTGCGCGCGGCGGTGACCTGTCGGATTACACGCTGCAAACTTATCGCTGGGTCTTCGTGGATGAATATCAGGATGTAACCCAGGCCTCGTTCAGTTTCATCTGCGAGATTGCAGAGCAGGCGAAAAAGCGCAGGCAGGCGGAGGCAAAATCGGCCGATGATCTTTACACTACCCGCTTTTGTGCCGTCGGGGATGACGATCAGAACATCTATGATTTCGGCGGCGCAAACGGCCGTTTCATCCGCGAGTTCGATGCGCATTTTCCCGGTGCCGAGCGCCGCGAACTGTTCTGGAACTACCGTTCATCTGGCGCGATCATCGCGGCAGCGGGCCGGATCATCGCCAATGTCGCCGACCGGATGAAGGTTCACGCCATCACGATTAATCCCGGACGCGCTGCTCTGCCCTCAGAGGGGAGTTACTACCGCAATGACGACCCTGGTCGCGGCCAGATCGAGCTTCTTGCACCGGCGGGGCGAGGCATCGCGTTTCAGGCGGCCGCTGCGGCTCAGGCGCTTCTGGACCAGTCCGCTCGTTTCGCGCCTGGAGAATGGGACTGGTCGTCGACCGCAATCCTTGTGCGGCAACGCGCGCATGTCGAGTTGGTTGAGAAAGAGCTCTCCCGTAGGGGCCTGCAGGTTTCCCGGAACATCAGGGGCCTCGTGCCGCTTCTGCGTGTTCGCGAGGCGACGAAGATCCAGAACTGGTTGAACAGATGCATCGATGCAGGTCAGCAGCTTGGTGCTCAGGATCTGCGCTCTCGCGCCATCGCGCTATGTGCAAGCGATCCTGGATTTTGGTCGGATGTGCTGTCACGGCACCTTCACCAGATAGCTGCGGGGCTGGTGGAGGGGGAGAACCTTCCTCCAGCGGATTTGCTCGATGACTTTACCGAATGGGCAGAGAGTTGGCAGGGCGAACAGATCGGGGTCAGGGTGCTGACCGCGCATAGTTCCAAGGGGCTGGAATTCGACAATGTCGTGGTCTGTGATGCCGACTGGACACGACAAAGTCAGGTTCTGAGTGATGCCGACTGGCGCCTGCTCTATGTCGCCGTGACACGGGCACGCAAGTTCCTGTCGATTGTCAGTTCTACCCATGGCAGCAGAGCCGCGCCTGGTGCCTGCCTTACCGGAGAAGCGAGCCGGGCGCGGGTCAGCAACGCATTACCGGCCGCGGGATCTTCTATTCAAGCCGGTGTTCCATGCAGCCTGCGCGAGGTCTATCTGTCCTTCCCGGCAAGGGGGGATGATGAAAAGATTGACGCGATGTCCAAGACCATTCGGCAACTGAAGACCGGTGACCCGTTGTTTGTCGGTGCGATGAGAGCGGGAGGTAGCGGGCGCAGATCAATCCATGTAGCCGAAGGTCGTCTTGCGGGTGAAACCTCTGGGAGGTTTCTGAACGAGGACAGTGGCGAGCTTGGCGCGCGTGTCTTTGCTATCGTGTTTTGGCGGAATGTGGATGATGGAGAAGATTTTCAGCCCCGAAATCAGCGAGAAAACTGGTGGGTCGCAATTCCCGAAATTCTGTCAGGTTAGGAAGGCGCTAGCGCAGATCATGATGCCGGACCGCTTTGGCAAAGATGGGTTCGGTCCATGTTGAATTCAGCGGCGATCTCGGTATGATGTAGTCATACTTAGGAGGGTTTCATGACCGTCAAAACTACGCTGAGCTTCACGGACCGCCATCACCGCTTCCTGACGGATAAGGTGGGGGCGGGCATCTTCGCCTCGCAATCCGCGCTGGTGGCAGCTGCGCTGGAGCAGATGATCCAGGACGAGGAGGAGCGCGAGGTCGCGCTGGGCGTCTTCGCCGACGAGATCCGAACCAGGCTGCAGACGCCGCGCGATGCCTTCGTTGATGGTGATGAGGTATTCGCCCGGGCTCGCGCCCGACTGGCCTCTGGTGATCGGTGATTTACCGCATCCGGTTCCATCCTTCGGTCGCTGACGATCTCGACTGGATTTCCGAATGGATTTCTGACTATGCTGGAGTATCCAGTGCTGCCACCAAGCTCGATGAAATCGAAGCGATGATCCGCAGCCTTGCGCTGACCCCGCATAAGGGAAGCAGACGCAACGAGATTGCACCAGGACTTCGGGCGATCCCGGCGGGACGGAAGGGTATCGTTGTATTCTCAGTCGACGATGATCTGCGTGAGGTCTATATATACGCCGTGAGTTATGGCGGGGCGGATTGGGTTCGGCGCAGCAAGGCGCGCAGCTGACTATGCGTAGCGCACAAGACCTCAGGCTGCTAGTGCGGCGCAGGGCGGGATGATCGCTTTGGACATTGCGAAACAGTTCGCAAGGCGCGCCCCCGCAACCACTTCTGTCATAAAACACTCGAAACCGACGTGTAATCAGATGCTTAGGGTCGCCGAAAGGCAGCCTTTTCTGTTTTGAAGCTGGCGGCATATCAGCCGTTTCGGCCATGCCGAAGCCCTGCGCGCTCAATGGCTGTCCGTTTTGATGGGATAGTGCAGCAGCAGCCGATAGCCGCCGCGCATCATCTTGATGCCATGGGCAACGAGGCGGCGGGCCTTGTTCTTACACGGATCGACTTCCCAATCCTCTTTCGTGCCGCTGAATCCTAGCAGTACTTTGGCGATGGTGCGGTAGCTCTCGCCGTGCAGGCGGGCGTCCAAGGCTCGTAGGGACAAGATGTGCCATTGGCGGAGTTGGGCGGGCATGACCCGAAACTCCGGACCCGGCCGGCGGCCTTCGACGGAGCGCCAGAACCGCCGGGCAGCATGTGATCGCAGTTCAAAGAAGGCATCCAACGGCAAGAACGTGCCGTAGAAGGTCGCAGCATCGGGAGCGGCGCGGGGCAGCCACAGTTGATGCGCGATGCCATCGGCCTGCCAGATGCCGTGCCAGCCATCGGTTGCGCGGTGCAGATCGAGGCCGTCGAGATGGGCGAGCCTAATTCTCGGTCCCCTCGTGCCGGTTTCATGTCTGACAGGCAACAGCATGACGGCATTCGCATACACGCGCGGCGACCAGAGCGCAGCTTGTAGATCAGCCGGCGTGTCAGGGTCGCTTGGGAAACAGCAAGCCCCAGCAATCCGCGAACGCTTCAAGGTCGCGGCCAGATGGTCTCCCGGTCTGTGCGATGGTCTGGAACTCCTGACGATAATCGTCATTCCGGCGCAGATACTCCCAAGCGAAACCGGGGGCAGCAAGCTGCCACATGTACCCGTAGGCCGCATGGTGCCACCACTCGATATGCAGCATGGTCACTCCTCCATGCTGGACCGTGGTTGGATAATCGACGCGAAGGCGAGCGAGGTCGGCACGCCCCATCGACGGTCGATCATCGGCGCTGAATGTCGCCGCCTCCGCATAGCCCGTCCTTTCTCAGCTCGCCTGCTTCTACTCGTAAAATTAATTCATCTGATTGACTAAATCAACCGGATGAATTAGTTTTCAGGTCTACTGAAAGGAAACGGCAATGAGACGACCAACGGCCGAACGAGGAGATGCCACGAGAGAAAGGCTTTTGAACGCCGCGATCGATGTGTTCGGCCTCAATGGCTTCCATGGCACGACGACCCGCATGCTGAACGAGGCAGCAGCGGTGAACCAGCAGGCCATCCCTTATTATTTCGGCGGCAAGGAAGGGCTCTATGTTGCCGCTGCCGAACACATCGGAGCGGTAATCTCCGGGAAGCTTACCGCCCCCCGGCAGATGCTGCACGACCGCCTTTCGAGAATGGACGAAGGGGGAGAGGTCATCGGGGATGCCGAGGCGCGGCAAATGCTCACTCTCGGACTCCAGACCTTTGCCGGGCTGATGATCAGCGATCAATCCGAACCTTGGGCGCGCTTCATCGTCCGTGAACAGATGGCACCCACGGAAGCCTTCGACCGGATTTATGCAGCGGTCATGCGTCCGATGCTCGGCATCGTATGCAGGCTTGTCGCCATCCTCCTCTCGGAAGACCCGGACAGCGAGCATGTGCGGCTACGCGCTCTGTCGCTCGCGGGTGGTATCCTTGTGTTCCGCATGGCGAGGGCGGCTGCGCTTCGCACACTCGCATGGGAAGCCATTGGCGACAGAGAAATCGACGTAATGCGCGCTCATGTCGCCGACCTCGTTGCCTCCTTCGGCCATGGACGCCGGTCATGAACAGGAAAGTCCTGCGCGCGTTGGCTGTGCTTGTCGTCGCGGGGGCTGGTGCGGCGTGGGCGTTTGACCTTCCTGCACGACTTGGCTGGACGGACTCTGCGATTTCACAGCAAGCCCTCCTCTATGGAAATGTCGATATCAGGCAGGTGGGCCTCGGCTTCCGTGTCGGCGGCCGTCTGGTCGAGGCGCTGGTCGAGGAAGGCGATACGGTGGCCGCCGGCGACTTGCTCGCACGTCTCGATACCCAGCCGCTGGAGGACAGCGTCCGTGCCGCCGAGGCACAGGTCGAGGGCTTGCGCGCCACTCTCGAAAAACTCGAAACCGGCGCTCGTCCCGCCGAAATCGCTCAGGCGCGGGCAAACCATACCGAACGTCTCGCTGACCTGCGGAATGCCCAGCAACGTCTGGAGCGCGCTGCCGCGCTTCGGCCGGGAGGCTCCATCTCGCAAGCCAGTCTGGATGAGGCTCAGTCCGCATATGACATGGCGGCCGCACGCGCCGCTTCGGCGCTGGAGGCGTTGCACCTTCTTGAAGAAGGCACGCGCGCCGAGGACATCGCAATCGCACGCGCCAACCTTCACGCGGCGGAGGCGAACCTTTCATCGGCGCGGACCTCGTTTGCCGATGCCGAGCTTCGCGCGCCCTCCGATGGCGTCGTTCTGTCACGAACGCAGGAACCAGGTTCGGTCCTTTCGCAGGGCCAAGTGATCTATGTGCTCTCGCTGGCGCAGCCCGTATGGGTGCGCGCTTATATTGCCGAGCCCGATCTCGGCCGAATCCATCCCGGCATGAACGTGGAAATCATGACCGATACCGCACCGGATCGCCCCTATCAGGGCACGGTCGGCTTCATATCGCCCGTTGCTGAGTTCACGCCTCGGTCGGTAGAAACGCCGGAACTGAGGACCGACCTCGTCTATCGGCTGCGTATCACCGTCGCCGAAGCCGACGAGGGGCTGCGGCAGGGAATGCCTGTCACGGTGCGGCTTCCCCTTTCGGAGCCGCCGGCATGACCATGCAGGATGGATCGACGGACAGCCGGCAACCCGTCCTCGTCGCTCTGTCGGACGTGACGAAAACCTTCGGGAGTAATGGACCTCCAGCTCTCGATGGTGTCTCCGGCTCGATCAGCGGTGGCAGGATCACCGGGCTGGTCGGGCCGGACGGCGCTGGCAAGACGACCCTGATGCGTCTGATGACGGGGTTGATGCTGCCCGACAAGGGCAGCATCAACGTGCTCGGCTCCGACACGCGCAAGGAAGCTGCCGCCATCCAGTCCGCCATTGGCTACATGCCACAGCGCTTCGGCCTCTACGAAGACCTCACCATAGCAGAAAACCTCAATCTCTATGCCGATCTGCGCGGCTTGGCCCATGCGGAACGGCCGGCGGTCTTCGACGAACTGCTGACCTTCACCGATCTCAAGCGCTTCACCGCGCGCCTCGCCGGAAAGCTTTCCGGCGGCATGAAGCAAAAGCTGGGATTGGCCTGCGCGCTCTTGAAGAAGCCGCGCCTCCTGCTGCTGGATGAGCCGGGCGTCGGCGTCGATCCCATTTCGCGCCGCGATCTCTGGGCCATGGTCGAGGACCTGACACGGGAAGGGATCGGCGTCGTCTGGGCGACCGCCTATCTCGATGAGGCCGAGGCTTGCGACAGCGTTCTGCTGCTCAACCAGGGCCAACTCCTGTTCGATGGACCACCTAGCGAGTTAACCGGACGCGTCGACGGCCGCGTCCTGAAGCTTACCGACATGGCCGGGCGTCGCCGACTGGTGCTGGCGAAGGCGCTCGACCGCGATGGCGTGATCGACGGGGTTATTCAGGGCGAAGCGATCCGGCTGGTGGTCCGGCCCGATATTGAGGCCGCATCCGCTATTCCTGAGGATGCGGGAGCAAAGGCACGTATCGCGCCGACACCACCGCGTTTCGAGGATGCCTTCGTTGATATGCTGGGCGGAGGCCCGGGCGGGCGATCCAAACTCGCCGAGGCTTCGCGCAGCTTCCCGGCAGAGGACGACCTGCCGGTTATCGAGGCGCACGGTCTGACCAAGCGTTTCGGCGATTTTACCGCGTCGGACGATATCACCTTCGCGATACCGCGCGGCCAGATTTTCGGGCTGCTCGGTCCAAACGGGGCGGGAAAGTCCACCACCTTCAAGATGCTCTGCGGCCTTTTGAAGCCCACGGAGGGCGAAGGCCGCGTCGCCGGTTTCGATCTGCGCCGAGACGGTGCGCAGGCGCGTAACCGGCTCGGCTACATGGCACAGAAATTCTCGCTCTACGGCGATCTCAACGTCGGACAGAACCTCGCCTTCTTCGCAGGGGTTTACGGCCTTTCCGGTCAGCGCAGGCGTGAGCGCATCGCGCTGATGACGGAGATTTTCGATTTCGCTCCGATCATGGGCATGTCGGCCAAGGATTTGCCGCTGGGTCTGAAACAACGTCTGGCGCTGGCCTGCGCCATGCTGCACGAACCCGAAGCCCTGTTCCTCGATGAGCCGACATCCGGCGTCGATCCGATCACGCGGCGGGAGTTCTGGACCCATATCAACGCGCTGGTCGAAAAGGGCGTGACCGTCCTCGTCACCACGCATTTCATGGACGAAGCCGAATATTGCGACCGCATCTCGCTGATCTATCGAGGACGCTCCATCGCCCTGGGCACACCGGACGAGTTGAAGTCCAGCGTGGCGACCGACGCCAATCCTAAGCCGACCATGGAGGATGCGTTCATCGAACTGGTCAAGCGCTCGGACGAAAGCATGGGGGCATGAGCGCGCCGGAGGTTTCAAGGACAACATCCCCGGTTCGTCTGGGCCGCACCCGACGTTTCGCCGCTCTCGTGCGCAAGGAGACGATTCAGGTGCTTCGCGATCCCAGCAGCATCCTGATTGCCTTCGTGCTGCCGATGGTGCTGCTGTTCCTGTTCGGCTACGGCGTCTCGCTCGACGCCAACCGTAGCCGCATCGGACTGGTGATCGAATCCGCATCGCCGCTGACGCAAGACCTTGCCGCCAGCTTCACGGCGTCTTCTTCTTTCGAAGTGATCCACGGCCGCGACCGGCGGGAATTCGAGGACGATCTCGTTCTCGGCCGGATCGGCGGCATCGTCGTCATCCCTGCCGCTTTCACAGCAGCTTTCGTCTCCGAAAGCGGTCCTACCGTGCAGGTCATCGTCGATGGCTCCGATCCCAACACCGCCAATTTCGTGCAGAACTATGTGCAGGGCGCGATCACAAACTGGCTGGCCTTACGCAATGCCGAAAGCCCCGTGTCTGGTGCGCCGATCACGGTCCAGCAACGCTTCTGGTTCAACCCGGAACTGACCAGCCGCTTCTTCCTCGTGCCAGGCTCCATCGCCATCGTCATGACGCTGGTGGGCACGCTGCTCACGTCGCTGGTGGTGGCGCGCGAATGGGAGCGTGGCACGATGGAGGCGATCATGGCGACGCCGGTCACAGCCCTGGAGCTGCTGGCCGGGAAACTCCTGCCCTATTTCATTCTAGGGATGATGGCGATGACGCTTTGTGTCGTGGTCGCCGTCATGCTTTTCGACTTGCCGTTCCGAGGCTCGATCGTCGCGCTCTACGCTGTGTGTTCCGCGTTCCTGATCCCTGCGCTCGGTCAAGGGTTGCTGATCTCCGCCCTCACCAAGAACCAGTTCCTCGCCTCGATGGTTGCGCTCCTTACGGCTTTCCTGCCCGCCTTCCTGCTCTCCGGCTTCATCTTCGAGATCGATTCCATGCCGTTCGTGATCCGGCAGCTTACGAGGGTCGTAGCCGCCAGCTATCTGATCCCCAGCCTGCAAACGGTGTTCCTCGTGGGCGACATCTGGCCGATGTTCGCAAGCAGCATCGCGATGATGCTGGCGATCGGGGCGGTCTTTTTCCTCATCGCAGCGCGTAGCACCAGAAAGCGGATCGGCTGAGATGTGGTGGACTCGGCTCAGGGCACTGATCGTCAAGGAACTGCTCGCGGTGCTGCGCGATCCCAAAAGCCGCGTTATCGTCATTGTTCCTCCCATCATGCAGCTCGTCGTCTTCTCTTTCGCGGCGACGCTGGAGGTCAGGAATGTGGACGTCATGGTTCTGAACTATGACGCCGGGCGCTGGGGACACGAGATCGTCCATCGTCTTGAGGGAGCGCCAACGTTCCAGACCGTTGCGCATGCCGACTCACCGCATGAATTGCGCGCGGCCATCGACAGGCAGACGGTTCTGGCCGCTATCCATATCGGCCCCACATTCTCACGCGATATAGAGGCCGCGCGCCCCGCCGACATCCAGATCATCCTCGACGGTCGCCGCTCCAATGCTGCGCAGATCGTCGGCGGCTATCTCGGTCAGATCGTCAACGCGGTAGCAGCCGAAACGCCCGCCGGGCAGCGAGCGGCATGGGGCGTGGTCAGTGTCGTGCCGCGCAACTGGTTCAATCCAAATCTCGAATTTCGCTGGTTTATGGTTCCCAATCTCGTCGGGGCTATTGCGCTTCTCATCGGCCTTATCGTCACGGCGCTGTCCATCGCCCGCGAGCGGGAGTTGGGCACTTTCGATCAACTCATGGTCTCCCCTTTGCGCACGCATGAAATCCTGATCGGCAAGCTGACCCCGCCCATGCTGATCGGGTTGTTCCACATCACCCTCTACATCGTGGTAGCGGTGTTCATCTTCGGCATCCCGCTGCGCGGCTCTCTCCTTCTGCTCTACGGCAGTGCGATCTTCTTCCTCGCTTCCGTTGTCGGTATCGGCTTGTTCATCTCGGCAATCTCCACGACCCAGCAGCAGGCCATCCTTGGGGCATTTCTATTCATGGCTCCCGCCATGCTGCTGTCCGGTTTCGCCACGCCCGTCGAGAATATGCCGACTTGGCTCCAGCCGGTCACGCTGATCAATCCGTTGCGCTACTTCCTCGTCGTCGTCAGAGGCGTGTTCCTCAAGGACATTCCTGTTGCGGAAGTTGTTTCCCAGACCGTGCCGCTCGCCTTGATCGCCGTCACGACATTGAGCAGCGCTGCCTGGCTGTTCAGAAGGCGCTCGGAGTAGTTCCGCGAAACGCTCCGTTTGCATGCTGGCGTACTTGGATGATGAACGGCGACTTGGCTTTGCGCGGCGTTGCCACGCGATGGCGGGCAGCGCTGCGATATGTGAGGTCTCCGCGCCGCCCGCCATCGGTCACGCCCGATCCTGCTGCGGTTGAGTTCTGTCATGTGCGCCTGCTGGACGTTCCGCATCGAACGCCGTCTTTCCCAGCTTCGTCCAGACGTCGCGCGCGTGTTCTCCGTCTTTGCTTCTGAGCTTGTCGGCCATCCAGAGCAGCGCACCGTAGATCATGGCACGATCATCGCCGGTCAGGTCCACGATGCCTGCCTTGACCACGAGGCCGCCGAGTTCGATCAGATGCCGCGTGCGCTTGCGGCGCTCGACCTGCCAGCTTCGCATGTCATTCCGCGCCCGTGCCGCCTGATGCCGGTTGCGCGCCGCCCGGTTGCGTCCGAGCGCCGCCAATGTCGCGGTCAGGCGCTGGCGCAGATCGCCGCGACCGGCCCTGAAAGAATGTGGCCCCACGCTTGGCCCACGCCTCCCTCTTTCCGGCATCGGTGGTTTCCGCCAGCACGATCAGCGCGCCCGCCAGTTCCTCGGCGGTGAAGGCATCGGCCCCGGTGGCGATCACCAGTTCGCCAAGCTGCTGCACTTTGCGGTTTCTTAGTTCCCGCGCCTTGTCCTCAAGCGCCTTCAGTTCCGCATCATAGTCCCGTGGTTTGCGCATCGTCGTCTCCATAAGCTTTTGATGCAGAGATGATAGTTGCGAAGGCGGCCGAACGCAGTATTGTTGCCGGGACGGTCTGGCACGGCCCGGTCCATCCCGAGATTTTTTCGAGGGAGGGCGCGCTTATACGTCGTTCCGACGTGCGCTTGAGCGTGGCAATGCTTGATCGCGATGGCGATCTATCATCTTCACGTCAAGGTCATCGGCCGCAAGGCCGGAAGCAGCGCGGTGGCGTCCGCCGCCTACCGCTCCGCCTCGCGGCTGCGCGACGAACGCATCGACCGTGTGCAGGACTTTTCCGCCAAGCGCGGCGTCGTCCATTCCGAGGTGCTGTTGCCCGAGAACGCACCGGAGGCATGGAACGACCGCGAACGGCTGTGGAACGATGTCGAGGCGTTCGAGGTCAGGAAGGACGCCCAACTTGCCCGCGAGGTGGAGTTCGCCATTCCCCGCGAGATGACGGAGCGCCAAGGCATCGAGCTTGCCCGCGATTTTGCGCAGGCCGAGTTTGTCGATCAGGGCATGATCGCCGACCTGAATGTGCATTGGGACATCGGCAAGGACGGGATGCCGAGACCCCATGCCCATGTCATGCTCGCCATGCGCTCGGTGGACGAGAACGGTTTCGGCCAGAAGGTTCGGGACTGGAACCGCACGGAGATGGTGGAGCGGTGGCGCGAGCGCTGGGCAAGCCAAGTCAACGAGCGCCTTGCCGAACTCGACATCGACGCGCGGATTGACCACCGCAGTCTTGAGGCGCAGGGCATCGGCTTGGAGCCGCAGAGCCAGATCGGCGCACCCGCACAAAGGATCGAAGGCATTGAAGCTGCCGACCGCGTGGACATGCACCGCGAGATCGCCCGCAACAACGGCGCGCGGATCATCGCCGATCCTTCCATAGGATTGGACGCGATCACGCACCAGCAATCGACCTTCACGCGGCGCGACATGGCGATGTTCGCGCACCGGCATAGCGACGGCATTGACCAGTTCAACGAGGTGATGGGTGCAATACGCAACGCGCCCTATCTGGTCGAACTCGGGCAGGACGGACGCGGTGAAGATCGGCTCACCACGCGCAACATGATCGAGGCGGAGCAGCGCCTTCATCGCGCGGCGGAATTGATGGCGGAATGCGAACGCCATGAAGTCAACGAGGCCGACAGGCAGGCGGCATTGGCCCGCGCCGAACAGCGCGGCCTTGTCCTGTCCGGGGAGCAGGCCGAGGCGCTGGCGCATGTCACGGATGGGCGCGACCTTGGCATTGTCGTCGGCTATGCCGGAACGGGAAAGAGCGCCATGCTCGGCGTGGCGCGCGAGGCTTGGGAGGCGGCGGGCTATGAGGTTCGTGGCGTCGCCTTGTCTGGTATCGCGGCCGAGAATCTGGAAAGCGGATCGGGCATTGCATCCCGCACCATCGCCAGCATGGAACATGGCTGGGAAAACGGGCGCGACCTGCTCACGTCCCGCGAAGTGCTTGTCATCGATGAAGCGGGCATGGTCGGCACGCGCCAGATGGAGCGTGTTCTGTCCCATGCCGCCGAGGCCGGGGCAAAGGTGGTGCTGGTCGGCGATCCGCAGCAGTTGCAATCTATCGAGGCGGGCGCGGCGTTCCGCTCGATCCACGAACGTCATGGCGGCGTGGAAATCCATGAGGTGCGCCGCCAGCGGGAAGACTGGCAGCGCGACGCCACCCGCAATCTGGCGACCGGCAGGACCGGCGAAGCGATCCATGCCTATGACCGTTACGACATGGTGCATCAGGCCACGACTCGCGAGCAGGGCCGTGACGAACTGATCGACCGTTGGGACCGTCAGCGTCAGGCATCGCCCGACAGCAGCCGCATCATCCTTACCCACACCAATGCCGAGGTGCGGGAACTCAACGAGGCCGCCCGCGACCGGATGCGGGAGGCTGGCGATCTTGGCGAGAACGTGCGCGTCACCGTTGAACGCGGCGAACGCAACTTCGCCGCAGGGGATCGCGTCATGTTCCTGCAAAACGAGCGCAGCCTGGGCGTGAAGAACGGCACGCTCGGGACCATCGAACGGGTCAACGAACAATCCATGTCGGTTCGCACCGATGACGGGCGCTCCGTCGCCTTTGACCTCAAGGACTACGACCGCATCGACCACGGCTATGCCGCGACCATCCACAAGGCGCAGGGCATGACGGTGGACCGGACGCATGTGCTGGCGACACCGGGCTTGGACGCCCACGGCAGCTATGTCGCCCTGTCGCGGCATCGCGACGGCATGGACCTGCATTACGGCCACGACGACTTCGCCAGTCAGGACAAGCTCATCAACACCCTGTCGCGCGACCGGGCCAAGGACATGGCGACGGATTACGACCCGGCGCAGGACTATGCCGAGCGGCGCGGCATCACCTTCCGTGCCCGCATCGCCGAGATCATGCGCAAACTCGTGCCCGAGAGCATCCGCGACAGGATCGACGGCATGCTAGACAGGTTGCGCCAGCGCGGTGACGGCGCACCCGGCCCCGCAGTCGGTGCAGGGCCGGAAAGGGCCGGGAAACAGGCGGTGGAGCAGCAGGCCGAGGTTGACCCAGAGGCGGCGTTGCACCGCGCCCGTGGCCGGGCCTTCGTCCGTCATGCCCGTGCCGTGGACGCAGTCTTCAAGGCGCAGGAACAGGGCGGCAAGGCCAGCTCGGAACAGGTGCAGGAGTTGCACGACGCCCGCAAGGTGTTCGAGGACGTGCGGCCCTACGGCTCGCACGATGCCGAATCCGCCTACAAGAAGAATCCCGAGCTTGCGACGGAGGCAGCCACGGGACGCACCGCCCGCGCGATCCGCGCCCTGCAACTGGAAACCGAAATCCGCACCGATCCCCAGCGCAGTGCAGACCGTTTCGTGGAGCGCTGGCAGAGGCTGGATCAGGCCAGCCAGCGCCAATATCAGGCGGGCGACATGTCCGGCTACCGATCCACGCGGGCCGAGATGGGCGACATGGCGAACAGGCTGCAACGCGATCCGCAGCTTGAATCTATTCTCGCCAACCGCAAGCAGCAACTCGGCATCGGCGGTGACATCGACTCAGGGCGCAGCCTTGGCCGGGTACTGGCCTTCACGCACGGCCTTGACCTTGGCAGGGGCCGGGGTCTCGGCCTGTAGAACCGGCCATGCCACTCCAGACTGGCAGCTCCGCCCTCATTTCGGGCATTCGAGGGCACACGCCGGTCATTCACCGCCGCATGGCAACATCAGCTTTGCGCCCTCGTTGCGGCGGTTCGAGATATCGACGCGCGGTGCCAAAAGTTGCCAGATTGCCGTTTCGCAACTAACGGCTTCTCAACGTTGCGGTTAGGCTCCAATTTGCACATCATCGCACATAGTCACGGACCCGAATCAAATGGAATGAGCTGCCAGTAATGCTCGATCAGATGTTCACTGCGGAGAATTTTCGACGAATCTACGATGCCGAGAACCGCAAGGGCCTCGATCTGGCTAGCCGGTATTTCCCGACGCTCGAACCGCACACCCTCGCAGTTCGCGACAAGGTAAAAGGCATTCGCGAACATCGTGCGCTCGAACAGACGATGGCGGCGGACGTGTTCGAGGCGACGCTGTTGAAGCTGAAAGCTGAACTCACCGATTTGAAGGCTTCCAAATCTGCGATCGTCGATGATCTCATGGACGACATCAGCCAGAAGGTTCTCAAGCCGAGCTTCAGGATCGACCTGTCGCAAAAGACTGGACCGAAGGGAAAACCTGTTTTCTGCATTGACGCGGACCCGGAGACCTTCTTCGTCATCAAGCAACTCCAGCGGAACATCCATCGCATCTACGGTGTCAAGCAGGCCAACCGTCACGACCTAGTTTGCCAGCTTCGCGACATGCTCGGCAGCCAATTCCCTTTTGAGCTGGTGCGTACCGACATCTCTTCATTTTATGAGAGCATCAACCGCAAGCGGCTGGTCGAAAAGCTGGATCGCGACCAACTCTTGAGCCCCGCGTCTAAGAAATACATTAAGCAGGTGCTGGACTCGTACGGCGCTATTTCCGGCATGGCGAACGGCGTTCCGCGGGGCGTAGGCATCAGCGCCTATCTGGCCGAGCTTTACCTGCGACCGGTAGATAAGGCGATCCGGGCGATCCCAGGACTAGTTCTGTATTGTCGTTTTGTCGATGATATCGTGGCCGTGTTTGCTCGGCCGCCGGCCGGTAAAAACCTCGGCTCGTTCAAGGATCTGATCATCACGATCTTTGGCGAAAACGGACTCGCACACAACGCGGACAAAACCTCGGAGTTTAACCTCGCCGACAGCGCACCGAAAAAGTTCGAGTATCTCGGTTATCGCTTCCATCTCAAATCCGGGCAGTTTGAGATCAGCCCGAGCGCGGCCAAAGTCGCGAAGTATCGCTCGCGGATGAATGCTGCCTTTGCTGAATATTGGCGGGAGAGGCCGGTCAATCCCAGAGGAGCATTCCGTAAACTTGTCGGGCGAGTCAAATTCCTGACCGGAAATACCCGGCTTTCGAATAGTAAATCGCGCGCCGCCACTGGAATATACTTCAACAATTCGATCGCGACTGACCTGTCGAGCTTGGAATTTCTCGATAAGCGACTCAAGACTCGCATCGTGGAACTCAAGCGGACCAGCCTGCAAAAGCAGCTTAAAAAGCTGAAATTCACGACAGGCTTCCAGCAGCGCCGCTATCATAATTTCAGTTCGCGAGAGTTGCACGTGATCGTACGGGCCTGGAAACATGGCTAAGCGGCGCGTCTCACTCACTCATCGGAAGCAGCGGTCGGTCCTCACAGACATGCTGCCGTTCGAAGTGCCTCCAACATTTTCCAATCGGGGCTACTACCGCTTTCTTCGGGACCACAGCATCGAGATCGAAAGTGGTCAGTTACGCTGGATTTGCGACACCGACGCCCTTGACCGCACGATGCGGCTTTTGTTCGGCATCAACACCACCGCCGTCATCGCCACGGAGGTCGTGACCGAATGGGGCAAAGTTAAAACCCGCCGCTCCGTGCCCATCGGTAAGTGTCAGATGGCGACCATCCCGTTTAATTTCCGGGTCGCGCATAATCTCGACGGTCGCACGCTGAGCATCGTCCATCCCCGCAACCAGGTCGCGGTAGCGAGCTTCTATGCGACGCATAGCGCGTTGATCATCTATCACACGTCCGTTAGCGAGTTCTCGATTCGCCGTCCGGTGTCGGTGTCCCGCTACGCGTATTACAAGGACAAACTGCACGAAGAGCGGTTGGACGCGGTCGCGGGGCTTGAGGAGGAGGATCGGGAGTACGAGCAGCTCGGCTCCTACTTCGTCTATCGGAAATACCGCAACATCCACCGCTTCTTCGAGTCATACAAATATCATCGTAGCGAGAAGAAATACGACGCGATGGTGCAGATCGACGTAAGCAAGTGCTTCGACAGCGTTTATACACATTCGCTGCCGTGGGCCGTGCTGGGCAAGGACCAGACGAAATTCAATCTGGAAGAATCAAAACGCACCTTTGGAGGGCGCTTCGATGCGCTCATGCAAAATCTTAATCACAAAGAAACTAATGGCATCGTCATTGGTCCCGAGTTCTCACGCATTTTTGCCGAGATCATTTTGCAGTCGGTTGATTCGCAACTGCTCACGCAACTGGTCGAGGAAGCCAACCTAACCCACAAAGTTGATTACGAAATTTTTCGCTACGTTGACGACTTCTTCGTTTTCTACAACGAGGAATCGACGAAGCTCAAAGTCTTCGAGACGCTCCAGGAGATTCTTAAAAGTAAGAAGCTGAGCATCAACACGGCGAAGATCAGGCATTACCAAAAGCCGATCATCACCGAGATCACGATTGCCAAAGAACGCATTTCGACCCTTTTGAATGCCGAGATCGATCCGCTTTGCGAAGAGGAACCGCTGGCCGATACCTCCAAGCCGCCAAAGCAGAAGCTGGTCTGTGCGATCAATGCGAACCGACTGATCATCCGGTACAAGGCGGCCATCAAGGAGGCAGGCGTCACTTATGGCGATCTGCTAAATTACACCTTCGCGATTACCGAAAACAAGATCGAGAAGCTCTTCAAGGCTTATGTCGCTAGTGACCAATCGGACCGGGACCGCAAGCGCCTCTCGAATGCCTTGCTGGCGATCATGGAGTTCGCCTTCTTCGCGTACTCGGCGAGCCCCAAGGTCAATCACACGATCCGCATCTGCCGGATGATCGCGACTTCCGTGGATTTCCTGCACGTGCAGGGTCTCCCTTACGAGCAGAAGCATCTGCTGTTTAAGTACGTTCATGACAACTTGATGCAGCAGCTCGAAAAGAACACGATGAGCGTGCATCGTGAAGTTGAGAGCCTATACTTTCTCATTTCTCTATCGCAGATCGGGCGAGAATACTGGCTGCCAGTCTCTGTCCTGCTAAAGCACTTCCTCATTGAGGAGAAAAAGGACGATTCTGGCGTGGTGAGTTTGGTTAGAGGTGCAGGCTTCATGAACCATTTCTCGGTTACGATCCTGCTGTCATACATCAAGGACAAGGTCAGATATGCGCAGCTGAAAGCCTTCCTCGAGGCTCACATCATCGCTAAGCTCGGATACATGAAGGCTCATTGCCCGAACGATGCCGAGACGCTGATCATGCTGCTCGACCTCGTCGTGTGTCCTTACATAAGCACCGCCACCAAGGATGCGATCGGCCAGATTTTCGGGCTGGATGCGGCGGGTCTTGCCTCCGTCAAATCTGCCAACGACCATTGGTTTACCACATGGGGCGATAAATTCGATCTCGGCAAGGAGCTGGACGCGAAGCGCAGTCGTGAGGTATACTGACTTTGGCGCTCCGCTTTACCCTTAATGGCTGTTGGCAGCCCACACACAAGCGCCCTCTCTTCTCCTATATCAATTGGGGGTTGGGTCACTGGACGGTAGAAGCGGGCCGTCTCACCCCCGTTGTGATCGCGACCGACCGCCCCTTTTAAGCATCGGTTTCTCGTTTACCTCGCTTGAAAGCTGCCAGCCGCTATCGGCCCCATTTTTGACAGCCGCCGAATGTCTGCTTTCGAGCCGGGTGTTACAGAGCAGACTCTCCGCAGACCACCACCGTTTCCGTTCTAGGGAAAGCCTTTACTGCTTCCCTGCATGGCGATGGACCTGAACCGGACGGTCAACGCCGCAGCCGCTTCGCTGTGGCGCGTCCCGCCATCCTTGCCGGGCCTGTTCACGCCCAAAGAAATCGTTATGCGTATGTAAGACTTGGCGGGAACGTCGGCGCGCTCTCGCGGACCCATTGGGATTTGATGCATTATAAAACAGATCGAATCAGGTTTACACTTCGACCCGGCAATGGCCCTCATCCACGACCTATCACTTCTATAGGGATGAAAGACCGAACCCTACGACCATCCTTTTTACCGCCGATTGTATCCTATAGTACGATGAGGTGAAAAATACTCTTGCGCGCACGGAACTGCTTGTTCTGACTGGATCGGAAGCCGTCAGAAACAACCAGCAGGAGGCAGCGCAGCTATGCGTCAACCAGATCGTATCATCCGCCTTGACACCGTCCGCGCCCGCACCGGCCTGTCCCGGTCGACCATCTACCGCAAGATCGCAGAGGGCACGTTTCCGGCCCAGCTCAGGATCAGCACCAACGGCGCGGGATGGAAGGAATCCGACATCAACCGATGGGTTGCTAACCCCGTCGCGTGGCGGCCACGAAGCGAGTTCGACTTCGATGACTTCTGAGCGCGAGGACGAGGGCGGGGAGCAGAGACCGGCGAACGATAACCGCCCGCCCGATGGACAGGATGTCGGGAGCGAAGCCGATGTGTCGGAGCGGGTGGATGCGGTGGTGCTGACCATTGCCCGCTTGATCGGACGCCAGATCGCGCGAGAGCAATTTAATGCGTTGCAGGCCGCCAACGACAACCAGCCGCCTACTCGCCGCGCGGGCGCGAAGGAAGATCGTTCCGGAGAGGATAAGGATTCATAGCGGTCGAAGGATCGAAGCTTCGATGTTTTCCATTGAAGGATCGGCAGGGAATCGGTATATATGAAACGTCTAGAAAGGAGGCTGCCATGGCCTTAAGCATCAAGACCGAGGAAGCGGATCGGCTGGCGCGCGAATTGTCCCGCATGACCGGCGAGACCATGACGGACGCCATCACCCAGGCCATGCGCGAGCGGCTGGACCGGCTGAGGGCCGAACAGGAAGCGCATGTCGATTATGTCGCGCGCGCGCAGGCCTTCGTCCGCAAGCATGCCGATAAGTTCGACCGCCGCCCTGTGACGAAGCAGGAATGGGATGAGGCGGTCGGAGACACCCCCGAAGAATTGGGCTTCCCGAAATGATGGTGGTCGACAGTTCGGCCCTGATCGCGATTCTATTCGAGGAGCCGGAAGGGCCGGACTGCACCGAGGCGCTTGAAGCCGCATCGTCCCGTTCGATCTCGGCCGTCAACTATGTGGAGACCGGAACGGTTCTCGCCGGGCGGCTCGCTAAAGGGCAACGGGCGAAGGCCATCGAAATACTCGACGGCTTCCTCGCAACGCTGCGCATCGACATCGCACCGCTTGACGAGAACCTTGCCCGTTCGGCGATGAACGCACGGCTGGAATACGGCAAGGGGTTCGGCACGCGCGGCGGTCTGAACTTCGGTGACTGCTTTGCCTATGCCCTCGCCAAGCGGCATTCGGTCCCGCTTCTGTATGTCGGGGACGACTTCGCGCTGACCGACGTGCAATCGGCTTTGGTAAGATAATGGTCGATTGTCAGGCCGCAGAGCAGAAGGCTGAGAACATGACGCAAACGCAACGCTATAAACACCCGCAACTGCCGCAGTCTCGCAAAGAGACGGCGGCCGACTTTCTTAAGGCACGCTGTGGGACTGCGCAGCGTGGCGATCTGACGAAGCTTCTGGACCGGGCACCGGACGTACCGCCGGTGCCGCAGGATGCTATCAAGGACTGACCGAACGGAGACCGTAATGACGCGCGCCGCACTCTATGCCCGCTATTCCTCCGACAACCAGCGCGAAGCCTCCATCGAGGACCAGTTCCGCCTGTGTCGCGAACATGCGGTGCGGGAACGGTGGGAGATCGTCGGCTCCTATGAGGATGCGGCCATCTCCGGATCGAGCACGATCCTGCGTCCAGGCATCCAGAGGCTAATGCGCGATGCGCAGCATGGAGAGTTCAACATCTTGGTGGCCGAAGCGCTGGATCGGATCAGCCGCGATCAGGCGGATGTAGCGACCCTCTACAAGCATTTGAAGTTCGCAGGCGTGACCATCGTCACGCTGGCCGAAGGCGAAATCTCCGAGCTTCACGTCGGCCTCAAGGGGACGATGAATGCGCTGTTCCTGAAAGACCTTGCCATGAAGACCCATCGCGGCCTGCGGGGCAGGGTGGAGAAGGGCAAGGCCGGGGGAGGGCTCTGCTACGGCTATCGCGTCATCAAGAAGTTCGATGCCGAGGGAGAGCCGATCCGGGGCGACCGCGAGATCGTGCCAGAGGAAGCGAAGATCGTCCGGCGCATCTTCCGCGAGTTCGCCTCCGGCAAGAGCCCGAAAGCTATCGCCGTCGATCTGAATCGGGACGGTATCCCCGGTCCGCTCGGCCGTGCATGGGGCGACACCAGCATTCGCGGCCATGTCTCGCGCGGCACCGGCATCATCAACAACGAGCTTTATGCCGGGGTGCTGGTCTGGAACCGCCAGCGCTTCGTGAAAGACCCATCCACCGGCAAGCGTGTCTCACGGCCGAACCCGCCGGAAAAGTGGATCAGGAGTGAGGTGTCGCATCTGCGGATCGTGGACGACGCGCACTGGAACGCGGTTCGCGCGCGGCAGGAGGACATCGCCATCCGGTTCGAGGCGACCGCCGAAGGCGTCAGGAAGGCGAAGGCCCGCAAGCTGCACGAGAAGAAGCGGCCCGTGTCCCTTCTATCCGGCTTGCTCACCTGCGGCTGCTGTGAAGGCAAATACGGCCTCATCCTGCGCGACCGCTATGGCTGTCTCAACCATCACCGGCGCGGCACCTGCGACAACAACAAGACCATCACGCGCGAGAAGATCGAGGAGCGCGTGCTGTCCGGCCTCAAGGACAGGCTGATCTCCGCCCGTGCCGTCGAGGAAACGGTACGCGCCTTTGCCGAGGAGATGAACCGCCTCAACAGGGAGCGCCGCGCGCAGGGTGAACAGGACCGCAAGGCGCTGGAGAAGATCGATAAGGCCATCGCCGGGATCATCGCGGCCATCGAGGACGGCATGTATCAGCCGTCGATGAAAGCGCGCATGGACGAGTTGGAGCGTCAGAAGGCCGAGATCGTCGCGCGCCAAGCCCAAGCACCGGCCGACACGCCGGACGTTCATCCCAATATCGCCAGCATCTACCGCAAGCGGGTGGAGCGGTTCACGGATGCGCTGCGCAATGACGACGATGGCCGTGTCGCCGCCGAGGAACTGCGCTCGCTGATCGAGGAAGTTGTCCTTATGCCGGGCGACAAGCGCGGCGAGGTCCACGCCAAGCTACGCGGCGAGTTGTTCGGCATTCTCGACTTCGTTGATGCGGAACACAGGCAAAGACCCGGCGAAGTTAGGACTAAGGTTGAAGCCAGCCCCCGCAACCAAATCCATAAAGTCAACAATACATGCAGCCCCGCCACCAGCGGGGCCTTCCGCATTCGCAGAAACCATAAGAAATACAAAGAGAGCGTAAGCGCTGCATAATCACGCCCCGCGTCTCGCGAGGCTCTTTGCGCTTGGCTGCCGCTCCGCCCATCTCATGCACCGGTCGCCCGCAGGCCACTGAAAGGGAATCGCAAAGGCACCGTGCAAATGGAGCTCCAGGCCGGGTGCGCTGCTATCCCTCTTCCGTCCTGAAAGACCTCGAGAATTGCTGAACCCGCTTGCGGTATACCAGCGCCATCGCGGTATGCGGTAGGAGAAGCCGCCCATCCGCCTCGGCCGGGATGCTCTAACATTGGTCTTTCCTCCGGCGCCGAGTCCCCTGAATCTGCGCAAGAAGAAGAACGAGCGGTCGAAAATCATGCTGCCCGCCGACTGCAGTCCATGCAAGGATCAGACGCAGGACCCGCACAATCCTGGCGCCCCCGGCGGGGCTGGCGCATGGATGCAGGCAAATCTACCATGAGCCAGGAACTGGCCGAAGCGGTCCGTCGGGCCGAGCGCCATGTCAGCCGCCAGAGTTTCTCAAACGCCTAACCTGCCGCTGCGCGGCATTGCCGATGAGCCTCTATGACCTGTGTTTTCTCTTCAGAGAGACAGGGCAGGAGCAGGCTGGGCGGGCCTTGCACTGATCCTCAACAAAAACTCGCCTGAAAGGACGTCGCAGTCAGCGAGACATGCGCGTCCAGCGGCGGGTGCAGCTCAAACGCTTTCGGCTCGCTCGCGAAGTTCCAGAGCCGGAACAGGGACCATTCCGAACGCCGCTCCTCGGCCACGTCCAGCTCGTTGCGGCTGATCTGGAAAGGGGTGCGTTCCCAGCCATTCGTCGTCTTCACCTCGATCAGGCGCGGACGGCCATCGGGCGCGAAGCTGGCGATATCGTAGCCGGCACCATCGCCATCCTCCTCCGACACCCACCGGACCTTGCACGCAAGATCGTCGCGGCCCGCTGATTTCAGGGCGGCTCGTTCGTGGGCCAGGACGCGCTCCTCACCGGCCCGGCCGAGGGCGCGGTTTCGCTCATCTCTGGCCGCGACATCGAATTTGCGGGCAATATGCAGCATCTGCTCCAGCTCCTGCGGAGGCGGCTGGTTCGACAACGTGGGCGGCGGCCCGATCCAGATCCGGCGCGCCTCCGCGAGGCCGGTCGTCGCTCTGGTGCCCGACTGGCGGCCGAGCCACGCCGGGTTTAGCGCCAGCCAACGCGCCACGGCATCCACCAGCGTCATCTGGAAATTGAATGCTGGCTTGTAACCCGGGATCCAGTCCTCACCCAGCCCCTTCAGCACGGCGCTGATGTTCTGGTGCTTGAACTCGACCGATCCCTCGGACCGATCATTCAACAGCGGCAGAAGCACGCGGCGATGCTCGGCCTTGTTGTAGGGCCGCCCAGCCAGATCATCAGCATCGCGAAGTAGTCCGCGACGATCAGGTTGTTTTCTTCATCGGTCCAAGGCCCGTTCGACATTGCGCCAGGCTAGGGGTGGAAACTGCGTTTGTCATCAGAGACTTCGCGCAAAACTCCCAAGACATACCATCTACCACGCCGCCCGTGTCGTCGCTCCGTCTCCATCGAAACAAGCCGGAACCAGCGAAACACGGGCGCAACGTGCTCCGGTCAGTTCGTTGAAATCTATGGGGGTTTTGAACCCGTCTCGCCGAGAGCGAGGGGCAGGTGGAAAGAGACGGCGGGCGTTCGGAGACCGATCTCGCGCGGGTGGGCCGTCTCCGAAGGGCGGATGGCTCCTGCAAACCCCTTTGGCACATAAAGAAAAAGGCCCCGAGAGGGACCTGTTTTCGGGTTTGCAATGTGCAAGTGGCGGAGTGGAAGGGATTCGAACCCTCGAGACGGTTTCCCGCCTGCACCCTTAGCAGGGGTGTGCCTTCGACCACTCGGCCACCACTCCGTTGGCCGGTATAGGGGGGAAGAAACGCGAAAACAAGGTCAAATCCTCCCTGCGTGCAGAAGTAGGTTTTCTGATTATATTTCCGTAAGATATGACGAACAGAAGAATGACACAGTGGCCCCGGCCCTCCGGCTTCGGCACAAGTCCGTCAGGTCAGACGTGGGGATTGCGGTAGAGCATTGGGCTCGGCCCATGCAGACAGATGCATCGCATGGGTAGTTCGGCAGACCGCTGAATAGTCGGGCGCCTACTTGGGCTTGCGTTGAGACTACCTGGGCTTGCGTTGAACGCCAGAAATCGATCTGGTCACGAGCCAAAACTTGCGATTTCCCGGGTAATCTTCAACAATGGAGAAAGATTCCTGCCCCTAGGCGACCGCAGAATGCGTTTTCAGCAGCCTGTTAGCATGCTGACATTGGGCTATCGCCTGCAACAACCCGAGGCAGCGGCCACCACGATCTCGGAACCGTCTTTCGGGCGATGGAATGCAGCGTCAGGCCTTCGTTTTCTGGCATGAGAACCGGAGCACCGAAACTGTAGCCTGCAGCGCGAGTGAAGGAACGCCCGGATGCGAGCCGGAGGGCGATTTACCGGTCCCCGTCCATTACGGTAACTCCAATGCGAGACAGACGGAATTCCGGCTGCTTCGACGGATGTCGGCGAAACATGAACGCGTCCTCGGCGAAGCTCATTGTGGCGCAGACGCGAAGGGGGTGTCGCCGTGGTGGAGGGGGCGGGATGGCTCCTCACGCAACATCCGCTCGATTTCTATCAGCCGCTGCTTTCGCCACAAGCCGCCTCCGTAACCCGTCAGGGAACCGTCGGCCCCGATCACGCGGTGACAGGGGATCATCAGGGCGATCTGGTTCGCGCCATTGGCGCGGGCGACGGCGCGGGTGGCCGTGGGGCGGCCGATCTGGCGCGCGATGTCGCTGTAACTCCGGGTCTCGCCCACGGGTATTTCGCGCAGCGCCTGCCACACGGCGCGGGTGAAGGGGCTGGCCGCCAGTGCCAGCGGCACGGTGAACTGCGCCGAGCGTGCCGCGAAATAGGCCTCCAGCTCCGCCGCCGCCTGATCGGAGGGCGGCGCCGCCCACGCCGATCCCGCCGGGCGCAGCAGACCGCAGGCGGGACAGCTCGGCGGGAAGCGCCTTGCGATCGATGAATTCCAGCAGATGCAGGTGGGTCGGACTGCTGACGGCGATCATGTCACCCAGTGGCGTGGGGATCCATGTCGCCTGCAGGAGCGCCTCGCTTCGAAGCGCGCCGGGAGCGCAGCCCAAAAGCCGCGCGAAGGCGATGCGAAAGACGCTTGGGCTGTCGAAACTCGCCTCATGCTGCGCGGTGATGACCTTGGCCCCGGTGGCGAGCGACTGGAAACCATCGCGGAGCCGCCGTTGCCGCGCCATCTCGAGGAAGGTCATGCCGAAGTGTCGCCGGAAACTGCGCCGCACGGTCGACGGGTCATGGCCCAGGCGCTCCACCTCCGCCTCCGACCAGCGGAAGCCGGGCCGTTCCTCCATCGCGTCAAGCAGCGCCGCGACGGTCGGGTCGGCCAGCGCCGCGGCCTTCAACGGGTGGCAGCGTTTGCAGGGGCGGTAGCCGGCCTCGATACATTCGCCGATGGTGGCGTGGAAAGTGCAGTGCTTCGCCAGCGGCTTGCGGGCGGGGCATGTCAGCCGGCAGAAGATGCCGGTGGAAGAGACGCAGACGAAGGCCTGCCCGTCGAAACGGGGATCCCGCGCGAGCAGGGCGTCATAAAGCGTGGCGGGATCAGGAAGGTTGAACAGCATGGGCCGGTTCTACCATGCGGGCGCAAGGCGGGACGTCGGAAATCGGGCGTCTATTCTCATTTGTCAGGGCAGGGGGATGTCCTTGCTCCACTCCTGCGCCGTGATCCAGTCGCACAGCAGCGCGATCATCGGGCGGCGGCGATGGGCGCGCGGCAGCACCAGCGAAAAGGCGGGCACATCGGCGGGCGCCATGCCGGAGAGCGCGTCGATCCCGAGCGGGGCGACAAGCAGGCCCGACCGGATATCGTCGAGCGCATCCGCGCGTGAGAGCAGCCCCACGCCCAGCCCGGCGAGTGTCGCGCGGCGCATGGTCTCCGCATCCTGAAACGACACGCCGCCCGCTCCGGCGGACAGATCGACCCCCAGATGCCGGAGCACCCTGTCCCACATCTCCGGCGCGGCCATCGTGTGCAGCAGGGGTGCGTGTTGCAGGTCGTCGGGCCTGCGGATGGCGGCCGCGACGGAGGGCCGGGCCGCGATGACCTTTGGATCGCGGATGAGCAGGTGGCTCTCATGCCCCGGCCAGCTTCCGAAGCCCCATTGCACCGCGACATCCACCTCGTCCCGGTCGAAGTCCGGCAGTTCGACCATGGTGGTCAGCCGGATATCGGCAGAGGGCGCGATATCGCGAAACCCCGCGAGCCGGGGCAGCAGGTAACGGGTGGCGAAGTAGGGGCTGGCGTTCAGGGTGATGCGGGTGCGCCGGGGAGCGGTCACACGGCGGATCCCCTCGGCCATTTCCTCGAAGCCGGAGGCGACGTAATGGCCCAGAAGCAGTGCCGCCTCCGTCGGCTCCGCGGCGCGCCCGCGCCGCTCGAAAAGCGGCAGCCCGAGCACGCTTTCCAGATGCCTCACCTGCTGGCTCACCGCCTGGGGGCTGACGCGCAGGTCGTCCGCGGCGCCCCGGAAGCTGCGGGCGCGCATCACCGCGTCGAACGCGCGGAGCGCATTCAGCGGGGGCAGGGCGTTGCGGTCTGTCACTCCCTCTCCCTCCCGCGCGCGGCAGCCGGGGGCGCGGGGGCTCGATGCCCCCGAGGCGCCGACCTCCCCGCCGTCAGGAGATCACCGCCTTTTCAAGAAACGGCCGCCCCGCCGCGATCCTGTCGAAACCTGCGTCGCTGAGGTCGAGCGTGCGGAACCCGCCGTAGGTGATGAGCTCGGAAATCCCCCGGCCCGCTGCCGGCCCCTGTTGCAGCCCGTGGCCGGAGAAGCCGGTGGCGAAGTAGAAGTTCGGCAATTCGGGCGCCGGCCCCACGATCAGGTTGTGATCGAACACGTTGAAATCGTAATGTCCCGCCCATTGGTTCACCACGCGGATCGCCTCGAAATTCGGCGAGCGCTCGGCCAGCGCGGGCCAGATGATCTCCTCGAACTCCGAATAGACGGGCTCGAAATCGTCGTAATCCACCGCCACGTCGTTCACGGGCGGCGCTCCGGCCAGGAAGTAGCGCCCTTCCGGTCGGCAGAAGATGCCGGTCGTGTCGATCATAAGCGGAAGCCGCCCGCCCGCGACCGTCGCCGTGCCTTCCGGGCTTTTCTCGCAGGAAAAGACGAAGAGCGTGCGCTTGCGCGGCTCCACAGGAACGGTGAGGCCCGCCATTTCTGCCGTGCGTTTCGACCGCGCGCCGGAGGCGTTGACGACCATCCCCGCGCTGATGACCCGGCCCGATTTCAGCGTGACGGAGGCGACCCGCCCCGCCTGCTGCCCGATCGCGACGACCTCATCGGTTGTGTATTCCGCGCCGAGCGCCGCCGCCTTCTTACGGAAGCCCCACATCAGCCCGGTGTTGGAAAACCATCCCTCGCCGCTCTGCCCGTAGGAGGCCATGAGGATGTCGTCCGTGTTCAGATGCGGGAAGGCGCGCGACAGCTCCTCCCGGTCCCAGAGCACGGTATCGGCGCCACAGGCCGCCTGCACGGCATGGGCTTCGCGCAGATACTCGACCATCCCCGTCGTATTGGCGAGGTAGAGATACCCCGCCTCATGGAAGTGAAGGTCGGGCCGCTCATCCCCGGGCACGCCCATGATCTCGGGGAAGCGCTTGATGAACTCCACCCCGAACTTGCCGATCTCCACGTTGATCGGGTTGGAATACTGCTGCCGGATGCCCGCGGCAGAGAGCGAGGTGGAGGCGGTGCGATAGGTGGAATCCCGCTCCACCACCAGGATGCTGCCGTCGAAATCGGGATTGGCGGCAAGGAAATAGGCACAGGCGGAGCCGATCACCGCCCCTCCCACGATCACCACGTCATATTGTTCGCGCATCGCTTCGTCTCATCATCAGGGCGGGCCGCCCGGGGGAAAGCGCCCGGGCCGGCTGCCGGGCGCGAGGCTATCTCAGAACACCGGAGCCGGGGTCAGGCCCCGTGCCGGCGGGCGGGTGCCATTCGCGCATGCCGCCGATCTCGCGGGCAGGCAGGCGCTCAGGCCCGGAACCCCGTGTCAGGGGCGGAACCGGAGCAGCGCCGCTGGCGGAAACCCGGCGCATGGTGCGCCCCGCCGCCCCGCGCGCGGACGTCCGTGGCCCGTGGGGGAACCGGCGCCGTGATCGGTCACGCCGGGTCGTCCGGGTGCGGGAAGGTCACGTAGACGCCGCCATAACGCTTGACCTCGGGCGCGTTCGGGTCGGGCCAGGGCACCGATCCCTCCACCTTGGCGCGAAAGGCTTCCGTATTGTCCTGCGGCTGATAGCCGATGTGCCCGGCCTTGGAATCGTCCACCACTTTCAGGCGGTTGTCCGACATGCCGAAGGCGATGGTATGGCCCACCCGCGGCGCCATCAGCCCGCGCGTGACATATTGCACGCAGTCCCGGAAGGAGAGCCAAGACCACAGGTGGCGATGATCCTCCGGCTCCGGGAAGGAGGAGAAGATCCGCAGGCACAGCGTCTCGATGCCCCACTTGTCCCAGTAGAGCCGCGACAGATCCTCCACGAAGCATTTCGACAGGCCGTAGAGCGTATCGGGCCGTGCGGGGGTCGTCGCGTCGATATGGCTTTCCAGCTTGTGGAAGCCGATGGCATGGACGGAGGAGGCGAAGACGATCCGCTTCACCCTGTGCTGCCGTGCGCTTTCATAGATGTTGTAGCTGCCGGAGATGGTGGAGTTCAGCACATCTTCCCACGGCCGCTCGCGCGAGGCGCCGCCGAAATGCACGATGGCATCGACGCCCTTCACCATCTCGCTCACCGCCGCCATGTCGCCCAGATCGCAGATCGCGGCTTCCTCGTTCGGCTGGAGATCGGCGATTTCCACCCGGTCGTTCAGGCGGAGTTTCTGCGCGAACGGGGCCAGCCCCTTGCGGAGTTCCGTGCCCAGCATTCCGGCCGCGCCGGTGATGAGGATCGTATCATAGCGGGGAGTGGTCATGCGGCCTCCGGTCTGGTTGCTGACGATGGTATGCCCCGGCGCGGGCGGGCGCCAGAGACTGCTGTTCGGCGGGGTGCGATACAGGCGCCAGTGCGCCGTCCGTGTAGGTCTGGCGCGGGCGGAGCACTGCAGGAACGCCTGCCGCCGTGCCCCGCGGGGTCGCATAGCAGCGTCGCGGTTCGGCGCGGGTGCCCTTCCCAGCGGCGGTCCCCTGCGATGCTCTGCGCGGAAGCCCCCGGCGGCAACCCGTCATTGGCGCACAGGAGCGCATCGGGGGTGCGGAATCGTGATCCACAGCGCGTTTCAAGCGTCCGTCTCCCCCTTGCGCCCCGGTGCGGCGGTCTCCGCCGCGTCCCCGGTCGCGCCGGCCTCCGTCACATAGCCTTTCCGGCGGTCGTTCGCACGGTCCTCCGCGCTTCTGTCGGCGGGGTCTCCGAAGCCGCCGCCGCCCGGAGCCTTCAGGATCAGCCGTCGGCCCGCGGGGACATGCTGCCAGCCCTTCGGGCGCATTACCGTGCCGTCATCCAGTTCCACCGCGCCCTTTGCACCATCCCGTCCGCCCTCACGGCCCTTCGGCGCATGGTGGACCCGGTCGAACATGGCGGAGAAGTCGATCTCATGGCCCGCTGCCGGCGCGATCTCGATGATCTGGCCCAGCCCGCCGCGCTGCGCGCCCTCGCCACCCGAATCCGGCCGAAGTTCCTTGCGCCAGATGACGATGGGGCCGGTCTGCTCCGTCGCCTCGATCGGCATGGTCATCACACCGGAGGGAAAGGCGGTGGCCGACAGCCCGTCGATGGCGGGGCGCGCGCCGCCGCCGCCGGAGTTGAACATCAGCACCTCCGCCCGCCGCCCCGCCTGTCCGGCCACCGGCTTCACCGACAGATGGATGTTCCACAGCGACCCGGCCCCTTCCGCCTGCACCTGTCCGGGCAGCGCCTGCGCCACCGCGCCGAGCACGAGGTCCGGCACCATATGTCCCATCACGTGCCGCAGGCTCACCGGCGCGGGCCGCTCGGCGTTCAGGATCGACCCGGCAGGCGCCTCGATGGTGAACAGCGCGAGCGAGGCGGAGTTGTTCGGGATATCGGGCGCCACCACGCATTTCAGCGCGTAGCAGGCATAGGCCTTCGTATAGATGACCGGCACGTTGATGCCCCAGCGGCTGACCGGATCGGTGCCGGCGAAATCCACATGCACCCGGTTGTCGCCGATCGTCACCTCGCAGGCCAGCTTCACCGGCTCGTCGTAGCCATCCGTCACCAGCACGTTGGACCATGATCCCTTGGGCAAAGCGCGGATCCGCTCCAGCGTCGCCGCATGGGTGCGGGAGAAGATGAACTCGCCCAGCCGGTCCAGCGTGTCGATCCCCACCTCGCGCATCATGTCCACCAGCCGCCGGTGGCCGACTTCGTTGCAGGCGGAGAGCGAGTAGAAATCCCCCACCACCTGATTGGGCTCCCGCACGTTGGCGCGCAGCAGGCGGATCAGGTCGCGGTTGACCTCGCCGCGCTCCGCGAACTTCATGATCGGGATCTGGATGCCTTCCTCATAGACGGATTTCCCGTCCGCGCCGAAGCCGCGCCCGCCCACATCGACCACATGCGCGGTGCAGGCGAAGAAGCCGACCAGCCGCCCGTCAAGGAACGATGGCGAGACCATGGTGATGTCATGCAGGTGCCCCGTGCCCAGCCAGGGGTCGTTGGTCACATAGGTATCGCCCTCATACATCTCCTCCCGCGGGATCTCTGCGAGGAAGTTGAGCACCGCCTCCGCCATGGTGTTCACATGGCCGGGCGTACCGGTGACGGCCTGCGCCAGCATCCGCCCCTCCGGGTCGAACACCCCCGCCGACAGATCCCCCGCCTCCCGCACGGAGGTGGAGAAGGCGGTGCGGATCAGCGTCAGCGCCTGTTCCTCCACCACGGAGATCAGCCGGTTCCACATCACCTGCATGCGGATTTCGTCAACGCCCGTCATCTCGTTCATCGGATCGTCTCCTGCGGGGTGGTCAGGGTGGTGGCATGTGGGGTGGTGAGTAGGGTGGCATGTGGGGCCGCCCAGGGTGCGGCTGGTGCGGCCGCCGGAGAAGGGGAGAGAGCGGCCAGGGTGAGGACGGGCCGCATCACGCCACGTCCTTGCGGGTGAGGAGGAGGGAGCCGTCGTCCTGCATCGTGACATCGAAGGGGGAGGTCACGACAGTCGATGTCTCCCGTTCCACGATGATCGCGGGCCCCGCGACACGTGCGCCGGGGGTGAGCGCGCCGCGGTCCACGATGGCGGTCGGCAGGTGCCGCCCGGAGGCCGGGTCGAACACCTCGCGCGTGGGACCGCTCACGGTCTCCGTTCCCGTGCGGATCGTCCGCGTCTCGGGCAGGGGGCGCTCGTCCTCCACCCGGACGGACCAGGTGACGATCTCAACCTCCAGCCCGCCCAGCCCGTCAATGGCCCGTCCGAAGAAACGGGCGTAGGCGGTGCGGAACGCCTCGCGCAAGGCCTGGGCATCGCCCGGCGCGAAGGGGCGGTCGGCGAGCGGCACGGGGATCTCCCAGCCCTGTCCGGCATAGCGCATGAAGGCGGTGATCTCGCGCCGGATCGGCCCCGTCGCCCCCTCCCGCACGAAATGCTCCGCCGTCTCCTTCAACTCCTCCAGCATGGCGTTCACCGCCGCCACGTCGAAATCCGACAGCCGCGTCAGCTTGGAGGCCAGCGCCTCATAGCCGAAGGGCGCGCGCAGGAACCCGATGGCGGAGCCGACGCCCGCGCCCTCCGGGATCAGGCAGCGGTCCACGCCCAGCTTCTCGCACAGCCGGGCCGCGTGCAGGGGGGCCGCGCCGCCGAAGGCGATCATCACGTTCTCTCCGATGACCTTGCCATTCTCCACCGCGTGGACGCGGGCGGCATTGGCCATGTTCTCGTCCACCACCTCGGCGATGCCGAAGGCCGCGTCGAGCGGCGTGAGGTTCAGCCGCGCCGCCACTTCCCGCTCCACCGCCCGCCGGGAGGCGCCCGCATCCAGCACGATGGCGCCGCCCGCGAAATTGTCGGGGTCGATCTTGCCCAGCAGCACATCGGCATCGGTGATGGCCGGACGCTCGCCCCCGCGCCCGTAGCAGGCGGGGCCGGGTTCGGAACCCGCGCTTTCCGGGCCGGTCTGGATGCGGCCCATCGCATCCACCCAGGCCAGCGAGCCGCCGCCCGCGCCGATCTCGATCATCTCGATCACCGGGATGGAGATCGGCATCCCCGATCCCTTGGCGAAGCGGGTGGTGCGAGCCACCTCAAACGTGCGGGCGGTCTTGGGCTGAAAACCCTCGATCAGGCAGATCTTCGCCGTGGTCCCGCCCATGTCATAGCTCACCACCTTTTCCAGCCCGAAACGGCGGGCGATGTCGGCGGCAAAGATCGCGCCCCCTGCGGGGCCGGATTCCACCAGCCGCACCGGGAACTCCGCCGCCGTCTCCACCGAGATCAGGCCGCCGCCCGAATGGATCATGAAGACGGGGCAATCCGCGCCCATCTCCCGCAACCGGACCTGCAGCCGGGCGAGGTAGCTGGCCATCTGCGGGCGGACATAGGCATTGGCGGCGACGGTGTTGAACCGCTCGTATTCCCGCATCTGGGGGGAGACCTCGCTGGAGAGCGAGATCGGCACATCGAGCCGCGCCGACAGGATCTCCCGCGCGCGGCGTTCATGCGCGGGGTTCATGTAGGAATGGATGAACCCCACTGCGACGGCGCCGAACCCGTCCTCCGCCAGCCGTTCCGCCAGCGCCTCCAGCGCCGGTTCGTCCAGCGGTTCGAGTTCGCAGCCGTCCGCCCCGAGCCGCCCGCGAACCGGGAAGCGGTGGTCACGCGGGATAAGGGGCTGCGGCAAGCGGATGTTGAGGTCATACTGGTCGAAGCGGCTTTCCGTCCGCATCTCGATCACGTCGCGGAACCCCTCCGTGGTGATCAGCGCGGTTTTCGCCCCCCGCCGTTCGATCAGCGCGTTGGTGGCAAGCGTGGTGCCATGGATCACCAGATCCAGATCGGCGGGCGTCAGCGCCGCCTCCTTCAGAACGACGGCTATTCCGTCCAGAATCGCCTGTTCCGGTGCGGTATAGTTGGTCAGAACCTTGGTGGAGAAGATGCGCCCGTCGCGTTCCAGCGCGATGTCGGTGAAGGTGCCGCCGATATCGGCGCCAAGGCGGACGGGCGTTCGGGTCATGCTGTCTCCTGAAGGCGGCATCGGCGCGGAGCGCCGTTTTGCCTGTCAGGTTGCGCCCGCGCCCCGCTTCGCACAAGCAAGAAACGCTGTGATGAGACAAGAAATACTTGTCTCCACGATGCATGTAATCTGGGCAGCCCGCGTCAGCCGCAGGGGCGGCGGCGGGCCTGCGCAGCCGTTGTATCGTCCGCAGTCAGCCGGGGCACCAGCAAGGCGGCCTGTGCCCGGATATCGACGATGGCCAGCCCCTCCCAGCTTGCCGCCCGCGCGGCGGGGCCGATGGCGTGAAGCGGCGCGGCGGCCGTTCCGGGGCGGGGAAGAACCTGCCCGTCGGCCGTTACCTCCAGCCCGATGCGCAGCGCGTCGATCCGCGCCAAGCCACTGTCCACGAGCGACCGGACGAGCGGTGTCGCATGGTCTTCCGGGTCGCGCAGCAGGCCACGCCCATCGGTGATCTGCGTCACCTCCACCGTCTCCAGCTCTCCCCCCCGATGGCGCAGCGTGACGGTGTGGCGCCCCCCGCGTTCGGCGGCGGAGAGCAGGGTGCCGGTCACCAGCCGCACCTGACCGGCAAGGCGCGCGGTATCCAGCCGCGCGGCCACGGGTGCGGGAATGCGGTGGCGATGGATCTCCCAGAACCGGCGGGCGTGGCGCAGGAAGCGTCCGCGCGTTTCGGGCGGCACGCTCTGCCACCAGAGCGCGAGATGCCCGCGCGCGCCGTCCACGATGTCGCGCCAGTCGCCGCCGCGCCCCTCGTGCCAGCGCACCTGCGTGCGCAGCCAGCGGAGCGCATAGCCCGCCCCTGCACCGAGCGGCAGGTCCGCCCTGTCCAGCTCGATGGGTCGGCTCGGCCCGTTGACCCGCGGCAGCAGCCCCCGGCGGGACAGGATCACGATCTCCCCCCGGTGTCCGGCCTCCAGCAGCCGCATCACCCGGTCCACCATCGTCAGCCCGGTGCCGACGATCAGGACGCGCGCCTCCGCATCGTCGGGCAGGGGGGCGTGCCAGGGATCGAACTCGGCGCGTTCCAACATGTCCGCGCCCGCCTGAAGCAGCGGATGCCCCGTTGCCAGCACCGCCCTGTCGGCGAGGATCGTCCGCCCGTCGGCCAGATGGGCCGCGATGCGCCCGCTGCTCCCGTGGGTCAGCGCCACGCATTCCTCCTGCTCCCGGCGCAGGCGGGGCGCAGGGGAGACGAGGCCTTCCAGATAGGCGGCGTAGAGATGACGGGGCACGAAGGCATCCCGGTCGGCGGGGGTTCCCTGCCCGGCCAGCCAGTCGTGGAAATGGTCGGGCCAGTCGGCAAAGGCGCTCATCGCGCCGACGCGGGTGTTGAGCAGATGGGCGGCATGCGGCGTGTCATAGGCGATGCCCCGTCCCAGCCGCTCCCGCGGCTCGACGAGTGTGAGCCGCAGGCCGGGCGGCCCGTTGCGGAGCAGATGCGCGGCAAGGATCGTCCCGCTCGCCCCGCCGCCGATGATGAGGATGTGGCGCGGCCCGCTCATGCCACGTTCCCGACCACGCTCCCGGCGCGCGTCAGGCCCGCGCGACCCTGAGGGCGGTGTCGTCCTCTTCCTCCGCGGGGAGAGACAGCCCTCCCATGGCGCGCAGATCGGCGATGGACTTGCTGTCCAGCACACCGACGATCGCCTCCCGCACCTCCAGCATGGTCAGGCGCACGGCGCAGCGCGTCTCGTCCGGGCAGTCGTTGCAGCGCACATAGGCCGTCCGGCTCGCGCAGGGGATGGGGGAGAGGGGGCCTTCCAGCACGCGCAGCACATGCCCGGCCATCAACTGCTCCGCCGGGCGGGCCAGCATGTAGCCGCCGTTCCGCCCCTTGCGTGTGGCGACGAAGCCCGCGTTGCGCAACTCGCCCAGGATGGTGTCCAGGAACTTCTTGGAGACCCCCTCGGCCTCCGCGATCTCCACAGACTGCGCCAGCTCCCCCTTGGGCCGACCCGCGAGGTTGATGAGCGCTTTCAGCCCGTACTTGCCCTTCATCGTCAGCATGGGACCCCCCCGAAAGGCGGTATTCCGCCGCGTTCGTCCATAGCATTTCTATACGGAGGCCGCGCCGAAGGCGAGACGGAAACGGACGCTGCGGCGAACGACGGGTCATGCCATGCTCCCAGGGCTGCGGATGGCGCGCAGTCTAGCGCAGGCGGCCCCTCGGGCGAATTCCAAGGTTTTGCGCCCCGCAGCGATGGCGTTCTCTTTCCCGGCCGTCCACCAGTGAAAATTCTCTGCCGGCCTCGGCGCCGCTCACCCGTCAGGTGAGCACGTAGTCATCTGGGCGGGGGGCGGGGGGCAGTTCAGTCTCTCCCAGTTCGCGGCGGAGCGTGATCTCGATCCCCGTGGCGTAGGAGGCGATGGGCAGATCGTTGGGCATCAGGCCGAACGGTTCCTCCAGCTCATCCGCCAGCGCGTCCAGCCCGAAGAACGTATAGGCCATGAGCGCCACCGCCAGCGGCGTGGCCCAGCCAAGGCTGTCAGCGAAACCGAAGGGCAGCAGGAAGCAGAAGATATAGGCTGTCCGATGGAGGAGCAGCGCATAGGCGAAGGGCAGCGGCGTGTTGGCCAGCCGCTCGCAGCCGACCATGCCCTGCGACAACCGCCCGAGGCTTTCGTTGAGCGCGAGCGCCTCCACCGGCTCCAGCGCCCCCGCCCGGAGCAGGCCCGCCACGGTGAGCGCGGCGCGTGTCAGCAGCGCGTCCGCCGAGGGGTCGGGCGTCTCGCCCCGCAGGCCGCGCGCGCCGGCATGGGCGAAGCCGATGACCGCGTGCAGGATGTCCCTCCGCGCCTCCGGGGCGGTTTCGGTCAGGATCGCGGTCTGGCGGGCGATGTCGCGCGCCGTCTGGATGATCTGGCCCCAGAGCTTGCGGGCCTCCCACCAGCGGTCATAGCTCGCCCCGTTGCGGAAGCCGAGGAAGATGGACAGCGAGATCCCGATCAGCGCAAAGGGTGCGGGGTTCATCCCCGGCACCCAGCCTGGCAGCCATCGGTGCGCCGCGACGATGAAGGCGGAAAGCAGCGCCACGCTGAGAAGCTGCGGCCAGATACGCTGAACGATGGAGCCTTTCATCACGAAGAACAGGCGGAGCGCGCTGGGTCTGTCTCGGACGATCATCGGGCCATCGACTTTCGGCCCGCGCGGCGCGCGGGCGGCATGGGAAGGCCCCGGAGCGACTCGCCGCCGGGGCCGTCAGTGTCCTGCGCCGCCCTGGGATCCGCAAGGCGGCTTTACGGGTCAGGCCCGCTTGCGGCGTGCAACCAGCCCGAGGGCGCCGATCCCGGCCAGTACCAGCGGCAGGGCGGCCGGCAGCGGCACGGGGGCGACCTCATAGCTCGCCACAACGGCCACTGCATAGTCGGGATTGTCGGTGATGATGCCGTCGATCCCCCATTCGATGACCTGCGCCATCTGGGCAAAGGCCGTGTTCAGATCGGCGGGGCGGAACGTCCAGGCATAGACCGGCAGGCCAAGGTCATGGGCGGCGGCGATCAACTCCTCCGTGATGCTGCCGGAGGTCAGCGACAGGGCATCGGCATAGGTGGCAAGCCCGGCGAGAGTGATCTTGCCGTCGATGTAGAACTGCCCGTCCAGCCCCAGCGCCGCGCCCCCAAGCTGCGAGACCGGCAGCGTCAGGCCCATCTCCGCCAGCTTGCCCGCGGCATCGTGGACATTCTCATGGCTGAAGGATTGCAGGATCGCCTTGTCCGGCGTGTCGTAGCCATGGGCGATCAGCGTGTCGATCGCCTTCTGGTTCGACACCGGATCATAGCCGTATTTCAGCTCCGCCACGATGCCGACATTCGTGCCATAGGTGGCGTTGTATTCGGTCAGCGCGTCGAGCTGCTCTGCAAAGGTCGGCACGCGGAAGGGGTTTTCGCTGGACGGCGTGAAGCCGGGATAGTCGTGGCTCTGGGAATCCACCGTCAGCGTGCGGATTTCCTCCAGCGTGAAGTCGGCGACATTGTAGCCGCCGTTCCGGGGCGCGAACAGCGTCTCCACATTGGTGGTCCGCTCCAGCGTGCCGTCATGCATGACGACGAGGACGCCGTCCTTGGTAGGCTGCACGTCGTTCTCGATCCAGTCGGCGCCCTGGCGGACGGAAAGCTCCGTTCCGGCCAGCGTATTCTCGGAAAGATAGGCGGGGGCGCCCCGGTGGGCGATCACCGCGGGCGCGGCCCCGGTCAGCGTGTCGAACCGGGCGTCGAAGGTTGCGGCCTCGGCGGAAAGCGGCAGGGCGAACGCGAAGGTCACGCCAAGGACGGCATGGGAGAGTTTCATCATATACCTCTGGAGTTGTGCGCGCCGCGGCGTTTCCACCACGGCAGTCAACGCGGGCAAGATCACAAGCGTTTGAAACGACATGGTTTACGGACGATGACGGTTCGGGGACAATTCCGGCGTGTGCCCTGTGCATCGTCATCGGCGCGCCATGACCGCCCGTGCAGGCAGCGGGAGCGCGATTGCCAGCCGCCGCCGCCGGAGATACAGGCGGGGCATGGCGGGACAGGACACCATCATCCTCGGCGCGGGCGCGGCGGGACTCTTCTCGGCGATCGAGGAGGCGCGGCGCGGGCGGCGGGTGCTGCTGATCGACCATGCCCGCCGGGCGGGAGAGAAGATCCGCATCTCCGGCGGCGGGCGGTGCAACTTCACCAATCTCGGCATCGCGCCGGAACGGTTCCTGTCCAAAAACCCGCGCTTCGCGCTGTCGGCCCTCAAACGCTATACCCAGTGGGATTTCATCGACCGCATGGCGGGCTGGGGTATCCCGTGGCACGAAAAGACGCTGGGGCAGCTTTTCTGCGACGGCTCGGCCAGGGATCTCGTCGCCGCGCTGCTCCGCGATCTGGAGCAGGCGGGGGGTGACCTGTGGCTGGAGACGGCGGTGGAAGGGGTCACGCCGCGCGGGCAGGACTTTGCGGTCGCCACCTCTCGCGGGGTGCTGACGGCGGGCAAGGTCGTGGTGGCGACGGGCGGCAAGTCCATCCCGAAGATGGGCGCGACCGGCATCGGCTACCGCATCGCGGAGAGCTTCGGCCTCCCGCTGGTGGAGACGCGGCCCGGCCTTGTGCCGCTGACCCTTTCGCCGCCGGATCTGGAGCGCTTCGCCCCGCTCTCCGGCACCGCCGTTCAGGGCAGCGCGCGCCACGGGCGCACCGCGTTCGACGAGGCGATCCTGTTCACCCACCGCGGCCTGTCCGGCCCTGCGATCCTCCAGATCAGCTCCTACTGGCGGGAGGGGGAGGAGATCCGGCTCGATCTCGCCCGCGGTCAGGATGCCGGCGCACTGCTGCGGGAGGCCCGCGCCACCGCCGGGCGCATCGCGCTCCGCACGGCGCTGTCGCGGCTGATGCCGGAGAAGCTCGCGCGGCATGTGGAGGCGGTCAGCGGCCTGTCGGGCAATCTCGCCGATCAGCCGAACGCGGCGCTCGACCGGTTGGCCGCTTTGGTGCACGACTATCCGCTGCGTCCGGCCGGATCGGAAGGCTACCGCACGGCGGAGGTGACGCTGGGCGGGGTGGACACCGATGCCCTTGATGCCCGCACGATGGAGGCGAAGGCGGTCCCCGGCCTGCATTTCATCGGCGAGGTGGTGGATGTGACGGGCTGGCTTGGCGGTTATAATTTCCAATGGGCCTGGTCCTCGGGCTGGGCAGCGGCCGCATAGCCGCACGGCACCGGATCGTGCCCGCCATCCGGCGCGCCACGGGCGGGCGTTCGGCGCGGGGCTGGCGCTATGGCGTGGAAGTCTTGCGGGGAAGTCGTGCGGGGAAGTCGGCCGCCGCCTGCCATCCGGGCGCGACACTTCCGGGATGGCAGGCGCCCGGCCTGCGCGGCACCCGGCTCCTCCGCCGGTTACACGGTCTCCCGGACTGGCGCGCGTGCGCGGGGGCCTCGACACGCGGCTCGAACAGGGTTTGCAGCAGGCATTGCGTGGGCCACCCGCATCTCCGCCCGGTCGCGATTTCGATGGCGGATGTCCGCTTGGCACCCTGTCGAGAAACCGGGGCAGGTCACCGCTGACGCATCCCGGCCCGCGCGGGCAATGGCTTAACAGGCTGCTGAAAAGGTCCCAGCGTCATGTCTATGTGCTGCAAATCGGGAAATTGGCCCAAGACACGAAACGGATGGATTTCCGGCGGGGTTTCGTCAGATTTCGAACGCTTTCCGCTTTCCGCTTTCCGCTTTCCGCTTCAGCGCAGGCGTGAGCGCCTTTTTCCGCAGGCTGCCAACAGGTTGCTGAAAAGCCCGGAAGACTCATGCCTCTGCTCTGGAAATCGGCCCCGGTACGATCCGAAATGGCCGGATTTCGTCGGATTGCGGATGATTTCCGCTCCAACACGCACCCAGAAGTCCTTTTCAGCCGTCTGCTAAAGGCTGAGGGTGTGTCAAAACACGGTTCCGACGCCGCGCAGGGGAGGGATGCTCTTCACGATGACACATGTATCCGTGTTGATGTGCGCAAGTGGCCCGAGGTCGGCTTGAGGGGAATTCCGTTCTATGTCCTTGTCACAAAGGCGAGTTCTGACACCCCCTCGGCCGGGGTCTCGATGCGCAGGGGCAGAAACGGCTCCGGCTCTTCTCCACCGGGGCGATCACCCTCCCGGTCGCGCCCCGGCATTTCCGCCGGGTGCTGCGCCAGAACCCCGGCCTGCCGCGGGGTGCCTCTTGGCATTATAAGGGATGAAGGAGACGCATCCCGGCCGACGCGGACGAAGGCCTGAACACCGGCCCGGGCGAGCACCCGGACAAGCACCTTGAGCGGACGCGGTCGGCCTGCGCACGGGCCTCCCGGGGGGCCTCCGCGTGGGCCAGGGTGTGATACCATGACCGGCGATCTTATCCACCTGCGCATCCTAGCCCGCGCGTTAGAGACTCTTTGGCCGTTCCCTGTGGCCTCTGCCAAGCGCAGGCGATAGTCTCCCGCCGATGAAATGGTGAGGATACCCGTGAGCAGGTTGTGGAGCCCCTTCGTCCAGCATCTCGTCCCCTATGTCCCCGGCGAGCAGCCGAAGGGGGAGCGGGTGGTGAAGCTGAACACCAACGAGAACCCCTACGGCCCCTCGCCTCTGGCGCTGGCGGCGATCCGGGCGGCGACGGACGATGGCCTGCGGCTCTATCCCGATCCGACGGCCTCCGCCCTCGCAGCGGCGATCGCGGAGCCGCTGGGCCTTGCGCCCGATCAGGTGTTTCTCGGCAACGGCTCGGACGAGGTGCTGGCCCATGCCTTCAACGCCTTCTTCCGGGACAAGGGGCCGGTGCTGTTTCCCGATGTGACCTACAGCTTCTATCCCACGTATTGCGGCCTGTACGACCTGCCGTTCCGGCGGCTGCCTCTGGATGCGGATTTCCGGCTGGATGCGGCCCCGTATCACGGGCCCTGCGGCGGCATTGTCATCGCCAACCCCAATGCCCCGACGGGGATCGCGGTGGGGCTGGACGTGCTGGAGGATATCCTGCGGCGGAACCCCGACGTGGTGGTTCTGATCGATGAGGCCTATGTCGATTTCGGGGCGGAAAGTGCCGCGCACCTGATCGGGGAGCATGACAACCTTCTGGTGGTGCAGACATTCTCCAAGTCGCGAAGCCTTGCCGGGCTGCGGGTCGGCTTCGCGCTTGGCCAGCAACCGCTGATAGAGGCGCTGCGGCGGGTCCGGGACAGCTTCAATTCCTATCCGCTGGACAGGCTGGCGCTCGCCGGGGCAGAGGCCGCATGGCGCGACCGTGGCTGGTTCGACCAGACGCGCGCCCGCGTGATGGCGGACCGGGAGCGGATGACGGCGGGGCTCACGGCGCAGGGTTTCGACGTGCTGCCCTCGCAGGCGAATTTCGTCTTCGCCCGTCACCCGGATCTCTCTGGGGAGGCCGCGCTGGCGGGGTTGCGCGCGCAGGGCGTTCTTATCCGCCGCTTCGGCCAAGAGCGGATCGCGGACTGGCTCCGTATCTCCATCGGCACGGCGGAGGAATGCGATCTGCTGCTCTCCGCAACCGCTGGGGTCCTCTCCCGCTGAAAGGCGGGAGATCGAAACAAAGACGAATGCGAATGTCGTGCTACATTCTCTTGCGCATGATTCCGATGCGTAAGGGAGAACACCCATGACTGGACTCGATGCCTTCGATCCCGCCGACCGGGACCGTATAGCCGCAATGCCGATGTTTGCGGGCATGGCGGTGACCGCCGCCGATCCGAGTGGCCTGTTCGGGGCCATCAAGGAGAGCGCGGCCATGGCGCAAGCGCTCAACAAGGCGCGCGACTCGAAGGACAATCCGTTGATCACCGCGGCGGTGGAAAGCTTTTCCTCCCCCGAGGGACGTTCCGCAGTGACCACCCTGCTCAAGGACGGGGTGAAGGGGAAGGATCCGAAAGGCATCGTGGACAGCCTGATCGGTGAGATCAGCCGGCTTTCCGGCATTATAGCAGAGAAGGCGCCGGATGCCGCGCCGGGCTTCAACAGCTGGCTCATCGACATCGCGCAGAGCGTGGCGGAGGCGTCGAAGGAGGGCGGGTTTCTTGGCTTCGGCGGTGTGAAGGTCAGCCCGGAGGAGACCGCGACGATCGAGCGGCTGAAAACCGCCCTGTCCGGCACCGCTACCCCCGCCGCGACGACCCAGACCCCGCCGCCGGTGGCCTGACCCGCTGGTCTGGACTGCCAGTCTGGATCGCCGGTCTGGCCTCGGGCGTGAACCGCCGATCCGCACCGTTGGTGGCGGCCCGCGTCCGAAAGAGGAGCCCGTGCTTTGCGGCGCGGGCGTCCCCTTGTGGCCCTGCAGAGGGAGCGTTGGGCGGGGGTTTGTCCTCGCCCATCTCCCGGATTTGCGACCTCCTGTTGGTTGGTGCCTGATGTAGTCTGGCGGAAGCCGTTTCAGCCGGAGGGCCTGCGGGGCATGATCCCGATGCAGGCTTTCGGGCCTTCATCGGGGTTCGACACGGTGTGGGACGAATTATCTGCCCCGGATTGTCTGTCAGCAGATCGTCTGACCCCGGATTGTCTGTCCGCGATGTGCCGGGGCGTTCCGGCCCCCGCCATCGGGGGCCGATACATATTCAGCCGCCGTTGCCGAGCAGGGTCACGTCCTGAAACTTCGGCTTGCCCAGCAGGTTCGGCGCGAAATTCGCGACCTGCTTCGTCGCGGCGTCCGTCTCGTAGCGGAAGGAGATCGGTGCGGTGAGCGCGTTCTGCATGGCCAGCTTCTGCACCTTGGCGAGAGCGGTTGCACGGGCGGCCTGATCGTCCGTGGCGCGGCTTTCGGCGATGGCTTCGTTGAAGCCCGGCAACGGCGCGACGCGGCCCGGATTGTAGTAGGACTTCTCGTCATAAAGCGTGACGTAGGTCACCGTCGGATCGGCACGCCCCGTCCATGCGGAGAGATACACGTCCCCCTCGCCCCCGCCGAAGACGCGGCTGTCGGCCTCCGCGATGGGCGCGTTCAGGAAACGCCCCCGGATCCCCACCTTGGAAAGCTGGTTGAGGATCACCTCCTGCCGCTGCACCGCCGCCTGATCGGGATAGCTGCGGAAGTCGAGCTGCAACCCGTCGGCATGGCCCGCCTCCGCCAGCAGGCGCCGGGCAAGATCGGGATCGTAGCGGGTGTATTCCTCGGCCTCAGGCGCGTAGGCCCAGTGGGATTTGGGCAGGTTCATCGCCGCCGCCTCGCCCAGCCCCTGCTGCACGGCCTGAATGAAGGAGTTCCGGTCGATGGCGTGGTTGATCGCCTGCCGCACCCGCACATCGGCCAGCGGACCTTTGGACCCGTTGAGGTAGAGCTGGTAGATATAGGCGGTGGGCCGGGTGATGCCCGTGAGCTTCGGGTTGCGTTCCACCACCGGCATGAAGCGTTCGGAGACCAGATAGGCGATGTCCACCTGCCCGGACTGCACCGCGCGAAGCCGCGTCGCCGCGTCGGGGATGATGAAGAACTCGATCTCCGCCGCACCGGGGCGATCCTGCCGCCAGTAGGCGGGGTTGGCTTCCCCGATCAGCCGCTCCGCATCGGTCCAGCTCACGTATTTCCACGCGCCGGTGCCCACCGGACTGCGGTCGATCCGGCCCTGCTCGCTGGCCTTCAGCGCGGTGGGCGAGACGACCATGCCCGGCCGGTCCGCGAGGATGAGCGGCATGGCGCTGTCCGGCACCTTGAGGCGCAGTGTCACCTGAAGCGGGCCGGTGATCTCGACCGTGTCGATCGTGGACATCTCGGCCTTGTGGTTGGACAGCGGCGAGCCGCGCATCCGGTCGAGGTTGAACTTGACCGCCTCCGCATCCATCGGGGTGCCGTCGTGGAAGGTGACGCCCTCCCGAAGGTCGAGCACGAGCGTCTGCGGATCGCTGAAGGCATAGCTTTTCGCAAGGCCGGGGCGGGGGGCGAGCGTATCGGGATCCCAGTCCACCAGCGTATCGTAGAAATTGAACAGATAGACGTGGTCGGACCCGGACCCGCTCGTCGCCGGATCAAGGCTGGACGGATTGGCGATGCCCGCGATCCGCAGCCGACCCGTCGCCCCCGCAAAGGCGCGAATCGGCAGGCCGAGGCTTGCTACCGCGCCTGCCGCCGTCATGCCGATCAGCAGCTTCCTGCGGCTGAGAGCGGGAAAAAATCCGCGCGAAGCGGACCCGTGGTCATCAAAAGTCACCCTGTTCCTCCCTGTCATGTCCGGTCGCCCTGTGCCGCCTGGCGGCAAGGCCCCGTCTGGTCTGTACAACCCCTCCTCCTCCGGAGGGGATCCGCCCTGACGACAGCATTCGCCGACCCGCGTGTCAACGGATTCCTTACAAATGTCAGGATACCTGACCGGCCCCGTTCCACTCTGCGAAACCCCAAGGGAACAAGGCGATCCGTCAAAACGGGCGCAAGAGAATTATCGGCGTTGTCTGTCGCAGGATTTGGATCTACGGTCGCCTTACATTTGTCAGGAAACGGGGAGGCAGGTGGGATGGAGATGTCGCCAGCAGAGCTTGCGGAGCGCGTGGGGGAGGAGATCGGCCTGTCCGATTGGAAGGTCATCGACCAGCCGCTGATCGACGCTTTCGCCAAAGTCACGGACGACTATCAGTTCATCCACGTCGATCCGGGCCGCGCCGCCGCCGAAGGGCCCTATGGCACGACGGTCGCGCATGGGCTGCTCACGCTTTCTCTCCTGCCCGCTCTGGCGAAAAGCGCGCTGCCGAAGCTCACCAATGTGCGCTCCAGCGTGAACTATGGCTTCGACCGGGTGCGCTTCGTGGCGCCGGTCCCGGTCGGCGCACGCATCCGGGGGCGGTTCCGGCTGACCCGGGCTGACTGGAGGTCACCCGACGCTCTGCTTGCCGTCTGGGGGGTGACTGTGGAAATTGAGGGGGCCGACCGGCCCGCGCTCCTCGCTGACTGGCTCGGACTGCGCTATGTTGGAAAGGAGGCCGCGTGATGCGGACACTCAAGGATCTTCCCGCCCCGTTCCGCAGGCTCCGCCTGCCGCTCGTCGCATCGCCCATGTTCATCCTCTCCGGCCCCGATCTGGTCATCGCCCAGTGCAAGGCGGGGATCGTCGGCAGCTTCCCCGCGCTCAACGCGCGTGAGGGAGCGGGCGAGCCGCCGCTTCTGGAGGCATGGCTCCGCCGCATCACGGAGGAGCTGGACCGCCACAACCAGGCCAACCCCGACCGGCCCGCCGCGCCCTTTGCCGTGAACCAGATCGTTCACCGCTCCAACGCGCGGCTGGACCGGGACGTGGAGATTTGCGCCCGCTGGAAGGTGCCGATTTGGATCACCTCGCTCGGCGCGCGGCCCGAAGTGAACGCGGTGGCCCATGAGTCAGGCGCGATCGTGCTGCACGATGTCATCAACAACACCTTCGCCCGCAAGGCGGTGGAGAAGGGCGCGGACGGGCTGATCGCTGTTGCCGCCGGTGCGGGCGGCCATGCCGGGATGCAGTCGCCCTTTGCTCTGGTGCAGGAAATCCGGTCGTGGTTCTCCGGCCCGCTGCTGCTGTCGGGAAGCCTCGCCACCGGGCAGGCGCTGCTGGCGGCGCAGGTGATGGGCGCGGACATGGGCTATATGGGTTCCGCCTTCATCGCAACGAAGGAAGCGCAGGCCCCCGCGGAATACAAGGATATGATCGTGGGCTCCGGGGCGGAGGACATCGTCACCTCCTCGCTTTTCACGGGTGTCTCGGGCAACTACCTCAAGCCGTCGATCCGCCGCGCGGGTCTGGACCCGGACGCGCTGCCGCAGGGCGACGTCGCCACGATGAACTTCAAGGACGGCGCCTCCAAACCCAAGGCCTGGAAGGAGATCTGGGGTGCGGGTCAGGGGATCGGTGCGGTGAAGGGCGTGGTGTCTGCCGCCGATCTGGTCGCGCGGCTGGAGCGGGAATACCGGCACGCCGTGGAGGGTGTCGTGGCGCTCGACGAACGCGTGCCTGGCTGAGATGGTGGAGATCACCCTCGTCCGTCACGGGCAGGCGTCCTTCGGGGCGGCGGATTACGACCGTCTCTCGCCGCTCGGCCACGAACAGGCCCGCCTGCTGGGGGAAAGCCTGGCCCTGCGGGGCGGGGCGCGTCCGTCACGGGTGTTCCTGGGGAACATGCGCCGCCATCGGGAGACGCTGGAGGGGCTGGCCCCCGCGCTCGGACTGGATCCCGATGCCGCCGTCGTTCACGAGGGCCTGAACGAGTTCGACGGTGGCGCGCTGCTTGCCTGCCGGTTCGGCGGCGCGCTGCCCGAGGATGTGCGGCGTGACAGGCGGCTCTACTTCCGCACCCTGCGGGAGACGGTGCTCGCCTGGCAGCGGGACGAGGTGGAAGCCCCGCCCGAACGCTGGCGCGACTTCTCCGCCCGCGTGTCCGACGCGCTGGCGGAGATGCGTGCGGCGGGGGGCGATGTGCTCGCGGTCAGCTCCGGGGGCGCGATCAGCCGGATGCTGGTGGAAGTGCTGGGCGCGCCGCCCGCGCAGATGATCCTGCTCCAGCTTCAGATGAAGAACTGCGCTGTGTCGCGTCTTGTCGGCGGGGGGCAGGGGCTGTTCCTGCATGCGTTCAACGAAGCGCCACACCTGCGGACGGAAGAGGACGACCGGCTGCTGACCTATGCCTGAAGGAGACTACCGATGGATCAACCCGTGTCCGGCACGTTCTTGACCGAAGACCCCTATCCGTTTCAGAAGCTGCTGGGCTTCCGCATGCTCGACTGGGCCCAGGACCGCGCCCGGTTCGAACTGCCGCTCGGGGAGCATCTCCAGAACCGCTACGGCATTCCGCATGGCGGGGTCTATGCGGCCCTGCTGGACACGGTGATGGGCTACAGCGGCAGCTATACCGGCGATGCCGAGAACCGCCGCAAGGCGATGACGCTGTCGCTGACCACCAATTTCCTCTCGCGGCCCGCGGGCACGGTGATCGTGGCGGAGGGCTGGCGCGTCGGCGGCGGGCAGAAGACCTTCTTCGCCGAGGGCCGGATCACCGATGCCGAGGGGACGATCGTGGCCACCGGCAGCGGCGCCTTCCGGTACACCGGCGCGGGCAAGTGACGGCACTGGCATGACGCGACCGCGCCCGGATGCGGGCGCGGGCACAGGGCGCGGCATCTGGCACGGATGCCGCAAGACAACCGGCACGGCGCGGGAGAGGAGACACCCGCGCTGCACTGCACGAGAGGGAGGAGAGAATGGCTGAGATCGCCCTGATGTCCGGCATGGCCGGATCGCAGATGCCGCACGGGTGGCGGACATGACCGCGGCGGAAATGCGCCTCTGGCCCATCCCGGTGGAGGAGGAGGTGCTGGACATTCCGCACCGCATCCGCGCCGCCGCCGCAAAGCGGCCGGAGCATATCGCCCTGATCGACGGCGCGGGGGAGATCACGGCAGCCGCACTGGTGGACCGGATGGACAGGGTAGCTGCGGCGCTGGCCGCGCTCGGTCTGGCCGAGGGCGACGTGATCGCCACGGTGGGCGGGCTGACCTCTGACCACCTCACGCTTTATCTGGGTGCCGCGGCGCTTGGCGTCTGCGTGGCGCCGCTGCCGACCTCCGGCCATCCCGAGGCGCTGGCCCGGATGCGGGAGAATGCGGGCGCCGCGCAGGTCTTTGCCGATGCCGCCGCGCCGGAGACGCCCGGCGCCCGGGATCTGGAGCGTTTCGTGGCGGAGGCTCAGGCGCTCGCCCCCCTGCCGCCCCGCCGCATCCAGCCCGATACCCTGTTCGACATCATCTACAGTTCCGGCACCACCGGCGCGCCCAAGGGGATCGAGCACGACGTCCGGTTCCGGGACAATCAGGTGGACCGGTTCCGCCGCTTCGGGTTGAGCGAGGATTCGACGGTCCTGTTCTCGACACCCCTCTATTCCAACACCACGCTCGCGACACTGATCCCGGTGCTGGCGATGGGCGGGCGGGTGATCCTGATGCGCAAGTTCGACGCGCGGGGCTTCCTCGCGCTTGCGGAGGCGCATCGCGTCACCCACAGCATGATGGTGCCGGTCCAGATCCGGCGGGTCATCGAGCACCCCGAGTTCGACCGGTTCGACCTGTCCTCCTATCAGGCGAAACTCTCCACCAGCGCGCCGTTGAACCCCGCGGTGGTGGAGCAGGTGCTGGCCCGCTGGCCGGGGCGGATGATCAACATCTACGGCATGACGGAGGGCGGGGTGAGCGCGGTGCTCGACTGTTCCGCCTGGCCCGGCAAGCTCCACACCGTCGGCAGGCCGGGAGCGGGGGCGGAAGTCCTGATCCTCGACGAAGCCGGCCGTCCCCTGCCGCAAGGTGAGACGGGGGAGGTGGTGGGCCGCTCCACCACGATGATGCGCGGCTATCGCAATGCGCCCGAAGCCACGCGCGACCTGACATGGATCAGCCCGGAGGGCGTGCCCTATATCCGGTCGGGCGACATGGGGCGGCTGGACGAGGATGGCTTCCTGACGTTGCTCGACCGGCGGAAGGACATGATCATCTCCGGCGGCTTCAACATTTTCGCCGCGGATATCGAGGCGGTCCTCTCCACCCATCCCGATGTGACGGACTGCGCCGTGATCGGTGTGCCCAGCCCCGAGTGGGGGGAGACGCCGGTGGCCTGCGTCGTGCTCGCCCCCGGTGGGGAGGCGGAGGCGGTGCGGGAGTGGACCAACGCCCGGGTCGGCCGGTTCCAGCGGCTCGCCGGGGTCGCCGTTCTGCCCGAACTACCCCGCAGCGTGATCGGCAAGGTGCTGAAGCGGGAGCTGCGGGACCGCTGGCCCGAACTTTCCGCCCGGCCTGATCCTTCCCGGGCCGATCCGTCCTTCCCCGATCCGGCGCGGGCCGATCCGTCCCGGAAGGAGGGTGCCGATGTCTGATCCTGTTCGCCCCTGGCCTGCGGGGGTTCCCGAACGGCTCGACGCCCCCCGGCACAACGTGGCCGAGAACCTGCGCCTGTCGGCGGAGCGGGTGCCGGAGGCGGTCGCGCTCATCTATCACGGGACGGAGATCACCTATGCCGGGCTTCAGGCGCGGGTGATGCGGCTCGCGGGCTGGCTTCAGGAGCACGCGGGCGTGCGCCGGGGCGACAGGGTCGTTCTCTACATGCAGAACAGCCCGCAATTCGTCATCGCTTTCCATGCCATCCTGCGGGCGAATGCGGTCGTCGTACCGGTGAACCCGATGAACCGGCTGCGCGAGGTGGAACATGTCGTCACCGACAGCGGCGCGCGCGTGGCCATCGTGGGGCAGGAGCTTCTGGGCTACATCGCGCCGCTGATCGGCACGTCGGTGGCGCATGTGCTGGCTGCGGCCTATGCCGACATGGCCGATCTGGCGTGCGACATCCCCCTTCCGCCGGGGCTCGAAGCCCGGGAGCGGGATGACTATCCGGCGGGCGTCACCGGCTGGCGCGCGATGGAGGCCGCGGGTCTGACCCCCGGCCCCGTCACCACGGGCGGCGATGATCTCGCGGCGATCCCCTATACCTCCGGGACGACGGGCCGGCAGAAGGGCTGCATGCACAGCCACGCGACGCTTCAGACGACGCTTGTCGGCAGCGTGGTGTGGAATCCGCTGGGGGAGGGGGGCGCCACGCTTTCCGTCCTGCCGCTGTTCCATGTCACGGGGATGCAGAACTCCATGAACGGGCCGATCTATGCGGGGGAGACCATCGTGCTCATGTCCCGCTGGGACCGGCGCGTGGCGGTGGAACTGATCCGCCGCTACCGCATCGCCCGATGGCGCAGCATCTCCACCATGATCGTCGATCTGGTGAGCGACCCCGATATCCGGGCCGAGGATCTGGCGAGCCTCCAGACGCTGGGCGGCGGCGGTGCGGCCATGCCCGCGGCCATCGCCGCACGGCTTAAGGCGCTGACCGGGCTCGACTATCTCGAAGGCTACGGCATGACGGAGACGATTGCGGGCGTCCTCATCAACCCGCATGACGCGCCCCGCCCGCAATGTCTCGGCATCCCGGTGTTCGACGTGGACGCGCGGATCATCGACCCGGATACGGGCCGGGAACTCGGCCCCGAGGAGCCGGGGGAGATCATCATCAGCGCGCCGCAGGTGTTCCAGGGCTACTGGAACAACGAGGAGGCGACCCGCGCCGCCTTTCTGGAACGGGACGGCAAGCGGTTCCTGCGCACGGGTGACATCGCGCGGTATGACCGGGATGGATATTTCCACATCGTCGACCGGGTGAAGCGGATGGTCAACGCCTCCGGCTTCAAGGTGTGGCCGACGGAGGTGGAGGCGTTGATGCATGCCCATCCCGGCATCGTGGAGGCCTGTATCGTCGGCTATCCCGATCCGCGCCGGGGCGAGTCGGTGCTGGCCTATGTCGTGCCCAGGGGCGAACTGCCGGAGGCCGAGCTGATCGCCTGGTGCCGGGAACAGATGGCCGCCTACAAGGTGCCGCGCCGCGTGGTCTATGTGGAGGCGCTGCCCCGCTCCGGCAGCGGCAAGGTCCAGTGGCTGGAGTTGCAGGAGCGCGCGGCGCGCGACTTCGGGCAGATGTCTGCCGCCGAATGAGGGGGCGGCGCTCCCGCAGCGCCCCCGTTTCCCCGCCCTGCTTGTTCGCTCCCGCGGTTTGACGGCGCGATCCTTTGCCCCATGCGACAGGCTGCGAAAGCGTCAGGACCGCGCAGGCCGACCGATCAGCAATGAGGAGGGCCCGCCCGGCGTTGATCCGAGGGTTGGCCCGATCGCTCGTGCAGCCGGGGCCGGGCATCACCCCCAAGGCGGTCGCGAAGTGGCGGCACCGACTGACGGTCGGTGAAGGCGGGGCCGAAGCAGCCCCGCTCGACGGTTCCGACCGGGGCGGAAGGCGCGATGGTCGCTTCCTTCCGAACCCGGTCCGACGGATGCCGGGAGTGACCGCCTAGGCGCCCGCGAAGGCTGCCTTGCGTTTCTCCACAAAGGCCGCCGCCGCCTCCCGGTGATCTGCGGTCAGCATGGAAAGCGTGTGGTTCCGCGCCTCCTGATCCAGACAGTCCGCAAGGCTGCCCCCCGTGGCCGCGAGTGTCAGGTTCTGCTTCATCCGCCCATAGGTGAGCGTCGGCCCGGCGGCAAGATCGGCGGCAAGGCCGCGCGCCGTTTCCATGACGGCCCCCGCCGGGAGCGCGCGGGTGACAAGGCCGATCTCCGCAGCCTCCGCCCCCGACAGCAGCGGTGACAGCAGGTAAAGCTCCCGCGCCTTCGCCCCGCCAAGGATATGGGTGAGGAAGTAGCTGCCGCCGAAATCCCCCGACAGCGCCACCTTGGCGAAGGCAGTGGTGAGTTTCGCGTCTTCCGCGCAGATCCGCAGGTCGCAGGCCATCGCAAGCGACAGGCCCGCTCCGGCAGCGGAGCCTTCGATGGCGGCAATGGTCGGCTTCGGCATGGTGTGGAGGTAGAAGGCCGCGCTCATCCGGTCGCGGAGCGTGTGGAGACGCTGGCCCACCGGCCTGTCCGCGCCCGCGCCTTCGTTCATCGCCTTCACGTCGCCGCCCACGCAGAAATGCCCGCCCGCCCCTGTCAGCAGGACCGCACGGACCGCGTCATCCTCCGCCGCGGCGGCGAGCGCCTCGGTCAGTGCCGCGGTCATCGCGGGCGTCATGGCGTTGCGCCGCTCGGGCCGGTTCAAGGTGATCGTCAGCAGTCCGTCCTGCCGGTTCAGAAGAACTTGATCGGTCATGGCTTCTCCCCCTATATGGAATCCTGACAATCGTCAGTCTATTCAGGTTAGCGGTGCCGCATGCCCGAGGCAACACGGGCCTTCGACGGAGGTGCGGTTTCCGCGCGGACGGTTGAGGCGCCGCACGCCACCGCATAGATTGGCACCACCCTGAGTGACGGAGCCGTAGCGTGACATCGACCCCCCCGACTGGAAAACCGCAAAAGCCCAAGACCGGCTTCCTTGACGAAGCCGATGTGGATGTCGTGCGCAACGAGGATCTCGTCCGGCGGCGGCGGGAGCAGATCTGTGACGCCGCGCTCGACCTGTTTCTTGAGAAGGGGTTCGCCTCCACCACGATCCGCGACATCTGCGCGCGCTCCGGTGTCAATCACGCCAGCATCTATGACTATGTGGCCAACAAGAACGACGCGCTCCGGCGGCTGCTGAACCAGCTCTGGTTCCGCACCGACGTGCCGCTGCTGACGGACCTTCTGTCGCAGGAGGGCCGGTCGCTGGAGGATGCTCTGGCGGAATATCTGCGGGAGACATGGGACAAGAAGCGCAAGGGCACGCTGCTCATCTACCGCTCCATCCCGCATATGCTGCCCGAGGACCGGGCCGCCATGCGGGAGCGGGAGGAGAAGCTGATGGCCGAAGGGGGGGCGCTGCTGTCGCGCCGGGCCGGGCTGTCGCCCGATGATCCGCGTGGGATCACGGCGGCGAACCTGCTGGTGTTCCTGTCCGCTTTCGCGCCGATGCGGGACTGGCTGCAACCACGCGCCACCCGGGGCGACCCTCTGGTGGCCGCGGTGGCGCGAGGCTCGGCGGTGATGGTGACGGCCATTCTGGAAGGGCCGGAGATGATCCTGGATGAGCCGGAGGTCACCGAGGATCCCGCCGGTTGAGCTGGGGGCGCGGGCGACAGCCGGCGCCCGCGCTACGGTCAGGCTTTGCCTGCCTCATAAGCCCGCGCGATTTCCGCGCCGCGCTCGGCCACCAGGCGGGCACGCTCGCCATCCCTGACCGGATCGGCACTGGCGCTGCTGGCGGTGCCCTGCGCCGCCCGCGCCGCCACACCCTGCACGATGGCCGCATAGCGGAAGCAGTTGAAGGCAAGGAACACCGGCCAGTCGGGAATGTCCTTCCGCCCCGTCCGCTCGACATAGCGGGCGAGCATCTCCGCCTCCTGCGGCAAGCCCGCTGCGGGCAGATCGGGCGCACCCGCCAGCGCGCCCGTCAACCGGTAGGGCAGGCAGAGATAGGCCAGATCGGAAAGCGGATGGCCGATGGTGGAAAGCTCCCAGTCCAGAACAGCCACCACCTGCGGTTTCTCCGGGTGCAGGATCGTGTTGCCCACGCGGAAGTCGCCATGCGTGATCGCGCTTTCCTCCTGCACGGAGGAATGGGCGAGCAGCCAGTCCCGCAGCCAGTCCATGCCCTTATAGTCGAAATCCGCGGGCAGCGCCGATTTGGACGCCTCATATTGCCCCGACCACCGCGCCGTCTGCCGCGCGAGATAGCCCTCCGGGCGGCCGTAGCCCTGAAGCCCGCAGGCCTGCCAGTCGAGCTTGTGCAGTTCCGCCAGGGTATCGACCAGCGAAAATGCCACCCGCCGCCTGTCCTCCCGAGCGACCGGCGCCATGGCCGGATCGGAGATGATGCGCCCCTCCACGAATTCCATCAGGAAGAATTCCACCCCGATCACCGAAGCGTCGTCGCAATAGGCGATCATCTGGGGCGTGGGGACGGCTGTCGGGCCGAGCGCGTGCATGATCCGGTATTCCCGGTCCACCGCGTGCGCCTTCGGCAGCAGGTCTCCCGGCGGCTTCTTGCGCAGGACGAATCGCCGCCCGTCCGCCAGCCGGACGAGGAAGGTCGGGTTGGACATGCCGCCCTGGAACTGCAGCAGCCGGATGGGTCTCTCCGGTTCATTCAGCGCCTGCGCGATCCATGCGGAAAGTGCCGCTTCGTCAAAACGATGCTTCGCGAGCGGCTCGATGAGCATGATGTCCGAGGGCTGTGGCGTCTGGGCCGCGAGCCGATCCGTGGTGCCGCGCAATGGCGTCGCGCGTGCTGTGCTGTCCTGCGCCGTCATGTCCTGTGCCTCTGATGGCAGGCCCGCCGTCGGGCCTGTGAGTGGGAGTCAGATCGCCTTGCGGGCGGTATGCGTGAAAGGTCCGGTCGTCATGCCTATGCCTTGATGTGGCCGGGGTCGAAAGCCCGCGCCGCAGCTTTGCGCGCTGTCGGTGACATGTTGCTTCCTCCCCTTCGCCGCGCATTGTATGCGGCGGCTTCGCGCCTGTTCCGGCGGCTCCTGCTGCGTGACTGACAAATGTCAGGAAGTACTTTAGGGGAGCAGTTGACAGCCGTCAATCCGCTTCTCGCAACAGGTCAATTTTGCCGAAATCACGGTGAGGCAAAGTTTTCTCTTGTCCGGTACGGGGTGGCTGTCGTAACCCTGACATGTGTCAGGAACGTGTCCCGCATCCATGCGCTCCGGGGAGGGAGCGGATGCCGGATCAGGTCCCTGAGCCACTGCCCTGGGAGGATGAGATGACCGAAGCCTTGCCGAGCCATGCCTCTGTCGCCGCCCGTCTGATCCGCGAGGACAGCCGTTTCGCGGTGGAGCGGAAACAGATCAATGGCACGGATTACACGGTCTTTGCCAATGCTCCCCCGAATGTCCGCGCGCTGTTCGAACAGGCGGAGGAGGCCTATGCGGGGCGCGAGATGCTGGTCGCGGGCAACCGCCGCTGGACCTATGGAGAAGTCCGCCGCGATGTCGCAGCTCTCGCCCATGCTCTCATCAGCCACCACGGGATAGGGCCGGGCGACCGGGTTGCCATCGGTTCGCGCAACCATGCGGAGATGATTCTGCTGGTTCTTGCGATTACCGCGACGGGGGCCAGCGTCGTGCCGCTGAATGCGTGGGGAAGCGGGGCGGAACTGCTCCGCGCCCTCAACGACTGCGGAGCGCGGCTTGTCTTTGCGGATGCCGACCGCTTCGCGCGGCTTGCCCCGGTGCTTCCCGAGGGGCTGACGCTCATCGGTATCCACGATGCGCCCGACACCTCCCGCTATGAACAGATGCGCGCCTGCGATCCGGTCTGGCCGGAGGTGGAGATCGCGCCGGAGGCGGAGTTCGCGGTGATGTATTCCTCCGGCTCCTCGGGTGTGCCGAAGGGCGTGATCCAGACGCATCGCAACGTCATCTCGGCCATCTGGAGCTGGTATCTGCTTCGGGTCATGGCGCCGGAGCTTGCCGTTCCCGCCCGTGCCCCGGCGATGCCCGCCTGGCTCATCATCTCGCCGCTGTTCCATGTCACCGCGCTTTACGCGAACTTTTTCCAGGGGTTGCAGATGGGGGCGAAGATCGTGCTCATGCCCCGCTGGAATGCCGATGAGGCCGTGGAGCTGATCCGGGCCGAGGGCATCACCCGCATCAGCGGCGTGCCCACGCAATCCGCCGATCTGGCCGAGACCGTGGAGCGGCGCGGGCTGACGCTGCCGTCGCTCGAGAACATCACCGGCGGGGGGGACAAGCGGCCTGCCGCGCAGGTGGAGGATCTGCACCGCGTCTTTCCGGCGACGACCATCGCCATCGGCTGGGGCATGACGGAAACATGCGCGCTGGGGATCAACCTTTCCGGTCCGGAATATCTCGAATACCCGGATGCGGCGGGGAGGCTGGCCCCCCCCGTTCAGGAGATGCGGATCGTCGATGACGCCGGACAGGACGTGGCGCCGGGCGAGATGGGAGAGCTGCTGATCCGCAGCCCCGCCGTGACCCCCGGCTATCTGAACGATGCCGCTGCCACGGCGGCCGCGCTCCGCGACGGCTGGCTGCTCACCGGAGATCTCGCGCGCGTGGGGCCGGAGGGGTTCATCCAGTTCTGTGGCCGCAAGAAGAACATGATCGTGCGGGGCGGCGAGAATATCGCCTGCGCCGAGGTGGAAAACGCGATCTACGAACACCCCGCGGTGGAGGATGCCTGCGTCTTTGCCGTCCCCCATCCCAGGCTGGGAGAGACGGTGGGCGCAGCGGTGCATCTGCTGCCCGGCACCACGCTGACGGTGGAGGAGCTGGCCGGGTTTCTCGGCCCGCTCGTCGCACGGTTCAAACAGCCCGAACGGCTCTGGGTGCTGGATGCGCCCCTGCCGCGCGGCGCCACGGAAAAGATCGATCGCAAGGTAATCCAGCGCCACTGCCTGTCGTTGCAGGCCGACGGCGCTCGCTGAGAAAGGCAGGACAATGGACAGACCCACCCTGACGGATGTCGAAAGCTACGTGGCCCGCGCCACCCGCGAGGCAGCGGTGGTCGAAGGGCTGGACCCGGCAACCCCCCTCCGGCCGATCCGCCGCGTGGGTATCATCGGGGCGGGCACGATGGGCGGCGGCATCGCGATGAACTTCGCCACCGCCGGCATCCCCGTCACCATCGTGGAAACGGCGCAGGAGGCGCTGGACCGGGGCATCGCGCTGGTCCGCAAGAACTACCAGAACAGCGCCGACAAGGGCCGCTTCCCGCAAGCGGAAGTCGAGGCGCGGATGGCGCGCATCACCCCGGCGCTGGACCTTGAGGCGCTGGCCGACTGCGACCTCATCATCGAGGCCGTGTTCGAGAACATGGACCTGAAGAAGCAGATCTTCGCCCGTCTGGATGCCATTGCCAGGCCGGGCGCGATTCTCGCCACCAATACCTCCGCGCTGGATGTCGATGAGATCGCCTCCGCCACGTCCCGGCCCCGGGATGTGATCGGGCTGCACTTCTTCTCCCCCGCCAACGTCATGAAACTGCTGGAGATCGTCAGGGCGGATCAGACGGCGGACGATGTTGTCGCGACCTCCATGGATCTGGCGGGCCGTATCGGCAAGGTGCCGGTGCTTGTCGGCGTGTGCTACGGCTTCGTGGGGAACCGGATGCTGGCGGCGCGGCGGGAGCAGGCCAACAAGCTGCTCTACCGGGGCCTGATGCCTTGGGACATCGACGCGGCCATCACCGGCTTCGGCTTCAAGATGGGGCCCTACCAGATGTCGGACCTTGCCGGGCTGGACATCGGCTGGTCCAAGGGCGCCAAGACCGCGAACCCCATCCGCGACGCGCTGTGCGAAAAGGGGCGGCGCGGGCAGAAGACGGGCGGCGGCTTCTACGATTATGACGCCGCGCGCAACGGGAGCCCGTCGGCGGAAGCCGCGGCCATCATCCACGAGATCACCGGCGCCGCGCCGGCCACGCTTCCGCCGGAGGAGATCGTGGAGATGCTGATGGCTCCGATGGTCAACGAGGCGGTGAAGATCCTTGAGGAAAACAAGGCGCAACGTCCGTCCGACGTCGATGTGGTCTGGCTGAACGGCTACGGCTTCCCGGCGTCGAAGGGCGGGCCGATGTACTGGGCCGATCAGGTGGGCGCGACACGGATCCTCGCCCGGATGGAGGCACTGGGCGCCGACGATCCGGCCTTTGCCCCGGCGGAATCGCTGCGGCGGCTGGCGGCGGAGGGCGGGCGTTTCCTGGACCTCGACCTCGGCGGTCTCAAAACGGGGGGGAGGGGCTGATGGACCTCGAATTCACGACAACGCGGCGGGAAGGGAATATTCTCGTCGTCACGATGAACCGGCCGGACGTGTACAACGCCGTCCATGCGCCGATGCACCATGAGATGTCGCGCATCTGGGACGCGTTCGAGGCGGACCCGGAGCTCTGGGTCGCCGTGCTGACCGGGGCGGGCGACAAGGCCTTCTGCGCGGGCAATGACCTGAAATACACCGCGCAGGGCGGCAACATGAAGGGGCCGGAGACCGGTTTCTCGGGTCTCTCCTCCCGCATCGACCGGCTGAAACCCATCGTCGCGGCGGTAAACGGCTTTGCCATGGGCGGCGGGTTCGAAACGGCGCTGGCTTGCGATGTGATCATCGCGTCCGAGAAGGCCCGTTTCGCGCTGCCGGAGGTGAAGGTGGGCTTCTTCGCCGCGGCGGGCGGCATCCAACGGCTGAGCCGCGAGATCCCGCGCAAGCAGGCGGTGGAGATGTTCCTGACCGGCCGTCAGGTCGGTGCCGAAGAAGGCGCGCGCATGGGCTTCGTCAACGAGGTCGTGGCCCCCGAACGCCTGATGGATCGGGCGATGGAAGTGGCGGGAGAGATCGCCGCCGTTTCCCCCTCGTCCATCCGGGCCTCGCTCCGCGTGCTCCGGGCGATGGACGACATGGACAACCTTCAGACCAGCCTCCGTTACAGCCGTCAGGTGATGTCCGACCTGCGCGAAACCGAAGACTTCCGTGAAGGCGTCACCGCCTTCGTCGAGAAACGCAAACCGAATTGGGTGAACAGATGAACGCGATCGACACGAAGAAAAAGGCTGCCGGCGCTGCATCGGAAGACATGCTGAACAACCTCGGCATGTCGGAAGGCGCGCGCCCCCTGCTGGCCCGCGTGGTGGAGCATATCCGCACCAACTGCGATCCGGCCTATGAGGAATACGAGCGTCTGGGCCGGACCCGCGCGGAGCGGTTCTCCTACGCGCCGGGGCAGCTCGAGATCCTCGCCGATCTGAAGGCGAAGGCGAAGACGGCGGGCCTGTGGAACTTCTTCCTGCCGGATGCCGAGACGGGCGAGGGCCTGTCGAACCTCGACTACGCCTATATCGCCTTCGAACTGGGCAAGAACCCGCTCGCCTCCCAGTCGCTGAACTGCTCGGCGCCCGATACCGGCAACATGGAAGTGCTGGAGCGTGTAGGCACGCCCGCGCAGAAGGAACGCTGGCTGAAGCCGCTTCTGGCCGGCGAGATCCGCTCCGCCTTTGCCATGACCGAGCCGGATGTCGCCTCGTCGGACGCCCGCAACGTGTCCATGCGCGCCGTGCTGGAAAACGGCGAATGGGTGATGAACGGCGAGAAATACTATATCTCCGGCGCCGGCGATCCGCGGTGCAAGATCATGATCGTCATGGTCAAGACCTCTCCCGATGCCGAAACCTTCCGCCAGCAGAGCCAGATCCTCGTTCCCATGGACACGCCCGGCGTGGAAATCCTCGGGCCGATGAATGTCTTTGGTCACGATGACGCGCCGCATGGCCACATGCACCTGCGCTTCACCGATGTGCGGGTGCCGGAGGAGAACATCCTCTGGGGTGAGGGGCGCGGCTTCGAGATCAGCCAGCTTCGCCTCGGGCCGGGCCGTATCCACCACTGCATGCGCTCCATCGGTGCCGCGGAGAAGGCGCTCGACCTGATGATCGCGCGCGGCCTCTCGCGGGAGGCGTTCGGCAAGCGGATCATCGACCTCGGCAAGAACATGGAGACGATCAGCCGCTCCCGTATCGAGATCGAGGCCATGCGGCTCATGGTGCTGAAGGCGGCCCGCGCGATGGATGTGCTGGGCAACAAGGAGGCGCGCATCTGGGTCTCCATGGCCAAGGCGATGGTGCCGGAGCGCTGCTGCAAGATCATCGACGATGCGATGCAGGTTCATGGCGCGACCGGCGTGAGCCAGTGGACCGACCTGCCGGAGATGTACATGAAGCAGCGCACGCTCCGCCTCGCGGACGGGCCGGACGAGGTACACCACGCCGTCGTCGCCCGCGCCGAGCGCAAGGCGTTCGAGGAGTCCAATGCGCGCCGCGCCGCCGCTGCCAGCCGCCGCGCCGGTGGCATGTTCGAAGGGCCGTGAGATGAAGGACCAGCAGATGGAACGGGCCCTGTTCGACCTGACCGGCAAGGTGGCGCTGCTGACCGGCGCCTCCCGCGGGATGGGGCGGCAGATGGCGGAGGCGCTGGCGCGGCAGGGGGCGACGGTCGTCATCTCCGCCCGCAAGCAGGAGCAACTGGATGAGGCGGCGGCGGAGATCAACGCCGCCATCGGCGAGACGCGGGTTTACGCCGTCGCCGCCAATGCCGGGCGCAAGGAGGATCTGGAGCGGCTGGTGGAGGAAACCCACCGGCTCGCCGGACCGATCGACATCGTGATCGGCAATGCCGGGGTGAACCCGCATTACGGCCCGATCGGGGAAATCCCCGATGAGGCCTACAACAAGATCATGCAGACCAACGTCCAGTCGAACCTGTGGCTGGCGCGGCTCGTGGCGCCCGATATGGCCGCCAAGGGGTCCGGCTCCATGATCTTCACGGCCAGCGTGGGGGCGTTGAAGCCGTCGCCGACCCTTGGCACCTACGGGATGTCCAAGCTGGCGCTGATCGGGCTGGTGCGGAACCTCGCGCTCGAATACGGGCCGCAGGGCATCCGCGCGAACGCGATCTGCCCCGGCGTGGTCAAGACGGAGTTCGCCCGCGCCCTCTGGGACAGCGAGGCGGGGGAGGAGCGCGCACGCACGCAGGTGCCGCTCCGCCGCTTCGGCCAGCCGGAAGATTTCGCGGGGGTGGCGGTGTTCCTCGCCTCCGACGCCAGCAGCTACATGACCGGGCAGGCGCTGACGCTCTGCGGCGGCACCAACATGTGGAGTTGAGCATGGACGTTCAGGGTAAGGTCGTCGTCGTCACCGGCGCGGCGGGGGGGATCGGCCGGGCGCTGGCCCTCGCGCTGGCCGAGGCCGGGGCGGCCCATGTCGTCTGCGCCGATATCGATGCGGAGGGCGCGCGCCAGACGGCGCAGGCCATCGGCGGAACCGCGATGACGGTGGACATGGCCAGCGATGCCGATATCCGCCGCCTCGTCACGGAGACGGAGCGCGACATCGGCCCCATCGCGCTGTTCTGCGGCAATGCAGGCATCATGGCGCGCGGCGGCGAGGAGCTGCCCGACGAGGTCTGGCAGCGCATGTGGGACGTGAACGTCATGGCTCATGTTCGCACGGCCCGCGTTCTCCTGCCGCTGATGCGGGCGCGGGGGGCGGGACATTTCCTCATCACCGCTTCCGCCGCGGGGCTGCTCAACCAGGTGGGCTCGATGCCCTACGGGGTGACGAAACACGCGGCGGTCGGCCTCGCCGAGTGGCTGGCGCTCACCTATGGCGACGACGGGATCGGCGTCACCATCCTGTGCCCGCAGGCCGTTCGCACGGCGATGACGGCGGGGCGGGAAATGGGCGTGGCCAGCATCGACGGCATGCTGGAGCCCGCGGAGGCTGCCGCAGTCGCGCTCAAGGCCGTGGCGGAGGGGCATTTCCTCGCCCTGCCGCACCCGGAGGTGCTGGGCTACATGCGCCGCAAGACCGAAGATTACGACCGCTGGATCGGCGGTATGCGCAAACTCAACCGTCAGTTCAGTCCGCGCGCGAAAAGCGCCTGACGGCATCACAGGATACAGGGGAGAAGACAATGCGCGAGGCGCTCATCGTTTCCACGGCACGCACGCCGATCGGCAAGGCCTTCCGGGGCGCGTTCAACAACACCCAGGCGCAGGAGCTGATCGGCCATGCGGTGAAGAACGCGGTTTCCCGCGCAGGGCTGGAAGGCGGCGAGATTCAGGACAGCGTGATCGGCTGCGCCATCCAGCAGGGCTCCACCGGCGGCAACATCGGCCGTCAGGCGGTGATCCGCGCAGGGCTTCCGACCTCCATCGCGGGGATGTCGATGGACCGGCAATGCGCGAGCGGCATGATGGCCATTGCCACCGCCGCCAAGCAGGTCGTCCATGACGGGATGGAGATCGTCATCGGCGGGGGCGTGGAATCCATCAGCCTCGTGCAGAATCAGAACATGCGGCAGGACCGGCGCACCGATCCGTGGATCGTGGAACATGTGCCGGAACTCTACATGTCCATGCTGGAGACGGCGGAGATCGTCGCCGACCGCTACGGCATCAGCCGCGACGATCAGGACGCCTATGCGCTCCGCTCCCAGCAGCGGACGGCGGCGGCGCAGCAGGCGGGCCTGTTCGACGAGGAGATCGTGCCCCTGACCTCCACCATGGCCGTGGTGGACAAGGAGACGAAGGAGGTTTCCTACCGTGAGATGACGCTGGAGCGGGACGAGGGCAACCGCCCCTCCACCACGTTGGATGACCTCACCTCGCTGAAGCCGGTGTTCAAGGACGGGCTGAAGGTCAAGGAAGGCCACCACATCACCGCGGGCAATGCCTCGCAGCTCTCGGACGGGGCATCCGCCGTCGTCATCATGGAGGGCAAGGAGGCGGAGAAGCGCGGCGCGCAACCGCTGGGCCGCTATGTCGGCGTGATGGCCGCCGGGCTGAACCCCGACGAGATGGGCATCGGCCCCGTCTATGCGGTGCCGCGCCTGCTGGAAGCGCATGGCCTGACCATGGACGATATCGGCCTGTGGGAGCTGAACGAGGCCTTCGCCTGCCAAGTGCTCTACTCCGCCCGGAAGCTCGGCATCCCGGAGGATCTGCTCAACGTCAACGGCGGCGCGATCTCCGTCGGCCATCCCTACGGCATGTCGGGGGCGCGGATGGTTGGCCATGCGCTGATCGAGGGCAAGCGGCGCGGCGCGAAATACGTCGTCTGCACCATGTGCGTCGGGGGCGGCATGGGCGCGGCCGGCCTCTTTGAAGTGCTGTAGAGGAGCGATCGCATGGACCTGTCTTTCAGCCCCGAGGAGCTCGCCTTCCAGCAGGAAGTGCGCGATTTCCTTGCCTCCCATCTGCCGGAGCATATCTCTGCCGCCGTCCGCTCGGGCGTGGAACTGCCGCGCGAGATCTATCAGGAGTGGCACGAGATCCTCGGCCGCAAGGGCTGGCTCTGCACGAGCTGGCCCAAGGAATACGGCGGCCCCGGCTGGACGCCTGTTGAGCGCTACCTGTTCGACGTGGAATGCAGCCGCGCCCATACGCCGCGGATCGTCGCCTTCGGCCCGCACATGCTCGGCCCGGTGATCCAGGAGTTCGGCAACGACCGCCAGAAGGCGGAGATCCTGCCCTCCATCGCCTCGGGCGAGGTCTGGTGGGCGCAGGGCTATTCCGAACCCGGCGCCGGGTCGGACCTTGCCAGCCTCAAGACCCGCGCGGTCAGGGAGGGCGATCACTACGTCGTCAACGGCCAGAAGACGTGGACCACCCTCGGCCAGCATGCCGACAGGATCTTCTGCCTCGTGCGCACCTCGACGGAGGGCAAGCCCCAGCAGGGGATCAGCTTCCTGCTCATGGACATCGACACCCCCGGCATCGAGGTGCGCCCGATCCGGCTGATCGAAGGCGGCCATGAGGTCAACGAGGTGTTCTTCGACAACGTCCGCGTGCCGGTGGCGAACCTCGTGGGAGAGGAGAACAAGGGCTGGACCATCGCCAAGTTCCTGCTGACCCATGAGCGGACCAACATCGCCGGCGTCGGCACCTCCATGCAGGCGCTGGTGGAGGTGAAGGATCTTGCCCGGCAGATGAAGCGCAACGGGCGCCCCCTGATCGAGGATCCGCTGTTCGCCGCCCGCATCGCGCGGGTGGAGGTCGATCTGGAAGCGATGAAGATCACCAACCTCCGCATGCTCTTCCAGGCCCAGAAGCAGGGCCATCCGGGGCCGGAGACCTCCATCCTCAAGATCAAGGGGACGCAGGTGAACCAGGAACTGCGCGACCTCGCACGCCGTGCGCTCGGTCCGGTGGCCGCGCCCTTCCCGGGCCAGATGACGGAGACGAACCTCCTCTTCGGCCCGGCGGACACGGAACACAATGCGGCCATCTACTTCAACAACCGCAAGACCTCCATCTTCGGTGGATCGAACGAGATCCAGCGGAACATCCTGACCAAGACCATGCTGGGGCTGTGAGCGATGAATTTCGATCTGACCGAAGACAGGCAGATGCTGTCGGAAAGCCTGAACCGCTATCTGGCCGACCGCTACAGCCTGAAGGACCGCAACCGCATCGCCTATGAGGCGCCGTTCAGCGACCCCAAACGCTGGGGGGAGATGGCGGAGCTCGGCATTCCCGGCGCGCTCGCGACGGAGAAGGATGGCGGCTTCGGCGGCACGGGCTTCGACATCACCGTGGTGTTCGAGGCGCTCGGCCGCCACCTCTGCCCCGAGCCGCTCCTCGGCACCCTGCTGGCGAGCCGCCTGCTCTCGGTTGCCGGAGCGGATCAGTCCGGGCTGGTGGACGGTTCCCTCCGCTACGCCGTCGGCCTGTCGGAGATCGACGCGCCCTATGGCCTTGCCGGAACCGCCACCACGGCGCGGAAGCAGGGGGAGGGGTATCGCCTGTCGGGGCGCAAGTCCGCCGTCTATGGCGGACAGGTGGCGGACGTGCTGCTGATCGTTGCGCTGCTTGACGGGAAGCCTGCGGTGTTCAGCGCCGCGGCGGCGGATGTGAACGTCATCTCTTACGGGATGATGGATGGCGGCGGTGCGGCGGAACTGCTGCTCGACGATACCCCGGCCACGCTCCTGCTGGCGGATGCCGGGGCCGCGCTGACATCGGCGGTGGCCGCGGGGCAGGTCGCGCTCTGCGCCGAGGCGGTGGGCGCGATGACCGCCGCCTATGAGCTGCTGCTCGACTATCTCAAGACCCGCCGTCAGTTCGGCACCACCATCGGCAGCTTCCAGGTGCTTCAACACCGCACCGTGGACCTGCTGGCGGAGATCGAGCAGGCGCGCTCCATCACCATCGCCGCAGCGGCGGCGCTGGACGGGCCGGAGGCGCGGCTCAAATCCGCCATGGCCAAGAACCTGATCGGGCGCGCGGCAAGGCTGGTGGCGGAGGAAACCGTGCAGATGCACGGCGGCATCGCCATGACATGGGAATATGCCGCCTCCCACTACGCCAAGCGGCTCGTCATGCTGGACCATCAGCTTGGCGATACCGATTACTGCCTTGAGATCGTGATGCAATCCTACGCCGCCTGAGCGCGGTTCCTGCCGGGGGAGAGAGATGGCGGTCGCAAGCAGGCTCTTTGCGGGCCCGGCCAGCAGGCCGATATCGCTCGACCCCGGCAGGATCAGCGCGATTGTCCTCATCGCGCTGATCTTTGCCGTGCTGGGAGAGGCGGTGTTCCGATCGGACCTGCTGCGGCAGGCCGCGCGGGTGCTGCTGATTTCCTATCTCGCGCTCGAATGGCGGGGCATTCAGCGCACCGGACGGGCGATGATCGCCGTCGCCGGGGCGCTTACCGTTGCGGGGGGCGTGCTCACCGCCGATCCCGGAGCGGCCATCGGGCGGGCGCTGGATCAGGCGGCCTTCTTCGCGACCTTCTTTGCCAACCAGTTCTTCTTGCGGGAGCCGGCGCGCACCTCGCCGCTCGTCCGCCGCTCCGCCTCCTTCTTCATCGACCAGCCGCCCGCGCGGCGCTACGGCCTTCTGACGCTGGGCGGGTTCCTGTTCGGCATCATCCTGAACATCGGGGTGCTGAGCCTGCTGGGGCTGATGATCCGCCGCTGGCTTTCCGCGGCAGGCGGAAGTGCTGCGATCCGCGCGGTGAGGGAGCGGCGGATGGTGCTGGCCGTGCTGCGCGGCTTTGCCGTGGCGCCGCTCGGCTCGCCCATCTCCATGGTGATGGCCGTGGTGCTTTCCGTCATGCCGGGGCTGTCGTGGACCACGGTCTTTCCCCTCGGGCTGATGACGGCGGCGCTGCTCCTCACGCTCGGTTGCGTGCAGGACCGGCTGGAGGCGCCGCGCCAGACCGTGCCGGTCGTCGTCACCAGCGGCGTGCGGGATCCGATGGCGCTGCTGGGCATCGTCGGCATCGTGCTCGGCGTCTTCGTGCTGGCGGTGGGTATCGAATTCGCCGCCGACATCCCGCTGGCCCGCGCCGTGCTGGTTGCCGTGCCGCTCGCGGGGCTGATCTGGCTTGGCTGGCAGCATCGCCGCTTCGGCCCGGTGAGGGGGGCGCGGCTTGTTTCCCGCCGGCTGGTGCGCGAAGGGGCGCGGCTTTTTCCACGCTACAGGACGGAAATCGCAGTGCTCTCCTCTGCCGGGTTCATCGGGACGCTGTTCTCCCTCCTCATCCCGCAGGGGCGGCTGGCGATGCTTCTTCTGCACCTGCCGGTGCCGCTGATGTTCCTACCGGGACTGCTCACCGTGCTGGTCGTGGGGCTTTCGCTGATCGGCGTGAACCCGATCGTGAGCGTGACGATCTTTGCCTCCGCCTTTCAGGGCGTGCCGGATGCGGGGATTCCCGCCGCCGTGCTGGCGCTCGCGCTGATGGCGGGCTGGGCGCTCGGGGTGAATGCCTCTCCGCTGACCGCCTCCGCCATGATCATCGCGGATATGGTGGACCGCACCGCGCGGGAAGTGACGCGGGACTGGAACGGGCGCTACGTGGGGCGGGCGCTGCTGCTGATCGCGGTCTGGCTGGCGGGGCTGACGGTCTGGCTCGGCTGATCTGGGGACTGCTGGAGAAGGCTTTCAGGTCGTTTGAGCGGAAATCTCTCGCAACCTCACGAAATTCGACCGGAAATCTGCATTCCCGGTCATTCCGCGCCCATTTTCCGAAGACATGATACTTCTCAGCGGTCAGCCAGGGTGGTGACGAAGCGGGTGAAGGACGGGACAGCCACACGGGGCACCGGAAAGCGGTTTTCCGGTGCGGCGGTATCGGCGACGCCGAGCGCCATGCCGCAGATCACCTGCCGCTCCGCCGGGATCGACAGCAGGTCTGCGATGAGGCCCGGATAGCGCGCGAATGCTGCCTGAGGGCAGGTGTCCAGCCCGAAGGCCCTGGCTGCGATCATGATGTTTTGCAGGAACATGCCCAGATCGAGCCAGCTCCCGATCTCCATGTCGCGATCAAGCGTAAAGATAAGCCCGACGGGAGCGCCGAAGAACCGCAGGTTGCGGGCGTTCTGGCAGGCCATTGCCTGCTTCTGCCCCCGCTCTATGCCCAGCGAGGCGTAGAGCGCCCAACCCACCTCGCGCCGCCGCGCCAGATAGGGCTCACGCCATTCGCGGGGGTAATAGTGATATTCGGGATCAGCGGCGCCTCCAGAGAGCTCATGCGCCTCAAGCGTCGCGCCGAAGGTCTGGAGCGCCTCGCCCTTCAGGACGATCACCTGCCAGGGCTGTATATTCGACCCTGATGGCGCGCGGGCGGCAGCGGTCAGGATGCGCGCGATCGTCTCATCGTTAACTTCGGTCGGGCAGAAGGCGCGAATCGAGCGCCTGCCTTCGATTGCCTCAAGAACGGCTTCATTCACTTCGTGCATCACTTCCCCACCCAATCGGGGGAAGGCTAACCCATTCAGAAGCGGTCAGGCAATCGCTTCAGATTTCATAATCCAAATCGCCGATGCAGGCCATTTCCGGCTCATCCGGAACAACCTTGCGGCGGGATTTTACAGGTTTCGGGGCGACGGGCTTACCCTTGAGGGACTTCTTCAGGACAACGGTCATGGCGATTCCTCCATTCCTCACCACGATCTTACGACCGTTTGTCTGTTAGCGCAAACATTTAATGCTAGCGGTAACGGATGCCTGTGGGCTGGGCAGGCGGCCGAACCTGAAGCCCTGCCGCCAGAGGAGCCTCCGCTTACGGGCCGACCTTCACTTCCATGATGAAACCGTCGTCAGAAGGGGTCAGGTCGATGGAGATCGGCCCGATCGCCCGCGGATCAAGCGTGTGGACGCCGCCGCAGGGGATATCGACCGTCCCGTCATCCAGCGTCGCCCGCCATGTCCGCCGGCCGGAGAGCGCGTCCTCCCCCGGAAGCACCTCGAGCCGCCGGATCCTGCCCAGCATGGCATTAGCCTCCGTCGCGATGGCATTGGCGAGACCGGCGCTCTCCTCCCGGAAACGCTCGGCGTCAAACCCCGCCTTCCGGGCGCTCTTGCCGATCCGGTAGGTCTCCCGGCTGCCATAGGGCCCGATGCGCGACGCGGCGATGAGCTTCTGGTCGGTGTTGGGGTGACCCTGCCCATCCTCCGCAATCGTCTTTTTCCAATAGGGCGCAAGCACCCGGTTGAGGGCCAGCGCGGCGATGTGGGCGGCGGTATGGCCGGTGGCCAGCGCGTCGCGGCTTGCCGGATCGACACGGAGAGTGACCTCCATCCCTTCCACCAGCGCCGACGTGTCGCCGACGACATGGCCCACCTGAAGCGCCACCCCCTCTGCCCCGCGCGGTGTGGAGGCGGGATCGACGACAGCACCGTCGGCCAGCACGATTGCCTCGGGCACCTCGAGCGTCACGCCGCCTGCAAGCATCACGCCGCGGTCCGACGGTTGGTCGGGCCACCAGGGATCGACAGGGTGGAAGGGCGAGCGGTCGGTGACGACCGCGCTCCGCCCCTCGGGGAGCGGCAGGATGCGGAGGATGGTCGCGGTCTCCTCCAGCCGGCCTGCGGGAAAGGTGACATGTGTGTCCATGCCGCCGATATAGCGCAGCGTCATGAGGCGTCAGCCCCCCATCCCCCTTTGCACCTGACATCAGGCTCTTTATCTGCATCGCGCCGATGTGATCAGAATCGCCGGGGCCGCCGCGCGACCCTCGCCCGAACGGAGTCCGCGATGAGCTACTTTCCGAAATGGCCCCTGACCCGCAATACCGTTGTGCTGCCGGATGAGCGCCTGTCCTGGGGCGCGACGGTGCCGATGGGGGTGCAGCACCTGCTGGCGATGTCCGGCTCCACCATCCTCGCGCCGCTGCTGATGGGGTTTGACCCGAACCTCGCGGTGCTGTTCTCTGGCATCGGCACGCTGATCTTCTTCGTGCTGACGGCGGGGCGGCTGCCGAGCTATCTCGGCTCCTCCTTCGCCTTCATCGCGGTGGTGATCGCGGTGACGGGCTATGCCGGGACGGGGCCGAACCCGAATGTCGGCCCGGCCCTTGGCGGGATCATCGCGGCGGGGGCGCTCTATGCGCTGATCGGGCTGATCGTCATGGCGGTGGGCACCGGCTGGATCGAGCGGCTGATGCCGCCCGCGGTGACCGGGGCCATCGGCGCCGCCATCGGCCTGAACCTCGCACCCGTGGGGGTGAGCAGCCTTCAGGGCAGCGGGCCGCATATGGTGGCCGCGCTGCTGACGCTGGTCTCCGTGGCGCTGTTTTCGACCTATGGCTCCATAGTGACGCGCCGGGTCTCCATCCTGCTCGGAATCACGGTGGGCTATCTCGCGGTGCTCATCATGGGGAACGGCCTCGGCTGGCTGCCGCCGGTCGATTTTTCCGAGCTGGCGGCCGCGCCCTGGGTGGGCGTGCCGACCTTCCACAGCCCGACGTTCAGCCTCTCCGCCATGAGCCTCATCGCGCCGGTCGCGCTGATCCTCGTCGCGGAGAACCTTGGCCATATCAAGGCGATCGCGGCGATGACGGGGCAGAACATGGACCGCTACATCGGGCGCGGCTTTCTGGGCGACGGAATCGCCACGATGGTGTCCGGCTCCGGCGGGGGAACGGGCGTGACCACCTATGTGGAGAACATGGGCGTCATGGCGGTGACCAAGGTGTTCTCCACCCTGATCTTCGTCGTGGCGGCGGTGGTGGCCATCGCGCTCGGCTTCTCACCGAAATTCGGGGCGCTTCTGCGGACCATTCCCGCGCCGGTGCTGGCGGGGCTGGGCGTCGCGGTGTTCGGGCTGATCGCGGCCGCGATGATCCGGCTCTGGGTGGACAACCGTGTCGATTTCTCGGACCCGCGCAACCTGTTCACGGTGGGGATCACGCTGATCTTCGGAGCGGGGGATTTCTCCTTCTCCATCGGCTCCTTCACGGTGGGCGGGATCGGCACCGCGACCCTGGCGGCGCTCATCATGTATCAGCTTCTGGGCATCGGCCGGCGCGATCAGGGCTGAAGCCGCGGATCCAGCGCAAAGCGTTCCTGCGTGATGTCCGTCAGTATCTCCCCCGTCACCGCTCCGGCGGTGAAGATCACGTTCCAGCTGTGGCGGGAGACCGCGCTCGGGATCAGGACGAGGCCATGCGCGGCCAGCAGGGCGTCGCCGAAGGTCTGCTGATTGCGGTTCGGCGTGACGGGGGAGAGCCAGTTGGGGTTCGGCACATCCTGTGGCCGGACCACGTGGAGCACGGCCGGGTCGATCCGGGCGGAGGTGAGCACATGCGGCTCCGTGTCCAGCACGCGGAACCCCTTGTGCACCGCCACTTCCAGCACCGCCGTGGCAGGGTCGAGCGAGGCATAGACCGCCCTTACGCCGGGGGAGTTCCATCGCCCGCCCACGCGAAAACTGCCCTCGCCGGTCGCCCAGCCGGGCGCGTGGATCGCACGGTCCAGCCGCCAGAGCCGTATTTCCCCCGTCCCGAGCGGCGGGGGGAGTGGCGTCACGTATAGACCCCGTAGTCGATGCGGGTCAGGTAGTCCTCGACCGCCTCCACGCCCACGGCGGTGGCCAGCAGGTCGATGGGGCGGCGGTTGTCCAGTCCGAGGGCGGGGGCGCTCATCCATTCCTCCGCCGCCGCGCGGGAGCCGAAGATCTCCGCCGCACGGCCGAGGATTTCGGCGAATTTCCACGTCCGGCTGCTTTGCTCCGTGTTCAGGACGCGCTCCCCTTCCTCCCGCTTGCGGCGCTGGAGGGTGCGCGTGCTGATGCCGATGGCCTTTTCCAGCGCCGCGTCGGAGCCGAGAAAGCTGACCTCCCGCGTCAGGTGGACGAGGGCGGAGGAGGGCAGTCCCCGCATCAGCAGATCATGGGCCTCAAGGCTCGTGCGGACGGGCCGGCGTATGGTGCGCTGCCCGCCGAGCAGGGCATAGGTCCGCTCGATGTCGTGTTCGATGGGGGCCAGTTCGTTCATGCGCGTCTCCCCATGGTGACAGGTGTCGCTCATGATATGACAGTTGACGCTCCTCGTTTCAAGCCTCTCGACGGGGATGGAAATATGATGCATCATAACCGGATGACGTTGCTTCCCACTCCCGATCACGACAGCCTTGGCGGCGCGGTATACGCGATGCTCTGCGACGGACTGATGAAGGGCCGGTTCCAGCCGGGTGACCGCCTTCGCATCCGGGAACTGGCGGAGCAGCTTGGCACCTCCGTCACCCCGGTGCGGGATGCGATCCTTCGGCTTGCGCATGACGATGCGGTGGTGTTCCGCTCGCCCCGTGATATCCGCATCCCGGCCATCACCGCGGCCCGCTACCGGGAAATCCGTGACATGCGGCTGCGGCTGGAGGCGCTGGCGGCGGAAGCCGCGGCGCTGGCGGCGACGCCGGACGATATCCGCCGTCTTGAGAAAACCTTGCAAGACAATGAGAACGCGCTCCTTTCCCATGACAGGAGGGCGGCCACCGCGCTCAACCAGTCCTTCCATTTCCTGTTGCCGGAGATCGCGGGGATGCCGGTTCTGCACGGCGTGCTGCGCCGGCTCTGGCTCCAGATGGGGCCGCTGATCGCCGATAGCTATGACGCGGGCGGGCGGGCGATGATCGACTACCATTATCCCGTCGTCGAGGCGATCCGACGGCGGGATCCGGCTGGGGCGGCGGTGGCGATCATGAGCGATATCACCCTCGGCGGCGCGGCCATCGCTGCGCGTGTGGGGCAGGCGACGGAATCATTGCCCCCGCCCGGCGCTGCCAATATGATGCATCAAAATTCCTGAGGTGCCACCGTGACCGCTGAACGCCCCATCATGCTGCTGACCGGTGCAAGCCGGGGGATCGGCCATGCCACCGTAAAACTTTTCCAGCAGCGGGGATGGCGCATCCTCACGGTCTCGCGGCAGGCTTTTTCGGCGGAATGCGCCTGGCCGGAGGCGCGGGAGAGCCATATTCAGGCCGACCTCGCCGATCTGGACAGTATCGAACGGCTGGCGGAGGATGTCCGCACGCGTCTGCCGGATGGCAAGCTCCATGCGCTGGTCAACAACGCCGGTATCTCGCCCAAGGGGCCGGAGCGGACGCGGCTTGGCGTGATCGGCACCGATGCCCATGCCTGGACGCAGGTGCTCAACGTCAACCTCGTCTCCACCGCGCTTCTGGCGCGCGCGCTTCTGCCGGAGATGGAACGGGCGAAAGGCTCCATCGTCAACGTCACCTCCATCGCGGGCTCACGGGTGCATCCCTTTGCCGGGGTGGCCTATGCGGCGTCCAAGGCGGGGCTGGCGGCGCTGACGCGCGAGATGGCGCATGAATTCGGCGGGCGGGGCGTGCGCGCGAACGCCATCGCGCCGGGAGAGATCGAGACCTCCATCCTCTCGCCCGGCACCGATGCCCTCGTCGCGGCAGAGGTGCCGATGGGGCGGCTGGGCAACCCGGCGGAGGTCGCCTCCACCATCTACTTCCTGTGCTCGGATGCCTCCTCCTACATCAATGGCGCGGAAATCCACATCAACGGCGGCCAGCATGTCTGACCGGCTGGAGGAGGCTGCCCGGCTGCTGCTGGTCCCGCCTCCGAGCGTATCGGAAGCGGAGGCGGAAGCTTTCGCGCGCCGGCATTATGGCCCGGCCGCATGGGATGGCCAGAGTGCATCGGATGGTCAAGGGGCACGGGATGGCCGAGGCGCGGGGGCGCAGGCGCTCAATGGTGAGCGGGACCGGAACTTCCGTCTGGGCGGCGCGGTGCTGAAATTCTACAACCCGGCGGAGGAGGCGAGCACCCGCGCGCTTCAGCATGGCGCGCTCCGCCATCTTGCGGCCGAGGGGCTGCCCACGCCCCGCCTGATTCCGACACTTGCCGGGGCAGAGGAGGCGGTAGCGGAGATCGGCGGACAGGCCGTGGCGGCGGTCATGCTGACCTGCCTTCCGGGCCGGATGCCTGCAACGGTGACACCCGCGCTCCGCCGCAACGTGGGCGCGGTCGCGGGGCGCCTGATGGCGGCGCTGGCGGGCTACAGCCATCCGGCGGCGGAACGGGTGATCCTGTGGGACATGATGCGTCTGCCCCTCCTGCGGCCGCTGGCGGAGACGGAACCCCGCCTGCTTGCGTGGTTCGAGCGGTTCGGAGCCGAGGTCTGTCCCGCCGCAGCCCGCCTGCCGCATCAGGCGATCCACAACGATCTGAGCCTGTCGAACCTGCTGGTGGGGCCGGGCGGAACCGTCACGGGCGTGATCGACTTCGGCGATCTGGTCCTTGCCCCGCGCGTGAACGAACTGGCCATCGCCGCGAGCTATTTCATCACCCCTGAGGACGATCCCGTCGCCGCGGTGGCGGAGATGCTGGCGCAGGCCGCCCCCTTCGTGCGGCTCACGCAGGCGGAACTCCTGCTGCTGCCCGACCTGATCCGGGCGCGCCTTGCTACGCGCATCCTGCTCTCCGCCTGGCGCGCGCGGCTGTTCCCGGAGAACGCCGCCTATATCCTGCGGAGCAACACTGCCGCCTGGGCGCTATGGGCCCGGCTGGAGGGGGAGGATGACATGGCCCATCGCATCGCCACGCTGGCGGGGGAGACGGCATGAGGGACGAGACCCTGATCGCACGCCGGGAAAGGGTGCTCGGCCCCGCCTACCGGCTGTTCTACGACCGGCCCCTGCATCTTGTCCGCGGGCGGGGCGCGCGCGTCTGGGATGCGGAGGGGCGCGCCTATCTGGATGCCTACAACAACGTGCCCTCCGTCGGTCACTGCCACCCGAAGGTGGTGGCCGCGCTGGCGGAGCAGGCGGCGGTGCTGAACACCCATACGCGCTACCTGCACGACGGCGTGGTGGACTATGCCGAACGGCTGGTCGCGACCTTTCCCGCGCCGCTGTCGCAGGTGATGTTCACCTGCACGGGGAGCGAGGCGAATGACCTCGCCCTCCGCATTGCCCGGTCGGTCACGGGCGCGCGGGGGATCATCGTCACGGCCAATGCCTATCACGGGGTGACGGCGGCGCTTGCGGAGATCTCGCCCTCCCTTGGCGCGGCCAATCCCCTCGGTGCGCATGTCCGCGTGGTGCCCGCGCCCGACAGCTACCGGCTGGGGGCGGAGGGTGCGGAGCGCGCGCTGACACTGGGCGTGGAGGAGGCGGTGCGGAGCCTTCAGGCCGCCGGGCATGGCGTGGCGGCCTTTCTCTGCGACACGGTGTTTGCCAGCGACGGGGTGTTTACCGATCCCGTCGGCCTGCCTGCCGGGGCGGTGGCGGCCGTCCGGGCGGCGGGCGGGCTGTTCATCGCCGATGAGGTGCAGTCCGGCCTCGCCCGCCCCGGCGCGGCCATGTGGGCGTTCGAACGGCACCGGCTGATCCCCGACCTTGTGACGCTGGGCAAGCCCCTGGGCGACGGGCATCCGATCGCGGCCCTTGTGGCCCAGCCGCACTATCTGGAGGAGTTCGGCAGGAAGACCCGCTATTTCAATACGTTCGGCGGCAATCCTGTCTCCGCTGCCGTGGGCCGCGCGGTGCTGGATGTCATCGCGGAGGAGGGGTTGCAGGAGAATGCCCACCGTGTCGGCGCCACTCTGCGCACGGCGCTCCAGGGTCTCGCCGCGCGGCATGAGGCGGTGGGAGACGTCCGGGGGGCCGGTCTTTACGCGGCGGTGGAACTCGTGTCCGACCGCGCCGCGAAAACGCCGGACGGTGCGCGGGCGCTGCGGATGGTCGGTGCGCTGCGGGAGGCGGGCGTGCTCGTCGGCTCCTGCGGGGCGGCGGCGAACTGCCTGAAGATCCGCCCGCCGCTCTGCTTCTCGGAGGATGATGTGGCGGAGCTGGTCGCGGCGCTTGACCGCTGCCTGACGCAGGTCGCGGAGCCCGTCTGACCGCCTGCGCACCTGACCCCCTGCGCACCTGACCCTTTGGGCATCTGGCCCGCCTGCCACCCTGACCGCCTGCGCATCTGACGCTCAGCCGGGTGGCCGCAGCCCCGCCACCCCGCCCCGATGGGTGAGGTCGATGCAGAATGCGGCAAACCGCTCGATCACCAGCGGCGGGTTCAGGCCCCGCATCGTCAGGATGCCGATCCGGATGGGGCGGCTCTCATCGGTGATGGGCACGAAGGCCAGCCGTCCGCCATCCAGCGCCAGGTTGGAATCGGGCCGGATATTCGCGATGGAGTAGCCAAAGCCATTGGCCACCATCGCCCGCATGACAGACATGTCCCGCGTCCGCTCCGCGATCCGGGGGGCAAGGCCGCGCTCCCGGAAGAGCGACAGGAAGTAGCCCGTGCTGTGCGGCAGGTCGAGCAGGATCATCGGCTCGCCCGCAAGCTCCGCCACGCTGATCCCCGCACGGGATGCGAGCGGGTGCGCTTCCGGCAGGACGACGTGCGGCGGGAGCGTGGCGAGCGGTTGAAAGGCCACGTCAGGCGGGATGTCCATGTCATAGCTGAGCGCCACGTCGAACCGGCCGGAGCGCAGCCCTTCCAGAAGTTCTGCGTGGTCCCGCTCGAACTGGGCGAACTCCACCTCCGGGTTGGCGTCGCAGAAGGCGCGGCGGAGGGCCGGGATCACGATCTGCGCGAAAGTGACGAGACAGCCGACATTGAGCGGCCCCCTGACCTGCCCGGTGAGCGCGTTGGACAAGGCGTTGAGCTTGCCCGCCTCTGCCAGAATGTGCCGCGCCTGCTCGACAAAGCGCCGCCCGGCCTCCGTCATCGCCAGCCCCTGTGCATGACGGCGCACAAAAAGCGTCAGCCCGAACTCCCGCTCGAGCTGGGAAATCGCGGTGGAGACGGAGGGAGCAGAGACATTCACCCGCTCCGCCGCCTCCGTGACGGAGCCGAGCTCGCCGACGGCGACGAGGTATTCGAGCTGGCGGAGCGTGAACCTGAGCACCGGTATCCTCTCTGCCCGCTGCAGGGGGCGGAAGGGGAAAAGCGGGTCAGGCCGCGCTTTCCGCCCGTTCCTCCGCGATATGATCGGCCAGATAGGACGCGTCGTGCCACACCCCCCAGATGAAGGAGGATGCGCGGCGGGAGAGCCACGGCAGGCCGAGGAAGTAGAGCCCCGGCACTTCCGACACGCCCCGGTCATGCCGGGGGCGGCCCTTGTCATCGAAGATGTCGAACCCGACCCACCCGTAATCGGGCACATAGCCGGTGGCCCACAGGATTGTGGTCACACCCGCTTGGGCAAGATCAAGCTGGGTGAGCGGATGGGTTACGCACTCCGGGTCCGGCAGCAGGCGGCGGGCCTCCGGCTCTTCGGGAAGGTCGAGCCCTTCCCTTGCCACATGCGCATCCGCCTGATCCATGAGCGAGAAGTGGTTGGCATCGCCAAGCGCGATGTTGCCCGCCAGATCGGGGGCAAAACGCACCACGCCGCCCTCGAACGCCTCCGCGCGGCCAACCAGCGTCATCCCTTCGGCGGCAAGGCGGCGGAAATCCACCGTGCGCCCGCCGTTTGCACCGCTGACGGCAATGGTCACATGTTCCGTGCCGGGGGCGGGCACCTTCTTGTCCCAGATGCCGAGCACGCCGAGCCACCACACGAAATCCTTCCCGCGATAGCTGCGGAACGGCCGGTCATGCGGCCCGACGGACAAATAGACCCGCCGCCCGGAGGCCAGAAGCTCCTCGGCGATCTGCGTGCCCGAGGATCCCGCGCCGACGACCAGCACCGCCCCCTCCGGCAGTTGCGCCGGGTTGCGGTAGCTGTGGGAGTGGAGCTGGTGCAGGCCCGCGCTTTCGGGAACAAGGGCCGGGATCACCGGCCGCTGGAAAGCGCCCGTCGCCACGACCACGTTGCGCGCCTCAACCATGCCGTCGGAGGTCGTCGCGCGGAAACCACCGCCCGGCGCGGCTGTGAGCCCCGTCACCGTCACCCCGGTGCGGATCGGCGCGTTGATCCGGTCGGCGTAGCTCACGAAGTAATCGGCGACCGTCTCCTTTGGCGGGAAGGCATCGGGGCTGCCTGCGAAGTCCAGCCCCGGAAACCGGTCATGCCAGGCGGGACCGTTGGCGACGAGCGAATCCCAGCGTGCCGTGCGCCAGCTTTCCGCGATGCGGCTTCTTTCGAGCACGAGATGCGGGATGCCCTGCCGCCCAAGGTGTTCGCTCATCGCAACCCCGGCCTGTCCGGCCCCGATCACGAGCGTATCGACTTTCTCGACGGCCATAGCGGCATTCCTTTCACGGGCGAATGACTGTGAACGCAGATCTACCGCAGCCCTTCGGGGCCGCACATGATCGTTTCGCTCACCTCTGCTTAGGGCGGGGCTAACCAGCGGCGCTTCGGGCGGCTTCGCGGTAAAAACAGGCAGAAATGCGCGTCGCTTTCTTTCCCCCGCCGGGAGAGAATCCTTCTCCTGCAGTGAGGATGAGGAGCGAAGGAATTCTCGCTGTCACCGGGCGTCACGGTCAGATTTCAAGAACAATATTACAAAATAAACAATGGATTATAATAATAAGTTGATGTGAATTTCCATCTGGCGACCGCTCGCGAAGCGCGCCCGTTCCGTCTATTGACGTAGAGGATTTTTACTGTCGTTTCTGCTCCCCACATCCCAAACCCGCAGACCGGGCAGGAGCAGGAAATGAAGATCATGAAACGGACCCTCGGCCTCGGCACGGCGCTGCTCGGTGCCACGCTGGCCATGGGGGCGCAGGCGGACGTGCTGAAGATCGGCTATCAGAAGGCGGGGCTTCCCGTCATCGCCCGGCAGCAGCACCTGATCGAGGACGCGTTGAAACCCGCGGGCGTCGATGTGCAATGGGTGGAGTTCTCCGCCGGGCCGCCGCTGGTGGAGGCGCTCAATACCGGCGCGATTCAGGTGGGCTGGACGGGCGACGCGCCGCCGATCTTCGGGCAGTCCGCGGGCGCGGCCATCGTCTATGTCGCGGCGCTTCCCTCCAACGGCAAGGGCGAGGCGATCATCGCGCGGGCCGATTCCGGTATCGCGACGCTCGCCGACCTGAAGGGCAAACGCGTGGCGGTGGGCAAGGGAACCAGCGCACACAACCTGCTCGTCGCCGCGCTGGAGAATGCGGGCCTCGCCTTCACCGATATCGAGCCGGTCTATCTCAGCCCGGCGGATGCCGCCGCCGCGTTCGCGTCCGGCAAGGTCGACGCGTGGTCGATCTGGGATCCCTTCCTTGCCATTGCAGAGACGCGGCAGAAGCCGGTGGTGCTGGCGAAATCAAGCGATGTGCTGAACGTCAACACCTACTTACTCGCCAACCGGGATTTCGCGGCCGCGCATGGGTCGGAGATCTCCGGGGTGATCGGCGCGCTGGAAAAGGCGGCCGCATGGGCGGATCAGAACCGCGACAAGGTGGCGGAGGCGCTGCACGAAGTGACGGGCGTGCCGATGGAGGCGCAGACGCTCGCCGCCAATCGGGCCGTCTTCGGGGTGTTCCCGATCACGCCCGAGATCATTGCCCATCAGCAGGAAACGGCGGACCGCTTCTACGCGCTCGGCCTCATCCCCAACAAGATCACGGTTTCCGAGGCGGTCTGGACCGCCCCGAGAAGCTGAACCCCACCAAGGACGGCAGCCATGACCCTCATCGCCCCCCTCCGCGACAGCGCGGACCCACTGAACTTCTTCTGGTTCATCCCGACCCATGGCGACGGCAGCTATCTCGGCTCCGAAAGTCAGCAGAGGCCGCAGGACCCCGGCTATTTCCGGCAGGTGGCGCAGGCCGCCGACCGGCTGGGCTATCAGGGTGTGCTGCTGCCCACCGGGCAGAACTGCGAGGACAGCTGGATCACCGCCGCGGGGCTTGCGACGGCGACGGAGCGGTTGAAGTTCCTCGTGGCGCTGCGCCCGGGCGTCACGCTGCCGAGCTTTGCCGCGCGGCAGACGGCGGCGCTGGACCGGCTTTCGGGCGGGCGGCTGCTGCTCAACGTCGTGGTGGGCGGCAACCCGGTGGAGCTGGCGGGCGATGGCGTGTTCCTTGCCCATGACGAACGCTACGATCAGGCGCGGGAATTCCTGACCATCTGGCGCGACCTGCTGGACGGGCGAACGGTCGATTTCGACGGCAAATACTACCGGATGGAGGCGGGGCGTCTGGACCTGCCGACGGTGGAGGGCAAGGCCCCGCCGCTGTGGTTCGGCGGATCGTCGGAGGCGGGGCAGGACCTCGCCGGGGAACTGGTGGAGACCTATCTCACCTGGGGCGAGCCGCCCGCGCAGGTGGCCGAGAAAGTCGCCGCCGCCCGTGCCAAGGCTGCCCGTCATGGCCGCAGGCTCCGCTTCGGGATCCGTCTGCACTTCATCGTGCGGGAGACGGAGGAGGAGGCCTGGGCCGCCGCCGACAAGCTCATCAGCCGCGTGACGGACGAGCAGATCGAAAAGGCGCAGGCCCGCTTTCTGAAGGAGATGGACAGCGTGGGCCAGCGCCGCATGTCGGAGCTGCATGGCGGGCGGCGGGACAGGCTTGTCGTTGCGCCGAACCTCTGGGCGGGGGTGGGTCTCGTCCGGGGCGGTGCCGGCACCGCGCTGGTCGGCACGCCCGCGCAGGTGGCCGAACGGCTGCGGGAATATCAGGCGGTCGGCGTCGATACGGTGATCGGCTCGGGCTATCCGCATCTGGAGGAAGCCTACCGCGTGGCCGAACTGCTGTTCCCGGAACTGGGCATCGGCCGCGACGGCTCCCGCGTGTCCCGCGCCATCGCCAACGAATTCTCCGTGGGCGACCATGGCCGCCGCCTTGCCGGGGCCGTGTCATGAGCGCGGTCGCCGATCTTCCGGCGGAGGCGGCGCGCCGCCCCGCGCCGCCGCTGCGGATGCTCCGCGCCTGGGTGGGATGGCTGCTGCCGCTCGCGATCCTGCTGCTGTGGGAGGGCTCTGCGCGTCTTGGCCTGATCGACGGAACGGTGCTGCCCGCGCCCTCCGACGTGATCGCGGCCTTCTGGAAGCTGCTGCTTTCCGGGGAGCTTTTGCAGAACATCTGGGCCAGCACCTATCGCGCGCTGGCGGGCTTCGTCATCGGCGGCTCCATCGGCTTTGCCTTCGGGCTGGCGAACGGGCTGTCGCGCCTGTCGCGGGACGTGACGGATACGACGCTCCAGATGGTGCGCAACATCCCGCATCTCGCGCTCATCCCCCTTGTGATCCTGTGGTTCGGCATCGGGGAGGAGGCGAAGCTGTTCCTTGTGGCGCTTGGCGTGTTCTTCCCGATCTATGTCAATACCCTGCTGGGTATTCAGGGGGTGGATCCGCAACTGGTGGAAATGGGACGCACCTACGGGATGGACAGGGGCGAGCTGTTCCGCAAGGTCATCCTGCCCGGGGCGCTGCCCTCCATCTTTGCCGGGCTGCGCTATGCGCTCGGCATCATGTGGCTGACGCTGATCGTGGCGGAGACGATCGCCGCGTCTTCCGGCATCGGCTACATGGCGATGCAGGCGCGGGAGTTCCTGCAGATCGACGTGGTGGTGCTGTCCATCCTGATCTACGCGGTGCTGGGCAAGCTGGCCGATACGCTGGCCCGCGGGCTGGAGCGGCTGACGCTGCAATGGCACCCCGCCTTCCAGACGAAAGGGTGATCCGATGACCGGAATGGCAGTCCGCTTTCGCGGCGTGAGCAAGCGGTTCGGGGCAAAGCGCGTGCTGGACGGGCTGGACCTCGACGTGCCCGAGGGGCAGTTCGTGGCCATCGTCGGCAAGTCCGGCTGCGGGAAGTCCACCCTGCTGCGGCTGCTGGCAGGGCTGGAGACGCCCGACGCGGGCCGGATCGAGCATGGCGCCGTGGGCGCGGGGCAGACCGACACCCGCATCATGTTTCAGGAGCCGCGCCTGCTTCCCTGGGCGCGGGTGGAGGAGAACGTGGCCGTCGGCCTGACCGGCATCGCCGGCGGGCTGACCACCCGTGTCAGAAGCGCGCAACTGCTGGAGGAGGTGGGCCTTGCCGACCGGGGCGGGGACTGGCCCTCCGTTCTTTCCGGCGGGCAGCGGCAGCGGGTGGCTCTGGCCCGCGCGCTGATCGGACAGCCGCGGATCCTCGCGCTGGACGAACCGCTGGGCGCGCTGGATGCGCTGACCCGGATCGACATGCAGCGGCTGCTGGAGCGGATATGGCGGCGGCAGGGGTTCACCGCCGTCCTCGTCACCCATGACGTGGCGGAGGCCGTGCTGCTCGCCGACCGGATCGTGGTGCTGGAGGAGGGGCGGATCACGCTCGACCTTCCCGTCACGCTGCCGCGCCCCCGGCGCCACGGCGCGGCTGAGGTGGCAGAGGTGGAGCGGCGTGTCCTGTCCCGCCTGCTTGGCTCGGTGGAAGCCGCGTAATGATGTTGTGTGTCAGCATCGCCGCGTAATTCATTCATTCAGAACAAGTATAGTCGCAGGCTATGCAGCTGGAACGGCCCCGCCAACCGGGCGGGGCCGTATGTCATAGTAGGGGCATCTGCCCTCTGGTTCATCGCACGGTTTCTGCCCCGACCCCATCGCGCGGCATCTGCCGTCCGGCCCGTTGCAGCATGTGCCGTATGGCCGATTGCGGCATGCGCCGTATGGCCGATTGCGCGGCAGCCGCCGTCTGGTTCATCGCGCGGCGTGTGTCGCCTGATCCCTCGCACCCGCTGTCCGGCCCATTGCGGCATCTGCCGTCTGACCTGCGCCGCCCGGCCTCAGTGCGTGAGCAGGCCGAGCGCGCTGCCGATGGTGAAGAACAGGTCTGTCTGGTCGGTCAGGCCCGAGACATTCGCCGACCCCGGACCGAAGGCCGCGATCCTGACCTGCGCGCCGGTATGTTCCTGATCGTTCTCGTCCTCGGAGTTGCCGTAGGTGACGGACATCACCGCGCCGTCCGCCGTCGTCACCGCCTGCGACAGGCCGGGGGCGGTCACGTCATTGCCGATGATCTGGCTCGCATGGGCGTGGTCGGCGGTCACGATGACGAGCGTGTCGCCCTGCTTGCGCGCGAAGTCGAGCGCGACCTGAACCGCCTCGTCCAGATCCACCGTCTCGCCGATCTGGCCGCAGGGATTGGCGGCGTGATCCTGCTTGTCGATGGAGGCCCCCTCCACCTGAAGGAAGAAGCCCGTGTTCCGCGCGTCGAGCAGCTGGATGGCCTTCTCCGTCATCTGGGCGAGGGTCGGCACCTCCGCCCCGCGCGCCGCGTTGGTCTCGCAGGTCACGGGCGGCTGCTCGGTATTGCCGTGACGCGTGGCCTTCGGCCCTTGCCAGCGGACCGGCATGTTGCCCGGAGCGAACAGGCCCAGCAGCGGCGCGCTGTCATCGGCCGTGTTGACGCCGTTCATGTCGGCCAGCGTCTCTACGATCCGGTAGCCGCGGGTCCTGGCCTGCTCCAGAAGGGTCTTGTCCTTCCACCCGCCGGCATGGGCGGTCTCGTCGAAGTATTTGCGCCCGCCGCCCAGCGTCACATCGGCCCGCGCGTTGATGAGCTGTTCGGTGATGGAGCCGGGGCCGCCATTCTCCAGCGCGTCGGAGGCACATTTCTCGGCGGTGGAATCGGGTGTGTAGCACTTCCGGCCCGTCACATGCGCGATCTGCACGGCGGGGGTCGCGTCCTGCAGCTCGGCGGTGGAGACGTTGCCGGTGGCCAGCCCCGCGGCCTTCGCCATCTCAAGGAGCGTGGCCTGCGGTTTGCCGTGAATATCGACGGAGATCGCGCCGTTGTAGGTCTTGGTTCCCGTCGCCCAGGCGGAGCCGGAGGCGGCGGAATCCGTCACGTAGGTCGGCTTGCCGTCCTTGCCCAGCGAATAGTGCGTGTACTGGCCGGTGACGGGCAGCGCGTCGATCCCGGCAAAGAAGCCGCCCGCGCCCCGCGCCACGTTCCGCGCGATGGTGATCTCGGAATCCCCCATGCCGTCGCCGATCAGCAGGATCACATTCCGCGCCGGACCCGGCTTCATGACGGAGGCCAGCGGTTCGGTCATATCGCCGTTCAGCCGCCGTGCGCCGCCGTGCTGGCTGACATCCCCCCGGTGGCCGCGATCAAAGAGAGCTTCCCCGGTGGCCGGAGGCGTCTGCTGGGCGGCAAGCGGCCCCGCCATCAGCCCGGTGGCAAGCACGAGCGCGGTGGAAAGCAGGAGCGGGTGGTGATGGGTCATGGGGTCTTCCCGTGGCTATGGCGTCCTTGCCCACCGTGTGGTGCGGCGGGTGCGGCTGCTTCTAGGGCGGGGACGTGACGGCAGCATGACAGGCGGGCCGTGTCTGCGACTTTTGCCCCCGGAGACGATATGCCGCATTCCACCCGACAGCACTTCCCGAAGATGTGAGCGGTGCAGACACCGAATACCGTTGTTTCATTGGCCATTCAGCAAGGCGCCACGGCCACCTTACCGCTTGTCTAAAGGCGGTCGGCGGGTGTAGCGCTAATTCCGACAGGATTCGTCGGAAGCCATTTTGCTCCGGCAGGAGTGCGCCATGCTGCCAACATTTCTGATCATGCTGCGGGAGGGGCTGGAAGCCGCGCTCATCGTCGGCATCATCGCGGGCTATCTGGGCCGGACCGGCCGGGCGGAGTGGCTGCCTGCCGTCTGGGTGGGGGTGCTGCTGGCGGTGGCGCTGTCGCTTTTCGTGGGCGCAGGGGTGCTCGCGCTCGGCGCGCAGTTTCCGCAGAAGACACAGGAGCTGTTCGAGGCGCTGGTCGGGCTGCTCGCCGTCGTCGTGCTGCTGTCCATGGTGTTGTGGATGCGCAAGGCCGCGAAGTCCCTCAGCCGTACCATGGAGCATGACATCGACATCGCGCTTTCGCATGGGCGCGGCGCGACATGGGCGCTGATCGGCATGACCTTCTTCGCCGTGGCGCGGGAGGGGCTGGAGTCGGTGTTCTTCCTGCTGGCGCTGTTTCAGCAAAGCCCCGGCCCTGCCGCGCCGCTTGGCGCGCTTCTGGGCGTCGCGGTGGCGGTGATGATCGGCTACGGCATCTATCGCGGCGGGGTGAGGATCAACCTCGGGCGATTTTTCCGCTGGACGGGGGTGTTCATCATCCTCGTCGCGGCCGGGCTGGCGGCTTCGGTGCTGCGCAATCTGCACGAGGCGGGCCTCTGGAACCACTTGCAGCAGCCGATCTGGGACATGACGCGCACCCTGCCGGTGCAGTCGGTGCTGGGCACGGTGCTGAGCGGGCTTTTCGGCTATCACGATGCGCCGGTGCTGGGGGAAGTCATCGTCTGGGCGCTGGTCCTTGCAGGCGGGCTGTGGCTCTTCCTGCGGCCCCACGCGGAAACGCCGGGCCAGACCGTGCGGCGGGGGGCCTGAGATGGCGCGGAAGATACAGCGGACGGGCGGGACGCCGGATCATCGGCAGCCGGTGGGGGCAAAGTCCGCCGCCGGACAATCCGGCGCCACCCCGCCATCCGGCCGGGGGCTGACATTCGCGCTGGCGGGGGCGGGGATGCTCGTCCTGCTGGGCGTCGGCGCCTTCTGGCTCGCGGCGCGGAGCGCGGTGCCCGATGCCGCTGCCGACGAAATCACCGTGACGGTGACGGATGGCACCTGCGATCCCGCCGACCTTACCGTTCCGGCGGGGCGGCGGACCTTCCGTATCCACAACGCCTCCGATCGGGCGCTGGAGTGGGAAATCCTCGACGGCGTGATGGTCGTGGCGGAGCGGGAGAACATCGCGCCCGGCCTCAATGCAACGTTGACCGAACGGCTCGTCCCCGGCACCTATGCCATCACCTGCGGGCTGCTCTCCAATCCGCGGGGAACGCTGACCGTCGTGCGGACGGAAGCGTCCGAGGCCGCGCGGGTGCAGCCGGAGACACGTGCCTTCATCGGCCCGCTTTCCGAATACCGCGTCTATCTGAGCCGCCGGGCCTCTCTGCTGGTGGAGGCGACCGCGGCGCTCAAGGACAGGATCGCGGCGGGTGATCTGGAGGGTGCGCGGAGCGCATGGCGCGCCGCGCGGGAGCCGTGGCGGCAGATGGCCCCCGTCTCCGCCCGGATCGCCGATCTGGCCAACAGCATGGATCCGCTGGCCGAATACCTGGCGGAGCGGGAGCAGGACGCGGCGTTCACCGGCTTCCACCGCATCGAATACGGCCTGTGGTCGCAGAACACGACAGAGGGGCTTGCCCCCGTGGCGGACCGGCTTGCCGCCGATGCTCTGATCCTGAAGGACCGGCTCCGCAACCTTGACGTGGCCCCGGCCGATCTGGCCGCGAATGCGGCGGCCTTTGCAGGCCGCCTTGCGGATCAGGCGGGGGCGCAGACCCCCTATGCGGGCGACGACCGGGCGGAGTTCGCGGCGGCGCTGGACGGAATCCGCAAATCCGCGCTGCTCGTCGATCCGCTGGTCGCTGCCGCGCAGCCGGAGGCTTCCGCCACCCTTCACGCCGCGCTGGACGGCGCAGAGGCGGCCATCGGCAGCTATACCCCGGATGCCGCAGGCCGGGAGCGGGTGGCGGCGGCCTTCCGCCGTGTCGCGGATGCGGCCGGGGCGCTCAACCCGGCGATCGGGCTGGAGTAGCGGGATGGCGGAGTTCTGTGCCAGCAGGCGGGGGCTACTGACCGGCGCGGCGGCGCTCGCGGCGGGGCTGCCGCTTGCCCTTCGCGCGGAAACCTCGAACGTGGCGACCGCGCCGGTCGCGGGTGTGGCCGCGGAGGCGGATCGCGTCTCCCCCTATGGCGCGCATCAGGCGGGCATCGTAACGCCCCGGCCCGCGAATGGCATGGTGGCCGCCTTCCACGCGATCGCCGCGACGCCGGACGATCTGGAGCGGCTGTTCCGGCGGCTCACGGAGCGGATCGTCTTCCTCACTCATGGGGGGCCGGTGCCGGAGCTGGATCCGAAGCTTCCCCCCGCCGACAGCGGCCTGCTCGGCCCGGTGATCCGCCCGGATGCCACGACGATCACGGTATCGCTGGGCGCGTCGCTTTTCGACGACAGGGAGTGGCTCGCGCCCCATAAGCCCCGCGTGTTGAGCAGGATGGTGCAGTTCCGCAATGACGCGCTGCAGCCGGACCTCTGCCATGGCGATATCACGCTCCAGATCTGCGCCAATGCGCAGGACACGGTGATCCACGCCCTCCGCGACATCGTGAAGTCCATCCCCGATCAGCTGGTGCTGAAATGGGCGCAGGCGGGCAGCGTGCCCGTCATCCCGCCCAAGCCGGGGGGCGCGGCCGAAAGCGCGCGGAACCTGCTTGGTTTTCGCGACGGATCCGCCAATCCCGACAGTGGCGACAGCGGGCTGATGCGGCGGGTCGTCTGGGCGGATGAGGGGGAGCCCGACTGGGCGCGCGGCGGCAGCTACCAAGCCGTCCGCATCGTGCGGAACCTCGTGGAACGCTGGGACCGGACCCCGCTTGGCGAGCAGGAGCGGATCATCGGCCGTGCCAAGATGACCGGCGCGCCGCTCGACCGCCCGGACGGGGCGGAAACCGACCTGCCCGATTACGCGGCGGATGCGGAAGGAACCCGAACCGCGCTGAACAGCCATATCCGCCTTGCCAATCCGCGCGACGCGGCCTCGGCGGATCAGCTCATGCTCCGCCGTCCGTTCAACTACGTCAACGGCGTGCTGAAGAACGGGCAGCTCGATCAGGGGCTTCTGTTCATCGCATGGCAGGCGGATCTCGAACGGGCCTTCGTTGCCGTGCAGCACCGGCTCGATGGGGAGCCACTCGAAGAATACATCAAACCCGTGGGGGGCGGCTATTTCTTTGCGCTTCCGGGCTTCGGCGAGGGCGATTATCTCGGCCGTTCGCTGATCGACGCCATTTGAAACCCGACACGCCAGCAGCCAGTCGGACTGTCCTGCCCTGAAGGGGCATCAAGAAAGGAAGTTCCATGCGTCTTGTCACCCTCGCCTTCGTTGGCGCGCTCATGGCCGGTCAGGTGGCCCATGCCGCGGCGCCGCTCGACCTTGTCGGCCCGATCAGCGACTACAAGATCTACGTCTCCGAGCAGACGGATATCCTCGTCAAGAACACACAGACCTTCGTGGATGCCGTGAAGGCGGGTGATGTGGAGAAGGCCAAGGCCCTCTATGCGCCGACACGCGTGAATTACGAGGCGATCGAACCGATCGCGGAGCTGTTCTCGGACCTCGACGTTTCCATCGACAGCCGCGCGGACGACTATGAAAAGGGAGAGGCCGATCCTGCCTTTCCGGGCTTCCACCGCATCGAATACGGCCTGTGGGAGAAGAACTCCACCGAGGGGCTGGCGCCCGTGGCCGACAAGCTGCTCGCGGATGTGAAGGAATTGCGCACCCGGATCGACGGGCTGACCTTTCCGCCTGAAGTGGTCGTCGGAGGCGCCGCCGCGCTGATGGAGGAGGTCGCCGCCACCAAGATCTCCGGCGAGGAGGACCGTTATTCCCACACCGACCTGTGGGATTTCCGCGGCAACTTCGACGGGGCGGAGAAGATCGTCGATCTGGTGCGTCCGCTGGTCACCGACAAGGAGTTCATGGCGAAGGTGGACGCCAACTTCGCCACCATCGACACGACGCTGGAGAAATACCGGGAGGGCGAAGGCTATGTCAGCTATGACAAGCTCACCGAAGCCGACCGCGTGACGATGGCGGCCGCCGTGAACGTGCTCGCGGAAGATCTTTCCACCCTGCGCGCGAAACTCGGGCTGGACTGAGACCGCAAAAGGTGCTGGCGGGTCTGCGGGTCAGGCCGCTTCGAATAAGCGGCCCTGGTAACAGGCTGCTGAAAAGTCCTGAAGTGTCATGCTTATGTCCGGAAATCGGAAAATCGGCCCGGAAATGCCCGGACGTATATAGATTCCCGGCTGGCTTTCGTCAGATTGCGAACCATTGCCGCTTCAATGCAGGCCAAAGAGCCTTTTTCCAGCAGCCTGTTGAGCACCCCCGGCGCCCGAGGCTGCCGATCGACCGGTCGTGCTCCGCCGGGGGGATTTTCGGCCGCCCGTCCTTTCGCGCGCCCTTTCCCCGGCCTCCGATCAGGCAGGCCGCGTTCCCTGCCGGTCCGGCGGCGGTGCCGGAGCATGCCCCCTGACGGCAGGGGTTCCCCGGTTCCTGCCCATCGACCAAACCAATCCGCCCGGATGCCAGGTGCTGCCGCATGGTTTTGCCGGCCAAATCCCATGCAGATCCCACTTCTGCGGGTGAGGGCGGGAGTGGTCACCTCACGGCGCGGTGTAAAAGCCGCGCCTTCTCCCATGGCGGCTGAAACGGCTTTCCGGCCTGCGTGGGGGGAGATTGTTCGCACTCCCCCAAAAATCCGGCGGGAAATCCAGCCATTTCGAGTGACTCCGAGGCTGACTGCCAGCGTGCCAGCGCATAGGCAGGATACCTTGGCAGGCTGCTGAAAAAGTCGCGCACCTACCCGGGCTCGCGTTGAAAGCCGGGAAATCGGTCCGGTCCCGAGCCAAAACGTACGGTTTCCGGGGCGATCTTCAACAATGGGGGCAAGTCTCCGCCTCAATGTAAACCCGGAATGCTCTTTCAGCAGCCTGTTGGAGCTCTGCAGCATCCTGTGGGCGCTGCCGTGAGGCGCAGGAGATCAGTGCGGTGAGCGAACGCCGCGCCTTCCACCCGCGCAAGCCTGCCGCCACCCGGAGTGCCCGCCTGCCCAGCCGGATCGCGCGCGAGGTCGCGATTCCCGGCCCGGGCATGCGGCGGATTGCCGCCGCGCGGCAGCGGTGCTAGGGCATCGGCGCATGCGCCGCCCTTGCGAACAGGCGCTTCCCGAAAACCGAACGCGGAGCCTGCAGTCTTGACGTTTGATTTCTTTTCCGGGTGCCGTCCATCGACATTGACGGGCGGCGCCATGGTGGCGACATCGCATCCGCTGGCGACGGCGGCCGGGCTTGAGGTTCTGTCGGCAGGCGGCACCGCGGTGGATGCGGCGATTGCCGCGGTCGCGGTTCAGGCGGTGGTCGATCCGCTGATGACGGGGATCGGGGGCGATTGCTTTGCACTTTATGCGCCGGCGGGCGGCGCGGTCAGGGCGCTGAACGGTTCGGGCCGGGCGCCTGCGGCGGCGACGGTGGAGGCGGTGAAGGCGGCGCTTGCGGGTGCGCCGTCGGAGGGGGGCAATGCTGCTGCGGGTGCCGCGGGCATTTCCGCAGGCGTGACCGAAATCCCCCAGACCTCGCCTCATGCGGTGACGGTGCCGGGCGCGATTTCGGCTTGGTGCAGGCTCCATGCCGATTACGGCACACTCCCGCTTTCCCGGCTGTTCGCCCGCGCCATCCGCTATGCGGAGGAGGGTTTCCGCGTGACGCCGCGCGTTGCGATGGACTGGGCGGCGGCTCAGGCCACGGTCGCAGGCGATGCGGGCGCGGCGGCGCTGTTTCTGCCAGAGGGCAGGGCGCCCGTGGCGGGCGAGCAGCGTGCGCAACCGCTGCTGGCCGCCCGCTATCGGGAGATCGCGGAGACCGGAGCGCAGGCCTTCTACCGGGGGGCCACGGCGGAGAGCATGGTGGGTTACCTGCGGTCGCTCGGCGGGCTGCATACGCTGGAGGATTTCGCCGAAGGCATGGACGGGGCGGAGTGGGTGACGCCGGTCAGCGCCACCTATCGCGGCTATGAGGTGCATGAGTGCCCGCCCAACGGGCAGGGTCTGGCAGCGCTTCTGATCCTCAGGATCCTCGAAGGCTTCGACATGGCCGCGCTGGACGAGGTGGACCGCATCCATCTGCAGGCGGAGGCGACGAAGCTCGCCTATCACCACCGGGATGCGCTGATCGCCGATCCGGCCGCTTGCCCGGATGTGGCGGAGCGGCTGCTGTCGGAGGACGTGGTGGCGGCCTTGCGCGCGCGGATCGACATGAGCCGCGCCCGGCCGCCCGTGCTCTGGGACGAGCCGGAGCACAAGGACACGATCTATCTCTGCGTGGTGGATGAGGCGGGCAACGCCATCTCCTTCATCAACTCGATCTTCCACGGCTTCGGGTCCGGGCGCCTCGATCCGGCGACGGGGGTGCTGTTCCACAGCCGCGGCGCCTCCTTCCGGCTGGCGGCGGGCCATCCGAACGCCATCGGTCCGCGGAAGCGACCGATGCACACGATCATCCCCGGCATGGTCACGCAGGCGGGCCGGGTGGTCATGCCCTTCGGCGTGATGGGCGGGCATTATCAGGCGGCCGGCCATGCGGCCTTCCTGTCCGGTGTGATCGACCGCGGGCTGACGGTGCAGGCGGCCATAGATGCGCCGCGGAGCTTTGCCTTCAACGGTGTGCTCGAAGTGGAGCCGACGATCCCCGCCGCGACGCGCGATGCGCTGGCGGCGCGCGGGCATGTGCTCAAGGTGGTGACCAGCCCGATCGGCGGCGCCCAGGCCATCCGCATCGCCGGAGGGTTGCTCGAAGGCGGTTCGGACAGCCGCAAGGACGGAATGGCGCTCGGCTACTGAGAGCGCCGGAGAGAGGACAAGACATGCAGTTCCTGAGACGTATCGGCATCGACACCTACATGCTGCTGCTGGTTGTCATGGTGGCGGCGGGCGCGATCCTGCCCGCGCGGGGCGAGGCGGCGTTTCTGCTGGGGCAGGTGACCTTCTGGGCCGTGGCGCTCCTGTTCTTCCTCTACGGCGCGAAGCTCGACATGGCTTCCGTGCGGGCGGGGCTGCTGAACATCAAGCTGCAGGGGCTGTCCTTCGCGGCAACCTATGTGCTGTTCCCGCTCATCGGCGTCACGCTGGCCTGGACGGCGGGGGGCGTGCTCGGGCCCGAACTCACGCTGGGGCTGCTGTTCCTGTCCGTTCTGCCCTCCACGGTGCAGTCCTCCGTCGCCTTCACGGCGATGGCGGGGGGCAATGTGGCGGGCGCGATCTGCTCGGCCTCCCTCTCCAACCTCGTGGCCGTGGTGCTGACGCCGGGGCTGATGGCGGTGATCCTGCACCAGAGCGGCGGGATCAGCGGCGATGCGGTGATCAAGATCGCGGTGCAGATCCTGATCCCCTTCGTGCTGGGTCAGTGCCTGCGGCCATGGATCGGCGCCTTCATCCGTCGGCAGAAGCTGCTGAGCATGGTGGTCGATCGCGGCTCCATCCTGCTCATCGTCTATTCGGCGTTCAGCGCGGGGACGGTGGCGGGCATCTGGTCGGCCATCCCGCTGCCGACCTTCGCCGCGCTTTTCCTGACCATCGGGGTGTTCCTTGCCCTTGTCATGGCGGCGATGGTCTTTGCGGGGCGCGTCTTCGCGCTCGACGGGCCGGACCGGACGGCGCTCTTCTTCTGCGGCTCCACCAAGAGCCTCGCGAGCGGCCTGCCCATCGCCACCGCGATCTTCCCCCCCGCCAGCGTCGGCGCCATCGTGCTCCCCGTGATGCTGTTCCACATCTCGCAGCTTCTTGTCTGCGCCATCGTCTCCCAGAGGCTCGCCAGGGAGCAGGCGGCCACCGCCTGACCTCAGCCGCCGATGCCCGGGATCGGGCCGAGGTTTTCGCTGAGCAGCGCGGCCAGGGCGGCATGGGTCCGGGCGCGGGGCGTATCGCGCCGCCAGGCCATGGTGAGCGCCCGCGTGGGCGCGTCGGTGGCGAGGGGGCGCGCCACGACGAGCTGCTCCCGCATCACCTCCGACCGGATGTAGAGCGTGGGGAGAAGCGACAGGCCCATCCCCGCCGCCACCATCTGCCGCAGCGTGTCGAGCGTCGTGCCCTCGTAATCCCGCGCCTGCGCCGCGCCCGCCAGCGTGCAGAAGCGCGTCACCTGCGCCTGGAGGTCCGGGCTGCCTTCCATGGTGAGCACCGTCTCCCCCGCAAGGTCCGCGGGCCGGAGCAGGGGCCGCGCCGACAGCCGGTGATCTGCGGGCAGCACCACCTGCAACGGCTCCACCGCCAGCAACCGGCTTTCGAGATCCGGGCGCTCCACCGCCTCTGGAAGCAGGATCGCGTCATGCGCCCCGTCCAGAAGCTGGCGGAGTAGCATGTCGAACCGCTCCTCCCGCACCTGCAATCGCAATCTGGGAAAGGTCCGGCGCAGCGCGGGCATCGCGACGGAGAGCACATAGGCCCCGACCGTCTGCACGACGCCAAGGCGCAGCGCGGCCTGCGGCGCCTCGGGGTCGTCGCGGCGCGCGATCTCCCGCATGTCGTCGATCTCGGCCATCACGGCGCGGGCGCGGCGGGCCACTGCCTCTCCCACGGGGGTCATGAGCACGCGCGCGCGGGTCCGCTCCACCAGCCGCGCGCCAAGCCGCGCCTCCAGCTCCCGCAACTGCATGCTGAGCGTGGGCTGGGTCACCCGGCACATCTCCGCCGCGCGGCTGAAACTCAGGGTGTCGGCAACGGCGACGAGATAGCGAAGCTGCTGGAGGGTGGGCATACGGCGCTTCTTATAGACAGCCTCTATAAGAAGCCAGTGAATTTTCAATTTCCCTCATGTCGCCTGTGCGGTTACGTAGGGCGGATACAGGGCGGAACGGAACGACTTGATGGCAGAACTACAGCGGGGCACCGCCTCCGGCGGAAGGCTCTGGGGATATCTGGGCGCGGCGGCGGCTTTGGTCTTCGCCATCGGTTTCGCATCCTGCATGCCCGCCGTTCTGGCGGGAGAGACGCTGCGCGTCGGCTGGAACTGGGCGCCGAGCCTCGGGGTATCGCTGGCCTTCATGCTGGACGGGCTGTCGTTGATCTTCGCCCTGCTCATCAGCGGCATCGGGGCGCTGATCCTGCTCTACGCGACCGGCTACATGGGCGATCACCCGCAGTTCGGGCGGTTCGTGCTTTACCTGTTCTCCTTCATGCTGTCGATGCTGGGGCTGGTACTGGCCTCCGACCTCATCACGCTTTTCGTGTTCTGGGAGCTGACCAGCGTCACCTCCTACCTCCTCATCGGCTTCAATCATGAGGACAGCGTGGCCCGCCGCAATGCGCTTCAGGCAATGCTGGTGACGGGGGCGGGCGGGCTGGCGCTGCTGGCGGGCTTCATCCTGATCGGCATGGCGACCGGCAGCTATGACATTGGCGCGCTGCTTGCGGGGGAAGGGCTGCAGTCCCATCCGCTTTACACGCCGATCCTGATCCTCGTGCTGCTCGGCGCCTTTACCAAATCGGCGCAGTTCCCCTTCCATTTCTGGCTGCCGAACGCCATGGCCGCGCCCACGCCCGTCTCCGCCTATCTGCACTCCGCCACGATGGTGAAGGCGGGGATCTACCTGCTGGCCCGCCTGCATCCGACGCTGGGCGGCACGACGGCATGGGTCGTGGCGCTGACCACGGCGGGGCTTGTCACGGCGGTCATGGCCTCGCTCCTCGCGCTCAGGCAGACCGATCTGAAACAGGCGCTGGCCTATACGACGCTGATGGCGCTCGGCACGATCACCGTGCTGCTGGCGGGCGGTTCGCCCTATGCGCTGACGGCGGCGGTGACCTTCCTTGTCGTCCATTCGCTTTACAAGGCCGCGCTGTTCATGGTCGTCGGCGCGATAGACCATGGCACCGGCACGCGGGAAGCGGGGCTTCTGGGAGGCCTTGCCCGCGCCATGCCGGTGACGGCGGCGGCGGCGGCGCTCGCGGCGGCCTCCATGGCCGGGTTCCCGCCGCTCATCGGCTGGATCGGCAAGGAACTGATCTATGCCGGCACGCCGTCCATCGCACCCTGGGGACTGGCGGTGGTGGGAGCGCTCGCCGCGAATGCGCTGATGGTGGCGGTAGCGGGCGTGGTCGCGCTGCGTCCCTTCTGGGGCGCGCCCGGCAACCCGCCCCATGCGCCGCATGAGGCAGGCTGGCAGATGCTGGCCGGTCCGCTGCTGCTGGGCGCTCTGGGGCTGGCACTGGGGCTCGGCTCGGGGCTGCTGCAACCGCTGATCGACCGGGCGGTGGAGGGGAGCCTCCAGCTGCCCCGCACCGCGGAGTTGCATCTCTGGGCCGGGGTGAACCTGCCCTTCCTGCTGAGCCTTGTGACCTTCGCCCTCGGCTTCCTGCTCTACGCGGGGCGGGAGCGGTATCGCGGCGCATTCGCCGCGCTGCTGGCCCGGCTTCCGGTGTTCGACCGCGGGTGGGATGCTTTCCTCGACGGCTTCCGTGCCTTCGCGGCATGGCAGACGCGGGTCATCCAGCCGGGGCGGCTCACGGGCTATCTTGCAGCGACCTTTGCGGTGGTGGTGCTGGCGCTTGGCGGGACGATGATCCTCAAGGGGCCGGTGATCGCGCTGGACCTGTCCGCGCCGCTGCTGCTGTGGCTGGTCGCCGGGATCGTCGTGGCGGGGGCGGCGCTTGCCGCCGTCGCCATGTCGCGCATCACCGCGATCTCGGCGGTGGGCACGGTGGGGATCGGTGTGGCGCTGATCTTCATCAGCTTCGGCGCACCGGATGTGGCGACGACGCAGCTCATGGTGGAGACCCTCTCCGCCGTGCTCTTCGGCATTGCGATGCTGCGGCTGCCCGGCATGGTGGAGCGTCGCCCGCGCGCCCGCAAGGTGGTGCACGGCGTCATCGCGGTTGCGGCGGGGCTGTCGGTGACGCTCATCATTCTCGCTGTCACCAGCCATCCGCTCGACCGCCACATCACCAGTTATTTCGAGGCCTCCTCCTACGCGCTGGCGCATGGCCTCAACATCGTCAACGTGATCCTCGTCGATTTCCGCGCCTTCGATACCTTCGGCGAGTTGACGGTGATCCTGCTCGCCTCCATCGGCGCCTATGCGCTGCTGAAGCGGAGGATGTCCAAGTGAACTCCCTGATCCTGACAACCGGTGCGCGGCTGCTGACGGCGCTGTTCCTCGTGTTCTCGCTCTATATTCTGCTGCGCGGCCATAACGCACCGGGGGGCGGGTTCATCGGCGGCCTGATCGCGGCTTCCGGCTTTGCGCTGCTGGCCTTTGCCGCGGGGGTGGAGGAGGCGCGGCGCGCGCTCCGTGTTGATCCCCGGACCATCGGGCTTGCGGGCCTGATCGCCGCGCTGATCGCGGGGGTCACGGCAGCGCCCTTCGGTCTCGCGCCCTTCACCGGCATCTGGGCGGAGGTGGGCGGCTTCGCGATCTCGAGCGTGCTCCTGTTCGACATCGGCGTCTATCTCGCCGTGGTGGGCGGCATCCTCACGCTGATCTTCGCGCTTGAGGAGACACACTGATGGAAACCGTTCTCGCGCTCGTTGCGGGTGTTCTGGTGTCTTCGGCTGTCTGGCTCATGTTGTCGGGCAACCTCCTGCGGTTCCTGTTCGGGCTGCTGCTGCTGTCCAACGGGGTCAACGTCGCGATCTTTGCGGCCGGACGGCTGACGGAGGCCGCGGCACCCCTGCTCGCCCATGGCGGCGGCCTGCCGGAGCAGGCCATGGCCAATGCTCTGCCGCAGGCGCTGCTGCTCACTGCCATCGTCATCGGTTTCGGCCTATTCGCCTTTGCCCTTGCCCTTGCCATCCGCGCCTACCGCAGCTTCGGCCATCTCGAGGTGGACCGGATGCGCCTGGCGGAGCCTGAAGAATGATCTGGAGCCTTACTCTTCCCATCCTCGTGCCCTTTGCCACTGCGGCGGCGGCTTTCCTTGCCCGCAACCGGCGGGGAAGCGGCTGGATTTCCGTGGCCGGGTCCGTCGTGTCGCTGGCGCTGGCGATCCATCTGGTGATGCTTGTGCTGGAGCACGGCGTGATCGCCGGGCAGATGAGCGGCTGGGCGGCCCCCTTCGGCATTACGCTGGCCGCCGATTACCTTGCCGCCGCGATGGTGCTCATCACCGCGATCATCTCGCTCGCCGTCGGGCTGTGGTCGCTGGCCGAGGTCGGGCAGACATCGCGGCGTCTGGGCTGGCACGGCCTGTTTCAGACGCTGATCGGCGGTGTGACGGGCGCGTTCCTGACGGGGGACCTGTTCAACCTTTATGTCTGGTTCGAGGTGCTACTGATCTCCTCCTTCGGGCTGCTCGTCATCGGCGGGCGGAAGGAGGCGATCGATGGCGCGATCAAGTACGTCACGCTGAACCTCATCTCCACGGTGCTGTTCCTTGGCGCAGCGGGTCTGCTCTACGGGGCGACGGGCACGCTCAACATGGCCGATCTGCATGCCGCCGTGGCCGCCCATCCCGATCAGCGGCTGATGACCGTCATCGCGATGATGTTCATGGTGGCGTTCGGTCTGAAGGCGGCGGTCTTTCCGCTGTTCTACTGGCTGCCCGCCTCCTACCACACGCCGCATTACGCCGTTTCGGCCGTCTTCGCGGGATTGCTGACGAAGGTGGGCGTCTATGCGCTGATCCGGGTGTTCACGCTGATCTTCACCGGGGATCAGCCCTATACCCATGGGATCCTGCTGTGGATCGCCTGCCTGACCATGCTGACCGGCGTTCTGGGCGCAGCGGCGCAGAGCGATTTCCGCCGTATCCTGTCGTTCCACATCGTGAGCCAGATCGGCTACATGGTGCTGGGGCTGGCGCTGATGACGCCGCTGGCGCTGATGGGGGCGGTGTTCTACCTCGTGCACCATATCATCGTGAAGGCGAACCTGTTCCTTGTCGCCGGGGTCTCCCGCAGGCTTACCGGCTCGTCGGATCTCTATGCCATCGGGGGGCTTTACCGCGCCGCGCCGCTGCTCGCCGTGCTGTTCCTGATCCCGGCGTTCTCGCTCGCGGGCTTTCCGCCGCTCTCCGGGTTCTGGGCCAAATTCGTGCTGGTCCGCGCCGCGCTGGAGGTGCAGGACGCCATAGTCGCGGGGGTGGCGCTGCTGGTCGGGCTGCTCACCATCTTCTCCATGACGAAGATCTGGGCGGAGGCGTTCTGGAAAGCCGCCCCGGATGGCCGCGAGCCGCGCCTTTCCGCCATCCCGGCCCGCGAACGCTGGATCATGCTCACCCCGATCGCGGCGCTGGCGGTGATGACCGTTTTCATCGGCCTGTTTCCCGAGCCGTTCCTGCAATTCGCCACCATCAGCGCGGAGCAGCTTCTGGACGCCACGCCCTATGTCGCGGCGGTTCTCGGGGAGGGACGGCCATGACGCTCCTTGCCATGAACGGCCTGCTCGCCATCGCCTGGGGCGCGCTCTGGGGCAGCCTGTCGCCGATCAATCTCCTCGCCGGTTTTCTGCTGGGCTATGCCGGGTTGTGGTTCGCGCGCGACCTGATCGGGCGGGGGGAGCAGCACTACTTCCGGGCGCTGCCGCAGAGCGTGATCCTCGCCGTGTATTTCGTGAAGGAACTGGTGAAATCCTGCGTGAACGTGGCGCGGGACTGCATCTCCCCCAAGCCGCGGCTGCATCCCGCCATCGTGCGCATGCCGCTCGACGTGACGAGCGACATCGAGATCTTCCTTGTCGCCAACCTGATCTCGCTCACCCCCGGCACGCTGACGCTCGACGTGGCGGAGGATCGGAGCTTCCTCGTCATCCATTCAATCTATGCCGAAGACCCGGATGCGCTGGTCGCGGAGCTGAAGTCGGGCATGGAACACCGCGTCAGGGAGGTCTTTCGCAAATGACCGCAGCATTCACCGCGACGGGGTTCATGAACGCCTGCGTGACCATCGGCCTCGGCCTTGTCATCCTGGCGGTTCTGGTGGGGTTCATCCGCCTCCGGCGCGGCCCGTCGCTGGCCGACCGTGTGGTGGCGCTGGACATGATGACCGCCGCGATCATCGCCTTCTGCGGGCTGTTCGCGGTGAAGGCGGGGGCCGAGGCCTATCTGGATATCGCCGTGGCGCTGGCGCTGGTGAGCTTCGTCTCCGTCGTGGCGCTGGCCCGTTATGCCGCACGTCAGGCGCGGCGGGAGGATCGCAATGATTGAGGTCATCACCGGCATCCTCGCGCTGCTGGCCGGCGGCTTTGCGCTGGTGGCGGCAGTCGGCGTCGTGCGCTTTCCCGATGCACTGACGCGGATGCATGCTTCGTCCAAGGTTGGCGCCTTTGCGGGTTCGCTCGCGCTGATCTGCGCAGCGGTCGATATCGGCAGCGTCAGCGCGGTGACCCGGGCCGTCATCGCCATCCTGTTCCTGTTCCTGACCGCCCCGATCGGCGCGCATCTGCTGGGCCGGGCGGCGGCCTGGCGCTCCGGGCAGGATGCCCGGCGCTGAGCCCTCGGGCCGGCCTGAAGGGAACCGGAGCCGCCCCGGCGTGGTTCTGCTGGCGATGTATCTGTCACGGAAAGACATTATGAAACGCCTTCTCGTCGCCGGACTTCTTGGTTCCGTCCTTCTCTCCTCCCCCGCGGCGGCCCAGACCGCGGCGCAGGATCTCCCCGCCATTCTCAAACCGCTCGGCCTCACCGATGTGGAAATCCGGCCCAAGCATGGTGACCGGGGCCGGGACATCCTCGGCACGCTCCCCGGCGGCGCGCGGATAGAGATCGAACTGGATCGCAACGACCGGGTGGAGGAGATCGAGGCGGCGGATCGGCAGGGCTTTCCCGCCAGCGGGGTGGAGAGCCTGATCCCCGAGGCCGTGCGCGCCAACCCGAGCTATCCGGGCGATGGCACCTTCCGCAAGGTGGAGTTCGACGACCGGGAGATCGAACTGGAAGGCACCCATCATGACGGACGCCGCTTCGAGGCGGAGTTCCTGCCCACGGGCGAGCTGCGCAAGATCGAGAACCGTTGATCTGGCCGGGGAGGGGGTCAGCACCTCTCCCCGCTTACACCCGGAAAACTCCGGGTGCAGTCGTCACTTACGGGGGAGCGTCTTTCCGGCACTCCCTGCGAAGGGGTCAGCATATTGCTCATCACTAACCGGCACCCTTATCGGGCTGCCGGAAAAGTCCTGTCATACCTTATGTGCCGGAATCGGAAAATCGGCCCGGAAACGCCCGGAAGTCTATGGATTTCCGGCTGGATTCGTCAGATGGCGAACGATTTCCGCTCCAGCACGGGCCAAAAGCGTTGTTCAGCAGCCTGTTAAACGGCTGGTGAAAACTCGGGCATGGGGCCCGTCCCACGTGGGAACCGGCAACTGTGTTGAACCGGCAAACGGGTCCGCTCACCGGCCAGGACTTGTGGGCTCCAGTGCGATCTTCAGCAATTCGGGGAAACTCTCCGGCGCAAGGCAATCCCCGGGATGCTGCGTCAGCGGACTGTTAGGAGCTATTCTTCAGCGGCATCGCCCGGGTGGCGGGTGAACGCCCCGCATGCCGTATTCAACTCGGCCCGGGCTTCGGTTCAGGGTCTGCAGCCGGGAATATGTCAAGCGATCCAGCAGCGACACGGGGCTTGCACGCGGGCAATCGGGTCATGCGCCTCGGAAAGGGTGCAAGCCGCCCACGGGCGCCAAGCCGGGCCGGAACGAGCCTCCCCCGCCGAAGAGGCTGTTAGCCTTGCCGCCCGCGTGCCAAGCGGCTAGGGTAAGAGCCGTGTCCAACCTTCGGGAACCCATGGCCCGCCTCATCGCCCTTTTCATGGCCGTGTCGTTGTGCCTCTCCCTGTTCGCCGGCTGGGCGGACGCTGCACCCCATGGGGGGTGCCTGTCCTATCGCGACATGCCGGTCTGTACGCCGCTCGGTGAAGCTTCCGCGCAGACGAAGCTCAAGTCCGGCAAGTGTTTCGACCTCTATCTCGCGGAACAGCCGGAGATTTCCCGCACCGCTACAGGCGTGCTGCCGCTCCCCGTAGCCTCCGCCGATCTTTCGCGCTTCCATCCCGACGTGCCCCACCGCCCGCCGCGGACCTGAGCCGGGCCAGAAGTTCGGGCGTCTGACGCGCGCATCCCGAGCAAGGGCTGCCGTTCCGCATCATCCGGCTCGCTGGCAAGAAAATACCCCCCATCCGCCGCCATCGTGCGGCATGATTGACACGGCGCAGGCCCAAGCGGCGCGCCATCGGAGAATTCACATGTCTCATATCCAGTCCCGCCCCGGCGATGCCGAGGGCAACCGCTTCTTCATCCCCGCGCTTCAGCCCGTTTATGATGCGCTTCTGCCGGTATCCGAAACGCTGCTTCGCGTGATCGCCGGGTTCGCGCTGGCCGTGCACGGCTGGCCGAAGATCCAAAACCCCATGGGGCTGACGGGCATGGTGGAAAGCATCGGCTTCGCCCCCTCCTGGTTCTGGGCCTTTGCATTGGCACTCACCGAGTTCGTCGGCGGTATCCTCTTGCTCCTCGGCCTGTTTACCCGTCCTGCCGCGGCGGCAGCGACGGTGGTGCTGCTGGTGACCGTCTGGTTCCACTGGGTGCTGCGCGGCGAAGGCTACAGCGGGGCGGAACTGTCGCTGATCTGGGCGGGGGTCACTTTCTTCTTCGTGGCGCGAGGGGGCGGGCGCTATTCGCTCGACCGCGCCTTCGGCCGGGAATTCTGAGTGACAGGGGGGAGAGGCAGGGCGCCTCTCCCCGACCGCTTCAGAAGTTGACCTTGTCGCCGCCCTTGAGCGCAAGGATGTCGCGCGCCTCCGTCGGGGTGGCGATCTCAAGCCCCAGTTCCTCGATGATGCGGCGGATCTTCGCGACCTGCTCGGCGTTGGAGGTGGCGAGCTTGCCCTTGCCGATATAGAGGCTGTCCTCCAGCCCGACGCGCACGTTGCCACCCATCATCGCGGCCTGCGTGGCGAACTGCATCTGGGTCTTGCCCGCCGACAGGACCGACCAGCGGTAGTCGTCGCCGAAGAGCTTGTCCGCCGTCTCCTTCATGAACACCATGTTCTCGACGGAGGAGCCGATGCCGCCCAGAATGCCGAAGATCATCTGGACGAAGAACGGCGGCTTCACCAGCCCGCGATCCACGAAATGCGCGAGGTTGTAGAGATGCCCGATATCGTAGCACTCATGCTCGAACCGGGTTCCGTGCTCTTCGCCCAGCATCTTCAGGATGCGCTCTATGTCCCTGAACGTATTGCGGAAGATGAAATCATCCGTGCCGAGAAGATAGGGCTTCTCCCAGTCATATTTCCAGGAGCGGTCCTTTGCCGCCATCGGAAAGATGCCGAAGTTCATCGACCCCATGTTGAGCGAGCACATCTCCGGCGCGGTCTGAAGCGGCGCTTCCAGCCGCTGCTCCACCGTCATGTTGAGCCCGCCGCCCGTGGTGATGTTGATGACCGCATCCGTGGCCTGTTTGATGCGCGGCAGGAACTGCATATAGACATCCGTTGCGGGTGTCGGCCGGCCGTCCTGCGGATCGCGGGCGTGCAGATGCAGGATCGCCGCCCCTGCCTCCGCCGCCGCGATGGACTGCGCGGCGATGTCCTCCGGCTTGAACGGCAGCGCGTCCGACATGGAGGGCGTGTGAATGCCCCCCGTAATGGCGCAGGTGATGATGACCTTGCCTTTTTGCGTGCTCATGTCTGTCTCCTCTCTCCTCCGGGCCCGCCGCCTTGGCGCTGCGAACCCCCTATGCGGACCATCCCCCGGCGGCCCCCGGCGGCGGATTGTCTGATGAAATTCATCTGCTCTCGCCTGACAGCCGTCAAGGGAAGGTTGACGGAAGGGGTCGGCGCGGCTAGATCATTCCCATGATCAGGATGCGCCCCCTTGCAACGGTGTATTACGCGCCCTCCCCATAGGAGCGGCCGCGATCAGTGATGTTCGACGATGCCGCCGCCGGGCGGCATTCGTGTTTCAGGGCTCCCGGTGGCGCAAAGCCCCGGAAAGCCAGATGGAACAGACCGAAGACCCGGAATTCATCCCCGCGCCGCTCCCCTTGCGGCCCCCTGCGGCGCCCGCCGTGCCCCGGCTCGGCCTGATCGGCTGCGGTGCCTTCGGCGGGCTGATCGCCCCGCGTCTTGCAGGGCGTTTCGCGCTTGCCGTCCACGACCCCGCGCGCGACGGCAGCCAGCCGCTGGAGGAGGTCGCCTCCGCCGATATCGTGGTGCTGGCAGTCCCGCTAGCCGCGCTGGCAGAGACGGCAGAGGCGATCGCGCCGCATCTGCGCCCCGGTGCTCTGGTGGTGGACGTGTGCTCCGTGAAGCTCGCCCCGTTGCGTCTGCTGGAGGAACGGCTGCCCGCCCATGTCGCGCTGGTGGGGAGCCATCCCCTGTTCGGGCCGAGAAGCTTTGGCCCGGGGGCGCGGGTGGTGCTGTGTCCGGCACGGGGCGGGCGGGGGCTTGCCCCGTTGCGCCGCTGGCTCCGGCGGGAGGGGCTGACCGTGCTTGTCCGCACCGCCGAGGCGCATGACCGGGACATGGCCCTGGCCCAGGGGGTCACGCATATGGTGGGCAGGATCGTAGCCGCGCTCTCGCCGGGGCCGGACGGGAACCACGGGATGACGACCCCGAGCTTTGAGCACTTGCTGACCGCGACGGGGATGGTCGCAGGCGACGCGCCGGGCGTGTTTGAAACGATCCAGCGCGACAATCCCTTTGTCGCAGCGATCCAGCAGCGGTTCTTCGCGGCGGCGGAAGCGCTGCGGGGGGAACTTGCCGGGGTCAGCCCGGCAGCGCCCGCTGCTCCACCTCGCTGACCGGCGGGGGAAGGCCCGCCTCCACCCGGAGCCAGGCCCACGTCTCGGCGAGACCCTCCTCCAGCGTTGCGGTGGCGGACCAGCCCAGCAGTTCCCGCGCGCGGGAGCAGTCCAGCACCACGCGGGGCAGGTCGAACTCCCGGCCCGGTCGGCGCAGGGGCACGATGGGCCGCCCCGTTGCGTCCGAGAGGAGGGCGATCAGCTCGGCTATGCTGCACCCGCGCCCGCTGCCCACGTTGTAGCAGCCGTCAAGGCCGCTCCTGAGCGCCAGCAGGCACAGGCGGGCGAGGTCGCCGACATGGACGAAGTCCCGCACCACGCTGCCGTCGCCCCAGACCTCCGGCATCTCTCCCTGCGCGATCTGCCACAGGAATGTTCCGATGACCCCCTGCACCCCGAGCCGCCCCTGACGCGGGCCAAAGGGATTGGCGGGCCGGAGAATGGCATAGCCCAGACCGCTCGCCAGATGTTCGGCCACGATGTAGCGTTCCGCCGCCGCCTTCACGATCCCATAGGGGGTGACCGGCCGCAGGGGATGATCCTCCGTGATCGTGTCGGAGAGCGGCGGGCCATAGACCGTCCCGCCGGAGGAAAGATAGACGAGGCGCCGCGCCCCCGACCGCCGCATGGCCGCCAGCAGGTGCACCAGCGGCAGAAGGTTGTCGCTGATATCGCCCGCCGGATCCCGCACCGCCGTCTGCGGGACGGAGGAACTGGCGGCGTGGATGACGCGATCCACCCCGTGCAGCGCCTCCTCCACCACGGACATGTCGCGAAGGTCGCCCAGATGATAGCGGACATCCGGCAGGGGTGGGCGGTAGCGTTCCGGCATCCTGTCCAGAACGGCGACCTCCTCCCCCCCTGCACGCAGGACGTCCACGATGTGGGAGCCGATGAAGCCGTTCCCGCCGATGACAAGCGTGGTCATGCTGTCGCTCTCCGCTTATGCCGCCCGCGCGACAAGGCGCGGGTTGCCGGCGAATGTGTTGCGGATCCACCTGCGTGACGGCTGTTCGAGGAACTGGAAGCTCACCGCGGCCAGCGCCGTGCTCACCGCGAGGACGATCACGGTATAGACAAGGAAGCCATCCGCCGTTCCGGGGTTCAGCGACGGAACCAGCCTGTTGACCGCCATGATGACCAGCGCATGGATCAGGTAGATGGAGAAGCTGAGATCGCCCCAGTAAACGATCCACTTCTGCCCCAGAAACCGCTTCAGCCAGCCCCGGCAGAGCACCAGCGCGAAGATCATCAGCGTAAAGGCCGCGACCACGCCGACATCCGGCAGATAGAAGCGCACCCCCAGGAACGCAGTGGCCATGGCGAGTATGGCGATGATGTCCCAGCTCACGCCCCGTGGCAGCCGCCAGTGCAGCGCCGCGGGCGCAAGGCGGGCGAGCAGGCAGCCGATGGCGAAGTCCACCGTGTTGCGCAGCAGCGCCCCCCAGCCGAGCTGGATCGCCCATGTCCGCCCCGGATGCAGTACGACAAAGGCCGCCATGAAGGCGAACAGCGCACCGATGGCCACCACCTGCGACCGGGTGCTGTTCAGCCGGTTCAACGGCAGCGCCAGCAGGGGAAACAGCAGGTAGGTGAACCACTCGGTGCTGATCGACCAGGCCGGGTAGTTGAAGCTGAGCGTCGGCACGGTGCCCCATGCCTGCATCAGCAGGATGTTCCAGAAGAACGCCTCCCCCGAGAAGGAGGTGCCCGGCGTGTTCGGCGTCACCAACAGCACCGCCGCGCCGAGGACGAGCAGCGTCACCAGATGCAGCGGATAGAACCGCGCGATCCGCAGGACGAGGAAATGCCTTACGGTGCGGGCATCCATGCCCCGGTGGCTGGCGCTGAAGAACTCCTCCCGGTGCAGCATGGCGATGAGAAAGCCGGAGAGGATGAAGAAACAGTCCAGCAGGAACTCCCCCCGTCCGATGAAGCCGGGGTTCTCATGCAACGACGCGCCGTAGCCAAGCGCCTCCAGGCAGTGGCGATAGACGACGATGAAGGCGAAAGGCCCCCGGATGGAGGTCAGCAGCGAAAGGCCGGGAAAGCGGATCATGGCGCACCTTTCATCCAGCGTTGCGGGCGTGAAGCGCAGGCCCGCCGGCCAACGCCAGTTCCCCGTCCGGCATCGGCGGAAGCGAGAGTTCCCGCTCGGCCCCCAGCAGCGGCACGGGATATTGCTGGACAAGCATCGCCTGATAGGCGCGCAGCACCGGCTCCCATGTGAAACGCTCGGCATGGCGCGCCCGCGCGGCGGCAGACATGGCCGCGCGCATCGGGGGCGTTTCGATCAGCGCGGTGATATGATGGTCCAGCTCCTCCACATCCGAGAAGAACCGCTGCTCCTCCCCCGCGACCCAGCCGTTGAACAGGTTGCGATGCGCGATGACCGGACACCCGGCGCCGAGCGCTTCGACCAGCGAGGGGTTCGTCCCGCCCACGGTATGGCCGTGGATATGGGCGAGCGTATGCACGCGGAGCGCGGCGACCGCCTCCTTCTGGAACACCGGGCCGAGGAACACCACCTCCGGGCTGGCGGCGGCGCGCACCGCGTCATGATAGCTGTTGCCGGGTTCCAGCCCCCCGGCCACGGCGAGCTTCACTCCCCGCGGCCGCGCGGAAAAGCCGCGCACGATCTGCAATGTCTGATTTTCCCGCTCCACCCGCGCGATGGAAAGCATGAACTTCTCCGGCTCCAGGCCAAAGGCCGTGAGCGGTGCCGGGTCGGCCTCCGGCAGACTTTCCGCGCCATAGGGGATCATGGTGATGCGGGATGGATCCGTCATGCCCGACAGCCGCTTCGCGATGGCGGGGTGGTCGGCGACAAGGTGGTTGCCCAGCATCACCGCCGCACGCTCGTTCAGGCGGAACCACTGGCGGACGGGCCAGGACCACTTGGTCCGCTTCCATTCCAGCCCGTCCATGTTGATGACGTTCCGCACGCCGCCCAGCCGGTAGAGCAGCCCGATCAGCGCGGTGTTGTAGCCGAGCGTGAGCACCAGCGGCGCCCCCTTCACGGCATGCCGGGCGGAGATCCAGTCAAACTCGATGGAGCCGAGCGACCCCTTGCGGCGGACCGGAAGCTGGATCAGCCGCACGCCCCGCCATTCGGAGGCACCGTCGCCGGTCTCGTCCTGACAATAGACATCCACGCGCCAGCCCTGTTCCACGAGCCAGGGTGCCAGCTCCTGCGCGAAGGTCTCGAACCCGCCGTGCCAGGCGGGAATGCCGCGCGTACCAAGAATGGCGAGATGCGGCGGCTTGCCTTCCGCGTCGCGAAGCCCGGCGGGCGTGTTCAGCGGAAGGACGACGGGCCGTCTGGAAAAATCGTTAGCCATGGGAAACGCCGTGCTCTTCGGGGTTTGAACTGGCGATCGGCAGGGATCGCGCTGCGGGTGGCGAAGGATCGGGTCGTCGCATCGTCAGCACATGGGCGGCGTAGCGGCGCATGATCCCGGCCTTTCGTCGGAGACGGGGATCGCGGCGAAGAAGGCCCGCAGCCCCGTAAGCTGCCGATCGGAGCGAGAACCCCGCGCCGTAGCCCAGGCGGAAGGGCGTGAAGCCGCGCGGGTTTTCCCGCAGGTAGAGCCGCCCCAGCGCGTCGAGCCAGGTGGTGGAGATATCCGCCCCCTCCTGCGTGCCGCCCTGAACATGCACGGCGGAAAGGTCGGGCAGATAGGCGACCTGCCACCCCGCGCGGCGCATCCGGCAGCCCCATTCCACATCCTCGGCATACATGAAGAAGCCGGCGTCCAGCCCGCCCACCTGTCGGATGACATCGGCGCGTACGAGGATCAGCGCCCCGCTCAGCCAGTCCACCTGCCGGGGCGCAGTGCCGCGCCGGGGAGAGAGGAACAGGCCCCGCGCCCCCGGCACAAACCGCCCCAGACCAAGCGCATGGACCAGCACTGCAGCCGGCCGGGGCGCGTGACCGCCGTCGCCGACCTGATGGCGTCCGTCGGGATAGGTCAGCCGGCAGCCCACGGCGCCCGTTCCGGGATGCGCCTCCAGATGGCGGAGCAGCCGCGCGAGGGTGCCGGGCGTCTCCAGGAAGGCATCCGGGTTCAGCAGCAGCACCGTCTCCGCCCGCGCCAGAGCGAAACCGCGGTTGTTCCCCCCGGCAAAACCAAGGTTCTCCCCGGTTTTCACCAGATGCACATCGGGGAACTCGGCGGCGACCATTTCCGGCGCGCCATCGGTTGATCCGTTGTCGATCACGATGATCTCGCGCGACACTTCAGGTGAATCGAATGATGCGAGTTGCAGGCAATGCCGCAGGTAATCGCGGCCGTTCCAAGCGACGATCACGATCGAAACCTGCGGCTTATGCTGCGAAGGGGAAAGATATGAGAGTGTCTGTGATGTCATTTCCATCCTCCCCAGCGTTGTATTGGATCCGGGCATATGAAACTGCCGGTAGAATTCTTGAATGGGTTTTCATCTCAATGGGTGCCTTTCGGCTCCGAGCAATCGCGGAGGGCGAGTTAACCACTCCTCCGCCTGAATGGCGTTGGGTTCTGAAAGAAACGACCGTTCGTTCAGAAATGCTGCCTGGAGAAGCCCCAGAAGCACGGCGATGACCTGTGAAACCGGAAGGCTCAGGCGAAAACCCGGGTCGATGGTGCCGTGAAGCAGATGGGCGACAAGGCCGAATGCAACGCCAAGGGCTATGGAACGGCTGAGGGGAGACCGGTATTTACGGAAGCCGCGAATTCCAAGATAGATGCCGATCCCGAATATTCCCAGAAACCCGGCAAACCCGATGATCCCGACTTCTACTGCGGCGAAAAGATACATGTTGTGAACGACGTGATTAACGGGACCGAAAAGCCCTGTCGCACCGGTTTTGTCCAATCGGGCGAAAGCGGGTGCGAAATTGTTCAGACCCTGGCCGATAAATGGCGAGTTCATGAATACCTGCCATGCCGCATGGTTCATCGTCGAGCGGTGAGAGAGGCTGCCGCCGTCATCGCCGAACATCCGCTCCATCGCCTGGCCCCCGAACAGGCCGACCATGACGAGCGTCAGGAACAGGCCCGTGCCGATGACCGCCAGCCCGCGCGGCGTCAGGAAACGGTGCCGGGCGAGGAGCCATGCCTCTATCGGCAGCAGCAACCCCATGGCGAGCCAACCGCCGCGCGACAGGCTGAGCGCCAACCCGGCCAGCCCCAGCGTGACTGCCAGACCGAACAGCACGTGGTTGCCCAGCCCCCGTGCCATCAGCCACGCTCCGAACAGCAGCGGCAACAGCAGCTCATAGAAGTAGGCCAGCATGTTGGGATTGCCGAGCGTGCCGGTGGAGCGGACCTTGGCCTCGAAGGCAACGGATTCGATGGCCACCCCCTGATCGCCCAGAAAGCCCAGACCCAGCCCGGTGCCGCCCACCCCCTGCGCGATGGAGATCAGCGCCTGAAAGATCATCGTCACGGCCAGCGCCTGCAGGAAGAACCACAGCCGGTCCGGTGTGATGTTCGCCACCGTCACCATCAGCAGCAGAAGCATCGACAGCCGCAGGATCTCGAACCAGACCAGCGCCGGATCGGGCGCTTTCAGCAGGCTCAGCACGCCCGCGGCCGCATAGGCCAGCCACGGCAGCATGACCAGCACCGGCATCCTAAGGCTCCGCCCCGCCAGCAGCCGCAGGCCAAGAACGGTCAGGGCGGCAAGAAAGCTCAGCGTGATGGTGACGCCCGCCGCGCCGCCGACATTCTCGACGTAATGCCCCACCGTATTCACATGCAGAAACAGCGTGAAGGACACGGCGAGCGGCAGGCCGAACGCCAGGAGCAGCAGCATCCACCGCTCGGCCTGACCAATGGCGATCAGCCCCAGAAACCCCGCCAGGCAGCCGAAGGCCAGCCCGCCCGCGACGAAGATCTTCGTCGGCGCAAAGATCAGCACCATCGTCAGCACGCCCGTCGCCACGCCAGCCAGAAGGGCTGGCAGGAGAGCGGGCAGCAGCGTCGCGGCGCGCGGGCGGAGGGGGGCTGCGAGGCTCATCGCGCGACCCGGTTGAGGATCAGCCCGTCGATCCGCGCGCCCACCGTCGCCAGCGCGTCGGCAGCGGCCATCACGGCATCACTGGTGCTTTGGCCCGCATCGACCACAAGGTATATCTCGTCCGCCTTCTGACCGATCAGCAGCATGTCCGGCGCCGTTCCGATCGGCGGACAGTCGAGCAGAAGGAAATCGAACCGCCCGGTCGCCCCGTCTATCAGCGTCTCCAGCCGCCGGGGATGGAGGAGCGCGGCTGCGTCCTGCGTCTCCTCCAACCCGGCGGAGATGACGGGCGGGCGCAGATCGTTCGGCAGTTGCAGCGCCTCTGCCAGCGGAAGGCGGCCGGTGAGCAGCTGCGCGAGGCCGGGGCGGCGGGGCAGGGCGAGCAGCCCCTCCACGGCGGGCCGGCGCAGGTTGGCCTCCACCAACAGGGCGCGGGCGCGGAATTCGGCATGCAGCGCTGCGGCAAGCCCGGTGGCGAAGGTGGTGACACCGGCGCCCGGCGTCAGCGCGGTGATCGCGACGGTGACCGGCCGTTCCTCCACCCGCCGCGCCTGCCGGGCGATGAGCGCCCCGGCAAGCCCGCGGGCATGTCCCGCAGCGGCTCGCAGCCGAGCAGCGCCGGGAGAGGTGTCGTAAAGGGCAAGGGGGAGGGAGGGCGCGTTCATGACAACCTCGGAACGGTTGCGACCACGGGAAGGCCAAGGCGACGTTCGACATCGCCGGGGCGGCGCAGGCGACGGTCGGTCAGGCCAAGGAAAATGGCGAGCGCCGTGCCTGCCAGCAGGCCGAATATCCCCCCGATGGCCAGCACGAGCGAGCGTTTCGGCGCGGCAGGCTCCACCGGCACGGTCACTGACCCGAACTGCGCGGTGGAGGTGACGTTCAGCCGGTCCAGCGCCTCGTTCATGCGCAGGCGTTCGTACTGGCGCTGATACTCCTCCAGCCGTTCCCGCTGACGGGTGACGTTCTGGCCCAGCGACTCGAATTGCAGCGCGCCCTCGTTGATCCGTTGCAATGCCGTGCGGCGATCGGCGATGCGGGCTTCGACCTGCGCCATCCGCTCGCCGCTGGAACGCAGGAGGCCGTCGATCTGCCGGTTGAGCGTGTCGTGCTTGCGCTCCCTCAGACCCGCGATCTCCTCTGTCACCTCACGGACTTCACGGGCATCGTCCGAATAACGGCTGGCAAGGCGGCTCCGCTCCGTGGAGGCGGCGACATAGCTTTCGTCGAGCGCCGTCAGCGGGGTCGCGTTCAGCATGGCGGGGGTTTCGACCCATTCCGCCCCGTCTTTGAAATCCGCGTTCACCTGCGCGCGGGTCTGGCGCAGGTCCTCCATCTCCGCCTGGAGCCTGTCACGGTCCTTCTCCATCTCGGAAATGGCGGTCAGGGCGAGGTCGCGCTCCACGTCGAGCCGGCTCATGTCGGAGCTGCGCTGGAAGGCCGAGAAGGCATCCTCCGCCCCCCGCAGATCCCGTTCGGCGAGCGTCACCTGATCGCGGTAGAAATCGGCGGATGCGGTGGAGGAATGGATGGCCACGTGCCGCGCCTGATAGGCGTCGAGATAACGCTGCAGCGCATAGGCCGCGAACCGCGGATCGTCCCAGGCGAACTCCGCCTGGATGATGTCGGTTTCCTTGATGTAATTGACGTTGAACGCATCCATGTAGGCCTGCGCGATCTTCTCCTCCGGGTGCTTCCCGGCCCCGAGACCGAGCATCGTGCGAAGGCTGCCCACCGCCGTCTTCACGACGCCCGCTACTCCGCCCAGCAGCCGCCCGACGAAGGAGGAGGCAGCCGTGTCATGCGCGGCAAGCTCTGCCTGCTTGGCCTGAAGATCGGCAAAGACCTCATGGGTGAGTGTCGGATCGCGCAGGATCTCGATCTCGTTGTTGATGCTCTGGGGGCGTTCCTGAAAGATCACGTTCTGCTGGGGCACCTGTGCCACCTGAAGCGCGCTGAACTTTTCCCGCCCGACCTTCACCAGCATCTTGGTGGAGGCGACATAGGCCGGGCCGGTCATCATCAGGTAGCCGAGCGCCGTGACCGCGGCCACCGCCGCGACCATGAGGATCAGCCGCCAGCGTTGCCGGATCATCGTGGCGAGTTCCGCGAGCGTCAGCGGCCGGTCGGAGGCGGAGGGCAATGCGGGGGAGCGGGGAGGGGGTGTCATCTGGATCACCGCGCTTGCAGGGGCTGAAGGGGATTGCGAACCTCTCCGGCGCGCAGAAGGCCGGAGAACAGGATGATGAGGGCATAGACCGCCAGACCCGCGACGCCGCCCAGCGTCTCCGACAAAGGGCGGAGGGCGAGCATGGTGACCGTCATGGCGGCCCCGGCGAACAACACCCAGAGGATGAGGCGGCGGGCGAGCAGCCCCTCCACCCGTGCGCGGACGACGATGAGCGGCACCCCGGCGATGACCGCCTCCGCGGCAACCGCGCTCCACGCCGCGCCCTGCGGCCCGAGGCGGGACACGAGCAGCGGACAGAGCACCAGGTTCACCGCCAGCGCCGCCGCCGCCGCCGGGATCAGCATGCCCTGCCGCCCGATGGCCACGATCACCGGCAGCAGCGCCATGCCGATGGCGGTCAGCGCGAGCTGCATCGACAGGATCGCCGCGACGGGGGCGCTTGCCGCAAAGGCGGGGCCGTAGATCAGGCCGACCACCGGCCCGGAGAGCAACGGCGCCGCCAGCACGACCGGAAGGCCGAAGGCCAGCGCCAGCGCCAGCGCCCGCTGTGCCGCGCCGGTAACGGCGCCGTCCTGCTGCAACCGCGTGAAGATGACGAACATCGGCGTGATCGCCGTGGCCACCAAGGCCGCGCCAAGCTCCAGAAACCGTTGCGCGGCAAAGAAGATCGCCAGATCCTCCGGTCCGCGCAGCCATTGCAGCACGGCAATCGCCAGCCGCAGGTTCAACATGGCGAGCAGGCCGGAAAGGCCGAGCGGCCCCGCGATGCGCAGGATCGGCAGCGCATGTTCCGCCACGCGCCCGAAGCCGACGCCCATCAGCCGCCAGCAGAGCGCGAGCCCCAGCCCGGCATAGGCCAGCCCCGCCAGCATATGCGCCCCGATCAGCAGGTCCGGCCGTCCGGGCGCGAGCCACAGCACCGGCGCCGCGGTGGACACCAGCACCGCCACATAGAGATATCCGGCCAGACGCGAATACTGCGGCTGCCCGCCCACCTGAAACACGGGCTCGAAGAAGCGGGCGCCCAGAAGCGGGGTCAGCAGACAGGCGAGCGTCATCACCGTCCAGAGCGAGGGGGGCAGGAACAGATAGGTTGCCCCTGCCCCCACAAGCCCCGCGACAAGGGAAATCGCCAGACGAAGCGCCACGAAGCTGCCCAGCATATTCCCCTGCTCCGCCGCGGGTGTGGCGGTCAGCAGCGTACCGAGCGCTGCCGTAGTTCCCAGATCGGCAAAGGACCACACGATGGCCAGAAACCCCACGCCAAGCGCATAGGTGCCCACATCGGCGAGGCTCATCACATGGCTGGCCGCGATCAGGATGCCCGCGCCGCCCGCAACATAGAGAAACCGGCCCAGAGCCTGGGCGGCAAGGTTGCGGCGGTATTCGCGGGCGTCGCGGCTCATACCGCCTCCGCCTGTCCGGCGCGTTGCACGCGGCCGCCCGGAACGGCGGGGCCGCCGATCCATGCCTCGCCCTCGCGCACCCGCTCGAACAGGTGCACGTAGTCCCGCGCCATGCGGGCCACGTCGAACCGCTCCTCCGCCCAGCGGCGGCAGGCCGCGGGGTCGAGCTGGCCGACGTTGCGCATCGCCTCCGCCAGATCCTTCGTTCCATCGACGAGGAACCCCGAAACGCCGTGGTCGATCTGCTCGGGCAGCCCGCCGGAGCGATAGGCGATCACCGGCGTCCCGCAGGCCAGCGCCTGGATCACCACCATCGGCAGCGCATCCATCCAGCGCGGCGTCTGGACCAGCGCCCGCGCCGCGCCCAGCACGGCGGGGAGGTCGTTCGTCTCCCCCTTCCAGCTGATCCCGCGGCCCAGCATGGTCAGCGGGCGCACCACGGCGGAGTAATAGAGCCGGTGCTCCGGCACCCCGTAGATGTCGAGCGGCACGCCCGCCCGCAGCGCGGCGAGAATGGCCTCATGCTGCGCCTTGTAGGGGGCGACCTTGGCGATATGCACGATGGGCGCCGTCTTTTGCCGCACGAAACGGTAGCGGCTGAGATCGACGCCATAGTTCACATGCGGCATCCCGCCGCCGATCGCTTCGGCATGCCCGCGCCCTGCGGCGACGATGTTGGGGCGCTGGTAATCCGGCCCCACCGGGATGCAGCTCGAGATCAGGAAGGGGAACCGCTCGGGATGCCGGAGGACATAGAGGTTCTCGAACGACCAGTCGTGGATCACGTCCACCGGGTCTGCCTCCAGCGTGGCCTTCATGATCTCGTAGAGCGGCTCCTCGCTCAGCCTGTCGGCGGCCTTGTTCACGCCGGTCAGCTCCCGCCCGGGTGCGGGGATCGGGATGAGCCTGCCGCTGCTCCGGCTGCCCTCGCGGGCGAACAGAGTCACGTCATGGCCCTGCCGGATCAACTCTTCGCAGTATTCGTGAACCACCCGCTCGATCCCGCCGTAGCCGTTGGGCGGCGTCGCGCGATAGATGGTGGAGACGACGGCGACGCGCAGGGGCTGGCCTGATCGGAGAGGCCGGAATGTCAGCATGAGAACCACTCCAGAACGCGCCGCACGGCGATGCAGGCGGCTTCGACTTCTTCATCCGTCATCGCGCTGGAAAGCGGCAGCGACCGGGTGCGCTCGCTCACCCGATCCGCGTTCGGCAGGTCCTGCCAGCCGATGACCTTCGCCGAGCGGAAGCCGCTCAGCAGATGCACGCCCCGGTAATGCACGCCCACGCCGACATTCTCCGCCTGAATGGCGTTCAGCACGCCATCCCGATCGATGCTCAGCTCTCCGGGCCGGATCTGCACGGCGAAGAGATGGTAGGCATGGCGGGATGACGGGTCGGGCAGGGGCGGCAGGTCGATGGGCAGGCCCATCAGCGCGGCCCGGTAGTGGGCGACGATCTCCTCCCGCCGGCGCAACCGCCGCTCCACCCCGGCGAGCTGGACCCGGCCGATGGCTGCGGCGATGTCGTTCATGTTGTATTTCCAGCCGACCTCCGGCACGTCGTAATGCTGGTATCCGGCCGCCGAAAACCGCTTCCACGCATCGCGGCTCAACCCGTGCAGGCTCAGCATGCGTGCCCGCTCCATGAGCGCCGGATCACGCGCGACGAACATGCCGCCCTCTCCCGTGGTGAGCGTCTTGTTGGCGTAGAAGCTGAAGCAGCTTATCGCCCCGATGGTGCCCGCATGAGCGCCGCGCCATGTGGTCTCCACAGCGTGGGCGCAATCCTCCACCACCGGCAGGCCGGCGGCATCGGCGATGGCCATGATCGGCCCCATGTCGCAGATCCGCCCGTACATGTGGACGACGATGATGGCCCGGGTGCGCGGGGTGATGCGGGCGGCGATCTGCTCGGGCAGGATGTTGCCGGTCTCCGGGTCGCAGTCGCAGAGCACGGGCGTCGCCCCGGCATGGAGAATGGCGCTCACCGTGGCGCAAAAGGTCATGGCGGTGGTGATGACCTCATCTCCCGGCTCCAGGTCGAGAACCTGCATCGCCAGATGCAGTGCCGCCGTCGCGGAATTCACCGCCACCGCGCCGGAAGCGCCGATGTAATTCGCAAAGGATTCCTCGAACCGCCGTGTTTCGGGACCGGCGCCGATCCAGAGGCTGGAAATCACCGCCCCCACGCTGTCGATTTCTTCCTGCCCTATGTCGGGCTTGCCAAAGACAATGAAGGATCCCCGTTCCCGAATGGGAGCGCTTCCGAAGATCGCCGGTTTCTGCTTGGCGTGGATGCCGCTCATATCCATGGGAAAATCCTTCGCAACAAATTTTCAATGCACTTCCCTGTCCATCGACAGGAAAGCGGGCGGTACAGCGCGGATGGTCTGTAGTCTTTACGGCTTAATTTTCATTACAGCTGATCTGATTGAATTTCAGGGTGAGACTCTCTTAGGTAATTACTCCACAGAGTGATCGTAAATTTATTATCCTGCGAAACTTAATGGCATTATCAATGCCTGGTTGTAGCGGGTGATAAATGGGTTATGGATATCTTATTAACAATTCACGACCGGCGGGCCGACTTGTCAAGCAAACATTTGCATGTATTATTTGATCCTATTGAGGATCGCCTGTGCAGGAGAGGGTTTCCGGGAAATGGAACAACCCGCGATTTCAGTTATTATCCCGACCTACAACCGAAAGGATGCATTGGAACGATGTCTCGATGCATTGCGCAAACAGGTTTTGCAGAATGCTAAATTCGAGGTTCTGGTTATTGATGATGGTTCACCGGAAGAGATTCAACCGCTGGTAACAAAATACGCCGGAAGTCGAATCACCTGCATCAGGCAGAATCAGTCAGGCGCGAACGCGGCCCGCAATCGCGGGTTGTCTGAAGCCCGCGCGCCTGTCGTCCTGTTTCTGAACGACGATACGATCGCGGAGCCTGACCTGCTCGCCCGCCATCTGGCGCTCCACGACCGCTACCCGGAGGAGAAGGTGGCCGTGCTGGGCTGCATGACCATCCACCCCGATTTCGCCGCCAATCCGCTTTCGCCGCTGCATCATGACGCGTCCTTCGCGCCGCTCGCCGGGCGGGAGGAAGTGGACTGGACCGCGTTCTTCACCTGCAACCTGTCGGTCAAGGCCGCGTTTCTCGCCCGTCATGGCCGGTTTGACGAAGCGCTGCGCTGGCACGAGGATATCGAACTCGGCCAGCGTCTTGCGCCGCACGGGCTGCGGCTGCTCTACGCGCCGGAGGCCCTGGGCTATCACTGGCATTCGCTGGACGAGACGCAGTTCCTCCGTATCGCGGAGCGGGAGGGGACGGCGCTGGCGCTGTGGTGGAAGAAGGCGCCCGACCTTGCCCCGGTGCTCGGCGCGCTCGGCATGGTCGGACCGGAGACGCTGCCCCCCGCCTTCCGCCACCGGCTGGGAGATGCCGCCTTCGCCACGTTCGGGGATGCCGCAGCGCTGCGGCTGGCGGAGCAGGTGAGTCCCCTCGCCCCCGGCCTGTCCCGCGCGATCTGGCGCAAGGTCTTTCAGTTCCGCAAGCGCCGCGCCATCAGGGATGAGCTGTCGCGGGTGGCTTCGTGAGCCTCGCGCTCTCCCGCCGCGCGCTGCTGGCGCTGGCCACGCTGCCGCTCCTGACGCCGCTCCGGGCGGGCGCGGGCGAGGTCATCGTCACCGACCGGCCGGGCGAGGTGCCATGGGCCAGCCTGCCGCCCGGCGCGGAGGTGGTGATCCGGGCCGGGCGCTACGACATGCCGCTCGTCATCCCGGCCAGGGGAACCGCGGACCGGCACATCCTGATCCGCGCGGAAACCCCCGGCAGCGCCCGTTTCACCCAGCCCATCCACCTTGACGGCGCGCGCCACACCATCCTCCGCGATGTCACGATGACGGGCACGGAACATTCGGCCATCGTCCTGCAACAAGGGGCGGAGGCGGTGACCGTGGAGGGCTGTCTGCTGCAGGATACCGCGCTCGGCATCTGGATCGGCAACGGGGCGGGGGCGGGGCACCGGCTGATCGGCAATCGGCTCGAATGCTGCCGGACGATGGGCATTGCCATCGACGCCCTGAACGCAGCACCGGGGCGGGAGACGTGGATTCAACGCAATGAAATCCTCGATACCGGCATTCATGGCATGGAAATCCATGGCAGCCATTACATCGTGACCCATAACGCGGTCCGCCGCAGCGGACAGAGGAGCGCCGGCTGCTCCGGGATCCATACCTTCTGCCGTGCGCCGGAGGATGATCATGGCAAGAACAATGTCATCGCCTTCAACATCTGCTCCGACACGCGGGAGGTGGAGGCGCAGGACGGCAACGGAATTCAGGCCGATCAGTGGTGCGACGACAATCTGATCGCCTTCAACATCTGCTACGGAAACGACGGGGCGGGGATTAATCTCTATGATGCCTCGCGGACGGTGGTGGTCAACAACACCGTCGTCGGCAACATGCGCGATCCGGGCAGGACCCATGCCTATCCGGCGGAGATCACGCTCTCCTCCGACTACACCCGGCGCATGGCCCGCCCCTCCGGCAACCGGATCGAAAGCAACATCTGCGTTGCCACACGGAGAGAGACGACCGCGCTTTGGGTGGAGGCGACCGCAGGTTCCATGCCCCAGCGGATCGGCAACAACCTCGTTTACAACACTGCGGGCGGAGAGGCATTTTTCTGGGCGCCCCGGCGTTGGCGGGGCAGTTCGGCAGAGGTGTGGGCGGGCTTTACCGGCGGGGTTGACCGTGTGGCCGACCCGCGTTTCTACGATATCGACCAGCCGGGGCAGGAGGGGTTTCGTCTCCGCCCCGACTCGCCGGCCCGGGGACTTGCGGTGAAGGATGCCGCGCTTTCGCTGCTCGATATCACCCCCACCGCCCTGGGTGCGGTCCAGGCATGAGACCGCTTCGCATCGCCGTGGACGCGCATGTGCTGGACGGCAAGCCGCAGGGGAGCCGGACATGGCTGCGGGAAACGCTGGCCCGCGCCATTCCTGCGGCACCGGAGATCCGCTGGCTGCTGCATGCCCATGACAGCGCCTCGCTCGGCCTGCTCGCCGCTCTGCCAAACGTCGAGTTTCGCCCCATACCCTATCGCCGGAGCATCGCGCGGCTCGGGATCTACTGGCCCCGCGTGATCGCGACGGGAGAGGCGGATTTCCACCTGTTCCAATATCATGGACCGCCCGTCTATCGCGAACGGCAGATCCTCGTCCTTCACGATCTGCTGTTCGAGAGCCACCCGGAATTCTTCCCCCCCCTTATGCGCAAACGCCTGCAGACGCTGGTCCGCGGCGGGGCGCGGCGGGCGGCGGCGCTGCTCACGGTCTCCGACTGGACGCGGGATGAGATCGCCCGCCGGTACGCGCTGTCGGCAGGGCGGGTGTTCCTCGCGCCGAACGGCGCGCCGTCCTTCCGGGGCGGGCGCGCGGGCGACGGCAGGACGGTGCTTTTCGTCGGGCGCATCGAGCCGCGCAAGAACCTCGGCCTGCTCCTCGACGCGCTTGACCTGATGACGACGCCCGACAGGCGGCTCATCGTCATCGGTCGTCCCGATTTCGGCAGCGACGGTGTGATCGCGCGGATGGAGGGGCGGAGCGACATCGCCTTTTTGCCCGATGCCTCGGACGAGGTGCTCGCCGGGTGGTATCGCCGCGCCGGGGTGCTGGCCTATCCGAGCAGGGGGGAGGGGTTCGGCATCCCGCTGGTGGAGGCGCTGTCTCTCGGCCTGCCGGTCGTCGCCAGCAGGGCCACCGCGATCCCGGAGGTCGCAGGCCCCTTCGCCCGGTATTTTGACCCCGAGGCCGCGGATGCCCGGCAGCGCCTTGCCCATCTGCTGGACGAGGCGCTGGCCGATGCCGCGCCCCCTGCCACGGATGCGATCGCACGTCACCTCTCCCGTTTCACATGGGAGAAATCGGCAGAGGGTCTGTTGGCCGCCATCGGTCATGCGGCAGGTCAGGGGGCCGCGCGGCGCGCCTCCTAGGCAAGCAGCCAGTCGCCCACCAGCCCGACGGTGCTGTCCCACCCCTCCAACTCCGCGGGGCGGCCGTCGAGGATCAGTTGCAGACCGTTGAGATCATGCTCCATCTCGCCAACCGGGGCCGCGGCGAGGGTAAAGCCCTCGGCCCGATCCTCCCCATGCCGCGCCGAGCCGGAAAGCGCCTCCGCCGTAGCGAGGGTGAGGGTGCCGTCCTGCACCAGCGGCCCCATGTGACTTTGCCACAGATTGCCGTCGAATGCATTGTTCAGCGGTGCGGATTCCACATCCACATAAAGCGCAAACCCTTGGGAATGATCGGAAAGAACCGTGTTGTCCGTAATCACGTTGTCATGGGTGAGCTTGTTGCCAAGCGCGGGATTGCTGTTGATCAGCAACTCCGCCACGACGGTATGGCTATCGCTCCGATCCAGCAGATTGCCGAACAGCGTGTTGCCCGCCACCGTATTTCCCGCCGCGCCGTGAATACTGATGCCCGCGCCGTCGTTGGAAAAGGCGAAGTTGTTTTCGACACGATTGCCGCTGGTGTAATGATCCAGAAGAATGCCGATACCGTCATTCCCGCCGCTGTCCAGATTGCCGTAGGAGACATTGCCGGAGATCACATTGTCCCGCCCCAGCCCCTCCGAAAGCGCGCGGGCATAGACGTGGATGCCGGATGCCCCCTCAATCAAACGCCCGTTGCCAAATACCGTATTCCCGTCAACCAGCGTATTGTTCGCATAGACGTCTATCCCGTGGCTGCCGTTGAAGGATACGGTATTTCCTTCGATCCGGTTGCCATGTCCTGCGGTCGTCGCCACGCGATCCAGCGCGATGCCGACGCCCAGATTTCCCGAGACGCTGTTGCCCGTGATCACATTGTCGCCGCCCGAATTCTGCGAGAACCAGATGCCGCCTGCATTTCCGGTGATGGTGTTGTCGCTGATCGTCACCCCGCGCGCGCCTGCGGTGAGCGTGACACCCGCATAGTCGCTGCCCCTGATGTCGAACCCTGCCAACCCACCGCCCGTCGCGCCTTCGAACACGACGCTTCCCAGAAGGGTGGCCGCTCCGCTGCCATAACTGCCGATGGAGATATCGCCGCCCGAGACGATGATATTCCCCTCCCAGGCCGTGCCCGCCTTCTGGAGATAGGTGGTGCCGTCCTGCCAGGTCACCTCATGCCAGCTCCGAAATGGAGCCTCCACGCTGCCATCTCCCGACGCGGCCGCCGTCGGATCTATGTAGATTGTGGCGGGTGAGGCAGTGGGCAGCGCCTTTGCCATCACCACCGCCTCAGGGGCTGACAGGCTCTCCCCGCTGCCCGCTGCGACCTCCACCTCTGCGGGTGGCGTGATCTTGGCGATGTCATGCAGGAAAAGATCGGGAAGAGGCGGCGCCTTTTCTGCCGCTTCTTCCTGCTGCATGTCCGTGAACTGCACGGCGTGATCGGGTAGCGGCTTCGCCTGTTTGGTTTCGGGCAAGGATGCCTCCATCATTTCGGGAAATTCCCCCCACGATCAGGTTCCTCCAGCCCCGGAAACGCGATGGGTCTATTGACTGACGCTCCTTCGTGCGACCATGAGCACATCCCCCGGCTCGACCCGTGTCGTCAGTCCAATCGGGCCGATAACGGGCGCGTCGCCGCGTATGATGCTGAAGTCATACTGCCCGATTGTTTCGCTATTGGAAAGAGTGTTGCTGCCCGTCGCCTCCATCAGCGCACCTTCCGCACGCAATGAATTGCTCAAGCTGCGCAGTTGGGTTTCCGTATCGCGCAACTCCGTCAGCAGGGATTCCCGGAATCCGGCCTCGATATCAACCATCCGCTCCTCGAGTTCGATCACCGCAACGCGGGACTGGTTGCGCAGGATGTTGCTCTGCATCTGGTTGCCGCGGGTATTGTCTTCTTCCCGCATGATGTCGTTCACGCGCTCCGACGTGACCATGCCGCGGTCCCGCGCGTCGCGCAGTTTGGCCAGTTCGCCAGAGAGTTCGTCCAGCATGGATGTCTGCTGGGCGATCCGGGCGTCATGGGCGGCCATTTCCTCCTGTCGCGCCGCGCTGTTGGATCGCAAGATCTCGATCTGCCGTTCCTTCTGGCCAAGACGGGTGGAGAGGAGCTGGCGCTCCTTTTCCAGAAGCGGCGCGGCGGCGGCATCGCTCAGACCGGCCTCGGACGCGGTGATGTCGAAATCATGATCACCCGCCAGCTCGGCGTTCAACCGGGCGGTGCGGATGAGAAGGGCGCCCCTCTGCAGCGCCGCATCGGCATGGGCCTGCTCGGCGCGCGTGCCGATGACTATTTCGTTCAGCGGGTCGCCGGACTCCAGCCGCCGCCCGAAACCGCCGGCAAGGGCAACCGCCTGCATGACCGTCAGCTTGGCGCGATGCGGATAGCCGCCGGGCTGCGAAACGGCTCCGGCGATGTAAAACGGCCGGCGCTGGACGATCTGAATGGCAACGGAGGGGTCTCGCACCGTCTCCGCCGCCTTTGATGTCACGACGGCCTCGAAATCCCGGAGCGTCAGCCCTTCCGCCGACACAAGCCCGACGCCCGGGAGGGATATTGCGCCGTCATCCTGCACGACATAGGTGCCGTTCGCATCTCCCCGCTGCAGGATTGTGAGCGCGATTTCATCCCCGGGGCCCAGCCGATAGGCTTCCGGCTCGGCAGAGAGAGGGCCCGCGGACATCGCGAGCAACAGGACCATGGCACCACGCAGGCGCAGAGAGCCACCCATCGGGCGCAGAGCCCCTGCCAATCGACCGGACAATCTCACGATAACTCATCCTCGTCATCTGGCCGGTCGCAGAAAGCGTCGGACCTGTTGCAAATGGTTGCTGAAAATAAAATCCTCCAAACATTACGATGTATGGTTTTTCCGGTCCATCACGAACATGCACATGGCAGCGCGGCGCCGCAGGTTTTGTGGGACTTGCTCCATTTCCGGGCAGGTTGGATCATGCGGACCGCAGAGCGGAGGCACGCTTCAACCAAAGCGCGTGACCTTTACCGCGTCGCCATCTGGCGGTGACTCGGTCAGCGCCCTGACTGCGGCGAGCACTGGCAGAAGGGCCTGCTCCAGCGCCGGGAGCCGGGCCATCGCCTCCCCCTCCGTGCCGCGGTCCAGCATGTCCTCCACCTCGCTCGCGATGTCGCGCACAGCCGCCGCTTCTATCGTGGCCGCGTCGCCCCGAAGGGCGTGCGCCAGCCGCCGCGCTTCTGCCGGTTGCTGAAGATGCAGCAGCCCCGCAATATCGTTCGGGGCGGACGCATAGGCCGCTGCAAAGTGCTGGAGCAGGCGACGAAGCAGGTCGCGCTTGCCGCTCACCCGCAGAAGCGCGGCGGCGATATCTATCGGAGGCCCGCTTGCGGCAGCCGCAGTCTGCAGGGCCTCGATCACCCCGGGTTTCAGCCACCGGTCGAGCGTCTGGACCAGGAGGGCCGGATCCACGGGCTTCGCGATATGGTCGTCCATTCCGGCGTCGAAACAACGCTGTCGCTCATGTTCATGGGCATGGGCGGTCATCGCGATGATCGGCAGACCCGAAAAGGCGGGCAGGGCGCGGATGGCGCGGGTCGCGGCAAGCCCGTCCATTTCCGGCATCTGCACATCCATGAGCACCGCGGCATAGCTGCCGCCCTGTGCGGTCACGCGCTCGACCGCGATCCTGCCGTTGGCGGCGGTGTCGATACGAAGCCCGGCATCTGCCAGAAGCGCCGTCGCGATCTCCCGGTTGATGTCATTGTCCTCAACCAGCAGCACCCGCGCCCCCTGAAGCCGCTCGGAAACCATGGGCGCCCGGACCGCCTCTCGCCGCTCTTCCGGGAACAGACGCGACAGGGTGGTCATCATCGCCTGAGGATCGACGGGTTTGGCGAGAAAGGCGGCGATCTGTTCCACCCCGTGCTCCCCGGCGAAAGTATCGGCGCCATAGGCCGTGACGACCACGATGGCAGGCAGCTTCGGCAGGGCCAGCGCCTTCAGCGCGTTGACCGTATCCATCCCGTCCATCCCGGGCATCTTCCAGTCGAGCAGCAGCAGGTCGTACGGGCTGGCTGTTCCGGCCGCGGCAGCCACGGCGGCCACGGCTTCCGACCCGGAGGCGACCAGATCGGCCTCGACCCCCCAGCCGGTGAAGAATTCCGCCAGCAGTTGCCGGGCCGCGGGATTGTCATCGACCAGGAGCACGCGGAGGCTGCGCAGCCGCTCACAGGGGATCAGTGGCGCGTCCTGTGCCAGACCGAATGTGACGGTGGCGACGAACGTGCTGCCGCGGCCGGGCTCGCTCTGCACCGAGATGCCGCCGCCCATGGTTTCCACGATCTGGCGGCAGATGGCGAGGCCAAGTCCTGTCCCGCCGAAACGGCGGGTGGTGGAACTGTCGGCCTGCGCGAAGGGTGAGAAAAGTTTCGCCTGCTGATCGGTCGTCATGCCGATCCCGGTATCGCTGACGGAAACCTCAACCGTCGCGCGGTCATTGGCCGCCGAGGTGAGACGCGCGGAAACGGTGACCGTGCCGCCGCTGGAGAACTTCACCGCGTTGCCGATGAGGTTCAGCAACACCTGCCCGAAGCGATGGGCGTCGCCGACGACGACATGGGGCAGGTCGTGCCCCAGCCGGAGGTGCAGGGCGACGCCCTTGATGTCGGCCTCCGCCCCCATCATCTGCACCTGCGCCTCGATCACCTTGCGGATGTCGAACGGCCGCTCTTCGAGCGAGAGCCGGCCGGCCTCGTTCTTGGAGTAGTCGAGAATGTCGTTGATGACGCGGAGCAGCGTTTCCCCGGCGTCGCTGATCTTGCGGACATGCTCATCCTGCCGGTTTGTCAGTGTGCCGCGCTGAAGCAGGTGGCAAAACCCCAGAATGGCGTTCATGGGCGTGCGGATCTCGTGGCTCATGTTGGCAAGGAACAGGCCCTTGGACTGGTTCGCGGCCTCCGCCTCCTGCCTGCGCTCCGTCAGCCGGTCATTCGCGACGCTGAGTTCCGCGTGAAGCTGCCGGACCCGGTGGAAACGGAAGACGACCATGCGGATCAGCCACACAAGAACGCCCGTCTGGAATGCGACGATGGCGGCATGAAGCAACACGCGCGCCAGATGCGCATCGCTCGGAAACACCAGCCCCGGCAGCAGAACCAGCAAAAGGAGATGATGCAACCCGGTGACCAGAGCCGCCGCGAGCGTGGCGCGCTCATCGAACCAGGCGATGGTCAGGGCGAGCATGGCGAAGAAATACATGTGCCCGTCCATCTGCCAGGAATGGCCGTTCAGCAGCGCGAGGATCACCGCAGGCTCCGCCACCAGCGCCACGGCGGAGAGATAGCGCGTCGGCGGCGCGATCCCGTGGCGGTGCCAGGTCAGGTGATAGGCCCCCGCGATGAGGACGCCCGCCCCCAGAGCCTGAATCACCGAACGCCCGGTCATCTGTGCGATCACCGCCAGAAGCGGTACATGCGCCCAGAGGAGCGGAATGAGAAACCGTCCGAAACGGCGACGGAGGGCATCGAGTTCCTGGTTCATTTCGTCTCCTCCGACGTGAAGCAGCCCGCCGGTCGCGGTGCGGGCAGGACAAGCCAGGCGCCTGCTTTCCGCGCCGCTGCGGGAAAGGACGGCGAAGCGGAGCCCGCGATGATGAGATTGCCCACGCCACCCAGCTCGATCAGCGCTCCGCCCGATTCGCCCACGATGCGGAGGACTTCCCCCCGCCCGGCCCAGGGGGGGCCGAAGACCACATACTGTCCCGGCACGCCCGGCCACAGGGACGCGGCCGCCAGCGCAGGAAGGCCCAGGGCGGCCAGCAGCATCGCTGGCCTCATGTCCCGCAGAGAAAAGGGGTGATCCGTCATCCGTCCACTTCCTCCCGCCAACCCACTCTGACGATGTGAGACTAGCGGCGAAGGTTTGCCGGAAGGTTAACCGCCCGTGCGGTTCCGGCCGGAAATCGTGCGGTTCCGGTCGGAAATAAGGTGCCCCAAAGCCACGGCGCGACTGGCCGGGACCAGGGCACATGTTGCCTCGCAACGCGCCGCATGCTTCTCTCGGCGGAAAGAACGGCGGAGCAGCGCGTGGCCGAAGCGACGGTAACGATGGAGGACACCGGCGGCGGCACGCGGGCCACGCTGTCGGGCGATTTCCGCGTGGCAGGGGTGGAGGCGCTCCGCGACCAGCTTAAAACCATCGGCGGGTCGGGGCCGGTCGTCGTCGATGTCTCCGGCGTGGAGAAGCTGGATACGGCGGGCGCCTGGGCGCTGGTCTCGCTGCAGCGGCGGCTGAAGGCGGAGAAGGTCGAACTGCGGTTCGAGGGGCTGGACGAGCCGCGGCGCGCGCTGATGGACACGGTAGGCGCGGCGATGGACAAGACCGCCCCGCCCGAGGAGGTTCCGCGCGGCGCCCGCGTCTGGCTGGAGGGCGTGGGCCGCGCGGTCGTCAATGCGTGGAACGGCACGCTGGAGCTCGTCTATCTTCTGGGTGCCGTCCTCGCACGGCTGTGGAGCGACATCCTGCGCCCGAAGCAGCTCAGGATCGCGGCGCTCGTGTCGCAGATGCAGCAGGCCGGCCTGGACGCCGCCCCGATCGCGGCGCTCATGTCCTTCCTGATAGGGGTGGTGCTGGCCTATATGGGCTCGGTGCTGCTGCGACAGTTCGGGGCGGAGATCTTCGTTGTCGATCTCATCGCCGTCGCGGTGCTCCGCGAACTCGGCATCCTGCTCACCGCGATCATCGTGGCGGGGCGCTCCGGCTCCGCTTTCACCGCGTCCATCGGCACGATGAAGATGCGCGAGGAGATCGACGCGATGCGGGTGCTGGGGCTCGATCCCATCCAGATGCTGGTGCTGCCGCGGGTGCTGGCGCTGTTCATCATGCTGCCGCTGCTGACGGTGGTCGCGGATTTCGCGGGGCTGCTGGGCGGCGGGTTGATGGCGTGGATATCGCTCGACATTTCGCCGGGCATGTTCATCGCCCGTCTCTACGACGCGATCGGGGTCTGGCACTATCTCGTCGGGCTCATCAAGGCGCCTTTCTTTGCGGTCATCATCGCCCTCATCGGCTGCAAGAACGGGCTGAAGGTGGGCGGCGACGCAGAGAGCCTCGGCCGGCTGACATCGGCCTCCGTGGTGCTTGCGATCTTTCTGGTGATCCTCGTTGACGCGCTGTTCGCCATCTTCTTTGCCACGGTGGGAGTCTGAATGGCGCAGGATACCGGACGCGAGGTGGTGATCGAGGTGCGCGGCCTCGTGAACAAGTTCGGCAGTCAGGTCGTGCATGACGGTCTGGATCTCGATGTCTATCGGGGAGAGGTGCTGGGCATCGTCGGCGGTTCCGGCACGGGCAAGTCGGTGCTGCTGCGCTCCATCGTCGGCCTGAACCGGCCGGCGGCGGGGACGATCAAGGTGTTCGGCACCGATGTGCTGAATGCCACGGAGGCGGAACGGGAGGCCATCAGCCGCCGCTGGGGGGTGCTGTTTCAGCAGGGCGCGCTCTTTTCCTCCATGACCGTGCAGGAGAATGTGGAAACCCCGATGCGGGAAATGGCGCATATCTCCGCCGACCTCCGCCCGGAGCTCGCACGGCTGAAGGTGGCGATGTCGGGGCTGCCGGCAAACGCCTGCGCGAAATACCCGTCCGAACTGTCCGGGGGGATGCAGAAGCGCGCCGGTCTGGCGCGCGCCCTCGCCCTCGATCCCGACATCGTCTTTCTCGACGAGCCGACAGCGGGGCTGGATCCGATCGGCGCGACCGAGTTCGACGAACTCATCAAGCAGCTGAAGGAATCGCTCGGCCTGACGGTGTTCATGGTCACGCATGACCTCGACAGTCTGCACGCCATCTGTGACCGGGTGGCGGTGCTGGCGGAAAAGAAGGTGTTGGTGACCGGCACCATGGAGGACATGCTGAAAGTCGATCACCCCTGGGTGAAGAAGTATTTCCACGGACCCCGCGCCAGAGCCGCGATGTCGACGTCGGAGTAAGGAGAGGGCATGGAAACCCGCGCCAATTACCTGCTGATCGGAACCGTGACACTCGCCCTCATCGTGGCGGGTCTGGGGTTCTTCCTGTGGCTCGCGAAGTTTCAGGTCAATCGTCAGTATGCCTACTACGAAATCGTGTTCGACAGCGTCTCCGGCCTCAGCCGCTCCTCCGACGTGCGTCTGAGCGGGGTGTCCGTGGGGCAGGTTGCCTCTCTCGCGCTCGACCCGGACGGGCGGGTGCGGGTGCAGGTGGAGGTCGCCGCCGACACGCCGGTGCGGGAGGATGCGACGGCGCAGCTTCGCGCGCAGGGCGTGACGGGGACGTCCTTCGTCTCCCTCTCTCCGGGGGACCCCTCCAAGCCGCTTCTGCGCGAGACGCAGTCCGGCACCCCGGAGATCCAGGCGGAGCGCTCCATCGTCGAATCGCTGGCGGAGGACGCGCCGGACCTCGTGGCCGAGGCGCTGAGCCTCATCAAGCAGGTGCAGGGCATCGTCAGCCCGGAAAACCAGCAGCATGTGACCCAGATCCTCGCCAATGTGGAATCGGCTTCGGGCGCATTTCAGCAGGCGATCGGCGATTTCTCGAACATTTCCAACGCGGTCTCCTCCGCCACCGGGGAGATTTCCACCTTCACCGACCGGCTCGGCCCTCTGGCGGATTCGCTGCAGACAGCGCTGGGGGAGGCGGAGACGACAATGACGTCCATGAGCGGCGCCTTCGATCAGGCGCGCACCACCCTTGCGACCGCCGATGGAACGCTCAAGACCGTGAACGACGCGGCGACCGCGGCGGACGGGCTGATCCGCAACGACCTCACCGCCGCCGCCGTGCGCCTGCGCGAGACGATGGATACCGTCAAGACACTGGCCGACGATGCGGGCCGCCAGATCCCTCCCGTGGTCGCCGCCTATGGCGACACGGCCAATCAGGCGACGGAGCGGCTGGTCGAGCTTCGCACGACGCTTGCCGCGCTGGACGGCGCGGTGGCGGAGGCCACGCAGGCGCTGAGCACTGTGAACGACGCAGCGGCGAGCGTGAACACCCTCGTCTCCGGCGATGGCGCGGCGCTGGTCGCGGATGCCCGTCGGACCCTTGCCGGCGCGGAGGAAAGCGTCACCGCCGTGCAGCAGGCCACCACGCAGGACTTGCCGCAGGTCATGCAGGAGCTGCGGCAGGCCATCTCCACGGTGAATACGACGGTCACGGGGATGAGCGGCCAGATCGGCCGCTTCGGTGACAATCTCGGCCCGCTGGCGGAGGATGCGTCCCACACGCTCAATACGGCGACAGAGGCGTTTGCGCGCGTCAGCCGCACGCTCGACACGCTAGACCCGGCCATCGCTTCGGCGGAACGCACACTCGCCGCCGCCGAGGGCACCTTCACCAGCGCCAACCGCGTGATGGACGCGGATGTCGGCCCGGCAGCCGATGATATCCGCGCCTCCGCCGCCCGGATCAGCACGGCGGTCGAAGGAATATCGAACGATATCCCCGGGATAAGCGCCGACATGAAGGCAGTACTTACGGATGTGCGCACAACTGTCCGCAACATAGACAATGTAGTGCGGCAGAGCGGCGCGCCGCTGGGGCAATTCACGTCGCAGGGCCTGCCGCAGATCTCGCGCTTCTTCGCGGAGGCACAGGCGCTTGTCGTCAAGCTCGACCGTATCGCCGCGCAGCTTCAGCGGGATCCGGCGCGTTTCCTGCTCACCCCCTCGGCACCGGATTTCAGGAGATAGAACGATGCGCCTTCCGCTGATCCCCCTTGTCGCGGCGCTGGCGGTTGCCGGCTGCAGCCCGCTGTCGTCGCTCGGCAATGCCACGCGACCGCTCGATACCTATACGCTCCAGACCCTTCCGGTGCAGGGCGGCGTGCGGACCTCCTCCCGGTCGCTGTTCGTGGCGGAGGCCTCTGCCCCCGCAGTGATCAGCACGGACCGCGTCGTCATGAAGCCCGGCCCCGTGCAGATCACCCTGCTGCCGAACGCCCGCTGGGCCGATACGGCACCCGGATTGGTGCGCGAACTCCTGACCCGTTCCCTGTCCGACAGCGGCAGGCTCGGCTATGTGACCTCCGCCTCCTCCGGTCCGCTGCCTGCCTATACGCTGATGACCGACATCGCGGATTTCCAGGCCCGCCTCACGCCCGGAAGCGCCGCACCCGCCGAGGCGGTGGTCACGCTCAACCTCAGCGTCGTGCGCAATTCCGACGGACGGCTGCTGGCCAGCCGCCGCTTCACGAGCGCGGTCCCCGCAGAGGACACGACGGCGCTCCCCGTCGTCGCCGCCTTTGACCGCGCGATGAGCAGTGTTCTGGCGGAGGCCGTGCCATGGGTGGCGCGCGCCGTCGGCGGGCAATAGCCGCTCTGCACTGATGCTCGAAAATTCCGCGACGGAAGATGATCTGTGCGCCGTTGCACTCTTTGCCGGTTCGTGCGACCGCTTGCCACGACTTGTGCGCGCAAGCGGACAAACCCGGCATGGTTGCATCATAACGAACGAGCGCTGACGTGAAACGACTGTCCCTGAGCTTCCTTCTCCTCGCTTCCGCCTGCTCTGTCGGCCCGGATTACCGGCAGCCGGAAATCGGGCTTCAGGCGGGCTTTGCGGAGGATGCGGGCGCCGCCAGCGTGGGGGATGTCGCGCTCGACAGGTGGTGGACTTCCTTCGGGGATCAGCGGCTCGACGCGCTGGTGACGCGGGGATTGGCGCAGAACCTGGACATTCAGACCGCCGTGGAGCGGATCAATGCCGCCGGTGCCGCCGTCCGGGCCTCCGGGGGGGCGGCGCTCGTCTCCGGCAGCGTTTCGGGCGATTACAGCCGGTCGAGCTCGCCCAGCGGAAACATCAGCACCGACGGCTCCGGGTCGGCTGCGGCGAGCCTCGTCGTGGATATCTTCGGCGGCAAGCGGCGCGGGCTGGAGCGGGCGCGGGCGGAGTTCGACGCGGCGGAGTTCGATGTGGGCACGGCGCGGCTCGCCTTCCTCTCCAGCCTCGTCGGCAACTATATCGACGCGCGGTATTATCAGGAGGCGCTGGCCATCACGCGCAACCTCGTCTCCGCGCGGCAGGAGACGGCGAGCCTTGTGCAGCGGCAGTTCGATCTTGGCAGCGGCACGCAGCTTCAGCTGTTGCAGGCGCAGGCGCTGCTGGAATCCACCCGCGCCAACCTCCCCTCGCTGGAGAAGGGGTTCTACATCGCCGTCTATGCGCTGGCGACGCTGCTGGCCGAACCGGCCCAGCCGCTGATGACGGAGATGGAGCGCGGCGCGGCGCAACCCCGCCCGCGCGGCAACGACGCGACCGGCGTTCCCGCCGACATCCTGCGCAACCGTCCCGATGTGCGATCCGCCGAGCGCAGCCTTGCGGCGGCCGTGGCGGCGGTGGGGGTCAGCACGGCAGACCTCTATCCCTCCGTCAACCTGTCGGGCAATGTCACGGCAGGCAGTTCCCATAGCTGGAGCTTCGGCCCCTCCGTCAGCCTGCCGGTGTTGAACCAGCCGCTGCTTCGCGCCAACCGCGATGCCGCCGTCTCTGCCGCCAAGCAGGCGGAACTGGGCTGGCGGGGCACGGTTCTGGCCGCGGTGGAGGATGTGCAGGCCGCGCAGGCCGCCGTCTCACGCGATCGCCGTCAGGTGGCGGCCCTCGGCCGCACCGCTGAGGCCTATGCCCGCGCCCGCGATCTCTCCCGGGAGACCTATGAGGTGGGGACGACCAGCTTCCTCGATTTTCTGGATTCCGAACGGTCCATGGGGGATGCGCAGCTTTCTGTGGCCTCTTCCGTGCGGACGCTCGCGAATGACTGGACGAGCCTCCAGATCGCCACCGGCCGTGGCTGGGCCACCGCGCGCTGATTCCCCGCAGGCCGGAGCCAAGTCACCCATGCGGCTGCCGTGCGGCCCGCGGCGCCTCGGGCGGCGGGGCGGGCCGGGCTGCAATGTTCTGGCGCTTGCGTCAGGAAACCATGACCCGCTGAACCCCGGCTCGCCTCTGCCGGGACGGCTCAATCGGACTGCGGAAGGGGAAAGCCTGCGCTCGTGCCAAACCGTCCGGTCGCAGGCTGTTTCGCCGAGCTTTCAGTGCATGGTCCGATGTCCCATACGGCAGGCGCATGAAGATCGGCAACGCAGGGGAACTGGCAGGCTGCTGTAAAGGCTTGGAGGCGATGTCCTTCGCCATCTGACAAAAGCCAGCCCGAAATCCAGAGATTTCGGTGCGTACCGGCGCCGATTTTTGGATTTCCAGGTCCAGGCATGAGACTTCATAACTTCTTCAGCAGCCTGTCAGGACACGGCTTTCAAGCACCGCGCCGGTCTGCCGCCCCGACCGCCGCCCCGAATGCGGCCCCGTCGTCAGTTCAGTCGGCAGCTCCGGCGCAAGACCGCCGCCTCCAACAAGCTGCTGAAAAAGCCGGACATCGACCCAGCTTGCATTGAAAGCCGGAAAATCGGTCCGGTTCCGAGCTAAAACTTGCGGTTTCGGGGCGCTCTTCAGCAATGTGGGGAAAGTCTCCGCCACGGCGACATCCCCTTCGCGTCAGCGCGGTAATGAGCAGGACGGCTCCGGAAACTTCTCGCCTTGACGGTGGGGTCGTGATTCACTGACAGGAGTGGATTGGTTGGGGATTTGGCATGTCGCGGCCGTTGGGATTTTGGAGCGTCGAAGATCGGCTTTGAAGTCCTGAGCGCGACGGTAGACTTCGACGACGTTGGACTTCGAGATGTTCCGTCCGATCCTCGAGCGCGCCGCCGGTGGTCGGGCTGGCGCGAAGGGCGGGCGTCCGTCAACGGACGTGGTGCTGAAGTTCCGCATGCTGGTTCTGCAGAGCCTGCACGGCCTGAGCCTTGACGCCACGGAAAGGATTTCCGTTCCAACACGCGCCGGGCTCCAACACAGGCCGGGTTCCAACACGGGCCAGAAAGCCTTTTTCAGCCACCTGCTAACCGTCGCATCAGACGGCGGGTCTCCTCAGACGGGCTGCCGCTCCTCCGCCGCCAGCCGCTCCGCCCGCTGGCGGAGGTCCGCACGGATGATCTTGCCGGTCGTGGTCATCGGCATGTCGTCGATGAAATGCACGCGCCGGGGATATTCATAGGCGGCGAGCCTCTGGCCCACATGCCGCGCGATCTCCTCCGCCAGCGCGGGAGAGGGCACGTGCCCCTCCGCCAGCGTGACGAAGGCCGCAACGATATGGCCCCGCACCGCGTCCGGCTGGCCGACCACGCCGGCCAGATGCACGGCGGGGTGGGTGAGCAGGCAGTCCTCTATCTCCGCCGGTCCGATCCGGTAACCGGCGGAGGAGATCACGTCGTCATCCCGCCCGACAAAGACGAACCGGCCGTCCGGCAACTGCCTGCCCCTGTCGCCGGTGAGCAGCCAGCGCCCCGTGCCTTCCGGCCCGTCCACGAACTTCCGTGCCGTAGCCTCCGGGTTGCGCCAATAGCCGAGGAACATCACCGGATCCGGGGCGCGGACGGCGATATCGCCTTCCTCCCCCACGGGTAGGGCGGCCCCGGTCTTGCCCTCGATCACCGCCACGATGTGACCCGGCGCGGCGCGGCCCATGGCGCCGGGTAGCGGCTCCTCCATTCCGATGCAGCAGGAGACGGTCATGTTGCATTCCGTCTGGCCGTAGAATTCGTTGATGGTCGTGCCGAAGACCTGCCGCCCCCAGTCCAGCAGCTCGGCGCCGAGCGGCTCACCCCCGCTTGCCACGGAGCGCAGCGCGAGCCCCGCGGGCGGCGCCTCCAGCCGCATCAGTTTCAGCGCTGTGGGGGGCAGGAACGTGTTTCGGATGCCGTGGTTTCGCATCAGATCGAAGGCGGCCTGCGCGGTGAACTTGCGGAAGCGGCAGGCAACCACCGTCACCCCGTGGTAAAGCCCCGGCATCAGCACATCCAGCAGGCCGCCGATCCATGCCCAGTCCGCTGGCGTCCAGATCCGGTCGCCCGGCTGCGGGAACAGGTTGTGGCTCACCTCCACCCCCGGCAGGTGGCCGAGCAGGACGCGATGGGCATGCAGCGCCCCCTTGGGACTGCCGGTGGTGCCGGAAGTATAGATGATGACGGCGGGATCATCCGCGCCCGTGTCGGCGGCGGGATAGCTGTCCGGCTCTCCCGTGCAGGCGGCATCGAAATCCACCACCTCCACCCCGGGAAGGGAGGCGTCCGCCGGCTTGTCCTTGCAGAGCACAAGACGCAGGTCCGGCAGCTCCCCGACGATCCCCGCCAGCAGGCCCAGCCCGGTGGCATTGGTCACCACCGCCCGCGCGCCCGAGTCGCGCAGCCGGTGCAGAAGCGCCTCCGGCCCGAACAGCGTGAAAAGCGGCAGCGACACGCCGCCCATCCGCATCACAGCGATATGGGCCAGCGCGGTTTCCAGTGACTGCGGCAGCAGCACGCCCACCCGGTCGCCCGCCTCTCCCGGCCGGTGGAGGGCGATGCCGCGACGGGCGAGCGCGTGGGACAGCCGGGCGCTCCGGGCAAGCAGGCCGGTATAGTCATGCGCCGTTGCCGTGCCGTCCTCCCCGACCTCCAGGATGGCGGTGCGGGCGGGATCGCGCGCGGCCCAATGGTCGCAGACCGCCGCGCCGATGTTGAACCTTGCCGGAATGTTCCAGGTGAACTCGCGGGCCTCTGCGGCCGTCATCGCCTTGCCCTGCAAGCCGATCCTCCCTCTCTCCCCCTCCGGCACCTCGCTCCGCGCCGGACGCCCGGACGGACGTCAGGGGATGCTAGGCTGTGGGCAGGAGGCGGTCAAGGCAGCCTCCGAACAGGTCCGGGCGCGCCCCCCGCGCGCAGTGCCGGGCGGGGGGCGTCCCGCTTAGCAGGCTGCTGAAAAAGGCTTTTGGGCCTGTGTTGGATCGGAAATCCTTCGCCATCTGACGAAATTCAGCCGGAAATCCATATACTTCCGGGCGTTTCCGGGCCGATTTCCGATCTCCGGCGCATAGTCATGACACTTCAGGACTTTTTCAGCAGCCTGTTAGAACCGGGCGGGCTGGGGCGTCAGCCCTTCGGCCTCCAGCGCGGCGAGGGCGCAGATCTCGTCATTGTCGCCGGTATCGCCCGACAGGCCAATGGCGCCCAGAACCTCCTCCCCCGCCCGCAGGATCACTCCACCGGGAGAGGGCAGAACCCGCCCGCCCGATGTCGCGGCGAGAGCGGCCACGAACTGCGGGATCTGGCGTGACAGCGCCGCGATGTCCCGCGTGTTGAGGCCGAGGCCAAGCGCCCCCCACGCCTTTCCCTCCGCGATGGCGATGCGAAGATGGCCCGCGCCGTCGCCCCGCTTGGCGACGATCGTGTTGCCGCCCTGATCCAGCACCGCGACGGCGAGCGGCGCAAACCCCCGCCTGCGTCCTTCGGCAAGGGCATGACTGGCCAGCCGGTCCGCCTGCTCCAGTGTCAGCCCGCTCATGCCTGACGCTCCGGCACGCGCACGGTGAGACCGTCCATCCGCGCCGTCAGCCGGATCTGGCAGGACAGGCGGGAGGTCTCATCGGCATCCACCGCGAAATCCAGCATCTCCGCCTCCGTCGCCGAGGGCGTGCCGGTCACCGCCTGCCATTCCGGCGCGACATGAACATGGCAGGTCGCACAGACACAGGCCCCGCCGCATTCCGCGACGATACCCGGAAGTCCCGCGTCCCGCGCGGCCTCCATCAGTGTCGTGCCGGGACGGGCGGTGACGGCACGCGGGCCGTCCGGCGTCACGAAGGTCAGCCGCAGCGCAAGCGCGGCGGGGGGTGTCATCAGCATCGGCGGTCCTCCTCGGATCTGGTTCGGGCGGGCGGTTTTACACGGGCAGGCGGTTTCCATACGGACAGGCGGCTCATATGGGCGGGCGGTTCATACGGGCGGCGGTTCAGCGTGGCGGTGTCCCCGCGAGGGGCCACGGAACCGGGGCTGGGGCTGGCTGCGGTCGTCCCGATGTCGGGGGAGCACTTCGCATCTCACCTGTCACACGGGTTGCGGTTCGCTCAGACAGTCCAGTTCCGCGTGATCGGGCAGGGTGGTTTCAACCACACGCCCCTGCCGCAGCACGGCGCGGTCGGACTGCGGGCGGGCGAGCAGCTCGCTCATCCCCCGGCCGCGGAACAGGATCAGGTCGGCGGTCATTCCGGTCGCGATGCGCCCCTGTGCCACCCCCATGATCCGCGCCGGGTTCCGCGTGACCGACCCCACCCAGTCACCATAGGCGAGGTCGAGATGGGCGATGCGGGTGAATTCGCGGAACACCTCCATCACGTCATGGTCGCCATAGGCAAAGAACGGATCGCGGCAGTTGTCGGAGGCCGCCGCGACGGTCACCCCCGCGGCCGAGAGTTCATGCACCCGCGTCAGGCCCCGCCACTGCGGCGTGCGGGCGGGCGAGCAGGCGGGCGTGCGGCCCTGAAGGTAGAGATTGACCATCGGCAGCGTCACGATGGCAATGCCCGCTTCGGCCACCTTGCCGATGACGCGGGCGGCCTCCGCATCGCTCTGCATCGACAGCGAACAGCAGTGTCCCGCCGTGACCCGCCCGCGGAAACGGTTGCGCATCACCGCCTCCGCCAGACGTTCGAGCTGGCCGGAGGCAGGGTCGTCCGTCTCGTCGATATGCAGGTCGATATCCAGCCCCTCCGCCTCTGCGAGGGTCATCAGCCGGTCGAGACCCGCATCCACGCCCTCCGGCGTCGGCGCGTCCATCTTCAGGATCCCGCCGAGCGCGCCGCCCGTCTCCGCCGCGAGCCGCAGCAGCTCCCGCCCCCGCGCGCCGGCATAGTGGTCGAGCCGCGCCATGACCACGGGTTGCAGCACCATCCGCCCGCGCCATTCGGCGGCCATGTCGCGGAAGACGGCAAAGGAGGTGGCCGCCTGCTCCGGCTCATAGCTGTCCAGATGGGTGCGGATCGCTCCGGTGCCGTGGGCATGGGCGCAGCGGAGGCCGAAGTCGAACCGCCGCGCCACGTCGTCGCGCCGCCAGTGGGCCTTGCGGTCCTCCGCCACGGTGCGGGCGGCCGTGGCATGGGTGCCGTCGGTATTGGGCGCGCGGTTCCAGATATGCCCCTTGTCCAGATGGGTATGCAGATCGACGAACAGCGGCCAGACCTGCCCGCCGCGCATGTCGATGCCATCGCCCGTCGGCTCCTCCCCGGCGGGCCGGATCGCGGCGATGCGGCCCCCGTCGAGCAGGAGATCGGCCAGCGCCAGCCCCTCCCGGTCGGGGGAGAGGCGTGCCCCCTCCACCAGGCTCACGGGAAGGCGCGCGTTGCGGATCAGCCGGGGCGCAAGGCCGGGACGGAGGAAGGAGGTCATGGCAGGCTCACCGTTTTCAGGACGTGGTCGGGGACAGGCCCGCGCCGGAAGGGCGCGGGTTCATTGCTTTGGCCCCATGACGGGGGCAGGGTCTGCCAGGCCGGAAGCCGGGTGGGCAGTTTGCACCGGCCGGCCGGGCGGAGGGTCATCCGGTACCGCCGGGAGGAGCGCCCGTCTGTTCCGCACCGGCGGCAGGATCCCTTTGAGGGTCATGCCGTGGCCGTTGGTGACTTTGCACAAGGCCGGGCCGTGAGGGCGGCAGGTCGGGTGCCACGCGCGAAGCCCGCGGGGGTTCGACAGGCTGCTATTCCGGCGTCTCATGCTTGTGCTCCGAAAATCGGGAAATCTGCCCCGGAATGGTTCAGGGTGCGCAAATTCCCGGCTGGATTTCGTTGGATTGCGAACGATTTCCGGCTCAGCGCAGACCTGACGGCCTTTTCAGCGGCCTGCTAGGCCCGGCGGTAGCTCCAGCCGGAAGTGGGCAGGGCCACGCCCTTGCCCTTCACATCAGATTGCGCGGCGGTGATCTTGCCGGGGTTCATCAGGTTCCACGGGTCCATCTCCGCCTTGAAGGCCAGTTCCGCGTCATCCACCGGCTTCATGCCGTTTTCCTTCACATGCATGGTGTGGGTGTTGGCGGCGGCGACGCCCTCCTCCTGCATCATCTCGATGACGCGGGCCATCTGCTCCGGCCCCTCATAGTGGAAGAGCGGCGAGCCCTGCGCGGTCAGATGCCCGTCCATCCGCTTCATGTCGAAGCGCATGGGCCCGAGGTCGTGGAACTTCTCATGGCAGGCGGCGATGGAGCCCATCAGCCGGTCATGCGGGAAGACGCCGATATTGGCGACAAAGGTCGGGTCCACCTTGATCGCATTCATCCGCGCATGGCCGAAGGAATATTCGTAAAGCGGCTTGCCGAACGGCCCCTGACCCTCCGGCCCGGAGTAAACGATGGTGCCGCCGAAATCGGCCGCGAGGCTCTCGAATGCCTCCAGGAACGGGGTTGCGATCATCACATGGACGGTATGGCGCCCGTCGCGCAGGATGCCGCCAAGGCCGGTCTGGGTGAAGAGTTTCGCGTAACGCCATTCGTTCATCGCCACCATCTTCGGCACGATGCCATCGGTGCGGTTCAGCGTGATGCCGAAGTCGCAGGCGCGCAGGAAATCGGCGAAATCGACGATGGCTTCCGTCCAGCCATAGGCGGGGGCCAGCGGGAATTCGAGTTCCGTGATGATGCCGTTGGAGCCGTAAGCGTGGTGGACGCGGTTCACATCCGCCCCCTTCAGCTCCACCACCCGCGGCTCCTCCTCCACGGAGATCACCTCCACCCGCTGGATGTTGCCCAGATCGCGCAGGATGCCCCAGGTGCAGGAGCCGAGGCCGACATGCCCGCCGCCGACGAAGCCGCCGATGGTGGAATAGCGGGTGGAGGGGTGCATCCGCAGCTCCTGCCCCTTGGGTTGCGTGGCGCGGTCGATGTCATGGCAGATCATGCCCGGCTCCACCCGCACGGTATGGCCCTCATGCCGCACGAGCCGGTTCAGCCCGGTCATGTCCAGCACCGCGCCGCCCGCCAGCGGGATGCCCTGGCCCCAGTTGCAGGTGCCCGCCCCGCGCGGCATCAGCGGCACCCTGTGACGCGCGGCGGCGCGGGCGATGCGAATCACATCGTCCTTCGTGCGGGGGCTGATCACCATGTCGGCAAAGCGGTCCTTCAACTCATCGCGCATGATGGGCGAGAAGGCGGTGGTCATGTCGCGGCTCTTGCGCTTGACCGTCAGCGTATCGGTGGTCTGCGGAATGTCGTGGAGTTCGGACTGGAAGGCATCGAGGTTCATGGCTTGTCCTTTGGCATGGCGGGGCCGAGCGCACGCACGCGCACGCGCGCCCCGAGGCGTTCAGTTGACTTGAGAAAGGGTCGTGCGGTCAGCGGGCGCTTTCGTGCCAGCTGCCGAGGACGAGGCGGGAGACGCCCACCATCGTCATGAAAAGCAGCACTCCCGTGACCGTGATGAGCAGCAGCGCCGCGAACATCAGCGGGATGTCGAGCTGGAACCCCGCGAGCATGATCTGATACGCCAGCCCCGCGCCGGATCCTCCGGTGCCCGCCACGAACTCCCCCACCACCGCGCCGATCAGCGCCAGCCCGATGGAGATGCGGAACCCGCCGAAGACATAGGGCAGCGCCGCGGGGATCTTCAGCCGGGTGAGCGTCTGCCACTTGCTCGCGCGGTTGACGCGGAACAGGTTCTCCAGCCCCTGATCCACCGATTTCAGCCCCAGCGTGGTGTTGGAGATGATCGGGAACAGCGCCACGATGGAGGCGCAGAGGATCAGCGCCGCCTCCGTGTTCTTCACCAGGATGATGATGAGCGGAGAGATCGCCGCGATCGGCGTGACCTGAAGCAGCACCGCATAGGGAAAGAGGGAGATCTCCAGAAACCGGCTCTGCACGAACAGCACGGCGAGCAGCACCCCCGCCACCACCGCGCAGAGAAAGGCGATGAGCGTGATCCTCAGCGTCGTCCACAGCGCGGCGAACAGCACGGGCGCCTGATCCACAAGGCTCGCCGCGACATCGGTGGGCTTGGGGAAGATATAGACCGGCACGGCCCAGAGGCGGCAGGCCAGCTCCCAGACAGCCACGATCAGGAGGCCCACGAGCAGCGGACCGGCGATGCGCAGGAAGACTTCGTTCTTCATCAGCGGCATGTCACGTCTCCAGCCGGGTCCAGCCCGGACGCCTCGCCCAGCAGGCGGGTGAGTTCGGCGCAGTATTCGGCGAAGCGGGTGGAGACACGGAAGCTCTCCGCCCGCGGGAAGGGTTCGTCGATGGTCAGTTCGGCATGGATGCGGCCGGGATTGGCCGCCATGACGACAACGCGGGAGGACAGGAACACCGCCTCGTAGATCGAATGGGTGACGAAGACGAGCGACAGGTTCCGCTCCGCCCGCAGGGCCAGCAGGTCGCTGTCGAGCCGGTTGCGGGTGAATTCGTCGAGCGCACCGAAGGGCTCGTCCATCAGCAGCGCATCCGGCTCCGCCACCAGCGCGCGGGCGATGGAGACGCGCATCTTCATGCCGCCGGAAATCTGGCGGGGGTGGAGACGTTCGCACCCTTTCAGCCCCACCCGCTCCAGCGCGGCCTGCGCGCGCGCATTGCCTTCGGCCTTGGGCACATGGGCAAGGTCGAGCGGCAGGCGCACATTGTCGATGACCCGCGCCCAGGGCAGCAGCGTCGCATCCTGAAACACGATGCCGAGGTTGCATCCGGGCTGCCCCACCCGGTCATAGCCGCCGCGCCACCAGGCGATGCGCCCGTCCGTCGGCTCCGCCAGATGGGCCATCAGGCTCAACAGCGTCGATTTCCCGCAGCCGGAGGGGCCGATCAGCGTCACGACCTCCCCCTCATGCACGGTGAGGTCGATGGGGGAGAGGACGCGCCGCGTGCCGAAGCTCTTTTCGGCCGAGAGCACTTCGATGACCGGTTGGGCGCTTTCAGGGTGGATGGAGGTGACGGGCGGCTTCGGCATGGCGGCGATCATGGCATCCCTCGCAGGCAGGCGTCTTCCCGGCGGCAGGCGCGGGGATTGCGGTTGGCTGGCACGGGTCGTGGCCGGGCTTTTGCCGGGCGACGGGCCGACGGGCACGCCCGCACGGCGGGCAAGGGCCGGGACCAGGCGCGGGAAAGGGGGGCCGGGACGGTCGGCATGGCCCTGAGCGACAGGCCGGCCGCAGCCGGGGCCTTCGCGGCTCGTCCACGCCGCAGCGGCGCGATCCGGGCCTTCTTGGCGGTGTGCGTATGGGCGGGTTGCATCGGACCCTCCCTCACTGGCTCGGCAGGACGTTGATCTCGTCGATGATCCGCGTGGTGAAGGCGGATTGCCAGTCCGTGGCCGCGGGCAGCAGATCCGCGCCGACCATGTAGTCGTAGCTCGCCTTCCAGCGGTCGGGGTTCATCGTGCCGATGCCGTGGCGCGCCGCATCCTCCATCCCGACCGTGTTCATCTCCCGCAGATGGGACACGGCGAAGTCGAGCTGATCCTCCGTCATCTTCGGATTGGCCGCCCGGATCAGCGCATTGCCGGGGGCCGGGTCGGCGAGGTAGCTCTTCCAGCCCTCCATGGAGGCCCGGACGAAGCGGCGGAGCGCATCCTCCCGCTTCTCCAGCACATCATGCCGGGTGGTGATGGTGCCGCCATAGGGCGGGTAGCCCTCTGCATAGAAGGGCAGGAAGTTGTAGGAGATGCCGAGCTGCGTCAGCCCGTAGGGTTCGGAGGAGGCGAAACCCTGCTGCACCGCATGGCTGTCTGCAACGAAGGGCTGGATATTGAACGTGTAGGGCTTCACCTGATCGTCGGAGAGGTCGTATTTCGCCTTCAGCCACGGCCACCAGGCGGTGCGGGCGGACGTCGCCATCATCACCGTCCGGTCGCCGATCTGGTCGAGCGCGGTCACGTCGGGATGCGTGACGAGGCCGTTCATGTCGTGCTGGAACACCGCGGCCACGGCCACCAGCGGCAGGCCTTGCGACACGCCGTTCAGGATCTGGAAATCGAAGCCCGAATAGGCATCCGCCTCTCCCGCCAGCAGAAGCTGCATCGAATTCACCTGCGGCCCGCCCATGCGGATCGTCACGTCCAGCCCCGCCTTTTCGTAAAGACCGGTGGCCAGCGCCTGATAGAAGCCGCCATGTTCCGCCTGCGCGAACCATGAGGTCATGAAGGTGAAGGGCTCGCCCGCAAGGGCGGGCGTGGCGGCGGAGAGCAGGAGCGCGCCCAGGACGGGGCGGAAATGGCGGGTCATGGCGGTCTCTCTGTTGGATCGTGTTTTTTGTTACCTGAGCTATGCGGCCCGAAAGCGCTGAGGAAAAGCAGCAAGATCTGCCATGCCTGTAAACATTTGGTTGACGCTCCGTGCGGTGCTGCCTAGCGTCCCGGACAGGGGGCATTCATGCTGCACGGGCGTTTGTTGAGCTATCTGGATGAGGTCGCGCGGGCAGGATCCATCCGCAAGGCCGCGGAACGGCTGAATGTTTCGCCGACCGCCGTGAACCGCCAGATCCTCCAGCTGGAGGAGATGCTGGACGTGCAGCTTTTTCAGCGCCTGCCGCGGGGGATGAAGCTTACCGCCGCGGGGGAGGCGCTGCTCACCCATGTCCGGCAGACGCTCCGGGGTTACCGCGCGCTCGAATCACGGCTGGAGGACATGCGCGAGATGCGCGGCGGGGAGGTGCGGCTCGTCACCATGAACGGGCTGGCGAGCGGGCTTGTCGCCGCTGCGGTGCGGGAGTTCGCCACCCGCTTCGCGCGGGTGCGGATCGAATGCGGCGTGACCTTCATCCCCGGCATCGTGCGCGCCGTGGTGGAGGGGGAGGCGGATCTGGGGCTGGGTTACAACCTGCCGGACGATCCGCAGCTCGCCGTGCTCAACCGATATGACGCGCCTCTGGGCGCGGTGGTGGCGCCGGAGCATCCGCTGGCCCGTGCCGAACGGCTCCGCCCGGGCGACTGTGCGGGCTATCCGCTCGTTCTGGCGGATGAGACGATGGTCATGCATCGTACGATCCGCGACGCGCTCCTGCGAGCGAACCTGAGCTTCCGCCCGCAGTTTCAGTCCAACTCCATCGACTTCATGCGGGAGATCGCGGCGGCGGGCGAGGCCATCGCGTTTCTGAGCGCCTTCGACGTGGCGATGGATGTGGCGGAGGGGCGGCTCATCCATGTTCCGCTGCTGGACCCGGCGATGCGGCCCAATGTCCTCATGCTGGTGACGCGGCGCGCGCGGGTGCAGGAACGCCCGACGCTGCAATTCGTCGATACGCTGCGCGGCTATCTGGCCGAGTGATGGCGGGCAAGCGGCACGCCCCGGGCCTCCGAAAATGTTCGGCGGGAGGATGCCGGAGCGGTGGAAACGTGCGGCGCTTTCCAAGCGGAGCGGTAGCGTTCAGGAATCGCGCAGGGTTTTCTCAAAGAAATGATCTGGATAGGGGTCGTCGTTGAAGCGATCTATCTCCGTCCAGCCGCTGGAACGGTAGAGGGCGATCGCCTCGTGCAGCGCGCTGTTGCTGTCGAGCCGGAGGGTAAGGATGCCAAGCGCACGGGCGCGCTCCTCCAGCGCCGCCATCATCCGCCGGGAGAGGCCGAGGCCGCGGGCAGAGGGATCCGTCCAGACGCGCTTCACCTCCGCATAGCCCTTGTCGGTCCCCTTCACGCCCCCGCAGGCGACCGGCAGACCGTCCGACAGCGCGATGAGGAACGTGCCGCGCGGCGGCTCCATGTCGCGCGCCTCCGGGTCGGCGGAGAGGGTCACGTCAAACCCCTGTGCGAGCCGCTGGCCCAGCTCCGTGTAATAGGACTGCAGGCAATGCACCGCGCGCGGGTCGCGGGGGGAGACTTCGGCAAGGGTGATGCTGTCACGTCCCAGCGCGGAGGCCACGAGGTCCATGGCCGCGAGCAATGCCTGCGGTCTGGGGTGGCGGGAGAGGATCTCCGCCGCCTGCCTGTCCGACAGCGCCTCATAGGCCGCATATTCGCGCTGTCCCGCCTCCGTCAGCCGGGCGAGGCGGCGGCGGGAATCGGCCGGATCCGGCAGGGTCTCCAGCAGGCCCTCTGCCTCCAGCTGACGGAGCAGGCGGCTCATCAGGCCGGAATCCAGGTTGAGATAGCTGCGGATCTCCCCGATCTCCTCCCTCCCCTGACCGATGGCGTTCAGCACCCGCGCGGGGCCGAGAGGCCGTCCACGGCCCAGAAAGGAGGTATCCAGCGCCCCGGTTTCACGGGTCACCGCCCGATGGAAGCGGCGGATGCGGGCGACGGCTGACGGCATTTGTCTGACCTTGGTCCGGTAATTTTACCTGACCTAGATCAGACATTCCCGGCGCGCAAGAGGGATCAGCGTGTCAGCCGCTCCTTCAGGCGCTCCTGCATGGCGGCGTCCACGCCATTGGCGGTGAGATAGGCGGCGATGCCCCCATACCGCGCGTCGATGTGAGCGAGCACGCCCGCCATCGCCGCGGGCGGCGAGGAGAGCAGTTCGTCCACATGCGCGGGCGGCAGCCCTCGTTCCAGCGCGGCCACCCGGAACCCCGCGAGCAAGGGGCCGGCAATGCGCTCGGTCAGGGCGTAATCCTCCACCACCGTGTCCGGCGCCGCCCCGGCGAGCGACAGGAGCAGGCCGGCGATCAGGCCAGTGCGGTCCTTGCCGACGGTGCAATGGAACAGAACCACGCCCGGCTCCGCCACGGCGATGCGGGTGAGGACTTCCGCGATCCGGGTGCCGCACTGGTCTATGGCCTCCAGATAGCGGCCCAGAAGGGTGTAGCTCCCCTCGGAAACCGCCATGTCGATGGGCGAGAGCTTTTCGAACAGCGGGACGTTGGCATAGCTGATACCGTCGGAGGTATTGGCGGAGGTATTGACGGCGGTACTGGCCCGCGCCGCATAGGGGCTGGGCTGGCGGGCAAGCTCCGCCGGGCCGCGCAGGTCGATGACACTGCGCACGCCCAGATCGTGCAGGCTGAGAAGATCCCCGGGCGTCAGCCCGTGCAGCCCGTCGCCGCGCAGCACCCGCCGCCATTGCGTCGTCCCGCCCCCGGCCAGGGCATAGCCGCCAAGGTCGCGCACGTTCTCCGCTCCCTGCAACGGGATCAGACGGTCGGTGAGGGAGGGGATGTCAGCCATGGGCGCCTCGCAATGTGGTGGGTTCGAGGCTCACGATGCCCCGGTCCAGCGCGGAATGGTAGAGGGCGCGGCCCTCGCCGAGGATATCCCGCATCACGGCTTCGGTATCGCCCCCCAGCAGCGGCGCGGTGCCGCGGAAGGGCATCCGCCGCCCGTCGATCAGGAAGGGCAGGCCCGCCTGACGTTGCCGGCCGAGATGCGGACGCTCGGTGTCGTGGTAGCTGCCGGACAGGGCGAGATGCGGGTCCGCCATCGCCTCCTCCGGGGTGCGGACGGGCGCGGCGGGAATGCCTGCGGCCTGAAGCGCCGCGGCAAGACGCTCCGCCTCCTGCCGCGCCGTCCATGCGGAGAGGGTAGCCGCCAGCGTCGCTTCCGCCAGACCGGTCAGCCGGGAGAGCGCGCGCCGCTGCCCCTCGTCGGCGGCAATCGCGATCCAGCGGTCGCCTGCGGCGGGATAAAGCCCGTGGAGCGCCAGCGACACATGGCCGTTGCCGGGCCGCGGCGGCTCCCGCCCCGTGGCCGAACGGGTCAGCACGGGGGCCGCGGCAAACGGCAGCAGGAACTCCACCTGGCTCAGGTTCAGCCACTGGCCCCGTCCCGTCCGCTGCCGATGATGGAGCGCGGCCAGCAGCGCCACCGCCCCGTAAAGCCCGCCGACCGGATCGCCATAGGCGACATGGCCAAGCACCGGCGGCTCCCCCGGCTCTCCCCGGAAGCTCGGCAGGCCCGACGCCTGCTCCAGCGTGGAGCCGTAGGCCCGCGTGTCGGACAGCGGGTTGCCGGTGCCGAAGGCGGACATCGACAGCATGACCAGATCGTCGCGCCCCTCGGACAGCACCTCCCACCCCAGACCGAGCCGCGCGATGACGCCAGCGGCATGGTTCTCCACCACCGCATCGCTTTCGGCGACCAGCCGGCGGGCGAGATCGGCGCCCTCCGGCGTGGTCAGGTCGAAGCTGACGCTCCGCTTGCCGCGGTTCATCGCGGCGAACCGGTGGCTTTTCTCGAACTGACGGGCGGCAATGGCCTCCGGTGTCCATTGCGTCGCGCGCCACCAGTCCGGGTAGCGGCCCGCCTCGATCTTGATGACCTCCGCCCCCAGATCGGCAAGGATGCGGGTCGCGAGCGGCCCGGCCCAGCCCATGGAGAAATCCGCGATCCGCAGACCTGCGAGCGGCGCCTCGGCCGTGGAGCGGGGCGGCGGGGCCTGCCCCTCTCCCTGCGGCGCGGCGACATGGAGCGGGGAGGCGGGGGCGTCGAGCACCCTGTCCCTCACACGTACCGGGGCCACCGCCCCGCGTTCCGCGAACACCGGGTTGGCAAGGATGCCCGCCGCATCCGGCACCACCACGGCGGGGATGCGGAGCCGCCGCGCCTCCTCCGCCCACTCCTGCGCCGTTTGCGCGGGAAGCGCCGCATCGATGGCGGCCTCCACCGCATCCGCGCGCTGCTCGCGGAGCGTGGTGGTCGCGAAATCCGGGTTCTCGGCCAGATCGGCCCGCCCGATCATCCGGCAGAACGCGTCCCACTGCTGCGGCGTGATGAGCGTGACGCCGAGCCATCCCTCCCGGCAGCGGTGGATGCTGAGCGGGCAGGTGGGGGAGAAGCGGTTGATCCCCGCGCGCGGCACCGCACGCCCGTAGTAGTCCACATCCGCGACCTGCAACTCCCCGAGCAGCAGCGCGGTTTCCAGAATGCTGACATCCAGGGTCAGGGCGGGCCCCCTGGCCAGCAGCGCCGTCAGCGCCGCCGCAGCCCCGGCAACACCGCCCAGCAGGGCGGAGTGCAGATCGCCCAGCGGGCGGGGTGCGCCATCCTGCGGCCCTGTCGGGTAGAGGACGCCGGAAAGCGCCTGCACCACCAGATCCGTGCCCTGCCACGCCGCATAGGGGCCGGACGCGCCGAACCATGAAAGCCGCACCGTGCCCCGTGTGGGCGTCACGGAAGGCGTGCCACGATGATCCTCCCCGATGATGAGAAGGTCCGGTTGAGCAGGAGGCGTGCCAAGCTGCGTGTCAGCGGGCATGGGGGTGGGCGTGTCCGTGCTGTCGCCGGTGGCAGTGCCCGTGGCGCGGCCCGTACTGCGGCCCGCGCCAGTGCTGGTGCCAGTGCCAGTGCTGGTGCGATTGCCGGTGCCCGTGTTTTCGCCCGTGTTTTCGCCCGTGCTTTTGCCCAGGCGCTTGCCCGCCATCAGCCACTCGTGAACGAGGCCGCGGGTGGCCGCGTCGCCCGGGATCTCCTCCCGCGCGGCAAGGGGGTCGCCGCCGGATGGGGGCAGTACCGTCACCTCCGCCCCAAGGCTGGCGAGCAGCCGTCCGCACCATGCGCCCGCCACGCCCGGTCCCGTCTCCACCACGGTGATCCCTGCGAGCGGCCCGATCCCTGCAGACCTGTCCATCCGGTTCCTCCCCCTGTCAGCCCGCCACGGGCAGGGAGGGCGGCCCTCCTCCGGCCCGCGGCTCCCGTCATGTATCACGTCATGGCTTCCGTCATGGACCACCATGATGCCCGGCGCCACGGTAAGCTGACAAATGTCAGCCTCGCAAGCCATTTGTTGCCGGCGTCCGGTTTACAGCTTGACCGACAGGGGGGCAAAGACTAACCTGACAAGTGTCAGTAATTCTCGGTGGAGGCTGAATGGCCCCCGCGCGAACGGCTGACAGGGGGAAGACAGGGGGGTTACATGAGGATCACCGGGCTTAACGTCCCGGTCGGATGAGGCCACGGCCCCCGACCGGAAGCGACCTGCTCCCGCACCCCGGCGCTCCGGCGAACCGGGACCACCAGCCATTTCGAGGAAGCCGACCATGACCATAAATCTTCAGGTGCCCGCATGATGCCCGTGACCCCCGTCCGCAAGCTGCTCGTCGCCAACCGGGGGGAGATCGCGCTGCGCATCTTCCGCACCGCGGCGGAGCTGGGCATCGTGACCGTGGCCGTCTATGCGCCCGATGACCGCGAGAGCCTGCATGTGCGCGGCGCGGATGAGAGCGTGGCGCTTCCGGGCACCGGCGTGCGCGCCTATCTCGACATGGACGCGGTGATCGCGGCGGCGGAGCAGGCGGGCGCGGACGCGATCCATCCGGGCTACGGTTTTCTGGCCGAGAACGCGGAATTCGCCCGCCGGGTGAACGCGGCAGGCATCCGTTTCGTCGGGCCGACGCCGGAGGCGCTCGCGCTGCTGGGCGACAAGATCGCGGCCAAGGCGCGGGCGCGCGAAGTGGGCGTGCCGGTGCTGGAAGGCACGCTGGGGGCCACGTCGCTCGAGGAGGCGCAGAGCTTCTTCGCGGCGCTCCCCGCAGGCGCGGCCATGCTCATCAAGGCCATCGCCGGTGGCGGCGGGCGCGGCATGCGCATCGTCCAGCGGGCGGAAGATGTGGCGGAGGCCTGGCAACGCTGCCGGTCGGAGGCGGAGGCGGCCTTTGGCGATCCGAACGTCTATGTGGAGCAGTTCCTGCCCGCCGCGCGGCATATCGAGGTGCAGATCCTCGGCGACGGCACCGGCGCCTGCGTTCAGCTTGGCGAACGGGAATGCACCCTGCAACGCCGCCATCAGAAGGTGCTGGAAATGGCGCCCAGCCCGTCGCTCTCCGCCGCGGAGCGGGAGACGCTGGCGGAGCGGGCGCTGAAACTGGCCCGGAGCGTCGATTACCGCTCCCTCGGCACGTTCGAGTTCCTGATGGGCGAGGGGCCGGGAGAGCGGCTGTTCTTCATTGAGGCCAACCCGCGCATCCAGGTCGAACACACCGTGACGGAGGAAGTCTTCGGACAGGATCTCGTCGCGCTGCAACTGGGCATCGCGGGCGGGCGGACGCTGGCCTCCCTCGGCATCTCGCAGGAGGGGCTGCGCCCCCGCGGCTATGCGGTGCAGGCGCGGGTCAACATGGAGCATATGGATGCCACGGGCGGCGCGCTGCCCACGGGGGGCGTCATCTCCCGCTATGAACCGCCGAGCGGGCCGGGCGTGCGCGTGGATGGCTTTGCGCGGGCGGGCTACCGGACATCGGCCAGCTATGACAGCCTGCTGGCCAAGGTCATCGTCCATACCACGGCGACGGATCTGTCCGTCGCGCTCCGCAAGGCGGATCGGGCGCTGGCCGAATTCCGTATCGACGGGGTTGAGACGAACATCCCCTGGCTGCGCGCGCTGATCGCGCGGCCGGAGGTGCAGGCCAACGCGGTGACCACGCGCTTCATCGAAGCGCATGCGGCCGAACTCGCGCAGGCGGCGGAAGCCTACGTGCCGGTGGCAGATGCAGCGGATGCCGCCGCCGCCACGGCGCGGACGCCGGAGCTTGTGCTTGAAGGGGCGGAGCCGGTGCGCGCGCCCATGCAGTCCACCGTGGTCTCCATGGATGTGAAGGAAGGCGACGAGGTCCGGGCGGGCCAGCAGCTCGCCATCCTCGAAGCGATGAAGATGGAGCATGTGGTGTCCTCCCCCTGCGCGGCGCGTGTCGTGGCGGTGGGCGCAGGTGCGGGCCAGACGGTGATGTTCGGCGAAATGCTCCTCGCCCTTGAGCCGGCGGACGGCGGGGCAGAGGAACAGGCAAAGGATGCGGCGCTCGACCTCGACCATATCCGCGACGATCTGGCGGAGATGGAGCAGCGCCGCGCCTTCGGCCGGGACGAGAACCGCCCCGACGCGGTGGCCAAGCGGCACCGTCAGGGCAAGCAGACCGCGCGGGAGAACATCGCGCAGATCTGCGACCCGGACACCTTCGTGGAATACGGGGAGCTTGCCATCGCCGCACAGCGGCAACGCCGCCCGCTCGACGATCTGATCCGCAACACGACCGGGGACGGCATGCTGACCGGCCTCGGCACGGTCAACGGCGGTGCCTTCGGCGCGGACCGCGCGCGGTGCGCCTTTGCGGTCGGCGACTATACCGTGCTGGCCGGAACGCAGGGGCAGCGGCATCACCGCAAGCTCGACCGCATCCTGCATGTGGCGCAGCAGTGGAACCTGCCCGTCGTGCTGTTCGCAGAAGGCGGCGGCGGGCGCCCGGGCGACACGGAGCGCGCGACCTACGCCGGGATTTCCAACGGCACCTTCTCCCGTTTCGCCGGGCTGAGCGGGCAGGTGCCGCTGGTCGGCGTGGTGTCCGGGCGGTGCTTTGCCGGGAACGCCGCGCTGCTGGGCTGCTGCGACGTGATCATCGCGGATGAGACGAGCAATATCGGCATGGCCGGTCCGGCGATGATCGAGGGCGGCGGCCTTGGCGTCTATCCGCCCGAGGCGATCGGCCCGATCGACGTGCAGACCGCGAACGGCGTCGTCGATATTCGCGTGAAGGACGAGGCGGAGGCCTGCCGCGTCGTGCGCCAGTATCTCTCCTATTTCCAGGGGGATATCGCGGAGTGGGAGGCCCCCGACCAGCGCCGCCTGCGCCATGTCGTGCCGGAGAACCGCCTGCGCGTGTATGAGGTCCGCGACGCGCTGGAAACCATCGCCGACGTGGGCTCCGTGCTGGAACTGCGCCGCGAGTTCGGCGTGGGCATCGTCACCGCCTTCATCCGCATCGAGGGCAAGCCCTTCGGCGTGATCGCCAACAATCCCAAGCATCTGGGCGGCGCCATTGACGCGGATGCGTCGGACAAGGCCTCACGCTTCATGCAGCTTTGCGACGCGTTCGATATCCCGCTGGTGTCGCTTTGCGATTCACCGGGCTTCATGGTGGGGCCGGAGGCGGAAAAGACCGCGCTCGTGCGGCATGTCTGCCGGATGTATGTGACGGGCCGTTCGATCACCGTGCCGCTGTTCACCGTCGTGCTGCGCAAGTTCTACGGGCTGGGCGCGATGAGCATGGCGGGCGGCGGCACCTACGACAACTTCTTCACCGTCTCCTGGCCCACCGGGGAGTTCGGCCCGATGGGGCTGGAAGGCGCCGTGCGGCTGGGCTTCCGGCGCGAGCTTGATGAGGTGACCGACCCCGAGGAGAAACAGCGCCTCTACGACAGGCTGCTTGAGGAATACCGGGAGCAGGGGAAGGCGATCTCCGTCGCCTCCAGCTTGGAGATCGACGCGGTGATCGACCCGGTGGAGACGCGGGAATGGATCCTCGCAGGACTGCGTTCGGTGAAGCTGCGCCCGCCGCTCTCGGGGCGCAAGCGGCCCTTCGTCGATACCTGGTAGGCCGGGCGGCTGCCACGCTGCCAATTGTTGACAATTGGCAATTGACTTGAGGCGCGATCTGTTGATGCTTCTGAAAGGCGGGTGCGATGCATCCGCCTTTCGGCCTGCGGAGATGATCCACCATGACCTTGACGCTTCTGAGAAGCCCGAAGACCATCCCCGAGCAGATCGCCGATACCTGCGGCGTGATGATCGTGGACGGTCGTTTCACCGCCGGACAGCGGATGGTGGAACAGCAGGTGGCGGAGCAGTTCGGCGTCAGCCGCGGCCCGGTGCGGGAGGCTTTCCGCATCCTGCAGAAACGGCGTCTCATCGACATCACGCCGCGGCGCGGCGCCCATGTGCTGCCGATCTCTCTCGCCTCCATCACCGATCTGTTCAACGTGCGCATGGCGCTGTCCTGCCTTGCCGTCCGCACCTTGGGGGAGCGGGACAGGGAGGAGGAGGCGCTGGAGAGAGTCCGCGCGCGCATTGAGGATTTGGCCCTCATCGCGGCCGATGAGGAAAGCACGCACCTGACCTTCGGGTTCGGAATGACGCGCGCTGTCCACGCGATCTCCAGGGCGAGCGGCAACGACCTCGTGGTGCAGCTCATGCGCGAAATGAATGAGCAGACGCTCTGGACAACGATCTGGCGCAAGCCGCTCGACTACGCCACCACCGCGGCCCGGGAGCGTCGGGCGGCGCAGATGGCCGCTGTCTGGGAGGCAATCGCGGCAGGGGACACGCTGACGGCGGAAGCCCGGCTGCGCATCATTCTGGAGGAAAGCCGGGATGGCGCCCTTGCCCGTCTTGCGGCAACCCGGCGGTTCGAGGCCGTCTAGAGCATCGATCAGACAGTGGCGACGGCATGAAAAAGGGGGTGAGCAATCGCCCCCTTTCTTCGTTCCAGGCGGAATCCTGACAAATGACAGGTTACTGATAGGTATGTTGTTGACAGTTGACGATCCGGGTGTTTCTGTCAGCTGACACGGTATGCGCCGGGGAGGGCGCGCGCCGTCGGGGAGGATTGCCATGCAACGACCGCTGCGACATCTGCCGCCTCCGGCAAATACCCGGAGCAGGCCGGCCCTCGGCCGGACGGCACTGATCCGCGGTCGCGATTGCAGGGGAGGGGGATCATGACCATTGCCTATGCGCAGCCCGATGCCGCGGCGCGTCCGGTTACCGGCAAGGAAGCGGATACACCGCTGCTGAGCGTCGAGGGGGCGAGCATCGCCTTTGGCGCCGTGCAGATCACCAAGGACGTTTCGTTCACCATACAACGCGGCGAACGCGTGGGGCTGGTGGGGGAAAGCGGCTGCGGCAAGTCCGTGACCGGCCTGTCGCTGTTGCGCCTGCTGCCCCGCACCTCCCGGTTGGGTGGCCGCATCATGTTCGAGGGAGAGGACGTCCTGACCATGCCGCCCCGCCGACTGCGGCAGATGCGCGGCAACCGCATGGCGATGATCTTTCAGGAACCGATGAGCGCGCTCGATCCGGTTTTCACCATCGGCGACCAGATCAGCGAGGCGTACCGCCTCCACCGCGACGCGAGCCGGGCGGATGCGCGCACCGCGGCGATCGACGCGCTCCGCGACGTGGGAATCCCTGCGCCGGAGCGGCGGTATGACGAATATCCGCACCAGCTTTCCGGGGGTATGCGCCAGCGGGCGATGATCGCGATGGCGCTGATCTGCCGTCCGAAACTCCTCATCGCCGATGAGCCGACGACCGCGCTGGACGTGACCATTCAGGCGCAGATCATGGACCTGCTGTGCCGCCTGAGCGAGGAGGCCGGGACGGCGCTGCTGTTCATCACCCATGATCTTGGCGTGGTGGCCGAGACCTGCACCCGGATGCTGACGATGTATGCCGGACAGATAGTGGAGGATGCGCCCGTCGATGACGTGCTGCTGAAACCGCGCCATCCCTATACCTCGGGGCTGCTGCGGTCGCTGCCGCGGCTGAATCAGAAGCGGGGGGAACTGGCGTTCATCCCGGGCCGCGTGCCTGCCCCCGCGCAGATGCCGGAGGGATGCCGTTTCCGCGCGCGCTGCGACTTTGCCCGCGCCGGATGCGAGCGGCCGCAGACGCTGGAGCCGTCCGGCCCGGACCGGATGGCCCGCTGCTGGCGGCAGCGCGATCTCGACCTGGAAGGAGCCGTCGCATGAGGGACACCACCATGACAGCGGCACGGGACGCGGTGATCGAGGTCCGCAACCTGCGCATCCGCTTCCCCGTCAACGGCGGCACGGAAACGGTGAAGGCGGTGGACGGGGTCGATTTCTCCGTTCTCGCGGGGGAGACCTTCGGGATCATAGGCGAATCCGGCTCCGGCAAGACCACCATCGGCAGGGCGCTGGCCGGACTGCTCGAGCCGACGGAGGGCGATATCCTCTATGAAGGCGACGATCTCCGCCGCCTGTCGCGCAGGGAATACCGGGAGCGGCGGCGGCGCTATCAGATCATCTTCCAGGATCCGAACGCGTCGCTCAACCCGCGCAAGACCATCCTTGAAAGCCTGATGGAACCGATGGTCATCAAGGGCGGGATGAGCCGGGAGGAGATGCGGCGCAAGGCCATGGAGTCGCTCGACCGCGCGGGGCTTCGCGCCGATCTCGCCGAGCGCTATCCCCATCAGCTTTCGGGCGGGCAGAAGCAGCGGGTGAACATTGCCCGCATCCTGCCGCTGGAGCCGAAATTCGTCGTCTGCGATGAGGTGGTGGCCGCGCTGGACGTGTCGATCCGGGGCGAGATTCTGAACCTGTTCAACACGTTGCAGCGCGACCTTGGCCTGTCCTTCGCCTTCATCGCGCATGATATTTCTGTTGTCGCCCATGTGAGCGACAGGATCGCGGTCACCTATCTGGGCCGGTTCATGGAGCTGGGGAATACGGAGGATGTCATCCACCGGCCCCTTCACCCCTATACCGCCGCGCTGCTTTCGGCCGAGCCGGAGCCGCTGCCCGCCGCGATGCGCACCTCGCGCCGGATGCAGCTCAAGGGGGAAATCCCCAGCCCCATTTCGCCGCCCAGCGGGTGCCGCTTCCGCACGCGCTGCCCCTTCGCGGCGGAGCGCTGCACGGCGGAAGTGCCCGAATGGCGGGAAATGCGGCCCGGACATTTCGTCGCCTGCCATTTCGCGGGCGAACTCGATTTCACGGTCGCCGCCTGAAGGCGGCGGGCCAGAGTCAAACGGTGCCGCCTGAGCGCGGCCGGAGGAGACCGGGGAGGGTGTCCTATGAACTTCACCACTGAGGAACGCCGCAACATCGCCCGGCTGCTTCCCGACATGCGCCGCCGTCAGATCCTGATCGGCATGGGCGCCGCGGCGGCCATAGGCGCCATCGGTCTGCCGGGGGGCTTGCGGGCAGCGACGACCGGCACGCTGACGGTGGCCGCGAATGCCAACCCGTCGAGCCTTGATCCCGCGACGGGCGGCTCCGGCTCCGATCACGTGTTCCTGTTCAACTTCTACGACACGCTGATCGACTGGACGCCCGACACGCTGGAGCCTGTTCCCGGGCTCGCGCGGGCCTTCACCTTCACCGACCCGAAGACGCTGGTGCTGGACCTTCAGGAGGGCGTGACCTTTCACGACGGCACGCCGCTCGATGCCGAGGCAGTGAAGCTCAACCTCGACCGCAGCAGGGAGGCGCAGGTTTCCAACATCCGCGCCGATCTGGAAACGGTGGAGAGCGTGGAAGTGACCGGCCCGCTGCAGGTGACGCTGCACCTCAAGGAGCCCGACAGCGCGCTGCCGCTCATCCTGTCGGACCGTGCGGGCATGATGATTTCCCCCAAGGCGCTCAGCGAAGCCGAGGGGGGCCGCGTGGACCGCGCGCCCGTGGGTGCGGGTCCGTGGAAATTCACTGGCTGGACCGATGGCGAGCGGGTCGCGGGCGAGGCCTATTCCGGCTACTGGCGGCAGGGCGCGCCCGGCGTGGCCAAGATCGAACTGCTGGTGGTGCCCGAACCGACCACCCGGCTCCGCGCCGTTCAGTCGGGGCAGGCGCAGATCTGCTACCAGCTTTCGGAGCGCCAGATCCCCATCATCAAGCGCACGCCCAACCTGACGCTGATGGAAACGCCGACGCTCTATATCTACAACATCTATCTCAACGCCGGGCGCGGGCCGTTGCAGGACCCCCGCGTGCGGCAGGCGCTGAGCCTCGCCATCGACCGGGATGCCTTCCTGCTGGCCACGCAGGCCGGTGTGGGCGAGGCGGCCTATGGTTTTCTGCCCAAGACGCACTGGGCCTATTCGGCGGAGCCTCAGACCCTCAACGCCCATGACCCGGACAGGGCCGCGGCGTTGATGAAGGAGGCGGGTGTCTCCGGGCTGGAACTCGATTTCCGCGGCTATCCCGATCAGGCCTCCGTGCAGCGGCAGGAGGTCATCATGAGCCAGCTTGCCCGGATCGGCGTGAAGGGGCGGTTCACCAACGCGCCGATCGCGGAAGCCTCCGGGCGCTTCTTCGGGCCGGAGAAGATCGGGGACGCGCTGCTCTCCGCCTGGACGGGGCGCCCGGACCCGAGCATGTCCTATGACCTCGTCTTTTCGCAGAATTCCTACTTCAACACCGGCAAGGTCGCGGCTCCCGACGGGTTCGACGCCGCCATCGCCGCCAGCCGCGCCACCGCCGATCAGGCGGAGCGGAAGGCCGCCCTTGCCACGGCGCAGAAGCTCGGGGCGGAGTCCGCCATCTCCATCCCGCTCACCGTCCGCTACGAGGTCGATGCCTACGCCGAGGGCGTGGAAAACTTCACCGCCAACCTGCTCGGCAAGCCGAAGTTCAACGCGGTCACGCGTGTCGGGTGATCCCGACATGCGGCCCAACAGCGGAGGTCGCCCATGCTGACCAAGGTCCACCGCAGGATCATCGTCAACCGGCTCCTGCAATCCATTCCGGTGCTCATCCTCGCCACCTTCATGGTGTTCACGCTGATGAAGCTCCTGCCCGGCGACGTGGCCATCACCCTCGCCGGTGAGAACGCCACCCAGGAACGGATCGAGGAGATCCGCACGCTCTACGGCCTCGACCGGCCGTTCATCGTGCAATACCTGTCCTGGCTCGGCCATGCGGTGACGGGGGATCTTTCGAACTCCCTCCTGTCGGGCGAGGCGGTGCTGGAAACGGTGAAGCGCGTGTTCCCGAACACGCTGTTCATCGTGCTTTACGCCGTCGTCGTGTCCATCCTGGTCGGGGTGCCGCTCGGCATTCTCGCGGCGAGCCGCCCGCGCTCGCGGCTGGACGGGTTCGTGATGACGCTGTCCTCCATCGGGATCGCGCTGCCGAACTTCTGGATCGCGATGATCTTCGTCGCGACCTTCGCCCTGAACCGGATGTGGTTCCCGGCGACGGGCTTTGTCTCGCCGCTCGACAACATCTGGCAGGCGATCTGGTATTCGACGCTGCCGGCGCTGGCGCTCGCCTCCAGCGGGATCGCCGAGGTGTCCCGTCAGCTTCGCAGCTCCCTGACGGAGATCCTGTCCTCGCAATATGTCCGCACCCTCCATGCCAAGGGCCTGTCCCCGGCGGTGATCCTGTGGAAGCACGGTCTGCGCAACGTCAGCGTCAACCTGCTGACCGTGATCAGCCTGCTCATCAACCGCACGCTCGCCGCCACGGTGGTGGTGGAGGTGGTGTTCGCCATCCCCGGCATGGGCAATTCCATCGTCAATGCGGCGCTGCAGCGGGATTTCCCGGTCGTGCAGGGCATCGTGCTCGTGATGGTGGTGACGGTGATCCTCGTGAACCTCGTCACCGACATGCTCTATAGCGTTCTCGATCCGAGGATCAGCCAGAAATGACCGATATTTCCACCACTCCGATGCGGCAGGAAACCCGGTGGAAGCCGGTATGGAACTGGCTGCGCCACGACACCCGGACGCTGCTGTCGGCAATCGCGCTGGCGATCATCGTGGGGGCGGCGTTGCTGGCCCGCTGGATCGCGCCCTACGATCCGACGGCGCAGGACTACATGGCCATTCTGGAGCCGGCGAGCATGACGCATCTGCTCGGCACCGACGACCTTGGCCGCGACATCTTCAGCCGGCTGGTCTATGGCGCTTCCGCCTCCATCTATGCCTCTTTCCTTGCGGTCGGTGTCGCCGCGCTGCTGGGGATCCCGATCGGGCTGATCGCGGGCTATGCGGGCGGCTGGACGGATACGATCATCAGCCGGGTGATCGACACCTTCCTGTCCTTCCCGTCCATCGTGCTCGCCATCGCGGTGACGGGCGCGCTCGGCATCGGGCTAACCAATGCGATGATCTCCGTGGGGATCGTCTTTGCGCCGCAGCTTGCACGGCTCGTCCGGGCGCGGACGCTGGTGCTCCGGCAGGAGCTGTATGTGGACGCCGCGCGCTGCTTCGGGGCATCCACCCCGCGCATCCTGCTTCATCACATCCTGCCCAACGCGATCCAGCCGGTGATCGTGCAGATGACCATGCTGATGGCCGTGGCGCTGCTGGCGGAAGCAAGCCTGAGCTTCCTCGGCCTCGGCATGCAGCCGCCGGATTCGAGCTGGGGCTCCATGCTGGCGCGCGCCTATCTCTACATGGAGATCGCACCCGCCCAGATGTATGCGCCGGGCATCGCCATCCTCGTGACCGCGCTGGCGTTCAACGCTCTCGGCGAGTCGCTGCGCGAGGCGCTGGATCCGACATCCCGCGAGCAGTGAGACGCGCGGGAGGAGGGGGCGGGCGGCCCTCCGGCCCCCCGCATGAGTTGACGCACGGACCCGCCGTGACGCGGGAGCTGCCACCATCCAGCCGAACCGTGCGCCCGAACAAGGGAAATGAGATGCCAAGCACAACGATAGACGAAACCGGATATCTGGCCGATCTGGCCGCGCGACGGGCGAAGTCGTGGCCGAAGGACATACCCGCCGAAATCACCTATCCGCTGGGGGAACGGCCGCTTTCCGACTATCTGCGCCACTGGGGCGATACGCAGGCGGCGGAGACCGCGCTCATCTACTACGGGACGGAGATCACCTGGGGCGAGCTGGACCGGCTGAGCGAGGGGTTCGCCAATCTTCTCAAGGGCCTTGGCATCGGCAAGGGCGACAGGGTGGCGGTCTTCCTGCCCAACTGTCCGCAGTTCCACATCGCGTTCTTCGGCATCCTGAAGCTCGGTGCGGCGCATGTGCCGATCAGCCCGCTCTCCAAGGGCTATGAGCTTGCCTACCACCTCAACGATTCCGGCGCGGAGGTGATCGTCGCGCAAGATACCCTGCTGCCCGTCGTCGATGAGGTGCGGGCGGAAACCCGGCTGCGCAAGGTGTTCGCCACCAGCCTCTCGGAGCTGGTCCCGGAGGAACCCGCCTTCAACGTGCCGGGCTTCGTGCGCCAGCCGCCCGCGCCGATGGCAGGAGCGGAGCCGTTCCTGCCCGCCGTCCGCTCCGCCCCGAAGGAGCGTGTCGGCGGCGCGGATCTGGATGGGGTCGCGGCGCTCAACTATACGGGCGGGACGACGGGCATGCCCAAGGGCTGCGTCCACACACAGCGCGACATGCTCTATACCGGTGCCGCCAACTGGTCCGTCGCCATGGCGGGCGACCGGACACTGATCTTCCTGAGCTACTTCCCCGAATTCTGGATCGCGGGGGAGAATGCGGCGCTGGTGTTTCCGGCAGTGACCGGGCGGCCTCTGGTGCTGCTGTCACGTTGGGATCCGCTGGGTGTGATGCAGGCGGTGGACCGCTACCGGGTGACCAGCATGGCGATGATGGTCGATGGCGCGGTGGAGCTGATGGACCACCCCCGCTTCGGGGAGTTCGACCTGTCCTGCCTGAAACGCCTGCGTGTCACCTCCTTCGTCAAGAAGCTGAACGTGGACTACCGCCAGCGCTGGCGTGAGCTGACCGGCACGACGCTCGCGGAATCGAGCTGGGGGATGACGGAGACGCATACCTCCAACACCTTCACCACCGGCATGCAGGACGACGACTACGATCTGAAGGCGCAGCCGGTGTTCGTCGGTCTGCCGATACCGGGGACGGAGTTCAAGATCTGCGACTTCGACACCGGGGAGATCCTGCCGCCGGATACGGAGGGGGAGATCGTCGTGCGGACACCCGCGCTGCTCAAGGGCTACTGGAACAAGCCGGAGGAGAGCGCTGCCGCGCTGCGGGGCGGATGGCTGCACAGCGGCGATATCGGGGTGATCGACAGCGCGGGGTTCCTGCACTACCTCGGCCGCCGCAAGGAGATGCTGAAGGTCAAGGGCATGAGCATCTTCCCCGTGGAGATCGAGGGCCTGCTGGGCAAGCACCCCGCCGTCGTCGGCAGCGGCGTCATCGGGCGCGACGATGCGGAGAAGGGCCAGGTGCCCGTGGCCTTCGTCGAACTGAAGGAGGAGCACCGGGGCCGCGTTTCTGCCGCGGAGCTTGCGGGCTGGCTGGGCGAGCGTATCGCGGCCTACAAGGTGCCGGAGATCGTGGTGATCGCCGCCCTGCCGCTCACGCCGACGGGCAAGGTCCGCAAGACCGATCTGCCCCAGTTCCTGCCCATGCCCGAACCCGCCGGATCTTGATGGCGGCTCTGGCGATGCCGGTGCTCGCGCCCGGCGGGCGATGGAGCCGTGGCGGGTCTCTGCGTCAACTGTCGAGCGACCGCGACCCGGTGAAGGGGCGTGGCAGTCCGAAGGGGCACGCCAGTCTGAAGGGGCACGCCGGTCTCAACGGGTGTGCCAGCCTGAAAGGGTATGCCAGTCTGAAAGGGCGTGTCCGGCTGCGGCAGGAGGTGAGCGCGCTCCGCCATCCCCTGTGCCGTTCAACGTCTGACCGGAGCCTTTGCCTGCGGAAGCCGCCTCACTTCGCGGCCGTGCTTCGATCTGCGGGACACGACCGCCCGGAGCCCCTGCCTCCGACATTGGGAAAGGCGGCGCGCCGGTATGTCGGCCCCACGGAAACCGGAGGGGGAGCGATCTCTCCATGGCGCCCGGCCCGAGACGCGGCCTCCCGCCCCAGTCCTGCCAGCGGACAGCTCCAGACCAGCCGCCGCGCAACCCTTGCAAGGAGATGAGATGACCAGCCTCTTTCCCACCCCACTGACCGAAACCGATGGTTGGCTGACAGGGCCGCTTCGCGCGCCTGTCCAGATGCTCTCTGCCCAGAACTATGACGGCCACGCCTCCATCCACGATGACCGCGCGGCGCAGACACTGGGCTTCAAGGGCGGCACGATCGAGGGGCCGACCCATTTCAGCCAGTTCGACCCGCTGGCCGTGCGCCTGTTCGGAGACCGCTGGCTGGCGTCGGGCTGTATCTCCGCCCATTTCCGCAACCCCGCGTTCGAGGGTGACCGGCTCCGCGCCATGGCGCGGCAGGTCGCGCCCGACAAGGCCGAGATCCGCATGGAGCGGGAGGACGGGACGGAGATTCTGCGCGGCAGCCTCTCCGTCGGCCCCGATCATCCGGTTTCGGCGCTGGAGGAACGGATGGCGACGCTGCCGCCGCTGGAGGGCGCGCGGATCCTCGCCGATGTGCGGGTGGGGATGCAGACGCCCCGCCGCCCCATTTCCATGGGCTTCGATCAGAACATGGGCCATCTCTACCCGTTCAGCCTGGCCGAGAAGCTGTCCCGCATCACCGAACCGTCGCCGGCCTACCGGGGTGCCGTCGGGACCTGGCGCGAGGCGGTGATCCCTTTCGAGATGTTGAGCGTGCTGTTCTGCTACACCAACAAGCAGGATCCCTTCCCGGTGCGCGGCCCCGCCATCGGCCTGTTCGCGGATCAGGAGATCCGGCTGCTCGACGGCCCGATCTTCGTGGGCGAGCCTCTGGAGGTCGCGCGGGAGGTGGTCGCCCTGTCGGGCAGCCGCAGGACGGAAAGCATGTGGGTCCGCTCCTCCATCTACCGCCCCGGGACGACGGCGCCCGCAGCAACGATGCTGCTGAACCTCGCCAGCCTGAAAGACTCCTACAAGGGCGACGTGGATACGGCTGCCACGGCCTGACGGCATCCATCGCGATAACCGGCTGCCAGCCGCGCGGTATGGGCGAATCCCTTGCTGTGGTGGCGACCGTGTCAGGTACTCCGGCATTCCCGGTAGAAGGACATGCCGGAGTACCTGACATGCCGCTCACCCACCATTTGCTCTGGAACAAGCGGCGTCCAAGCTGCACCGCGGGCGTGATACGCTCCGGGAGAACATCTGCGGGTCCATAGGCCGAACGCGATGTCAAAGCTTTTGGCCACGCGTGCGGGGATGGCGCCGCTGCAGCAATGGCCCCAGCGCATGCTCTTGGCCCGCGCGCGGGATGGTTCAACAGGAAGCACCCGGAATACCCCATAAACGTCCCTCGTGGCCCGCGCGCGGGATGGTTCTTGGATGGGAACGCCAAGGATGCCTCATAGGCTTGGTCCGCGCGTGCGGGGGATGGTCCATCACAAGGCGCCAGCCGCCAGAATACGGAGGTTGGCCCGCACGCTCGTGGGGATGGCACCGCTACGGGAATGGCGCCAGCGCATGGAGCGCTTGGCCCGCGCGCGCTTCGAAATCCATGGCCGTCCTCCCGCTGCCGCGGCTTGGGCCGCACGCGCGTGGGGATGGCCCGGAGCGCGCGGCATTAGATCCTGGCATAGGCAGCTTGGGCCGCACGCGTGGGGATGGGCCTTCTGGCTGGCGGCGTTGGCGGCACGATCCGGTTCGGCCCGTACGCGCGGGGGGGTGGCTGACGTGCATGGATAGCGTATCTTCTGTCTGGCGTTTGGCCGCGCGCGTGAGCATGGCCGACGGACAGGCGCGAGGGGTGGATCTCCAATGGCTTTGACCCGCACGCGCGGGGATGGCGGAGGCCAGGGTCGTGAACCCAAGCTGGCGGGCCCTTTGGCCCGCGCGCGGGGGATGGAGCGCTCTCACCCCGTACGCGGTGTTCTCGACCGCCTGGGCCCTTTGGCCCGCGCGCGGGGGATGGAGCGGGCTGCTCTCACGAGCTGCGGGCCGGTATCGGTATCCCCTTCATGTGCGAGAGATCAGGATGCACGCGGCCACCCTCGGTCATCGCGTGGGATTTCGTACTCGCGCGACGGCGCTGCATGACGGCGCATGACGGCGCTGCATATCGCAGATCATGGAGCCTTCCCGGAAGGAGGAGGCTTCGCCTCGCGCTCGGGGAGTTGTTCCGCGGACCATGCCTTGGGGCATCCGTCGGCTTCGCCTTGGCACGCGGGGAATGCATAGAGTCCGGCTGTTCCGACCCGTCAAAGATTTCCCCTTGCGCGCGCTGGCGGCAAGGCACGTTCCGGCGCGGGAATGCGGATCCCCCTGCGGCCCGACCGCCGCCCTACAGGTCTGCGTTGGAGGGGAAATCGTTCGCAATCTGAAGAATCCACCCGGAAATCCAGCCATTCCGGGCCGATTTACCGCGCATCGGCATGCCACTTCGTCAGCCTCCCAAGGAGGGACCGCTTCCCCCCCGCGCGGCAGCGAGCGGTATATGGCCAGAGCCTTCGCGTCGCCGGGCTGGACGGCGCGGCGGATTCAGGCTCATCTGACACCGGCTACGGCACGCGACCGAAAAGAGAAGGCATCGCATCGACATGGAACTTACCGAACTGTCCGCCACCCGCCTGTCGGCGCTGATCCATGCGCGATCCGTCGCACCCTCCGAGGTGATGGCGGCCTATCTGGCGCGACTCGACAGCGTGAACGGAAGCGTGAACGCCATCGTCTCCCCCCGCGAGCCGGAGGTGCTGATGGCGGAGGCACGGGCGCTGGACGATACGCCGCCGCAGGGATGGCTTCATGGTATTCCCTTCGCGATCAAGGACCTGGCGCTCACCGCAGGGATCCGCACCACCTGGGGTTCACCGCTCCATGCCAGGCATGTTCCGGTGAAGGACGGGCTGCTTGCCCAGCGGATCCGGGCGGCGGGCGCGATCCTGACCGGCAAGACAAACGTGCCCGAATGGGGGCAGGGCAGCCATACGTTCAACCCCGTCCACGGCACGACGCTGAACCCCTACGACCTGTCGCGCAGCGCGGGCGGATCCTCCGGCGGTGCGGCGGCGGCGCTGGCGGCGCGCATGGTCTGGGCGGCGGACGGATCGGACATGATGGGGTCACTGCGCAACCCCGCGGCCTTCTGCAACGTCTATGGCTTCCGCCCGACATGGGGCCTTGTAGCGGATGAGGCGGAGGGGGACGGGTTCTTCTCCACGCTCGCCACCAACGGGCCGATGGCGCGCGACGTGGAGGATCTGGCCCGCCTGCTGACCGTGATCGCGGGCGAGAACCCGGAAAAGCCCTTCCCGCGCCCGAATGCCGACTGGGCCGCGACGCTGGACGGGGGGATCGCCGGACTTCGTATCGGCTGGCTGGGCGACTGGGGCGGGGCCTATGCCATGGAACCCGGCATCCTGCCGCTGTGCGAGGCGGCACTGCGGCAGATGGAAGCGATGGGTGCCCATGTGGAGCCGCTTCCCCCGCCGTTCCCGGCGGAGAAACTGTGGGACTCGTGGATCACCCTTCGGGCCATGCTCTCGGCCGGAAGCAAGGCCGCGCTCGCCAGCGACCCGGAAAAGCGCCGCCTGACCAAGCCGGAAACCATCTGGGAGGTGGAGCGCGGCGCGGGCCTTTCCGCCGTGGCCGCCTATGATGCCAGCGTGGTCCGCAGCCGCTGGTATGCCCATGCGGCGCGGCTGTTCGAGCGGTTCGACCTGCTGGTGCTGCCCTCCGCGCAGGTCTGGCCCTTCCCGGCGGAGTGGCGCTGGCCGGAGACCGTGGCGGGGCGGCAGATGGACACCTATCACCGCTGGATGGAGGTGGTCATCCCCGCGAGCCTTGCGAGCCTGCCCGCCCTCTCTGTCCCCGTGGGCTTCGGCGATGGGGGACTGCCGATGGGGATGCAGCTCATCGGGCGGGCGGGCGCGGATGCGGCGGTGCTGCGCGCGGGCCATGCCTGGCATCTGGCGACCGGCTGGCCTCAGGCGCGGCCGCCCCGTGTGACCGCTGCGCCCGCGCCCG
>NZ_NIPW01000026.1 GCF_002196855.1 Haematobacter genomosp. 1 | reverse complement strand
CCTGCATTCCCCAAGTGGCGTGTCGTTTGAGGTGAAGATCGCCTGTATCCGAGCGCTAGACAAGGATTTTCTGCCGCAAGCGGCACCTGCGGTCGCGCAGACTGCTGGATCTGGACGGATCAGACCGCGAAGCCGCTGTTTCCTTGCCCAGGGGCGGCGTTTTTCAGCGCAGCGGACAGATCTGTCCAGCCGCTTTCGTTCAGTTTGAGCGTGGATCGCGATCATGCGCATAGCGGTGGCGCTCGCAATCGGCGGATAGCGGCGAGGATGGCGCGTACCATCGTGCCGGTGACAGCGACCTCGGCCAGCTGGAAGGTGATGGTGCGGGCGTGACGGACCACACGTGCCCCGATCTTGATCAGCTTCAGTTGCAGGCTGGTCAACGACCAGTCGGCCATGGCCTCGGGCAGCTCGATGCAGCGCAAGAAGGTGGCCAGGTTGTACGCCAGGGCGTGCAGTTGCAGCCGCACCTCATTGTCGCGGAACTTCCGGCACGACAGCCGCGTCCAGCGAAAGGCGTATTTGCCCTCTTTGATGTGCTGCTCGGCGGTGCCGCGCTGGTTGTAGAACCGCACCACCCAGTCCGGCTCCATCGGCAGGTTGGTGACGATGAAGCCGACACGCGGGAACAGTTCGCCCGGATGCCATTCGATCTTGGCGATCACCCGGCGTTCCTTGTCCCAGGACGCCGCCTGATACTCGAATTCCTCGAAGAACCGCTTGACCTTGGTCAGTGACGGCCGCCCGACAGGGCGCGTTAGCCGATGCGCGATCTTGTCCTTGAGGACCGCGTTTGCGGGCAGCCGGATGGCGTAGAAGAACCGCGCTTCTTCCAATCGCTCATAGATCGCCGGGATCGCGTAGGCAGCATCGGCCCGGAAGAACCTGCCACCAAGGTCGCGCTCCGCGTAGCGCGCAATGACGGGGTCGAGAACATCACGCCAGCCATCGGCGCTGTGGACGTTGCCATGGCGCAGGGCGCAGCGTTCCAGCATCCCGAACTGGTTGAACAGAAAGTTGGGGTGATAGCAGCTACAGTCGAAATGGCCATTCCAGGCGGACCCTTCCTGGTCGCCATGGGTCGGGCTGACCGAGCTGTCCATGTCCAGAACGATGTACTTCAGCCCGTTACGGTCATGGAACCGGTCGATCCATTGCCCGTTCAGGTCGGCCAGCGCGGCACGGTTCCCGGCCAGAGCCAGCGTCTCGGTCTCGAACCGTCCCATCTGCGATGCCGAGGCCGCTTGTGCATCGACCGCTCTGCCGCCGACAACTTGGCGCATGACCGGATCGCAGGCGAGACGGTTGGCGTCGTTGACATCCTCGTATCCGGCCAGCCGCCCAAAGACTGATTGCCGGAACAGGCCGTCGAGCCGATGGACCGTGTTCTTGCCAGAGCGAGTATCGCGCAGCGCCGCTGACGCCAAATCGGACAACCCGAGCGCGTCATCAAGCTCGCGCATCACCAGAAGGCCGCCGTCGGAACTGAGCTGCGTGCCGCGAAATTCCAGCCGCACGCGAGGGTCGAAATCCACCCGATCTGCCCGTTGCAAGCCCGCACCCTCTGGGTGATCCATGAAACGCGCCCATCGCAGCCTTCAACACCATGTTTTATATAGGAAATGTAATGGTCAGGACAGCGAAATCAGCGCCTTACTTGGGAAATGTGGGTT
>NZ_NIPW01000025.1 GCF_002196855.1 Haematobacter genomosp. 1 | reverse complement strand
CAACTGGAAACGCTCGGTCGGCTACCACGTCCGAAGTCGGGTCGAGGCGCGGATGAACTGCCTCAAGGCGTTCGGCGAACGCATCGCCTCCCGCCACCCGGATCGACAGACCGCAGAGGTCCAGATCCGAATTGCCATCATGAACAAATATAATGCTCTCGGCACCGCCGAGATCACTGACGTGGGATGAAGGTCACCCGGGAAAGGGGAAGATCGGCCTCCTGCCGATTAGCGCAACAACGCCCCTGGAACGGTCAGATGTGGGCCAACCTGGCCAAGATTGCGCCATGAAGAAAAAGGTCACCCGGAATCGGGCGGAGCCTGACATCCCGAAGAGGGCGGAGGCTTTTTTTGCGCGTGAGGTAATATGAGGTTCGCCTTCATGCCGGGCACCCCGCAGATCGGGCCCGTCACCTGAGTCTGGGAGGCCCTTAGATCCCGTGGTCAGGCTACACGCTTGGCTGAACCGAGGCTGGTGCGTGGACAGCGAAGGCTGGAGCCGGGCTTTGGTGCACCACCTCCCGCTGATCAATCCAGAGGGCTTTCAACGCGATTCAAAGCCACTGCGTCAGACATATCCGACCTTTTCGCCGGCCAAAGACAGCGGGCCGAAGAAATAAATCCCTCCATCCCCGTGCTTCCCGAGACAGAACATGTCGAAGATGAGGTGTTCTCAAACCAGGGGAGAGCGCATTGTTAGTGGGCACGCCTTGAGAACTTCAAATTTTCCATCCGGCCTTTGGCCGAAGAGATAGATGCGATCAATGATCAGCGGCTCCGGCAGAAGCGGCGCAAGATGTGGTTCGAGCTTCTCGATCACCTCCACGCCGACGTCCTGCGACACTCTGCCGGTGAGCGTGAGATGAAACCGGAAGTCATCGCCGACATAGGGATAGCCCCAGTCAAGGAGCTTCTGGCGCTGCGGCGGCGAGAGTGTTTCCGGCCTGCGGCGCGCGATTTCCGCCTCGGTCAACGGGGCCCTGAAATCATCGAAGAACTCCACGACCCTCATCGCAAATCTGTTCAGCTCCGCCACATCTCCCGTTGGCCGGAGCGCGACAAATCCTGACAGCAGGCTAAAAGCCAGACCATCCAGTCTGACGGCTGCCTGATCTTCCGCAAAGCTTTGAAGTGCAGCCTCCAGCCCTACGCGATCGCGCCCTTCAGCCAGACGAAAGGGGGCTTTCAGTGTGGCGTGGAAGCCATAACGCCGCGGCTCCTCCGTGATCTGCGCCAATCCGAGCGGCTGGCCGGGCCCGGGGGTGGGTGGGGTCTCCACCGATGTCCAGGGATTCCATCCCAGCCAAGCCGCCGCAAAATCGGTGAGAGGGCCGGGAGGGGACGTCCAGTAAATGGCGTATCGCGTATGGTCTGTCATATTCTTGATCATGGCGCCGGAGGTCCGGCAATCCGCATCCTCTATGCTCTTCGCATGTCACTTTCATGACCCGTTTGCCGGATCATTCAAGATCAGAACGAGCTCCCGCCGGAAAGCCCTGCTTTCTTCCAGAAGAGCTCCGGCTCCCGCAAGACTCAGGGAGGGTTGGGCCGCAGAAGTTCCTGCCCGAGAGGTTCCTGCTTGCACAGCACCCGTGGCCGGGGTCTCTGCCCTGCCCGGCCCTGTCTCGCTTCTGCCGAAACCAAGCGCGGTCACCCGCTCCTCCACCCCGACCTGCACCGAAATTGGCAGATCAGGCGCGGTCAGCCGGGAACCGAGTGCAAAACGGAGGAAAGTCACGTCATCGGCGATCCGCAGAAGAAGTGTTGCCAGCGTCTCCCCGGTCTCACGCCGGAGCGAGGCTGGCAAGCGGTCGAACGCGCCATAGGCCGCGTCGAAATCGCCCGTGGAAGCGAGTGCAAGGACTTCCGCACGCGCCAATCTGTCTCCCAGTTGCGCCCCGCGCATCTCCATCGCGAGGGCAGCGGCCTGAACGGCGCGCTCATGTTCCACCGGCTCACCGCGCGCGACGCGGCCTTCAATAAGCAGCGCTAGCGCTTCCGCCCCAAGCACTCCCGAGGTCCGGGAGGTCGGCGCGAGGCCGGGAGGCTCCCTCTCCTCACGGGCAATCAGCCCGTCCGCGATCGCGACCGACGGTCCCTCATCGGCGCGAGCCATGGCCGAACGCACCGAGAGCGCTGCCTCATCGTCATCGCGCGCGAGGAACCGCTCAACCAGCCGGGGGCCAAGCAGGTCGCGTTGAAACGGGGCAAGCCGTGAAAAGCTGCGCAGGACAGCGCCCCTGTTCACCTCGCGACCCGCCCCAAGGCGGGGGTCGGCAAGGAGCGCCCAAAGCGGCGTCCAGCCGTCGCAGGCCGCCATTCCCGCAAGCGGCCCGATGTCCCGGGGGATCTCGCCATCGACGAGCGCAGCAAGCGGCAAAAGCCACTCGCGGTCGGCGATGAGATCGGGGTTGAGCTGCATTTCCGCCAGTGCCTCGTGTCCGAAGCCCATGGCGAGGTAATATCGTACGAGAGTGTTCACGGCCTCTATGCCGGGCCGGTCGAATTCCCCAACCAGTTCCGCACGCAGCTTTCCCAACGTCTCGGCAAGGGGCTCGGCCTTCATCCAGGCCGTGGGGTCAAGGAGTTCAGGAGCCGGACATGCGGACAGCCCCGGAGCAGCGGGCCCATCGTCACGAACATCCCTGTCGAACGCGGTAATGACGGCAAGGCCCGGGGCGTCGTTGTTGGTCACCGGGGTTTCGGATGTGACGGGCGCTCCTTCAAGTTCTACCAACCTCTGGTCCACCGCCCTCGTCAGCTCTGCGCCGATCAGCGAACGCATTTTGGCCAGCGGCTGATCTGGCGCGAGCGGCAGAGGCAGCGGGGACGGAGGTCGGAGAGGAAGCGGAAGACGGGGCATGACGGCGGCCACCGGTGTCTCCGGCGGGGGGACATCCGTCACGTCGAGCACGATGAGCCCCGGCCGCATCTCCGTCGCGACAGCATGGCACTCGCAGCCGAGAGACAGGCGAAGCCCCTCGGGCGTCTTGCGGATATCGGCGATCCTCCGGCGCGGAATGAGATCGAACACGCGGCTGATGTCGAGCTGGGGCTTCGCCGCCATGTCGAGCCGATACCCCTCTCCATCCCGCATGAGCGACCATGCGGAAGGCTTTGGGAGAGCAATGACAATCCTGCTGAATGTCTCATGCTCGCCCGAGCGCACACGGATCGACTGGGCCGAGGCAAGGCACGGCAGCAAAAGCAGGGCGGCAAGCAGCAGGCGCATCAGGCGACCTCCGGCTTCAATTCGCGCAACGCACCCTCCAGCATGGCAAAGGACGGGCGAACCGCATGCGGCGCGTTCTGTCGCCCGACTTCGACACATATGTTGGCCGCGTGGTTGTGGAGGTTGGCGACCAGAACTTCCCGGATCAGGCGATGGAACTGCGCATCCTCCTCCGTCACCGCCTTCAGCCTCGCGGCGAGGGGACCGACGATTCCGTAGGCGAGGAATACACCAAGGAATGTGCCGACAAGCGCGCCCCCGATCAGCTTGCCCAGGACTTCCGGCGGCTGGTCGATGGAGGCCATCGTCTTGATGACGCCCAGCACGGCCGCGACGATGCCGAGCGCGGGCAGCCCATCGGCCATCGTCTGGAGTGCATGGCTGGTGTGAAGCGCATGATGGAGACTTACCTCCATCCGCTTTTCCAGAATCTCCTCCACCTGATGGGGGTCATCATAATTCATGGCGGCAGAGCGGAGCGTGTCGCAGATCAGATCCACCGCCTCATGATCGGCGACGATCCGCGGATACCGCGCGAAGATGGAGGAGCTTTCCGGCGCCTCCACATGCTCTTCCAGCGCCACCGGATTCTGACGCCCAAGGCGCACCAGTTCGAACAGCAGGCAAAGAAGATCCTGATAGTCGGTCTGGCGCCATTTCGGGCCTTTGAAGGCGCGCGCGATATCGCGAACTGTTGCCTTCACCAGCGCCATGTCGCTTGACAGCAGGAAGGCGCCCACGGCCGCGCCAAGGATCATCGCCATCTCATAGGGGAGCGAATGAAGGATGATCGACATCTTGCCGCCTGCGAGGATGTAGCCGCCAAAGACCATGACGAAGATCACAGCGATCCCGATGATGCCGAGCATTCCTGAAGCCTCCATTCCAGCGTGATCCCCAGAATAGAGGACGCGGGTTAATATTCGCTTGCGACGTCACTCAATCGGCGCAAGCGCATTACGGCCCGCAAGCAGGACGCTGAAAGAATAGGCCGTGCGGGGGTTGAGGCCCGCCATGAGGGAGGCGGCCGCCTCCGGACGCATGCGTGCGAGGAATCCAGCGGCGAAATCGGGTTCCATTTCTTCGAAAAGCAGTGCCGCCTCCTTGGGCTTCATTGCCTCGTAGACAGCGGTCAAGCGGGCAAGGTCCGCCTCGCTCGCCTGGCGGGAGGCGGCGATTCGGGCATCAAGACTATCTTCTGCGGCCTCGAGCCGGGCGAGTTGCTGGCGAACGTCCATCTCGGCACGGTCGAGCGCCTCCTTGCGGGCAGTGAGTGCGCGTTCCGTCTCCACCACGCGGGCCTCGCGATCACGGAGATTTGCCAGAAGTTCTGCCGCACCCGGTAGCGAGGTGCAGGATGTTTCGACCAGCGCGGGCGACGCCTCCAGCGCGAGTGCGCTTCCGCCCCACCCCGCAAGGCGGATCGCCGCGGAGGCGAGGAACATCACCGTGACCAGGGAGAGCGGGCCGGGCCGTCTCATTCCGCGGCCATAAGGATATCGTCCCTGCGCTGGCGAAGGCGAAGCCGGCGTCGCTGCGGCCTGGGAGCGGGCAGATCGTGCATCGCGGCCAGAACGACCTCCAGTCGCCGGGTTGCCGCCTCTGCACGAACCGTCACCTCCTCCAGCGAACGCTCCGACGCTCCCGCCGTCTCCCGCGCCAGCGCGACGGCTTTCGTCAGGTCATCGACCTGCGTGGACAGCAGGGCGACCGCCCCCCCCATTCCGCCTTCCAGTTGAGAAAAGCGCTTCAGACGGCGGGAGAGCACGAAGCAATAGAGACCCGCGCCGAAAGCGCCCGTCGCCAATAGCAGATCGGCGATGAAATCCATGCCCGTCTCCTCAGTTTATGACAAATTCCGAAACGAGCAGGTCGCGCACGCGACCTTCACCCGCGACGATCTGAACGCGGCGCAGCATCTGGGCTCGCAGCGTCATCAGCATGGCGGGCTGCTCCAGCCGCTCCGGCTCCACTGCGCGGAGATAGCCGTTCAGCACGTCGCGAATCCGGGGCATCACCAGCGTAACCTCCCGCGCATCCGCGCGTCTCACCTCCAGATCGGCGGCGAATCGCAGGTGGCGGCCCGCCATTCCCGGCCCGAGAGACAGGACGAGCGGCGGAATGGTCACATAGGCGATATCGCCCAGACCGCTCTCCGGCGTCTTCGGGGAAAAGGCCGGTATCAACCCCGTCCGGGCGGCCATGAACCCCCCGCCTGCCAATGCCAGCGCCAGCACCCCGGCGAGAATCAGCCCCCGTTTGCCCCCCTTTCGGGGCGCATCTTCCGTCCCACGATCGGCCACGTCCGACATGTTGCCTCCGAATCTGCACCACATCGTCATAGCGCAAGCCGACTAACGCTTTCTTAAGGCTGCGAATGCAAAACCAGAGTCACGCAGACCGGATCAGGGAGAATCGTCGTGCAGCAGATCGTGGCCATCTGGAATGGGCTGACACTGGCGCGTCGTGTGGCCGTGGCGGCAGCCACGCTCACCATGTTCGCGGCGATACTCCTGATGGCACGCGGGGTGGCCAGTCCGCGAATGACCCTGCTGTATTCCGGGCTGGAACCGGCGGCGGCGGGACAGGTGGTGAATGCGCTGGCCCAGCGTGGGATCGTCCATGACGTGCGGGGCGACGCGATCTTTGTGCCCGAACAGGCGCGCGACCAGCTCCGCATGGCTCTCGCCGCAGAGGGGATGCCGGCGAACAGCAGCGGGGGCTATGAGATACTCGATTCGCTCTCCGGCTTCGGGACGACGTCGCAGATGTTCGACGCGGCCTACTGGCGCGCGCGGGAGGGGGAGCTGGCCCGGACCATTCTGTCAAGCAACGGTATCCGGGCGGCGCGTGTGCATATCGCCACCGCGCGCGCCCAACCCTTCCGGCAGGATATGCCGCCCACGGCCTCCGTCACGGTCACGACCTCCGGCATGCCGCTCGGCGGCGATCAGGCGCGGGCGATGCGGTTTCTGGTCTCCTCCGCCGTGCCGGGGATGCCCCCCGAAGCGGTTTCGGTCATCGACAGTCAGCGCGGGTTGGTCCTCTCCGGCGTAGAGCCTCCCGGAGCGGGTCCGATGGCGGAGCGGACAGAGGCCTTGCGTCACAACATCCTCAGGCTTCTGGAAGCCCGTCTGGGCCCGGGCCGGGCCGTTGCGGAAGTCAGCCTCGACATCGCCAATGAGCGTGAGACCATCACCGAACGGCGGATCGATCCGGCCTCCCGCATCGCGGTCAGCCACGATGCGGAAGAAACGACGGCCAGCTCTTCCGAAAGCCCCGGCGCGCCGGTGGGCGTGGCCAGCAACCTGCCCGATGGCGAGGCGCAGTCGGAAGGCGGCAGTTCACGCAATCAGGACAGCCGGTCGCGAGAGCGGACAAATTTCGACTTTTCCCAGACCGAACGTGCGGTGGAGCGGGCACCGGGCGCGCTGCGCCGGCTGACGGTCGCGGTGCTGGTGGACGGAATGCAGGTGGCGGGGACCGACGGCACGACGACATGGCAACCCTTGCCCGAGGCGGAGATCGCGGCGCTCCGCGATCTCGTCGCCTCCACAGTCGGATATGACGAGGCAAGAGGCGATGTGATCACCCTGAAATCCATGCCGTTTCAGCCGGTCGATACGCCAGAGATGACGGCCGAGACGGGAATGTTCTCAGGTTTCGATGCCACGACGCTGGTGAAACCCGCGCTCCTTGGCCTCTTTGCCCTGCTCATCGGGCTGTTCGTCATCCGACCGATCCTCACCGGCACCAGAAAGACCAGTCGCGAGCTGGACGACAGCCGCCCCGTCCGGATACTCGCGGCGGGAGAGACGCTGGCTGGTCCGGGTCTCCCTGCCCCCACGGATATTTCAGAACCCGAGGAGCCCGTTCACCGCCTGCGCCGACTCATCGCGGAGCGTCAGGACGAAACGGTGGAAATCCTTAGAGGCTGGCTTGAAGACCGCAAGGAGCGCGTATGAAACCCCTCGCCCTCACATTGGAGAACTTCGCCACATACCCGCAGCTGGCCGAGGAAGACGCTTCGAAGGCGCGCGCCCTCGCCTATGACGAGGGTTTCGCCGCGGGATGGGAGGAAGCCGTGGCGGCCGAAGTTTCGGAGCGCGCGCGGCTGCGCACGGATATGGACGCACGGCTTCAGGATCTGTCTCTCACCTGGCAGGAGGCGCGGGACCACGCTCTCAACGCACTCTCTCCGGTGCTGGATGCGCTGGTCGCGAAAGTCCTGCCCGCCGTGGCGCGGTCCGTGCTTGCGGACCTGATCCTCGAACATTTCACACCGATCGCCAGGCAGGCAACCCGGAAGCCGGTGGCCCTTGCCGTCTGCCCCGAGGATGTCGCAGCGCTTCAGGAGCGGCTTCTGGACCATGACGACCTGCCCTTCCAGATCGTCGCCGACGACACCCTCCTGCCCGGCCAGTGCGTCCTGCGCTCCGCGGCGGAGACGCTCTTCGATCTCGACGGCCTCACCCGCAGGCTGACCGAGGAAATCCGCAATCATTACCCCCAAAGACCGGAGCTTCGCGCCCATGGATGACAAGGCCTTTCCCGAGCAGCGCCTGTTTGGACAGATCCCCATCGAGATCACCGTCTCGGTCGGCAAGGCGCGCCCGCTGGTGCGCGACCTGCTCCGCCTCCAGCAGGATACCGTCCTGCCCCTGGACCGGCGCGTGGACGATCTCGTGGAGCTTTACGTGGGTGAGCGGCTGATCGCGCGCGGCGAGCTTCAGGAGCTTGAGGGCGACCAGGCCGGCCAACTCGCCGTCAAGCTGACGGAGGTCATCGATGTGGCGGGGGGCGCCTGATCCGGCGCTGCTCATCTGGACCGCGGGTTTCGCCCTGTTCGCGGGGGCAGCCTTCGCACAGGACGGCCTGATCCCGGCGGATGGAGCCTCGCTCGCCGGGCGGGCGGTGCAACTCATCGCGGTGATAACGCTTCTGGGCCTGGTGCCCGGCCTGGCGGTCACAGTGACCTGCTTTCCCTTCATCGTCACGGTGCTTTCCATCCTTCGGCAGGCCATCGGCCTGCAGCAGGCACCGCCGAACATGCTCATGGTGACGCTGGCGCTTTTCCTGAGCTGGTTCGTCATGGACCCCGTGCTGACGGAAGCGTGGGAAACCGGGATCGGCCCCCTCTCCCGCGGAGAAACGACGGTGGAGGCAGCGCTTCCCCATATCATCGGGCCGTTTCAGGGCTTCATGGCCCATCGCGTGAACCCCTCCACCCTGGCGGAACTGGCGACGCTCCGCGCTCCGGGGCTGCCGCCTCCCCCCGCAATGGAAGCGCCGCTGCCCCTGCTCGTGCCGAGCTTTCTGCTGAGCGAGATCGCCCGCGCCTTCCAGATCGGCTTCGTCATCTTTCTGCCGTTCCTGATCATCGACCTCGTCGTTTCGGCGGTGCTCATGTCGATGGGGATGATGATGGTTCCGCCCGCGATCGTTGCATTGCCATTCAAGCTGGCCTTCTTCGTGGTCGCGGATGGCTGGACCCTGATCTCCGGCGCGCTGGTACGCAGTTACATGTAGGTGTTCTACGGTCAGGGCTGGAAAAATCGTCCGACAATCGCAATGATGGAGGGAGAACCGCGAAAGGGATGAGGATGTTCGAGGATCTGAAGGGCAAAACCGCGCTGATCACCGGCGCGTCGGGCGGGCTGGGCGCCCATTTCGCCGAGCTTCTTGCAGGTGCGGGGGCGCATGTCATCGTCGCGGCCCGGCGCGCGGCAGCGTTGGAGGCGCTGTGCGAGCGTATCGCGGCTGCGGGCGGCAAGGCTGAGGCCGTCTCCCTCGACGTTACCGAACCGGACGCCATTACGGAGTGCTTCACCGGCCTCGCCCTCGCACCGCAGATCGTGGTGAATAACGCCGGTATCAGCATGCCCGGCCCCGCGCTGGACATCACCGCCGAGGATTGGGACCGTGTCGTCAATACCAATCTGCGTGGCGTATTCCTCGTGGCGCAGGCGGCGGCGCGGCGGATGCGGCAGGCGAAACAGGGCGGATCCATCATCAACGTGGCCTCGATTCTGGGGGTCCGGGTTGCGGGGGCAGTCGCCTCCTACGCCGCGTCCAAGGCGGGGGTGGTGCAGCTCTCCTCGGCGCTCGCGCTCGAATGGGCGCGCTACGGCATCCGGGTGAACGCGCTTTGCCCGGGATATTTTGAAACGGAAATGAATCGCGACTTCTTCGCCTCCCCCCCCGGAGAGGCATTGGTCAAACGGATACCCCAGCGCAGGCTGGGCCGCATGGAGGATCTCGACGGGCCGTTGCTGTTACTGGCCTCCGACGCGGGAGCCTATGTTACCGGCGCCGCGATTCCGGTGGACGGCGGGCACCTCGTCTCATCGCTCTGAGCGGCTGAGCGCGGCCTCGGCACGTTCAAAATCGGCGAGCGTGTCGATATCCATCGACCGCTCGGCCGGCATCGGCACCATGCCGATCCGATCCGTCGCCAGGCCGCCGTTCTGCCGGAACCATTCGGCGGAGAAGACATAGACCGCGCCATTGGGCCGCCAGACCAGCGGAAGCTGCTGACGGTTCATGAAGCAGTATTCCGGCCGGGCGACAGGCACGAAACGATCACCCTCGGCAAGACCGTATTTCAGGACGGTCGAGGGCGCCTCCGTCACCGACATGACGAGGTCGAACCCGCCCTGCCGCCAGACATCCACGCCGCGTCTGATGTCCTCCACCTGCCGGAGCGGTGAGGTGGCCTGCAGCAGCACCACAAGGGCAGGCCCCGCGTCGCGCAGCGCGTGAAGCAACACCGGATCCATCGGCACGCCATCGCCCGCAAGCGCCTCGGGCCGGGCGATCAGCCGTGTTCCGGGCTGTGGAGCCGCCAGAATCTCGGGAATGTCGGTGGAGACGATGACTTCCTGCGCGCCCGCTGCAAGACCCTGATCCACCGCGCGGCGGTAGAGCGGCACCCCCCCGAGCGGCCGGACGTTCTTGCCCGGCAGCCCCTTGGACCCGCCCCGGACGGGCACGATGGCGATAAGCGGCAGGTCTGTCATGGCGCGGTGTCCAGCAACGGTTCGAGGATGGCCATGCTGCGCGCCGTCGCGCCGCTGTGGTCGGCAAAGAAGCTCTCCGTCCGGCGGGATATGGCGGCGAGCGCGGTGGGATCCAGCAGCAGATCGCCCATGACCTGCGCGAGATCGGGGATCGTCGGGCAGATGCGCAGCACGCCCGCGGCCTCCGCCTCCCGGCCAGGATATTCGATCGTCCAGACATGCGGCCCGACGAGTACCGGCTTGCGCAGGGCGAGCGGTTCGATCACGTTATGCGCCCCCTTCTCCACGAAGCCCCCGCCCACGACCGCCAGATCGGACAGGGCGAGGTAGAAATACATCTCTCCCAGTGAATCACCGAACAGGATATCGGCTTCTGCCACTCCCGGATCGGTGAGGGCAAGATCCGCATCGAAGGCGCGGGAGCGCCGCAGGACGCGCTGGCCGGATGCCTCCAGCATGTCGCCCACCTGCGCAAACCGCTCCGGCGCGCGGGGGATATGGATGAAGAGCGGCGGCACCCGCCCCGCCGCCCGAAACCGCTCCTGCACGAGACGATAGGCGTCGAGATACAGGTCGTCTTCGCCCTCCACCACGCTGGCCAGCGCCACGACATGCCGACCGCGAAGCACCATGCCGGTTGGCCCGTCGAGAAGCCGGGCGGCAGCCCCTGTCAGGCGCGCGGGAATGGGCTGATCGAAGCGCAGCTCCCCCACGACATGCACATTGGGCGCGCCGAGGGCTCGGAACCGCTCCGCCATGATCCGCGATTTGGCCAGAACCCCGGCCACGCCCCGGACGGGATGGCCGATCCACGGCAACCAGCGGCGGGCGCGCGCAAAGCTCCGCTCCGGTATCTGGCTGTTTGCGAGCCAGAGCGGCACGCCTGCCAGACGGGCCTCGTCGATCATCACGGGCCAGATCTCGATCTCCATCGCGAGGCCGAGGCGCGGATGGCAGTTGCGGAAGAAATGCCGCCATGCCCCCGCAAGCTCCAGCGGCAGATAGCGCACGGCGACATCGCCCGCAGCGATCTCCGGGCCAAAGGCGGCTTCGCTGCCGCGCCGGCCTGCCGGGGTCAGATGGGTGATGAGCACCCTTTCCCCGCGGTCAAGGAAGGCACGGATCAACGGCACGGCGGAGCGGAGTTCGCCGAGCGACACCGCATGGACCCAGACGGTGGCCGCAAATGGCTCGCCCTGCCCGAAACGCTCCTCCATATGGTCGAGATAGGCCGGATCCCTTCGCCCGCGCCGCCGGAAATAGGCCCGCACGAACGGCAGGGCCGGATACCACAGCGCCCGGTAGAGGCGAAGGGCGAGACGCTGGCGCAGGGTCATGGTGCCCCCATCATCGCGATGAGGTGCCGGGCCGTGCGGTCAAGCTGCGCCTCTCCCCGTTCGGCCAGCGCAGCCGCGCGGGGGCGCATGGCGAGCGTTGCGGGATCGGAAAGCGCCTCCGTCATCGCCTCGGCGTGAAGGGTCAGCCGCGCGGCCCCCGCCCGGTCGAAGGCATCGTAATCCTCCTCGAAGTTCCACACGTTCGGTCCGTGCAGGATGGCGCAATCCAGCCGTGCCGCCTCATAGGGATTGTGGCCGCCGACCGCGGCGATGGAACCGCCGACGAAGGCCGTATCGGCCACCCGATACCACAGGCCGAGCTGGCCGATCCGCTGCAAGACATAGACCTCCGCCCGAGCGGGCAGGCGGTTGTCGGGCGGAAGCAGCTCCGCCGCCAGACCGGCAGCGCGGCAGGTCGCGACCACCTGCGGCGCGCGATCCGGCGCGCGGGGCGCGACGACCAGCACTGCACCGGGGTCGCGCCGCAGGAGCCTCTGGTGTGCTTCGATCACCGCTCCTTCATCGCCCGGATGGGTGGAGGCCGCGAGCCAGAGGCGGCGACCGCCAAGGTCGTTCTCCACCGCATGGCGGCTTTCCGGCTGATCTGCGAGCGGGGGCGCCGCCGATTTCAGCGAGCCGGTGACATGGATGCGCGACGGCTCCCCGCCGAAGGCGGCGAAGTGGCGGGCGCTCTCCTCCTCCTGCGCACCGATGAAGGCGAAGCGGGTGTAGAGATCGGAGAACAGCGCCCGCGCCCGGGCCTTCTGCCGAAAGGAGGCCGCGCTCATCTTGCCGTTGACGATGGCCAGCGGAATATCCCGCCGCGCGATCTCCCGGATGAATGCAGGCCAGACATCGCGCTCCGCCCAGACGGAGAGGTCGGGCCGCCAGTGATCCAGAAAGGCGCGCACGAAAGGAAGGGCATCCAGAGGCAGATACTGATGGATCGCACCGGCAGGCAGGTTCTTCGCGATCGCCTCCGCCGATGTGCGGGAGGAGGAGGTGAGCAGCACCGTCACATCGGGCCGGAGCGCACGGATGCGGTTGACCAGCCCCGGCAGCGCCAGAAGCTCCCCCACGCCCACGGCGTGCATCCAGACCAGAACCCCCTCGGGGCGGGGCACGCTGGCCTCTCCCAGCTTCTCGCGCCAGCGGGCCGGATCCTCCTTGCCGCGGGCGAGGCGCTTCTTCAGATGACGCCGCGCCAGCGGGGCCATGAGCGCGGAGACGGCAAGGTAGCCCCGCAGAGCCAGGCCGGTGTGTTGCGTCACGCCCTTCCCCCGATCAGCCAACGTCGCGGAAGGCCTTCTGGAAGCCGCGCGCCCAGAAGCTCTCGTCATTCAGGATGGCCACGAAACGATCCGCCGCGCGGCCTTCGCCAAAGGCCGTGTCCGGCGGAAACCGGCGCCCCCACTCCGTGGTGAGAAAATCGAGGATGGCGGCCCGATCCGCAGGCGTATGGACAATGGAGGGCGCCTCCGAGCGGTTGGTCTGCCGCGTGCCGATATCCAGCGACGGGATGCCGAGAAACGGCGCCTCCCGCACGCCCGCCGATGAATTGCCCACGAGACAGGCCGCATTCTTCATCAGCTCGGAAAAATAGGCGAAGCGCATGGACGGGATGCGCCGGAAGCGCTCCGCCGGAAGCCGGTCGATGGCGCGGAAGATATCCTCCGACCCAGGATCGTTGTTGGGCAGGATGACGACGAAATTCCGCCGCGACTTCGCCAATGCTCCGAACAGGGTCTCCGCCTGCGCACCGATGGTCGCCGCTTCGGAGGTGACGGGATGGAACACCGCAATGCCGTAATCGGCGAAGGGAATGTCGTAGCGCGCCTTCACCTCCGCCAGCGTCACGCCGGAGGGCGCGCCATGCTTGTCGAGTTCGGGCGAGCCGATGACATAGATTGCCTCCGGCGCCTCTCCCAGAGCCATGACCCGCGCCTTTGCCTGTTCGGAGGAGACGAAATGGCACCAGGCGAGCTTGGTGTTGCAGTGGCGGAAGATCTCGTCGATCGTCCCCGACACCTCTCCGCCTTCGATATGGGCGCAGCGGACGTAATTCGTGGCGCAGACCAGCGCGCAGGCCAGCGCCTCCACCCGGTCACCGTGGACGATGACCAGATCGGGCCGGTGTTCCGCCAGGAAATCGGAAAAGCCGACGACGGTCTTGGCAAGGATCATGTCCTGCGGATCGCCCTCCCGCTGGTTCAGGAACTCGAACACCTCGACCCCGGCGAGACGATGCACCTCGATCTTCGTGCGCCCGTAGCGGTCCATCATATGCATGCCGGTCACGAAGAAGGACACGCGGAAGCCCGCATCCCGCGCCGCGACGGCGAGCGGTTCGAGCTTGCCGAAATCGGCGCGCGTGCCGGTGACGAAGAGGAGCGAGCGGGTCATGCCCTGCCCTCTGGCACGGAAGCCCGGATCTCGGCAAGCATGACCGGTAACGGCGGGGCCAGATCGCCCGCCGCGACGGCGCGGAGATACTGCCGCCGCATCTCCACCGTCTGGGCCCGGTTGCGCTTCTTCATGAATGACAGGCCGAACAGCACCGCGGCCCCCCAGTGGAACGTGTCGTGATAGGTGCCGCCCGCGGAAGCGCGCCGGATATGGTCCCGTGCCCGGTCACGGAAGCCATTCCCATCGGGCAGCGCGAGGATCGCGTCCCGCTCCTGCTCCAGCGCATCTTCCGAATAGGCGGCGTAGTCGAGCGTCTTGCGGAGCCATCCGTCATCCGCCGTCGCGGCATGGTCCAGAAACGCCTGCCGCGAGGCAAGCCCGGAGGGGGCAAAGCCGCCCGCGAACATCGCCTGCGAGAAGCCCTTCTCGCCCCGCTGTAGCACCTTCCGCTTGGTGGAGGACATCAGGTAATCGCGCCAGTAGTCGCGGAAAGCCGTGCTCCGCCGCGCGGCGCGGGAGACGAGGAAGAAGTAGCTCTCGTAATGGGAGCGATGGACGCGGTTGCCCTTCAACTCATACATCGCTCCAAGGAAGGGGCTGCCGGAGGCCTCCATCCGCGCGATCATCGTCTCATCCTCGCGCAGCGGGAACCAGATGCTGTCGTTGAGGATAAGCAGCCACTCCGGGTCCAGCCCCTGTTCCTCCAGCACTCTCAGCCCGTCCCGGTAGCCACCGAAATCATAACCGAAGTTCGGCCGCTCCATAACGAAGGCCGAGCGGGCGAGGACAGCCTCCGCACCCCCGTCCAGCGGGGCGTTGGAGACCACCAGCGGCACGTAGCCCCGCCCGAGCAGGTGATCGAGCATCGCGAGGGTCGAGGGCGCGATCCCCGCAGGCTGATAGAGCAGCACCAGCGCCACCCGGCTCCCGGCCACCTGTGCTCCCTTCTGAAGCGTCACAGCCGCCGGGAACCGCGCGTCATGCCGCCGGGTCGCGGAGCGATCGGGCAGAACGCTCAACGCATCGGTCACCTGATGACGCAGCCGGTTGATCTCCCGCAGCGCCTTGCCGCGCCAGCCCAGTCCCGATTTCACAGCCATGCGTTCCCTCAGCGCCGTTCGCGGCCCCCAATATGGCGTCTCGGGAGAGGAGGTCTAGGCCGCGTCTTCGCGGGCGGCACGCATTGGCGGCGCTTCTGAAGACATCGCGGGCAGAAATCGGCCCAGCACGGCCCCTGCGGCCGGATCGGCCTCGAGCGCCCGGTCCGCATCGAAGGCGCGAGCGAACTTCCAGGATGTGGAAATCTGCCGGCAGTGAAGAAAGTGGAAGCCCCGGCCGCGAAACAGGTTCCGCGGAACCGCCGCAAGGCTGTGCACACCCCAGACCCAGCGTCCCAGGACAGACCCCGGAACGATGCAGTATTTCGGCTCACACTGCTCCTCCTGCGGGTCACGGAAGCGGTGGGATGCGTGACGCGGCCGGCTCTCCTGCCCGCCGGAATGACGCCACCGGCCCGGGATGGTGACATAACCGCTCCGGCTGCGAACCGCATGATCGAAGATGCTTTCCCCGGTTTCCGAAACCACCAGTTCGTCGATATCGACGGGGAGAACCGCGCGGGCATCGCGAAGCAGCGTATCCCGCATGTGGTTCATCATTGCGACCTGAAGAAACTTCGCCCGCCCCAGTCCCCGCCGCGCGCCCGAAACCGGACCGTAGCGAAGCGGCGCCTCCACTACCCGCACCGTCGTCAGTCCCGCATCACGAAGGGCAGCAGCGATATCAGCGCTGGTGAAATCCCTGCTCCCGTTATTCACGACGACAGCCGCATTGGCCCCGTGGGCATTCCGGTGAAACAGCGCCCAGTCGTGAATCCATTTCGGATCCCCATTCTTCACCATGGAATAGAGGCAGTTCTTCCCCGCAAAATCGCGACCATTTGTCGCATTAACCGGAGCATCAAAAGATAAATGCCGATACCGAAGCCCGAACCTTTTCGGACTCGCAGAAACCCGGAAATCCAGCGTCCAGAACTGCCCCTGTCGACGTACTCTCTCAGGTCTTGCGCCAGTTCCATCTATAGAAAAGGTGCCGCGCAGCAATATGGGTGCAAGATTTACAGGGTTTGGACAGCAGATCCGCAGGATATTATCGTCGGCGATATACACGGCATCGTAGATCAGCGTCGTCCTGTCATATCCATCCCAGAACTGCGGTTCACTGATCCGGGTTCTCGCAGGCGGATGCCTGAACGTCTCGAAATCCTCCGGCAGGGAAAGCGAAGAAATTTCGTAAAACTCGTCCGCCATTGCCACAGAACCATCGTTGCCAAAAGATAAACGCGCTCCGGCACCCATAATGAGGTCTGCAACGGCTAGCGCATTGATTTTTATTTCAAGCAACCTTTGGCTGAATTCAACTTTCTGGTTTCAGGTTTCAGCACGCATGTGTTTCCAATGCAACACCCTTAAAGCTGACGCCCGCAGCGCGGCCAGAGATAGCCCTTCTTAAGCAACCACCAGCCGCGACGAAAGTAATTGGCAGCTTTCAATCGGTAATAGGGAAGACGCTGATACCATTTCAGGCGCGTCACATCCGCGAAACCGGAGCCGGTGATAAGGCTTTGGCCGCCATCGTCCACATGGCTTGGGAAGGGTTCCAGACCGAACAGCCGATAGTCGTGGATGAAGAACCGGTTGATCTCATGATCCGTGGCGCGGGTGATCGGGATCATTTCCGGGCGAAGGCGCTCGATCACCTCCCGCTTCACCAGATATGCTCCAGTCCCGGTCGCAGGACCAAGATAGGCGTTGACGTGATACGGCCCGATCCTGCCCTGACAGATCGGCATCTTGGCCCGGATCCGGTTGAGCTTCAGGATGTCCCAGGCGCCGTCATGCGCCAGCGCCACATCGACGGCGGAGAGGAAATCGTCGTGGAACACCACGTCATCCTCAAGGATCAAAGCGACCTTCTTGTCGGAGGCCAGAAATTCCCCCCAGACGCCCAGATGCGAATGGTAGCAGCCGATCCCGCCCATCAGAATCCTGCGCCCGAGGTTGCGTTCGAACTGCTCCAGATCGACGGTCTTCAGAAGCTCCTCCGCCCGCGCCTTGCCATCCACACCGTCGAAGACGGTATAGGGCAGGTCCATCCCGGCAAGCTGCGCCTCCATCTTCCGCCGCCGCTCCACCGCGCGGGGCAGGTTGATGAGCCAGCAACCCATATCGGCGCGCGTGAGACTCATGCGAGGTCCGCCCATTTCAGCTGCGTGTTGCGGGTGACGGCACGGGTCAGCCGCTTGCCCACCACACTGTCGAACTCATAGGCGGGAACTTCGCCCGAACCGGGGCGGCGGGCCCAGATGTCGGCCTCCGCGATGACATGGCCTTCGGGAAGGTCGCGATCCGCCACCACGCTGCCGCGTGCGAAGGCATAGACGGATTCCTCCGCCTGGGTGCGTTCCTTCGGGTTGTTGGCGGCGATCCAGATTTCGCGGGACCGGTCGATCAGGAAACGCAGCTCCGCCGGATCCATGGAGTTGATGATGTCCGGCCCGATGCGATAGCGCGTATCGGTATAGTGCCGCTCCAGGATACAGGCGCCGAGCGCCACGGAAGCGAGCGCCATCTCCGGCCCGATGGAATGGTCGGAAAAACCCACGACCGCCTTCGGGAAGGCGGCGCGCAACTCCGTCACGCCCTTCAGGGACACGATCTCCGCCGGGGAGGGATAGAGGTTCGTGCATTCGAGCAGCGCGTAGTCGATCCCCGCCTCGTCGAGTATCCGCACGGAAGCGCTGACCGACTGGATCGTCTGCATCCCGGTGGACATGATGACCGGCTTGCCGAAACGGGCGATGTGGCGGATGAGCGGCAGGTTGTCGGCCTCGCCGGAGCCGATCTTGAAGGCCGGCACGCCGATGTCGTTCAGAAAATCGGCCGCCGCGCGGGAGAAGGGCGTGGAGAGATAGATCATCCCCAGCCCCTCGGTATAATCCTTCAGCGCGATCTCGTCCTCGCGGCTCAGGGCATTCCGCTCCATCACCTCCCAGATCGAGACATCGGCATTCGGCGGGAAGATGGACTTCGCCTCCTCCGTCATCTCGTCTTCGATGATGTGCGTCTGATGCTTGATGCATTCGCAGCCCGAAGCGGCGGCGAGGCGGACCATCTCCTTGGCGACGGCGAGACTGCCGCCGTGGTTGATCCCGATCTCGGCGATCACCAGCGGCGGCTGACCGGGTCCGATCTCACGGTGGGCGATTTTCATTGCATCATCCGGGCTTGTTGCACGGGCCAGATGTGCGTCATCCCACGCCGGTCTTCAAGGCTGCGCGACATTTGCGCCCGCCGCGGGCGGCTCCCCGCCCGGCCGGAGGGCCGGACGGGGGCAGACGGGGGGCGGGTCAGCCGCGCAACGCGCCACCCGTGGCCTTTGCGACCTTCTCCACGATCCTGGCGGAAACGGCGGCGATCTCCTCCTCCGTCAGGGTGCGGTCCTTGGGCTGGAGGCGCACGGTGATGGCGAGGCTCTTCTTGCCCGCACCCATCTGCGCCTCCGCCTTCTCGCCGGAGAATTCGTCGAATACGCGCACTTCCTCGATCAGCGCCTTGTCCGCCCCCTGCGCGGCGTTGACGAGCGTCAGGGCCTCCACGGAGCTGTCGATCACGAAGGCGAAGTCCCGTTCCACCGCCTGCAGATCGGAGAGCACGAGCGCGGGGCGCGTCGTGCCCTTGCCGCGCGGCAGCGGGATCGCGTCCAGATGAACGGTAAAGGCGACCGCCGGGCCCTTCACGTCGAAGGCGCGCAGGATACGGGGATGCACCTCGCCGAAGGTGGCGATGGCGTTCTTGCCAAGGCCGATGCGGCCTGACCGGCCGGGGTGGAAGGCATCGCCCGCGTCGCGGCTGATCTGCACCCGCTGCGGCGCGCCCGCGGCCGACAGGATCGCCTCCGCATCCGCCTTGGCGTCATACACGTCGAAACCGCGCCGGCCGCCGTGCACATCGCGCCCGACAGCCTCGCCCACCAGAAGCCCGGTGATCTCCGTCGCCTGTTCGCCCGGTTCACCGCCGGTGAACACCGGCCCGACCTCGAAGAACGCCAGATCGGCGAAACCGCGCGCCTGATTGCGGGCCGCAGCCTCCAGAAGGCCGGGCAGGAGCGACGGGCGCAGATGCGTCATGGCCGAGGAGATCGGGTTCTCCACCCGCGTGGCCGGCGCCGCGCCGCCGAACAGCTTTGCCGCCGCTTCGGAGATGAAACTGTAGGTCACGCATTCGTTGTAGCCGAGCGTCGCCGCCGTGCGCCGCGCCGCGCCCTCCCGCCGCTGCCGGGGGGAGAGGATCGGCTTGGGCACCCCCGCCGTCGCCCGTGGCAGGGGCTGACCCCGCAGCTTGGTGAGGGAGGCCACGCGCGCGACCTCCTCCACCAGATCGGCCTCTCCCAGCACGTCGGGGCGCCAGGAGGGGGGGCTGGCCATATCGCCCGTGAAGGTGAAGCCGAGCGCCTCCAGCGTGCGCTTCTGCTCCGTCGCGGGGATATCCATGCCGACGAGGCTGATGATCCGCTCCGGCTGCCAGCGATAGGCGCGGGCGGTATCGGGGACCGCGCCCGCGACCTGCACCTCCGACGCCTCACCCCCGCAGAGGTCGAGGATCATGCGCGTCGCAAGCTCCATCCCCTCCAGCGTGAAGTCCGGGTCGATGCCACGCTCGAACCGGTAACGCGCGTCCGAGATGATCTTGAGCGCGCGACCCGTCGTTGCCGTGCGGATCGGGTCGAAATACGCAGCCTCCAGATAGACGCTGACCGTCTCCTCCGTGCAGCCCGAAGCCTCGCCCCCCATGACGCCACCCAGGCTCTCCACACCGGCATCATCGGCAATCACTGTGATGCCGGGCGTCAGGGCGTAGCTCTTGCCATCCAGCGCCAGCAGGTCTTCCCCCTCCCGGGCCGAGCGTACGGTGAGCGTGCCCTTGACCTTGTCCGCGTCGAAGACATGCAGCGGGCGGTTCAGATCGAAGGTGAAGTAATTGGTGATGTCCACCAGCGCGGAAATGGGCCGCAGACCGATGGCCTTCAGCCGCGCCTGCATCCATGCGGGCGAGGGGCCGTTCTTCACCCCGCGGATCACCCGCCCGGCAAAGAGCGGGCAGAAGGGGAGCGTATTGCCCTCGATACTCACCGGGATCGGGTTCGGGAAGGCGCCCGGCACCTTTTCGACGGCCAGCGGCTTCAGCGTTCCAAGGCCCCGCGCCGCCAGATCGCGCGCGACGCCCCGCACCCCCAGCGCATCGGGGCGGTTGGGGGTAATCTTGATGTGGAACATCGGATCGACCGCGCCGGGACGGTTCTCCGCCAGCCAGTCCACGAATTTCTCGCCGACCTCGCCCGAGGGAAGTTCGATGATCCCGTCATGCTCGTCCGACAGTTCCAGCTCGCGTTCGGAGGCCATCATGCCATGGCTTTCCACGCCGCGGATCTTGCCCACGCCGAGCGTGATGTCGAGCCCGGGCACATAGTCACCGGGCTTCACCAGCACGACGGTGATCCCCGCCCGCGCATTGGGCGCACCGCAGACGATCTGCTTCTCGCCCTCATCCGTCAGCACACGGCAGACGCGGAGCCGGTCGGCATCGGGATGCTGTTCGGCGTGAAGCACCTTCGCCAGCGTGAAGGTTTTCAGCCGGGCGGAAGGATCAGACACCTCCTCCACCTCCAGCCCGAGATCGGTCAGCGTCTCGGCGATTTCCTCGACGGTGGCCGTGGTGTCGAGATGGTCTTTCAGCCAGGAGAGGGTGAATTTCATTTATCTCGCCGCCGCAGCTATTTTGGTGTGATCAATTTGGATACCAGCTTGCTCAAGCCTCTGCACCAATGCAGGCACTATCTCCTGCACTCGTTCATTGAACTCTAAGCGTATTATGCCGTCTGCATCTGATGGAATTTCTAAATTGCCTTTCTTCAAAATTGCCATGCGCTGGCGGCCCAACGAGGCCATAACCATACCCATTTCAAGAATGACATTCTGGCGAGTACGTGGACGCCTATCCGCTTCTGTTTGGTCTCGGCGGTACCCGTAGTCGTCTGGCGTCATCAAAACGATGCCAAACGCTGACTGCTCATAGATACTTCTCTCTAAAGCCTCCACCAAAGTCAAACCGCCACCACCCTCATTCTGAAGGATGAAGGGATCAAGGCCTAAACGCCGCAAAACAAGTTCAAGATCATTACGGGCAGGCTCATCATGTCCATGAACTATGAAAATGTGAGCCGTTCGTTCTGGTTTGGCTACCGGCGCCATAACGCCCCCGTCGCATAGGCGCTCTAGCTTAGCCTTCATAATATCTTGTCGAGCACCTTGCGCGACAAGGGTTCCTGTCTTGTAGAAGTTCACTATTTCCCCTGTGCGGGCCCTGAAGGAGCTATAGGCGCCTTGATCGGTCCACTCACCGGAAAGCCCTAACTCACCAAGGAATGCATCTAGTCCTTCGCGTTCTCCAAAATACTTCATTGTCCCCTCACCTGCTCAACCCGCCCACAATCCCCGGCACGTCGAGCGCGGCGAAGCCGTAGTGACGCAGCCACCGCAGGTCGCTCTCAAAGAACGCGCGCAGGTCGGGGATGCCGTATTTCAGCATGGCGATCCGGTCGATGCCCATGCCGAAGGCGAAGCCCTGCCATTCGTTGGGGTCGATGCCGCCCGCGGCCAGAACCTTCGGGTGGACCATGCCGCTGCCGAGGATTTCAAGCCACGAGTCGCCTTCGCCGATCTTGAGCTGGCCACCCTCCCAGGAGCAGCGGATATCGACCTCCGCCGAGGGTTCGGTGAAGGGGAAGTGCGAGGCGCGGAAGCGCAGTTCCACGCTGTCCACCTCGAAGAAGGCACGGCAGAACTCCTCCAGCACCCATTTGAGGTTGGCCATGTTGATGTCGCGGCCGAGCGCCAGCCCCTCGACCTGATGGAACATCGGCGTGTGGGTCTGGTCCATGTCCATGCGGTAGACGCGCCCCGGACAGATGACGCGAAGCGGGGCGCCCCGTTCCTGCATCGCGCGGATCTGCACGGGCGAGGTATGGGTCCGCAGCACGTTCGGCGGGCGGTTGTCGCCCGGATCGCGCGCCATGAAGAAGGTGTCATGCTCCTGCCGGGCGGGGTGCTCCGGCGCGATGTTCAGCGCGTCGAAATTGTACCAGTCGCTCTCCACCTGCGGGCCTTCCGCCACGGCGAAACCCATGTCGGCAAAGATGGCGGTGACCTCCTCCGTCACCTGGCTCACGGGATGGATCGTGCCCTGACGGCGCGGGCGGGCGGGCAGGGTGACGTCCAGCCACTCCGCCTTCAGCCGGGCATCGAGCGCCGCATCGCCGAGAGCGGTCTTGCGGGCGCGAAGGGCGGCGTCGATCTCGTCCTTCAGGCGGTTCAGCGCGGCGCCGGTGGTCTGGCGCTCCTCCGGGGTCATCTTGCCCAGTTCGCGCATCTTCAGGCTGATCTCGCCCTTCTTGCCCAGCGCGGCAAGGCGGATATCCTCCAGCGACGACTCATCCGACGCCCCGGCGATGCCGTCGAGATACCTGCCCCTCAGTGCGTCCAAACCGTCCATGTCATCTCTCCGGGAAAATCCGGGCCCGTGCTACCACAGGCCCGGCCCCGGGGAAAAGACCCAAGCCCGAGGCAGGGCCGGATCGGGTTCATTCCTCGACGAACACCTCTTCCCGCTTGCGGCGGATGTTGGGCAGGAACAGCACCACCAGCACGGCCAGCGTCAGCAACAGGAGCGTCAGGCTGATCGGCCGGTTGACGAAGGTCATGGGATCGCCCCGCGACAGGATCATGGCCCGGCGCAGGTTCTCCTCCATCATCGGGCCGAGGACGAAGCCCAGCAGCAGCGGCGCGGGCTCGAACCCCAGCTTGGCCATGACATAGCCGAGCAGACCGAAGGCCGCGACGGCATAGAGGTCGAAGGTGTTGGAGGCGACGCTGTAAACACCGATGGAGCAGAAGGCCATGATGATGGGAAACAGCACGTAATAGGGCACCGTCAGCAACTTTACCCACAGCCCGATCAGCGGCAGGTTCAGCACGACGAGCATCAGGTTGCCAATCCACATCGAGGCGATGATCCCCCAGAAGAGCGCGGGTTGCTCCGTCGCCACATTGGGGCCGGGAACGATGCCCTGAATGATCATCGCGCCGATCATCAGCGCCATGACGGGGTTTGCGGGAATCCCCAGCGTAAGCAAAGGGATGAAGGAGGTCTGCGCTCCGGCATTGTTGGCGGATTCCGGCCCCGCCACGCCCTCCAGCGCACCGTGGCCGAATTCCGCAGGGTTCTTCGCGAGACGCTTTTCCATCGTGTAGGAGGCGAAGGAGGCAAGGATCGCCCCGCCCCCCGGCAGGATGCCCAGCACCGAGCCAAGCGCCGTCCCGCGCAACACCGGCGCCACCATGCGCCGGAACTCCTCCCGGTTGGGCAGGAGCCTGTCCACCGCGGTGCGCAGGATGGAGCGGCTCCCCTCCGATTCCAAGTTGCGCAGGATCTCCGCAATACCGAAAACACCCACGGCAAGCGCGACGAAGTTCAGCCCGTCGGCATATTCGCGGATGCCCAGAGTGAACCGCGGCGTGCCGGTGTAAATATCGGTGCCCACCAGCCCGAGCAGCAGCCCGAGCACCACCATGGCCAGCGCCTTGAGCACCGAGCCATGCGCAAGCGCGATGGACATAACGAGGCCGAGGAGCATCAGCGAAAAATACTCCGCCGCACCGAAGCGCAGGGCAACGGCGGTGAGCGGCGGCGCGAAGATCGCCACCAGCAAGGTGGAAACCGTCCCGGCAAAGAAGGATCCCAATGCGGCGACGGCAAGGGCGGTGCCCGCCTTTCCCTTGCGCGCCATCTGGTAGCCGTCGATCGCCGTCACGGCAGAGGACGATTCGCCCGGCATGTTGATGAGGATGGCCGTGGTCGAGCCGCCGTATTGCGCGCCGTAGTAGATGCCCGCCAGCATGATGAGCGAGGAGACGGGTTCCAGCTGGAACGTGATCGGCAGCAGCATGGCGATGGTCGCCGTGGCGCCGATCCCCGGCAGCACGCCCACCAGCGTACCGAGCAGCGCCCCGATCAGGCAAAACAGCAGGTTCGCAGGCGTCGATGCCGTGGCAAAGCCCAGCGCGAGGTTTGAGAGCAGATCCATCTTCGGGCCTCAGAACGGGAGCCAGGGGCCGAAGCGCCGGAACGGCAGGCCGAGGGCATAGCTGAACACAAGGGTCGAAAACACGGTGATGGCAACGGCGAGCACCACCGCGCCCAGAGGGCGCATCCGCGTGGAGGCGAAGGAGGCGATGAGCGCCGTGACGAACAGCGCCGGCACGAAGCCCAGCCCCCGCACCGTCAGCCCGAAGAAAATCGGCGCGGGAAGGATGAACAACATGCCCCTCCACGCGATTTCGCCGATCGGTTCGCCCCTGGTGCGAAAGCCGTCGAAAAGGATGATGAGCCCCAGGAGACCAAGCACCAGCGACAGGACGAACGGGAAGTAACCCGGCCCCATGCGCCGCGATGTCCCAAGCTCCAGGTCGAGCGATTCCAGCGCGAAGAACAGGGCGGTGAGGACCAGCAGCGCGCCGCCGATCAGACTGCTGGCGTTCAGATGACGTGACATTCGGATCTCCGGATGGGGAGCGCCCGACAGGGTCGGACGCAGCAGATCGACCATCGGGGGTCAGTCGGCATAGACGCCGGCAGCCTCGATCACCGGCTTCCAGCGGGCGATTTCCGTCTCCAGCTTCTCCTTGAGGGCCGCTGGAGTCGCTTCCGCGGCGGAGGAGGGCGTGGTGCCAAGTTCCGCAAAGCGTGCAATCACGTTCGGATCGGCCAGCGCCTTCTGCAGCGACACGGAGAGGCGCACGTTGATCGCGGCCGGCGTGCCTTTCGGCGAATAGATGCCGTGCCAGATGCCCACGGTAAAGCCGTCAAGGCCCGCCTCGGACGCGGTGGGCAGATCGGGGAAGATCGCCAGCCGTTCGGGCGAGGTCACGGCATAGGCCTTGATCGTGCCGCCCTTGATCTGCTGGGTGGTGTTGGTGGTCTGGTCGCACATCAGATCCACCTGCCCGCCCAACAGATCCGTCATCGCCGGGCCCGTCCCCTTGTAGGGCACCGTCACCAGAGGCGTGTCGATGGCCGACATGAACATCATCCCGCAGAGATGCGAGGCCGCGCCGATCCCGGCATTGGCGAGCGTCACCTCGTCCGCGTGTTCCTTGACGTAGGAGATCAGGCCCTTGAGGTCTGCGGCTTCCATGTCCTTGCGGGAAACGATGGTCATGGGCACTTCGGTGACGAGGCCCACATACTCGAAGTCGCCCAGCGTGTCATAGGCCAGCTTGCGATACAGCGTGGCCGAGGTCGCCATGCCGATATGGTGGAGCAGCAGCGTGTAGCCGTCAGGATCCGCCGTCGCAACCCGGCCCGCGCCAAGCGTTCCACCGGCACCGCCCACGTTCTCGATGATGACCTGCTGGCCGAGATCGCGGGACATGGACTCCGCCACAAGCCGCGCGACGGTATCGGTCGGGCCACCCGCCGAGAAGGGCACGATCATCGTGATCTGCCGCGTGGGATAGTCCTGCGCCATTGCCGCACCGGCAAGCATCGCAAAGCCGGCAGCCAAGCCGCCGATGAGTTTCCTCGTCATGGTATCCTCCCTCAGGGGCGCTGATTGGCCGCACCCTCCGGGAAAGGATGGCATTTCCGGAACGACAGGTCACCAAAATGTTATTGCCGGGCGGAAAATTCGGGTTCCAGCTCCGTGGCTTCTGCCGTTTCCGACAGAAGCTTTCTGTCCAGACCGTATTTCTGCATCTTCTCATAGAGCGTCTTGCGAGAGATGCCGAGCGCTTCATAGACCGGCTTCAACCGGCCCCCGTGGGCGCTGATCGCGCCGGATATGAGGCTCCGCTCGAACTCCGCCACCCGGTCCGACAGCCGGGAGCCCTCGCCCGTCGCGCTCTCCATGCCGTCGATGCCGAGGACGAAGCGTTCAGCGGCATTGCGCAGCTCGCGCACATTTCCGGGCCAGTCGCGGGTGGAGAGCCTGGCCAGCAGGCCGGGAGGCGCCTCCCGCTCCGCCACGCCATGCCGCGCCGCCGCTTCGCGAGCGAGGTGGAGGAAGAGGAGCGGTATGTCCTCCCGGCGCTCCATCAACGAAGGCAGCCGGATCGTCGCGACGTTCAGCCGGTAGTAGAGATCCTCCCGGAAGCGGCCTGCGGCCACCTCCTCCGCCAGATCGACCTTGCTGGTGGCGATGAAGCGGACATCGAGGGGGATGGCATCGTGCGACCCCAGCCGGGTGATGGCCCGCGCCTCCAGCACCCGCAGCAGCTTGGCCTGAAGATCGAAGGGCATGGAGCCGATCTCATCGAGCAGGATCGTCCCTCCGCGGGCATGTTCGAACTTGCCGAACCGCGACCGCAGCGCCCCGGGGAAGGCGCCGATCTCATGGCCGAACAGCTCGCTTTCGATCAGCGTCGCGGGCAACGCGGCGCAATCGATGGCGATAAACGGCCGCTGCGCGCGGGAGGACAGGTCGTGCATCGCCCGCGCGACGACCTCCTTCCCTGCCCCCGTCGGCCCGATGATGAGCGCATCGGCATCCGAGGCGCCGATGGCGCGCAGCCGGTAGCGCAGGTCCACCATCCCCTGGGAGCGGCCCGGCACGCGGGTTTCGATATCGTCCCGCTTGCCCGCCGCCGCACGGAGCCGCCGGTTCTCCAGCACCAGCCCCCGGTGGTCGAGCGCGCGGCGCAGCACCGCCACCAGCGCCTGCATGGTGAAGGGCTTCTCAATGAAGTCGTAGGCCCCGCGCCGCATGGCCTCGACGGCAAGCTGCACCTCCGCATGGCCGGTGATGAGGATCACGGGGATTTCCGCGTCGATCTCCCGCACGCGGTCCAGCAGGGTCATGCCATCCATGCCGGGCATGCGGATATCGCTGGCGATGACGCCGTTGAACCCCGGGGCGGCAAGGGCCAGAACCTCCTCCGCAGACGCAAATGCCTCGACCCGGAAACCTGCAAGGTCCAGACCTTCCGCCGTGGAATGACGCATCTCCGCGTCATCGTCGGCCAGCAATATCCGCATGATGCTCACGCCGCCGCTCCCCGCCGCTCCGCCACGTTCAGGATGACCGCGAATTCCGCGCCGTGGCCGGTGTCCGTCACCCGGAGATCGCCGCCGAAATCCTTGACGATGTTATAGGAGATGGAAAGCCCCAGCCCAAGGCCCGCCCCCACCCGCTTGGTTGTGAAGAACGGATCGAAAATGCGGTCGATGATCGCCGCCGGCACTCCCGGCCCGTGATCGCGCACGCGGATGATGGCGAGGCCCTCCTCCAGATGCGCCGTCAGGTGGATGCGGCGGTCCTCCGCCTCCGTTGCCGCGTCGGCGGCATTGCCGATGAGGTTGACCAGCACCTGTTGAAGGCGCGTCGCCCCGGCACGGAGCGCGGGAAGGTCGGGCGCGATCTCCACTTCCAGTACCGCACCCGCCGCCTCCAGCCGGGGGGCGACGATGGCGCGGGTTTCGTCCATGAGCGGCGCAAGATCGACCGGGGCGAGCTTTTCCTCCGGGTTGCGGGCGACATTGCGCAGATGCTGACCGATGGAGGTCATGCGATCCACAAGGGCGTAGATGCGGCCCACATTGTCGCGCGCCCGGGGAAGATCCTGCCTGTCGATGAGGGTCATTGCGTTATCGGCATAGTTCCGCGCCGCGGCCAGCGGCTGGTTGAGTTCGTGCGAGAGGGCCGCGGCCATCTGGCCCAGCGCGGCGAGCTTGCCAGCCTGAACGAGGCTCGCCTGCGTGCGGCGAAGCTCGTTCTCCGTCTCGCGGCGCTCCGCGATCTCCGCCTCCAGCCGAAGGTTCGCGGCATTGAGCGCCGATGTCCGGCGTGCGACGCGCTGCTCCAGATGCGCGCGGGCGCGTTCCTGCAGCGCCAGCCGTTCCCGCTGGCCCGCGCTGCGCTGCCGGATGACCATGGCCGCGGAAAGCAGCAGGCAGAGCAGAAGCCCCGTGGCCAGCGCCGCCAGCGCCGCCTGTGCCCGGGCGGAGGCGCTGTCGAGCAGGACATGAACCTGCCATCCGGCGTCGGACGAGACCTGCGCCACGGCAGTGTAATCGTTGCGCCGTCCGCCTGCCTCGCGCAGCGTCTCCACCCCCGCCACCGATTGCCGTGTGAGCGGCAGGGGGAACAGCCGCTCCCCCGCATAGCGGCGGGAGGCTTCTTCCCGCGCCACCCGGTCCGGCGTCAGCGGCATCAGGCCGCCGTAGAGCCACTCCGGCACGGAAGACATGAAGACGACCCCCTCCGGGTCGGTGACGAAAATGCGGTATTCGCTGCCGGACCAGCTCTCCTCCAGCGCGTCGAGGCCGATCTTCACCGTCACCACGCCCAGAATATCCCCGCCCCGGCGGATCGGCGCGGAGAAGTAGTATCCCCGAAGGCCCGAGGTGGTGCCGATCCCGTAGAAGCGTGCGAGCCGCCCGGAGATCGCGTCCTGAAAATAGGGCCGGTAGCTGAAGTTCTGGCCCACGAAACTGTCGGGCCGGTCGTGGTTGCTGGCGGCCAGCGTCACGCCGTCGCGCCCTATGACATAGATTTCGGATGCCTGAAGCGCGGCGTTCCGCTCCGTAAGCATCGCGTTGATCTCGGCGGTGCGGGCAGGGTTTGCGGGATCGGCCGCCAGCGCCCGCACCTGATCCAGAGCGGCGAGCAGGTCAGGCGCCACCTCGTAGCGCGCGAGATAGCCGGTCATCGCGCCGGTGGTCAGACGGAGCGCCGTTTCGGCCCGCTGACGGTCCGCTTCCAGATAGTGTCGGAGCGCGATGCGCCCCGCCTGCCAGACCGACAGCAGGATGAGAAGCAGACAGGTTCCGGCGACGAGGATACGGCGCGTCATGGGCGGCTCCCGGAAACGAAAGGGGCGCCCGGTTCCCCGGACGCCCTGTGGAGTATGGGGCCGGCAGCGTTGCCGGCCAAGCACTCAGGCTGCGACGGGCGCCTTCTTGCGACGTTCGAAGAGCGCCATGACCACTACGAAGAACACCGGCACGAAAAACACGGCCAGCACGGTGGCGGCGACCATGCCCCCGATCACCGCCGTGCCGATGGCGTTCTGGCTGGCCGCCGATGGCCCCGTGGCGATGGCGAGGGGCACCACGCCCAGCGTGAAGGCGAGCGAGGTCATCAGGATCGGGCGGAAGCGCAGCTTCGCCGCCTCCACCGCCGCCTCGAGCGCAGTCTTGCCCTCCTCCCGCAGCGCCTTCGCGAATTCCACGATGAGAATCGCGTTCTTGGCCGATAGACCGATGATCGCGATAAGACCCACCTTGAAATACACGTCGTTCGGCATGTCCCGCAGCATGACCGCGATCACGCAGCCGATGACCCCCAGCGGCACGACGAGCATGACCGAGATCGGGATCGACCAGCTTTCGTAAAGCGCGGCGAGCAGCAGGAACACGAACAGGATCGACATGCCGAACAGGAGGGTGGAGGCGTTGCCTGAGGAGATCTCCTCCAGCGACTGCCCGGTCCATTCGTAGCCGAAGCCTTCCGGCAGTTCGCCAGCCAGCCGCTCCATCTCCGCGATGGCGGCGCCGGAGGAATGGCCGGGTGCGGCCTGACCGGCGATGCGGATGGAGGGATAGGCGTTGTAGCCCACCACCTGTGCCGGACCCCGCTCCCAATGCAGCGTCGCGAAGGAGGAGAAGGGCACCATGCCGCCGTGGCTATTGCGCACCGTCAGGTCCAAAAGCCCCTCTGCCTGCATGCGGGCGGACTCGCCCGCCTGCACCACCACGCGCTGCATCCGCCCGTTGTTCGGGAAGTCGTTGACATAGAGCGACCCAAGATACTGCGAGATGGTGGAGGAGATGTCGGCGAAGGTCACACCGAAGGTATTCGCCTTCTCCCGGTCGATCGTCACCTGCACCTGCGCGGCATCCGGCAGGCCCTCTGCGCGCAGGCCCGCAAGGATCGGGCTCTGGCCCGCCATGCTCATGAGCTGGTTCGCCGCCGCCTGCAGCGCCTGCTGGCCGTGGCCCACCCTGTCCTGAAGCCGGAAGCTGAAGCCGGAGGAGGTGCCGAAGCCCTGGATCGCAGGGGGTGACAGGGCAAAGGCGCGGGCATCCTGCACACCGAAGAGTTGCGCATTCGCGGCGTTGGCGATCTGCTGGGCAGAACGATCCCGCTCCGACCAGTCCTTGAAGGTCACGAACATGAGCCCGGCGTTCGCCCCGGAGCCGGAGAAGGAGAAGCCGCGAAGGCTCACCACGTTCTCCACCTCCGGCATCTCGCTGAAGATGCCCTCCGCCGTCTCCAGCACCGCGCTCGTGCGGTTGGCGGAGGCCGCGGGAGGCGCCTGCACATCGGCGATGATGAAGCCCTGATCCTCGTTCGGCAGGAAGGAGGTCGGCAGTTGCAGGAAGCCGTAACCGACCGCCGCGCAGAGGATCACGTAAACCAGCATCATCGGCCAGGGCCGGTTCACCACCCGCCGCACGCCGCTTGTATAGCCCTCGGTCGTCCGGTCGAAGCCCCGGTTGAACCAGCCGAAGAACCCCTTCTTGGCATGATGGTCATGCGTGACGGGTTTCAGGAAGGTCGCGCAGAGCGCCGGTGTCAGGGTAAGGGCAAGGAAGGCGGAGAACAGGATCGACACCACCATCGTCAAAGCGAACTGGCGGTAGATGATGCCCGTCGAGCCGGGGAAGAAGGCCATCGGGATGAACACGGCCGACAGCACCAGCGTGATCCCGACGATCGCACCGGTGATCTGGTGCATGGCCTTTTCGGTGGCCTCCCGGGGCGGCAGACCCTCGGAGACCATTATGCGCTCGACGTTCTCGATCACGACAATCGCGTCGTCCACCAGAATGCCGATGGCCAGAACCATCGCGAACATGGTCAGCACGTTCACCGAAAAGCCGGTCGCCCACATCACCGCCAGCGTCCCGGACAGCGCAATCGGCACGACGATGGTCGGGATCACGGTGTAGCGGATGTTCTGCAGGAACAGGAACATTACCAGGAACACCAGAATGACCGCCTCGATCAGCGTGTGGATCACCTTTTCGATGGAGGCCTGCACGAAGGGAGAGGTGTCATAGGGGATCGAGTATTCGATGCCTTCCGGGAAGAAACCGGACAGTTCAGCCATCTTGGCGTGGATGGCCTCAGACGTCGCCAGCGCATTGCCGGTGGTGGAAAGCTGAATGCCGACGGCGGCGGAAGGCTGCCCGTTCAGGCGCGAGGCGAAGGTGTAGCTCTCCCCCCCCTCCTCCACCCGGGCGACATCGCGGAGCCGCACGGCGGAACCGTCGGGATTGGCGCGCAGGATGATCTCGCCGAACTCCTCGGGGGTGGAAAGCTGGCCCTTGACGAGAACGGTTGCGGTGAGTTGCTGGTTTATCGGGTTCGGCGCGGCACCAACGGAGCCTGCCGCCACCTGCGCGTTCTGTGCCCGGATCGCTGCCACGACATCCGCGGAGGAGAGGTTGAGCCCGGTCATCTTGTCCGGGTCCAGCCAGACCCGCATGGCGCGTTGCGCGGCAAAGATCTGCGCCTCGCCCACGCCGTTGATACGGCGGAGTTCGCCCACGATGTTGCGGTTGATGTAGTCCCCCAGTCCGACCACGTCATAGCTGTTGTCGGTGGAGGTCAGCGCGACCATGAGCAGGAAGCCCGCACCGGCCTCCCGCACGGTGATCCCCTGGTTCACGACCTGCGAGGGCAGGCGCGGCTGCACACGGGCAACCGCGTTCTGCACGTCCACCTGCGCACTGCCGACATCCGTTTCCGGGGTGAAGGTGGCGGTGATCGCGATCCGGCCGGAGGTATCCGAGGTGGATTCGAAATACATGATCCCGCTGATGCCGTTCAGCTCTTCCTCGATGGGACGAGCGACGGACTGGTAGATTTCCTCCGGCGAGGCACCGGTATAGCTGGTGGAAATCTGGATCTGCGGCGGAGCGACGCGGGGATATTGCGAGATCGGGATGGAGGGCAGCGCCAGCACACCGGCGAGCACGATGAAAATCGCGATCACCCAGGCGAAGACGGGCCTCTTGATGAAGAAATGCGGCATCTGACGTCCTCAGTTCGCGCCGTTTTCGGCCTGCGACCACTGCTGCGGCACGACCTTGGCATCCGGGAAAAGCTTCTGGGAACCGACGACCACGACACGCTCGCCCGCCTGCAACCCGCCGTCCACGATCCAGCGGTTGCCGATCGTCGGGCCAAGCTGGAGGGTGCGAAGCTCCACGGTATCGTCATCGCGGACGACATAGACCTGCGCATTGCCCTGCGCATCGCGCAGGACGGCCATCTGCGGGATGGCGAGCGCATTGTCACGGATCGCCTGCTCGATACGGACGCGGACATAAAGCCCCGGCAGAAGCTCCCCGTTGGGGTTCGGGAATTCACCGCGCAGAAGCACCTGGCCGGTGGTCGAGTCGACGGTGGCTTCGGAGAACAGCAACTTGCCGGGATGCTCGTATTGCGTGCCGTCATCGAAGAACAGCGTCACCTGCGCCTCGTTCGGAGCGGTCGCGACCAACTGGCCTGCCGCCATCGCCTGCCGGAGCCGGCGCAGATCGGAGGAGGATTGGGTGAAGTCGGCATAGAGCGGGTCGAGCTGCTGGATCAGGGCCATGATATCACTCTGCGAGGTGACAAGCGCCCCCTCCGTCACCAACGCGCGGCCGATCGTGCCCGCGATGGGCGCCCTGACCTGGGTATAGTCGAGATTGAGTTTCGCCTCCTGCAGCGCCGCCTCTGCGGCGGCGACATCGGCGCGGGCCTGCGCCAGCACGGTTTCGGCGGTATCCAGATCGGCGCGGGCAGAAACGTTCCGCTCGCGGAGCTGCTGCTGACGGCGATATTCGATTTCGGCGTTCATTTCGGTGGCCTCGGCCCGGGCGCGTTGCGCCTCGGCGGCGCGGACACGCACCTCGAACTGGGCGGGGTCGATCTTGTAGAGGACATCGCCCTCCTTCACGATGCTCCCCTGTTCGAACACACGGTCCACCACGATGCCGGAAACGCGCGGGCGCACTTCGGCGATACGTGTGGCGGAGACGCGCCCCGGCAGTTCGTTGACCACGGGCAGGGCCTCCGGCGTCATGGTGATGACGCTGACGGAGGTTGGGGGCATCTGTCCCTGCTGAGCCGCCACGGGGAGGGGCAGGCAGAGCATCGCGACGAGTGCAATTCCGCGCCAGGCGCGGTCAAGGGATGAGCGGATCATTCGGTGCCTGTATTTTCCGATGCGAGGGGGGAGGGAAGAGAGAGAGAGGGAAGGGCGCGAAGGGCGGCGACAACCTTGTCCCGCAGGCCGGGATCGCATCCCGACACGCCTTGAAACTCAAGCGACTTGAGCCCCCAGAGTGCGAGATAGGCGATGAGGGCAGGAGCCGGGTCTCCGGCATCCTGCACCGCTTCGGAGATGATGGTCTGGATGTCATCTTCATGCGCACGGCGCACGATGTCCCGACAGCCGTGGCTTGCCACCATCGCCGCCGAAATGGCCAGCGCGATCTGGGAATCGTCCACGCCCGCGCAGGCCTGATACTTGTCGAGGATGCTGTTCAGCCGCTGGTTCGCCTCGCCCTCTCGGGCGATCTCACGCTCGCGGACCTCCTCCCGCCAGCCGTCGATGCGGCTTTCGGTATAGGCAAGGATCAGCCCTTCCTTCGACCCGAAGTCGTAAAGGACACCAGCCTTGCTGATGCCCATTTCGGCGGCCACGGCGCCGATGGTCAGCCCCGCCGCGCCATCACGGGCAACGACGGTTTCCACGGCACGAAGAATTTCCGCCCGGTCTATGGTCTGCTTGCGGCCCATAGGGTTCCAGATTTTTAAAAGACGACCGTTCGTAAATAAAACTTCGGGGCAAAAGTCAACCGCTCTCTCCGTCTTGCACCGGCAGAGGGAACGCAGGCGGCAAGCGGCGGTTAATGGACGCCGGGAGTGGTTCGGCCTAGGGTCCGGCAAGACGAATATGGGAGATGCGACGTGAACGGGGAGAGACAGTTCGACATCGGCGCGCGGCTGCTGGCGATGCGTCGTGCGGCGGGATTGTCGCAACGTCAACTGGCCGAGCGGGCTGGAGTGCCGCATGCGCAGATCTCCGTGATCGAGCAGAACCGCTCCAGCCCATCCGTCTCAACTCTGCGCAAAGTATTAAGCGGATTGAGCCTCAGCATGGCGGATTTCTTTGAAGCGGAGCGGCAGGAGGCGGAAGGCCCCTTCTTCACGGATGCGGAGCTTGTGGACCTCACCTCCAAGCTGCCCGTATCGGGCGGGGCGGAGTTCACGGGGCGGATGGCCCTCCGTCAGATCGGCAATGCGCGGCGGCACAACCTCCAGATTCTGCATGAGGTCTATGAGCAGGGCGCCGATACCGGAAACACAATGCTGGAGCATTTTTCAAACGAAGGCGGCTATGTGATCGAAGGTGCGCTCGAACTGACCGTGGGGGAGGACGTGCGGGTCCTTCTTCCCGGCGATTCCTACCTGTTCGACAGCCGCCTTCCCCACCGTTTCCGCAATGTCCATCCCGGACGGACGGTGGTGATATCCGCCTGCACACCCCCCTATCTGTGAATTTCACCAACGAATCTGTTGCTCAAAATTTGAAGCGCTCTTACATATTTCCACCTAACATGGAGATCGCCGATGACTGACAGCAGAACGCTTTCGTCCCGCAAGGAGGCCGCCGTCGCCCGCGGCGTCTCCACCCGTGGCATCTATGCGGTGCGCGCGGAAAACGCCGAACTCTGGGATGCGGATGGCAGGCGCTACATCGACTTCGCAGCCGGTATCGCCGTCAACAATACCGGGCATCGCCATCCGAAGGTCATGGCCGCCGTCGCAGAGCAGGCGCAGTCCTTCACCCATACCTGCTTCCATGTCGCACCTTACGAATCCTACCTTCGGCTTGCCGAGCGGCTGAACGCTGCCGCGCCCGGCGATTTTCCCAAGAAAACCATGCTTGTCACCACCGGCGCGGAAGCGGTGGAGAACGCGGTCAAGATGGCGCGCGCTTATACGGGGCGGTCGGGTGTCATCGCTTTTTCCGGCGCATTCCATGGCCGGACGCTGCTCGGCATGGCGCTGACGGGCAAGGTCGCGCCCTACAAGAAGGGTTTCGGCGCGATGCCGGCGGAAGTTGTCCACGCCCCCTTCCCCAACGAGTACCACGGCGTCAGCGAGGCGCAGGCTCTGGCCGATCTGGAGCGGCTGTTTGCCAGCTCCGTCGATCCCGAGCGGGTGGCCGCGATCATCGTGGAGCCGGTGCAGGGTGAGGGTGGTTTCAACATCGCGCCCTTCGGCTTCCTTCGTGCGGTCCGGGAGGTCTGTGATCGCCATGGCATCGTCCTGATCGGGGATGAGGTTCAGGCCGGTATCGCGCGCACCGGCAAGATGTTCGGCTTTGAACATGCGGGCGTGGCGCCCGATCTCGTCACGATGGCCAAGGGGCTGGCGGGAGGGTTCCCGCTCTCTGCGGTCACGGGCCGGGCAGAGATCGTCGATGCGCCGGGCGCGGGCGGGCTCGGGGGCACCTATGCGGGCAATCCTCTGGCCGTGGCTGCCGCGAACGCCGTCCTCGACATCGTGGAAGAGGAGGCGCTCTGCCTCCGCGCTGCCGAGATGGGAGAGCGGATCCGCGCCCGGCTGGAGGCCATCTCCCGACGGCAGGGCATGGAGTGCATCGGCAATGTGCGGGGCCTTGGGGCGATGAACGCGTTTGAACTCGTGACGGATCGGGAGACCCGCGCCCCCGATGCCGCACTTACCGGCCGGATCGTGGCGGAAGCGGAGACGCGGGGGCTGATCCTCCTCTCCTGCGGGACGCGCTACAACGTCATCCGTTTGCTGCCGCCGCTGACGACGCCTTGGGCGCAGGTGGATGAGGCGCTGGATATCATCGAAGCCTCGATCGAGGCAGCCGTGATGAAAGCCGCCTGACGCTTGGCATAGCGCTGAAAAAGCCGGGTATCTACCCGGGCTTGCACTGAGGGTCAGGAAATCGCTCCGGTCACGAGCCAAAACTCGCGGTGTCCGGGGCACTCTTCAACAATGTTGGGAAGATCTCCGCCTCAGGACGACCCGGAATGGTTTTTCAGCCGCCTGCTAGGCCCGGTTGCGGCGCAGATAGACATAATAGGCCCCGGCACCGCCATGGCGGATATGCGCCGGGGTCACCTGCAAGACGAGTCCGCCCAGCGGTGGCAGCGTCAGCCACTGCGGCACCTGATGGCGAAGCGCCCCCACGCGGACGGGAATAGGGCCCTCATCGCTCGGGTTTCGACCCTTTCCCGTAATCACCAGCAGCAGCCGACGCTGCCGACGGTGGCTATCCATCACGAAGCGGACAAGGGCACCATGCGCCTCTGCCAGCGTCATCCCGTGCAGGTCGAGCCGCCCTTCGGGCGAGATCTTGCCACGGTTCATCTGGTCGAAGGTGCGCCGGTCCATCCTGACGCCACCCGAGGCCAACCGCTCCGGCAGAGAGCCAAGCAAGGTATGGGGCCGTCTTGCGTCCGCCCTCTCCCCGACCCGGAACGCCTGAATCGCGGCCGGTATCGCGACTGGTGGAGGCTCCTCCACACGGGGCACGATGGGCCGCACGGGACGTTCCTCGGGCTCGGGCAGGGGTTCGATGCGATGCATCGGCAGGGTGGAGCGCGCCACGCTCTGCCAGAGTTTCGCCTCCTCGGGGGTGATATCCCGCCGTTTGCGCGCCATCTCAGCCCTCCCGCGGGAGAAGCAGGAAAGCCTGCCCGGGGTGCCGCAGCCGCCCCGCGCGCCGCCCTGCCTCCGCACCCGAGCCGAAGAAGATGTCACCCCGCGGCCCCTTGATCGCGCTGCCGGTGTCCTGCGCCACCATCAGGCGGGCCACCTCCTCCACCCGCACCCAGACCGCCGCGCCGAGCGGCACGACAGAAGGGTCCACGGCAAGGCTCCGGCCAGCCGTCAGCGGTCGCTCCATCGCGCCCAGCGGACCTGTCGCCGGGGGGAGGTCCAGCAGGCGGAAGAAGACGTAGGACGGGTTGGTATTCAGAAGGTCGGACAACCGGTCAGGGTTCCGGCGCGCCCAGTCGCGAATGGCTTCGGTGGACATCGCCTCCAGCGGGATCTCTCCCCTGAGAACAAGCTGCCGGCCGATGGAAACATAGGGATGGCCGTTCCGACCGCCGTAGCCGAGGCGCAGGACGCGGCCATTCTCCAGCACCAGCCGCCCGGAGCCCTGCACCTGCAGGAGAAACGCCTCGAGCGGATCGTCCAGCCACGCTATCTCCTGCCCCCGGAGCAGGTCGCCTGCAGCGATCTCCGCACGGCTGAACCACGGTTTCCCTGCGGACAAACCTTCGGGCAGGCGGTGAACCGGATAGCGGAAACGGGCATCCGGCTGGCTGCGCGCCGGAAGTTCAGGCTCATAGTAGCCGGTGAACATCCAGTCTCCGGCAAGCTCCACGGCCCGGAACCCCTGCTCCCAATAGCGTCGCGCGGGACCGTGCCCCGCCGCCGAAGTGACCAAAAAGGCGGCCAGGGCCGCCTCATGATCGTCATCATTCCATCCCGGCAGGGCGTCGGGTGACAATCCCGCCCCTGCCCCAGCCAAGCGCTCCGTCATTCTCCGGTCGCGACAAGCTGCCAGTTGGGGTCATTCGATCCCATGATCCGAGCGAAAGTCCAGACATCGCGCTGACGGCGGATCTCGTTCGGATTGCCCTCAACGATCTGCCCCGCCGCATCACGGACGACGGAGGTCAGCTCGCCGGTGAACCGCACGGTGACCGCCCCTTCCCCGCTCCCCTGATCGAAGGTCGCGTCGGCCAGTGAAAGCTCGCGAATACCGACGAAGGTGGATTGAACGGTCAGCCCCTCCCGCCTGCGGCTTTCGATCACATCCGCGAAGGTGGCGTACACCTGATCCGAAACGTAAGGTTTCACGGTTTCGATCTCGCCGCGCTCGAATGCCATGAGGATCATCTCATAGGCCGCACGGGCCCCATGCAGGAACTCGCCCACGTTGAAGGCGGGATCAGCCTTCTTCATACTGGCGAGCGCGACGGCAGCAGGAGACCCTTCAGGCACGTGATCCGTGATGTCCTGATCGGGACCACCATCAATGACCTCGAAATTCCGGCGGGGCGTCGGGCGGGCCTCATCTCCCACAGGAAGCGGCGGCTTTTCAAATCCTTCGCGGCTGCCCAGAACGCTCCGCAGCCTCAGGATCAGGAACACGGCGATCCCGGCAAGAACGATGAGTTGGATAACGGCGGAGCTCATTTATACCTCGGGGTGCGTCAAAAGAGGTCGGAACATGGCATTCGGCGGCTGTTCTACCTATGTAGGGGAGCATGGGGCCTGAGTCCACCGCAGCGCCCCGGATCAAATGCCGCAACCCCATCTTAAAGGCCTCGAACCGGATATGTATCTGCTCCTCGCCCTTGTCCTCCTTCCGTTGGTCGAGATTGCGCTGTTCATTCTTGTCGGAGGATGGATCGGCGTGTGGCCAACGCTCGGCCTGATCGTCCTGTCCGCGCTGGCAGGCATGGCCGTCGTGCGGCGGCAGGGCCAGGGCGCGCTCAACGATATGCGGCGGCGGCTGGAGACGCTGGGCGATCCATCCGCGCCGATGGCGCATGGCGCGATGATCATGATGGCGGGATTCCTGCTGATGCTTCCCGGCTTCTTCACCGATGCGATGGGTATCCTGCTGCTCATTCCGCCGGTCCGGCGCTTCATTCTGAGAGAGGCGTCGCGGCGCATCCAGGTGCGCACTTTCGGGATGCGCACGGCAGGTGACGCGCGCCGTCCGAATGAGCAGAGCCCCAAGGATATCGTCATCGATGCGGAGTTTGAGGAAATTCCTCCCGGCAAGAATCCCACGCATGGAAATTCCGGCTGGACGCGGCATTGAGGCAGGCTCTGCGACCTGATAGTCACGAACCCAAACGACCTTGAGGAGGTTCTGATGGCTGAAGTGGCGAATGGCGGGGCCCCCGAGGCGCCGCAAGTCAGGATGCAGGTGCTCGCACAGTACACGCGCGACCTGTCGTTCGAGAATGTCGTCGCCCAGAAGGGTGCGCAGAACGGCGAGATGCAGCCCGACATTCAGGTGCAGGTGAGCCTTGATGCCCGCAAGCGCGGGACGACCAACCACTATGAGGTGGTAACCAAGTTCAAGATCACCTCGCGCAACAAATCCAACAACGAGCCGCTGTTCCTGCTGGAGCTGGATTACGCCGGGGTCTTCGCGATCGAGGGCGTGCCGGAGGACCAGATGCATCCGTTCCTGCTCATCGAATGTCCGCGCATGCTGTTCCCCTTCGTGCGCCGCATCGTCTCCGACGTGACCCGTGACGGCGGGTTCCCTCCGCTGTCGCTAGACAACATCGACTTCCTTGCCCTTTACCGGCAGGAACTGGCGCGGCGGGCGACGCAACCGCCGGCGATGACGCCGAACTGAAGTCAGGTATAGCGGCGCCAGAGCGCAGCCTCGCCCATGCCCGCCACAAAGGCGGCATGGGCTTCCTTTTCTTCCGCAGTCAGTCGCGGAGGGAGGGCCCCGGGACGCGGGCCCGGGCGCCAGACACGGATCTCCGTTCTCTGCCGCGTTTCCTGAGCGACACCAAGCGCGAAGTCCGGCTGCCGCCCGCCGATCAGCTCCAGATAGACTTCGGCGAGTATCTCGCTGTCCAGCAGCGCGCCGTGTTTTTCCCGCGCCGAATTGTCCACGCCGAACCGGCGGCAGAGAGCATCCAGCGAGGCCGGTGACCCCGGAAACCGCCGTCTTGCGATGGCGAGCGTATCCACCGCCTGTTCGAAGGGTATCCTCGGCAGACCGAGCCACCCCAGTTCCGCATTGAGAAACTTCATGTCGAAGGCGGCATTGTGGATGACAAGCCGCGCGTCTCCCACAAACGTCAGAAAGTCCTGCGCCACTTCACGGAAGACCGGCTTGTCGCGGAGAAAATCGTCGCCCAGCCCATGAACCTCGAACGCCTCCGGCGGCATGGAGCGTTCGGGATTGATGTAGACATGGAACGTCCGCCCCGTGGGCATGTGATTGAACAGCTCAACCGCACCGATTTCGACGATGCGGTCGCCCTGCTCCGGTTCAAAACCGGTGGTTTCGGTATCGAGAACGATCTCACGCATGCTGGCTTTTCCTGATCTGCTCGATCAGGGAAAGCACAGCATTGCGGGCTTCTTCAAGGCTATTGGTCTCGATAACGTAGTCCGCGCGGCCACGTTTCTGTGCATCCGGCATCTGTTTTTCCAGAATCGCGTCGAACTGGGCAGGCGTCATCGTACCGCGAGCCAGCACCCGATCCCGCTGAACCGCAGGATCGACGGTGACGACTGCCACGGCATCCATCCAGGTGTCGTGGCCGGTCTCGAAAAGCAGGGGAATGTCCAGCACGACCATATCCGCGCCGGCTGCTTCCGCCTGCTCCATGAAACGCGCACGATCGACCGCCACCAGCGGATGGATGACGGCTTCGATCTGAACCAGCGCATGCGGGTCTTCGGAAATCCAATGCTTCAGGCGGTCCCGGTCCACTGCGCCATCCACCAGCGCCGTGGGATGGAGTGACCGGATAGCCTCGGCCCCCTGCCCTCCCGCCGCATAGAGACGGTGTACCGCCGCATCGGCATCCCATACGGGAATCCCGGCGTCTGCGAAAAACGCGGCAGTGGTGGATTTTCCCATCCCGATGGAGCCGGTCAGCCCGAGAACGAAAGGCGTCGTCATGATGCCAGCACTGCCTCCCGCGTTTCCTCATCCACCTCCGGCCGTCGCCCGAACCAGCGCTCAAACCCCGGAACGGCCTGATGAAGGAGCATGCCCAGCCCGTCCACCACCGTACACCCCCGGGCCTCTGCCTCCAGCAGGAACCCGGTCCGGAGCGGCGTGTAGACGATATCTGTCGCCAGCGCCCTGGGTGAGAGCGCGTCCAGCGGCACCCGCAGTTCCGGCTTGCCGACCATGCCCAGCGAGCTCGTGTTGACCACGGTCAGGCAATCCTCCAGCATCGCCCCTGCCTGCACCCAGTCATGAACGACGATCCGGGTACCGAAATCGTGCCGGAGCGCCTCTGCACGCGGCTTGGAGCGGTTGGAGAGGCGGATCTCGGGCACGCCCACTTCGATCAAAGAGGCAATGACGGCGCGGGCTGCACCACCTGCACCGAACACCGCGGCCGGCCCGGCCTTCGGATCCCAGAGGGGCGCATTCTGACGCAGGTTCGCGATGAAGCCATAGCCATCGGTGTTATCCGCGTGGATTTTGCCATCCCGACGAAAGATCAACGTATTCGCGGCGCCGATCAAGGCCGCCCGGTCGGTGACGAGATCCGCCAGCTTCAACGCGCTTTCCTTGTGCGGGATGGTGACGTTCACACCCACGAATCCCGCCTTCGGCAGGCTGCGGATCACCTCGACCAGATCGGCCTGGGCGACATTCATGGGAATATAGAAGCCCCGGATGCCGTATGTCCTGAGCCAGTGACCGTGCAGAACCGGCGATTTGCTGTGCTCGACAGGTGATCCGATCACCCCGGCGAGAGGAATTCCACCCTCCGTCATGACGGGATGACCTTTCGCGCAGCGAGATAGTTCAGAAGTTCGACAAGTGGCAGACCAAGCACCGAAAAGTAATCTCCCTCGATCCGGGAGAAGAGGCGAACGCCCTCTTCCTCCAGCTTGTAGGCTCCGACCGCGTGCCGGATGCTCTCCCAGTTCCGCGCGACATACCCGTCCAACCAATCGTCGGAGAATGTCCGCATCGTCAGCCTGACCTCTCCGATCTGCCGCCAGACAGGCGCAGCGGCTTCATATACCACGGCTGCCGAAAGAAGCCGGTGCCGCCTTCCCCGAAGCTCCAGCAACTGTGCTTTCGCTGCATCACGGGTTTCTGGCTTGCCATAGATCCTTCCCTCGCACTCCAGCACCTGATCACAGCCGATCACCAGCGCGTCGGGCCGCTTCTCGGCCACCTTGCGCGCCTTGAACTCCGCCAGCGCATCGGCCACGTCGCGCGGCTTCGCGCCTTCTGCCTCCAGCGCAGCCCGGATGGTCACTTCATCGATCCGGGCAGGAACAGTCTCAAAGGTCACGCCTGCGTTGCGCAGAAGCGTCGCGCGAATTTCCGAAACTGAGGCGAGGACAAGAGGCATCATCATGTATTATCCTGTGGACAACCGCGTTATAGTTCTGTGGAAGGCATGCAGGTGATCCACACCGATCCACGAAATCCAGATCCGCTGTCAAGCAACAGCCCGCTTTCCCACAGTGGGACGGATCCGTCACGGGCCGGTGGACGACTCGCGGGATCCGTGCGATTCGTTTTGGCTTGCTACAGCTATCCACAAAAAAATCACAAGCCATCCCCTTGATCCTGCGGGTTGATTTAGTGTTATCCACAATCATGTTCCGGGATCCGTGACTCTTATCGACAGATCCGTCGTCCTGTGGAACAGATCCGGGGCAACGTCCGGGATTCAGTTATCCCAAGGCCCTACATCAACTTCATCTTCTCTTTATTTTCTTATTTAAGAGTAGAAGGTATGAGAGCGAGGTTCCGATGGGCGAGCTGCTGGCCACCCTTTATCCATGGACATTGTCTTTTCACGTCATCAGCGTGATCGCCTGGATGGCCGGGTTGTTCTATTTGCCGCGGCTCTACGTCTATCACACCGAGAGCGTTCCGCCGGGCGGTGAGACGGATCTGCTGTTCCAGACGATGGAGCGTCGGCTGCTGCGAGCCATCATCAACCCAGCAATGATCGCGGCATGGCTGTTCGGGCTTTGCCTAGTGATGACGCCAGGGGTCGTTAACTGGTCGCTGGGGTGGCCCTGGGTGAAGGCGGGTGCGGTGCTGGCCATGAGCGCCTTTCACGGCTGGCTGGCCGCACGACGGAAGGACTTCGTGCAAGGGACCAACAGCGTCAGCGGGCGCAGCTATCGGATCATGAACGAGGTGCCGACGCTGCTGATGATCGTCATCGTCATTTCGGTCATCGTGAAATACTGAAAACGTTGACTCGACCGCGACGGATCTCTATATGCCGCATTGCGTGACCGTCCGGTCCTTCGCGTTTTCCGCAGACAATTTTGTCAAACGTGCCGTCCGGCGCCTTCGAGAACCTATCCCCATGACCCAAGAACGTCTTAGCCTCGCCGATCTCAAGGCAAAGAGCCCCGCTGACCTCCTCGCCATGGCGGAGGAGTGGGAGATCGAGAACGCCTCTTCCATGCGGAAGGGGGAAATGATGTTCCAGATCCTCAAGGAACATGCCGAGGAAGGCTGGGAGATCGGGGGGGACGGCGTTCTGGAAGTGCTTCAGGACGGCTTCGGATTCCTGCGTTCGCCCGAAGCGAACTACCTATCCGGGCCGGATGACATCTACGTCTCGCCCGAGATGATCCGCCAATATTCCCTGCGCACCGGCGACACGGTCGAGGGTGTGATCCAGGCTCCGCGTGAGAACGAGCGTTACTTTGGTCTGGTTGCCGTCAACCGGATCAACTTCGACGACCCGGAGAAAGCACGGCACAAGGTGCATTTCGACAACCTGACACCGCTTTATCCCGATGAGCGTCTGAAGATGGAGATCGAGGATCCGACCATCCGCGACCGTTCAGCGCGGATCATCGACCTTGTCGCGCCGATCGGGAAGGGGCAGCGGAGTCTCATCGTGGCTCCGCCGCGCACGGGCAAGACCGTGCTGCTTCAGAACATCGCCCATTCGATCGAGCGTAATCACCCGGAATGCTATCTGATCGTCTTGCTGATCGACGAGCGGCCGGAGGAGGTCACCGACATGCAGCGGAGCGTGCGTGGCGAGGTCATCTCATCCACCTTCGATGAGCCTGCGACGCGTCACGTAGCCGTTGCGGAAATGGTTATCGAAAAGGCCAAGCGATTGGTGGAGCACAAGCGGGATGTGGTGATCCTGCTGGACTCGATCACGCGTCTTGGCAGGGCCTTCAATACCGTTGTTCCCAGCTCCGGTAAGGTCTTGACGGGCGGCGTGGATGCCAATGCGCTCCAGCGGCCGAAACGCTTCTTCGGCGCCGCTCGAAATATCGAGGAGGGGGGCTCGCTGACCATCATCGCAACCGCCCTTATCGACACGGGCAGCCGGATGGACGAGGTGATCTTCGAAGAATTCAAAGGCACGGGCAACTCCGAGATCGTGCTTGACCGGAAGGTTGCCGATAAGCGGGTGTTCCCGGCCATGGATATCCTCAAATCCGGCACCCGGAAGGAAGACCTGCTGGTTGATAAGTCCGACCTGCAGAAAACCTATGTGCTGCGCCGCATCCTGAATCCCATGGGGACCACCGATGCGGTTGAATTCCTGATTTCGAAGCTGAAGCAAACAAAGTCGAATTCGGAATTCTTCGAGTCTATGAACGCGTGATTTATAATTTAGAATCAATGAGTTATGGATACGATCTACGCCTTGGCGACAGCACGGGGACGTGCGGGTGTCGCGGTCATACGCATTTCCGGGCCTTTGGCCTGGGAGGCGTCGGCCGCGCTTGCCGGGACGCTGCCTGAACCACGGCGCAGCGCGCTTCGGCGGCTGACGTGGGCGGGCGATCTGATCGATGAAGCCCTCGTGCTGGTATTTGACACGGGGCGGAGTTTCACCGGCGAACGGGTTGTAGAGTTCCATCTGCACGGCAGCATCGCCGTCGTTTCCGCAGTTCTATCAGCCTTAAGCAAGCAGCCCGGCCTTCGCCCTGCAGAGGCGGGGGAGTTTACAAGGCGGGCTCTGGAGAATGGCCGATTGGATCTGACGCAGGTCGAAGGACTTGCGGATTTGATCGATGCGGAAACAGAAATTCAAAGAAAACAAGCTCTTAGGATATTTTCAGGCGCAATATCAGCCAAAACGGAAGTATGGCGGGCGCAGCTCATCAGGGCCGCCGCCTTGATGGAAGCAACAATAGACTTCGCTGACGAGGACGTTCCTGTGGACGTGAGTCCAGAAGTCACGGAGCTCATTGGTAGCGTTGTATCCGATATTCGGGATGATCTCAAAGGAGCCTCGGTATCCGAGAGAATCCGGGATGGCTTCGAAGTAGCGATCATTGGGGTACCTAACGCCGGTAAGTCTACTCTCCTGAACGCCTTGGCCGGTCGGGAAGCAGCCATCACCTCGGAGATTGCGGGAACCACTCGCGATGTCATTGAAGTCCGGATGGATCTTAAGGGACTCCCGGTCACACTGCTGGACACAGCTGGTCTGCGGGACACGAGCGATATAGTAGAGACAATAGGAATTGAACGCGCCCAGGTACGCGCAAGCAAAGCGGATCTTCGCGTTTTTCTGGTTGAGGATGACGTCCTTCCTCCGGGCGTTGATCGACAACCGGATGATATCGTCGTGCGTGGAAAAGGAGACCTGCGCAGCGGCGATGGGGAGGCGGTATCAGGATTGACGGGGCAGGGTATTGATCGTCTTGTCGATCAAATCGCCAACCTCCTGGAGGGAATGGCTGTTGGCGCATCACTCATGGTGCGCGAAAGACACCGTGAAGCGCTGAAAAGCGCAGAGCTATCGTTAAGCGCTGCCACGGCGGAATTGGAAGGTGGTCAGGCGGAAATTGTCGCTGAGCACATCCGCTTTGCTCTTCGGAGGCTTGAATCTCTGGTTGGACGGGTTGATGTTGAAGATCTTCTTGGAGAGATCTTCTCAAGTTTCTGCATCGGTAAGTAGGAGTGTTTCACGTGAAACAATTCGATGTCGTTGTCGTCGGCGGTGGGCATGCTGGTGCAGAGGCCGCGCACGCCGCGGCGAGGATGGGCGCGAGTACCGCTCTTATCACTATTCGCAGAGACGATCTCGGCGTAATGTCCTGTAATCCCGCGATCGGTGGACTTGGCAAGGGTCATTTGGTCCGCGAGATAGACGCTCTTGACGGCGCTATGGCGCGTGTCGCTGATAGCGCTGGCATACAATTCCGCCTTCTCAATCGTCGCAAAGGTCCGGCTGTACAAGGTCCGCGCGCCCAGATCGATAGGGCGCTTTATCGACGTGGAATGAAGAAGGAACTGGAGAGCCAAAAGAATCTAAGCATTCTTGAGGGTGAGGTTGCTGATATATCGGTGGAAGGCGTTCAGGTTCGTGGAGTGAGGCTTGCCGACGGAGCAACGATACTTTCCAAGACAGTAATCCTGACGACCGGGACCTTTCTTCGCGGCGTGATACATATAGGGGATAAGCGCCATTCGGGGGGGCGAATGGGCGCTCGTCCCTCAATAGCATTGGCAGAGCGGATCATTGATCTCGGAATTGACTTGGGTCGGTTGAAGACCGGTACTCCCCCAAGGCTCGACGGTCGAACGATAAATTGGGATATTCTGGAGCGGCAACTCGGCGATGAAGAACCGACGATGTTTTCCTTTTGCTCCTCTCATCCCGCAGTTCGGCAGGTGTCATGCGGAATAACGCATACAAATGAGAAGACACATGACATCATTCGAGAAAACTTAACCTTCTCGGCCATGTACGGGGGGATGATCGAAGGCGTTGGCCCCAGATACTGTCCTTCGATAGAGGATAAGGTCGTTCGATTTGCCGACAAATCGTCTCACCAGATATTCCTAGAGCCTGAGGGGTTGGACGACTATACCGTTTATCCCAATGGGATATCCTCTTCTCTTCCGGTCGAGGTTCAGGAAGAGTATGTTCATTCGATTGAAGGCTTGGAGAATGCGACCATTCTTCAACCGGCGTACGCTATCGAGTATGATTACGTAGACCCCCGTGCTTTGAAAGCGAGCTTGGAAATTCGCGCACTCGATGGTCTTTACCTCGCGGGTCAGATAAATGGCACGACCGGGTATGAGGAAGCAGGCGCTCAAGGTCTGGTAGCCGGCATAAATGCAGCGTTGAAGGCTCTTGATCGAGATCCGATCCTATTCAGTCGGACTGAGAGCTATATCGGCGTGATGATAGATGATCTTGTGACGCGGGGTGTCAGTGAGCCTTATCGCATGTTTACATCTCGATCCGAGTTTCGCCTTTCGCTCCGGGCAGACAATGCTGACCAGCGATTGACGCCTCTGGGGATTGGTGCGGGCTGTGTGAGCGAGACTAGGCAAGCCATTTTTGAAGAAAAAATGGGCGAACTGAAGCGGGGTAGGGCACTCCTGTCATGTATGCGCACAAGCCCCCGTGAAGCCCAGGCAGTGGGCATCGAGGTGAGTCAAGACGGAGTTCGCCGTACGGGGGGCGATCTTCTGGCGTTTCCTGGAGTCGAACCCCATCATCTTCTGCCTCTTCTACCGGAGTTGGGCACGCTTTCCTTGGCCGTTCAAACGCAGCTTAAGCGGGACGCGCTCTATGCAAAGTACCTGGATCGGCAGGTTTCCGTCGCGGAGGCACTGAAGAAGGACGAAGCGTGGGTAATACCTTCCGACTTCGATTATGATGTTCTTGACGGTCTATCCAATGAATTGAAGGTGAAACTGAAAGCGTCGCGGCCGGATACACTCGCGCAAGCAAGTCGGCTTGAAGGGATGACGCCAGCTGCGCTCGCGCTCATCCTTCTCCGCTTGAAGCGCGGCCAGCGACATAGGGCGTCTGCATGAAGAGAAGCCTTGAATTCAACGATGTTTCACGTGAAACGCGGGAGCGTTTAGAAGTTTACGAGAGACTGCTTCGGAAGTGGAACCCCAAGATCAACCTTGTGTCGATGAACACGCTGGATGATTTGTGGAGCCGTCACTTCCGTGATTCTGCGCAACTTCTGACGTACTCGAGCGATTTCAAGGCCTGGGTTGACCTCGGATCCGGTGGCGGTTTCCCGGGGATGGTGGTTGCGATCCTCGGCGCGGGTCAGGATCGTTCCTTTACTCTAGTGGAAAGCGATCAACGCAAAGCGGCTTTTCTGTCGACAGTGGCCAGAGAAGCATATGTAAAAGTGAATATCATAGCGACGCGCTCAGAATCGGTGCCACCGTTAAAAGCCAATGTTGTCTCGGCGCGTGCCCTCGCCCCTTTGCCTCGCTTACTTTCGATGGTTGAGCGGCATCTGTATGAAGACGGTGTCGCGCTTCTCCCGAAGGGGAGGGGGGTAGATCAGGAGATACACGAAGCCCTTGAAAAGTTCCGGTTTGACGTGCAAAAGTTTCCGAGCGAAACCGATCCCAACGGTGTTATCCTGAAAATCAAGGGGCTTTCCCGTGTCTGATACCGGCCAAGCACACATTATTGCCATTGCGAACCAAAAAGGTGGAGTGGGAAAGACTACGACTGCCATCAATCTCGCCGCAGCGTTGACGGAGCAAGGCAAAAAGGTTCTGGTGATTGACCTTGATCCGCAGGGAAACGCTTCTACCGGATTGGGTGTGTCGCCCGAGGCGCGGGATTTCACGACATACGACCTTCTCATCGAAGCCATGCCTCTGGGTGATATCGTCATGACCACTCGCATTGACGGATTATCTATCTGTTGTGCGACGCAGGACCTCGCATCGGCAGATATTCAACTCGTAGCAAATGAGAAGCGAAGCCTGCTTTTGCGGGACGCTCTTCGCGAAGGTCTGCCTCAGTTCGACTTTGATTACGTTCTTATCGACTGCCCCCCTTCGCTGAGCTTGCTGACCGTCAACGCGATGATTGCCGCAGATTCCGTCCTCGTCCCTCTTCAGAGCGAGTTCTACGCGCTTGAGGGGCTTTCTCAACTCATGCTGACGATCCGTCAGGTGCGGCAAACTGCCAATCCTGATTTGCGAATCGAAGGTGTATTGCTCACGATGTATGATGGACGCAATAATCTTTCTCAGCAGGTTGAAGCTGATGCGCGGGAAAACCTTGGGGAACTGGTGTTCAGAACCATTATTCCGCGCAATGTGCGGGTGAGCGAAGCGCCGTCTTTTGCCATGCCGGTATTGTCATATGACAGCAATTCACGCGGGAGTGTGGCTTATCGGTCATTAGCACAAGAAATGGCAGATCGTCATGCGGGGGTCTGAAGGAGGCGGCATGAAGGAAAACAAACGTAGCCTTGGTCGTGGACTTTCGGCGCTGATGGCGGATGTTCAGGTTGAGCCTCAATCGGTGAAGCGTCGTGCGGAACTATTGATTCCGGTCGAGAAAATCGTACCCAACCCGGATCAACCTCGCCGGGATTTTTCGGGCGAGGCGCTGGAAGATCTGGCGAACTCAATTCGGGAAAAGGGCATCATCCAGCCGCTTATCGTGCGGGAGCGGCCGGGGGGCACATATGAAATTGTTGCGGGGGAGCGCCGCTGGCGAGCCGCGCAGATTGCGCAGCTTCACGAAATTCCAGTTATAATTCGGGACTTTAGCGACACAGAGGTTCTGGAAGTCGCTATTATTGAGAATATACAGCGCGCGGATCTGAATGCCGTGGAAGAGGCTCTTGGGTATCGGCAACTCATGGACCGTTTCGGGCATACTCAGGAGCGCCTGGCAGAAGCCCTTGGCAAGAGCCGCAGCTATATCGCGAACCTGTTGCGCCTTCTTCAACTACCTGAAGAAGTGCTGAAATGGGTGAGAGAAGGTCTGCTCAGCGCTGGCCATGCCCGCGCGTTGATCACGGTGGCCGATCCCATTGCGATGGGCCGTCGTGTGATTGCTGAAGGGCTGTCGGTTCGCGAAACAGAGAAGCTGGCACAGAAACAGGCAACTCCCAAAGAGGCCCGTCCGCGTTCGGAAAAAGATGCCGACACTCGTGCGCTGGAAACGGATCTTGGTGCAACTTTGGGAATGCGAGTCGAAATCGCCCATCGCACGGGGCAGGGGAACGGGCAACTTACCATTCGCTACGCTTCGCTTGAGCAGCTGGACGATCTCTGCCGTATTCTTACGTCTTCGGCTCCGGCCGAGTCCATATGAATATACTGACAAGTGTCAGGATTGCTCCCTGCGCCACGAGTGCCCAGGCAGGCAATCCGACAAAGGCGCTGACAAAGGCGAAGCCGACCGCCATGGACAGCACGGCTATCCATTTCGTCTGACGTCGAATAGCCCGGTTCGCCTCCCAGTCTCTGAGCGGCGGGCCGAAGATGCGATGAGTCATCAGCCACGCATGCATCCGCTCTGAGGAGCGGCCAAAGCAAAAGGCTGCCACAATCAGAAAGGGAACGGTCGGCATGATCGGCAGGACCGCGCCCACAAAGCCCAGCAGCACGAACAACCCGCCGAATATCAGCCACAAGATGCGCATCGCTACCCCGGCAACAGGTCGCGGATAATGCCGTTCAGCACCATTCGGCCCCGCACCGTAGCGCGCAGGCGACCGCCCTGTCGTTCGAGCAATCCGAGTTCCTCCAACGACAGGATTGCCGCCTCATCGAGCGGTTTGCCCATGAGATTCTCATAGCGTAGAGAGTCCATCCCTTCCGCCAGTCGGAGGCTCATCATCAGATACTCGGCCGCCTGTTCTTCTGCGGGCAGAGGGATGCGGGACGCTTCACCGTTTCCAAACCTTTCCACCTTTTCCAGCCACGCGCCGGGCTGGAGAGGCGTGTCTGTGGCGAATCGGCCTGCCTGATTGCTCAACCGGCCATGGGCGCCGGGGCCGACACCCGCATAGTCGCCGTAACGCCAGTAGATCAGGTTGTGCTGGGATTGCGCATCCTCTGCGGCGTGATTGGAAATCTCATAGCCCGGAAGACCGGCCGAGGCGCAGGTATCCTGCGTCGCGGCATACAGATCGGCGGAGAGATCTTCATCGGGCAGGCCGCGCAGACCGCCCGCAGCGTGCCGTGCCCCAAAAGCCGTACCATCCTCGATGGTGAGCTGGTAAAGCGACAGGTGATCAATCGCCATGGAAAGCGCCTCGCCAAGTTCGGCCTGCCACTCGGACAGACCCTGATCCTGACGGGCATAGATAAGATCGAAACTGACCTTGTCGAAGGTATCCCGCGCAATGGTGAACGCCTTGCGCGCTTCGCTCGCCGTGTGCAGCCGTCCCAGACGGCGCAGATGCTCGTCATTCAGCGACTGGATACCCATTGAAAGCCGGTTTACCCCGGCCTCGTGGTAGCCACGGAAGCGATCGGCTTCTGCAGAAGTCGGGTTCGCCTCCAGTGTGATCTCTATGTCATTGGCAAAGGGCCAGACGCTACGGGCCGCTTCCAGCACACCGGCGACCGTCTCTGGTGCCATCAACGACGGTGTTCCGCCTCCGAAGAACACGGTGTTGAGGACACGCCCCGGGGCATCTTGCGACAAACGCCGGATTTCGCTTTCGTAGGCGGCAAGCCATCTCTTCTGATCGACCTCCCGCGCCACGTGGGAGTTGAAGTCGCAGTAGGGACATTTCGCCTGACAGAACGGCCAATGGACATACAGCCCGAAGCCCGCGTTTCGCCAGTCTTCCGATGCGGTGAAGCTCATCCGCGCAGCGCCGTGACCTCAATCTCCACGAGCATTTCGGGATGGATGAGGTCTGCAAAGACCATGGTCGCCGCAGGGCGGATCTCACCAAACGCCGCAGCCAGCGCCGGAGCGAGATCATCCACCAGCCCCCGGTTGGTCACGGTATATTGAACGCGGACGACATCGGAGAGGTCAAACCCGGCGTCGGCAAGCGCCTGCCGGATGACGTTCAGGGCGTTTTCTGCCTGCCGCGCGATATCGGGCAGAAAGCGTCCGTCACTCTCCGCCCCGGTGCAGCCGGAAACGAAGCACCAGTCACCGGCCACGACAGCGCGCGAATAGCCGATCACCGCCTCATAGGGGGAGCCGCTGCTGATACGCTTTTTCATGTGAAGCACCCTTCCACCAGTTTGCGGAACGCCTCGGCACGATGGCTGATGCGATTCTTTTCCGACGTCTCCATCTCTGCGAATGTGGTGTCCCGGCCCGTCGGTTGGAAGATGGGGTCGTAGCCATGGCCGTTGTCGCCCCGCGGGGGCCAGACGATCTGCCCGGGCATCACGCCCTCGAAGGCCTCGTCATGCCCGTCCGGCCAGGCCAGAACGAGCGTGGAGACAAAGCGCGCCGTCCAGGGCTGTGGAGCATTCCGCTCCTCCAGCAGGTCATGGACCTTCCGCATCGCCATCGGGAAGTCCCGGCCATTTTCCGTCTCTGCCCAATCGGCTGTATGTACGCCCGGCGCCCCATTGAGGCCATCAACCTGAACGCCGGAATCGTCTGCAAGCGCCGGAAGACCGGTTGCCTTTGCCGCCGCATGGGCCTTGATCCGTGCGTTGCCGACGAAAGTCTCCTCCGTCTCCTCGGGCACTGGCAGGGCCATCTGCGCCGCGCCGGTGACCGCCACGCCATAGGGGCGCAGCAGTTCCGCGATTTCTTCCAGCTTGCCGGAATTATGCGTGGCGACCAGAAGGCGATCGGAGGTGAACTTCCTCATGCGACCGCGACTTTCTGCGCTTCTATCAGGGTTTTGACGCCGGATTCTGCGAGGTCGAGCAGGCCGAACATCTCCTCCCGAGAGAAGGTGGCGCCTTCCGCCGACATCTGAACCTCGACGAGGCGGCCTTTGCCCGTGATCACAAAATTCCCGTCGGTGCCTGCTTCGCTGTCTTCCGCATAGTCGAGATCCAGCAGGGCCTGACCCGCATAGATGCCACAGCTCACGGCGGCGACATGATCCATGATCGGGTCGCTTGTGATCACACCCGCCTTCAGCAGCTTGTTGACGGCGAGGCGGAGCGCGACCCAGCCGCCGGTAATTGCGGCGCAGCGGGTGCCGCCATCTGCCTGAAGCACATCGCAATCCACCGTGATCTGCCGCTCTCCCAGAGCCACCCGGTCAACCGCTGCGCGGAGCGACCGGCCGATCAGCCGCTGGATCTCCTGCGTGCGGCCGGACTGCTTGCCCTGCGCGGCTTCCCGGCGCGAGCGGGTGTGGGTGGACCGGGGGAGCATGCCGTATTCCGCCGTCACCCAACCCAGTCCCGTGTTGCGCAGGAAGGGCGGCGGCTTGTCCTCTACAGAGGCGGTGCAGAGCACATGGGTGTTCCCGACCTTGATGAGGCAGGAGCCTTCTGCATGTCGCGTGAAACCCGGTTCGATTGAAATCGGGCGCAATTCGCTTACCTGTCTGCCGGAGGGGCGCATGGAAAATCCTCTCGTCATCTCATGTCGGGCTGGTTTCCGCGCCAGTTACAGGGCGCCCCCCTCACTATGCAACCCCGATCGACGTATCGCCGATTGACGATCGGCCGCGTCGATTCTTAAATCGTCTGCGGAAGTGCCATGCAGGACGGATCGAAAATTCTCTCTCAACTCAATGATCGCTCGCGGGAGGTGTTCCGGCGGGTTGTGGAGTCGTATCTGCAGAACGGCGAGCCCATCGGGTCACGCACGCTGACCCGCGCCATGAGTCAGCCGATCTCTGCCGCGACCATTCGCAACGTGATGCAGGACCTGGAGCTGCTCGGACTTCTGGACAGTCCACATGTCTCCGCGGGGCGCATTCCCACGCAGCTTGGCCTTCGGATGTTCGTGGACGGTTTCATGGAAATCGGCACGGTGGAGACGGCGGACCGCCAGCGGATCGAAGCGAATTTCGCCCCCGGCTCCGGTGAGGTCAGCAGTGTGCTGGACCGGGTGGGTTTCGCGCTCTCGGGGATCACGCAGGGGGCGAGCCTCGTGCTGATGCCGAAGCATGAAGCGCCGGTGCGTCACATCGATTTCGTCAGCCTGGCACCGGACAGGGCGCTGGTGGTTCTGGTGTTCTCCGACGGGCAGGTGGAGAATCGCATTTTCACCCCACCGGCGGGTCAGACCCCTTCCTCCATGCGGGAGGCGGCCAATTTCCTGAACGCGCTGCTGGAGGGCCGGACGCTGTCGGAATTGCGGGTCAGCATTCGTCAGCAGATGGAGACGCGGCGGCAGGAACTCGACACGCTTTCGCGTGAGCTGGTGGAAAGCGGCGTCGCGCTCTGGGACGATCATGGCGAGAGCTATGAGCGGCTGATCGTGCGGGGCCAGTCCAACCTCCTGTCGAACTCAGACGACCTGGAACGGATTCGCAGCCTGTTCGACGATCTGGAGCGGAAACGCGATCTGGCCGAGTTTCTGGAGCTTGCCGAGGAGGGGGAGGGCGTGCGCATCTTTATCGGATCGGAGAACAAGCTTTTCTCACTTTCGGGTTCCTCTCTCGTGGTGTCTCCCTATATGAACGCTGACCGTAAGATCATCGGCGCCGTGGGTGTGATCGGCCCGACGCGGTTGAATTATGGCCGGATCGTCCCGATTGTGGACTACACGGCGCAGCTCGTCGGCAAGCTCATGTCCGACCGGGCGAAAGGATAGGGAATGGCAGAAGAAAAGATCGATGGTGTGACGGACGGCGCGGATGAGGCGCTGGAAGCCAGCTTCGAGGCAGAGCTTGAGCAGGTGAAAGCCGAGCGTGACGAATTCCGCGACCGCTTCATGCGAACTTTGGCGGATGCGGAGAATTCCCGCAAGCGCTCTGAAAGGGATCGCCGGGAGGCGGAGCATTACGGCGGCACCAAGCTCGCCCGTGACATGCTGCCGGTCTATGACAGCCTGAAGCGGGCGCTCGACCATGTGACGGATGAACAGCGCACGACGTCGGCCGCCTTCATCGAGGGGGTGGAGTTGACGCTGCGAGAGCTGCGCAACATCTTCTCCAAACACGGCATCACGGTGATTTCCCCCGCTGTGGGCGACACCTTCGATCCGCAAATCCATCAGGCGATGTTCGAGGCGCCGGTCCCCAATGTCGCCGCCGGCGGCATCATCCAGGTCATGGGCGAAGGCTTCATGATCCATGATCGTCTGCTGCGACCGGCTCAGGTAGGTGTCTCCTCCACTCCCGCCAGCAAGGTTCAATAAGATCAAAGCCCCCAGATGGGGGCTTTTTCATGTCCTCAAGGCTTTTTTCAGTTGGAGGCCGAAGCCTCTCCCGTTCGGCTTTCCCGCAACGACGCCACCATGGCGGCGGTCACCGGCGCGGCGTCGTTCGTCCAGGCCTGGCGCAGGAACGTCGCGAGTTCCGCCACCTCGGCATCCGACAGGCGATGGCCGAAGTCGGGCATCCGCAGACGATAGGGCCTGATCTCGGTGGAGGGCGCGGTGGAGCCGTGCAGGATGACCTCGATGAGCCCGGTGGGAGAGGGCGCATTGACCAGGAAATTGCCATCAAGCTCCGGGAAGACCTCATCCGCGCCCTTGCCGCTGACGAAATGGCAGGCCCCGCAATTGTCTAGGTAGAGCCGCGCGCCAAGGGGCATGTCCCGCGTCGGATGGGTCAGCAGAGCGACCGTCGGTGCGGGATCCCGTACGGGACGAGGATCGGCCGGATCTGCAATGGACTTCAGATAGGCGACCATCGCGTCCAGATCGCTTTCCGTCCAGTGCTGGGTCGATTCTTCCACCACAAGCGACATCTCTCCCGTCACCGCCGCATGGGCGCTCCGGCCGCTGGCAAAGAGCATCTTGAGCTGCTCCGCGCTCCAGAGAGCCACGGGGCTTTTGGCTCCGCGCAGGTCGGGCGCTGTCCAACCGTCGATCTCTCCGCCGCGCAGGAAGCTCTCGCTCGAGGCATCCGTGCCGTCCTGCGCCATGACGAGGTTCCGGGGGGTGTGACAGGCCCCGCAATGGCCCGGCCCCTCCACGAGATAGGCGCCGCGGGCAACTTGTGGATCCTCCGTATGGGGACGGAAGCCGGGCTGCTCCAGCGCCACCCAGTTCCAGGCCCGGATGCCCCAACGCTGGTTGAAGGGGAAGGGTAGGCTCGTCTCGGGCCCCTGATGGTGCACGGGGACCACTTCTTCGGTGAAGTAGTGGTAGAGCGCGCGGACATCCTCCTCCGTCAGCTTGCGGTAGTTCTCATAGGGCATCGCGGGGTACAGATGCGCGCCATCCGCGCGGATGCCGTCGTAGAGCGCCGCGCGGAACTGATCGAGCGTATAGCGCCCGATACCGGTGTCGGGGTCGGGCGTGATGTTCGTGGAGTAGATCGTGCCGAGCGGGCTGTCTATCGGTCGCCCTCCCGCGAAGCGCTCACCGCCGTCGGCAGTATGACATGCGGCGCAATCCCCCAGATACATCGCATATTCCCCCGCCCCTGAGGGAATCTCGTAATCGGCGGGCAGAGTGGTGAGCGGCGTCGGGCGGTGCGGCACGAAGATCATCGCCAGCGCGACCACGACCCCGATGAGCGCGAGGCCGAGGAGCAGGCGCAGAAACGTCAGCATGGCGCGACCTCCTCAGACCAGCGGGCGGGGGTTGGAAAGATACTCGGTGCGGATCGCGTGCGCCGCCCAATAGGCCAGTGCGCCCACAAGACCGGTGGGGTTGTACTGGATGTTCTGCGGAAAGGCCGATGCCCCCATCACGAAGACGTTGTGCTTGTCCCATGTCTGGAGATAGCGGTTCACCGCCGAAAGCGACGGATCCGCCCCCATGATCGCCCCGCCGACGTTATGCGTGGTCTGGTAGGGCCGCACGTCGTAACGGCTCGCATGGGTCATGTAGGAGGAGGTCTGGAAGTCGGGAGCCATCGACTCGGCGATGGGTTCGATCTTTGATTTCATGAACTGCGTCATGCGGATATCGTTCGGCTTCCAGTCGAAGGTCATCCTGAGGAGCGGGCGCCCGAACCGGTCCTTGTAGGTCGGATCGAGGTCGAGATAGGTATCCCGATAGGACATGTTGGACCCGTGGGATCCGATGGACATGGAGCGCCCGTACCATTCCTTCACGCCGCTCTTCCAGCCGCTGCCCCATTTCGGCGTTTCGGGCGGCAGGCTCATGGAGCGTATCGGCTGGCCATTGGTGATCCCTGCGGAGATGTAGCTGCCGCCGATGAATCCCTCGCGCCCGAAATCGATCTGGCTGATGGCGAAATCGTCGATACACATGCCGTTCGAGCCCGCTCCGACGAACGGGTTGAAATTGCGCTCCCGGAAAAAGAGCGAGGTATCCCCCATGACCTGATAGGCATAGTTGCGCCCGGTGACGCCCTCCCCGCTGGCCGGGTCATACGGCCTGCCGATGCCAGACAGCAGCATGAGATGCACATTGTGAAACTGGTAGGCGCAGAGAACGACCAGATCGGCGGGCTGAAACACCTCCTCCTGCGTCGCTTCGTCGAAATAGGTGACGCCGGTCGCGGTCTTGCCGTCGGGGGCAAGCTCCACGCGCATCACTTCTGCTTCCGTGCGATAGGAAAAGTTGGGCTTCCGCCGCAGCGCGTCCAGAATGCAGGTCTGCGGCGCGGACTTGGAGTAGTTCAGACAGCCGTAGCGTTCGCAGAACCCGCAGAAGTTGCAGGGGCCAAGCTGCATCCCGTATTCGTTCACATAGGAGCGGGAGGCATTGCCCGCGGGGCGCGGAAAGGGATGATAGCCCATGGCGCGCGCCGCCTCTGCGAACATCGTGGCGTCCAGCGTCTGCGGCAGTGCGGGCATGGGATAATCGCGGGAGCGGGGGGCCTCAAACGGATTGCCGCCCGGAATGATCTGCCCGCGTATGTTGCCCGCCTTGCCGGAAATGCCCGCCATGTATTCGAACCGGTCGAAGAACGGCTCCAGCTCCGCATAGGTGAGAGGATAGTCGTAAAGATCCATGCCCGCGGGAATGATCCCCTCGCCCCAGTTCTCGCGCACATAGGAGCGCAGGCGGAATTCGTTCTCCATCGGCCGCCAGTTCTGGCCGTTCCAGTGAACCCCGGCCCCTCCCACCCCGTCGCCGGGCAGGAAGGAGCCGAGCTGCCGATAGGGCAGCGCCTGCTCCGTCAGCGTGCGCCGGATCGTCAGGGTGGAGCGAGCGGGCTTCTGCATGAGTTCGAGCCGCACGCCATAGCGCAATTCGTCGATGATGTTGGGATACTGGAAATCCGGCACGGTCGCCCGGTCCTTGCCGCGCTCGAGCGCGACGACCTCCAACCCCTCGGTTGCGAGCTCCATGCCAAGGATGGCACCTGTCCATCCGAGCCCCACGATGACCGCGTCCTTCTTCTTCTCGGTGCGTGCCATCGCTCAGGCCCTGTCGCCGGAGATCGACACGGGGCCGAGCGGATAGGGCACATCCCGTTGATCAATCCATTCCAGAAAGCTGCCGCGCGCGCCGGGAAAGCCGATATGCACCCAGGCCTGCATTCCATGGTTGCCGCCATACATCGGGTCCGCGAAATACCCCTCCTTCGTATTCTGGAGAAGAAGGTCGCCGAAATCCCGCATCTCCGGCGGCAGCGGAACCTTTCCCGCCATCAGTGCCGTGATCGCCTCATCCTGCTCTGCGGCGGCGAGGTCGGCAAAGGCCGCGCTCTTCTGGCGGATGCACCAGTCGTTGAAGATCGGGATTGCGCCCCGGTAAATCTGCGCGGGCGACAGCGGGCTCTGATAGCCGAGATGCGGATCGGCATCGGGCACATGGGGCCCCCGCATGTAGAGGGTCGCAGCCCTGCCGAAGTCGCCCGAGAGCTGGCGGTCGATGAATACCGGCACCCGCGCCTCTATCGCCCCCGGCCCCTCGCCTTCCGAAGGGATGAGCCGTGCCACGGCCGCCAGGATGAAGACCCATTCCGCGTCGCTGAGAAAGACGCGCTGATAGCGGTCGAGCGGGGGGACATCCTCCGTCCGCCCGAACTCTGCCCGGGCCAGCGCTGGCCGGGCAAAAGCCGCAACCGTGACGCCGACCGCCCCGCCCTGAAGAAAGCCGCGTCGTGTGGCGGAGAGGTCGCGCGTCGAGCGTGGGGGCATGGGGTGTCCTTTTGGGCTGGGCAAGAGGCCTCTGGCGATATGCGGGGAGGGCTGCCGCTCGAAGGCAGACCCACGCCCCCAACGCCGGAACGCGGGGCGGGTTCCGCAGGCAGGCCGCCCGATCTGGAACATTTCGGCCAGAGTGCCTATCTGCCAGAAAACCATTGAGGAATTCCCATGGCACAGGCTCTGGAACTCGGTCTCGACACGTTCGGGGACGTCATGAATACTGCCGCCGGCGGGCCGGAAACCCACGCGCAGACAATCCGTAACGTGGTGGAGGAAGGGGTTCTGGCCGATAGCCTCGGCCTCGACTTCTTTGGGGTCGGGGAACATCACCGCGCCGATTTCGCCGTCTCCGCTCCGGAAGTGGTTCTGGCCGCCATCGCCGCGCGAACCGAACGGATCCGCCTTGGCTCCGCCGTCACGGTGCTGTCCTCGGATGAGCCGGTGCGGGTGTTTCAGCGGTTCTCCACGCTCGACGCCATCTCCGGCGGGCGGGCGGAGGTGATCGTGGGGCGCGGCTCCTTCACTGAGAGCTTTCCGCTCTTCGGCTATCCGATGGACCAATACGAGCGGCTTTTCGAGGAGAAGCTCGCGCTCTTTGCCGAGCTGGCGAAGGGCGGGCCGGTCACCTGGCAGGGCAGCGTACGTGCGCCGCTGAAGAACACCGAGGTGTTTCCGCCGCTGGAGCAGGGGCCGCTGCGCACCTGGGTCGGGGTCGGCGGCAGCCCGGAATCGGTCGTGCGCGCGGCGAGCTATGATCTGCCGATGATGCTGGCGGTCATCGGCGGCGATCCGAAACGCTTCCGCCCCTACGTGGACCTTTATCACAAGGTTTTTGCCCAGACGGGCGCGCCGGTGCAGCCGGTGGGGATGCATTCGCCCGGCTATGTCGGGGTGGATGACGAAACCGCCAAGGCGGAGTTCTTCGGCCCCTATGCGGAGATGCACGACCGGATCGGCGCGGGCCGGGGCTGGCCGCCGCTCCGGCGCGAGGATTTCGAGCGGGAGGTGGAGCAGGGCGCGCTCTGCGTCGGCGGGCCGGAGACAGTGGCCCGCAAGATCGCCCGCTCGGTGAAGGCTCTGGGCCTTGTGCGGTTCGACCTGAAATATTCCGCCGGACCGCTGCCGCATGACAATCTGATGCGCTGTATCGAACTTTACGGAACCCGTGTCGCACCGATGGTGCGGGACATGCTGGCCTGACCCCAAGCTGGCCTGACCTTCAGCCGCCAAACCCCGGATCGGGCGATGTTTTTGGGAACCATCCCTGCTCTCGCCCGTTCATGACCCGGCAGTGCTCTCCCCGCAAGACGCGGAGAGCCTGCCTTTGTCCGGAGGTTTCATGGTCAAGATGCTTATCGTTCCCGGTCTGGGAGGCGCGCCTGCGCCGCACTGGCAGCACTGGTTGGCAAGCACCGTTCCCGGTGCGCTTCTGGTAGAACAGTTGGAGTGGCATCGACCCTGTCCCCGGCAATGGGAGGTGGAACTTGCCGGTATTCTGCTTCAGCACCCGGGGGCGGTTCTGGTCGGCCATGGTCTGGGCGCCTCGCTGATTGCGCGCGTGATCGCCTCCTGGCCGCAGATCAGGGCCGGGGGCGCATTGCTGGTCGCTCCGCGGGGGCTGGAGATTTTCGCGCCGCCAAAATTGCCGCTGAACGTTCCCGCCGTGCTGGTCGCCAGCCGCAATGACCCCGCGCTGCCATGGCTGAACGCCCGGCGGCTTGCCGAGATATGGCAGGCCGATATGCTCGATCTCGGCCATGCGGGCGGGATCGACAGCGACAGCGGCTACGGCCCGTGGCCGCTCGCCCGCCATCTAGCGCAGCAGCTGGTGACGGAAGGGGGCGGGCTGCGCACGCTTCCCTGAAGGATTGCGCATGGGGGCTGGAAATCCTCCCGCCCCTCTGCTCTCTTGTCCACCGCGGCGGGGAGCAAGGATTGACGACGTGAAGGTTATCGGCCTCAGGCTGCTGTTTCTCGCGCTGATCCTTCTCGCATGGCAGATCACGGCCGAGAGGCTTCCACCGGGTCTGTTCGCGACGCCGCTTGCCACGCTATCGGCTGCGCGCCGGCTGTTTGCCGATGGCGAACTCACGACCGCGCTTCTGGCGAGCCTGCGGGTTTACCTGCTCGGTACGATCAGCGCGGGTGTCGTGGGGATCGTCGTGGGCGTGCTCATGGGCGTGGTGCGACCGCTCGGGCGCATGCTGGACATCTTTGTCTATGCCTTGGCCGCGACCCCCCGCGTGGCATTCGTGCCCCTCATCATCGTGCTCCTTGGGCTGGGGGTGGAGGCGAAGGCCTTCATCGTCTTCATGGGGGCGGTGATGCCCGTGATCCTCAACGCCTATACCGGCGTCTCCGAGGCCGATCCCGATCTGGTGGAAATGGCCCGCGCGACCGGTGCGTCGCCGGGACGGATCTTTTTGCATGTCATCCTTCCGGGTTCCTTGCCGATCCTGATGGTAGGGCTCAGGCTCGGTGCAACGATCGGGTTGATAAACACGGTCGTGGCGGAGCTTTACACCGCGGTGACAGGGCTTGGCGGCCTGCTGGCGATCTATGGCAACTCCTTTCGGATGGCCGAGTATTTCGTCGTCGTGCTCACTCTGTCTCTGGTGGGCGTTGCGGTCACGGAGACGCTCCGTCATCTGGAGAACCGGCTGACGCGGTGGAGAACCGCATCGGCCCGTTAAGGCGAGGGAAAGATGGGGAGAGGAAAACAGATGACTGTCAGAGCTTTGTGCGCGGCGGGCGCCGTCGCTATCCTGCTAGCAGTACCCGCGATCGCAGCACCCTTTCGGGTGATCGTGACCGATATGGAAACACCGCTGGTTCCCAATTCGGTCATGGAGCTGGCGAAGAGCGAGGGGTATTTCGACCGCGCCGGGGTGGATGTGGAATTCGTGCGCGTGCAGCAGACCCCGCTTGCCATTGCCGCGCTGCGCTCGGGTGAGGGGGAGATGGCCAATGTCGGGGTGGAGGCCCTCCTTCAGCTCCGCCTGCAGGGAGTGGACGACCTGCGCGCCGTGACTTCGCCCAACAAGGCGCTTCCCTACATGATCGTCGCCTCCGGTCTGACCTCCACGTCAGAGCTTCCGGGCAAGGCTTTCGGGATCGGGCGCATCGGCAGCGTGGATCACCTGCTCTCACTCCGGGTGCTGGCGGCAAAGGGGGTAGACCCGACCACGGTGGATCTCGTGCCGCTCGGGCAGCCGAACGTGCGGGCGCAGGCGCTTGTGGCGGGGCGGATCGCGGCGACAACCATGTCGATCGGCACCTTCCTGTCCATACCGGAGGCGGATCGCCTGTCCGTGCTGGTCGGGGTTGAGGATTTCTACGCCGCCGCGCCCGTCGTCTCCAAGGTCAATGCCGTCACGACGGCCGTGCTGGAGCGGCGTGGAGAGGAAGTCCGCGCGGTCATCGAGGCGATGACCCTCGCCGCGCGGGATTTCGCCGCCGACCCCGCGACATGGGTTGCAGCGATGGAGAAGGCCCGCCCCGACGTGTCCCACGAAACGCTCGTCAAGCTCGGTCAGGCCTTCGCGCAGAGCTGGAGCGTGAACGGCGGTCTGGAGAAGGCGGAGCTGGACACCACGGTGGACTGGCTTTGGGAGACCGAAGATTTCGCCGGCAAACCCCGGCCGGCAATGGAAAGCTGGGTGGATTTCGGACCTGAGGACGCCGTGTTGGGCAGGATCGGAGTGGCAGAGGGTCGGGACAGCCCCAGCAGATGATGGCTCCCGCAGATGATCGCCTGCCGATGACGAGTGCCGATCCCTACCTTGCCTTTGAGCATGTGTCGCACAGTTTCGCGGGCTCGCCCGCGGCGGCCTTGTCTGACATCAACCTCACGGCCCGGCAGGGGGAGACGGTCGTCCTGCTTGGCCCCTCGGGCTGCGGCAAGACCACGCTGCTGCGCATCGCCGCCGGACTGGTGCGGCCCACGGGCGGGAGGGTGCTAGTCCGGGGGAAGCGTCCGGTACCGGGCGTTGAAAGCGCGATCGTCTTTCAGTCCTTCCGCCTTCTGCCGTGGAAGACCGTCGCGGGAAACGTGGCCTTCGCGCTTCCCGACCTGCCCGAGGTGCTGCGTGCAGAGCGCGTTCGGCGTTATGTTGATCTCGTCGGACTGACCCGGTTCGCCGACGCCTATCCGGCACAGCTTTCCGGCGGCATGCGCCAACGCACCGCGCTGGCGCGGGCTTTGGCGCGCGAGCCGGGGCTTTTGCTGATGGATGAGCCTTTCGCCAGCCTCGATGCCCAGTCACGTGAGCTCATGCAGGCGGAGACGATGCGCCTGACGGAAAGCGCGGCGCATGGCCCTGCGATCCTCTTTGTCACACATAGCGTGGATGAGGCGCTGTTGGTGGGCGACAGGGTGGTGCTGCTGTCGCCGCGACCGGGGCGGGTGGCAGAGGTCATCGATGTTCCGTTCCCCCGCCCGCGCTGGCGGCGCGATCCACGGGGAGAGCCGGAATTCGGCACACTTCGCCGCTATCTATGGGAACGGCTGCGCAGCATGGTGCTGACGGATCCGGCGTCGGATTTCTACGGCCGCCTTGCGGAGTAGCGGGGTCGGGCTCCTGCCGCGTGGCATGGACGGTGCCCGTCGAAAGACGGGTTCAGAGAGGGATGCGTTGCGCCTCTCCCAGCACCTCCGCCAGAACGGACGCAGCCAGCGTCCGGGGATCGCGCGCGGAAGGGATGAGACCGACCGGGCCGCGTGCCCGGGCAATATCCGCCTCGCTCACCCCCAGTTCGCGCATCCGTGCCGATCGCACGCGGCGTGCCCGCTGGCTGCCGAGGGCGCCGATATAGAAGGCGGTCGTCGTCAGCGCACCCTTCAGGATCTCCGGCTCCCAATCGTGATCGTGGAAGAACAGGACGATTGCCGTCCACGGATCGACCGCGACATCGGGCATGATCGGGCGCGGAAGGGCGGTCACGACGGCGCCGGAGCCGAGGAGGCTCTCGGGGTCCGGAGAAAACGCCTCGATGGGCCAGCCTGCACTTCGCACGAAGGCCGCGAAGGTGGCGGCCTCCGGCCCCCGGCCGAATACGAGAAACCGTAGATCAGGCGTAAGGGACAGGTGGAATCGGTCGCCCTCAAGCCCGGTCGCCGCCCTGCCCGCGGGCTCTTCCAAAAGGCGTCCGTCGGGCTCGACCACGAGAGAGATCGTTTTGCGCGCCTCCCGCGCCGCCACCGCTCTGGCAAGAACCGCCTGGTCGGGGCGGGGCAGGATCAGGATGTCCAGCCCGCCTCCGCAGGGCAGCTCTATGTCCATGAAGGGCGAGCCTGCGCCATAACGCAACCTGCGCGGAGCGCCATCCGTCAGGGCTTCGGCAGCGTGAAGTGCCACATCACCGTCGATGCAGCCCGAGGACAGCATCCCTATGCGCCCGCCCCCCGGCAACACGGCCATCATCGCGCCGACGGGCCGATAGGACGGCCCCTCCACATGGGTGATGATCGCAAGCGCACCCTCCGGTGCGGCGGAAAGCGAGGCCAGCGGGTCTTCGGCGCGGGCGCTGGCAAAGATCGTATCGGCCATGGCTTGCTCCTTGATCAGCGGGCGGCTCGGTGGCGCATGTATCGGCAAATATGGGGATGCCGCAGAAATTCGCCACCACTTTCTCTTTCACCGCCAAGGATAGGGGGTTGCACCCCGAAACCCCGGAGATAAGGCTTCGGCCCAGAAAAGGAGATACCCATGACCTCTGCTCCCGATTTCGATGAGGTAATCGACCGCCGCGGCACGCATTCCTCAAAGTGGGACATGATGAGCCGGAACTACGGGGTGCCTGCCGACAGCGGCATCGCGATGTGGGTGGCGGACATGGATTTCCGTCCTCCCGAAGCGGTGCAGCGGGCGATCGAAAGCATGGCGCGGCACGGTGTCTATGGCTATTTCGGCGATGACGGGGCTTATCTTGAGGCGATCCGCTGGTGGATGGCCGAACGGCACCACTGGGATGTCGCGCCCGAGGCCATCATGACCACGCACGGGTTGGTGAACGCCACGGGTCTCTGCGTGCAGACATGGACGGAACCGGGCGATGGTGTCGTGCTGTTCACGCCGGTGTACCACGCCTTTGCCCGCGTCATCCGCGCCGCCGGGAGAGAGGTGGTGGAATGCCCCCTGGCGCTGGACGACGGCCGTTACGTGCCCGATTTCGCCGCTGCGGATGCAAGGATGACCGGGCGGGAAAAGATGATGATCCTGTGTTCGCCGCACAATCCGGGCGGTCGTGTCTGGACGGTGGAGGAGTTGCGCGGCTTTGCCGATTTCGCCAAGCGGCACGGCCTGATCCTCGTCTCGGACGAAATCCACCACGATCTGGTCTATCCGGGGCAGAAGCATACGGCCATGCCGCTGGCCGCGCCGGACATCCTCGACCGTCTGGTGATGATGACCGCTACGACCAAGACCTTCAACATCGCCGGCGCCCATACCGGCAATGTGATCATCCCCGACCCGCATCTGCGCAAGCAGTTTCAGGCGACGCTGGGCGCGATGGGGATCTCGCCCAACAGCTTCGGTCTGCACATGGCCACCGCCGCCTATTCACCCGAGGGCGCGGCCTGGGTGGATGATCTGATGACCTATCTCGACGGCAACCGCCGGCTTTTCGATGAAGGCCTTTCGGCCATTCCGGGGCTTTTCTCCATGCCGCTGGAGGCGACCTATCTTGCTTGGGTGGATTTCACCGGTCTTGGCATGAGCGAGGCCGAAGTGCTGCGGCGGGTGGAGGGAGAGGCGGGTATCGCGGCCAATCACGGCACCACCTTCGGGCGGGGCGGGGACGGCTTCCTCCGCTTCAACCTCGCCACGCCGCGCAGCCGGGTGGAGGAGGCTGTGGACCGTCTCCGCCGCGTCTTTGCCGATATCCAGTAGCTGACAGGCTGCTGAATGAACTCTGAAGTCTGATACTTGCTCTGAAAATCAGGAAATCTGCCCGGGAATGACCCGGAATGTGTCAGATCATGAAACGGTTTTCGCTCCGGTACAGATCTGAAGGCTTGTTTCAGCAGCCGTTCAACAGGGTGCTGAAACAGTATTCCGAGGTTGCTCCGGGGTGGAGAGCTTCCCTACATGGGTGAAGATCTCCCCGGAAACCGCAGGTTTCGGCTCGTGACTGGACCGCTTTTCTGGTTTTCGGCGCATGGCCGGGGAGGCCCACGACTTTTTCCAGCGGCCCGCTAACAGGCTGCTGAAAAAGGTTTTTTGGCCTGTGTTGGAGTGGAAATCGTTCGCAATCCGACGAAGTCCAGCCGGAAATCTTTATACTTCCGGGCGTTTCCGGACCGATTTTCCGATTTCCGACACATAGGCATGACCGTTCGGACTTTTCCGCAGCCTGCTAAAGGCCGATCCGATCGAGGGCCGCATCCAGCGGCCCCCAGTCCTCCAGTACAAGGCGAACGGGCAGGGTGAGCACGCTGGAGCGGAAGGAGGCGGGCAACCGCGCCGCGTCCTTTTCCGTCGTGACGAGCTGCAACGCCCCTGTCCGCGCATCTGCCGCAAGCCGGTTGAGCAGCGGGGCTGAAAAGGCCGCATGATCCGGCAGAGCCTCCGCCCGCACGATCTCTGCGCCAAGCGAGCGCAGCGTGGCGAAGAACTTTTCGGGACGTCCGATCCCCGCAAAGGCCAGAACGCGAAGCCCCGCCCAGTCCATCCCGGTCTGAAGCGGGATCAGCGCACCGCGCAGCCGGGGCATCGGGATGTCCGCCCCCCATTGGCCATCGAATCGTGCCTGCGCAGCGGCATCGCCGATCGTCAGAAGCAGGTCCGCCCGCTTCAGTCCCTTCGCCACCGGCTCCCGCAGCGGCCCGGCGGGCAGGACGCGGCCATTGCCAAACCCCGTCGCCGCATCGGCGACCACGAGGGAGAGGGACTTGGCAACGGCAGGGTTCTGCAATCCGTCGTCCAGCAGCACGGCTTTCATTCCGCCCTCGATGGCCGCCCTTACCCCTGCCGCTCTGTCGCGCGCCACCCAGACCGGCCCGAAGGCGGCGAGCAGCAGAGGTTCGTCACCCACCTCCTCCGCCCGGTGGCGGGTGGGATCGACCCGGACCGGGCCGGGAAGCCTGCCGCCATAACCGCGAGAGACCACGCCCGCCGTTACGCCGCGCTCCGCCAGACGTTGGAGAAGCGCGATGACGGTCGGCGTCTTTCCCGTGCCGCCCGCGTTGATATTGCCCACGCAGATCACCGGGACATCCGGTTGAAGCTCGGGCGCGCGCGCGACACGCCGCGCAGTGGCGGAGGCGTAGATGCAGCCCAGTGGGCCAAGGAGCCGCGCACGCCAGTCCGGCCGATCCGGTGCAGTGAACCAGAACCTCGGTGCCTGCATCAACCCGCCCCGCCGATCTTAGCCGCCGCGGCCTCATCAAGCGCGCGGAGCAGAAGCTCCACGACCCGATCAGTGACCTCGGCGCCGCTGGACGTCACTTCCCACGCGTTGTGGGCCATCTGCGCCGCCCGGTCGGGAGCCAGCAACTCGCTGAGCGCGCTGCCGAATTCCGGCGCCCCCCGCAGCACCCGCGCCGCGCCTCCGCGCCCCAGCCGGGCATAGGCTGCCGTATGGGGGCCGGTCTTTGGTCCGTGCAGGATGGCGGAGCCGAGCGCAGCGGCCTCGTACGGATGCCGCGGCGTGCCCTTGCCCGAAAGCGTGCCGCCGAAATAGGTCACGGGAGCAAGGCGATACCACAGGCCAAGCTCCCCCTCCGTATCCGCGATATAGATCTGCTCTGCCTCCACCGGCTCCTCCTCCCGCGAGCGGAGCGCCACGTCCCAACCGTCGTCCTGAAGGCGACGGGCAAGGGAGGGGCCGTTTTCCGGGTCTTCGGGAACCACGATCATCATGAGGCGGTGCCGCAACCCCAGAGCCGCACGGTGCGCGGCGATGGCCACGGCCTCCTCCGCCTCGGGCAGGCCCACGGCGAGCCAGACGGGACGCGCGCGGAGCATATTGGCGAGATCGTCACGCTCCGCCTCGGTGCAGGGGAGCGCGCCATGCCCCTCCTCCAGACGGCCCGAGATTTCCACCTGCTCAGGGCGCGCGCCCATGCGCCGCCAGTGCCGGAGCGCGGCTTCGTCCTGCACCAGTATCCTGGAAATCCGACGCAGCATCGCGCGGGAAACGCCGGGCCACCAGCGCCAGCCGCCCCGGGCCGGCGCGCTCACCCCGTCGATAACGATGATCGGGGTTCCGCGGCGATGGCCGGCATCGATCACCGCGGGCACCAGCTCTCCGCCGACGAGAACGATCAGCCCGGGCTGCCAGTGTTCCAGAAACCGGGAGGCCGCGGCCTCCGTCTGGGGGCTCGCCGTGCCGGTCTCCTCGCCCGTCATCACCACCTGAGCGGCAGGACGAACGCGGCGGAGGCGGCGGACAAGCTCATCCGCCGCGGCCCGATGGCCGGCGGAGGCCAGATGGAACCACAGGACAGTCCCCTCAGGCCGTGCGGGAAGGAGTGCCCCCGCGTCGGAAGCGCCGGGCGGAGGGGCCGCCCCGATCCGCAGATAGGTGCGCAGCGCAAAGGATCCGCCGGTTTTCCCGGCAGCTATCGGTTTCGCATCCGCCGTGGCGGAAGGCAGGTTTTCCGCCCGTGAAGCCTGTGCGCCGAGGTCAGCCACCGAGCTCCTCGGTCGTGCTCGTTTCGCGCTCCTCATCGCGCAGGCGATGGAGATGCGCGATGAAGTAGCGGGTCTGGGCTTCGTCCACCGTGCGCTGTGCGGCCGATTTCCATGCCGAATAGGCGGAAGCGTAGTCCGGGAAGATGCCGACGATATCAATCGCCTTCACATCGCTGAAAACGGTTGAGGAGACATCTTTCAGCTCTCCCCCGAACACGAGATGCAGGCGTTGCATGGGCGGTCCTTCCAGACTTGTTGAGGATGGCGGAAGTTACGACATGTGCCCGCGCGCCTCAAGGGAGGCTGGTTCACGGATCGGGCAGCAGCCCGTCCAGCAGCTTGCCCTGCAGTTCGGGCGAGGCGGCGACGATGCCCGGCACCAGCGGGACGCGCCGGTTGAACCGGGGTTGCTCTCCGCGCCGGTCCGTCACCACGGCACCCGCCCGTGCGGCGATCAGGGCCCCCGCTGCCATATCCCATTCCCAGGTGTCGCGGAGCACGACCAGCGCGTCGAACCGCCCTTCCGCGATCAGGCAGAGGCGGAAGGCGATGGAGGCGCGGAATACCTGCCGCATCGGCGGGATCAATCCGCCCCGCCACATGCCGGATTGAAGCACGGGCCGGGTCGCGAGGATCGTGCCACCGGACGGATCCGTCCGCCCGCTGGCTCCGATGGGCACGCCGTTCAGCGCCGCCGGTCCGTCGGCTGTGGCGGTATAGAGCGCGGACATCTGTGGAAGATACACGACGCCCGCGATCACGCGCCCTTCCTCCGCCACAGCGATGGAATGGGCAAAGCTCGGCTCTCCCGCCATGAAGGAGCGTGTGCCGTCGATGGGATCCACGATGAACACCCGACGTGCACCAAGGCGAGCCTCGCTGTCGTCACTTTCCTCCGACAGCCAGCCATACTCGGGCCGCGCCGTGGTCAGCTGCTCCCGAAGCATCCGGTTGACGGCGAGATCCGCCTCCGTCACCGGCCCCGCGCCGCCCGGTTTCTCCCATGCCTCCGGCTCTCGGCGCCAGTAGCGGGAGGAGATCTCCCCCGCCCGCTGCGCCGCGTCGATCAGAAGGGCGAGGTCATGATCCGGCAACCGTCATTTCCCCGACGAAAAGGCTCGGCACCACGCGGGACAGGTGAGTGCGCGCGTCATTGGCCGGAACGATCCGCGCCAGCATGTCGCGCAGGTTTCCCGCGATGGTGCATTCGTTCACCGGATAGGCGATCTGGCCGCCCTCCACCCAGAATCCCGATGCGCCGCGCGAATAATCCCCCGTATTGGGATTGATCGTGGCCCCGATGAAGGAGGTGACCAGAAGCCCGGTTCCCATGGCGGCAAGCAGCTCGTCGCGCGTGGCCTGCCCCTGGCTCAGCGTGACGTTGGTGACGCCGGGAGAGGGGGGGGCGCTGGTGCCGCGCACGGCATTCCCCGTGCTTTCCATGCCGAGCTGCCGCCCCGTGGCGAGATCAAGCGTCCAGCCCGTCAGCACCCCGTCGCGCACGATCTGGCGGGAGCGGGCGGGCAGACCCTCCGCGTCGAAGGGGCGGGAGCCGAAAACGCCGGGGCGGAGCGGGTCTTCGGTAAGGCTCATCGCCTCCGGCAGCACGACCTCTCCCAGCGCGTTGCGCAGCCAGGAAGAACCGCGAGCGATGGCGCTGCCGTTCACCGCCTCCAGCAGGTGCCCGATGAGCGAACTCGAGATCCGCTCGTCGAACAGCACCGGGAACATGCCCGTCGCCGGCTTCCGCGCGCCGGCGCGGCCGAGCGTTCGTTCCGCCGCGATGCGGCCCACGGTTTCGGCGCTGTCCATGTCGGCCAGTCGGACGCGGCTGTCGGCATAGTAATCCCGCTCCATGCCGGTGCCCGTCCCGGTGATGGCGAGGCAGGAGAGGGAATGCCAGGACCGCACATAGCCCCCCGAGAACCCGTTGCTCGTGGCGAGATGGATGCGGCGCACCCCCGCCGTGGCAGAGCTTTCCGCCTGTTCGATACCGGTGTGCGAGAGCGCTGCGGCCTCCGCCTCCCGCGCGCGGCTTTCAAGATCGGCGGGCGTAGGTGGTTCCTCCTCCGCCGAAAGTTCCAGCGCCGCCGTGTCCCAGTCCCGCGCCAGTTGCCCGGGCTCCGCGAGGCCGACCCAGCGATCCTCCGGCGCGGCGCGCGCCATGGCGACGGCGCGTTCGGCGATCTCGTCCAGCGTGCGCGCGCTGACGTCGGAGGCGGAGACGCAGGCCTGCCGCTTGCCGATCAGCACGCGGAGACCGATCTCCACCCCGTCGGAGCGGGACGCCTGCTCCAGCCGCCCGTGACGGACATCCACCTCCACGCTGGAGCCGTCCACGGCGAGGGCATCCGCCGCCTCCGCCCCTGCGCGGCGGGCCGCGTCCAGCACCGCCACGGTCAGTTTCTCAAGATCCGCCATTCTTTCGGGCCTCCATTACCGTTCTGAGGTAGGCCACCCCCGGCGCGAGGGCAAGCGCGCTCAGGGCAGCAGGCCCTTGCCATTGGCGCGGACCGACCCGCTCTGGGTCAGCTCGATGCGGGTCGTCAGCGTGCCCGGCTCCGGTCCGGGGCGGGAGAATCCCTGCAGCATCATCTTGGCGACCATCGCCTGCTGGGGCGCGAGCAGGCCAAGCTGCACGAGCCTGTCCACCGCCTGATCGCTGCCCCGGATCGTCAGGTCCAGCCCGCCCACGGGTTTCGGCAGGCCGTCCCATGTTGTCAGGTCGCTGTTGTCGATGGTGAAGCTGCCGCGCCCCTTCACCCCCGCGCCGATGGCGGAGATGTCCAGATCGTCAATATTCACCGTCTCGAACTGATAGGGCGCCTCGGCCATGGCCGACGGGTCGGCCAGCCAGCGCATCGTGCCCGAGAGCGCGAGCGAGACCAGCGCCGGGTCGCGCGGCAGAATGCCGGTGGGATCGACCTGTTGCCACAGCAGGTCGTCTGCGCGCACCCCCTCCAGCCTGCTCATGAAGCGGAAGGGTTCGGCGGTCTCCGCGACCCGCGCGGGAAAGGCCGCGTCGAAATTCGCACGATCCGCGGTGAGCGACATCGGGGGCGCTTCCGGCCCGCCGCTGACGCTCAACCGCCCGGCCTCCGTCTCCCCCTTGTAGGCGACCTGCCCGTGGGTGAGCGCGTAATCCGCGCTGCCGCGCTCGGCTGTCGCCTCCACGATCCGCGGCTGGCCCTCCGGGTCGGTCTCGGTGAGCGTCAGGCTCACCGGCCCGTGGCTCAGCGTTCCGCTGGCGGAAAGGCGGATCAGGTCGGCGAAGGTCGCGCCCCCGGCGATCACCGGCAGCGCCCCGGTGGACCGGGTTTCGACCGATTGGGCGGACAGAACCATCTGATAGCTGCCGCCGGGGCCGTCGGTCATCGCCTCCTCCCCCTCCGGCCCGCTCTGGGAAAGGGTGAGCCCCGCAGCCTCCACCTGCGTCCGGGTGTCGATCTCACGCTCCGTGTTGGCCGCGCCGGTGAAGCGGTAGGTGCCGGTGACACCGCTCGCCGTCATCTGAAGGGCGAGCGATCCGTCCACCGTCTCGCCGCTCTCCATCTCCTCCAGCGTGGCGGTGAGGTTCGGCATGGCCATCTGGTAGGTGACATCCTCCGGCTGGCCCGTCGCATGAAGAGCGAGGCCGGGATGGCTGATGAGGAGCGTCATCCGCGTCGGCACGGCCTCCTCCTCCCCGTCGGCAAGCGCCTCGGGATCGGGGGGGAGGGTGCTCTCCACCAGAACGGGATATTCGGGGCTGAAGGTGACATCGACGGCGCCGCCCGCGCCGGTCAGGGCGATCTGCGGGATGGTGCCGCTGATCCGGTCCGACCCGTGCATCGCGCTGAAGGCGACATCCGTGAGCGTGAGCGTCCCGCCCGCTTCCGCCGTATTTCCGGCCGAGAGTTCCTGCCCCGCGGCATTCGCCTGCGCTTGCCAGTCCTGCCACAACCCTGCCGGGGTCAGATCGGCCCGCGCGGCGAGCGTGGTTGCCATGAGGATCGCCGCCGCGCTAAGCACGGGGCGGGCGAGCTGCGGCATGAACTTCCGATACGGCATCGTCGAACCCTTCGCGTCTGGAGGCCGGGGCCACCATCTGGTGCGCCGGAAGGCAGGTCAAGCCCTTCGCCCGATCCCGGACGCGTGCTGACGGAGAGGTGACAGGATGGCGGAACTAGAGGGGCGGATTGCGCTGATAACCGGCGCAGGGCGTGGCATCGGCGCGGCGACGGCACGGCTTTTCGTGGCCGAGGGCGCGCGCGTGGGGCTCGTGGGCCGGAACGCGGCGCAGCTTGCCGGGCTTGCGGCGGAACTTGGGCCGAATGCCCATGCGCTGCCCTGCGATGTCGCCGAATTCGGACAGCTGAGTGCCGCGGTGGACCGGCTGGCGGCGGTGTTCGGCGCGCCCGATATCCTCATCAACAACGCGGGTGTCGTCGATCCGATTGCCCCGCTCGCGGACAGCGATCCGGCGGATTGGGCGGCCTCCGTCACCATCAACCTGACCGGTGTCTATAACGGCATGCGGGCGGTTCTGCCGGGAATGCTGGCGCGGGAGGCGGGTACGATCATCACCGTCTCCTCCGGCGCCGCGCACAACCCGCTGGAAGGGTGGAGCGCCTATTGCTCCGGCAAGGCGGGCGCGGCGATGCTGACGCGGGCCTGCGATCTGGAGAACCGCCAGAAGGGTATCCGCGTCATGGGCCTGTCGCCCGGAACCGTGCGGACGGAGATGCAGGTCCGCATCCGGGCCTCCGGCATCAACCGGGTGAGCCAGCTCGATCCTTCGGTCCATGTGCCGCCGGAATGGCCAGCGCGGGCGCTTTTGTGGATGTGCGGCCCGGAGGCGGACGGCCATCTGGGGGAGGAGCTCGCGCTCCGGGACGAGGGCCTTCGCGCAAGACTGGGGCTTTCCGCGTGATCCGCCTCACGGAAACGGCGGAGGGGGCGTGGATCGTCACGCTCGATCGCCCGGAGAAGGCGAATGCGCTGACCCGCGCCATGCTGGTGCGGCTTGTCGAGATCATGGTGGAAGCCCGCCGGGCGGAAGCCCGCGCCGTGATCCTGACGGGCAGCGGCAAGGTGTTTTCCGCCGGGGCCGATCTGGACGAGGCGCGCGCGGGGCTTGCGACCGACCCGATCTGGGTGGAGCTTTCCGCCGCCGTGGCGGGGGTGCCGGGGCTGACCATCGCGGCGCTGAACGGCACGCTGGCAGGGGGTGCGCACGGCATGGTGCTTGCCTGCGACCTGCGGATCGCGGTGCCGCAGGCCACGTTCTTCTATCCCGCAATCCGGCTGGGCTTTGTCCCGCCCGCGCCGGACCCCGGTCGTCTGGCGGCGCTGGTCGGCCCGTCGCGGGCCCGGATGATCTTCCTCGCCGGTCAGCGGATCGGCGCGGAAGAGGCGCTGCACTGGGGGCTGGTGGACCGTCTCGTTCCGGTTGAGGCGCTGATGGAAACCGCACACGATCTCTCCGCAGCCGCGCTCGCCGCGAAGGAAGGGGTGACGGCGGGGATCAAGGCGCTCCTTGGCTGAGCGCCCGGAACCCGTCGATGCGCTGGTGATCGGCGCGGGGCCGGCCGGCCTGATGGCGGCGGAGGTTCTCGCCGCCGCCGGTCGCCGCGTCGTGGTGGCGGAGGGCAAGCCCTCGCCCGCGCGCAAGTTTCTGATGGCGGGGAAATCCGGCCTGAACCTGACCAGGAACGAACCGCTGGAGGCGTTTCTTGCCCAGTATGGCACGGCGGAGGAGAAGCTTCGCCCCATGCTCACCGCCTTCGGGCCGGAGCAGGTCATCCACTGGGCGGAGGACTTGGGGGAGCAGGTGTTCACCGGCAGCACGGGCCGGGTCTTTCCGCGGGCGATGAAAGCCTCTCCGCTGCTCCGCGCCTGGCTTCTGCGGCTCGGGCAAGGGGGGGTGGAGATCCGCACCCGCTGGCGCTGGACCGGCTGGGAGGACGGGGCTTTCGCCTTCGACACGCCCGCGGGGAGGCGACGGATCTCCCCCCATGTGACGGTGCTGGCGCTTGGCGGGGCAAGCTGGGCCCGGCTCGGCTCGGACGGGGCATGGGCGGAGCAGCTGGTGGCAAAGGGTGTGCCGCTCGCGCCGTTCCGGCCCGCGAATGCCGGGCTGATCGTTCCGTGGTCGCCGATGATGGAGCGCCATCACGGCGCGCCGCTGAAGGGGATCGCCCTTTCCGCAGGCGCCCTGCGCAGCCGGGGGGAGGTGGTGATCTCTGCCCGCGGGCTGGAAGGCGGCGGGCTTTATTCCGTGGTCGCGGACGTGCGGGACGGCGCGCCGCTGCTGATGGATCTGATCCCCGACATGACGGAAGCGCAGGCGGCGGAACGGCTTGGCGCGGGCCGGAAGGGTGAGAGCCTTGCCAATCGCCTGCGCAAGGCGCTTCGGCTGTCGCCCGCGGCCATCGCGCTGATCCAGGAATTCGGACGACCGCTGCCGACGGATCCGTTGGGGCTTGCGCGGCTGTTGAAACATCTGCCCATCCGGCATGGCGGCCTCCGCCCGCTGGACGAGGCGATCTCCACGGCAGGCGGTGTGCGCTGGGACGGGGTGGACGCGGATCTCATGCTCCACGCCCTGCCCGGAACCTATGTCGCGGGCGAGATGCTGGATTGGGAGGCACCGACGGGGGGCTATCTCCTCACCGCCTGTTTCGCCACCGGCCGCCATGCGGGGGAAGCCGCGGCGCGCCGGCTCTGAGCTTCACAGGCAGCGCGCCTCGCTCACCAGCATGATCGGGATGCCGCTGCGGATCGGGAATGCCAGCTTTGCCGCGCGGGAGACCAGTTCCTGCCGCTCCGCATCGTAGGACAGCGCCTGATGGGTGACGGGACAGACGAGCGATTCCAGCATCCGGCGGTCGAACAGCGGGGCTTCCGCTGCCTCGGCGGGGGCAAGGTCGATGGTCATTGCATTATCTCCTCTTTCGATCCGCCGCGCAGCCCGTATTCAAGCAGGGTTGTCAGCACTTCCCGGCGTTCGGGCAGGGTCGGGGCCTCCAGCAGGGCCTGCCGGTCCTCCACCTCAAGGGGCAGAAGCTGCGAGAGGGCGTTGATGAGCATCTCGTCCTCCGCCTCCTTCAGGCTGCCCCAGTCGGTGGACAGGCTGTGCGACTCCATGAAGCGGTGGAGCAGGTCCAGAAACTCCTCCCGCTCAAGAGACGGATCCGTCTCCGCATGGCCGATGTCGCGGGGGTAGTCGGACCAGTCCACCCGCGCCCGCAGATAGGGGGTGAAGCCCGGAACTTCTTCCAACAACCGGAACCGCGCGATCCCCGTCAGCGTGATGAGATAGCGCCCGTCCTCCGTCTCAGAAAAGGAGGAGATCCGCCCTGCACAGCCGATGGCGAACACCCCGTCCTCCTGTGGCTGGATCATGCCGATCAGCCGCTGGCGGGTGCGCAGGCAATCCTCCATCATCGCGAGATAGCGCGGCTCGAAGATATGCAGCGGCAGCTTCGACCGTGGCAGAAGCAGCGCTCCCGGCAAGGGAAAGAGCGGCAGCGTATCGGGCAGGTCGGATTCCTTGATCATCGCCATGGCGGGCACCGCCCGTCAGGAGAAGATCATGGAGCTGAGACGGCGGCGCCCCTTCAGCACGATCGGATCCTGCGGTTTCAGCGCATCGAAGATGGTGAAGAGCTGCGCCTTGGCGGCACCGTCGTTCCATTCCCGGTCACGGCGGAACAGGTCCAGAAGCTCGTCGACCCCGCCCTCCACATCGCCGCTGGCGTGAAGCGCCTGCGCGAGATCGAAGCGCGCCTGAAGATCGGCGGGATCGGCCTCAACCCGCGCACGGAGTTCCGTTACGGGGCCCGCATTCGCGGCCTGTCGGGCAAGCTCGATCTGGGCGCGGGCGGCGTCGATCTCCGGCGCCGCGGCAAGCTCGGGCGACAGGGTGTCGAGCAGGGTTGCCGCCTCCTCGACCTGTCCAAGCGCGAGCCGCGCCCGCACAAGCCCGCCAAGGGCAGCGGCGCTGGCCGGATCCTCGCCGAGAATGGCCGCAAAGGTTTCCGCGGCATCCTCCGCTGCGCCCTCTGCCAGCATCTGCTCCGCCGCGGCGATCGCCTCTCCCAGACCGCCGTCACCGGCCAGCGCCGCGACGCGTTCCACGAAAGCGCTCACTTCGGAATTGGGCAAGGCACCCTGAAAGCCGTCAACGGGCTGGCCCTGCCAGAAGGCATAGACCGTGGGGATCGATTGAATGCGGAGCTGGGACGAGATCGTCTGCGCCTCATCGACATTCAGCTTCACCATGCGGACGCGTCCGCCCGCCGCCGTGACCGCCGCTTCCAGCGCAGGGCCAAGCTGGCGGCAGGGGCCGCACCACGGTGCCCAGAAATCCACGATGACCGGAATATCGCGGCTCGCCTCCACCACGTCGGCCATGAAGGTCGCTTCGGTCGTGTCCTTGATCAGCTCGGCGTCTGCCTGCGGTGCTGTGCTCTTCTCGCTCAGTCCCAGCATGGATATGCCCCCTTGGAAAATCGTTGCCCTCTATATGAGGCGACCGATCCGAAACACCAAGAGCGAAAGCGAGACGCGGTATCTTTGCCGCAACTTATGCGCGCTCGACGGGAACCGTTACAAACCCTTTGCGGTTTCAATGTGAGATAGGTGACAACCGTCAAGCGATTCCGAGAAAGGTCTCTCGTCATGAAGATGCAGCAGATGCCCCTCGCCTTCGTGGTTCTCGCTGGTGCGGCCGCAGCTCCGGCGCTGGCGCAGTATATGGGGTCGTCCGGGCGGAGCACGATCTCCTCCGTCGCGGAGGTGCGGTCCGCGGGCGAAGCGTCCCGCGTCAGCCTGAACGGCGCGCTCATTGCCCATCATGCGGAGGATGTCTTCATTTTCCGCGATGCTTCCGGCGACATTCCGGTGCGGATAGACACGGCGCTTTGGCGCGGTGCCGACCTTGGCCCGGGAACGGAGGTGCGCCTGACGGGTGCCACCGCGGGGCGCGGGGAGCGCCGCCGGGTGGAGGTCAACGCCTTCGACCTGCAGTAGGCCTACAGGTCGAAAGTGGCAAAAACCGGCACGTGGTCGGAGGGTTGCTGCCAGCCGCGCGCCGCCCGCAATACCCGGCTTCCATGACCGGCTGAAACGATATCCGGCGTGGCCCAAATATGGTCGAGGCGACGCCCCTTGTCTGCCGAGTCCCAATCCGGGGAACGGTAGGACCACCAGCTGTAAAGCCGTCCGTCCGGTATGTCCTGCCGCGTCACATCCACCCAGCGCCCGGACTCCCGCACCTGCTCCAGATGCTCGACCTCAACGGGTGTATGGCTGACGATGCGCAGCAGTTGCTTGTGGTTCCACACGTCGTCTTCCCGCGGGGCGATGTTCAGATCGCCGACGAGAATGGCCTTATGCGGCCGCTCCACCTGAAAGAACCGCGTCATGTCGGTCAGGAAGTCGAGCTTCTGGCCGAATTTCACATTGGCCTCCCGGTCGGGAATGTCACCGCCGGCAGGGACGTAGAAATTGTGGATCGTCACGCCGTTCTCAAGCTCGGCCGCGACATGGCGGGCGTGGCCCAGCGTGGCAAAGTCCCGGTCGCCGGCATCGCGGAGCGGCAGCTTCGACAGGATTGCGACGCCGTTGTAGCCCTTCTGCCCCCGTGCGACCATGTGGGTGTAGCCCAGGGCGCGGAACTGCTCGACCGGGATTTTCTCAACCGGCGACTTGCATTCCTGCAGACACAGGATGTCAGGCGATTCCTCTGCCAGCAGGCGCTGAACGAGCCCTTCGCGAAGGCGGACGGAGTTGATGTTCCAGGTGGCGATGGTAAAGGTCATGGGCGTCTCCGGCTGGCGGCGGGACCATGCCAACCGGGCGCGGGGAGGGCAAGGGAGCGGGACAAAAAAGGGCCCGGCACAGGGCCGGGCCTTTGAGGTGCCAACAGGGAGTTCCGTATCCTGACCCCGATACGGGAGGGCTTCGCGGACCTAATGCTCCGGGAGACACATTGGTTCCGCCAGATCGCGTGAAATCAGGCGACCAGCCGATAACCGCCCGACTCGGTCACCAGAAGCCGCGCATTCGAGGGATCAGGCTCGATCTTCTGGCGAAGGCGGTAGATGTGGGTTTCAAGCGTGTGGGTGGTGACGCCCGCATTGTAGCCCCAGACCTCATGCAGCAGCACATCGCGCGGCACGACGCCCTCGGAGGCGCGGTAGAGGAACTTCAGGATGTTCGTTTCCTTCTCCGTCAGACGGATCTTCCGCTCCCGCTCGTCGATCAGCATCTTCATCGAGGGTTTGAACGTATACGGGCCAAGCTGGAATACCGCATCCTCGGATTGTTCATGCTGGCGGAGTTGCGCGCGGATGCGGGCAAGCAGGACCGGAAACTTGAACGGCTTCGTGACGTAATCGTTCGCGCCCGCGTCCAACCCCAGAATGGTGTCGCTGTCGCTGTCATGGCCGGTCAGCATGAGGACAGGACATTTCACCCCTTGCTTGCGCATCCGGCGGCAGAGTTCTCGCCCGTCGGTATCCGGCAGGCCTACGTCGAGGATCACCAGATCGAAAATGCCACCCTTGACCTTTTCCATCGCGTCCTGACCGTTCTCGGCTTCGAACACGTCGAAATCCTCGGTCATGACGAGCTGTTCGGAGAGCGCCTCGCGGAGATCGTCGTCATCATCGACGAGCAGGATTTTCTTCAGGTTGGCCATGGCTCTCTCCTCTCGGTATCGTGTGCAGGGGACATTGGCATCCCGGCGCTGTCCGGCAAGGGAAGCGGGCCAATTGCTACAAAGCCTCACGCCGACGTGTCGCGGGGCGGGGAAATGTTTCAATTTCCTGCAGCAGCGCCTAGATGGGGGGTGTCTTGAGAGGGCAGGTTCATGAGTCTCATTCCCGGTATTGTCGAGCGGATCGCGCGGGCGCGTGCGGACCTTCGGATGGGTCTGCCCGTGGTTCTGATGACCGATACCGAAGGTGCGCTGGCGCTGGCCGTGGAAACGCTGGATGAGGAGCGGCTTCGCGATTTGCGCGCGATCGGGCACCCCGTTCTCGCCATCACCGGCTGGCGGGCGGAGACGCTGAAGGCGCGGGCCTATGACAATGATCTCGCCCGGATCACCGTGCCCGGCGATGTGGATGCGCGCTGGCTCCGATGCGTGGCAGATCCTGCGGATGATCTCCGCGTGCCGATGAAGGGGCCGCTACTGGCGGAGCGGGAGGGAGGGGCGGAGTTGCATCGTGTGGCGCTCCAGCTTGCGAAATCCGCGCATCTGCTGCCCTCCGCGGTGCTGGTGCCGCTCGATCATCCTGCGACCTTTGCCACGGAGAATGAGCTGACACTCCTCTCTGCCACTGCCGCGGCGGATGAACTTCGGCAGTCGGTGCCCCTGCTGCCGGTCGTTTCGGCGCGCGTGCCCATGGCTGCGGCGGAAGCGGGGCGGCTGCACGTCTTTCGGCCGGAGGATGGAGGGGAAGAGCACTATGCCGTTGAAATAGGTCGCCCGCCGCGGTCGGAGCCGGTTCTCGCACGGCTGCATTCCGCCTGTTTCACGGGGGATGTGCTGGGCAGCCTGAAATGCGATTGCGGTCCCCAGCTTCATGCCGCGCTGGAGCGGATGGGAGAGGAAGGGGCGGGTGTGCTCCTTTACCTCAATCAGGAGGGTCGCGGTATCGGTCTGGCCAACAAGATGCGCGCCTACTCGCTTCAGGATCAGGGCTTCGACACCGTGGAAGCCAACCACCGGTTGGGCTTCGAGGATGACGAACGCGATTTTCGCATCGGCGCGGCCTTGTTGGCGCGGCTTGGATTTTCGGAGGTCCGGCTGCTTACCAACAACCCCGCAAAGGTGCGGATGATGGAGGCCAATGGCATCCATGTCGTCGAGCGTGTGCCGCTGAAAGTTGGCAGGACCGCATTCAATGAGGGATATCTGGCCACCAAGGCGCGGAAGTCGGGGCATCTGCTTTGACGGGAGATCTCGTCCTGACACCCACCGGATTGCGCTATGGGAACCGGTTGATGCCCTGCACCATAGGGCGGGGCGGTATCGTGCCCGACAAGCGCGAGGGGGATGGCGGAACCCCGGTCGGGCGGCACGAGATCGTCGCCATGCTCTACCGTCCCGACAGGATCGAACAGCGGCGGCTCCCTCGCTGGGCCGTCCCGATCCGTCCGGGGGACCTGTGGTCGGACGATGTGGCTGACCCGGAGTACAACCAGCTCGTCGCGGCGCCGCACGACTGGAGTCACGAGAGCCTTCGGCGGCCCGACCCGCTCTACGATCTCATATTGGTTACGGACTGGAACTGGCCCGATGCGCTGCCGGGTCGGGGGTCTGCGATTTTTCTACACAGTTGGCGACGGCCCGGTGCGCCGACGGCGGGGTGCATCGGACTGTCGCGCCACAACCTGTTGTGGCTGGCTAGACGCCTGACGCCCCGAACGGCGCTGCGTGTCAATGATCAGCCTTGGGGGTTGCGGGCCCCGAAGAGGGCGGAGCCGACCCGCACATAGGTTGCACCATGGGCGATGGCGGTCTCGAAATCATCGCTCATGCCCATGGAAAGCTCGTGAAGGCCATTCCGGGCTGCGATCCTTGCCAGAAGTGCAAAGTGAAGCGCGGGTTCCTCCTCCACCGGGGGTATGCACATCAGCCCGACAACGGGCAGGTCCATCGCCCGGCATTCGGCGACAAAGGCATCCGCTTGGGCGGGGAGGCAACCGGCCTTCTGCGGCTCCTCTCCGGTGTTGACCTGAATGAACAGCCGGGGAGAGCGACCGCGCTTTTGTGCGAGATCGGCAAGGACATGGGCCAGTTTGGGCCGATCGAGGGCGTGGATCGCCTCGAACAGATCCACGGCCTGTTTGGCCTTGTTGGTCTGAAGCGGGCCGATCAGGTGAACTTCGGTTTCCGGGAAACGGGCGCGGAAATCCGGCCATTTGGCGGCGGCCTCCTGCACCTTGTTCTCTCCGAACAGGCGCTGACCTTCTTCCAGAACGGCCTCAACCCGCGCGTTCGGCTGGACCTTTGACACCGCTATGAGATGGACCGATCCCGGCGCGCGGCCCGCCTCTGCTTCGGCCTTGGCTATACGGTTCCTGATATCGATAAGCGGCATCCTGGATTCCTTTCTTTGCGGTGAAAGGGATCACAGCAGCACGAAAATGAACAGATCCGACCACCCGCCGGACCAAATGAAAAGAGCGGGCCAAGGCCCGCTCTCTCCGTAGATGGTCGTCGGATCAGAACTTGAACACGACGCCGAAGTCGGCGACGGTTTCGTCCTGCGCGATGATCGAGCCGGACTGGTTGTCCTGGATGTAGGCACCATCCGGACGGTCCATTTTCATGACGCCGCCTTTGAGGGTCGCGCCACCGCCGAGGTTGTATGCCGCGCCGAGGCCGTAGTATTTCGCGTCGCCCGTCGTGTCGAGGCTCAGCTCACGGTAGAACGCGGTGACCGTGGTCGGGCCCATCTTGTAGTCGAAGGACACGCCGTACTGGTCGAACTTCTGGAACACGGACGGGGCGATCAGGTCGCCAGTGTTGACGTCGTAGTCGTTGCCCGCGAAGTTGTAGGCTTTACCTTTGCCGTAGAAGCCTTTCAGAGCCGCGTCGCCGAAGGCGGCGTTGGCGCTGACGATCCACTGGTATTCACGCTCGTAGTTTTCGGCCTTGCGGGATTCGTAACCGCCAGCCACGCCGAAATCGCCGAAGTCGTAGGTCGCGCCGACCGAGTACTGCTCGAAGCGCGGGGTGTCTTTGTCGGTGTTGCCGTGCATACCGCCGGCGGTGCCGTCGCTCATGCCGGCATAGAAGCCGAAGTCACCGAAGCTGTAGGAATACAGCAGGTAGGGGTCCTGAATATTGGTGTAGTTCAGGTATTCGGTTTCGTACCATTCCATGATGGAGTTGGCGTTCGAATAACCGATCCCGGAGAGATCGCCCACGGCGTTCTCAAGAGCGCCATCGACGTCGCCCATGGCGATCTTGCCGAATTCGCCCGAGATGAAGATGTTGCCCGCGGCACCCACGGTACCATTGGCAGAGTTGTCGGCACGGATGGAGCCGCCGAAGGTCAGACCGCCGTCCGTTTCACCGGCCATGGTGAAGATGGCGCGGATACGGCTGTTGAAGTTGGCGTTCTCACCATCGTAGACGATACCCATGCGGCCGTCGCCGGTGACCGCGACTTCGGCAGCGGCGACACCAGCGGTCATCACCAGCGCGGTCGTCGCGAACAGGATCTTTTTCATCGTTTTCCCTCGTGGTTCAAGGTGCAGCCCAATCCAGGGAAATCCGAACTGGGAATGAGACTGTATTTCCCGCCCGGACCCCATATTGCAAGCGAGCCGCGTGCCCCGCCTGACAAGGGATGATGCATGGTGCAGCTTTGCCACACCGGGTTTTCCGCTGCGGGGCGATGGAAAAGGCTTAGGGACTTGTCCGCTTCGGGACCGTCGGATAGACAACAGGGAAGGCAGACTGCGCAGAACGGATCGGACGGATGGCCCTTGGCACTCTCTCGCAAGTCACCCTGGGCGGAAGCCGGGCGGCTGTCGGACTTCTCTGTGGCGCGCTGCTTCTTGCGGGCTGCGCCAACAACACCACCGATCAGAACATCCCGGTCGGGTCGCTGGAAAAGGAGCTTGCTGCCGGGCGGGCCGAAGGCGGCACGGTCTGGGATCTGTTCTCCGAGCGGGACAACCCGAACACCACCGTCAACGTCAACAAGTATATCTGGAACGCGGCGCTGGACGTGCTGAACTTCCTGCCGATCCAGACGGTCGATCCCTTCGGCGGGGTGATCGTGACGGGGTACGGCACGCCCCCTGGCGGCGGGCGCGCCTATCGCGCCACTGTCTATGTGCGTGATCCCGCGCTCGATGCCCGGTCGCTGAAGGTTTCGCTCCAGACCCAGGGCGGCCGCGCGGTGAGCGCGGAGACGGTGCGCCAGGTGGAAGATGCGATTCTGACCCGCGCCCGGCAGCTCCGCATTCAGGACGGTCGCCTCTAGCATCCGGCCGGTGCAGCCGGTCTTGCTGCGACCGCGGGCGAATGGCCTAGACCTTGGCGGCGTGGCCGGTGTATTCCGGCCCGGATCCCGAGCCGCCTGAGGAAGCCCATATGTCCCGCTACGATCCCTCCGCCAGCGAAGCGAAATGGCAAGCCGCCTGGGCGGAAGCGGATGTGTTTACCGCCAGACACGATCCCGCCCGGCCCAAATACTACGTGCTGGAGATGTTCCCCTATCCTTCGGGACGCATCCACATGGGGCATGTGCGGAACTACACCATGGGCGACGTGGTGGCGCGCTACAAAAGCTCCTCCGGTTTCTCGGTGCTGCATCCCATGGGATGGGACGCCTTCGGCATGCCGGCGGAGAACGCCGCGATGGAGCGGGGTGGCCACCCGAAGGAATGGACCTATTCCAACATCGCCGACATGAAGGCGCAGATGAAGCCGCTCGGCCTCTCCATCGACTGGAGCCGGGAGTTCGCCACCTGCGATCCCGAGTATTACGGCCAGCAACAGGCGCTGTTCCTCGACATGCTGGAGGCGGGGCTGGTCTATCGCAAGTCCGCGCAGGTCAACTGGGATCCGGTGGATATGACCGTGCTGGCCAACGAGCAGGTGATCGACGGCCGCGGCTGGCGCTCCGGCGCGCTGGTGGAGCGGCGGGAGCTGACGCAGTGGTTCTTCCGCATTTCCGATTTCGCGGGCGAGCTGTCGCAGGCGCTGGACGGTCTGGAGAAGTGGCCGGAAAAGGTCCGGCTCATGCAGCGGAACTGGATCGGCGAATCGAAGGGGCTGCGGTTCGCCTTCTCCACCGTCGATGCGCCGGAAGGGCACGACCGGATCGAGGTCTATACCACCCGGCCCGATACGCTGATGGGGGCGAGCTTCGCGGCCATATCGCCGGATCATCCGCTTGCCAAAGCGCTGGAGCGGCATGACCCCGACGTTGCCGCCTTCGTGGAGGACTGCCGACGGATCGGCACGTCCGAGGAGGCGCTGGAGAAGGCCGAGAAGAAGGGCTTCGATACCGGCATCCGCGTGCGGCACCCGTTCGATACCTCTTGGGAACTGCCGGTCTATATCGCGAACTTCGTGCTGATGGACTATGGCAGCGGGGCGATTTTCGGCTGCCCGGCCCATGATGCGCGCGATTTCGAATTCGCCACGAAATACGGACTGCCGATCGAGCCGGTGTTCGAACCGCTGGACGGCGCCGCCGAACTGCCCTTCGTCCCGCCGAAGTCGGAGCCTGTCCGCTACATCCGCGGTTTCGCGGGCGAGGAGGTGCAGACCGGGGAGACCGCCGTCGCTGCCGCCGTCGTCTTCTGCGAGACGAACGGGGTGGGGCAGGGTGTCACCAACTATCGCCTGCGCGACTGGGGCCTGTCGCGGCAGCGCTACTGGGGCTGTCCGATCCCCGTGGTGCATTGCGCGGCCTGCGGTGTCGTGCCGGAGCGGAAGGAAAACCTGCCCGTCCGGCTTCCCGATGACGTCACCTTCGACCAGCCGGGCAACCCGCTGGACCGGCACCCCACTTGGCGGGACGTGTCCTGCCCCTCCTGCGGAGGCCCGGCGAAGCGCGAGACCGACACGATGGATACGTTCGTCGATTCGTCTTGGTATTACGCCCGCTTCACCGCGCCCCGCGCCCCCACGCCGACCGACAAGGCCGAAGCCGATTACTGGATGAATGTGGACCAGTATATCGGCGGTATCGAGCACGCGATCCTGCACCTGCTCTATTCGCGGTTCTTTGCGCGGGCGATGAACATCACCGGCCATCTGCCGGCAAAGGCGGCGGAGCCGTTCGACGCACTGTTCACGCAAGGTATGGTCACCCACGAAATCTACATGACCCGCGATGAGCGGGACCGTCCCGTCTATCACCTGCCCGAGGAGGTGGAGAACGGCCGCCTGAAGGCCACGGGCGAGGCGGTGGAGATCATCCCCTCTGCCAAGATGTCGAAATCCAAGAAGAACGTCGTCGATCCGTTGAGCATCATCGCGGAATTCGGCGCGGATACCGCGCGATGGTTCATCCTGTCCGACAGCCCGCCCGAACGGGATGTGGAATGGACGGCGGCGGGGGCGGAGGCCGCGTTCAAGCATCTGTCGCGGGTCTGGCGTCTGGCTGTGGAAACGGCCTCATCGGAGGCCGCGCCCAATGCGGAGGATGAGGCGCTGATTCGCGCCACCCACCGCGCGATAGACGAAGTGACGCGGACCATCGACGGTTTTGCGTTCAACAAGGCGGTGGCGAAGCTCTACGAACTGACCAATACCCTGTCCCGCTCCGCCGCCGGGGCAGAGGCGAAGCGGCAGGCGATGCGCGTGATGGCGCAGCTCATGTCGCCCATGGTTCCGCATCTCGCGGAGGAGGTCTGGGCGCTGCTCGACGGGGAGGGGATGGTCGTCTCCGCCCCCTGGCCCAAGGCCGATCCCGCCCTGCTGGTGGAGGACAACGTGACCCTGCCCATCCAGATCAACGGCAAGCGGCGGAGCGAGATCACCGTGCCGAAGGACATGCCGCAGGCGGAGGTGGAGAAGCTCGTCCTTGCCGACGAGACGGTGGTGAAGGTGCTGGCCGGCGCCGCGCCCAGGAAATTGATCGTGGTGCCGGGGCGGATCGTCAATGTGGTCGCCTGACCGCCGTTCCTTCCTGCTGGCTGCTCTGGTTCCGCTGGCGGGCTGCGGCTTCGCCCCTGCCTACGGGACAAACGGACGGGCCAATGCGCTTCGGGGCGCGATGCGGGTGGACGATCCGACCGACCCCGAAACCTATGCCTTCCTCGCACGGGTGGAGGAGGTGCTGGGCCCGCCGGAAGCGCCGCGCTATGCTCTTTCCTACCGGATCCGCACGAAAGAATGGGGGGTGAGCATCTCCCGCGATGACCTGACGAGCCGCTACCAGCTTTTCGGCGAAGTGGCTTATTCGGTGAAGGATCTCTCGACCGGAAAACAGGTGCATAGCGGCACCGGCTCCAATTTCGTGGGCTATTCGGGCCTTGGCTCTGCGGTTTCCAGCCGCGCGGCCAAGGTGGATGGCGAGAAGCGCCTGATGCGGCAGCTTGCCGATCAGGTGACGGAGCAGCTCATCGCCACCTATGGGAGCTGGAAGGCGTGAAGTTCTCCGCCCGCGATGCGGCGCGGTTTCTCGCCCGGCCCGATCCCGCCGTGCCGGGTGTGCTGGTCTACGGGACGGATCCGATGCGGGTCGCGCTCCGCCGCAAGGAAATGATCGCAACCCTCATCGGCCCGGAGGGAGAGGCGGAGATGCGCCTGACCCGCATTCCCGGCGGCGATCTGCGCAAGGATCCGGCGCAGGCAGGCGATGCGATGCGGGCGCAGGGCTTCTTCCCCGGTCCCCGCGTCGTTCTGGTGGAGGAGGCGACGGACACTGTCGCCCCCGCCATCACCGCGGCGCTTCAGGACTGGCGGCAGGGAGATGCCCAGCTCGTGGTGACGGCAGGTGCGCTCACACCCCGCTCCGCCCTTCGCAAGCTGTTCGAAGGTCATCCAAAAGCCCCGACCATCGCGCTTTATGACGATCCTCCCAGCCGGGAGGAGATCGAGGCCACGCTGTCGCGCGAGGGGGTGGGCACCATCTCCGCCGAGGCGATGGGGGAACTTCTGCTGCTGGGCCGGGAACTGGAGCCGGGCGATTTCCGGCAACTGGTGGAAAAGCTGGCGCTCTACCATCTGGGCGATGCGGCGCCCGTCAGCCCTGCCGACGTGGCCGCCGTGGCTCCCGTGACGATGGAGGCGGAAACGGACGATCTGCTTCACGCCGTCGCCGAATCGCGGACGGGAGAGATCGGCCCCCTCCTGCAGCGGTTGGAGGGGCAGGGCGTGAACCCGGTGACGCTCTGCATCTCGGCCACCCGGCATTTCCGCGCGCTCCACGCCGCCGCGTCCGACCCGGGTGGTCCCGCTTCCGGGATCTCCCGTGCCCGCCCACCAGTGCCGTTCCGCAGCCGCGAGCGGATGCAGCGGCAGGTGCAGAGCTGGAGCATTCGGCGGCTGGAGGAGGCGATCCGGCTGTTGGTCGATACGGACCTCACGCTCCGCTCCTCGCAGCGCGCACCCGTCATGGCGGTGATGGAACGGGCGTTCCTCCGTCTGTCGGAAATGAACCGCCGCCGCTGACTGTGACCGGCTTGCCCTGACGGGCGAATTCTCACGCGCGCGTGATGGACAATGAACCGTTGCAAGCTAAACCCAAGGGAGTGGTCCTTGGGAGAGCAGCATGACCAGAGATGGAAATTCGGTGCGGAACTCGATCGGCGCGCCGCTGACGCTTCTGGCCGTCGCCGTTACGGCGGGCTTCATGCTGGCCACGCCTGCTACCGCACAGTCGCTGACTTTTGCCGCTGGCTCGACCGCAGATGGGGACGCTGTTTTCCGTCTGGGGTATGTCCGCCCGTGGTCCGGCAGCTATCTGGAGCGCTGGGGTTTCGAGCGGCTGGTCGAGGTGACCGTCGCCAACTGGCAGACCGGCCCGGGAGACGACTCCGTGCAGCTCATCACGCTTGCGCCCGTTTGGCACCGGCCGATCTGGGGCGATCTCGGGGTGGAACTGATGATCGGGTTCGGCTTTTTCAGCGATCAACAGGTCGGCAAGCATGACATGGGCTCTCAGGGCCATTTTCAGACAGGCTTCGGACTCTCCTATCCCGTCGGGCCGGGTTATCTCACGGCGGACATCCGGCATTATTCGAACGCCGGGCTGGCCAAGCCAAATCCGGGGATCGAGGTCTATACGGTCGGCTATTATTACCGGTTCTGACCCTTACGCGGCGCTGAGCCGGGCATAGCGCCCGCCGGAGGCCGCAAGTTCGGCGTGGGTGCCGGTCTCCACCACACGGCCATCCTCCATCACCACGATGCGGTCTGCATGCCGGATGGTCGCCAGACGGTGCGCAATGATGAGGGTCGTGCGCCCTACCGCCAGCGCGTCCAGCGCCATCTGGATCTCGCGCTCCGTCTCGTTGTCGAGGGCGGAGGTCGCCTCGTCCAGAATGAGGATCGGCGGATTCTTCAGGAAGGCGCGCGCGATGGCCACGCGCTGCTTCTGTCCGCCCGAAAGGGTCACGCCCCTTTCGCCCACCACGGTATCCAGCCCGTCCGGCAGACGCTCGATCATCGGGCCCAGCTGCGCCTGCCGGGCGGCCTCGATGATGTCGTTCTCCGTCGCGCCCAGCCGTCCGTAGGCGATGTTCTCGCGCAGGGTGCCGCCGAACAGGAACACGTCCTGCTGGACGATGCCGATCTGACGCCGCAGGCTTTGTAGGGTAAAGGCGTCGATCGGGGTGCCGTCGATGGTGATACGGCCCGATGTCGGTTCATAGAATCGGGGCAGCAGCGCCAGAAGCGTCGTCTTGCCGGCGCCCGAGGGGCCGACGAAGGCGAGCGTCTCGCCCGGACGGACGGAGAGGTTCACGTCGCGGAGCACCGGCCGGTCTTCCCGGTAGGAAAAGTTCACATCCTCGAACCGGATCGCACCGGTGAGTGCGGTGGCAGGGCGCGCGTCGGGCCGGTCGGCCACTTCGGGCTCCGTCTCCAGCAGTTCGAGGTAACGGCGGAAGCCCGCGATGCCGCGCGGATAGGTCTCGATCACCGCGGCGATCTTGTCGAGCGGGCGGAAGAACACGCTGACCAGCAGAAGGAAGGCGACGAAGCCCCCCGTGGAAAGCGACCCGTTGAGCACGAAGCTCGCGCCCGCCACCATCACCACCACCTGAACGAGCCGCATCCCCATGTAGGACAGCGACTGTGATGCGGCCATCACCCTGTAGGCGGACAACTTCGTTTCGCGGTAGTTGGCGTTGTCCTTTGCGAAAAGCGCCTTCTCGTGATCCTCGTTGGCGAAGGCCTGCACGACGCGCATGCCGCCCACGTTCTCTTCCAGCCGGACGTTGAAGTTGCCGACGCGGGAGTAGATCGCCCGCCATGTCGCCGTCATCTTGCCGCCATAGACCATCACGATCAGCACCATCGCCGGAACGATCGCCGCCGTGATGAGGGCGAGCGGCAGGCTGATCCACATCATGAGGATGAAGGCCCCGGCAAAGGTCATCACAGCGATGAACAGATCCTCCGGCCCGTGGTGGGCGACCTCGCCGATCTCCTCCAGATCGCGGGTGACGCGGGCGACGAGCTTGCCCGTCCGCACCTTGTCGAAGAACCCGAATGAGAGTTTCTGGAGATGCTCGAAGGCCCGCCGCCGCATCTCCGTCTCGATGTTGATGCCCAGCATGTGGCCCCAGTAGGTCACCACGACCATCAGCCCGGTATTCACCAGATAGATGACCAGAAGCCCCAGCGCCGCCAGCCAGGTAAAGGACCAGTCCCCCTGCGGCAGAAGTCTGTCGATGAAGCCCTGGACGGCGAGCGGGAATGCAAGCTCCAACATCCCGGACAGCACGGCGCAACCGAAATCGATGCAGAAAAGCAGCTTCCACGGCCGGTAGTAGGAGAAGAACTGTCTGAGCATGTCGCACGTCCTGCTGGGGCTGCGTCTTCATGACGTGTTGCCGAACGGATTTCCACCCCGGAGAGGGCGGCGGCGGAACAGCGAGGGCACGATCCGCGTTATGCGGCGGAAACTCAAGCCGGAGATTACAGATGCCGAGACTGATCCGTACCCTTGCTCTTCTTGGCCTCGGCTATGCCGCCGTGCGCTATCTCTCCTCCTCTTCCCCGGCGACGGAGCCCCAGAGACGCCTGTCCGGCCCGAAGGCGGAGAATCAGCCCCACAGAACCGCCGCCAAGGCGCGGAGTGGCAAGGCCCGCAGCCCCGCTTCGCGCAGGGCCGCCCGATCCTGAGGCCAAAAGGGGGCGGGGCGCCATCCTGACAGCGCGCCCGGCCTTCGCCGGGTGCAGCAGGCGGCGATGGAGCTACATCGACACGAAAGGGCGGTCATCACCGGCGTGCGGGGGCGCATCGTATGCCACTCTTGCGATGCGATACTGCGCACCTATTTCGATGTCTGCCATGTCCGCATCGCGATAGGCATCTCCTGCAAGCGTACGAATGGGCCGGAAGCCGAGAAATATCGTTACAATCGTAATTGGACGGAATCTTGCTCGCGATCGGAACGAAGGTTGTTTGACGCTCCCAGCGTTCCTCCGTCACATCGTGCGGAATATTTCCGCCGACCCGCTGGATGAGAGGTTCGCCGTTGCTACTACGGTGGACCTAGACGCTTGCCGTTTGTGGCGGCAACCGCTGCAACACAGAGGGAATTGAAGGTTCTGCGCGACGCCCCTCGGGCGACAGCATGTGCGCCTCAAGGGCGGGGGTATCTCGTTCCATCTCGATCGGGAAGGCGGCGAAACCTTCTCTTGTTCAAGGGTCGTGCGCTCGTCGGATGCAGCAGGTGGATGATTTGCGCGCGAACTTCCACTGCCGGTATGAGGGCGGCATAGCGCTCGCCGCGGGACGCTATCTTTCCGAAGCGATGGGAGCGGGCGATTTCATCGCCAAGACATCCGAACATGGGTCGGCATGCTTTCGGCCTTTCGTCCGGCAGAGGAGACATCGCCGGGTATCACCATGCCGGCGGGCACCGCTGCTGAAAGGCTGCACAACACGCAAGATAATCCGCAAGAGCCGGAGGTGGTCTGGACCTGACGGCCGCGGGCAGCGCGCAAGCGTCTCTCCCGTTTGCCGAATCGATCAGTGCCGGGGTCGAGCGCTGGCGACGGATGACTTGTTGCATTCCTTTGGACGTGCAGCCGGCAAGCATCCGAAGCAGCGATGAAGGCTTTTCCCGGCCAGAAGGCTTCCGGTCAAAAGCAACCCCTGCCTCACCGATGAGGCGTCTCATCCGTCAGACGGTGGTCTCACCCAGAGCGGAGATGACCATGTTGCGGGCGCGATTGACACGACTTTTGACGGTGCCGACCGTGCAGCCGCAGATCTCGGCAGCCGCCTCGTAGCTCTCTCCCATCATCACGACAAGGATCAGGGTATCGCGGTAATGAACGGGCAGGCCGCGGACGATTTCCATCAGCTCGCCGCCGCGAACGTTCCATTCCTGCGTGGGCTGAGAGATCAGATCGCCCGAGACGCAATCTTCCGCACCCGTCGTCTCTCGCCCCTGGGTTCGGATACGAGAATAGAACGTATTGCGCATGATTGTGAAGAGCCAGGCCCGCAGCCGGGTGCCAGGGGCAAACTTGTCGAGATTGGCCAACGCTTTCAACAGCGTTTCCTGCACCAGATCATCGGCGTCGGTCGTGTCCCGGCACAGTGACCATGCGAAAGCGCGGAGCGCAGGGATCAGCGCCACCACGTCGGTCCGCACCTCATCGCGGGAAGAAGTTGTCATCATCCGGGACCGTCCTTGAATCCGGTGATCGGCAGCGTAGGATAACCCGGCGGAGCGCTGACGGTTCCGGGTAATGACAGGAGATTTGAGCATGGTCGAGAAACCTCTGGATGACGCGGCGGCGCGCACGGAGGAGGAACTCGCACGGCTCCTGTCGGACATATCGGCGGAACTCAGGCTTCACGATGTTCCCGAACGGCTGCGGATGTTGGCGCTCGAACTCGACGCGGCGCTCGCCCGGCGGCGGGAGGGGGTCGCTCCTGCCCGCACGACACCGGAAACCGACGCCACGGATCGCTGAGGGAGAGCCGTCCGACGGCTGTTTCCGCCCGCGTCGCCCTGCTGTCGAAAAGCGTCGAATTTCGGCCATTCGCGCCTGTGTTTCATGGCATTCTGCAGCCATCCCCGCACGCCGGTTCCACATCGCGGGAAGACAGCAACCCATCCGCCATTTCGCGGTCCGCAGGACGCTACGATGACCCTACAGAGCACGATTGCCGCGCTGCTTGCCCGCCAGAAGCCGGGTTTCAGTCTGGATCAGGCCTTTTATCGCGATGACGACATCTACCGGCTGGATCTGGAGGAATTCTGGTATCGCGACTGGCTGTTCGTCGGCCATGATTGCGAAATCGCCCAGCCGGGCAGTTTCTTTACCGTGCAGGTCGGCGATTACTCGGTGATCGTGGTGCGCGGGCGCGATGGCGCGATCCGGGCCTTTCACAACGTCTGCCGCCATCGGGGCTCCCGTATCTGCCTTACGGAAAAGGGGCGTACGTCGCGGCTCGTCTGTCCCTACCACCAGTGGACGTTCGATCTCGACGGGCAACTGCTTTTCGCACGGCAGATGGGAGAGGAGTTCGATCCCAAGCCCTACGGTCTGAAGCCCGTGGCCTGCGAAAGCGCGGCCGGCTACGTCTGGATCAGTCTCGCCAGCGCGCCTGCCGACTTCGCTCCGCAGCGACGGCGGATGGAGACCTATTTCGGCGCCCACAATCTGAAGGAGGCGAAGGTCGCATTTGAATCGACCATCGTCGAGAACGGGAACTGGAAACTGGTCTGGGAGAACAACCGCGAGTGCTATCATTGCGCGGCCAACCATCCCGACCTGTGCAAGACCTATCCCGAGGCGCCCTCGGTCACCGGGGTGGACGGGGCGGGGAGCGATCCCGAGATCGCAGCCCATTGGGCCGCCTGCGAGGAAAGGGGCCTCGCCTCGCGCTTCGACATGGAGCCGGACGGCCAGGCGCGCGCCGTTCGGGTGCCGCTGCTCCGGGATGCCGAGAGCTATACGATGACCGGGCGGCGCGCCGTGGGGCGCAAGATCTCGGACGGTTTCCCGGGCGAGGAGGGGATCGGGGCGTTGCTGCTGTTCCATTACCCGAGCACATGGAACCACGTTCTGATCGACCACGCCATCTCCTTCCGGGTGCTGCCGATTTCCGCGACCCAGACGCAGGTGACGACGAAATGGCTCGTCCACAAGGATGCGGTCGAGGGGGTGGACTATGATCTGGAGAAGCTGACCGAGGTCTGGATCCACACCAATGACGAGGATCGCCGGATCGTGGAGGACAATGCCCGCGGCATCGCCTCGCCCGCCTATCAGCCGGGGCCCTATTCGGAGATCCACGAAGGCGGCGTGATGCAGTTCGTGGAATGGTATTGCGAGACCCTGAAGCGCCGTCTTGGCCCCGACAGTCAGGCACGGATCGCCGCGGAATGATCGTTCAGACCTTGCCCCAGCCGCTCCCTTGGAACGCGCTGGAGGAGCCGCTGCGGTGCGTGGGTGTCCGCGCCGAAACGGCGGATGTGCGAACCTTCACCTTTCGTCCGCCGCCGGGGCGCTGGTGTGCCTATCGGCCGGGACAGTTCGTCACGGTCGAACTGCCGACGGCGGAGGGGCCGGTGCTCAGGAGCTATACGCTCTCCTCCTCCCCCTCGCGGCCGTTTTCCGTCTCGATCACGGCCAAGCTGAAGGCGGGGAGCGTCGCGACGCAATGGATGTTCGACAACCTCGCCCCCGGATTCGGGCTGAAATTCACCCAGCCGATGGGCAACTTCCACCTGCCCGATCCGCTGGTCGGGCCGTTACTGCTGATTTCGGCGGGATCGGGCGCGACGCCCTGCATGTCCATGCTCCGCTGGGTTGCGGACTGCGCACCGGGCCTGAAGGTCACGTATGTTCATGCGGCGCGTTCTGCCGATGACATCCTGTTCCGGCGGGAACTCGAGCTGCTGGCGGGGCAGATGCCGGGCCTTCGGCTTTTGTTCATTCTTGGCCGAGAAGCCGAGGGGGAGAGTCTGATCGCCGGGCGGCTGGATGCGGAGCTGCTGCGGCGGCTGGTGCCGGAACGGCTGGAGCGGCAGGTCTATTGCTGTGGGCCGCAGGGCTTCATGGAGGCGATGCAGGCGGCGCTGCTCGCGGACGGGCTGGCCACGGAAGCCTGGCATCAGGAAAGTTTCGGGCCAGCCAGCGGCGGACTGCTGCTGCCGGAAGCCCCCGCGGTGTCGGAAGGCGCGGTCGTGCGGTTCGCGCGCTCAGGCGTGGAAGTGCCGGTAGGGGCCGGACAGACGATCCTGCAAATGGCGCAAGCGGCGGGAATTGCTGCCCCCTTTGCCTGCGGCATGGGTGTCTGCGGCACCTGCAAGGTCCGGGCGCGCGGCAGTGTGGAGATGCACCATCAGGGCGGCATCTTCGAGGATGAGGTGGAGGATGGCTTCATCCTGGCCTGCTGCTCCCGCCCGCTCGCGAGTGTCGAGGTCGATCTGTAAAAGCGGACGGCGCTGACGCGCCGAAGCGACAAGCCCGCGCGCCGCCTTTGGCAGCGCACGGGCGGTTGGTCAGCCCTTCAGCGCCTTCGCATGCCAGGCGATGTGGTCGCCCATGAAGGTCGAGATGAAGTAGTAGCTGTGGTCGTAGCCATCCTGAAGGCGCAGTTCCACCGGATGGCCCGCAGCCTTGCAGGCTTCGACCAGGCGCTCCGGCTGGAGTTCGCGAACAAGGAACTCATCCGCTCCACCCTGATCGATCAGAAGGGGCAGACGTTCTTTCAGGCCGGGAATCAGGCGCACCGCATCCCATTCCGCCCACGCGCCCCGATCGGGACCGAGATAAGCGGTGAGCGCCTTCTCTCCCCAAGGCACGTCGGAGGGGCCGACGATCGGGGAGAAAGCCGACACGGACCGGTAGCGGCCCGGATTGCGGAAGGCGGTGACCAACGCCCCGTGTCCGCCCATGGAGTGACCCATGATCGAACGCCGGTCGGACACCGGGAAGGCCCCCTCCACCAGAGCGGGGAGTTCCTCGGCGATATAATCGGCCATCCGGTAGTTGGCCGCCCAGGGTTGCTGGGTCGCATTCAGGTAGAATCCGGCGCCCTTGCCGAGATCGTAGCCAGAATCATCCGCGACATCGTCACCCCTTGGGCTGGTGTCGGGATTGACGAGAATCACCCCGTGTTCCGTCGCGTAGCGCTGGGCGGCGGCCTTGGTGATGAAGTTCTGTTCCGTGCAGGTGAGGCCGGAGAGCCAGTAGATCACCGGCAGCGGGCCCTTTGCCGCCTGGGGCGGCAGAAAGACACCGAAGGTCATCGGTGTCCCGGTGGCCTGGCTCTCATGGCGCCAGACCTCCTGTTGACCGCCGAAACAGGCGTGCGATTCGAGGCGTTCCATATCTCGGCTCAATAATGGATGACGCTGCGGATCGACTTGCCTTCATGCATCAGGTCGAAGGCGGTGTTGATCTCGTCCAGCGGCATGGTGTGGGTGACGAAGGGGGCGAGTTCGATCGCACCCGACATCGCATCTTCCACCATGCCCGGCAGTTGTGTGCGGCCCTTGACCCCGCCGAAGGCCGTGCCCAGCCAACGGCGCCCGGTGACGAGCTGGAACGGGCGGGTGGAAATCTCCTGCCCCGCGCCGGCCACACCGATGACCACCGACTGGCCCCAGCCGCGATGCGCGCATTCCAGCGCGGCCCGCATCACATTGACATTGCCGATGCATTCGAACGAGTGGTCCACCCCCCAACCGGTCATCTCCACGATGACCTGCTGGACGGGCTTGTCGTGATCCTTCGGGTTGATGAAGTCGGTCGCACCGAACTGCTTGGCAAGTTCGAACTTGGAGGGGTTCATATCGACCGCGATGATGCGCCCGGCCTTCGCCTGCCGCGCACCCTGGATCACCGCAAGACCGATCCCGCCGAGACCGAAAACCGCCACGCTGTCGCCCGGCTGCACCTTCGCGGTGTTGTGCACGGCCCCGATCCCGGTCGTCACACCGCAACCCAGAAGACAGACATGCTCCGGGTTCGCTTCCGGGTTGATCTTGGCGAGAGATACCTCCGCCACCACGGTGTATTCGGAGAAGGTCGAGCAGCCCATGTAGTGATAGAGCGGCTCGCCATTGTAGGAGAACCGGGTCGTGCCGTCGGGCATCACGCCCTTGCCCTGCGTCGCGCGGACGGCGATGCACAGGTTGCTCTTGCCGGATTTGCAGAACAGACACTCACCGCATTCGGCGGTGTAGAGCGGGATCACGTGATCCCCCGGCGCGACGGACGTCACGCCTTCGCCGACTTCAACCACGATGCCCGCGCCTTCATGCCCCAGCACGCAGGGGAACAGCCCTTCCGGGTCATCGCCCGACAGGGTGAAGGCGTCGGTGTGGCAGACACCGGTATGGGTGATCTTGATCAGAACCTCTCCCGCCTTCGGCGGATCGACGTCGATCTCGACGATTTCGAGCGGCTTTCCCGGACCGAAGGCAACGGCGGCGCGCGATTTCATGGGTCTCTCCTCCACGCTTCACTTGAGATAGGACCGGACGAGCGCGATTGCGGTCTCGATCCTTGGATTGGGTTCGGCGGGGGTAGCCAGTTCCTCGCGCAGATGGCTTTCCAGAACGCTGCCCATCAATCCGTTGACCGCACCCCTTACAGCCGCGAGCTGTTGCAGGATCGGTTCGCACTGGGCCTCGCCTTCAAGCGATCTTTCAAGAGCTTCGATCTGGCCGCGGATGCGGCGGACACGGATCAGCGCCTGTTGCTTTTCGCGCGGGTCGTTGGGCATCCCCCTCCTCCGATACTGGGGGGGAGTATATTCCTCCCCCACTGGCGCGCAAGGAGCGAAAAGGCCCGCCGGGGGGGCGGGCCTTCGGAAGAAAGTAGGAGATCAGGGCCAGCGGGCGAGCGGCGGCAGGCTCATCAGCACTGCTTCCGGGTCATGCGCCGTGGCCAGACCGAACTTTGTGCCGCGGTCATAGACAAGGTTGTATTCCGCATAGAGGCCGCGGTGGATGAGCTGCGCCTCCCGCTCCGCCTCTCCGTAGGGGGCACGACTGCGCTTTTCCGCCAGCGGCAGGAAGGCAGGCAGGAAGGCACGGCCCACATCCTGAGTGAAGGCGAAGTCTGCCTCCCAGTCGCTGGTGTTCAGATCGTCGAAGAAGATGCCGCCGACCCCCCGCGCACGCTTGCGGTGCGGAATGTAGAAATACTCGTCGGCCCATGCCTTGAACCGGGTATAGAAATCCGGCCCATGCAGGTCGCAGGCGGTCTTGAGCATGGCGTGGAAATGCGCGGTGTCCTCGGCGAACTCGATACAGGGATTGAGGTCGGCGCCTCCGCCGAACCACCATGTATGCGGCGTCCAGAACATGCGCGTATTCATGTGGACCGCCGGGGCGAGCGGATTGCGCATATGGGCGACGAGGCTGATGCCGGAGGCCCAGAACCGCGGATCCTCCGCCATGCCCGGAACGCCCCGCGCCGCCATCGCCGCCTGCGCGGCCGGGGCGAGCGTGCCGTGGACGGCCGAGACGTTGACGCCTACCTTCTCGAAGACCCGCCCCTCACGCATGACGGACATGAGGCCGCCGCCGCCGTTCCCGCCGCCCCGCTGGGTTTCACGCAGTTCGAAACGTCCGGGCGGGCGGTCGGAGGGAAGCGTGTCCTCCAGCGTCTCGAAAGCGGTGCAGATCTGATCCCTGAGCGTTCGGAACCATGCCGCCGCCCGCGTCTTGCGTTCGTCGAAATTGATATCCATGACGATCCTGCCTTTCGGGAACCCAATAGCTCTCCGCCGGACGATGGCCAAGCCGAGTCTGGCTTTCGGTTCCATAATCGCTAGATATCGGATCGCCGGCCTGGCGGAGGATGACATCATGACGCGCCCGTTTCCCGTTCTTTTTCTGCTTCTCGGACTCGCGGCTTGCGCAACGCCACAGGAGCGCTGTCTCAACACCGCGACGCGCGATCTCCGCACCGTGAACATGCTGATCGACCAGACGCAGGGCAACATCGCCCGCGGTTTCGCGCTCGACAGCCGGACGGATTGGGTGACGGATTTCGACTGGTGCCCCGGCCCCTCCTGGGGGCGCGGGTATTACCGCCCGATGATGTGTGAGCGCGATGTGCCCGTGACGACGAACGTCCCGCGGGCCATCGACCTTAGGGCTGAACAGGCCAAGCTGGACAGTCTGCTGGAGAAGCGGCGTGAGTTGACCGTGCAGACGGGCGCGCGGGTCGATGCCTGCAGGGCGGCCTATCCGCCAAAATAGGCCGTGAGAGCGGCGGCCTGTCCCGGCCGGCCTCCGTCAGTTGGCGGGCGGAGGCGGCGCGGTGACCGTCGGCACTCCCCTTGCGCGCCAGCGGGAAATTTCGGCCTGCTGGTTGAGTGCATAGGGCGCATAAACCTTGAAATAGGTGGTCGTGCGGCTCATCCGCTCTAGGAGCAGGGGGCCTTCGTCCTTGCGGAATTCGGCATCCGCCACGGCCAGCTCCTGCCGAATGGTGGGATCGGCGCCATAGCGTCCGGCCTGTGCCAGAAGCGCGGCATCCCCGCCGGTTCCCTGACGTTCCACCGCACCGGCATTGCCCCCCAGTACAGCGGTCGCATCGGCGAGCGGGGTCGGGTCGGTGCGATTCGCACCGCCGGGGGTCGGTACGGGGAGGGAAGCGAGGTTCGCCTGCCCCGCCGGGATGTCGAGCGGTTTGGTCGGCAGGATGGCGAACTCGTCCGGGCTGCGGGTTTCGGAGCGAAGCTGGATGAGCTTTCCGTTGCCGCAGGCGGCGAGGCCGCAAGCCGCCGCCAGCACGAGCACGAGCCTGCCCGCCCGGATCCGACCCGCCTGTATCATGCCCCGCTCCATCGCACTCTTGCCGTTTTGTCCTCGTTTAGCCGTTTTGAACCGGGGCGTCACGCCTTCTTGTCGCGTCCGGTGAACAGGACGAGCCCGATGGCACCCGCGAACACCGCGATATCGGCGACGTTGAATGCCCAGGGGTTGTCGATTCCGCAGCAGGACATGTTCAGAAAGTCCGCCACAGCGCCATAGAGAACGCGGTCGATCACGTTTCCGATGGCCCCGCCGATCAGAAGACCGGCCGAAACCTGCGCAGCGGCGGTCTGCGGTTCCTTGCGCATCCACAGCCAGACCCAGGCCGATATGACCAGAGCGACGGCGATCAGCAGCCAGCGGCCCAGATCGCCATCCCCTTGCAGCAGCCCGAAGTTCACGCCCCGGTTCCATGCCATGCGGAAGTTGAGATAGGGCGGCCAGATGTCGATCTCCCGCACGCGGTCGAGCGACATCAGATGGACCACCACGAATTTGCTGAGCTGATCCAGAACGAACGTGGCCGTGGCCACGCCCGCCATGATCCCGAGCGATCCCCCGGCCATCAGTGACGGAAATGCCGCTGACCGGTGAACACCATCGCCAGCCCCGCGGCGTCAGCCGCTGCGATCACCTCCGCATCGCGGATGGAGCCGCCGGGCTGAATCACCGCCTTCGCGCCCGCACGGGCCAGTTCCTCCACCCCGTCGGGGAAGGGGAAGAAGGCGTCGGAGGCCGCCACGCACCCCTTCGCGGGCGAAACCGGCAGATGCAGGAGTTCGGCCATGTGCTCGGCCTTCCGCGCGGCGATCATGGTCGAATCGACCCGGCTCATCTGGCCCGCGCCGATGCCGACGGTCGCCTCATCCTTCACATAGACGATGGCGTTGGATTTCACGTGCTTCGCCACCTTCCAGGCGAACAGCATGTCGGCCAGTTCCTGATCGGTGGGCGCGCGCTTCGTCACCACCTTCAGGTCAGCCGCCGTCACGTCGCCATTGTCGCGGTCCTGTACGAGGAAACCGCCCGCGACCTGCCGGAATGTCAGGCCCTTTGCCGTCGGATCGGGCAGGGTGCCCGTCGTGAGCAGGCGCAGGTTCTTCTTGGCGGCAAAGACGGCTTTCGCTTCGTCATCCGCGTCGGGGGCGATGACGACTTCAGTGAAGATCTCGGCGATCTTCGCGGCGGTGGCGCCGTCCAGCACATGGTTCAGCGCCACGATCCCGCCGAAGGCCGAGGTCCGGTCGCAGTCATAGGCGCGCCCGTAGGCATCCAGCAGCGATCCGCCCACCGCCACGCCGCAGGGGTTGGCGTGCTTGATGATCGCGCAGGCGGCGCGGTCGGTCGGGAATTCGGCCACCAGTTCGAACGCGGCGTCGGTATCGTTGATATTGTTGTAGGACAGCTCCTTGCCCTGCCACTGCCGTGCGGTGGCCACGCCGGGACGGTCGGAGCCGTCGCGGTAGAAGGCGGCCGCCTGATGCGGATTCTCGCCATAGCGGAGCGGCTGGGCCAGCGTTCCGGCAAAGGCGCGGCGGCGGGGGTTCGCCTCTTCCAGCGCGGCGGCCATCCAGGTGGAGACGGCGGCGTCATAGGCGGCGGTGCGGGCATAGGCGATCTGCGCCTGCCGCTGGCGGAAGGCGTAGGACACGCGGTCGTCGTTGCGGTCAAGTTCGGCCAGCAGCGCGTGGTAGTCCTCCACATCGGTGACGACCGTCACCCAGGCATGGTTCTTGGCCGCTGCGCGCAGCATGGCCGGGCCGCCGATGTCGATATTCTCGATGCAGGTGTCGTAGTCGGCGCCCTTCGCCACAGTCGCCTCGAACGGGTAGAGGTTCACGATGAGCAGGTCGATCGGCTCGATCCCATGCGCTTCTATCTCCGGCTTGTGCTGATCGCGGAGGGCGAGCAGGCCGCCATGCACCTTGGGGTGCAGCGTCTTCACCCGGCCGTCCATCATCTCCGGGAAGCCGGTCAGGTCGGCCACGTCGCGCACGGAAAGACCCGCCTTGCGGAGCATCTCCGATGTCCCGCCGGTGGACAGCAGTTCCACCCCCCGCGCGGCAAGGTTCTGGGCGAACTCCAGAAGGCCGGTCTTGTCGGAAACGGAGATCAGCGCGCGGGCGATCGGCAGCAGGTCGGGCATGGTCAGATCCTTCGGCTCAGGCATCGGCTCGGATGGCGCGGGCGGCCTGCGGAAGCTCCTCTTCCGCCGGTTCGGTGTCGCGGATGGCCAGCGGAGTATCCTCTGATTTCGCCAGCGTCCAGCCCACCTCGCCCGCCTTGTCGGCCACAAGGCCCGAAAGAACGATCTGGCGGCTCGGCCGCGGGGCGGCAAGATGCGGATCGAGCCAGACGGAGGCATCCAGCGACATCCGCGCCGCCCCCGCCTGCCGGAAGATCCAGACCTCCGTACTGGGCAGGCGGAGGACGATCTGCTCTCCCTCCACCTCAGCCTCCACTGCGGGATGCAGGTGGAACCGGATGGTGAAATGCACGCCCTGCAGGCGGCTGTTGAGGATCGCGCGTTCCAGCACCCGGCGATCGGCCTCTGTCGCCGCGCCGAGCGCGTCATAGCCGCGAAGCATCCGCCCGTCGCGGGAAAGCTCCAGTTCCCGCACATGGGTGAGGCCATGGCTCGCGACATAGCCGTCATGGCTGAGGACGAGCAGCGGGCCATCGTCGCCGGTGGTGACCTCGGCCCGCACGTTTCGCGGCCCGTCGGAGAGCAACTCCTCCGTGTCCCGGCTGGTCCCGAGCCGGGCGGAGGACAGTCCCTCTATGCCCAGAACGGAGTGGGACGGGGTGGCGCGGGCGGCATTCTCCCAATCGGGGCCGAGCGCGCTCCCCGGCCCGCACGACACGATCAGCGGCCGTCGGCCGGAGGTCAGCTCGAAGGCCAGCGTGGAGGCATGGGCGAGCCGCGAGGCCGCACCCATCGGCGGCGGTGCCGCATCGACGATGAGCGTCGTCCGCGGCGCCGCGAGCCGGAGATATCCCATGGCTCCCACCGCAGGGGCGCCGGCGATGGAATTGGCCCGCGCCCCGGAGGCAAGGAGTGCGCGCTCCAGCCGTCCGGGCGGGGGTGTGGCCCCGCCATGAAGGCGCGGCAGTCCGCCATCCGCCTGTCGCAGCAGGCGCAGGGTGGGCGCGCCCCGCTGGATGGCGTCAGCCACGGCGGGCGGAACCGTCAGGCCCGCGGCCGAGAGCGCGTCGCGGGCCTCCAGCAGCAGCGTCAGCAGGTCGAGCAGCTCTTCCGGGTTGCGGGAAGCCACGGCCCCCCCGGGATCGACCGACCGCGCCGCCTCTGTCGCCAGCCCTCTGGCGGCAGGTCCGGTGAAGGACCGCATCCGCGCCAGAGCCAGCGAGCCGGTGACGAGAGCCGTCAGGGCCTCCACCCGGGCGGGTCCTTCAGGCAGGGATTTCCAGCGACGCCGGAGGAAGTGCATCTCGCGGGTTGCGCCCGAAAGAAGCGCGCGGGGGGGCGATCTGCCGGGACCGGTCAGGAATTCCGCATGTCCGATCCAGCGCCGGAGGCGTCCTGCGGAAAGGTCGGCGCGCCAGCCTGTCTGCCTGTCCCAGCCCTCCACCCACAGCCATGCCCGTTCCCGTGCCGCCCTGCTCCCAAGCGCGGCAAGGTCATCAAGCCAGCGAAAGGTAAGGGCCGCAGTTTCGGCGAAGGGCGTTCGGGGGGCATTTCGGGGGGCATCCAGAGGCGAGCGTGCGGCTGCCATCAGCCGCGCTCCCCGCGCCGGATCACCGTCGATACGGGGCGGCGGCAGGGTTGCGACATGCGGTGCCACGCGCCCGACTGCAGCAAGCCGCGCCGCTAACCCGTCCAGCATATTCCCCTGTCGCTTGCGCACGCCCGTCTCCCGTCTCAGGTCAGCCGGAGGTTAGCGCGCCGCGCGGCGGCTGTCATCGACGCTCGCGATTCACTCCCGGCGCAGGAGGGCCATGTAGAAACCGTCGATCCCGCCGATTTCCGCCCAGTCGTCCGGCCGAATGCGCAAGCCCCCCTCGGGGCTGCGCCAGCCGAGCGGAATGCCGGGAAAGTCCCACGCTGCAGCCTCGATGCGGACTGACGGGTGGCGGGAGACAGCGGCGACCACCTGCTTCTCCCCCTCCTCCGGCAAGAGCGAGCAGGTGCAGTAAACGAGCCTGCCCCCGGGGGCGAGCCAGCCGAGCGCCCGGTCGATCAGCCGCTCCTGCAGGGCGATCAGGGGGCGGAGACTGTCGGGGCCCTTCACGAAGGGCAGGTCAGGGTGGCGACGGATCGTTCCCGTGGCGCTGCATGGCGCATCGAGCAGGATGGCGGGAACCGGGGCCGCAGGGGACCAATGCTCCAGATCCGCCGCCACGATGGTGGCGGAGAGGCCGGTCCGGACAAGGTTCTGCTTCAGCCGCTCGAGGCGGGGGGTGGAGATGTCCACCGCCGTCACCCGGCCGCCCGCCGCGGCGAGCTGCAGCGTCTTACCTCCGGGGGCCGCACAGAGGTCGAGCACCTCCTCCCCGTCGCGAATGGCCAGCCCGCGCGCGGGCAGGGCAGCGGCCGCGTCCTGCACCCACCAGTCGCCGCTTTCATAGCCCGGTTGGGCGGTGAGCGCGCCGGTCCCGCTCAGGCGGAAGCTCCCGGTGGGCAGCGCATCTGCCGCCAGACCTTCCGGTCGCGCGCCTTTCAGGGTGATGTCGGTCGGTGCCCCCGCCACATGGGCGGCTTCGATGGCCTGCGTGGCCCGGTTGCCCCAGGCCGAGTTCAGCCGTCCGCGGAGCCAGCCCGGCAGACGCTGCGGCGGCTGCCGGTCCCAGATGTCCCGAGCCTCCGCCGCCTTGCGCAGCACGGCATTCGCCAGACCGGCATGCCCGGAGGTCTTTTCCGATTTCCCGAGCAGCGCCACCGTCGCATTGACGACGCCGTGGGCCGGAGCGCCTTCCGCCAGCATCTCCACCACCGCGAGGCGGAGGGCATTCCTGACAGGTGGGATAGGGTTCCGCCGCAGAAAGGGCTTCAGAACGGCGTCTGCACGATCGACATTGCGCAGCGTGGCAAGAGCCAGACGCTGACCCCGCGCGCGGGTGTCGGGCGTTTCACGCTGAAGCGGGCCATCCGGCAGCAGAAGGTCAGCCAGCGGCCGACCGTCGGTCAGAACCCCGTCCACGAGACGCAGTGCAGCGGCTCGCGCCGCCAGTCCGGTGACTTCCATCCGTCCTCCTGACCCGCCCTCGGGCGGCGACTTGCCTTGACCGGTGGGGCGCTATAGCATCCCGCCCTTCAAGACAAGCAGGGGGTGACCCATGTCCGATGACAGCTCCGAGCAGCGCGCCGAAGCACGCGCCGATCTTCCCCCGGCCGCGCAACGCGCGCTTGCCGAAGCAGAAGCGCGGCGGCGGGCGGCAGAGAGCAAGCCCGGCCTGCCGGTGGAGCTGGGCGGCCGCGACGGGCCGGAGCCGGTCCGTTACGGCGATTGGGAGAAGAAAGGCCTCGCGATCGATTTCTGATGCGGATCAGCGGTCGGTATGGCCCAGATCACGCTCAGGCGCGATGACATCGCGGAGGCGCTGCTTGATTTCCTTGGGGCCCGGGAAGCCGCCATCCCGCTTTCTCTCCCAGATCAGCGAATCGCCCGCCCTGATCTCGAACATGCCGCCCGTGCGCGGCAGCAGGGCGACCTCCCCCAGATCTTCACCGAACGTCTGAAGCAGTTCCTGCGCGATCCAGGCGGCGCGCAGGAGCCAGTTGCACTGGGTGCAATAGGCTATGCTCACCCGGGGTCTTTCCGCAGCATCTTCCATACCGGCAAACCTCAAAATGCAAAAAGCCCCGCAGAAAGCGGGGCTGTTGCTGGATCGAAAGGACAGCGCTCAGGCAGCAGTTGCGGCCTTGGCGATTTCTTTCTTGATCTTCAGAGCTTTCGGGGAAAGCTCATCGTCCTTCGCCGCGGCAAGGAAAGCATCCAGACCACCGCGGTGATCCACCGTGCGGAGCGCCGCAGCGGAGATGCGGAGCTGGTAGCTGCGGCCAAGCGAATCGGAAATCAGGGTGATTTCGTTCAGATTCGGCAGGAAGCGGCGACGGGTCTTGTTGTTGGCATGGCTGATATTGTTACCAGTCATGACCCCTTTGCCGGTCAATTCGCAAACGCGCGACATCGTTCAGATCCTCACATTACATTGCAGAGTAGGGGCGCGGAAGGACCCGGACCCTGAATTCGTTGCGGGCCGTCTAAGGACAAAACGGCTTCCCGTCAAGCGATTCATGCCAAAACCCCCGGTTTCATGGTCCAACCGATGGGTCGAGGGAACATCCCGCCGCCCCAGGGGGTTTCGTGAGAGGTTAGAGGAGGAGAAATCGCATGGCCATCCCCGACAACAGCCCGCCCCCGCGTAAGGGACCGCTGCCCGGCACGCCGCACCCGGGGTCCGGTACCGGGTCCAATCGCTGGTACATGATCATCGGCGCGGTGGTGGTGATCGTCGCCGTGTATTTCCTGACGATGGGGCGCACGCCGGTGGAAACGGTCCCATCGACCCCGACCCCGACCCAGACGGCGCCGTCCGTCGCTCCGGGACAGGCACCCGATGTCAATCCCGCGCCTGCTGCCCCCGCCAACTGAGTCTCAGGCCCGGTTCGGGTGCCGCGCCTGAACGGAGGAGAGTTCCGCGACGATGCCTTGCGCCGCGGCGCGCGGGTCATCTTCGCGCCAGATGGGTCGCCCTACGACGACATGGTCGGCCCCATCGCCAATCGCCCGGGCAGGCGTGGCGATACGCTTCTGATCGTCGCTGGAGGAAGTGGCCGGCCGCACGCCCGGCGTGACGATCAGCCGTCCTTCTGCGGCAGGAAGTGCGCGGATCATCGCGGCCTCCCAGGGCGAGGCGATGATGCCATCGGCTCCGGCCTCGAACGCGCGGGAGGCGCGTTCCACCACGATATCGGCAACATCGCCGTCGCGGATCAGGCCAGCATCCAGATCGGCCCGGTCCAGCGAGGTGAGGATAGTGACCGCGAGAATGCGGGTGGCATGTCCGCCGCGCCCCTCCACAGCGGCGCGGACCACATGCGGATCGCCGTGAACCGTGAGGAAATCGAGATCGTATTGCGCAAGGCCGCGCACGGCTGCCTCCACCGTCGCCCCGATGTCGAAGAGCTTCATGTCGAGAAAGACGCGCTTGCCCCGCTCCTGCTTCAGCTCGTTCGCAAGGGCGAGACCTCCGCCCGTCAGCATGCCGAGGCCGATCTTGTAGAAGGATGCGGCATCGCCGATCCGGTCCACCAAATCCAGCCCCGCAAGGGCGTTGGGCACGTCGAGCGCAACGATAAGGCGATCATCGGCGGTCATGGCGTTTCCCCTTTTTTCACGGTCGCGCGTTTCCTAATGCCGCTCGTCCCACCGCGCAAGAAAGAAGCGCCGGCGCCACCTTGCAAGCGGCGGATGCGCTTCCCAAATCTTGAAACGACGAAGGCTCGGGAGAAATGTGCTGCATGGCAGGCATTCGATCCGGGCGCTTGGAAGGAGTTGTCATGAACCTTGAAAAGTTCACCGAACGGTCCCGCGGTTTCCTTCAGGCCGCACAGACCATTGCGATGCGCGAGAACCACCAGAGGCTGGCTCCGGAGCATCTTCTGAAGGCTTTGATGGATGACGATCAGGGGCTTTCCGCCAACCTGATCCGCCGCGCGGGTGGAGAACCTGCGCGTGTTGCCGAAGGTGTGGAGGCGGCGATCGACAAGCTGCCCAAGGTCTCCGGCGATACCGGTCAGGTCTATATGGACCCGAAGCTTGGCCAGGTTCTCGACGAGGCTGAAAAGATCGCCAAGAAGGCGGGCGATTCCTTTGTGCCGGTTGAGCGGATCCTCATGGCGCTGGCCATGGTGAAATCCGCCGCGAAGGATGCGCTGGAACTGGGCGCTGTCACGGCGCAGAATCTGAATACGGCGATCAACGATATCCGCAAGGGCCGCACCGCCGATTCCGCTTCGGCGGAAGAAGGCTATGACGCCCTGAAGAAATACACCCGCGACCTCACGGAAGCTGCCGAGGAAGGCAAGATCGACCCGATCATCGGGCGCGATGACGAGATCCGACGCACCATGCAGGTGCTGAGCCGGCGGACGAAGAACAACCCCGTTCTGATCGGCGAGCCCGGTGTCGGCAAGACCGCGATCGCGGAAGGTCTCGCGCTGCGCATCGTGAACGGCGATGTGCCGGAGTCCCTGCGTAACAAGAAGCTGCTGGCGCTCGACATGGGTGCGCTCATCGCGGGCGCGAAATACCGTGGCGAGTTCGAGGAGCGGCTGAAATCCATCCTGTCCGAAATCACCGCGGCGGCGGGCGAGGTCATCCTGTTCATCGACGAGATGCACACGCTGGTCGGCGCGGGCAAGACGGACGGCGCGATGGATGCGGCCAACCTCATCAAGCCGGCGCTAGCGCGGGGCGAACTGCACTGCGTCGGCGCCACCACGCTGGATGAATACCGCAAATACGTGGAGAAGGACGCGGCCCTCGCCCGCCGGTTCCAGCCCGTGATGGTGGAAGAACCGACGGTGGAGGACACGATCTCCATCCTGCGCGGCATCAAGGAGAAGTATGAACTGCACCACGGCGTGCGGATCAGCGACTCCGCGCTGGTCGCGGCGGCGACCCTGTCGCACCGCTACATCACCGACCGCTTCCTGCCGGACAAGGCCATCGACCTGATGGACGAGGCGGCGTCGCGGCTACGGATGGAGGTGGATTCCAAGCCCGAGGAACTGGACGCGCTGGATCGGCAGATCCTGCAACTCCAGATCGAGGAGGAGGCGCTGAAGAAGGAAGACGACGCGGCCTCCAGGGACCGGCTGGAGAAACTCCAGAAGGAGCTTGCCGACCTCACCCAACGCTCGGCCGAGATGACGGCCAAGTGGCAGGCGGAGCGCGACAAGCTGGAGGAATCCCGCGGTCTGAAGGAACAGCTGGACAAGGCGCGCGCCGAACTCGATCAGGCGAAACGGGAAGGCAACCTCGCCCGCGCCGGTGAGCTGAGCTACGGGATCATTCCGGGGCTTGAGAAGAAACTCGCGGCGGCAGAGAGCAACTCCGACATGATGGTCGAGGAAGCGGTCCGCCCCGAGCAGATCGCCGAAGTCGTCGAACGCTGGACGGGGATTCCCACCTCCAAGTTGCTGGAAGGCGAGCGCGAGAAACTCCTCCATATGGAAGAGGAACTCGGCAAGCGCGTCATCGGCCAGAAAGAGGCTGTGCGCGCTGTCTCCAACGCCGTGCGGCGTGCCCGCGCCGGCCTGAACGACGAGAACCGCCCGCTGGGCTCGTTCCTGTTCCTCGGGCCGACCGGCGTCGGCAAGACCGAACTGACCAAGGCGGTGGCCAACTATCTCTTTGACGATGACAACGCGATGGTCCGCATCGACATGTCGGAGTTCATGGAGAAACACTCCGTCGCCCGTCTGATCGGCGCGCCTCCGGGCTATGTCGGTTATGACGAGGGCGGTGTGCTGACCGAAGCCGTGCGGCGCAGGCCCTATCAGGTCGTGCTGTTCGACGAGGTCGAGAAGGCCCACCCCGACGTGTTCAACGTGCTTCTGCAGGTGCTGGATGACGGTGTTCTGACCGATGGACAGGGACGGAGGGTCGATTTCAAGCAGACGCTGATCGTGCTGACGTCCAACCTGGGCAGTCAGGCGCTCTCCCTGCTGCCCGAAGGGTCCGATCCGGGCGCGGCGCGCGCGGAGGTGATGGAGGCTGTGCGGATGCACTTCCGGCCGGAATTCCTCAACCGCCTCGACGAGATGGTGATCTTCGACCGGCTGACGCGGGCCGACATGGACGGTATCGTCACCATTCAGCTTCGGCGGCTGGAGAAACGGCTTTCGGCGCGGAAGATCACGCTGGAGCTGGACGAAAGCGCGCGGAAGTGGCTCGCCGATGAGGGGTATGACCCGGTCTTCGGTGCACGTCCCCTGAAGCGGGTGATCCAGCGGTCGCTGCAGGATCCGCTCGCGGAGATGTTGCTGGGCGGTGACGTTCTGGATGGTGCGACCGTGCATGTGACGGCGGGCGAGGACGGGCTGATCATCGGGGATCGCGTCGCGTCGCCGTCCCGGAAGCATCCGCCCGAGGCGCATGCCGTGCTGCACTGAGCCATCGGTTGTACGCAATCAGCGCCGGGCGGACCTCCGCCCGGCGTTTTCCTGTCCGGTTTCCGCTAAATGTGACCGGACCTGCACCGGTACCGCGCTATTATCCCGTTCTCGCCTGAGAGCGTGAGGAGGCGGCATTGAAATTCCACTGGTCCGAAATCACTCCTGAACGTCTGTGGCTGGATCGCCGCGCGGTTCTTGCCGGTATGGGGGCGCTGGCCGCCTCTCCTGCCTTTGCCGCGGACAAGTGGTCCACCGATGCAAAGCCGAACGCGCTGTCGGATATCACCAACTACAATAACTTCTACGAATTCGGTTACGGCAAGGAGGATCCCTCCCGCAATGCCGGGGCCCTGACCGTCAGCCCGTGGTCCGTCAAGGTTGGCGGCCTGGTGGACCGGCCCGGCACCTATGACCTTGCCGACCTGCTGAAAGGCGTGGCGGTCCGCGACCGTACCTATCGGCTGCGCTGTGTGGAGGCATGGTCGATGGTCATCCCCTGGCAGGGCGTGCAGCTTTCCGACCTGCTGACAAAGTTCGGTGTGCAGCCGTCCGCGAAATACGTGGCCTTCGAGACGCTCTACCGCCCGAGCGAGATGCCTTACCAGTCCAGCCGCCTGCTAGACTGGCCCTATCGGGAGGGGTTGCGGATCGATGAGGCCATGCATCCGCTGGCCATTCTGGCCACCGGCCTCTACGGCAAGCCGCTGCCGAACCAGAACGGCGCACCGCTCCGCCTGATCGTGCCGTGGAAATACGGGTTCAAGTCGATCAAGTCGATCGTCTCCATCACGCTGACGGACACTCAGCCCAAAACGGCGTGGCAGGAACAGAACGCGGGGGAATACGGCTTTTACGCCAATGTGAACCCCAAGGTGGATCACCCCCGCTGGAGTCAGGCGACGGAAAGGGTCATCGGCGCGGGCCTGTTCGGCGGCCGGCGGGACACTGAACCGTTCAATGGCTATGCCGAGCAGGTCGCGAGCCTTTATTCGGGCATGGACCTCACGAAATACTACTGATGGAAAGCGTCAACCGCTGGCTCCGCCGAGTCCCGACGTGGACGATCTATCTGGCAGGTTTGCTTTGGGCTGCGTTTGTCTTCTGGCAGGCGGTTACCGGGGCGATCGGCGTCGATCCGGTACGGGAGCTGGAGCATGCATTGGGGCTGCGCGCGCTTCAGCTCCTGATCCTCGGGTTGGCGATCACGCCGCTCCGCCGTTTCACAGGTCTCAATCTGCTGCGGTTCCGGCGGGCCATCGGGCTGACGGCCTTCGGATTGACGGCGCTGCACCTGATGGCATGGCTCGTGTTCGATATCGGTCTGAACTGGGCTGCGGCAGGGGCCGATATTCTGAAGCGCCCCTATATCACCATCGGAATGGCGGGATTCGTTCTCCTGATCCCGCTGGCGATGACATCCAACAACCTGTCGATCCGTCGGCTGGGCCCGCAATGGCGGCGGCTTCACCGGCTCACCTATGCTGCCGTTCTGGCAGGTGGCGTGCATTATCTGATGGTCGTGAAATCCTGGCCCATGCAGCCCATGGTCTATTGCGCACTCATCCTGGTGCTTCTGGGCCTCCGATTCTGGCCGCAGGGCGTGCGCACGGGGCGGAAGACGGCAGATTCGCGGGAGTGAAACCTGCGCTTACGCGTGCGTGGTAATATTGTGTCTTTGAGTGGGTGGTTTGCGCATTGTGTTCTGTGGATAAGTGGTGTTGTGAAGGTAATGTGAAAAATGTGGTCTGTTTGC